>NZ_NBXA01000095.1 GCF_003399625.1 Subtercola boreus | reverse complement strand
CCGCAACCACACCGCAGCATCCGACGAACTACGCCGCATCACCACCGGCACAAACCTGCGCTAACCTAACCCCGCGACCTGGGGAGTTTCAACGAGCAGGACTGGGGAAATTCGCTGAGCGCCGTCATAGTCTCAGAATCGTTGGTGAGTGACAGATATGCAAGGTTCTGGGCGGCGTCATATGTCGAGTCCATCTTCCGACCTTAGCTAAATGACGACCTGGCGCAGGGCTTGAGCTTTGAGCTCAGCTTCTGCGCTTCCTTCCCGATCCATCGCAGACTAGTCGCCCTCTTTGTAGGACTTCGTCTGCGCGGGCGTCTAACAGAACGCGTCTCCGCAGTCGAGTGAATGTCTGCGGCGCTACGACGTTGCGAACTGGTCTAGTGCGCTCCCGAGAAGTGGATGCGGGCCGTCAAGGCGATCTCGCGCGCAGCGGCACGGCCTATATTGTGACCAACGCCGGCGTCGGTGCGGCAGTCGGAGGCGAGTGCCAGAACGGGCTACGTCCCGTCGACCGAGGTATCGAACTCGACTTGTTCTGTGACCGCAGCCTTTGCCTCCGGCCGGTGATACCGACGTTCACGACTGTCGAGTTCGTCTTGAACGGCGACGAAGAACCGGTCGATGACACCGACCCGGCGGGTGTACAGAAGGACATCCGCGCCGGGAACCTTCTCAGACACGTCTATCTCGATCCGGGTGTGCGTGGCATCCACGGCGGTGTACCGGAGGCGCTGCTCGAACAACACGAAGCCCGAGAACACCTGCGCAACGGGATCCACGAGGCTGGTGCCCTTCACTGCGTGCCGAACGAAGTCGCGCACCTCGCCGATGGGCACCGGCACGACCACATGGGGAAGACGTTTAGGTTCAACATCGTTCTTATCGCCTCTGCGCGGCCATATCTCGCTCACTGAGGCAGCGTAGCCCGGCTTCAACAGCCGGTGGTGGCCCCGCGCAGATTCGAACTGCGGCCGCTGCCTGCCAACCGCTATGTGGTCGTCTAGATACTGTTGTCATGTGGATGAGAATCAGGACGGGCCGCGCGAGGATGCGCGGGCTCAACTCCGATGGCTCACGCCAGCGGAGGGCGGACGCAAGAGTGGTCTGCCCGCTGGTGATGGCTTCCGTACCCCCGTTTGGCTAGGTCCTGGGGAACCAGATTTGCAGGCCGGTGTGGCCACGGCCGAGGGTGTGTTTCTCACGGCACTGCTGCGACCAGTCGACGGCTGGAGTCAGGTGCGAGTAACTTTCTTAGTCCTGGATCTGGCAGAGCCGTTTCTTGGTATCGGTCAGCCGCTCCGCGTGTTTCAAGGACCTCAACTGGTGGCAGTGGGAAAACTTGTTCATCTGATGTAGCCACGACTGACTTTCTCTGACGCGGGCGTCCAGCGGAACAAGTTTGCCGGCTCAGATGGCGGGGGATTTGAACGGGATTCGACGCGAGGAGTGCTGGGCTGTGCTTGTGCGGTGTCAGACGGGCGGTTTGCCTTTTTTACGGCGAAGGTTGTTGACGATCATTACGACAACTGCCGACAGGCTGAAGATGATTCCGAGGACGAAAAGCGAACCACCCGGAAGCGCTTTGAAGATGCCTCGGCCTGGCTCGCCGAAGGCGAATTCAGGGAGAAATATCAGACACAAAGCACATGCGATAGCGAACGTGATCAGGAAGCCCACGCCGGCCTTCTGGTTTATGGACATCGAATCTCCCCGGGTCTCGTAGGCAATAGTGTCACGAGAAATTCAACGTACCGATCACAACTCCGTTCGCACCAGACCGACGATGAACGGGAGGGTGGGGGAGTCGTCCTTTGGCTAGCCATTCTCGTAGACGAATGCGCCGGCCTTCTCGTCGGACGCGAGGCTCTGGCTGATCGCCGGTGCGGCCGTGTCGGAACAAGACAGGGCTATCAGTCGCTCAGAGATGACATCCACAAGGCAACCGGTCTGCGCGTATCTCACGGCGACCGTTCTCCATGGTTCTGTCCTTGCCTCAGGCAGGCAAATTCGGAATGTCGCTTGACCTGACTTCCGAACGATGCCGGTGCAGACGAGGGGGCCTTCCGCAGATTCGAGGGTGGAGAGATGATCGCCGAAATTAACGCCATATGTATACGCCGGCACTGCCCGGAGCTCGACTATCCCGTCTTCTACGGGGACGGCATTCATTCCCTCCCATGTCTGCGGCCCATCATCGGGCGGGAGCGGTAGCCACACGGTCAGCGTGGACTCGGCTGACTCGGGCAGAGGATCGAGGTCTTCCCCGTTCCAAGTTGCGACCAGGCTCGGGTGCTGCTTGTAGGAGTCCATGACGCAAATCTAGCTGTCAGTCCCGGGGTAGCCAGAAAGGAACTCTCCCTCGTCAGTCGTGCTCTTTGTCAGACGGTCTACGGGACGCCGTGACCGCTCTCGCCTCGTGCTCATTCCATGTGATTTGGCTTGACCGGCCAGCGGATTGTCTCGAGCTCGGGGCTCGCCTCGATCGCGTTGATGAGTTCGACGGGTCCACTGATTTTCGTCGCGAGGAGATCCCAGTCCGTGTAGATGAACCACGTCCTGTCGATCGGCCATATGTTGCTCGGGGTAGCGTGCCCGGTCTCGGTCCTCACAAGCTGCTGCAGGTCGTTTAGAGATCCGGAATAGACCGTCGCCGAGTCGAACTCCTGAGCTGGTAGTGCGGCGAAGAATGCGATGCATTCCTCGGTTGTCTCGGGGAGGATTGTCTTCACGGCGTCGACAACTGACTGCAGGTCCTTCTCGTTCAGCTGGCCCTCGTTGGGCGCGAGGATGTTTGCGGGCAAGGCGGGCGGCAGCCAGCTGTCGCTGGGTGGGTTAGACATCCCTGCTCCGAGCTCGAAATTGAGCCGGCAAGCTAGCTCAGACCAGGGAAGACGAGTCCATTTCTCGACCGGCGTCGGGCTGTACTCCAGAGGTATTCCGGTAGAGAGATCGACGGGAGAGCCCGTCGCTTCGCCCAGCAGAGTTCGAGGCCTTTTATTCGGTGCGTCGGCTGAGCTTTCGACGTCCTTGTACATTGAGTGAAGGACCCAGACGGAGTCATCCCAGCCGGAGATGTCATATCCCACCACCGCGCCGTGACTTGTACTTGCGGCCGCGTCTGCTAGCCAGGCGATCTTGTCCGCGGCGTCACCCTGGCTCAGCTTTAGCATCGTCATGATGCAAGTATCCAGTGTCAGCGAATCGACCATCAGGCCTAGCTTTGCATCGACCCCACAGAGCGGGCGTTAGCCTGAACGGTCAAGTCCCCGGTGGTGGTGTAGCGGTAGTTCCTTCGGTTTGATGGGTTAGGCGCTGAGGGCGAGTGCTGTTTCTTCGACCTCCGTCCTGGTGTCGGGGACGAGGGCGAGGCGGCTTTTGGCGAG
>NZ_NBXA01000094.1 GCF_003399625.1 Subtercola boreus | reverse complement strand
TGACCAGGCGGGTTTCGCGTGTTTGCGGGCCTGTCGGGGAGGATGTCCGTGATGGGCACAAGCAAGAGGAAGACTTATACGCCGGAGTATCGCCGTGAGGCGGCGCGGCTGGTGATCGACACGGGCCGGGCGGTCGTGGCGGTGGCGCGAGAGATCGGTGTCGGCGAGCAGCTGCTGGGCCGGTGGGTGCACGCCGAGCGGGCCCGCACCGGTGGTGGCGGCGAGGCGCAGTTGGATCTGGACGAACGGGCCGAACTGGGTCGGTTGCGCCGTGAGAACCAGGAGCTGCGGATGGACAACGAGTTCCTGGGAAAAGCGGCGGCCTTCTTCGCATCGAAGCAGAACCCGAGGAGCGGTTCCAGGTGATCGAGGCGGAGAAGGCCAACATGACTATCACCCGGATGTGCCGGCTTCTGAGGGTGGACCGGCGCCGGTTCTATGAGTGGCGTGCCCGGCAGGCGGCAGGCCCATCATCGCGGCAGCAGCGGGCGGTCGAGTTGACCAGGCAGATCCGTGGATTCCATGCCGCGTCCGACGGGACGTACGGGGCACCACGGATCCACGCCGACCTGCAGGAGGCCGGGGTCACGGTGTCGCGGAAGACGGTCGCGAAACTCATGCAAGCCGAGGGGATCACGGGGATCAGCCCGCGCACCTGGCACCCGCCGACCACGATCCGCGGGGCGGATCCGTTCCCCGTCCCCGACCTTGTCGAGAGGCAGTTCGACCAGGGTGAACGAGACCTGGCGTGGTTCTCGGACATCACCTACCTCCACACCGGTGAGGGATGGGCCTACCTCTGCGTCGTGCGAGACGGTCACACCCGCCGGGTCCTGGGACGCACCGTCGGCGACAGTCTGCACACCGACCTCGTCGAGGACGCGCTCCGGCAAGCCGTCGGTCTCCGCGGGCACCTGCCACGGAAGGTCGTGTTCCATGCGGACAGGGGCACCCAGTACACCAGCGGTCAGCTCGCGAAAGCCGCGACCGAACTCGGGGTGCTGCGGTCGATGGGTCGCACGGGGGTGTGTTGGGACAACGCGGCCGCGGAATCGTTCTGGTCCGTGTTCAAGAACGAGTACTACCACCGGCACGTGTTCGCCACGATCGACGCCGCACGACGTGGCGCCTACACATGGATCGACGGCTGGTACAACGCCCGCCGACGCCACTCCGGCATCGGCTACCTCAGTCCATTAGAGTACGAACGCCGCCAGCTCACACTGGCAGCCTGACCAACCAACCACCTGTCCGGGAAACGGGGTCAGCCTCA
>NZ_NBXA01000093.1 GCF_003399625.1 Subtercola boreus | reverse complement strand
TGCGAGGGGCCGGTAGTGGTGTGCGAATCCGAGGCGGCTGTAGAGCTGGGGGTAGTGGCGGAATTGTTGGTCGATGCCGGGCATGCCGATCAGGATGATCGCGGTTCGGGTGCGGTCGTGGTGGTCGCGGAGGATCTCGATCGCGTTGGCAGTGAGGCGTTCGGATTCGTCGATGATGATGAGTTCGATGGTGTTGATGGTTTCCCCTTGGCGGGGCATTTCGCGGGCTTCGGGTCGGAGATCGGCGTGTTTGCGGATGTAGGTGTCAATGTTGCCGCGGAGTTTGTCGATGTCGGTCGCGAGGGCGCGGGGACGGCAGATGACTTCGGGGGTGTAGAACACGGTGCGTGCTTTGTTCGCGGCGGCGGCTTGTTTCGCGGTTACGCCGGCGGGTCCGTAGGCGCTGAGGTGGGGTTCGAAGAGGTCCCAGGAGGCGTAGCGGCGGGCGGAGATGGTCTTACCGACGCCCGCGTCGCCGAAGCAGATACCGATGGTGTGTTCTTTCCGGACGACGTTGGCGAACTCGGCGAATCGGCGGTGTTCTTTGGTGACGATAAATGTGGTGTTCATCAGTTGTCCTCTTCGTAGGTGCGAAGCCGCGGCCGCGGCTTGGGTAGCGCCGGGGTGTGGGGTGTTTCGTGGGTGGCCGCGGTGGGGATGCGGTCGTTGAGGGTTCGCCGGAGTTGTTTTCGGCGGGCCCGGCGGGCGGTTTCGATGTCGCGGAGGCTGAGCCGGACGGTGGGGTGGGCTTCATCAATAGCGGTGCAGATGAACGTGTCACGGTCGTAGACCCGGATTTCGGAGATGTCGCGGGGGTCGTACCGGATGGTGATGGTGTGCCCGACGAACGGGGCCAGGGTCGGGGCGAGGTAGCGCTGGCCTTGGAAGTGGATGCCGTCTCGTTGCACGACCCGGGTTTTCGGGACGGTGAGGAGGAGCCCGTCGAGTTCTTGGAGGCTGTCGGGCATTCGGGGTAGCCACCCGTTGGCAACCCAGGCGTCTCGTGGCGAGATTCCGAGCTCGCTGTGGGGCCGGGCGTTGTAGACGCCGATGAACGCGCCGATGGCCTGGTTCAGTTCGGTGAGGTTCAGGACGGGTTGGGGTGCCCGGGCGCCAGGGCCGATGTGTCCGGGAAGGGTGCTGAGTAGCTCGGTGTTGATGGTGCCGAAGAACCGTTCGATCTTCCCGCGGCCTTGGGGTCGTCCGACGGTTGAGTGGATGATCCGGACATGCAACGCGATGGCGGTTCGTTCGAGGTGGTGGCTGGTGAAGTCGGAGCCGTGATCAACGTGCAGGATGTCGGGGACTCCGCACATCGCCCACGCAGGGTCGGTTTTCCGCCAGATTGCCTGCCGGAGAGCGAGGGCGGTGTTCATCGCGGACGGCGCACCGGTGAAGACCATGTACCCGCAGATCGCACGGGAGTGATCATCCATCACGGTCGTCAGCCACGGCCGGTCGGGTTTCCCGTCCATCCCGACAATCAGGATGTCGAGTTCGGTGTGGTCGGATTGCCATGTCTGATTCGGCCGTTCAGCGCGGCGCCTGAACACGAGCTCGTGTCGGTCCCGGTACGACGCGGGCCCCTCAAGTGCGAGGGTGACAAGTGCTGGGTCCAGGGACTGCACAATGTCCCGAACGGTCGAGTAGCTCGGCGCCGGTAGAGCCCGACGCCGAGCTTCGGCGAGAACGAGGCGGTGCAGGGTGGCAAGGCTTGGTCGTGGCCGGGTCAGCGCGAGACGTTCGGTGAACGCGACCAGCTCGGCTGGTGTTCGTCTCTTCCCGGCTTCAGGACGCGGCTTCGGGTCCAGTGCGGTGATCCCGCCGGTTTGGTAGCGGGCGTTCCACCGTTCCAGGGTGCGGAGTCCGACGGTGGTGTTCCGGGCGAGGGCGGTCAGGGGGATGTGGTCTTCGATATGGAGTCGAAGGATCCGCCACCGTTCGCCCGCGTCCATGGTGTTTACACGGCGGGCCGTGGCCGGCGAGGCGCTGCGGGGGTGGGGTGTTGGTTCAGGGTCCGGTAGATCGTGGTCCGGCTGACGCCGAGAACATCCCCGATCTGCGCAACCGTCATCTCCTGCTGCTCATACAACCGCCTAGCCGTTTTTACCTGATCCGCGCTCAGCCGGGACGGCCGGCCGCCGGTGCGACCCCGTGCTCGGGCTGCGGTCAAGCCGGCGTTGGTGCGTTCCTTTATAAGGTCGCGTTCGAACTCCGCCAACGCTGCGAAGACATGAAAGATCAGCCGGCCACCGGACGAGGTCGTATCGATGGTTTCCTGCAGAGACCTAAACCCGATGTCGCGTTTGGCGAGGGTGTGCAGCTGGTCGATGAGGTGACGGATCGAACGGCCAAGACGATCGAGTCGCCAGACCACCAGAGTGTCACCGGGGCGGATCTGATCGAGGAGCTTGTCGAGCTCGGGTCGGTGCTGGAGGGATCCGGACATGGTGTCGACGAACACCCGGTAACAGCCCGCCGCGTTCAGGGCGTCGACTTGGAGCGCGGCGTCCTGGTCGCTGGTGGACACGCGTGCATAACCGAGAAGATGACCCATACCCCTGAACGTACCGAAACTCATCCCCGACCGGAAGATACGGGCCATAGAAAACGGGCCGGAGTTTCGTTACAAACAGGTCCATAAACAGGCCAGGCAAACGGCGGCTGGGCCATCACCGCCGTGAGAGCCGGAGTGTTGTAGCGAATACGACCGTATTTGCTACAACTTATAGACAGAGCTCTCCTTAAGGATGGAGGGTGTGTTTTTTGAGAGTTAGTCGCTCTTGCGAGCAGACTTGGCCCGGCGTATCCGGACGACGCGGCGGGCAGCCTTGTCGTTCAGGATTGGCCACACCATTCGGAAAGCGAACGCGATGGTATTCACCGCGATAGCGAAACCGATTGCGCAGCCGGCCGGTGCCGGGATCTCAATCGACAGCGGGAGCATAAGCACCTCCACCGTTAGAGCTGCCAACCCGAAGGTCAGCTCACGGTAACCGCGACGTGCGGGACCGAGGTTCTGGGATCGCCAACAGATTGACGCGCAGGGGATGGCAGCTGCGAGTGAACACTAAGGCGAGACGTGCTCCGAAGGACGCCGGAAGCGTCGGACTTACGGGCACAAAAAAACCGGCTCGAAAGCCGGCTGATTTTTTACACACTAAAAGCGTGCTCTAAGTGTGACACGGTCCCGGACGCAACGCAACGCAACGCAACGCGGTCGGACACCGCCGCCAGCGTCCTCATCATCAAAAACCAACGACACACACCGACCACAAAACACCGCCATTCAGCATCAAACTCCACAACAGTTTCCGCGTCATTCCGGGACTACGCGAACACGGCCTAATTCTCGCAGCTATGTATCTCAACCTCCGCCTAGAATCGGGGACTGTGCTGAATTCGGTGTTTCTGGCCTAACGCGTCGGGCGTGTGCCTGGCGGGGAAGGTGCCGTGATGACGACACTGGATGTTGTGAAGAGAAACAAGCCGGATCCCTCTGCCGAGGAGCTCG
>NZ_NBXA01000092.1 GCF_003399625.1 Subtercola boreus | reverse complement strand
CTCTTTTCCGCACTATGCCGGCTTCTACGTTCGGGCAGGAAAGGCGGGTAGCCCGAGGTTGGTCGCGGTTCGGCGCATTTGCGTGAGCTTCTGCTCGGCGGCCGAGAGACTGGTCTGTAGACCTTCGACTTCACCGAGCCAGCCTTGGTCACGGGCTTCGGTGAGACGTTCGCGCAGGTTGGCGATGATCTGTTCTAGCCGGAGTTGCTGGCTGGGATCTGGGCGCAACATGGGGCAGCGGACGCAGGCGTGCTCGTGTTGGCAGCCGCTGCCATAGGAGCGGCCGCAGGTTCCGAGCTCGACTTTCCGTTTGACGAAGTGCCCGAGGAATTCGTCCCATTCGCTGTCTGTGGGTTCGCGGTATTCGCCGGATGGTCGCAGGCTGCGTCGCCGTGCGATGAATGCACGGTGGTGGTCGATGACGTCTTGGTCGTAGACGGCAATGTAGGTCTGGGTGGTGGCTATTGATTCGTGGCCGAGGATCTTGGCCGTGATGTGCACGGGCAGTCCGGAAGCTACGGCTTCGGTCGCGAAAATCCGGCGGAAATCGTGTGGACTGAAGTGGGCCGGGGTGCCGTCGGTGTTCCGGATGTTTGCTTCGGCGACGAGTTCTTCGAGCATCTCTTTGACACGCATGTTACTGATCGCGATGTCGCGGAGCCCCCACCGACGTTGAAAGAGGAACGGCAACGGTTGGCTGTGGGTTCGTCCCTGAGGGTCGTAACGGCTGATCAGCGGGATATGTTCTTCGCCGCCCCGAACCCGGTGAATGATCTCGGCGAAAACGCTGGCGAGTTCGGGGCCGATGACCAGCAGACGTTCCTTGTCCGTCTTGGACGGAGTGATTTGCAGCATCGGGATCACCTCGCCTGTGCTGGGCAGCGTGTAGGACACGAAGGAGCGGTGCGTGATTTCCAGCATCTCCTCGATCCGGATGCCGGTGTGCCGAAACACCTCAACGCAGGCCCAGGCCCAGAAGGCTTTGTCGGCCTCCAAGGTCAGGTTCCGTCGGGGCCCGGGACCGTCGACGGCGGTGGCGTAAATGATGCCGGGACGTCCCAGCCGGGGCCGGGCTGGGTCAATGACTCGAGCGGTGCGGAGCAGAGTGGTTGCGCCAACCGTCACAGGGTCGCCAGGACGGGTGCTGGTCGCGGCGGTCAGCATCTGCTCCGTGTGGGCGCGGCGTTCCGCGGCGGCATCGACCAGTCGGGGTAGCAGCGGGGCAAGTTCGCGGATGCGTTGGTGCATCCGCGACCGGGCGTGCTTGACAGCTTTACCCATTCCAGCGAGATCTCGTGAGCCCACCGGTGACGGCGCGGCCCACCTCGACCAGCGCGCAGGGTCCTCCAGCGCCCAGTGGGACAGGTCGGCGTAGAAAGCGCGAACAGCCATCAAGATAGTGAAAGGGTCCTCACGGACGGCACCGAGTTTGTGATTGCCGTATCGGACATGGTTCAAACGCTCCTTCCACGCTCGGGCCGTTTTCACGCTCAAGTGCAGGGACTCGATGCCCGGTTCGTGCAGCTCCAGGTCGCGCCAGAAAAGCAGAATGAGTTTCGACGCGAGCTGCCGGATCGTTTTGTAGTCCAACCCGGGCTGCCGTTCATGAAGGTAGTCCACGAACAGGTCCCGCATCGGCCGGGAATCGATGTTGTAGCCGTCGACGATTTCTTCGATAGTCAGCTGACCTCGACGGCTCGCAGCGTAAATGGTCGGGGGCGCGTCAGCGGGCAGGATGTTCGCCTGTTTCAACAGGGTGAACCAGTGCGAGTGAAGCCGGGAGCTGTAGCCGGTTTGCGCCCGGTAGGCCTCGATGCAGTCGGCCAACGTGATCTCAGCCAGCTGGCCGCCGTTGTGCATGAGGATCCGGGCCAGTTGAATGAACGCCGCCCGCCGGTCCGACACGGTCAGACGCTGGTCGGTGTCGCAGAGGACACCCATCATGGCGAATCCGGACTCATCCTTAATGTTCTCGAATCGGCGGTAGAGCGTGTTCGAGGGGGCGCTGTAGAGCCACTGATAGCTCGGACGGATCACGTCGAGCAGAATCAACCGTCCTGCCGCGCCTGTTGCCAGAGACCGAAAGTTCGTCACATCAGTTGAGCCAGTTCCGGTGGCGAACGACTGACTCCATGCGCGTCCGGCGGCATCGGCGCCGGACGCGAACCAGCGTTGCTGCCACGATTCGCCCGGGAAGCTTTGTAGCCAACCGAGCAACAGCCGCACTCCGCGAAGGTTACGAGCTAACTCCGAGCGGGTGCTCCTCGCTTCGAGCGCTCCGACGCCGGCCAGGACTTCTTCGACCGACTGTTGTGATGCCGCCCAGACCGTGGGCCGGGCAATCACCGGCGTCGGTAGCGACGGGGTAAGAAAGTCGTGCTCGTTCGAACGGTTTTTCGACGGGCGTGCGCCCTTGGTGAGGAACGAAACAGCATCAACATGTTCAACCACGACCCCCGCCTCCCAGTAATGCGTCTAAATCCTCGGCCCGATAGGACACCCCTCCTGGAAGGATCGGGGGTGCCGGCCTTTCGGATCGACCCCGATGATGATCAAGGACTCGGGCCACGACCTCATCCTCGCGTGGCCGCAAATACAGCTGCGTTGTTGTCAGGTGCGCATGTCCCAGCACCCATTGGACGTCGCTCAAGGAAAGTCCGGGGTCGTCGATCATCCGCTGCGCGGCCGTATGACGCAGGTCATGCAACGTCCACCCCGTCCCCAACGTTGCGTTCGCCCGCTGCAACATCCGCCGAACAGCCGAGTACGTCAGCGCCCGAATTGGCTGTCGCCGGGTCAACCACAACGCGCTCTGTCCATCAGGCCGATCGGCCTGTTCCTCGTAGAGCCGCAACCACACGAACGCATCCGCCGACGCCGGCAGCCACTGCAGGCGACCCGACCCTTTTCGGTGGACCCCGATTCGCTGCTCACCCGGGTCGATCAGAGCAGTAGTCACCCCGAGAAGCTCCGCCGCTCGTGCGCCCGTCGAGACGTAGAACGCCAGAAGCGCCCGGTCCCGGTCCGACCGCATCGCAGCGAACAACTCATCAAATTTGCGATCCGGCAGGCTGCGCGGGACCAACTCGGGCAGCTTCTGCCGAAACGGTGCCCGCGGCCCAGGCCTGTAAGGCTGCATCGGGTTGTGGTGCGCTTGTAGACGCTGGCCATCGCGACCCGACGCCTCGGGAACCGGGTTCACGAGCGGCCCCTCGCCGAGAGCCGCCCGGTCGGTATAGAACATCTTCACCACCGCCAACGCGTGATTGATCGTCGCCGGCGCATACCCACTGCCCCGTCCGGTCGGTCCCACCAGCCGCATCCAGAGGACGAAATCTCGTGCCTCGATTCGTCCCGCCCTCTGCCACGGCACCCCTACCGCTGCCAGAAACCTCCACCAACGAAGCAACGCCATCCCGTAAGAGCGCAGCGAACTGAAGCTAGCCCCTGACGCCAACATGGTCCGAAAGAAATCACTCACCTCGGGCACGGGCACGCCCGACGCATCAAGCAGGACTGTCCCGGGTGATTCATCGATCTGCGAGATCCGACCGACCATCGCTATCACCAACCGGGTCACTTCGCGTGTTTCCAGATGATTCTCATTCATAACGACGTCCTCTTCCCATAAGCCTCTGCGACGACCAGAGCACACGAGCGCGCAGGATCCGCGGACGATGATCGCCGTCGGCGCGGCGAATGTTCGCCACCACGACCAACGCCCGCAAACTGACCCAGTTAGTGCGGTCAACAAGTCGTG
>NZ_NBXA01000091.1 GCF_003399625.1 Subtercola boreus | reverse complement strand
CAACCGCCGACGCCGCCAACGGGGCCTCGGCAAACTCACCCCCGTCGAGTTTGAGACAATTTACACAACCGCAAACGCGGCCTGAAAACCATCAACCCCCAGTGACAACCAAACTCTGGGCAGACCCGCGAGTAGGTGACGGGTGTCCTCATTAGAGATATGTCCGCTCGTCACCCACCGACAACCGATGGCTTGATGACGAGCATGTCCCTTAGGGTGACCCATCACAGTCCTGCCTCTCGCCGGCGGCATCAATAGCACGGGAGAAGAGAACGAAATGCTGATGGACCTGATGGACCTGATGGACCTGGTCGACCATGTGGTCGGCGTCGATCCCGATCGAGATCGAATCACTGCCGCTGCAGGGAGTGCGCCCAAGAGAAGAAGGTGTGACCCGGCGAAGCGTTCGCCGGGTCACACCTTCTGTGGAACTCTAAGAAACGGCCGACGTAGTCAGGCGCTTGGTGTCATCTCCAGCCGCGTACGGCGCAAAAAAGGAGATGAGTGCTTTGAGAAGGGGTTCGGGATTCTCGTCCATGACGTAGTGTCCACATTCGATCATGATCGACTCGGTGATGTTGTCTGCGACAAGGCGAAGCTCAAGCTCGACCCCATCTCCGCAAGCGAGACTGCCGGCGAACGTAAGCATGGGAACCGAGATTTTGGTCTTCATCCGGGCACGGTTCTGAGGGATGCAATCGTCGATGGCCCGGTAGTAGTCGAAACTACAACGCAGCGCCTCGGGGTCGCGTCGAACCGATTCGATGTAGAACTCTCGGGCGTGTTCTGGAACGGCGTCAGGAGATCCCGCCTTGGTGTCGAACTGGTGACCAATGTAAATGTCTTCCCGACCGCGTACCAGTTGTTCATTCACCGCGAGTGTGCGATTGAAGTTGAAGTGCCACAAGAAGTCGCTGAGCCGGCGGTCGTCGGGGATGAGTTCCGGTGAAGCCGAGACACCCGGCATGATCATCTCGCCAAGTGCGATTCTCTCGACCCGGTCGGGATAGTCCGCAGCTACCGCGTATCCGGTCGACGCTCCGATGTCATGACCGACCATCGCGAACGTCTCGTATCCGAGCGCCGACATCAGATCTGCCATGTCTTTGGCGAGGCTGGTCGAGTCGTAACCTGACAGCGCCTTTTCTGAAAGGCCGACGCCACGCTGATCGACCGCTATTACGGTGAACGACTCAGCTAGCGGAAGCATGAGCAGTCTCCACGCGTACCAGTTTTGCGGCCAGCCACCGAGAAGCAGTAGCGGCCGGCCGGATCCGCCGATTATCGCGTGCTGGCGAATTCCGTTCGCTTCGACCAGATAACTCTCGAATACATCGGTGAAGCCGAGGGGGAGATTCGGCGAGTTATGGACTGAACCATAGCCCTTTGCCTTCTCCAAAGAATCGAGCACATCACTTGACATCGTTGTCTCCAATCTGAGGGCAATCTTTGCCTAACAAAACGATATACCAATTTCAGAAATAAACAGAAAATTTCGAAGAAACAGCAGAAATATTCGAAATTGTTGTTATTGTGAAGTTCGTTGCCACGATGAGCACCGACGTTCGAACAAAGGGGTTCCATGATCACATCACTCGCCGGAAGAAAAGCGCTCGTAACGGGCGCTGGATCCGGAATCGGCAAGGCCACGGCAGCTCTGCTCCTCAGTGAGGGTGCCGATGTGGCGGCGCTCGATATCGATGAAGCTGGATTGGCCGAGCTCACTGGTCGCGTCACATCTACAAGTGGGCGGCTCATTTCAAAGCAGGTCGACTTCCTGTCTGCGGAATCGACCACGGCCGGCGTGAATGCAGCAACTGCTGAACTGGGCGGGCTCGACATTCTGGTCAACAACGTCGGCGCGGGCATCGGCCGCGTCTTCGACGACATCGACGATGAAATGTGGATGAAGACCCTTCAGCTCAATTTCATGAGCTACGTACGCACCACTCGACTCACTCTGCCGCTCTTGCGGGAGTCGTCCTACGGATCCATAGTCAACAATGCTTCAGATCTCGCTCGGCAGCCTGAAACCGTCCCTGTGGATTACGGCGCCAGCAAAGCAGCCGTACTCGCCCTGACGAAGAGCCTCGCCCGTGCAGAAGGGCCCACCATCCGAGTGAATGCTGTCGCTCCCGGCCCGATTTGGACACCATTCTGGAGCAAACCGGGCGGCTTTGCAGACGACTTGGCACAGCTTCACAACATGGAGCCGCAAGCCGCAGTGGAACATGAGATGAAGCTGCGGCAGCTTCCGTTGGCGCGCCTCGGTACCCCCGAGGAAGTGGCCAACGTCATCGTGTTTCTGGCCGGTGACCTCGCGAGTTTCGTCACCGGATCGGTGTGGGGCGTCGACGGCGGAAGCATCCGAAGCATCATCTAGCACGTACTGAACAAGCTCTTCTTCAGAATCTAAAAGGGATCCGTCATGGCAACAACACTCACCGCAGTTCCTAACCGCGACCTTCTCGCAACATGCTGGACCTGGTCCGGAGACGCCGCTCCCGGCCGCGGCGATGAAACGAGCCCCGTCGACCTTCGCACCCGCATAGAGGCTGTAGCCGCGGCGGGCTGGCGCGGCATCGGGTTTGTACACGCCGACCTTCTCAAGGCGAAACGCGACATCGGCCTACCCGAGGTGAGAAGCATCCTCGACTCGGTCGGGCTCGAAATCGTCGAACTGGAATTTCTGACCGACTGGTGGACGACGGGCGAGCGGCGCCGAACGTCGGATGAGTGGCGACGCCTTCTCTTCGAGGCCACCGAACTGCTCGGCTCACACACAATGAAAGTGAGCGGGGATCTCTCAGAAGCACCAGTTGACCTCGACACATTCGCGACCGCACTTGATCAGCTAGCCACCGAGGCCCGTGAGTACGGCACACGCATCGCAGTCGAGCCAATGCCTATGAACAACCTCGGAACGCTCGAAAATGGAGTGAAACTCGTCACGAGCATCGGCAACTCGAACCTCGGACTCTGTGTCGACGTCTGGCATGTGCATCGCGGCGGAACTGCATACTCAAGTCTGCCCGACCTGCTCGACATCAGATCCGTGTTCGTCGTCGAACTCGACGACTCACTCGAATCGATCAGCGGCGCATCCATCTGGGAAGATGCCATCGACGCCCGCCTGAACCCCGGCGAGGGCGAGTTCGACGTACCTGGATTCATCGCCGCAATGGTTCAGACGGGTTGGACCGGTCACTGGGGAGTCGAAATGATTTCGGAATCCCATCGACAGCTGAGCATCACCGACGCCGTTACCGGTGCCTTCCGCGCCTCTGAGGCCGCGTTCGACTCCGCCGACCGTATTTTGCAGAGCCATCGCTTCGCCGACAGCTGATCGTCAACTCATCAAACAAAAGACAGGTAACCATGCGCATCGCCAGCATCAAGGGACGCTCCACGCTCCTCATGGATGACTCTCACGGAATCGACATCGAGACCGCCAGCGGCGGAACATTCTCGTCCGATATGTCGAAGATCTATGACCATTGGGAAGACTTCGTACCGTGGACGGCGACGGCAACAGGCGACGGGATCGAAATTCTCCCGTCTGACTTCGATGCTCCTTCTCCGGCCGCTAGGCAGATCTTTGCGATCGGTTTGAACTATAAGAAACACGCCATCGAGTCAGGATTCGCGCTTCCTGAATCTCCGGTCGTTTTCACCAAATTCCAAAGTTCCGTAACGGGGCCAAACACCAGTGTCGACATTCCCCGTGAAGGGCACACCGATTGGGAGACCGAACTCGTCGTTGTCATCGGTTCGACGGCACGCAAGGTTGCGGTCGACTCGGCGTGGAATTACGTCGCAGGTCTCACGCTCGGGCAAGACCTGTCTGAGCGCATCCTGCAAGCCTCTGGGCCGGCACCACAATTCGGTCTCGGCAAATCGCTGAACGGATATGCACCGATGGGGCCCTGGCTGGCTACACCCGACGAATTCGCTGATCCCAACAACATCGAACTCGGATGCTTGCTCAATGGCGACGAGATGCAACGCAGTAGCACAAGCGACCTCATTTTCTCCGTCGCGGAACTCATCTCGAGGCTGTCCGCTACCGTCACTCTTTTCCCTGGCGACGTCATTTTCACCGGCACGCCGTCTGGTGTCGGTCTTGGGCGCGACCCACAGGTCTTCATCCAACCTGGCGACGAACTCGTTAGTTGGGCTACGGGTCTGGGCCAGATGCGACAGACCTTCACCGGAAGCTAATTCCCGCAGGTGTTCACACACGTGTCTTCGACGACTGTGACGTCGTTTCAGACAAGTTTATCTAGTTCGTTGAAAGGAATCCCGTGACCAACGCAGGACCCATTTCGGAGGTAGGTTACGTCTCCCTCCGCGCACGCGACCTCGGCGCCGTCGCCAGAAACGCCGTTGAGGTACTCGGACTGAACGAGGTTGAGAGCCCGCGCGATAAGGCCGTATTCGCTGCACAAACCGGCCGCCGCGAAATCATCTACACCCAAGGGGCCACCGACAGTCTTGATCACGTGGGGCTTGTGGCAGCCAATTCCGACGAGCTCGCCTCAATCAGAGACAGGGTGAAGCATGCAGGCTATCCGATCATCTCGGAACACCCGCTCGAGGATCACATCGAGGATGGATTCGCCTTCGTCGGCCCGGAAGGATTCACCTGGCAGGTCTACATCGACCGCGCCTCCTACAGCATGGTCAAAAACGGCGGATACGGCCCCGATCGCTTTGGGCACGTGAATATCCAGGCAACCGACACTATTGCCATGCGCGACTTTCTCAGCACCATCTTTGGCTTCAAAGTGTCGGATCACATCGGTCGCGACGCCGCATTCTTCATGCGCTGTAACAACGATCACCACGGAATAGCGATCTTCAAAGCATCACGAGCTGCACTCCACCACCACGCATGGCAAACCCAAAGCGTCGTGGACCTGGGACGACTCGGCGACCGACTAGCTCGCCGTGGCTCCCGCTTAGCCTGGGGGCCCGTCCGCCACGGCGCCGGAGACAATATCGCTGTTTATTACATCGAGCCGACGGGCGCAGTCATCGAGCTTTACACCGACCTCGAAATGATCTTCGACCCAGAACGAAACATACGTCACTGGGACGAAGATGACCTCTATTGGATCAACCGTTGGGACGGGCACGTTCCCAACGGCTTTTTGGATAATGGAATCCCACCACTCGGGCGATGAAGGCGCGGTCGGCTGGAGGGAGTCGACAGCTCGATCTTGAAGCCGGCTCGTGGCTTGAGCCCGCCAGGTTCAGTCTGGCGGGCTCAAGCCCGGTAAGAATGCGATGTTCTCGAACAGGCCCGACACTACAAGGTTTGGCCGCCCGCTACGCTCATAACTTCGCCCGTGATCTCCCGTGCCTCTCGAGATGCGAAGAATCGCACGGCAGCCGATATGTCGGAGGGCTGCTGAAATCTTTGCATGGGGATAACCGACATCCGTTCGGTTCGGACTTCAGCGAACGCTCGGTCAGTCTCCCGCGCGACCTCTTCAAGCGATTTCCGAGCCATATCGGTTTCTACGAAGCCCGGGCACACCGCGTTAACTCGCACCGCTGGAGCCAATTCGAGGGCAAGAGCCCTTGTGTAATGAACGATGGCTGCCTTTGCCGCACAGTATGGCGACAGAAGCGCCTCGGCCCGGATTCCCGCCTGCGATGCGACATTGACGATTGAACCGTCGGGACTCTGTTTCAAGTACGGCAACGAGGCCTTTGTCATGAGGAAAGTTCCTTTGACGTTGATGGCAAAAGTTTTGTCCCAATCTTCCTCGGAAATCTCGTCGGCCGCGCCTCGCGTGACGTAGCCAGCGTTGTTTACTAACAGATCTATTTGACCGAACAACTGAGCGATGCGGCCGACTACGCTTGCAACATCGTCAGCATTCGTGATGTCGCAGTGAAAATACTCCTCCCCGGAACTGATCGCGGGTGGTCTGAGGTCCACGACGGCGACGCGGGCGCCGGCGGCTCGGTAGTCGCGAGTGATTTGGGCACCAATGCCGCTAGAACCGCCAGTAACGATGACGAACCCCGGGTTCATTGTCTCAGTCATATTTCTCCTTGATTTCAAGCGTCGGCACAGTCAAAGCCGTGACGAACATATCGGTATCGGTGCTGCAGTACAGGTCGAGTCGCGCTCCGAGGGCGATCGTGAGAATCGAGCCGCGGTGAAAGGTGCGCGCGAGTCCGTCCACTGAATAATTGCCTTCACCGGAAAGAACAAAAACAGAGAACTCTTGAGTTGCTGCGTCGAAGCTGCGGATGGCTCCAGACGCCGTCGAGACGCGGGCGAAGGAATTCCATGCACCATTGAGATAGGGTGCTGCGACGATCCGCTCGCCTTCGCTGAGGTGCCCCACAAACCCTTCCGAACCAGCTGCTCCAGTGTCGTTTCTCGGCTCGCCGACGAATGCCTCCGGGCCCTCATCTGTGTGCCGGCGGTGTGGCATGAGAGATGTGATTGCGGGTGGGAAAACCTCAATTACAACGAACTCGAGCGGCTCGGAGCCGGTGTTGGACGCTGCGTGCTGGCCTCTACGGGCTTGGAAGCCGGTACCTCCAGCAGCGAACGCTCGACCGCACGATCATCATCGTGACCGCCGTTCTGCTCGCTGCGTGCATCATGCCCGTCGCTGTGCTGCTCGTACACGGCGTCCGATTATCAAATAAACCACTAACACCCGCGCGAATATCGAGCCTCGAGGCAGCCGAATGCCTGCATCCACCCCAGACGAAACCCCACACACCCCGCCAACCTCAACCAGGCTCGTCAGCCCATCTGAGGCTGACCCCGTTTCCCGGACAGGTGGTTGGTTGGTCAGGCTGCCAGTGTGAGCTGGCGGCGTTCGTACTCTAATGGACTGAGGTAGCCGATGCCGGAGTGGCGTCGGCGGGCGTTGTACCAGC
>NZ_NBXA01000090.1 GCF_003399625.1 Subtercola boreus | reverse complement strand
CAACCAGAACACGCCTCACCCAACAGGCCCGGGGTGGGCCCGGCATAGGCCGCCCCGACACCGCTAAACGCCGAGGTGGTCTCCGCTTAGATTACCCAGGTGGTCCTGGCCTAGGTTGACATACTCAAGCACCATCGGTTTAGTCATCTCCGTTGACTCGCCGCATGGCCGTGCGGAGCTCCTCGAGGATAGGTCCGTTGGCTGGAACACGCCCCCACCATTATTGCCGTCCAAACGGCTCTTCGGGCACTACCGAAAGGGTGGTGGCGCGCAGCATGTCCTGCGAATCAGGTTGAGTGATTTTGTCGAACAATGTGTCCGCTAACGCAACCGATGGGATCGTCAGCTTGCGTCCAGTGGCGTTTTCTGAATCTTGCAGGGCGCGGTGAAGAATACTTCGAAAAGACAATGCCCCGACAAAGTCATCGAGAGTCCAACTCATCGGATTCAGGCCCCCCTGTTCTTGCGCTGCAAAGATAAGCCAGACCTCGGCAGCCCATCCGCGAACCACTTCTCGTAGCGACACGGAACGCGAGCCAAGTCTTACCTGCAACTTCCAATCCTGATCGAGGAGCCCCTGCGAGGAGAGAGCTGAATCGCCGTACTTGTTTCCCCCAGGCGGCGTTTGCGAGGGTAGGAGAACCTGAACGGCATTATCACTCGGGAAGTTCGCGTCGCCTTTAGGATTTTTCATTCTGCATGACTCAAAAATGATGTTGGCGACTTCAGCTTCGCCCAAAACTCGGGTCTGCCCAGAGTTCGGTTGTCATCTGATCTGTGAGATTTGATTCTCGCTGGAAGGATGTCAGTTATGGCAAAGGCATATCCGAAAGAGTTCCGTGATGACGTCGTGGCGGTGGCCCGGAAGGGC
>NZ_NBXA01000089.1 GCF_003399625.1 Subtercola boreus | reverse complement strand
TGTCTGTGACAGCTTGAGTGGAGTCCATGATGACGGCTTGGTTCACTACCACCTGGCGGCTTGCCGGGGTGTTGTGACGGTCTGATTCACGTCCACCTGCACCGTTGATTATCTGACCCTGTGGTGTCAGCGGTGGAAGGCAGTTATGGAGTCCAGGGTGGATCTGTATGCACGAATCCGACGCGATGCTCGTGTGGAGGAGCTCTCGATCCGGGAGCTGTCCCGCCGGCACGGCGTGGCTCGGGAAACGGTCCGGGCGGCTTTGGCTAGGGCGGAGCCTTTACCGCGAAAGGTCCCGGAACGTGCCTCGCCGAGGTTGGATCCGTTCAAGGCCGTCATCGACCAGATGCTTACCAATGATCTGACGGCGCCAAGGAAGCAACGACACACGGCCCGGCGGGTTCTCGCGCGTCTCGCGGACGAGCACGGGGCAACCCAGTTGTCGTATTCGACGGTGAGGGATTACGTCGCCCGCCGTCGGCCGGAGATCAATGCGGCTGCGGGGAGAGCGGAGGATGCGTCCGTCCCGCAAGAGCACGCACCAGGGGCTGAGGCGGAAGTCGACTTCGGGGACGCCTATGTGATGCTCGCCGGAGTGAAGACGAAGTGCCAGCTGTTCGCGTTCCGGTTGTCTCATTCCGGGAAGGCGGTGCACCGGGTTTATCCGACGTCGGGGCAGGAAGCGTTCCTCGAGGGCCACATCGCTGCGTTCGAAACGCTCGGCGGGATCCCGACAATGCAGATCAAATACGACAACCTCAGCGACGCCGTGTCCGCGGTGATCTACGGTACGGGCCGGCGGCGGACAGAGAACCCCCGGTGGGTGCTGTTCCGCTCCCACTACGGGTTCGATCCCTTTTACTGTCTCCCCGGGATCGGTGGGGCGCACGAGAAGGGCGGCATCGAGGGTGAAGTGGGACGGTTCCGCCGCAACCGGCTCTCACCAATGCCGGTCGTGGACTCCCTCGCGGAGCTGAACGAGAAGATCATTGCCTGGGACGAGGCCGATAACGCCCGCCGGGTCGATAACAGGATCAGAACCGTCGGGCAAGACTTCGAGGTGGAGCGTTCCTTTCTTGCCCCGTTGCCGTTCGAACGGTTCGAGCCGGGCCTGTCGTTGACACCGAGGGTTGACCGGTCGGCGTTGGTGACGGTGCGGATGGCGAAGTACTCCGTCCCCGCCCGAATGATTGGCCGGCCCGTCCGGGTGTCTCTTCGAGCGTCGGAGGTGATCATCTTCGATGGCCGCACCGAAATCGCCAAGCATCCCCGGGTTGTCCAGGTTCATGGGCAAAGCGTGAACCTCGACCACTACCTCGAGGTCCTGCACCATAAACCCGGTGCCCTCCAAGGATCAACGGCGCTGGCCCACGCCAGGAAAGCGGGCACCTTCACTGCTGCCCACGACGCGTTCTGGGCTGCCGCCCGGAAAACGGACGGTGATGCCGGCGGGACCCGCGCATTAATCGATGTTCTCCTGCTGCACCGCACCATGGCCGCGGACGACGTCGAGGCCGGTATCCGCGCCGCGCTCAGCGTCGGCGCGGTCACCGCGGACGTTGTCGCTGTCGAAGCACGCCGGTATGAAGCCCAGGGTGGTAGTCGACAGGACCGTCCGTCCGTCGCTCAAGGTCGTGAGGGTGATCGAAGAGTTGTCAGTCTCACCCAGCGCCGCCTGACCGATCCCGCCGCTGTCATCGCCGGTCTTCCCGCGGACACCAGGCCGCTGCCATCCGTCACCGCCTATGACCAGCTACTCCGGCTACCCGAACGCCCCACACCCGAAACGGTTCCGGCCGCGACGAAAGGAACAGGATCATGACCGTCCCCGTCAGTATCAGCACCACGTTTAGGCGCCGCCGCGGGATGACCGAGGAAGCAGCGAACGCAGCCATCGATGGCGCCTGCCGTAGGCTCCGGCTGCCCACCATCCGCGCCGTCGTCGACGAAGCCACCACAGCGGCGAAGAAAGAGCAGCTGTCCTACCAAGGCTTCCTCGCGGAGTTGTTATTGGCCGAGTGCGACGACCGCGACCGGCGCTCCTCCGTCCGCCGGGTCAAAGCGGCCGGGTTCCCCAGAGATAAGTGGTTGGGCGACTTCGATTACGACGAGAACCCGAACATCAACCCCGCGACGATCAACACATTGGCGACCGGCGACTGGGTCCGGAAAGGGCAACCGCTGTGTCTGATCGGGGACTCCGGGACTGGTAAATCGCACCTCCTCATCGGGCTTGGCACCGCGGCCGCGGAAAAAGGATTCCGAGTTAAATACACCCTCGCCACGAGGCTCGTGAACGAACTCGTCGAAGCCGCCGACGAGAAAAACCTCGCCCGCACGATCGCCCGCTACGGCCGCGTCGATCTCCTCGCGATCGATGAACTTGGCTACATGGAACTCGACCGAAGGGGCGCCGAGCTCCTCTTCCAAGTCCTGACCGAGAGAGAAGAGAACAACTCCATCGCGATCGCGTCGAACGAATCGTTCTCCGGCTGGACGAAGACCTTCACCGACCCGCGGCTTTGCGCGGCGATCGTTGACCGGCTCACCTTCAACGGCACCATCATTGAGACCGGAACGCGCTCCTACCGCCTCGCCCACACCCAACAACACCAAACCCAACAGACCCGAGGTGGTAGTGAATCAGGCCGTCACCCTGGTAGTGAAACAACTTGACATAGCCA
>NZ_NBXA01000088.1 GCF_003399625.1 Subtercola boreus | reverse complement strand
GCTGGTACAACGCCCGCCGACGCCACTCCGGCATCGGCTACCTCAGTCCATTAGAGTACGAACGCCGCCAGCTCACACTGGCAGCCTGACCAACCAACCACCTGTCCGGGAAACGGGGTCAGCCTCAGTGTCATTCATCGTCGCAAGATGTGATTTCACAGCTGCTTCCGCGTCTGCATGTACGTCTGTGAGGGTTCGTCCTAGGATTTCAAAGACCCCATCGATGTCGGCTGTGGGGACCGTCATGCTTTCTGGCAGAGGTTGCAGAAGGATACTGCTTGCGCGCTTTGCGGTGTCGAGACGTTGGGTGACGGTTTGTCGCTTCTGGTTGCCATCCTCGATCGGCGAGAGTGCCCTAAAGACTGCCAAGGTCATGTAGCCCGAGTGAGCTTCGATTTGAGAGGTTAGGCGGCGGATGCTCTCTGTCGCCTGCTGCTGCTGCTTTGAGGCTTCTTCCTCTGCCGCTCGGGCTTTGACAGCACTATCCCCTAGAGCAAAATCAAGTAGATTTTTTCGATGCTCGGCGGTGATCTCGGTTCCGGAATGCACGTTGCTTTCGATAAAACTTGAATCGTAAACAGCGATCTCGGGGCGGGCTTCGGACCACACATTCTGCGCGAACGTTACCTTGTGACCGGCATCGAACTGGAGCGTTACCTCCGGAGAGTTCGTTCCATCGATGGTTACGCGTTCCTGTATAGCTGCAGGATCGCCCGTTGTGCTAGATCTCAGGATGCTAGCAAGGGTGGACTTACCTCGGCCGTTTCCCCCATATATGAGAGCACACGATTCGAGTTTGAGGTTCGCAGCCTTTGCGTCGTGTAACAGCCCAATGCCTTTTACGGCCTCTACTCGTACCAGCATTCGGATTCCCCCCAGTTAGCCACGATGCTTGCTGATATCGAACGTAGTGGATCTGCAGCAACTTGATCTCTCCTAGTTTGAGACCGATGGGTATCAGGTGGGTTCATGCGTAGCTGCCCCGCTACACAAGTCTCGTAACCCTTGGGTTGCGAGGCGTCTCGTTGGGTTGGAAGTCGTACCTCTTATATAGGGTGTGGAGTTCGGCGCTGGTTGGCGGTGTTTTGTGGTCGCTGATTGTCGTTAGTTGCCGATGACGAGGACGCTGGCGGCTGAGGCTGACCCCGTTTCCCGGACAGGTGGTTGGTTGGTCAGGCTGCCAGTGTGAGCTGGCGGCGTTCGTACTCTAATGGACTGAGGTAGCCGATGCCGGAGTGGCGTCGGCGGGCGTTGTACCAG
>NZ_NBXA01000087.1 GCF_003399625.1 Subtercola boreus | reverse complement strand
GCCGTGTTCAACTGGTTGATGCAACACCTGATCGTGGAGGTGTTTGATGGGTTCGGGGAATCAGCAGAAGCAGGTTCGGGCGTATCGGGGTCAGATGGTGTCACCGGGTCGCCCGACGATCGCGTGGAGGGAGGACCGGGTACGGTTTTGGGCCGCGATAGCGGAGGGTGCGAAGACGCGGGATGCGGGCGTCGCGGCGGGTGTGTCGGAGCCGGTCGCGCATCGGTGGTTCGTGCACGCTGGCGGGGTGAATCCACAGTTGGCCCCAACACTGTCGGGACGGTATCTGACGTCAGGTAATCGTGAGGAGATCGCGTTGTGGCGTGCGCAGGGCTGCGGGGTGCGAGAGATCGCTCGGCGGCTGGGCCGTAGCCCGTCGACGATCTCTCGTGAGCTTCGCCGGAACGCATCAACCAGGTCGTATCGGCTGGATTACAAAGCCTCCACCGCACAGTGGCACGCCGAACGTCGCGCCCGCCGCCCGAAAACAGCGAAGCTTGTCTCTAACGAGCTGCTGCGCGCTTACGTCGCTGACAAGCTCAGCGGGCATGTCCGCACCGCCGAGGGTGGCCGCCTGGGCCCGGCGGGGCCGGTGTGGGATGGGAAGAACAAACCGCACCGCGGGGATCGAGAGTGGGTTACCGCGTGGAGTCCGCAGCAGATCGCGAACCGGCTCCCGGTCGAGTTTCCGAACGACCCATCGATGCGGATATCGCACGAGGCGATCTATCAGGCCCTGTACGTGCCGGCGCGGGGTGGTTTGAGCCGGAAGCAGTCCTGGCATCTGCGTCACGGACGAACGAAACGGATGCCGAGGGCCCGGACGCAGCAGCAAGCTTGGGCGCACGTCACGGACGCCACAACGTTGAACAAGCGGCCCGCGGAAGCCGAGGACCGGATGGTGGCTGGGCACTGGGAGGGGGACCTGATCATTGGTTTGAACCGGTCCGCGATCGCGACGCTGATCTGTCGAACGACTCGTTTCGCGATGCTGGTTCACCTACCCCGGCAATCCGGCTACGGGCTCATCCGGCCGACGAAGAACGGTCCCGCGCTGGCCGGGTACGGGGCGGTCACAACGAAGAACGCGCTCGTGAAGACATTCGAGGTGCTGCCTGCGGGTCTTCGCCGTTCGCTGACCTGGGACCGCGGTAAAGAGATGTCAGCACACGCGCTGCTCACGAACGAGATCGGGTTGCCGGTCTACTTCGCTGACGCGAAAAGTCCGTGGCAGCGCGGCAGTAACGAGCACCTCAACGGGCTACTCCGGCAGTACTTCCCGAAAGGCACCGACATCGCCAGGTGGAGCGCGCCCGAGATTCAAGCCGTCGCCGACACCATCAATAACCGGCCCCGAGAAATCCTGGGCTGGCGAACCCCCGCAGAAGCCTTCGCCGAACAGCTACGCTCAACACAACAAGCCGCTGTTGCATCGACTGCTTGAATACGGC
>NZ_NBXA01000086.1 GCF_003399625.1 Subtercola boreus | reverse complement strand
GCCGTCGCCGACACCATCAATAACCGGCCCCGAGAAATCCTGGGCTGGCGAACCCCCGCAGAAGCCTTCGCCGAACAGCTACGCTCAACACAACAAGCCGCTGTTGCATCGACTGCTTGAATACGGCTTGGCTGCCTCGGTCGGAATGTACGATCGTGCCGGCTGGGGCGCGGAGCGCGATCGCGTTACGCAGCGCCGCGGCTGCGAGCTCGGACTTCATTCGGGAATCGATGGAGTACCCGACGATCTTGTTGGAACAGCAATCCTTGACCGCGCACAAATACAGTTTGCCCTCACCGGTCCAGTGCTCCGTGATGTCGGTCAGCCAGACCTGGTTCGGTTCTGTCGCGGCCGTAATGAAGTCGTGCGTTACTCGGCCTTTGTCATCGGTCACGCCGAGCAGGTCGTCGTGGACAGCGGGGCCGGGCTTGTTGCCTTTCCCGCGTCGTCGGTGGTGCGAAGCCTGCAGCCCCGCGACCTTGGCGAGGCGCCAGACCCGGTTTTCGCTCGCAGCTATCCCGGCATCAGCGAGCTCATCCGCAATGAACCGGTATCCCAACGTTGGGTCGTTTTCGTGGATCTGCCGCATCGCCTCGATGACATGCGCGTCGTCCCAGTCCCGTTGGGAGACCGGATCCCGCAACCATTTGTAATACCCCTGAGCCGAAAGCTTCAGGACCCTGCACGCCACCG
>NZ_NBXA01000085.1 GCF_003399625.1 Subtercola boreus | reverse complement strand
TAAAGGTTTCTGAAGCGTGTCAGGTCGACGCCTCAGGCTCAGCCAACACGCGTCGTCGCTTGAAACTGAGCGGGCCGTCTTCCCCCTCGGGTCAGACCCGATCGGGGTTTATAAGACACTGGAACCTGGTCTGCTGAAGGTCATTCGATGGATGATTCTCGATGCGCCAAATTGTCATACGGAGTCAACGTCTCGCGGCAGTGTCGCGCCACTTGTTTGCGAAAGTGCGGCGCCGAATGGTGCGGAGTTTGGCGGTCAGTGGCGGCGTTCTGTGATCATTTGTATGCCACAACGAGGAGCTCGGTTTCCGGGTGGCCACAGTTCCGCTGAAGTGACGGGGCAATCAGTGCTTCGCGTATCGGCTCCCGTCGCATGTGTGGATGGCTGTCGCATCCTGCATTGTGCGTAGGTTGTACGCCGCACAGTCCTGGAACGTCGCGATGCTGATCGCGCGCTCCGATCGCTGGAGGACTCCTTTTGACGGACCGTCGGATCCGATCCCGGCGCGATGTACCATCCATTCGATGTCGTTCGCCTCATCGGCGAGATAGCGCATGACGGCCTCATTGTCCCTGTGCTGTCCCTCGAAGCCGCGAGCGACGGTGTGGCGGATGATCCAGAGTACGAGCGGCAGCCGGCGGTGTGGTTTGGCGCTCAGCCCGCCTGCCTGGTGGAGGAACCGTGAGACGCCGTTGCGACGCATCGCTGGAACGAGTTCCCGAACGAGGTCGGTGACGATGGTGTGCTCGCGCTGCTCCGCCGCATTTCCGAGCATCGAGACCACGAAATCGGCTCCGGTAACGAGCGCGTCGAGGTCCGGGATAGCCGTGATGGATCCTTGGACGACCTCAAGATTCGGGTCGGTGATGCCGAACTTCGCGGGGTTGCGTGCCAGGGCGCGCACGCGGAGCCCGTCCTTCAGTGCGAGACGCACGAAACGCTGTCCCGTCTGGCCGGTGCCACCAAATACGAGGACTGTCTTCTGTTGACTCATGCGATAAACCTTCTCTTCTTGTTTTTTGCGGAAATGGAAGGAGCTGAGGTCAGATTCGAACGACGAGCTTCGTGGCGGAGATGCCTTCCCTCAGCCGGTCGAGCGCTGCCGGGATGCTCGCGAGCCCATCCCCGACCACCGTCGCGACGGGCTCGGCACGGTAGGCGCCACTTGCGAGGGCCGCGGGCAGGAAGTCGCAGTAGATGGCCGGCCCGACCTCGTTGTCTTTCAGGGTGCCGCCCCAGATGGTGCTGACGGTGACCCCGCGACGGCGAGCGAGCCGAGCACGTACGCTCGTGATCGGGCTGGGATTGGTGGTCGAGACGCGTTTGGATCCGGGCAGGCGCGCCGCGATCTCGATGGTCGGCGGCAGGGATCCCGCGCCGATCGCGAGGACGCCCGCGAGCGGCTGGTGACCGATCGCTGCGACGAGTTCATCCACGACGTTCGAACTCGTGCGGTCGATGACCACAGAGGCTCCGAGCGAACGCAGCCAGTCGAAGTGCTTCGGCGACGATGTCGCAACGACGCGGTAGCCCGCGTTGCGCGCAAGTTGGATGGCGTTGACGCCGACGCTCGTCGACCCGCCCCACACCAGAACTGTCTCGTTCCGGTTGGCGGGGCTCGCTGTGGGGAGTGCGAGCGCAAGCTGATCCTTTTGGAACAGTCCACACGACGCCGTCGACATCGCGATCGGCAGCACGGCCGCCTGCTCGAACGGGAGCGAATCGGGGAGTGGAGCGACCATATGGGCCATCAGCACGACGTAATCCTGGAACGCCCCCTCGGCCGAAGTGTTGCGGGATTTTTCCGTACCCGCCGCGTGCGCCACGACCCGATCGCCGATGTGCAGGCGCGTCACCCCGGCGCCGACCTCAACGACCTCGCCCGCGACATCCGATCCGATGACAGCGGGGAAAGTCAGCCACGGCAGCACGAATCGGTAGGCGAATCCGGGCATGGCGTCGACGAAGTTGACGGCGACGGCCCGCGTTCGCACAACCACCTCGCCCGGCTTCGGGGCCGTGTAGGTCGAAGAGCCGACAGTTAAATCTCCGCCGCGTTTGGGCAGCCACAGTGCGTCATTTATATAGGTCATGACCGTAGAATAGACACTGTCTATAAAATAGTCAATGTCTAGTTGAGCGGTCGGAGTCCGCTATGATCGAGGCATGTCGCAGCGACCCTTCCATCACGGTAACCTGCGGACGGTCCTGCTCGACCAGGCCGAACTGGCGCTTCGGACGAAGGGCGTCGAGGAGCTATCACTCCGCGAACTCGCGCGCGAGATCGGCGTCAGTCACGGCGCTCCGCGGAGCCACTTCATCGACCGAAAAGCTTTGCTCGACGCACTCGCGGAGCGCGGATTTCTCGCGCTCGCGTCCGCCATGCGAGCCGGAGCAGACAGCCGCATCGAGTATGCGGAAAGCCTTCGGGCAGCCGGTCAGGCCTATGTCGACTTCGCTGTCGCCAACGCAGCACTACTCGACCTGATGTTCGCAGCCACGATGGACCGGCCGCCCGCAAGCCTGCTTGCCGCCGCAGAGACCCTGTTCTCGACCATCAGCGACGTGATGCAGGCGGGCGTCGAGGCCGGTGTATTTCGCGAGGCGGAGATCGAGCGCCTGACGCTGCTGATGTCAGCAACCATGCAGGGCGTCTCGACCTTTGTCGGCGCCGGTCGCGTGTTACCCGCGGGCGGCGACCAACTCATCGACGACGCGATCGCGCTCTTCCTCGGCCGGCCGATCGAATAGCCCCATTGAATGCGAAGGCCCTAGCGCGATCAGGGTATGTGCGCTGGCAGCGTGGATCGCTCACCGTGGCAGGTACAGGCGTAGAAGCGTTGGTCGCAGTGGGATGCCTCGAATAGCTAAAGGTTT
>NZ_NBXA01000084.1 GCF_003399625.1 Subtercola boreus | reverse complement strand
AGGCGCCGCTGCGTGAGGCTGATGACTCTTCGCTCGGGCTCACGAGCATCAGCGATCCGAGGACGGCTTGCACCAGGACCACCCCGGGCCTGGTGCAGGCGGGCCTCGACCGCGACGACATCGGCGGTGACCGCGCCAACGGTCAGGGCCGCTCTGATCCCGGCTTCAACGTCGCCAGCGGCCATGCTCCGGTGTAGCAGGAGGACATCGATGAGTGCTTTCGTGCCGCCGGCATCCCCGTCGGTCTTCCGGGCCGCAGCCCAGAATGCGTCGTGCGCTGTAGTAAACGTTCCTGCCTTCCGCGCATGAGCTAGGGCAGTAGACCCGTTCAGTGCACCAGGTTTGTGCTGCAATACCTCTAGGTAGTGATCTAGTTGCACGGATTGTCCGCGGACTGCGACGACTCGGGGGTGTCTGGCGATCTCGGTGCGGCCGTCGAATATCAGTACTTCCGACGCGCGAAGCGATACCCGGACCGGGCGGCCGATCATCCGGGCCGGAACGGAGTACTTCGCCATCCGGACCGTGACCAGGCTGGACCGGTCAACCCGAGGCGTTAGTGACAGCCCCGGGTCGAAACGCTCGAATGGCAGCGGAGCAAGAAGGAGACGTTCGGTAGCGAAGTCCTGCCCGACGGTTCTGATTCGGCTATCGATCCGGCGGGCGTCGTCGGCCTCGTCCCAGGCGATGATCTTCTCGTTCAACTCCGCGAGCGAATCCACCACTGGCATCGGCGACAGGTGGTTCCGGCGGAATCGTCCCACGTCACCCTCGATACCACCCTTCTCGTGAGCACCATCAATCCCGGGTAGGCAGTAGAACGGGTCGAAGCCGTAATGGGAGTGAAACAGCAACCACCGTGGGTTCTCCGTGCGTCGCCTGCCCGTGCCGAAGATCACTGTCGTGACCGCGTCGGTGAGGTTGTCGTACTTGATCTGCTTCGTGGGGATCCCACCGAGCGTTTCGAACGCAGCGATATGGCCTTCGAGGAACGCTTCCTGCCCTGAAGTCGGATACACCCGGTGCACTGCTTTACCGGAGTGACACAGCCGGAACGCGAACAATTGACACTTCGTTTTCGCTCCGGCCAAGATCACATAAACGTCACCGAAATCGACCTCCGCCTCAGCCCCAGGCGCGTGTTCCTGAGGGACGAACGCATCACCCAACCGGCCGGCGTCCGTGTTGATCTGTGCTCGACGGAGCCGGACATAGTTCCGCACCGTCGAGTACGACAACTCTGTTGCCCCGTGCTCGTCCGCGAGCCGGGCGAAGACCCGCCGGGCTGTGTGTCGTTGCTTCTTCGGCGCCGTCAAATCATCGGTTAGCATCCGGTCGATGATCGCCTTGAACACGTCAAGACGTGGCGCCGACCGGACCCGCGGCTTTTTCGCTGGCGGCTCCGCCTGCCGCAACGCTTGACGCACCGTTTCCCGGCCCACACTATGCCGGCGCGCGAGCTCCCTGATCGAGAGCCCCTCCACCCTCTCGTCACGCCGGATCTGCGCGAACTTTTCCACCCGTAACTCCATCCCGAACCTCCACCCTCAGCAACAAATAACACGTTGCGATAACGGTGGAGGTGGGCCTGGCTTAGATTGCCCCGACACCCCGCAAAACGCCGAGGTGGTCTCCGCTTAGATTGCCCGAGTGGTCCTGGCTAACGTTGCCAGAGACA
>NZ_NBXA01000083.1 GCF_003399625.1 Subtercola boreus | reverse complement strand
AGCGCGGCCTTCCATCGTTGGGTCCAGCGGGCCCGCCCTTGGCCGGTCGGATCCAGGCTCATCACGGCCAGGTAGACACATTTCAGTGCGGCTTGCTCATTGGGGAAATGTCCCCTGGCGCGGACCGCTTTCCGGATCCTGGCGTTCACGGACTCGATCGCGTTGGTCGTGCAGACGATCCGGCGGATCTCGGAATCGAACTGCAGGAACGGGACGAATTCGGCCCACGCGGATTCCCAGAGCCTGACGATCGCGGGATACTTCTTGCCCCACGCCTCGCTGAATTCCAGGAAGCGTTCCTCGGCCGCCTCGACCGTGGCGGCGGTGTAGATCGGTTTCAGGGCTTTGGCGATCTTGTCCCAGTCCTGCCGGGCCGCGTACCGGAAACTGGCGCGGATCAAATGCACCACACACGTTTGGGTGATCGCTTCCGGCCACACCGTCCCGATCGAATCGGGCAGGCCTTTCAGCCCGTCACAGACCACCATGCAGACGTCCTCAACGCCCCTGTTTTTGATCTCGGTGAGGACCTGGAGCCAGTACTTTGCGCCCTCCCCGCCGTCCCCGGCCCACAGGCCGAGGATGTCCCGGTTGCCCTCGACAGTGACGGCCAAGGCGACGTAGATGGGCCGATTCGCGACTTGGCCGTCGCGGACCTTGACGTGGATACAGTCAATGAAGATCACCGGATAGACCGGGTCCAGCGGCCGGTTTTGCCATTCCGTCATGCCCTCGAGCACCCGATCGGTGATCGTCGAGATCGTCGTCTTGGACACGTCGGCGCCATACACTTCGGCCAGGTGAGCGCTGATATCGCCGTGGGTCAGACCACGAGCCGACAACGACAACACCATCTCGTCAACGCCCGTCAGGCGCCGCTGATGCTTGCGGACTATCTGCGGCTGGAACGACCCGTTTCGGTCCCGAGGGACCTCGATCGGGACCGGACCAATGTCAGTCAGGACTGTCTTCGTCCTCGACCCGTTCCGAGCATTGGAGGTGGCTTCGACGCGCTCGTGTTTGTCGTAGCCGAGGTGGT
>NZ_NBXA01000082.1 GCF_003399625.1 Subtercola boreus | reverse complement strand
GAGTGTGTGCCCGAAGAGTCTGTGGCCGGCGGTGAAGGCGATGCTGCACTCCGTGTACGACCAACCAGACGCCGATGCTGTGCATGCCCAGTACGACCGGCTCCTGGACTACGTCGACGGCAAACTCACCGCCGCATTCGAGCACCTCGATGCCGCACGAGCTGATGTCCTCGCGTTCACGAGCTTCCCAGAAGGGCTTTGGCAACAGATCTGGTCAAACAACCCCAACGAACGCCTCAACCGTGAAATCCGGCGCCGAACCGACTCGGTCGGGATCTTCCCGAACCGTGATGCGATCACCCGCCTCGTCGGTGCTGTACTCGCCGAACAGACCGACGAATGGGCCGAAGGCCGCCGCTACCTCGGCCTCGACATCCTCGCCAAAAGCCGCCTCGCCCTCGTCCCCGACACCAGGACGGAGGTCGAAGAAACAGCACTCGCCCTCAGCGCCTAACCCATCAAACCGAAGGAACTACCGCTACACCACCACCGGGGACTTGACC
>NZ_NBXA01000081.1 GCF_003399625.1 Subtercola boreus | reverse complement strand
CGCCTGGACGGTTGCCGTCCTCTATATCGGCTCGTTTCAGCCAGTTCGATAACGTGCCCTCGGAGATCCCGAAGTCCCTCGCAATCTGCGCCGACTGGCCCCGGCCCTTCCGGGCCACCGCCACGACATCATCACGGAACTCTTTCGGATATGCCTTTGCCATAACTGACATCCTTCCAGCGAGAATCAAATCTCACAGATCAGATGACAACCGAACTCTGGGCAGACCCCACAAGCTCTATTCGCGTCTTTGCCTTTCTGTTCTGTCTCGTAGCGCCCGGCTACGGTCGAAAGAACAGGCTCGCCAGGTTCTAGGTGCTCTCCGGCGTATTTGACCAGCAGTTCCTTGAGCCCCATGTAGTTCCCCTTTGTCCGAGATTTGACACCGGTGGAGTCCTTCCCCGTCGTCAGAGTAGCCGACCACTGACGGTTTTTCGTGCCCCTCTGTGTCACAACCCGTTGAGTCCTGACCGAGCACTGGCAATAGCAAATCTTCGCCTGCTGTCTATGTCGGACCGGCGATCCCGGCAAGCATCAGTGCAAGCCCGGACGAGACCAGCCATTAGAGATCAGCGCAGCACGTGCGAGCTTTACAGAAAGCCTCAGCCATGACTCCACGTCGCCACCGGTATTTGCTAGCTGTCCACGCTGGTGATGCCTGTGGAGCTGAAGGTGACGTCTGTTTTTAGGCAGTCATTCCATTGACTTGACCTTCGCTTCGATAAAAGCAGTTTCTGCGGGGTCGAGGCCGTATTTGGCATACAGCTGTTGGTCAATGTCTGGAATTGGTTTGGACCAATCAATGTCTGACGCAGCGGTGAAGTCTTGTAAGGGAACGCATGTCCAGGCACTTGCAGGATTATGCTGGGTGACTTTGAGTACACCAAGCATGGTCCTTGCGAACTTGGACTTTACGTATTTTAAACACGCATCAGCCTCACCTTCGATGTCAAACGAGCCGATGGTTATGAAGGTTTGGGTAACCGCAACTTGTGGCTCGGCGAGCAGGGGGTGGCCGAGAATCAAAGCAGGTTCATCACCAAACTTTCCTAGATGACCGCGAGAGGCAGGAGCCACTACCTTAAATTTATTAAAGCTTTCTGGGCCTGAGACGTACTCGCTACGAATCCAGCGAGAAGTGCGCTTTTTTCCTTCGAGACCCAACACCCGCACGTACGACAATCCGTCGTCCGGACGCTCACGGAAGTAGACGAAAGAAAACTGCTCGAAGGCGTTAGTGCTCACCAATGCTTCGTTCCCCGCCGGTCGAAGCGCTCGTGCATTGGGATTATCGGCGTAAAGCTTTTCGGTGTAGCGGTACGAGCGAGAACTCGTAATTACCGACTCCATGGAGACAATATTTGACTCAACCGTCTTCTGCAGGATTGTGTTGAGCTCGGGGTAATGAGTGAAGGTGCCGATTGGCTCGCCATCGTGGTCCTCATCCCAATATGTGACCGCAATTCCGCCGTTGATAATCGTGCCGGGGAACAGTTCGTCGCTGTTTGGAACGTAGTGCGGGACGCTTAGGTGAGGGTCGGCAAGCATCTTTGTGTTCCACGCCTTAGGGGTGAAGCCCGCGTTGAATAAGAACCGTGCAGGAGTAATGAGCACGGCCTTTTTCCCGACCTCATACGCCGCGCTCATAAATAGGTGGTAAATCGGCGTGTCACGAGTGCCACCTCCCTGTGCCTCTTCCTGGTACGGCGGGTTGCCAATCACAACGTCAAATTTCTTACTCATTGTCCGTGTCCTCCGCCAGCATGTCGTCAAGCATCTCCTGCCGCGCGATCGGGGTCATGCGAGCCAGATCTCCAACTCTGAAGTGGCGGGAGTCCTCAATCCAAGCTCTACGCTGCGCCACACCACCGGAGACCCCCTCGATGGTGATTCGGTGTAAGAGCTCGTTATGGCTCATCTCGAAGACCTGTGAGGTCAGGATGTGCTGCAGCCTCACGTCTTGATCGGGGAGAACACTGGCGAGGCCCGTGTCGAGTCGGCGTACGAGTTCCATGAGGAACAGCCCGGCGGTGGAGAATAGGTCCGCAAAGGTCTTGGTTGGGTCACTGAAGATACCTGGGTTTTCGGCCTCGAGGGTGTCGACCATCAGCTTTACGACTGGCTGCGGGGTGAAGACCAGAGATGTGTTCTGCTGCGGGATATAAGCGAAGATGTTCTCGGTCTGCGCGTCATCGAAGTAGTCGGCCAAAGCTTCCTTTTTGTTCAAAAACTCCTGAACCGACTGGTCAAAGACCGCCTCGTCGAACAGGCCTGGAACCTTCGTAACAGTGCCATCCTCCGCCGTAACTTCTTGACCGTCGCGTAGGAGGCGGAACTCGGCTTCGGTAATCCCTGTGATTTCCTCGAAAACGTCATCGGGCGTGTAATTGTCGAAATTCGACAGGCGGATGTCACGGTCCCCGTATGCCATGAGGAACATGGGGATGGTTCGGGCGAATCCGCGGAGATGAGAGCGGGCGTCGTCCATCGTCTGGTTCGCACGCCTTTGCTCTTTCTTCGTCTCCTCGCGCGTTACTACTTCGGGCACAATCGACTCCATCGTTCCTTCTACGATGTCCAGGATGCTTGCCCTAAATGCCTGGTCTTGCTCAACTCTCTTCACCTCGACGCCTCGGGCTTCGGCCTCTGTGGCCGCGTTCGTCAGCTCGTCCTCTAAATGCTTCGTGGCGATGTTGTGCTCGGTGTAGGCACGTTCTACCTGGACCTTCACCACCTGCTCTGTGCGCTTTTCGTCGCGTTCAACTTGACTGGCCGTGAGTCCGTAGGCCTCCTTTAGCTCTTCGCGCTTCTTACGACTCTGCTCTACCACCGCCTTCGCGATCTGCGTCGCCGATACGTGTGAAGGGGCATCGAGGCCGACCGTTGGAATGTCCTCAATGCTGTAGACAGGCTTGCCAAGCTCTGAAACCTTGGGGTTAATGACGGTATCCACGTCGACCTGGACATTCCCCGCCGGGTCGGTGACTGGTGGCGGCTGCGGGACGTCGATGGGCTGCCCGATCGTAACTTTGCCCAGTTTTGCTGTGGGCAGCTTGTCGAGTATCTCTTTGACGTGCTCTGAGTACCGAAATATCCCGGCAACATTGGCAAAAAGCAGGTTGGACAAGAACCCTCGGCGCACGACTTCACGTGCTTTGAACACCTGCGGAAATGTTAGGACCTGAGAGGCGTCGAGCTCAATCATCCGGCCCTCGGCGTCTTCGCCGAGAACAGGAAAAAAGTTCAAGAGCCGGCGGATGTTCTCTCGCCGCGCATTCTGGTCAGCTGATGGATTTGGGTGCAGGTTGTTGGCGAACGCGTCGAAGATAGTCAACGTGCGCTCTGGCGCAAAATCAAAAATATACGCATTCTGTTTCTGGAAAACGCGCCCAGCGCGCTCAAAAGTACAGGGATTTTGTGCCCGGAAAGCCGCCTGGATGTACTGGGCAGGGGAGGAAAGATCAGAGAGCATGATGACAGCAGTCCATTCAGGTACTGTGACGCCTGTGGTGAGTTGACCTACTGACAAAGTGATGGTCTTGCCATCCGATTTTTCGGCTTGCTCGATGGCCGCCCGCACCTTGGTTAACGACCTGCCGGCCGCTACTGGGTCGGTGTCGTCGGAGCGTCCGTCGCCAGCGGCCAGAATGATCGTGTAGTCCTTGAAATCTTCGTGTTTCTTGAGCAGCTTCTCTAAAGCCTTGGCCGATGCAACGCGGTTGAGTAGCCAGAAGGAGTGGCGGATCTCGTCTCGCAGCTCAGGTGTGGAAAATGGATACTTCTCGTTCGTCGTCAGGCATTCCAGAAACTTGACTATTTCAGTCTCGTGCTCGAAGAATCCGTTGTCCTTGGTCGCGAAGAACTCGTTGAGGTCAAACGTGTAGTCGATGTTCGCCTCGTCCTCTTCGATGGCGACGCCCTCGGCCAAACGGTCGGTGACCATTCGCGAGATCTGATAGGTCAAAAGATTCAGGGTCGGCAGTGCCGCATAGGGGTTTTCTTGGCCGCCGTCATTCCACTGCTCGCGCGCGAGACGTTCGTCCTCGTAGGTCCAGTTGAATATCTGGTCGTGATCGAATTTGCCGGAGGCCAGCGCTTTGAACGGCGTACCGGACAGATGCAGCGTCTGTTTGCGCTTGATCTGGTCAAATGCGACGTCGGTCTTAGTGGTGTCGATACCCTCGTGCGCCTCATCGATCACAAGAAGATCCCAGTCAAACTGAGCGATGTGCCTGAGCTTGTCGTACGAGCCGCCGAAGTATCGAGATCCCTTGAGGTCCTGTAGCGAGACGAACTCCACGATCCGTGGGTCCTCGTCTAGATGATCACGTGAGAAGACGCGCCACTGCTCGCGAGTCATCGGAGAACGGTCGACCAATGAGGGTGACTCCGACACAAAACGGTATGTGGTCTGGTGAGCGATGAAGCGGGCGAAGTCATCGAACCAGGAGTTCGCGATTGCCGGGCGGTTGGTTACGATCAAAACCCGCTGGACGTCAAGGACGCGCATTAGGTCGTACGTCGTCAGGGTCTTTCCGAAGCGTGGCTTCGCGTTCCAAAGGACCTCGCCCTTCCCTGCCTCAAAGGCTGCTACGGCATGATCCACAGCCGCCTGCTGCTCGGCACGGAGGACGTATTCTTCCTCCTCCCCACCGTGCTGGAGTTTGGCGAAGTCTTGTCCGGCGAACTCGTTAAAGTACTCCAGCGATGTTTTCGGCGCAGTTTCGAGGTGATGCCATTCGGTCCGCTTGGGTGTGGTCTCGCGTTCCACCCCTCGCTGGCGCAGAAAAGCGTGCAGATCCTTATCCGTAAAGCGCCCACCTGCCTCGGAAGTAAACAGGGCACGCCTAGACCACAGCTTCCTTTTCTCGACGGAGAGTTGAGAGGCCTGCTGCGCTATGCGCACGTCTGCGCTGCCCTGCTCGGTATACCCGATTTTTTCCCACCCAACGTATTTTGGGATGTCCGGGGTTGTCCAGGAGTAAATGAGCGGGGCGATCTCGTGGAACGTCCTGATGTTGGGACTAGGCATCGGCTCTCGCTTCTTCGTGTACTTCGTCGATTCCGCAGGCCCGGTAGCGGTCATAAATGGTGAAGTCAAAGCCGTCATCGCGCAATGATGCGAGCGTGAAAGGTTCGCGCTGAACCATCCCGGGTGCTGCGACGACGCGGTTCCACCAGGAGAGTTGGATCTCCTCGCCTTGCAAAGTAAGGCCAGTCAGCGTGTTGCCATGCACAATGTTGGTGTTGATGAGAAAGACAGCTGCCTGATGCAGGCTACTGCGTGGCCCACATGGCACTCCGTGTTCTTCATGAAATTGCGAGAACTCAGTGAGCATGGCCTCTTGAGCATCCGAGAGGTTGTCCTCAAGCAATTCGATCCCGTAAATGGAGGCGAGGGCGAATAAGGACGCCGTCAGCCACTCGTCGTGTGAGTAGTTCTTTTCAACCGCGCGGAGCTTGCGGCGCAGGATGGCAACTAGAAAATTGCCATCCCCGGCTGCAGGCTCAAAAAAAGTTTTATCGACAAAGTTAGGACTGGTCTCGAGTTCCTCGCGAACTAAGTCAAGCATTTGTTCGACCATGGAGCGCGGGGTGAAGACCTCGCCGTAGGTCTTCACGCGGTGCTGGGACTTCACCAGAAGCTTCTCAACGATCGTTTGGGTGATAGAGGACACTCCCTGAGCTTATTTGGGTGGGGTCTGCGAAGGTGCGTGCCGTTCCGAGAGTGGATTCGCCGAGGCTGCCCCGCAATTCTGTGCCGAAGTGTCAGGACCAGACGTCGAACAGTTTGTTGGCGAGCGTCTCTTGCCGAGACTCAAGCAACTCAGGTGTCCAATGCTCCTCCTGGAGTACCTGAATTGTCAGAGCAAACGTTGCCACGCCCTTCTCGCCTGCGAAATACTTGCTCTTTTTTTCAGCGAAGTCGTAGTTCTGTGCTTCCGAGTTCTTCCGTCGGTTCAGCAGGATCAAGTTTCCCAGTCGATTTGTCCAGAATTCTCGCTCGTCGGCAGAAAAGTCGGTGTTCCACTGGGAGTTGGACTTGGGATGCTGGGGGAGGACGTGCTCTACCGTAATTACTTTGTGGTTGAACTCGACCCCCGGTTCGTTTGCGATGATTTCCTCAAGTCGAAGTAGCACGCATTTACGTACTGATGCCTGCGAGTAGATATCACCTCGTAGCGCCTCCCTACCTTCAGCTGTCTCGTCTCGCGAGAGTTCTAGCTGGTTAGATTCCAAGCCTTGGCCCGCGTCAAGGCTTCGAAGGAGGTTTGCGTAGCGTGTGGCCCGCGGGGTGGAGTAGACGCGCCGTAACAGCATGTTCGTCGCTAACCGCTCAAGCTTCTCGAGAAATTTGTCAAGCCAGAGCGGGTCGTCGCTGTAGTGGTGAAAGGCCCAAAGTGCGACTGGTACCCAGTCGTTGTTGTCGGTTCGCATGAGCCGGCGAATCCAGTTGTTCACCTTTTCGGCGCCAGAAATAGAGGTGTAGTTGAGAGCACGAATAGTTTGGAACGCGTCAGCATAGGGGAGAAGTACCTCGTCGACAAAGGCTGCTGCACGTCCAGGGAGGTACGAGTTGAGAACCTGGGCTGGAAATTCTTTGAGCAGCTCCTTATCGGCGCGAACTTTTGCATAGATCATTCGAATGTGAAGGAACAGGTCAGCGAAAGCTTGTCGGCCAAGTGATTCTTCGGCGTCTTCCCACTTCAAGGCATAAGCGTCTGCAATGCTCGGGTCCAAACTCCCGATGACTTGGGCTTTGAAAATGTCTGCGGGTGACAGGTCAAGGCCCCGTGAGTTCATGACGCTGAAAATACGGTGAGCGCTGTTCAGGTCGGCTGTGCTTACCACTACGAGAAAGGTGCGGTTCATCAAAAGGCTTGAGAGCTCAAACCGTCGCGTCTCACTCCACTTACGTAACTCCTCCCACATCGCCGTCGCGTTCGCTTGGAGGTTCTTCTGTGAGTCAGTTTTCAAGCCGTCAGGCTTTTGCTCCATCAACTCGGGGATAGAGCCCTGCGTTTGAATTCTGTCCCGAAAGAACTTTGCGTCGCGAGCTCGGAGGGTCAGCCGCGGCTTGGCCGCCAGTCCGAGCAACTTTTTCCCGGGCTCCAGAATCATGGAGGAGAAGTCATCGACAAGATCCGGGTCTTTAGTCAGGTCTCGGAACAGTGCCAACAAGAGCGTGATTGTTGTGAGTCGCTGCTGCCCATCAATGACCTCGGCTGCCGGTGCCGCCTTGTCTTTTACGAGGACGATCGAGCCCAGGAAGTATGGTTCGGCGTCATTCCTATCTAGAGCTTCGGTGAGATCCGAGAGGAGCTGCGTTGCCTGTTCGGGACGCCATGAGTACGGCCGCTGAAAGTCGGGAACCGTGAACTCGTAGTCGCTGCTGAATACCTTTGACAGCGGAACCTCATGTGCCTCAATGTCACTCATTCCTAAATAGTGACAGGCGTCTGGGACTAGCTACCACTATCGAGCACCTTTATATGGGTTGCTGTGGGCGTACTACGCCCGTAACGGAGACAGTCGGCCTGTTCCTTCAGTGCGTCGCGGGGCGGAAGGTGCGATCGCGCGCACGTAGGCACGGGGGAGTCCGGTAACCTTTTCGATCTCGCGGCTGGATGGGTCGTCCGGAAGGTTCAGCTCTAGCAAGCGCCGCATCAAAATTGGATGCTCAGATTGAATTTCAACCGGTTCGTTCTGGCGCCATCCGCGTGCACTGAGCTGCACGAATAAGGAGCGTTGACGTTGCTGATCGATGATGTGTAGCGCCGCGGCTCGCATGATTAGGGCCTGAATTGAAATACCAAACTTAGCCTTGACCCGTGCAAGTTGGCTCAACGTGATCTGCGAATGCAGCTCACGTTGAGCTGCGGCTTCAGGCATGAGGAGGGAGCCGGCGAATCGGTTTGCTTCGCGCTCTGCGTCCTCCGAGGATCGGTGGGAATGAAGAAGGATGTGCCCCAATTCATGGCTGAGGGTAAACCGATCACGATCTGGGGAAGAACCTGGGAAGTAACCGACCAGAGGGACCCCTTGATCATCACCGTGCGAGATCCCGAAGTGCCCTTCGTCAATGACTCGAACCTCATCAGTGGGGTCGAGAAGAACCGGTATTACGACGATTCCTAACCGTTCGATCGCACGGGTCACGTTGGGCACGGGGTCCGCCGAGCCCAGCAGCATCAGCTCTCGGACAGCGATCGCGAGTTGTTCTATCTCGTCTTCATCGAGCACTGCTCCGTCTGACCAGTCCACGTACGGTAGAGATGCCATTTTCAAGCCACTGGTGGGCGCGACGGTTTGAACAATCCGAGACGCCTCACGGAAGTACTGAACCGCCTTGCGGGTGGTCTTGGCCTTCGAAGACTTTAGTTTCCGGAATTTAAGGGTCGTGTCGCTAATAGTAGGTGCGTCGACACCAAAAAATTCGATCGGAAACCCCGTGGCAGTTGCGATTTTTTGGGCGTGTTCATTGGAGAACGGACGGGTACCCGCAGCAATTTCTGACAGGTAGCTCTGACTGATCCCCGCTGACGAAGCAAGGTTCTGAAGAGTTTCTCCGAGAAGATCACGAACCGCCAGAATCCGCTCAGGACGAGGCGACAGAGTCATTACGCACCCCACGCTGGAAACGCCCACGAGCGTCGATCAGGCCGAGACCGTCAAGGTCATCATCGTTACTAGGAACAAACCGGAGAGTAGCCAAGTCAGCCTCGCCCGGCAGGAGCGGCATCCGAAGATCGATCTGCTCTGCCTGGCCCATCTTCCAAGGCATCAAGGTGTGAACGAGTTCCAGCCCGATCTCACCAGATTGCCTATCTAGATTCCACACAATCAAGAATCCGTGTTGCTCATGGAAAACCTGCTGCCCAGGGGCAAGGAGGACCGGCTGGTTTGAATAGAAACCCTGGCGCGCGCCGTTGGTACCAGCAAGCGGAACCGTTCCATCGAAGGTCACAGACAGCATTCGAACTGTCCAGAGGTCTCTGGACAGGTGCAATTGCTTTTTGCTCGCCCGTGGATCTAACACCCAGTCGCCCAGTTCTGCCGTCGTCAGAAGGCTGTGCGTGCAGGCAACAATGTTGTGCACGTATTGGGTCCGGTAGATCTGTCGATCAAGTCCGCCAGCTCTCATCATGTCGGCCGCCAGGCTCACGCCCTTAGGCATGAACGCATGCAGCGCGGTCCCAACAGGCTGAAACGTCTTCGCAATATCGGCCGCGCCTGAGGTATCCATGACTGCGATAATATCGCACATCATGTTACTAGTGGAGTCTTTCGGCTTGTCGACCAGCTTCTCACCCTAAGAGAATGAATCAACCGTGCTCAATGACCTCACCGCAGTCAACACCTCGAAGTTTCGTAAGTCCGCACGAAAAGCCTCTTGATCGGCCTCTAACCGCCATGACGGTCTTTGTTGCAGCGTTGACGTAAGCGTCACCCGCGCTGCGAATCGATGCGACAAGTTCCTCGGATGACCTGAGCACGTAGATTGACCTAACCCTAGGTTTAACCGGCGTGTCTGCACGCTGTTCAGTTATGCCTAGGGTTAATTAGCTTCATGGCATCCACTCGTCTTCCGCGCGGTACGCGCAGGGAAGTTGTGACGCTCGGCTATGACGTCGAGCGCGACAACAAAGACAGGTGGGCCAAAATCGCAGCCCATGTCGGCATGTCTGCCTCTGCTCTATTCGATGCAATGGTCGAGAACATAGAGCTGGACCAACGCGGATATCCGGTTTGGCTGCCAGCAAAGCCTGCAATCGATGGGGAGTTGCCTATCGACTCGGTTTAACGAGAGAGGCCCGCCGCAAGCGACGGGCCTAAAGCTCTGGCTCAAAATCCCCACTGTTTGGCGACGGAACGGGATTCGGAGCATCTGGTTCAAAGAACCGGCTTGATGGCCGGGCCTTTGGTGTACCTCCCGAAGGAGACGAGTAAATCGTACCTCAGCTGGGACTCGCTGTCCCGTCACGCATTACAAACACGCCCACGGGCGTGTCGGAATCCCTATTCGTGCCATTTTCGGCGCCCCAGAATGCCTCCAAATCGCCGTTCGCGGACCGGTCGCGGTCATGGAGCCTCGAAGCGCCTGCCGGCGCCTACGCCCCTATACCGGCTTGGACTTCTTCCGCGGCCTGGTTTGACGCAGTCATGGACGCACTCCGCACCCCGGAAGGCGAGGAACTCCGTCGGCATGCGAAGGTCGCACCAGACACTCTCCTCCGTGTCGCCAACGCCGACCGAGTGGCCGCTGACGTGACTACAGGGCGCGGTGTGGCCACCGCCCACGACACTGTGGCTTCTGCGCTGGGGATGTGCAAGAAGACCGTGCAGCGGGCCCGTGGTCTGCTCGAGGCACTCGGACTGGCTGTGACAGTGGTCGAGGGCCGCTACTTGACCGTCGCGGAACGGAAAGCCGCAGAACGCGCGCACGGTGGCCGGCAGATTCGTGCAGCGTCCGTCCGGGCGTTGACCATGCCGAAAGGTGTGGCTGTGGAAAATGTCCATCTACCCCGCAGGGGTTCACTTTCTTTTATTACTCCTGATCTAAAAGTTAAACAAACGCGCGCAAGCGCGCTCGAGTCGGCCGCCTTACGGCGGCCTCCAGCGTCGACAAAAAGAACCCCCTCCCCCAGCGCCCAAAAATCGGTTCAGCCGAGGTCGTTGCAGCTGCAGCGGTTCGCTGGACAGCTGGTTGCGAGAATGCGGTGGCTGGGTGATGGCCGGCATATAGGGCGGGTGTGTCAAATGCTCGAGAAGTGCCACGTCGACCCGGACCGGTGGACTGTTGCGGCGTTCATCGACGCCATCAACCGTGGCAACACCACAGCTGGCGTCAGCATCGTCGATCCTGCAGACCAGAGGGACCCGGTCGCGTATCTTGCGTGGCAGATCCGGCGGGCGATCGATCCTGACGCACCAACCCTCACCGAAGAAGCACACCTCCGCGCCCTCCAAGCCCAGAACGAACGGGAAGCCCGCCGCCTCGAGCGAGAAGCGGAAGAGCAACGCTGGGCGAACCGGGACGAGGCCGCGATCCAAGCCGCGATCGATCAGATGCATGTCGAGCATGCCGAACGAGAACGCCAAAAACGGTACGACCGTGGCTCCCGCTAGAAACCGAAACTGCCTGATGTGCAAGGATCAACACGCAGCGGGGGCCGATGCGCTTCATCTGCATACGCTCTTCGATAGTGGAGCACCGTCATCCACGAGGAAAGCGATGAGATGGTAACAAACACAGCTGACTGGGCCCTCGAGGAGCCGTCGGAATCGATAGTGCCTCAATACGGTCACACGTTCCCATGGCTCGCAGGAATAGACGATGAGACGTACAAGCTTCCCCTTGATACCCATGGTCCTCAACCTGACGTGATCGAGAGGCTGATCACCGTATGCGTAGAATCAAGAAGCACTTGGACTCTTGGCGATCTTTTCCCCAGCGTGAACAGCGGCGTTCCGTTTGCCTCTTTCAGTCAGAGTGTCCGGTTGACGAACGTTCTTCGCCGAGAGAACATCGTGGATTTTGGTGCGTTAGCCGAGCACACGCTCCGGTACGTCATGAGCCTTCGGAATATGGGTGCCAAATCCGTCGAGGAATTGCTGGGCTATCTCATCGGGCTCGCGATCCGCTCGCCTGTCCCTGAAATGACAGCCACCGAATCACGCGCCGACAGCTCAAGAATTGCCCGTCGACGTGAAAGGCGACGACAAGGCGCGGCAGAAACGCTGACCCTGTCGTCTCAACTCCTCGAAGATCTGGAAGTCCTCAGCCACTGGAACGTAGCTCGGGGGGCCGCCTCCGTCTCCCTCTTTGGGAGTGCCTCTCCTGCTGCAGAAGCCCCAGATTACGTCGTTTCGGCCGCCATACGGTTGTCGGGACTCACCGCTTACGACTGGGTCCAAGCGAACTCATCGTTTGAGTCGTTGGCGTCATTGCTGACGGCTCATCTCAGAGACCTCAGCGATAAAGAACTCGAGATCCTCACGCGTCGGATAGCGACCAACAAAGCAGACACCCTCGAGCAGGTAGGCCTCGATTTCGGGGTTACCAGGGAGCGGATCCGGCAACTCGAAGCGAAACTCAAACCAGTGCTACAGTCCTGGATCGACCCATCCACCGCGTTGGGCATGCGCGCAATGGCGTTGCGAGAACGAATCCGTCCCGTTTCTCACATTGACGACGTCCTCCACGATGTGCCGTCGGCGGCCGGCAGCCTCTTACATTCCGAATTGTCTGCGTGGCTGTTCTTGGACAAGATCGACGATGATTTTGAAAGCGAAGATGTGTGGTTGGCGACGCCAAGCATCCAGTCCGCCAAATCAGAGACGACTGTCATCTTCGACCAAGTCGCCGGCCCCAACGGGTCCGCCGCCCGTGACGTCGTCCGCGAAACAATCGGCGAGTGGAGCCAACTAACCGACAACCGCCTCACCGAGTGGCTTGAACATGTCGGCCTCTACCGGGTCGGCGCCGGATGGGCGAACCTGAAAAGCCGTTCGGTCCCCAACTTTGCGGCCGCATATCTTGAACATGAAGGTGAACGGCGTTCTCTGGAGCAAGTAGATGCTGCAATCACCTGGCCACACTCGATCCTCACCCTGAGGAACGCGTTACTGGAAGATTCACGATTCACCTCTGTTGCCCGCGGCGAATGGGAACTAGCTAGTTGGGGAGGTAAAGAGTACAGCGGGATAAAGAACGCGATTTCTGAAGCCCTCGCCGACAACGGCGGACTCGTTTCGGTACAGTCCCTGATCGATGATCTGGTCCCCCGCTTCAAAGTCACCGAGACATCTGTACGGGCCTACGCCGCTGCGTGGCCGTTCGCTTCAGAAAAAGGAATCGTGCGACTGGCATCCGAACGTAAGTCTGTACGACCGAAGCCGCCAGGGCTGACGCGAAACCTCTATGCCGCGCCCGGTCAGACCCGGTTGAGGATTAGAGTCACGAGCGAACACCTCCGTGGTAGCGGGAGCCCCATCGCTATTGGTGCCGCCGCCGCACTGGGGATGACTCCGGGCGAGAAGAAAACGTTCGTGGGTGACCTGGGCCTAGTGACGGTGAGTTGGGATAACCAACCGCTGATGAGCAGCATTCGACAGATCCTGGTGTCCCTGGACGCAGCAGTCGACGACCTGGTTTTCCTTTCCGTCGCCGGCGACACCGTGACAGCCTGGACTGTCGAACCGAACAGTGACCCCCTAATTGCACTTGCCGAGACGGTCGGTTCTCGCCCAACAGAGAGGCTGGACGCTGACCAGCTGAGGAGCAAAATAGCTCAGTCACTAGAATTAGGCCCCGACGCGACATGGCACGACATCGAGGCCCGCAGCGCGGCCCGCAACGAGCCCGAACTTGCTGACGCGCTGACCGCAGCTCTCGCCGTCATCCGGGATGAATAGGACCTAACTTGGGTCGTGCTCTTCGCGGGCGACTGGCCGGTTTGAAGTCATCTGGCGCGGAAGTAGGTTCGGAGCCGTCGTGCCAGGGTGTGCAGGTCTCCGGCGTCGAGGCGGGCGACGATCTCGGCGACGGTCCGGGGCGGATTTTTCGAGGCTACCGCGATCGCGCGCACCGCATCCGCGACGATTGCGCTGTTGGTGTCGAAGAGGTCCGTGAGAAACACGTCCGGGTGCTGCGCGATAACCCCGTGGGGTTTCAGCGCATCGGCGGGGAAGTCTTTGAGGTTGAAGGTGACGATCACCTCAGCTTGCGCGTGGATCGCTGCGGCGAGGACGTGTCTGTCGTCCGGGTCTGGAAGTTCAAGCTTGTCGATGAGGTGTTCGTGGCCGGTGACGGTGGAGTCTCGGATGGCGTCGTTCATCAGGGCCCGGGTGCGTGTCAGGCTTTCGGTTTTCAGATCGGGCCGGTTGAGGATGAGGTTACGGAAAACCTCGTCAAGGATCAGCTCCGACCATTTCGCTCGAACAGCACCTTTAGTTGCGGCACGGATCAGGAGATCGCGTGGCAGGGAAGGGTAGAGAACGTTCGCGTCATAGACCGCTGTGACGGTCACTGATCGAAACCCAACTCCTGACTTAGCTGTACCAAAGCATTCGCTGCCGCCTCACGCCGGGCGTCGTCTCGGGACTTGAAAAGAAGCAACGATTCGGTGTCCACCCGGCGGTGAGTACCGACCTTCCGATACCCGATCTTGTTTTCCTCCAGCAGCTTGATCAGGTACGGCCGGGACACGTTCAACATTCCGGCAGCCTGCACGGTGGTCACCTCCGAGTCCCTCGGCAAAACGCTCACGTGCTGACCTGCGGCAAGGTTCCCAAGCGCCGCCACGAGCACGTCCGAAAGCTCGGCCGGAATCTGTACCGGGGTGTCTTCACCAACGATCGAGAGAGCAATCACTTGACGGCCCGGTGACGTTTCAGTGGCGTGCCTCACACGCTCCAAAGCATGCCGGGCGAGACGCTCAACATCCTCGTTCGGGACACTGTTCATAGCAATCGACATGAACCCACCCTAACCCTAAATGCAATAAGTGCAATGGTTGGCCGGTGGGGAGTTGGCGGAGAGATAGTGGCTGGTGGTACGCAGCTTGCGTCGGTTTTGTGCGACCAGCGAGACCCGGTCGCGTATCTCGCGTGGCAGATCCGACGCGCCATCGATCCCGACGCACCAAAACTCACCGAAGAAACACATCTCCGCGCCATCCAAGCCCACACCGAACGAGAGGCACGCCGCCTCGAACGGGAGGCAGAAGAGCGCCGCTGGGCGAACCGGGACGAGGCCGCGATCCAGGCTGCGATCGATCAGATGCATGCCGAGCACGCCGAACGAGAACGCCACAAACGGTACACCCAGACACCGCGCCAGAGACCTACCCGGTGATATCCGGACTGGGAAACGAACTGCAGCAACTTGTGCGGCATAGCGTTGAGCTCATGATCGTCCCCCCCCGGTGTCAGGGGTGACGCGAGGAGACGGAGGTGTTATTCGCGGTGGAGTCGAAGGATCATCCGGCGGCGAACTGTTCTCTCGTCACCCACGGAGGGTCCGCGTTTCGCGGTGCGGAGCAAGACGCAGTACGGGCCCCGGATCTACCGGATCTACTGGATCTGAACTTCACTGCCCCATTCCCTGACCTAAACGTGGGGTGCTGCCTTTGTGGGTCGAATGGTTCCCAGCAGCCGTCCCTTCACGCTGTGGAAGACATCCCCCTCGACGAGAGTGAGGCCTGCTACTTCGCTGGCCGCACCACCCCATCCCGCCCGGCGATGGCCCCGCGTAAAAGTGGAAAGAAGTCAGAGACAATTCAGGGCGGTGCGGGTACCGTGACACCGATGTGTTGGTGAGAGTTGGGGTGTGTCGGTCGCTGACCGAGAGGATGTGAGACTTTTGCAGGTGAGTACCCGGGCCAGTGTCGGCCTCTCGGGTGAGGAGGGTCTTCGCCTGCTGGGGGGTTCGATGAGTGCCCGCCGACTGGATGTCTTCAAGGTTGCAGGGACGCGTTGGACGTTCGGGAACGTGGCCCTCTCGCAACTGGATGTCACCGACCTCAGGCATCAGCCTGCTCTCGGTGAGTCTTTGCGATTCCCGACCCCGGGTACCGTGAGCGTGTTCTTCGTCGTAGCGGGGCAGATGCACGTGCATACCCCCGAGGGCCAGTTCTGGTTCGGCGCCGGTACCGCCGCCGTCCTTCCCCGAGGGGAGCTGCCCGAGTTCGATTGCCAGGACACGGCACGGGTCCTGTTCGTGACCTTTCCTGAGAACAGTCTGGATGGGTTCGCTGACCTGCTCCCCTCGCAGAACGCCCCGATCGCGGCGTCCGCCGTCAGAACGACACCCGCTCTCTCTTTTTTGCTGGCCCTTATCGAAACGGTGGGAACGTATTCGATTCGGGCTGAGCCCACGGCATCGATCGTGGTGAAACTGATCGGTGGGCTGTTGGCCGCTGACCGCAGCAGCGTTAGCCCCCCGAACCGCAGTTCTATTGTGCAAATCGAGGGCGAGATCTCGAAGAACCGGACGGATCACAATTTTGATACCAAAGCTCTCGCGCAGAGCATCCATTTGTCGACGCGGCAGACGAACAAGATCGTGGAAGAGTCCTTCGGGGAACGCGCGGCCGAGCTGATCGATGAATACCGTGCCGTGTCCGCGATTGACGTCATCAGGAAAGCCCCCGGTCAGCCTCTTGCGAGCGTCGCGCAACGAAGCGGATTCCGGACCGTACAAGAACTCGAGTCTGTCGTTGAGAGAATCTATGGCCTTTCCGTTTTTGCGCTGATCGATAGTCAGCAGCATGTCGGTGACGCGCCCACACCGGACGACAACGGACCCCAACAGCGGCTACCAGCACATCGCTGGGTCACCGAGGATTAGCACCGAGACGCTGAGTATCTACCCAGCAGGAGCCGTGGGGCTGCACTGTCCGTGAAAAGTGACCGGAAGAATCACTGCCGGGCAGAACGTCTTGAAGCCTCAAGGCAGGGACTGATCATGCCCGCTCTTGAGGGGGAATCTGATTCTTTCTATAGTGGAGCGACGATGAGGTTACTTGTCCCCATCATGCGTGAACGAGGGGTGTCATGCCGGGAAGACTGCTCCGTCCGTTCAAGGCTTGCTTTTACGCGCCAGCAGCCTCCACGTCTTATTTCAGGTGGCTTCCGCTCAGAGCCGACGTGCTGTGCGGCGGGTACTCTGGGCGCGTCTCGCGGACGCATACGAGTTGCCGTGATGTCACCCGGCTCCACGAGGAATGAACGGAAAAGACAATGTCACCGTCGCCGGCGGACCGTTTCGAATCAGCGAGGCAGAGCGCCTACGGTGAATCGCGGGCTCGAGCGGCCGCGGTGGTTGATGGACTCATCCGCGGAGGCCTGACAGAGTCCGAAGCTCGCCGGCAGGTGGCCGAACTCCTCGGAATCGACCTGGCAAGGTTCCACACCTGGTTGCTAGGCCCCGGCCAGACAGGATCAGCCGTCACAATGGCGGCTGTCGCGGGCGAGAAGAAGCTGCAAATTCCACCGGCGCCGTGGTTCGGTCCGGCCGAAGTGCTGATCGAGGCTCTCGACGCGGTGACGGACGGGTCTTTGATCACCGACGCGTCACGGCACATTCTGCATGCCAATCCAGCGTTCACCCACATCACCGGCTATAAGTCCTCAGAGATTCTCGGAGGCAATTGCGCCTTCCTGCAGGGCCCCGAGACCGACCCTGACACGATCGAGCGAATGCGACACGCGTTCGACAGCGGCCAACCGTTTTGGGGAGACGTTCTGAACTACCGCAAAGACGGCACACCGTTCTGGAACTCCCTGATCGTGCTGCCGGTCAAAGACTTCAACGGCCAGACCACCCACTATGTGAGTGTTCAACGAAACCTCCGCGAGGATATCGATCACCTCACGAACGTCGAACGGCGCCTCTACGAAACCGAAACGAAACAACGAACCGGCGAACTACTCCTGGGCGTGGTCGCTTCACTGAACGGCTGGTCCACCCTCGCGGAGGCGTGCCAGGCAATCGCCGACGCGATCCTCATCGTCAACCAGACCGACCTCGCCGTCGTCGCCCTGAAAGATCGACACACCAATGACGTCGTCATCACCGCAGTCACCGGCAACACCCCCGGCCAACCATCGATCGGCGACACAATACCCCTCACCGAAGCCGTTGAGCTCGCCGCTCTCCAGCACACCAACTCACCCGCGCTGATGGACCGGGACACCGGCCCCTGGGTTCGGAACGAACTCGACAAAGTCGGCGCGGAAGCCCTCATCGCCACACCCTTTCATTCCAGTCACGACGTGGAAGGCTTCCTCCTGGGCTACTGGACAGAGGGGCTCCCCACAGACGCGCAACGCTCCGCCATACAAGAAAGACTGAGCCGCCTCAGCGACCTCGCGGCAGCCGCCCTGAACCAGAACCCACCGGAAGAAGAGCCGACCCCCGGGAAACCGACGCCTACCGTTCCGTAGAAGACATAGACACAGTGTTCCTGCCATCCATCCAGTAACGCCTCACCGACACCGATCTCGATCTCGATCTCGAGCGACTCGACCTCGCCTCCCCACCACCGACACACCCGGTCCCTTCCCGAAATATTCTGACCGCAACGCGGAGCGTCCAGCCTGGCTTTCAGATCAGCCGTTAGACGGAACTCGCCACCCCTGTAGACCTATTTACCGGGGTGAGGGATTACCGCGAGCTTTCACAGCGACCAAAAGAAAATAGCGCGGTCGCCCCCAGCCCGGATTTCACGAGCCTGGTTATAGTTCGCTGGTGGGTCGGGTGAGTGCGTGGCGGGCGAACGCGACACCGGTTGGTGTGGCACTGCCCCATGATCGATGGTTTTCATCGTCGTTGAACGCGCCTAAGCGCCGGAGTATCCGCCAGGGGTCCGCGAACAGGTGAAACGCACGCTCGGCGCTGATCCGCCGACCAGAAGCGTCACCCCAGCCGATCGACCACAACCCGTCCGCGACCTCGGCCATGTACTCGGTGCGTGTCGACACGGTGGGGGTCGCCATGGCGAGGAGGAAGAACTCTGTTGCCCGCACCTCCACCTCGGACGGTCCTGCCAGCAGGTATCCGGCGAGGTGATCCCATAACCCGGCAGGGTCGCCGGTCAGGCGCCGGCCAAGGGGTGTGGGGAGCAGGACGCCTTTTCGGCGGTGCAGGAGCCGCATGGCCATCATGGTTTCCCGGTGATCAAGGACCGGGATGGTGAGATCTTCGCGGTTCCCCTTCCCGATCCAGTCCTTGTCCCACCCCAGCTCCGTCATCGCTTTGGATACGACCGCCGGCGGCAGGTAGCCGGCCGCTGTCAGGGGGACACCGCCGCCTGAGACCTGGTCAAGAAACCACTGAAACGGCCGCACGAACTCTGTCTTCGCTGCCTCGTCTACCGGCGCCGGTTCGTCCAGCCGGGCCTTGCGGACTTGCTGCCGAAACGCGGGAACAGCGTCCGGCCGCATCACAGCCTCCAGACCCTCAACAACCGTGACCGCCCGCGATCCAGAATCCGTGACGTCTTCAGCTGACGAACCCATACCCTCCTGCCCGGGCTTCTCGGTGAGAATCGTTTGGCCGAGATCCCGAACGGTTGTGTGTTCGTGGGTGACCCAGGCCTGCAGGGTGCCGGTGACGGCAAGGATCCCGCCGTCAAGGATCGCCTGCCCGCTGTGCCGGCGGTGGAGCCCGCTGATCGAATCAAACGCCCTACCCTTTCCCGCCAGCGCGAGAACATCCGCCGCCGCAGCACGGGACTGTTTATCCCACACCGGCACCCGGACGCCACGCAACACCGGCAGGAGGGCCGGGTCGGTGTGCCAGGTGTCTAACAGGCCGAGGCTGACACCGATCACGTGCGCGATCGACGGCCTGTCACCCACGGGCTCTGGCTGAAGACCGGCAATAACGACTCGGGCGGCGTCGGTGCGGTTTTCGCTGATCGCTTCCGACGCCAGCCGGAGGATCGTGAGCGCCTGCTGACGGGTCCGGCCCACGGGCACGAAGCGTTCGAAGTTCCGCCGCTCTACCGCCCGGCCGATCGCAGCGTTCAACGTCTCAAGGTCCGGGGCTTCGAGATTGTTGATATCAAAACCGTCCTCAGCCAGCAACGGCCCGATCTCCCGCAACAACTCAGCCGCGAGACCTGGCCGGTGCACGACACCGGCTTGACGCATCAGCCGCTGCACCTCAGGATCATGAAACGGGCCCGCCACCCCCTCAGACTACGACCCCGAGTTCCAACGCAACCATCGTCAATTCGGGCCACGATCCGGCACCCCGCCGACACCCTCGCTTCCCACGGGACGGTGCGGTCTTTGTGCGTGGTGATGCGGCCGGAAAGCACGTCGGGAATGCGCTAGCTGCAAAAGAAGGGTGCGCTCTCGCCTGGTGCTGGTGGGTTTAGTCGTAGATGGTGGCGCGGTTACCGATGTCGAGAGCGATGATCACGAGCTCACCGCGGCGGATGTCGAGGATGGTGCGGTAATCCCCGACCCGGATCCGCCACAAACCGCTGTACGGCCCGGTCAGAGCCTTGCAGCGGGCTGCCGGGTCCTCCAGCCGTGAGAGGTCATCCAGGGACTTCAGAACACGCCGGGCGATGGACGGATCAAGTTTCTTCAGTGCACGGACAACGACCCGATCGAACTCGACCCGCCATAAAGCGTCGCTCACTCGCCAAGCTCAGAAGACAGCCCGTCAAGCTCAGAACGGCTGATCCCGAGCTCGGTCATCACGTCATCAAACGGAACCGTGTCGCGGGCCCCGGCACGGATAGCCTCGGCCCGCGCCAGAACACCGTACGCATGCTCCATGTCACCCAAATGCTCTGACAGAGCCTCACGGAGATAGAACGCCGCCGGGCGACCGGTAGACGCGCTGAGCGCATCCAGTCGGCCCTTCAGATCCTCCGGTAAACGAACACTCACAACCCCTGTAGACATGTTTACAGTATGGCATCGTTTCGGGCGCCCAGAACCGTCCGGCACCGCCGAGAAAGAAGATCCGGGCATGACACGTCGGCGGATTACGGGATGAACGAACCTGTCCGCACCAAGGTGCGCTCCGAAGCAGTTGGCGCCTCATGGGACAGGGCCATGCGGTCACGGAGCGCAACGGCCTGCTGGTGGTGGCCCTGATAAGGGTGTGTGATAGATGCTGTCGCGGGAGGTGTTGTGGTGGGTGTGCTGTTGATTCGTTTGCCGGATGAGGACATCCGCCGGCTCGAGGCGTTGGCGGCGCGAACGGGGAAGTCGAAGACCTTCTACGTCCGGGAGGCTGTTCGGGCGTATCTGGCGGATGTGGAAGAGCGGTATTGGGCTGATGGTGTCATCGACCGGTGGGAAGCCTCGGACCAGGTCTCTCGGCCGGCGGTTGTGTTGTGGGCTGGGTGTGACGCGTGACTGGGCGGAAAATGTGGGCACCAGCGGAGCATGTTGACGCTCCCCGTGTCTGACCCTGCGGTGATGGGTCAGGTTGGTGCGCTTCTCCGGCGGCGCCGTGCGGTGAAAGAGTACGCGGCGGCGTTGAGCCGGGCGCGGGATGTCGTGTCGCCGGCGGCAGCTGCTGCAGCTCAGGCGCGGGAGAATCTCATCCGGGTGGTGCGGGACGAGTTCGGGTTGCACACCAGCACCCAGGTTGCGACGTTGATGGGGTCCCGAAGCCCTGGCCGGTCTTTGGCGTCTGGTCTTCGGACGGCGGGGAGGCTGTTATTTATTCGACGGTTGAACGCGTACCAGTACCCGGGGTTCCAGTTCGATGGTTCCGGCCGCATCAGACCGGTCATTGCACCCTTGATCCGGCTCGCGAAGGAACGCGGCTGGGACGTGGAGGACGCCGGGTTGTGGCTGCTCTCCGGCACGCGGTACCTGCACGGTGACCGGCCCGTTGATCACCTCGACAACCCGGAGGTTGTACTCGAGGCTGCGGGCGAGGCGTGGGCCCAGAAATGGTGACGGGTCGCTAACGTGCACACCCCTCCCCCACGCGACCTCCTGAAATTTCCGCACCTGACAGGAGTAGCTGGTCACACTGATGATGGGTGGGCTCGCACGGGGGCCGCTTTTGGAGTTTTGCTGTTAGAGGGAGTCGATGAGTTCGCGCATGAGCTGGGAGGCGGTGGTGTGGCGATCGCGTGCGGCTTCGTCGAGTTTGGCGCGGTGTGCGGCGTCGAGGCGGAGCGTGAACGGGCGCGCTTGAGCGCCGACACTGATGGGGCGCCCAGGCTGTGAGGGGCCGAGGTGTTTCCCGGTGTAGCCCTGCCCGGATTCGGTGTCGGCGGCCCATTGTTCGATGTCGTCGTCGGTGAACGGGGTTCCGTTCACGTCGGTGTATTCAGCCATTCTGGTTACCTCCTCAGTCCAACTTCTCTAAGAGTCCTAGTCGTTGCTGGCATCGCGTGAAAGACAAGCCAGCCATCTGGTTCGTCTTCTACGGCGACGTATTCCAGCAGCCGCCCGGATGCGTCCGTTCCCACGCCGACCCACTGCACCGGATGAGTGTCACGCGCCCGTGATCGCAAAGTGTTTTCGAACGCCTGAACCACATCGTCAGCAGTGATCTCGGGATGCCGCCCGGTCACTCTCGGATGCACTTGCACACGCACTAATACACCCGCCGATCTTTTCGTACTGCACCTAATGTAGTACGAAATACGAGGGCTTGGCTATGTCAAGTTGTTTCACTACCAGGGTGACGGCCTGATTCACTACCACCTCGGGTCTGTTGGGTTTGGTGTTGTTGGGTGTGGGCGAGGCGGTAGGAGCGCGTTCCGGTCTCAATGATGGTGC
>NZ_NBXA01000080.1 GCF_003399625.1 Subtercola boreus | reverse complement strand
GCTGGTACAACGCCCGCCGACGCCACTCCGGCATCGGCTACCTCAGTCCATTAGAGTACGAACGCCGCCAGCTCACACTGGCAGCCTGACCAACCAACCACCTGTCCGGGAAACGGGGTCAGCCTCAGCTTCACTTCGATTCCGGTGGTGGTGGTCTCAGCTACCGACCGGCAGGTTTCGGCGTATGCGCCGAGCTCGTCGTAGACGAGGAGGCAGACCTGACCGGATGGACTCAACGCTCCGTAGGTCGCTGCCTGGCCGGTCTCTGTCAGACCTCCAAGACGGTGAACACTGCTGACGACGACGTCGGTTGGCAGCGCAGCCACCGGCAAATCCCCATCACCCTGAGGAACGTTGAAGAGCTGATCAAGGGACGCGCCTGGTGCCGACTCGCCAGACGACGTCAGAGGCCGGACCCCGCTCTCCCGGACCAACGCGGGCACGATTACGACACCATTCACGAGCGCGACCGCAGAGAGACCCAATGCGACGAACAGCGGAACCATGCGCCGCCGTCTTGACGAGATGACGTAGATCAACCAGACGGTCAGGCCGGCCGCGCTTCCGATGACGCTGATAGCGGCTGCTGTCTCGAAGGGGGCAAAGAGCCCAAGCGGTATCGCCGTCAGGAACGGGGCGTCGCTGACCTGGAATGTGTACATGATCCGAACCAGATGGCTGTACGCCACAGCAACAACGCTCACGATTGACGATAAGACCCACCAGACAGAAGCCCGATTCGTTCGGCGCGGGCCCATGGGTTGTATCAGGACATCGTCTCGGGCGGCCGTGTCCTCGCGTTCCCGCAGACTCGCGAGCTCGCTCAAGGCCGCTTCTCTTTCGGCGGCCGACGAATCCGGACCAAAGGCGAGCCGCTGCAGCCGGTCTTCACGTCCCCGCGGGACTTCGGCTTGATCGTCGCTGCCGTCCATGCACCGAGCATAGAGCGATGCCTCGCGATCGCAGCCATCTTCTGCGTCTGCCGCGCGGTGAGAGCTCGACCACAGGGTCTACCGGCCAAACAGGGCGACTCAAGCCAGTTCCGCTGCCCTGTAGCGGTCCCACCGACGTCAGCGACAGCGGAATTGACGCGGGTTCCGTAAGCCGTCCCTCCTTTGGCTTCAGCGCTTCGAATATTTGCCATCTGTTCACCGTCTTGGTTTGAGGGGCGATGCGAAGCTTGGTCCCGTGACTATGGGTTGGACGCGAGCTGGATGGATGCTCTCCGGCACCGCGGTGGCAATGGCGCTTTCAGGGTGCAGCGCAACGGAATACCGCGGTGGCAACAGCGGAATCGATGGTGCGCTGTGGAGGCAAATCAAAAGTTTCGACGGACCATCCGATGTAGCTGCGGGCACACCCGCCGGATACCTGAACAGCTTCGATGGCCAACGCTGGGACGGAACTGACATGACGCTGCCAAACCTGAACGGAGGCGGCGCAGTGCTCTATGCCGTAACTATGACGGACGTAACCGCTTCATACTCGCTCTTCGTTGCATCCGGTCCGCGTCCTGACGCCGCAGCGGAAGGCAACCAGGCCTCCCTCGGACCGAGTCAGGTATACACCTGCTCGTCGGAACAGATCACGTTCGGATCCGCAACATCTGGAAGCCCAACCTTCTCGACTCGGAACATAGAGTTGGACGAATGTCCGGCCAGGCTTGTCGGGCTCCTACCGGAAGATGCCGCATTCGCCAGTAGTGAAGTTTTTCAAGGATAGGCATACCTCGAAAGCACCGCGGCGGCACCGGCTCAACCCAAGGCCTCATTTTCCAACGCCATTGTTCGACCCAAGGCTAGTTCAGGCAGTTGAGTCCCGCATAGTGGTGTAGCGCATGGTGGTCGTGAGCGTCGTTGCTGACGTGGACGCGGTCACCGTGTGATCCTTCGAGAAGTCTCTTACCTCCACTCGAAAGGCATCATCACGATGACCGCTCCACATATTGTCGACCCTGCCGGCCTCCTCAGCGAAGCCCTGACCGACGCGTCCCCGGATCTGATGCGCAGCCTGCTGCAAACCATGATCAACGCCCTCCTCTCCGCCGACGCTGACGCGGTCGTCGGCGCCGAGTGGGGCAAACCCTCACCCGACCGCACCTCGCAACGAAACGGGTACCGACACCGGGACCTCGACACCCGCGTCGGCACCATCGACGTCGCCGTTCCAAAGCTCCGGCAGGGCACATACTTCCCAGAATGGCTCCTCGAACGCCGCAAACGTGCTGAAGCCGCGATGATCACCGTGATCGCGGACTGCTACCTCGCCGGCGTATCCACCCGCCGGATGGACAAACTCGTGAAGACCCTCGGGATCCACTCCTTGTCGAAGTCGCAGGTATCCCGGATGGCGGCCGAGCTCGACGAGCACGTCGACCAGTTCCGGCACCGACCATTGAGCGATGCGGGCCCGTTCACGTTCGTCGCAGCCGACGCGCTGACCATGAAAGTGCGAGAAGGCGGCCGGGTCATCAACGCCGTCGTCCTCGTCGCCACCGGCGTCAACGCCGACGGTCGCCGTGAAGTCCTCGGCCTCCGGGTCGCCACGTCAGAGACCGGGGCCGCGTGGAACAGCTTCTTCGCTGACCTCGTCGCACGTGGCCTGAACGGTGTGCGACTCGTGACCTCTGATGCCCACCAAGGCCTGGTCGAGGCGATCGCGGCAAACCTGCCAGGCGCCAGCTGGCAGCGGTGCCGCACCCATTACGCCGCGAACCTCATGAGTGTGTGCCCGAAGAGTCTGTGGCCGGCGGTGAAGGCGATGCTGCACTCCGTGTACGACCAACCAGACGCCGATGCTGTGCATGCCCAGTACGACCGGCTCCTGGACTACGTCGACGGCAAACTC
>NZ_NBXA01000079.1 GCF_003399625.1 Subtercola boreus | reverse complement strand
GTGACCGATGACAAAGGCCGAGTGACGCACGACTTCATTACGGCCGCGACAGAACCGAACCAGGTCTGGTTGACCGACATCACGGAGCACTGGACCGGTGAGGGCAAACTGTATTTGTGCGCGGTCAAGGATTGCTGTTCCAACAAGATCGTCGGGTACTCCATCGATTCCCGAATGAAGTCCGAGCTCGCAGCCGCGGCGCTGCGTAACGCGATCGCGCTCCGCGCCCCAGCCGGCACGATCGTACATTCCGACCGAGGCAGCCAATTCAGATCCAAACGCGTCGTGCGGCTGCTGAAGAACAACGGGCTGCACGGATCGATGGGACGGGTGGGGTCCTCCAGCGACAACGCCGCCATGGAATCGTTCTTCTCGCTCCTTCAAAAGAACGTTCTGAACACCCGGCGCTGGAACACTCGCGAGGAACTCCGCCTCGCGATCGTGGTGTGGATCGAAACGAAATACAACCGCCGACGCCGCCAACGGGGCCTCGGCAAACTCACCCCCGTCGAGTTTGAGACAATTTACACAACCGCAAACGCGGCCTGAAAACCATCAACCCCCAGTGACAACCAAACTCTGGGCAGACCCGAGTGAGGTTGACCCCGAATTCCGGACACTGACCAGGCGGGTTTCGCGTGTTTGCGGGCCTGTCGGGGAGGATGTCCGTGATGGGCACAAGCAAGAGGAAGACTTATACGCCGGAGTATCGCCGTGAGGCGGCGCGGCTGGTGATCGACACGGGCC
>NZ_NBXA01000078.1 GCF_003399625.1 Subtercola boreus | reverse complement strand
GGGACTGTGCTGAATTCGGTGTTTCTGGCCTAACGCGTCGGGCGTGTGCCTGGCGGGGAAGGTGCCGTGATGACGACACTGGATGTTGTGAAGAGAAACAAGCCGGATCCCTCTGCCGAGGAGCTCGCAGCGAAGGAACTGGTCCGGATGGCGGCCGAGCAGGGCCTGTCCCTCACGGGCCCGGATGGGTTGTTGAAGCAGTTCACGAAAACGGTCCTCGAGACCGCGTTGAACGAGGAAATGACCGAGCATCTCGGGCACGAGAAACACCACGCTGATCCTGGCCGGGAGGCCTCGAATGTGCGCAACGGGTCTCGGCCAAAAACAGTCCTGACCGAAGGGACCGGGCATGTACAGATCGAGGTCCCCAGGGACCGGGAGGGCACTTTCGAGCCACAGATCGTGAAGAAGCATCAACGCCGTCTGGGCGGCGTTGATGAGATGGTCCTGTCGTTGTACGCGCATGGTTTGACGACGGGTGAGATCAGTGCGCATTTCGCCCAGATCTACGGGGCGCAGGTATCCAAGGAAACCATCTCCAGGATCACGGAGAAGGTGTCCGAAGAGATGGCGTCGTGGTCCAGCCGGCCCCTGGACGCCGTCTACGCAGCGATCTTCATTGACGCGATCGTGGTGAAGATCCGTGACGGCCAGGTCGCGAACCGTCCGATCTATGCGGCGATCGGGGTGTCTCTGGAAGGAGAGAAAGACATCCTTGGCCTCTGGGCCGGGACCGGTGGTGAGGGGGCGAAGTTCTGGATGAGTGTCCTCACGGACATCAAGAACCGGGGCGTCACCGATACGTTCTTCCTCGTCTGCGACGGTCTGAAGGGACTGCCGGAGGTCGTGGGCAACGTGTGGCCGTTAGCGACGGTCCAGTCCTGCATCATCCATCTGATCCGCAACACGTTCCGGTTGGCGTCGAAAAAGGACTGGGACGCACTGAAGAAAGATGTCCGCCCGATTTATACCGCCTCGAGCCCAGCCGCAGCTCGTGCCGCGTTGGAGGAACTCACCGAGAAGTGGGGCAAGAAATATGGTGCGATCATCCGGTTATGGGAGTCGGCGTGGGAAGAATTCACCCCCTTCCTCGATTACGACGTCGAGGTCAGAACCGTGATCTGCTCGACGAATGCGATCGAATCGCTGAACGCCCGTTACCGGCGTGCCGTCCGGGCTCGGGGTCATTTCCCGACCGAGGCCGCGGCGCTGAAATGCCTGTATCTCGTGACCCGGTCGCTTGACCCCACCGGGGTTGGCAGGACACGCTGGACAGTGCGGTGGAAACCCGCGCTGAACGCGTTCGCGATCACCTTCGCCGACCGCTGGCCGGCAGCAGAAACCTACTAACCAAAAATGCCGGAAACACCGAAAACGTTACAGACCC
>NZ_NBXA01000077.1 GCF_003399625.1 Subtercola boreus | reverse complement strand
CAACCGCCGACGCCGCCAACGGGGCCTCGGCAAACTCACCCCCGTCGAGTTTGAGACAATTTACACAACCGCAAACGCGGCCTGAAAACCATCAACCCCCAGTGACAACCAAACTCTGGGCAGACCCGTGTGCTCATCGCGACTGACCGACGAATTGTCTTCTTCGACAAAAAATTTGTTGGCTACAAAATGGAGTCCTACCCCTATGGCACGGTGTCGTCGTTTGATCAGAGCGGCGGCATGACGGGAGCCAGCATCACTTTCTACTCTTCCGGCAACGTGGTGGGAGTCAAAGCAATCCACGACCGAGACGACCTTGCCGCCTTCACGGCGAGCGTGAGAGAAAACATGTCTCAGACGACTGCTCCTTCTGCGGTCGCGCCCGGGCCATCTAGCAACGACATTTTCGATCAACTACGCCAACTACGCCAACTGGGTCAGCTGCGTGACGCAGGCATTATTACGCCAGGCGAGTTTGAAACGAAGAAAGCCGAGATGCTGGCAAGGCTGTAGGTAGACCCTAAGAATCATCCTGGCGCAACTCTGCCATCGTCTAAAGGACAAGAACGCAACGAGCCACTGCTGGCGAACTCCCTGCCTCGAAAACCTGAAGGTTAGTGCGGAACCCGCTCCCCCGGTGACGGCTTCAAAGGAGGTTCTGCCCGGGGTTTGGTTGTCACCCAATCAACTAGACCAACAACAGTCCGCGACCATCACCCGCGACCACTAGTCACCGGGGTGAGTGAGCAGTGTGGAAAACTTACCCGGGGGCGTGTGCACCTATATATAGGGGGTCGGGATGGGCAGTTCGATCGAGGCCGTGTCGCATGAGTGGCGTAATGGTTTAATTGACGTTGGCGGCAATAACCGACTGCTCTATTACCGGGAGACAGGTTCTACGGTAGGACTTGATGGCGCTCCATCGGCCTCGGTTACACGCCTGCTGGCCGGTGACACTGTGCGGTTGTCGGAACTGTTTACTACTGCGGACGCGCTGCAGAAAGCTCAGCGCGCATGCGGTCTGTTGGCTAAGAAGCAGCAGGAGGCAACTGAAGAGTACGGCGTTTCGATTGCCTACCTAGCGGCTGGCATGTGCTCTTGGGACCCCGAAGGCAACCCTGAAAAAGCAGTGGCAGTAGAGAACGAATTGACGGCATCCGATAGCCCTAACCGTTCATCGAAGCGTCCTAAATACACTCGGCCGCGCGCACCTGTTCTACTTCGGTCGCTTGAACTAATCCGTCGTCGTGGCGCTCAAGAGGCGTGGGAACTTCGACTGATCGACGAATTCCAGGTAAACGGTGTCCTCCTGCATGTTCTGAACGCCGACCGAGAACGGATTGAGAGCGATTCCATTCTTGAGCTCGATGCCGGGGATCTTCCAAGCATTGAAGTCATGCTCGAAGAGTTTGAAGATGCCTGCGGGGATGTAGCTGAATTGGAGGTACTGAACACTCTTGTTCTTGGTACCTTCAGCTATACCAAGCAACCCATGGTTGATGACGTTAGTGACATTGACGCTCTGGCCGCATCGGACCTTGTTGCTGCACTTGCAGGGGATCTCAATGCGGCGGACCGAGTCCGTTCTTCCACTGATGGAGTAACGGAGGAAATGCCGGACTATACGCCGGTAGATGCTGAGTATCTCGTCCTCGACGCTGACGCGAGTCAGAGTTATGTGGTCAACGCCGCTCTTGCTGGACGAAACCTCGTCGTAGAGGGACCGCCTGGAACCGGTAAAAGCCAGACTATTGCGAACATCATTGCGACCTCTGTCGCAGCGGGCCGCAGCGTCCTTTTCGTTGCGCAAAAACGAGCGGCCGTATCTGCGGTCCTTGATCGTTTGGCTGGCGTAGATCTCAGCCATCTTGTTCTTGATCTCTTCGCCGCTTCGAGCTCTCGACGGTACGTTGCTGAACAGTTGCAGACGGCGCTAGACCGGCAGGCGTCCGCCGGCGAAGCGCGCGTTGGCGAACTGCATTACTCGCTCACTCGAGCACGGGACACGCTCGTTCGCCACAAAGACGCACTCCACAAAGAGAATCGCGGCTGGGGTGTCAGTGTGGCCGAGATGATTGCAGTCGCGATCGGCATTCCGACTGATGTTCAAAGCAATGAGCGGATTGCCATCCAAGACATGTCCCGCTGGGATGAGTTAGAGCCAGTGCGCATCCGAGGAGACCTCGAAGAACTGGTCCGCCTCGGTGCCCTCGAAACAGGGTGGTCAACTCAGCCAGGGTGGTCACCTAACGCGTTGAGTAACAATGAATCTCTTCGCCGATTTAATGAGCGCTTGCAAGAGCTGACACGAGATCTCCCCGAAGCAGAAGCAGCCCTTGATTATGTAAGTTCCGGCCTGACCAAGAATTCACTAATCGGCTGGGATGAGGTAGAAAACCTCCGCCCCATCTTTGACGAGGCGACCAGACTTCACCAGCTCGCACCGATGACACTTGACCCTCAGCTGTCATTCAATGATCTCCGCAGATCTCTCTTAGCTTCGAGTCGCCAGTTCCGGAAGTCCGTGGGCGAAACCATTAGAGGTAGCGAGAAACGCGAGGCGGCCCGTCGGGCCAAATCTCTCGTAGGGCATCTCCCGCGCAAACAACGAGGCGATACGCTCTCCCGAGCGTTGGTACTTCGACAGGCTTGGCCAGGAGGACCCCCGTACGCCGCACCGGACAACTGGACTGATGCCTACGCTCTGCTCTTTGGGTTCCGGCAAGAGCTGACAGACTTCGACCAGGGGTTACAGCACCTGAAGCTAATCCAGCTGCCAATCTCGGAACTTGGTACCGCCCTTCGTAATCTAGCTTCTGATCGTCGACGAGCCGCAATGCCCCGGGTCCATGTGTCTCTGGCAACGTTAGCCAGGACCACTCGGGCAATCTAAGCGGAGACCACCTCGGCGTTTTGCGGGGTGTCGGGGCAATCTAAGCCAGGCCCACCTCCACCGTTATCGCAACGTGTTATTTGTTG
>NZ_NBXA01000076.1 GCF_003399625.1 Subtercola boreus | reverse complement strand
CCGCAACCACACCGCAGCATCCGACGAACTACGCCGCATCACCACCGGCACAAACCTGCGCTAACCTAACCCCGCGACCTGGGGAGTTTCAACGAGCAGGACTGGGGAAATTCGCTGAGCGCCGTCACCGGCAGTGACGTAGTGGCAGCGCTCGAGTCCAAAGCTGCTCGTCGACACTTCGATGCTGCCGACTGGAACATCGGTGCGGGCGTCTCATTCTCGTCGGCCAGCCGGCAGGCGCAATCGGCCTGCTGCTCCTGCTCATCGACGCCGCGTCGAGGCTCCGAAAGCGACGCAGATCCACCCCCTAGCTCGGCGCTGACGACTCGTCCAACATAGCGACCCTTGTGCTCGGTCGGGCAACTCATCCGCGAAGTCCGCTGGCATCCAGATCGGGGCGTGTGATCGAGGCGCAGTCAATACTCAAGTCGAATCCGACCGGGGTGGGATGGACCCCAATTCTCGGACCACCCGCAACTGGCGCCCTCAACGCGCCTGGGCGAAGGGGGTCGGCTACCTCATCTTCTTCAGCCGCTGGTTGCAAGCTCCGCTCTAACTCGGGCTGATTCTCGCGCAACTCATCTATGTCGTCGTCTTCGCGGTAGGGCTGTTCCACGTCATCAGCGAAGTGATTCAGCTATCAAGCCGTCTGAGGTCACGCATCCGGGTTCGACGCCTGGATGTGTGAAGGAACGGCCGTCAAGCAGCTGCCCGTCGGCGCGGTTCCCGGATTCCTGATCGACGGCACGTTCTTCAAGACGGGTCTTTCTGACCCCGCCCGGAGAAACTGATGTTCTCGTCAGATGATGTCGTCGGTGAGCGCGGCCGCGTTGCGGTCGAAGAGGATGAGCCAGGCGAAATGAGAGCGAGGAAGCAGCCGACAATCATCAGGCACACATGCACGCGGGCCACGCCCTGGACGGGAGCGGTCGGAATGGTCACCGTTATTTAGGGCGCGAGGGTGGCGTTCAGGTCGTTTTACCACCAGCTCAGGTCACTCGCGGTGGGCATACTTGACAGTCAAGCCCTCGACGAGAGACACGGCCAACACCACGCCGAGAAGCTGCATGTCGAAGTGCGTGGCTGAGAGAAGACGACGGAAGCCGAGATGGCGGCGGTCGCCACAATGCCCGATGCGCTGGCGGAGAACTGCGCCCCTCCGCGGGGAGGCTCGGGTATGATCCCCTCAGGGCGGGCTCGGCATTGTTCCGTGCGACGACGGAAGAGCCCGCAGACAGACGGTCGTGGCCGCGGCGATGACGCCCCGGAAGAAAGCCTCCTCCCCGATCGGCGTGATTATCGATCCATAATGACGGTTAATACCAGTGCGGTGACTCCCCCCGTTACTTTCTTTGTAGCCGTCTTGGGAACATTCTTGATGGTGTTGGCCTGCCGGGCCTCGGCATGATTGTTGCCCCCAGTCGTTGATGATCCGGGGGGTGTTGTCACCGGGGTCTGGTTGGGCTGTGAGTGATCGCTGATAGGGGCTGGGCCACAGTGTTTTGCTGAGGCCGTTCGTAACGTGGATGCTGAGACTCACCGCCCTTGGCTGGGCCAACGTTCAAAGCGAGCGGAGGAGCGATGTCAATCGAGAGGTATGACCAGGTCGAAGTTTTCATCGGCGTTGATGTGGGCAAGGGTGAGCATCACGCGGTCGCGTTGGACCGGGCCGGGCCGGGCCGGGCCGGGAAGACCTCGTTCGATAAGGCACTGCCGAACGATGAGGCGAAACTGCGTCAGCTCATCAGCGGGCTGAAGCAGCATGGTCGGGTGCTGTTCGTCGTGGATCAGCCCGCGACGATTGGTGCGCTACCGATCGCTGTCGCGCAGGCCGAGGGTGTGCTCGTGGGTTACCTGCCGGGCCTTGCGATGCGCCGGATCGCCGACCTGCACGCAGGGGAAGCGAAGACCGATGCCCGGGACGCCGCGATCATCGCCCAGGCAGCCCGGACCCTGCCACACGCGCTACGGTCGATCCAGCTCGCTGACGAACAGGTCGCCGAACTGTCGATGCTCTGCGGTTTCGACGACGATGTCGTCGGGCAGGCGACCGCGACCAGTAACCGGATCCGGGGCCTGCTGACCCAGATCCATCCCGCCCTCGAGCGGGTGATCGGTGCGCACCTTGACCACCCTGCTGTGTTGGATCTGTTGCAACGCTACCCATCACCGGCAGCCATGAAGGCCGCCGGGCCGACCCGGCTCGGGAACCGGCTAGTGAAACTCGCACCCCGGATGGGTCGCCGCCTCGCCGCCGAAATCAGTCAGGCCCTGTCAGAGCAGACCGTTGTCGTGGTCGGTACGAACGCCGCGAGCCTAGTGCTCCCACGGCTCGCCGAGCAGCTCACCGGGCTTCGCCGGCAACGCGCAGAGATCGCCGCCGAGGTCGAGCGTCTCGTGGAGGCCCACCCTCTTCAGCCCGTCCTGACGAGCATGCCCGGAGTCGGCGTCAGGACCGCAGCACGGCTCCTCACCGAGATCAGCGGCAAACACTTCGAAACCTCAGGCCACCTCGCCGCGTACGCAGGCCTCGCCCCCGTAACGAGGCGATCGGGGACCTCGATCCGTGGCGAGCACCCCTCACGGCGAGGGAACAAGATCCTGAAACGGGCGCTGTTCCTGTCCGCGTTCGCAGCACTCCGGGACCCAACGTCCCGCGCCTACTACGACCGCAAGATCGCCCAAGGCAAACGCCACAACCAAGCCCTCATCGCCCTCGCCCGACGCCGCTGCGACGTGCTCTACGCCATGCTCCGCGACGGGACCATGTACCAAACCCCCGACCCACTCAACGCTTGACAAAAACATAGCCCCCCCCCCCCCGTCGCGGCTGCCTGGTAGCTCGTTTGCGCGTTCTGCACTTCGCCTCCGATGCTCGCAATCGCAACGGCGGCAATGTTCCCGACGATGAAGGCTACGAGACCGAGAGCCGCACCGACCACGAGATGCAGCGGCCTTGCGCGACGGAATCCGAACGCTTTCAGTCCTCGTAGGCGGGTTAGCGATGCACTGGCCATGGCGATCAGCCCCATTAGCCCTGACGCCGCAAGACCCACCACACCGGCCGTGCTGTCCTCCGAAATGAGGGGCAGAAGAACGGCCACGACAGCGAAGGACGCGACGTATACAACGGATCCGGCGATGAGTTCTCGCCAACCCGGCCGACTTGGCGGATCCTGAAGACGGGAAGGCTCGGTGGTCACAGTGCTGCTCAGTGAAGGTCTCTCAGTCTTTGATGGTCCTGCAGGGCGGATAACGACGAAAAGCTGCTCAGCCCGCCGCGGGCGGAATTTTGAAGGTCGCAGACCCGATGTCCTGTTTCGAGGTGGAGATGAGCACGTACGTGGGCAGGAATGTGGACGCTGCGCCAGAGAGAGCATTGTCCGATGCCGGGTCGCTCACCGCGATAGAAAGGTCGGCGCGATTGACTCGGATCTTCTCGTTCGTAGGAGTGTCGATCCAGTTGCTGACGGCGCCGGACTCTATGGTTCCGATCTTCACCGCGAGTGTATGTCCTGGCGCCAGAGTCCAATCGGTCGATTTCAGACCGAAGCTCGTCGTGCCCTTGCTGATTACGGAGACCTGTTCGTCGAACATGACGGCGGTGCCGTCGGGTGCGACGTCGTAGAGATTCACCATGACGTTGCCATTCCCTCTCGTTTTCAGGGTGACTTCCGGCCGACCGGTGATTCTCGTGGCCACAGCGACTGGTTCGGACCACTGAGTGAAGCTATTGCCCATCTCGACTGCCGGGTCTCCTTCTGCACCATCGTCGACATAGGAACCACCGCGCAGCGAAATGGTGCTGGACGCATTCGTCACTGGCCAGGAGTCCTCGGCACGCCAGCTCCCCGTGCTGTCTTGGATGGCGAACGCGGGGTAGTCCACCGCGGGCTCGATTCCCTTGAGGTATGTGTCGAAGTGGGCCATCGTCTCATCGAACCAGCCCTCTCTGCCCATCATCAGCCGACCGTTTTCGTCGCGGTCGTTGCCGCGAGAGTGGCCCCACTGTCCGATCCAACCGCGTTCGGGCCCTTCGTTATTGGCGAGGAATTCCTCGACGCCGTCGGGTTCAGTGACGAACTCGAGTAACCCCTGGGTGAAGAGCAACGGCGTATCAGTGCCCTTCGCATGTTCGACCAGGTCGCGAGTCTTCCAGTATTCGGAATCAGGGTCGGCGGTGCGGTAGCCGGCCGAGTTCTCGACGGTGCACAAAGGATTCGCGGTCTCATAAGCCGCGTTAGCCAGGTAGCGACTGTCGTCATCCGCCATCTGAGGAAGAGTAGCGATGTCGTTGTAGCTGCGGGACGTATCCACGATCGGTGAGCGTGGCACACCATTGGACCTCATGGAACGGTACAGGTCCCACATCGGAGCCTGAGCGACGACGGCCTTGAGAGCATCCTGATCGAGGTTGTTACCGACGAGCCCGGTGATCGCATCGTAAGACTTGCCATACATGCCGACGGCGCCGGTCGACCACGGTTGGCTCGCCGCCCAATCGATCGCCGCTTTGACGTCGGCTTGCTCGCCATCGCCCATGAAGTCCAGGCATCCGGTCGACCCGCCGAAGCCGCGGAGATCGACCATGACGAGGGCATACCCGCGCCCGAAGAGATCCGTGCCCTCGATGAGGTCCATGAAGCGATCGGAGGGGCCGGTGTGCTCGAAGTCTTCGACCGACGTCTCTCCCGAATGCCCGAAATAGGACCCGACCGAGAGGATTACCGGTACCTTTTCGCCTGCGGCCAGACCTTCCGGCAGCAGAACGTCAGAGTGCAGCTCGACGTCAGATCCGTCCGAAGATGGGAAGTAGTGCTGTGTCCAGGCCGCGCCCTCGGGAACCCTGTCATTCTCTGCGTGCGTCACCGGGATGGTGTTCGTGGCAACGGCGCCGGACGCGGTGATGACGGCGGGAGGGCTCTCGGGAGGGGCAGCTGAAGCGGTCGCCGCCGAGATGATGCCGACTGCGAGCAGCAGCGACAACGCGGACGTCGCCGCTATTGCTCGGATGGCGAAAGTGTGCGCAGACATATTTTCCTTTTACTGTTTGGCCGACCTGGCTGAGTCGAAGGTTGTGTGGGTGGGGTCAAGGCGACGGTAAGCAGGAGCGCCAGATCTCTGGATTCACGGGGCGCGAAGCTTGCTTCAGACTCAGTAGAGCCCATGCCCTCAGGGCAGGGTCAAGACTTTTGCCCGCGGTCGAAACTGGTCGACGTTCGGTTCCATCGGCTTTACAGATCTAGGGAAAAATCGATATCAGCCCCACGGCACGGCCCCGGTCGCATGACACCTAGCAATGTCAAAGGGCGCGAAGCGCTTGCGGCGATTCGTCTCAGTACTACGGTGACGCTGATCCCGGCCGATGCCGCCTGAGATCCGGAACCATGAGAACAACAGCGATTTCGCTCTTCCGACGCCCAGCGTGCTTGATCGGGCGGGTAACTCCCGTCACCAGCAAGCGTCGCTCTTAATCACGGGTTCGCGCACCGCGACTGCCCGTCACCCACCGTCAGCCAACATTGGGGACTGTCGATGATCCTTTCCGGAGCCGAGCTACGTGACTCAAGATCCGGGCGGAAACCAGACACGTCGATCGATTCCCGAAGCTCAGGACTGGCCGCCCCGTAGCGCTGGTCTCGGTCAATCCGACCACAAGCCAGCGTCAGTTTTGGCGTGACGCAGAGATGATCGATCGGTTTGCTGTCCCTGCGGAGTACGTTCTACTACGGGACCATAAAAGGTCGAACTATCCTCCCACGGCATGAGGCGTTCGGATGGGGTGGGTACCTCAGCATGATGCGCCCGGGAGCGTTCCGCACCTATCGTTTTTTTATGACATTCGAATATCCTGCCGTTTCGGCCAGACAGGTGACCAAGACCTTCGGCGACGCCGACTCCCCCGTACACGCGCTGCGCAGTGTTGACCTCAATATCGTCGGTGGCGCTGTCACCGCCATCATGGGCCCGTCGGGCTCTGGTAAGACCACCCTGCTCCAGGTGCTCGCGGGGCTTGATTCGCCTACCTCAGGCCAGGTACTGATTGGTGAAACGGACATCACACAGCTCGGCGACGGAGACCTAACCCAGCTCCGACGCACCCACATGGGATTCGTCTTCCAGTCCTTCAATCTGCTTCCCTCACTCAGTGCCCTGGAAAATATTCGACTTCCGTTCCTGCTCGCTGGCCGGCGAATTGAACCAGAAGTTTCAGCATGGATCACGACAGTGACCGACCGTCTCGGCCTCGCGAACCGGCTCGACCACCGCCCACACCAGCTTTCTGGCGGCCAACAACAACGAGTCGCGATAGCACGGGCCCTCGCCACCCGACCACACGTGATCTTCGCCGATGAACCCACCGGCGCCCTCGACAGTGCGTCGGGAGCCGAGGTTCTTGCGTTACTACGGTCGGCATGTGAGGAATTTGAGCAGACTGTTGTGGTCATCACGCATGACCCGCAGACTGCGAGTATCGCTGATCGTGTGGTGCATATGCTCGACGGCACCATCGTTGACGACTGGGCCGGTGGAAACGCTGAACAGATTGCCGCACGCGTGATGCAAAGAAGCGCCCGATGAGACTCTGGGCGCTGAGAGCGCTTCGCGAATCCGCTAACGGCTACGCCGCTAGCGTTGCAGCCGTCGCCGTCGTCGCCGCATTCGCGGTGCTCCTTCTGGAATCGATCGAAGTGTTCACCAGAGCACTCACCTTGAGCGGCATGAGCGAGTTCGCGCTGGTGCAAGTAGGGCTCACCGCCGTCGGCCTTGTTTTCTTCGGAATCTCCGCATTCACCGCTGCGATCGTGATCTCGGGTACCTTCGCCACCACCTATGCCTCTCGCCTGAATGACATCGCTCTCCTTCGGCTGATAGGTGCGACCTCCCGGCAGGTGCGACGTGCGTCACGTGTCGATGGTCTCGCCGTCGGAATCGCCGGAACAGTAATCGGCATCGCACTGGGAATCGCCGTATCGGCAGGCGCGATCTTCATCGTGAACTCCATTTTCGGTGCAGGTCTCAGCTTCGCCTGGGTCTGGCAGATCATCCTCGTGCCAGCCGTGGCCTGCGTGGGGATCTCTCTGGTATCAGCCAGTGCCGGCGCCAAACGGATCTCGACGGTCTCCCCCGCTGGCGCCACGCGATATCGCGCCGAAAGCACACGGCAGCACGCCGCCGAAACACGGCTGAGGCGGCTCTGGATGATTGCTATGATCTCGGCCGGTGGAGGCCTGCTCGCGTTGGGATTCACCGCGGGGACCGTCTCACCACTGGGGCTCCTCATCGCGTTCCCGGGCGGGGTTCTCACAATCGTCGGTATTGTCGTCGGCGCTCACACGATAGCCGCCCCGATCGTCGAACTGCTCACGAGACGCCTTCCGAGAGGCGGCCAGTACGCTCTGGCCGGCGCAAATCTTAGAACGGAAACTGTACGCGCGTCTCGCACTATCATCTCCGTCCTGATCGGAGTGACCCTCATCACCATGTTCACGGTCGCTGGCAACATGTTCCTCGAGCAGGTGCGCGGATACGTCGGCGACACGGAGGCAAGCGAGAGCGCCGCCCAGATCGTGACAGTTATGCTGGCCGTCGTCTACACGCTCACCGCATTCTCCGTGCTGGTCGCGATCATCGGCATCGGCAGCAACCTGACCCTCTCGGTCATTCAACGACGCCAAGAAATCGGCATGCTCCGTTCGCTGGGGATGACCGTCCGGCAGGTTCGAGGAATGATCCTCACCGAAAGCGTGATCGTCACCATCATCGGCGCCGTACTCGGCATCATCCTCGGAACCCTCTACGGATTCGTCGGAGCCAACGCGACCCTTGGCGTGCAAGGAGTCACCGGTCCTGTCATACCGCCCACCTTCGTGATCGCGGTACTGGGCGGCGCCATCATCTTCGCCGCGCTGGCCTCCATCGTGCCGGGCCGAAGTGCCAGCCGCATCCCGCCAGCCGAGGCGCTTCGCCAAATTTGACATCGAACAGTTCACGACGACATCGATCGCCCGGGCGACCCGCTGGTGGTCGGCGTGAGGGACGGAGATCCTTCGACTGTTGTTGTTTGGTGTGAAGCTAGGCGTGTGATCGAGCGTGAAGTGGACTTTGAACGTCTCCGCGTGATGCGTTGCGGCTCCTGCAGACACGAATGGCGCGTGACCGGGGACTGGCTGGAGCTATTCGACCAGGGTCAAGAAGTTTGCCCAAAGTGCGGCACCGATTCCTCAACAGAGGATCGCCCCGACTTTTGGGCAAGGCCAGAAGACCCCTCGCATGTAGAGGGGAAGGTGCGGGAGATGTCGTGGTACCACACCTCCACAGAGCCGAACTGGCCCGCACGAGCGCTTGATCCAATTTCTCGTCTGACTGAGGTCACCAAGGAGAGGATGCGCGCGGTCGGCTCCGACGGAAAATCCTTCGAACGGTGGGCTGAAGGCCAGTTGGCAAAGGCGCTGCACGTGGGCACCTACGAAGCGGCGATAGAGAACATGCTTAGACGCATGTCAGACCAAGACGATGCCCACGAGCAGTTCTATCTCTACCGAGTGCAGCTCCACCCTGAAAGCATCATCGAGCCCGGCGTTCACAAGGAGCCCACCAACTTCGTAGGCGACGTCGTTCTGGAAGAAGTTTGCACACCCGGAGTCAACGTGTACCGATACGTGAACACGCGCGAAGACCCATCGAGTATCTCGCTCGCCGTCAACGTGAAGGCCATCCATTCCGTGCAAGGCATACCTATTCCACTGCCAGTCGAAACGGCAGACCCGTGGGTGAGCAGGGCCTCGGCTCGTCTACTTCACGCAGCGTCTCTTCCCATTCCGGAACCAAAGAATGCGCTGGAGCGGATGCGGCGGGTTTTGCCTACCGCAGTCACGCTCGAAGCTCAAAAGTTGACTAAAGAGGTTGCTCTCGCGATGCCCGCTGGGCTTCGCGATCGGTTTGACGTTCACTTCGACGATGCGAGCCTGCAGGCTGACCCGTCTGCTTTCGGGTCGAAGCTCGCCGGCTTAGCTGAACTTGTGCGGAATCCTCGCGCCGTTCTCCGCCGCCTCGATCAGCAGCCGTAGCGAGTCTCCTGACTGACTGATCAGATCGGCCCAAGAACAACTCCGGTAGCTCTGTTCCACCAGCTGTGCGATGGTGAGGTGGTGCGCGTGTTCGTTTACTCCCTTGCCGTCACGGTGGTGACAGTTGCTGGGCTATCCGTCGTCGGCGTACTTCAGGATCGTTTTTTGGGTCCGGGAGCAACGATTTCGGACGCCATTGGGAGGAGGGCCTTCGCGGTGATTGTTCTTCTCCCTGTTGTGCTGTTCTACATGCTCGCGGTAGCGGGCGTCGTTGGTGTCATCCGCCGGCGAACGTGGTGGGCTGGCGCGCTGGCCGGCCTCATTCCTGCGCTCCTCTTCTACGGACTTTCCGCCTTGATGAATAGCGAGAGCACTCCCATCGGAACAGTTGAGGAGCTCGCCGCTGCCGATACCGTCAGCAAGGTGTGGACTATTGTGGGCATTGCGTGGTGCACCATCGCCGGAACAGCTCTCATCAAGCTGGCGCAGCCGTCAAACGCCCCCACGGTTACTGCCCGTGAACTTTAGAATCGGCAGGCGACGCCGATCCCTTGGCCGCCCCTCTGCGTACCTCGTCGGCGCCGTCGGTGTCCTGTTAGCCACGGGTTGCGCACCGACGGTTGCGATGGACGCTGCGCCGAACGCGACGGACCCAGGATGCGCGGAGGTGATGGTGCGTCTGCCGGACAAGCTCGAAGGCTTGGACCTTCGAGAGACCAACGCTCAAGCGGCCGCCGCGTGGGGTTCGCCTGCGTCGGTGCTGTTGACCTGCGGGCTTCCCGCACAGCCTCCAACCTCGTTGCCGTGCTTACCGGTCGGTACGGTGGAGTGGATCATCGACGATTCCAAGCCGGCGTTCACGACGGCGACCACCCACGGCCGAAAACCAGTGACTCAGGTCGTAATCAACAGCACCCAAACAGGCGGTCAGGCATTTCTAGCTGATCTAGAAACAGCCATCGCTGCATCCCCGACCGACCAAGACGTCGCAGCCTGCAAATAAGATCCCGCTACAGGTCCCGCAAAGAGCGCACTATCTATTCATTTCGACGGCGCCGCCAAAGTGTTGACCCCTCGGAATGGGTCTGCCCAGAGTTTGGTTGTCACTGGGGGTTGATGGTTTTCAGGCCGCGTTTGCGGTTGTGTAAATTGTCTCAAACTCGACGGGGGTGAGTTTGCCGAGGCCCCGTTGGCGGCGTCGGCGGTTG
>NZ_NBXA01000075.1 GCF_003399625.1 Subtercola boreus | reverse complement strand
TGCCGCCGCGGGATCCGGAGTCGAAGGGCATGGTCGAGCGGGCGAACCGGTTCTTCCGGCAACGCTTCATGCCCGGCCGCACCTTCACATCACCGGCGGATTTCAACACCCAACTCGTGGACTGGCTCCCTGTCGCGAACGCCCGCCACTCCAGGTCCAGGCGCGGGAAACCGTCAGAGCTCGTCGGCCGGGATCGGGCGGCGATGCGTGCCTTGTCGCCGGTTCCGCCGGAGGTGTTGTTCCGGAACACGGTCCGGCTACCCAGGGACTACTACGTCCGTGCGTTCACGAACGACTACTCCGTCAGCCCGGGCATGATCGGCCGGATCGTTGACGTCACCGCCGACCTGCACCAGATCACCGTGACACACGACGGGACTGTCATCGCGGCGCATCAGAGGGAGTGGGCCCGCCAGCTGACCGTCACGGACCCGGCGCATGTTGCCGAAGCAGCAGTGCTCAGGCAGGCGTTCAAACAGATCCGCGGCTACCGGCCCCTCGAGGCCGTCGAAACCCGCGACCTCGATACTTACGACGATCTCTTCGGGACCGGGCAGGTCGCGTGATGGGCGAGCTCGAATCACAGCTGGAGTACTACGCCCGCGCCCTGAAAGCACCCCGGATCGGTGAGGGATTCCGCCGCCTCGGTGAGCAAGCCCGAACCGACGGCTGGTCACACGAGGAGTACCTCGCTGCGGTGTTGTCGAGGGAAGTGTCCGAGCGTGAAGCGTCCGGTGCGGCCCTCCGGACGAAGGCGGCCCGGTTCCCGGGGATCAAGACGCTCGAGGAGTTCAACTTCGAGCACCAGCCGGGAGCGGACCGCACCCTGATCGCGCACCTCGGCACGAGCAGCTACCTCCAGGAAGCGAAGAACGTCATCCTCCTCGGACCCCCGGGGACCGGGAAGACGCACCTCGCGATCGGCCTCGGGATCAAGGCCGCGAAGACCGGGCACCGGGTCCTGTTCGACACCGCGAACGGGTGGGTCACGAGACTCCAAGAAGCGCACTCCCGCGGCAAGCTCGCCACCGAACTCAGCCGGCTGCGGCGCTACAGCCTGCTGATCGTGGACGAAGTCGGTTACGTCCCGTTCGATCAGGACGCAGCGAACCTGTTCTTCCAGCTCGTGTCGTCCCGGTACGAA
>NZ_NBXA01000074.1 GCF_003399625.1 Subtercola boreus | reverse complement strand
GCCTCGCCGATCCCGCCGCAGTGATCGCGGGACTCCCGCCCGATACCCGGCCCCTGCCGACCCTCGAGGCCTACGACCAGCTTTTGAAACTCCCCGCACGCCCCACCCCGGCGACCGTCCCGCCCGCCGTGAAAGGAACAGCCTCATGACCGCACCAGCCAGTGTCACCACCACCCTGAGGCGCCGCCGCGGGATGACGGAAGAAGCCGCCAACGCAGCGATCGATGCGGCCTGCCGAAGACTTCGCCTACCCACGATCCGCGCGGTAGTTGACGAGGCCACAACGGTGGCCGAGAAAGAACAACTCAGCTACCAGGGGTACCTTGCGGAACTGCTCCTGGCCGAGGTAGATGACCGCGACCGACGTTCCTCGGTCCGGCGGGTCAAAGCTGCCGGGTTCCCCAGAGATAAATGGTTAGGCGATTTCGACTTCGACGAGAACCCCAACATCAACCCGGCCACCATCAACACCCTCGCCACCGCCGAATGGGTGCGTAAAGGACAACCTCTCTGCCTCCTCGGAGACTCCGGGACCGGTAAATCGCACCTCCTGATCGCGTTGGGCACCGCGGCTGCTGAGAAAGGCTTCCGGGTCAAATACACCCTCGCAACCCGGCTCGTGAACGAACTCGTCGAAGCCGCTGACGAGAAGAACCTCGCCCGCACCATCGCCCGCTACGGCCGGGTCGACCTCCTCGCCATCGATGAGCTGGGCTACATGGAACTCGACCGTCGAGGCGCCGAACTGCTCTTCCAAGTCCTCACCGAACGAGAAGAAAACAACTCAATCGCGATCGCGTCGAATGAGTCCTTCTCCGGTTGGGCGAAAACGTTCACCGACCCACGGCTTTGCGCTGCGATCGTTGACCGGCTCACCTTCGGCGGCACCATCATCGAGACCGGCACCCAGTCCTACCGACTCACGCACACTCAACGCCAACCAGAACACGCCTCACCCAACAGGCCCGGGGTGGGCCCGGCATAGGCCGCCCCGACACCGCTAAACGCCGAGGTGGTCTCCGCTTAGATTACCCAGGTGGTCCTGGCCTAGGTTGACATACTCA
>NZ_NBXA01000073.1 GCF_003399625.1 Subtercola boreus | reverse complement strand
GGCCCGTGTCGATCACCAGCCGCGCCGCCTCACGGCGATACTCCGGCGTATAAGTCTTCCTCTTGCTTGTGCCCATCACGGACATCCTCCCCGACAGGCCCGCAAACACGCGAAACCCGCCTGGTCAGTGTCCGGAATTCGGGGTCAACCCCATGCCGAGGCCCCGTTGGCGGCGTCGGCGGTTGTATTTCGTTTCGATCCAGACCACGATCGCGAGGCGGAGTTCCTCGCGAGTGTTCCAGCGCCGGGTGTTCAGAACGTTCTTTTGAAGGAGCGAGAAGAACGATTCCATGGCGGCGTTGTCGCTGGAGGAACCCACCCGCCCCATCGATCCGTGCAGCCCGTTGTTCTTCAGCAGCCGCACGACGCGTTTGGATCTGAATTGGCCGTGTTCAACTGGTTGATGCAACACCTGATCGTGGAGGTGTTTGATGGGTTCGGGGAATCAGCAGAAGCAGGTTCGGGCGTATCGGGGTCAGATGGTGTCACCGGGTCGCCCGACGATCGCGTGG
>NZ_NBXA01000072.1 GCF_003399625.1 Subtercola boreus | reverse complement strand
CGTGCAGCCCGTTGTTCTTCAGCAGCCGCACGACGCGTTTGGATCTGAATTGGCCGTGTTCAACTGGTTGATGCAACACCTGATCGTGGAGGTGTTTGATGGGTTCGGGGAATCAGCAGAAGCAGGTGCGGGCGTATCGGGGTCAGATGGTGTCACCGGGACGTCCGACGGTCGCGTGGCGGGAGGACCGGGTACGGTTTTGGGCCGCGATAGCGGTGGGTGCGAAGACCCGGGACGCGGGCGTCGCGGCGGGTGTGTCGGAGCCGGTCGCGCATCGGTGGTTCGTGCACGCTGGCGGGGTGAATCCCCAGTTGGCCCCGGCACTGTCGGGACGGTATCTGACGTCAGGTAATCGTGAGGAGATCGCATTGTGGCGGGCGCAGGGCTGCGGGGTGCGAGAGATCGCTCGGCGGCTGGGCCGGAGCCCGTCGACGATCTCTCGTGAGCTGCGCCGGAACGCATCAACAAGGTCGTACCGGCTGGATTACAAAGCCTCCACCGCGCAGTGGCACACCGAACGTCGTGCCCGCCGGCCGAGGACAGCGAAACTCGTCGCCAACGAGCTGCTGCGTGCTTACGTTGCTGACAAGCTCAGCGGGCATGTCCGCACCACCGATGGTGACCGCCTGGGCCCGGCGGGGCCGGCGTGGGATGGAAAGAACAAACCGCACCGCGGGGATCGGGAGTGGGTCACCGCGTGGAGTCCGCAACAGATCGCGAACCGGCTCCCGGTCGAGTTTCCCGATGACCCGTCAATGCGGATATCGCACGAAGCGATCTATCAGGCCCTGTACGTGCCTGCGCGGGGTGGTCTGAGCCGGAAGCAGTCCTGGCATCTGCGCCACGGACGCACGAAACGAATGCCCAGGGCCAGGACGCAGCAGCAGGCGTGGGCGCACGTCACCGACGCCACGACACTAAACAAACGGCCAGCCAAAGCGGAGGACCGGATGGTTGCCGGGCACTGGGAAGGTGACCTGATCATAGGTTTGAACCGGTCCGCGATCGCGACGCTGATCTGTCGAACGACCCGGTTCGCGATGCTGGTTCACTTACCCCGGCAAACTGACAGCGCTCACTGAAATTCCCCAGTTCTGCTCACTGAAATTCCCCACCCCGGGTCGCTTCCGCGCATAGAAGCGGGCCTCCCTCGATGCTGATGGTCTTCGACCACACACCAGCTCGAGAAAGGCCCTGT
>NZ_NBXA01000071.1 GCF_003399625.1 Subtercola boreus | reverse complement strand
GTTGCTCGAGCTGCGCAGCGTCGACCACGGCGGCGACAGCCCTATTTCGGCGGGTGAGATACACAGGCTCAGCACGCGCCTCGTCGATGATCGACGCCAGCCGTCCGCGGGCGTCGGTGATAGCAACTTGTCTCATGAAACCCACTCTACTGCGCCTAGCGCGAAATGTACATAACAAGTAGGTTTGTACAAAAGCGCTGATAATGAACCTTACGTCAGCTCCGATCTCTCTGCGTTCGACATCCCGAATAATTGCCCTGTTGGGCAACGGTAGCTGCGACCGTATTGAGCCCATAGCAACGCCGAAGACCCTAGAATCCACGAGAGTCGAGTAGGTCACCGCCTTAGCGGCGCCCGCATATCGCCACAGAACTCCCGATCAATCGAAGCGTCGGCGTCACCGCTCCACCCGTCGGACGAACAGCGACGATTGTCATCCGGCGATGTCCAGATTGGAGTTTAGAGCGCCTTTACCCTGTGCTCGCTCGATATCGTCCGGGCGATCACCGCGTGAACCGAGCCTCGAGTGGTGTGCATTAGCTCACCGGTAGTTTCAGCACCAAGTGGGTTCGAGAAGGATTGTCCTAAAGCTATCGATCAAAATGGAAACTTCGTCGAGGTCGGCATGCCAGTATGTGATGGGTCCAGATCCTCGTGGGTGCGTAGTTTGGCGACGGTAGGCGATGCCTTGCGTTTCTAGTAGTAAAAGATGCCTGATGAGACCGGTTCGGGTCATTCCAAGTTGATCGGATAAGTCCGCGACGCTTGCCTCGCCGTTTGAGATGAGCGCCTTAAGTATGTCGATCCGAACATGGCTTATTCCAAAGACGGCGAGTGGGTTCACGATCTAACTCTTTGGGCCGTGCACGCCGGTCATCAGTGCGGCGAGATCTTCGGGGTGCAGGAACGAGGGTGGGGGAGGAGGCCCCCAGCTGAAGAGGCCTTGGACCCCCTCGAGGACTTCCGGTTTCCAGATTTCTTCTTCCGGAATGCAGTCCATGTCCGAGTAGTATTCAGAGAAGTTGCCTGCCGGGTCTTTGAGATACCAAAAGAAGTTCGATCCGGCGAAATGTCGCCCGAGACCCCAGACGTGACGCTCCGGGTTGTCTTCGAGCATCGCGTAAGCACCGCGGCCAACGTCGTCGATGTCGTTGACTTGCCACGAGGTGTGATGTAGGTAGTTGACTGGCGACTTGAGTACGAGCAAGTTGTGGTGGTCGATCGAACAGCGTAGAAACGATCCTTCGCCTTTGATGTGGTCGCTTTCGCGGAAGCCTATGCCCTCCACGAAGAACCGCCGGGTCGCTTCGTAGTCGACTGAGCCGATGACGACGTGCCCGAGTTTACGAGGCATTACTCTGTCGTGGCGCATCACTCCCGGCGCCCTGGCACCGGTTCGTTCGAATCTGCCGGGCCCGTTATACGGTGTTGGGTGCTGCGCCTTCTGTGACACTCGAGGCACAATATTTACTGTCACCCGCACGTCTGATATTAGATCTATCGCAGTGACGTGCTCAGGAAACTGCTGGACGAACACGCCTAGCTTTGCCAGATTGCCGGTGACCCGGCCCAGGTCGTCATGGTCATCAGCCCCAATCGCGACGTCAACCAGACGGCGATTTGGAGAGTACACGATGCGTAGTTGCTCGCCACCGTCGGTCGTGGCGAAGCGACCGTGTCCGAGATGCGTGAGTCCAAAGTCGGCGTAATAATCGATCGTCGGCTGTACATCGGGAACGCCCATCGTGAGCGAGGCGAGGCGGTGCAGAGACATCTAGTGTCCTCTCATCATCGAGCTGAGCCGTGGGATGCAATAGCGCAATCCTCGCACCAGAATTTCGCCTGGTCAACTAAATTTCGAAATTGTCCCAAATAATTGAACTCTGCAGTAAGCTGAATCTCGACCTTGGTGCAGGTCGGTCGACCATTCAGCACGGAGACATCGGTGTCGAGTCGCATGAGGAGAACGTTTTTTATGCTTATTTCGGATAAACTGGTTTCTTCGAAATAAGCAGCGTTCTGCAAAGGGGATAAGTCGATGGCTATTCAAGCTAAAACACGGAACGAAGTTGCGTTCGCTCGGTTACGCGGCGATATTCTTTCCGGGCGTCTCATTCCCGGGCAAAAACTCGCATTCGCTGAGCTTTGCGAGTCTTATGGGGTGAGCGTAGGAGTGATACGCGAGGCTTTGTCGCGGCTAGTCGAACAGGGCCTCGTGCACAGCGCACCGCAACAGGGGTTTTTCGTCACGACGATCTCAGGGCCAGACCTCGTGTATCTGACTCAAGCGAGATGCGAGATCGAGAGCTTGGTACTGGCTCACGCTATTGCGGAAGGCAACGTGGAGTGGGAATCCCTCGTGCTCGCATCCCACCATCGGCTCGTCAACGCACCATTGGTGAGCCCGGAAGACCCAGAGCGACTGAGCGAGGAGTGGGTCGAAAGACATTCCGACTTTCATCAAACTTTACTACTCGGCTGCGAGAATCCCCGGCTCAGAGGCATTGCCGGGCAACTTCGGGATTCCGCTGAGTTGTACCGTCGCTGGTCAGTCCCATTCGACCATGAAGGTGATCGAGATATCGCTGGGGAGCACGCGTTAATCGTCGAGGCGGTTTTGAAGCGGGATACGGCGCTTGCCACTCAACGGCTCGTCGAGCACATCTCCAAAACCACCAGTCTCCTTCTGGAGTCTGGCGTAGTCGAAGGTGCGGAGAAAAGGTAACGGCTCCGTTCTCTGTCTCTGGCAACGTTAGCCAGGACCACTCGGGCAATCTAAGCGGAGACCACCTCGGCGTTTTGCGGGGTGTCGGGGCAATCTAAGCCAGGCCCACCTCCACCGTTATCGCAACGTGTTATTTGTTG
>NZ_NBXA01000070.1 GCF_003399625.1 Subtercola boreus | reverse complement strand
CCCTTCCGGGCCACCGCCACGACATCATCACGGAACTCTTTCGGATATGCCTTTGCCATAACTGACATCCTTCCAGCGAGAATCAAATCTCACAGATCAGATGACAACCGAACTCTGGGCAGACCCCGCGCAGCAAACCCGTCAGTTCGAATTGCTGCGTAACGCGTGTTGGGGTCGTGGCTTGTTAGCCCTTCCAGGTTGCGAGGTAAGCAGCCCGGAAATCAGCGTCACCGTTCCAGGTGCCGTCCTGCGCTTGATCGGCGTTGCTCTGGTCGAACAGGCGGATTGGAACGTTTTGATCGACAGTTGGCTGGCCAGCGAAAATACGGTTCAGATCATCGATGTTGGCATATGCGCCCCACTTGAAAGCGACAGCTACGGTGGCCTTCTGATACCCACCAGACGCGATCAACTTGATGTTCTCGCCGTCGCCGTTTGCCGAGACCATGAACTGGTTGGTCGTCCCCGGCACCAGACCTGCTTGGCGAAGTCCGTTGATGATCTGCAGCCCAGCGAAATCGAAGCCGGCCCACACCGCGTTGAAGCTAGGGTTCGCCTGCGCAGCGGTTGCTGCATTCGCCGCCAACGTGGTTGTCACATTTGCTACCTGGAAGGGGGTATTTGCAACCACCGAGCAGTCGCCGCCCGCGGCGGCACATTCAGTCATGAAGTCGTCGAAGCCGTTGGTCCGGGCGATCAAATTCGATAGTGCCGGGTCGTTGAACGTCAGAAATTTGGGATGACCCTGGGTTTGCAGGTATGCGTATTCGGCGCTCGCCTTACCCATATCGGAAAACAGCGACAGTGCAGGCTGAACGTCAGCGTAGGGACCCTTGGTGTCTGCGGAGCTCAGATCCCAGCAGGCGTTACAGGCCACAGGAATATTCGCAGCCTTCGCGGCTGCCAAGCCGGCACCGACCGTGGTCTCATCTAGAGCCACCAACACGATCGCGTCCGGCTTGGTCGTAATGGCCTGCTGCATTTTGTCGTTCGCGGTCGTCGCTGAGCCTTGACCGTCGTAAACCGTCGAAGTCCAGCCAATGTCTTGCACTGCGGCCGTCAGCGCATCTGTGATCGTTTTCGCGCCCGTCTCGGCAAGCGTGATCGTCACGATAGCGATGTTCTTGCCCGGTACGGCCTTCGGGCCACCGCTCGGCGGCAACGTTGTTTGCGCAGCCTTGTATTGGTCGACGTCAGCTTGGACCTTTGCTGTGAACTGCGGGTCGTACGTTCCTTTGGAGGCGGTTGGGGTTGCCGTGCCGCCGCTGGTAGCGCAAGCGCTGAGTGAGAGTGCAAGCGCCGCTATCGCAAGCGCCTTGTATCGAAATTTGAACATCTTTGTCCTCAATGATCGTTCTCGCTGGTGCAATGTTCATCCGCGGATGCGGCGTGATTGTCAGTGTAGGACTTGTTTTCGAAATTTATTGGAATCTTTTTTGATTAGTGCTATTTTTGAATTCTGAAGCCGCATCTGAGTGGCGAGGCACCACTGAAGTTGCATAAGTAAGGACGACGATGTTCCCAACCACAGAGACGGCCGCCGATGCGCTCTCTATTAGATCCCTAAGCAAGACATTCGCCGGGCTGACAGTCCTCAACGACGTATCGCTCACTATCGCGCCGGGAGAAGTCCACGCGCTCCTCGGCCAGAACGGTTCCGGCAAGTCAACTCTGATCAAGTGCCTAGCGGGGGTGCACCGTCCAGATCCGGGAAGTTCGATCCAGGTCAACGGGCGCCAGCTACCGCAAACCTTTCCGCCCAGCGAATCGTCACGGTTTGGGCTCGCGTTTGTGCACCAAGACCTCGGATTGATAGGCGACATGACGGTGGCTGAGAACCTGGCCATCGGGACCGGGTTCGAACGTTCCGGACCCCTCATCAACTGGCGCAGCCAAAAGGCGCGCGCGATTGAGATTCTGGACTCATTTGGCCTGTTGATCTCGCCGAACGCTTTCGTTCGCGACCTGCCGGTTACCGCACGGACACTCTTGGCCATTGCCCGAGCGTTCCAGCCAAGACGCGAGGCGAATGCGACTCCGTTGTCGGTCTTGATCTTGGATGAACCCACAGCGGCTCTTCCGGACAACGATGCCGAACTCCTCTTCGAAGCAATAGCTCGAGTGACTGCGGCTGGCGTCGGTGTCGGATATGTCACTCATCGCCTTGAAGAAGTTTTTAGGATCGCAAATCGCGCTTCGATCCTGCGCGATGGAGTCTTGACGGGAACTTTCCTCGTCTCCGAAATGACCAGGCGGTCGCTTTTCACTGCAATTGTCGGGGAACGTGCCGCAACCGAACTGAATACAACCGACACCAACGAGAAGGTGCAGCGAAAGATCGGGGATGCGCCGCAGCCCGTGGTGCTTCGAGCAGTCGAGCTTACGGGTGTGCGCGTTCGAGACGCCTCACTAACGGTAAAGTTAGGCGAAATTCTCGGCATCGCTGGTCTCGCCGGAAGCGGCCGCAGCGAACTGGCGAGGCTGCTTTTCGGCTCGCAGAAGCTGACGAGCGGATCACGTTCGATCAACGACATCGCTATCGCCCCAGCATCTCCGAAGGCAGCGATGAGGGCCGGAATAGCCCTGGTACCCGAAGACAGACGCCGCGATGGTTGCATCCTTGACATGAGCATCGCCGAGAACATCACGCTCGCGAAAATTCGGACAACCAGCATCGGCTTCCTGAATCTGAGCGCCGAGAAGACACAGGTCAAACAAGCTATCAGCGCCCTGGACATTCGGCCACGCGATCCCTCGAGACAGCTCGGGACTTTATCCGGCGGTAACCAACAGAAAGTCGTGTTGGCGAAATGGTTGGCGCGAAACCCCAAACTACTGATCCTCGACGAACCTGTTCAGGGCGTCGACGTCGGAGCGAAGGCAGACATCTTCGCACTGCTTCGGGAGGCGGCCGCTTCCGGCGCAGCCATTCTCGTAATCGACAGCGACTTCGACAACCTCGCCAACTTGTGCGACCGGGTAGCGATACTCCGAAACGGACAGATCGTCAGCGAGCTTGAAGGGCAACGGCTGACAACCGAGAACATGTCACAGGCCACATTCGGCGTCGACGACGAAACCGATCTAGTAAGCGTTGACCAATTTGAGGAGAAACCATGACGACCACGCTAGCCCCACCGGCAAAGCCGCCCGCCCGGGGACCACGGCAAGCTCGACCGCCGAGAAATACTCGCGCCAAACTTGCAAGCGGGTCGCGTTTCGCCTTGCCAGTTCTTCTGCTCATCTTCATCGTCATCTTTTCCATCCTTGAACCGACAACATTCGCAACGCTGAACAACGCGAAGACCGTATTGAGTACGCAATCGGTGTTGGCACTTGTCGCTCTGGCCGCGCTTCTGACGCTAGTGATTGGCGAGTTCGATTTATCTTTGGGTGCCCAGATGGGCCTCTCGGCCCTGCTGCTCCCTGGCCTCACCGCCAACGGCGCTGTACCCATTCCTGTCGCCATCGTGCTGTCGATCGCGGCAACAACCTTTGTCGGGCTATGCAACGGGCTCTTGGTTGCGAAAGCGAAAGTGAATTCGTTCATTGCAACGATCGGTACCGCCGCGCTCATTGGAGCCGTCGTTCTCGCCTACTCCGGCGGCACGGTCATCTTCCAAGGAGTACCCGCGGAACTGATCAACATATCCTCCTGGGCTCCCCTGGGCATCCCTGGCCCGATCATCTACGTAGCGATCATCTCGGTCATCGTCTGGGTGTTCCTGAAACGAACACCGTTCGGTCGCTACATGAGCGCTGTAGGAGGCAGTAAGGACGCTGCACGACTCTCCGGAATCAACACCGACAGGGTCACCATCGTGACGTTCATGCTTGCCGGAACATTGGCCGGCATCGGCGGGGTCGTCGAAGCGGGCCAGCTTGGAAGCGGGAACCCCGCGGTCGGACCCTCATTTCTGCTGCCCGCGTTCGCAGCCGTCTTCCTCGGTGCAACCGCATACTACGTCGGTCAGTTCAACGTCTGGGGAACAATCACCGCCGTTGTAACACTCGCAACCGGAGTCGCCGGGCTTAACCTCTTGGGTCTACCCAGCTGGGTGGAACCAGCATTCAACGGCGTTGCGCTCCTCGTCGCTGTTGCCTTGACACGCTATCTGCGCGGCAAACCCGTGTAACCCGGCGTCAGCACCCATGCCCAGCCAAAAAACGAAAAGGAAAATGACAGTGACAAACAGGTTGCGGGGCAAAGTCGCCCTCATCAGCGGTGGAGCACGCGGAATGGGCGAAGCGCATGCCCGCGCGATCGTCGCCGAGGGCGGCCAAGTGATGATCGCAGACATTCTCGACGAGCTAGGAATGGCGCTCTCGAACGAGCTCGGTGATTCAGCCCAATACTTCCACCTCGACGTCACAGACGCCGCCGGCTGGAAGGCGGCCGTAGCGGCAACCATCGAACGATTCGAGAGGCTCAACGTCTTAGTCAACAACGCCGGAATCGTAAACTTCGGTGCCATTGGTGACTATTCCGAAGACGACTGGTCAAAAGTCATTGCGATCGACCTCACCGGACCCTTCCTCGGTATCACGGCCGCGATGGCCGAGCTGAAAAAGTCTGCACCGTCTTCGATAATCAACATCTCCTCCACCGCCGGACTTCAAGGGTCCGCGGAGCTACACGGCTACACCGCAGCGAAGTGGGGCGTCCGTGGGCTCACCAAATCAGTGGCCCTCGAAGTTGGCCACGCGAACGTACGCGCGAACTCCATCCACCCCGGCGTCATCCACACCCCCATGATCGACGATATGGATGTCTCCTCCCTCGGCGGGGGCGCCCTTGGGCGGGGCGCAACGCCTGACGAAGTATCTGGAGTGGTCGTCTTTCTGGCCAGCGACGAATCCAGCTTCTGTACGGGCGCGGAATTCGTCGTAGACGGCGGCATCACAGCGGGCACTCCCGCATTCGGCTCATCAACAAAATGAACAAAAAGGAACTAGACACATGACAAACGAACTCGCTGGAAAAGTTGCGGTAATCACAGGCGGCGCCAGCGGCATCGGACGCGAAATGGTCGATCTATTCCTTGCCGAAGGAGCTCAAGTCGTCGTCGGTGACATCGACACCAAGACCGGCACCCAACTCGAATCTGAACTGGGTCAGGACTTCCGATTCATTCGAACCGATGTGACAGTTCCCGCTGACGTTGAAGCCCTCATCGGTCATGCGGCAGCCGAATTCGGGCACGTCGATGTGATGGTCAATAACGCCGGCGCGGTTGGCGAGCCAAGCGGGTTGCTCGATCTGGACGCGGAAGGCTTCTCTCGAACTCTCGATCTGCTCCTTCGATCCGTTCTGCTCGGTCACAAGTACGCCGGCCGTCAGATGAAAGAACAAGGCACAGGCGGATCAATCGTTTCCATCTCGAGCGTGGCTGGTATCAGCGGAGGCTACGCGGCTCCGTCCTATGATGCTGCGAAGTCGGCGATCATTCAGGTCGCTCGAACGTCGACGTCTGAACTCGCGCAATATAAAATTCGATCTAACGTCATTATGCCCGGCCTCACCCGCACGCCTATCATGGCGCGTGGGACTGCTCTGGATCCGAAATATTATCCCGAGTTTGTCGAAGCCCTGAAGGTGCCGTTTGCCGAGTTTCACCCGCTTGGACGCGGCGGTACGACTCTGGACATTGCGAATATGGCACTCTTCTTCGCGAGCGATCGCGCAGAATTCATCACCGGCCAGCACATCGCAGTCGATGGGGGACTATCCAGTGTGTTCACCCACGATCTGGGGGGCGTAGTCGGTCAGGCTTTTGAAATCATGGGGATCACCGACGTTGACCCGAGCTTCGGCTCCGCCGCCAAGAGCAGGTGAGAAATCACCATGGACGAGACCTCCGCGACAACCACAGTCGAACTTCTCATCAGTTCGCTGGAGTCGCAGCGCATTACGGCCGCCATTGAGGCAGACATTCCGACATTGGATAGCCTCTGCCACCCGCGAATGGTCTATACCCACACTCGAGGCCAGCGCGACTCAAAACGGTCTCTCCTAGAGAAGATTCAATCCGGTTTCTTCAACTACCTCCGAATAGAGCACCCGGAAACAGAGATCATCGTCGTGGGTGATACTGCGGTCGTCATCGGGCATCAGACCGCGACCATCATCATCGACTCCCATTCTGTCGAACTCAACAACGCCACGACGGCGACCTGGATCCACGGCGACAACCGGTGGCAATTATTGGCGTTTCAGCCGTCACCTCTGCCCGATTGACTCGGCGGAACGAGAACTGAGTATGTCAACCTAGGCCAGGACCACCTGGGTAATCTAAGCGGAGACCACCTCGGCGTTTAGCGGTGTCGGGGCGGCCTATGCCGGGCCCACCCCGGGCCTGTTGGGTGAGGCGTGTTCTGGTTG
>NZ_NBXA01000069.1 GCF_003399625.1 Subtercola boreus | reverse complement strand
AGGTTCCAGTGTCTTATAAACCCCGATCGGGTCTGACCCGAGGGGGAAGACGGCCCGCTCAGTTTCAAGCGACGACGCGTGTTGGCTGAGCCTGAGGCGTCGACCTGACACGCTTCAGAAACCTTTACGTTTTTGAGACGGTTCTCGCGGGCTAATCCAAATTGTGGAGTCGTTAGAGTTGTGCCTCATGAGACGACGGACAGACATGCCATTGGTCTCAATGTGAGAGTCTCAAGTGTTGTCAATTCAATGGGGGAGCGATGGAGCTAGAAGGTTTTGCGAAAGACGGCCGGCCGGTCAGATTGTCAAGTGACGGAACCTGGGTGTTCTCGAATTCGGCAAAAGAGGGACCAACTGGTGGAGCTGATTTCAGGAAGGTCGCTTGGGGGGTTGGTCGAGCCGCGGTTGTCGCGGCCGAAGGTAGAGAACCAGATCGTACCGAAGACAACTTTTTTGGTTTCGACCTAGTCTTGGCGCAACTTGATGCGACGGCGCTCTACATTTTTGTTGAAGACGTTCTCACGCGAGCTAAGTACCTCATTAATCAGGAGCACAGCCATGATGGTGCCTACCTCATAGACTTCTTGACTCTCAATGACTTGCTTACGCAAAAATACGGGCAACCGAACGAGGTAAATGAGTACTGGGTGAACAGCCTTTACCAAGACTCTCCTGAAGATTGGGGATTGGCGGTTTCGGCAGGACATCTGAGTCGCTATTACGTCTGGGATTTGCCAGAGACTGAACTTTATTTGGCGTTGAAAGGCGACAATTTCAAGGTGGGACTTGAGATTGAATACACGGGAAAAGCATTCCAGGAATTTGAAGCTGCTATCCAGACAGCTGCAGTTCTCGACGAGCTGTAGACCGGCTGGCCTATCTCTGATTAGTAATGCGTCGGGTCGGCGCGAGGAGCGCAGAGCTTTCTTAAGCCGCTGCGATGAGTGTGAGTTGCGTCTTGCGCGCTAACTGAGGTTTGCCTGCAGTTGGGCGTCCTGAATCCGGCGGACAATCTTGGATCCTCGTTTTTGGAAACCTAGTTCAGTCATGGTCATGGCGAGTTCGTCATCGGCGTTGCGGATAACATGATCGCTTCTGATCCAACGAATGATTTGAACGAGGAGCGCCGCTGGGTAGTTATCTATGGGGTAGCCGGCAGTAAACCTGGGGCGCGTGATTGTTCGAGTGCCTATGGGTAGCTCCCATGCGGCTGACACATCTCCGGTGGCGGCCGGCCCGACTTCGTCAGATCGGCTGAGGGCGGATTCGTAAGCCGCAATGGTGTTGGTCACTTCTTGGTCGGCATTGTTGAACCAGTCGGTGCTCCAGATCCGATGAAAGACCCACCCCCGGCGTTCGAGTAGTTGTTGCCTGAGCCTGTCCCGTTCTCTCGCGGTGTGGCCGGAATGGTACGCGGCTCCGTCCGCTTCTATGGCGAGGATGTGGCGGCCGGGTTTCGACGGGTGCCGAGCGGCAAAGTCCAGCCGATATGAACCCACACCGACCTGTGCGTCAAGGTTGAGTCCGGCTGCAGTAAGACGGTCACGGACGTCGATCTCGAATGGGTTCAGAGGAATGTTCCGGTTTGGCCCGTCACCGAGATCGGCTCCCCTGGAGGCCATGAATTTCATGAAGTGGTACATGAGGTTGTACCCGCGACTGTGGTGTGCGTCTTCTGCCATGTCATCGGGACCGAAGCTGCTTATTAGGGTCATCCGTAGACGAGCTCGGCTGATCGCGACATTGAGGCGACGCTCTCCGCCGGGTTGTAGTAGCGGTCCCCAGAAGAGCCGGAGTTTTCCGTCAGCGGCACGGCCGTATCCGATGCTGAGGAGGATGGCATCTCTTTCGTCTCCTTGGACTCGTTCGACAGCCTGAGGTTGACCCCGAATTCCGGACACTGACCAGGCGGGTTTCGCGTGTTTGCGGGCCTGTCGGGGAGGATGTCCGTGATGGGCACAAGCAAGAGGAAGACTTATACGCCGGAGTATCGCCGTGAGGCGGCGCGGCTGGTGATCGACACGGGCC
>NZ_NBXA01000068.1 GCF_003399625.1 Subtercola boreus | reverse complement strand
TGACGGCGCTCAGCGAATTTCCCCAGTCCTGCTCGTTGAAACTCCCCAGGTCGCGGGGTTAGGTTAGCGCAGGTTTGTGCCGGTGGTGATGCGGCGTAGTTCGTCGGATGCTGCGGTGTGGTTGCGGAGCCGGTAGGAGGCTCCGTCGAGGGTGACGACGACGGAGCGGTGCGGGAGTCGGTCGAGCATCGCGGCGGCGACGGTGGTGTCGCCGAGGATCTCGCCCCAGGCGCCGACGGGCCGGTTCGTGGTGATCACGATCGACGTTTTCAGGTAGCGCTGGTTGATGACCTGGAACAGCGCTGACGCGGCCTCGGCGGGCAGCGGCAGGTAGCCCAGTTCGTCGATCACGAGCAGCGTCGGGCCGGCGAAGAACCGCATCATCGTGCCCCACTTGCCCTCGATCGCGGCGCGGTGGCAGCGGGCGGCGAGGTCGGCGGCGGAGGTGAAGTAGGTGCGGTAACCGGCCTGCACTGCCGCGTGTCCCAGGCCGGTGGCGAGGTGTGTTTTCCCGACGCCGGGCGGGCCGATGAGGAGCACGTTGGTTGCGGTTTCGAGGTAGCGGCAGGTGCCCAGCTCGGCGAGCAGTGACCGGTCGATGCCGGAGGCGGCGTCGAGGTCGAAGTCGTCGAGGGTTGCGCCGGTGGGGAGGTTGGCGAACCGGAACCGGCCGGCCAGGCGGCGGGCGTCGGTGGCGGTGACCTCGACGGCGAGCAGGTGCTCGAGTGTCTGGGTAAGCGACCAGCCCTCGGCCTGCGCCTGGTCGAGGACGCGCGGCAACGCCTCGGCTGCGTCGGCGAGCTTCAGTTCGGCTAGGTGGCCTTTCAGCTGCTGGTAGATGCTCGCCGACGTCGCTGCGGTCATCGTGGTCGAGGCGGTCTGGGGTGTCGTCGGTGTTGTCATTGGAGGGTGTTCCTGTTCTTCGCGGCCTGCTCGTAGGCGGCCAGGTTGATCACGGTTGTGGTGGGGGCTGGGGTGCCGGCAAGTTCTGCGGCGGCGGTGCGGGCGCCGGTCCCCGGCGGGATGCGTTCCTTCTTCCGGTGAGGGCGCCCGGGAGGCGCCGACGCCAAGGCGATCGCTTCGAGTGCGGTGACGTGTCCGCTGTCGCGGATCGTCACCCCGAGCCCAGGCTCGGCGATCTGGTGTCGGGCGAGCACGATGCCGGAGATCGTGGCGATGTCGATTGTCGCCGCGCCGAGCCGTTGATAGACAACAACCTTCGTCGCGGCCAGCTCGGGCGGGACGGAGTAGCGGTTGCCGCGCCAGTCGATCAGCGCCTGCCTTGTCGCAGTGCGCTCTTCCGTCACGACGACGGGGAACAACGTCGGGGGCAGCGGGGCGAGGCGTTCCGCGGCGAACATGACCGCCGCGGTCGTGGACCCATCCCGACCCTCACGGCGCCGCCCGTCCTGGCTGGAGGCGAAAGTGGTGAGGCTGTGCTGCGCCTGCTCGGGTGTGAGCTCATCGGCCAAGTTTCGCCACCACCGCTGCGCCGCGGTGTGGTTGTTCTTCTCCACCACCCCTTTTCGGTTCCCGGAGCGGGGCCGGCATGCAACCACGCTGACGGCATGATGTTTGGAGAACGCGGCAAACATCGGCGTTAGATCACTCGTCCCGGCCTTCAGGACCGTGCTCATCCGGTCGAACCGCCAGGTCTTCGTCACACCGCCCAGCAGGCCCAGCAGCACCGTCATCGCGGCCAGCAGGTGCGGCTGGTCCATCGATGGTGAGATCACCGCCCGCCAAACACCGGAGTGCGCCAGCGACCCCACGAGGACGTAGGCGCGTTTCGTGGGAAACACCCACCCGATCGGCGCGTCGGGCAACTCGACCCAGTCGAACTGGGTCTCTTCCCCGGGCGAGTGCTCGATGATCGCGTTCGGTCGTTTCGTCACATGCGCGCAGGCCGTGCATGTCGGCCGCAACCCGCGATCCCGAACCTGGCGAGTCAGCGTCGGGTAGGAGCCGGTAAAGCCCAGCGGTCGTAACTCGTCGAGCAGTGTCACCGCCCAGAGGTGGGGATCTTCGGTAAGCCTCGCCGTGACATAGGCGATGAACTTGTCGAACAAGTCCGGAGTGGCACGTTTGCGTTGCCCCGGGGCGGCCTGTCGGGCCAGATAAGCCCGGATCGTTTTGCGGTCGTGGTCGGTGCGGCGGGCGATCTCACTGATCGTCATCCCTTGTCGTTTGAGCGCGTGGATGTCCACGTCGTCCTCCTCTGAAAGCATAGGAACAGGGCCTTTCTCGAGCTGGTGTGTGGTCGAAGACCATCAGCATCGAGGGAGGCCCGCTTCTATGCGCGGAAGCGACCCGGGGTGGGGAATTTCAGTGAGCAGAACTGGGGAATTTCAGTGAGCGC
>NZ_NBXA01000067.1 GCF_003399625.1 Subtercola boreus | reverse complement strand
GCCGTCGCCGACACCATCAATAACCGGCCCCGAGAAATCCTGGGCTGGCGAACCCCCGCAGAAGCCTTCGCCGAACAGCTACGCTCAACACAACAAGCCGCTGTTGCATCGACTGCTTGAATACGGCTTGGCTGCCTCGGTCGGAATGTACGATCGTGCCGGCTGGGGCGCGGAGCGCGATCGCGTTACGCAACGCCGCGGCTGCGAGCTCGGACTTCATCCGGGAATCGATGGAGTACCCGACGATCTTGTTGGAACAGCAATCCTTGACCGCGCACAAATACAGCTTCCCCTCACCGGTCCAGTGCTCCGTGATGTCGGTCAACCAGACCTGGTTCGGTTCTGTCGCGGCCGTAATGAAGTCGTGCGTCACTCGGCCTTTGTCATCGGTCACGCCGAGCAGGTCGTCGTGGACAGCGGGGCCGGGCTTGTTGCCTTTCCCGCGTCGTCGGTGGTGCGAGGCCTGCAACCGGGCGATCCTGGCGAGGCGCCAGACCCGGTTTTCGCTCGCAGCGATCCCGGCATCAGCGAGCTCGTCCGCGAGGAACCGGTACCCCAACGTCGAATCGTTTTCGTGGATCTGCCGCATCGCCTCGATGACATGCGCGTCGTCCCAGTCCCGTTGGGAGACCGGATCCCGCAACCATTTGTAATACCCCTGAGCCGAAAGCTTCAGGACCCTGCACGCCACCG
>NZ_NBXA01000066.1 GCF_003399625.1 Subtercola boreus | reverse complement strand
CAACCAGAACACGCCTCACCCAACAGGCCCGGGGTGGGCCCGGCATAGGCCGCCCCGACACCGCTAAACGCCGAGGTGGTCTCCGCTTAGATTACCCAGGTGGTCCTGGCCTAGGTTGACATACTCATCCATGAGATAAAACAACGACTCAATCCCCTGGGATTGCATAAGCTCCTCCAAAGCCTCGAGGAACGTTCAGACGTTAGCGAGAGTGATCCGACCCGGGTAGGACTCGTTTTCGACCGTGTCACGTCCGCGTCAATCCTTGACGACGCCCTCCTTTTTGACCCCGATCTGGCCTCTGTCGGAGGCACAGAGCTTGACGCTGCAGCTAGCTCCTACCAGCGAGATGACCTCAGCCACCTCGCTGCGAACGCCGTAAGGATTAGACGTTTGGCAGCTCAGCGCCTGAAGCTTGTCCTTGACGCCAATCCCGACCAGCATCTGAAGCTGAAGACGGAAGTCACCCGGAAGACTAGATTCACACCTGTACGCCGACTCCTCAGCGACCTACCAGAGGTGATGCTCAGCGCCAAACCTGTCTGGGCGATGAGTCCACTTCAGGTCTCCCGGTTACTCCCACTAAAGGAATCCTTCGATCTTGTCATTTTTGACGAGGCTAGCCAGGTGAAGCCTGCCGATGCGATACCGGCCATCCTCCGAGGTCGCCAACTGATCGTCGCCGGCGATAGCAGGCAACTTCCACCCACCGAGTTCTTCACAAAAACACTCGATGATCAAGACGACGGAATCGATGAAGACGCAACCCTCGACTCAGTAGCGGCAGTTGAGACCGCACCACGCCGCATGGGTTCTATGACGCGCGATGCCGAGAGCATCCTGTTCGCAATGGACCGACTTCTCGCAGGTCAATCGCGGCGTTTGCTTTGGCATTACCGGTCACGAGACGAACGACTGATTGCTGTGTCAAATTCGAGAATCTACGACCGCTCTCTGACCACATTTCCTGCCGCCGATACCCCCGATGCCATCGCGCACATCGAGGTGCCACCAAGTCCTGGCATCGACGGCGGGACCAACAGCCCAGAAAAGGAAGTATCGGAAGTCGTCAACGCTGTCCGGGCACATGCGCTCGCTCACCCCGACGAGAGTCTCGGAGTCATCGCCTTCGGGGTGAAGCATCAGCACCGACTCGAGATTGCATTAGAAGCTGCATTTCAAGAAGACCCCACCCTCTACGCCACCTTGAACCAAAACGAGGCTGAACCGTTCTTCGTGAAGGCTTGAGGCTGACCCCGTTTCCCGGACAGGTGGTTGGTTGGTCAGGCTGCCAGTGTGAGCTGGCGGCGTTCGTACTCTAATGGACTGAGGTAGCCGATGCCGGAGTGGCGTCGGCGGGCGTTGTACCAGC
>NZ_NBXA01000065.1 GCF_003399625.1 Subtercola boreus | reverse complement strand
AGTGCAAACCCATCGAATGCAAATGCCGAATCTTTGCCCAGTCATCCAAATTGATCACCTTCCATAGTGGCTAGGTGGCCCTGTTTTCAATCGGCAGAAACGGCATCACATTCGGTCGGCGTCAACACAAGAATCATTGCGACGTTACATCGTGTGCTGGCCCTGAACTGAGAAGCTAGAAATGTCCACTGAACCCGGTCAAAGCCGCGTCTACCGACGCTCGACGATAGCCCTCTCCCTTGTAACGATCGTCGTCGGCGCCGTACTAATGACGACTGCGCCAAAGGGCGGCGTCGTGCAGCTCTTTGTCGGCCTAGCCGTATTCATTTTGGGTGGTGCAATTGTCGGCGTAGCAGGAATACGTGCCCGCCGCCGAGGGACCCTCGGGGCAAGCGACGAATCAAACGCCCGCGTCTTCGCGATCATGACCGTCTTGGTTCCCCTGAGTTTCATCGGCATCGGCATCATCCTAGGAACGTTTGAAATCGGGCCAGCGCAGAACGGGAACTGGCTCGGTCTCATCGCCAGCGCACTCATCATTCTCGTGGCGTGCGCTGTCTTCGCGGTCATCCGCCGATCAAGCAGCAGGCCGACCTCCTAACCGGTCTACGGGATAAGCCAACCGGCTCATAAAACAGTCCCGTTGCGGGTCCGGCGTCCGGCCCATGTCCGGACCTCGTACAGTGCAGCGCAGCTCGAACCGTGGTTGTCTGTAAGTCATGAATTTCGCTTGGGTTTGGTTACTGATCGCACTCATCGGCACCCTCATCTACCTCGGTTCCGTCGTTCTCTATTTCAAAAGCAATCCCACGGGTCATTACTCGTTGGAGCGGAAGCCTGATAACGAACCGAAATGGGCTCGACTGACTCGGTTCATCGGCGTCTTCGGACTTGTCCTCGGCGCAGGCTTGTGCCGTCCGGATTCCGGATGGCCTTGGACAAGCCTTGCGGTTCTCCTCGGCGGGTTCGCCGTCGTCTTCACGGCCGTAATTCTGGCGAACAGAGGCGCCCGACGCCGCAGGGATCGTCTCCGACCGCTTTAGCAGACAACTCGGCGACCGCTAAGGGTTGGCCACCATAGCCGCGATCCAAACTCGCACGCGGCGCGAGGCTTGTGCACAAACGAACCGCGGCCCGGACCGACGAACCGAACATCATCAGCCAGCGGCAGCACGACCAAGCTTGTGTCTCAGGCGATCTATTCTTTAGACCGAGGGGGGAGCCGTGCGAAACAAATGGTGGGACAAGGGCTACACCTGGAAGGGCCTAGCGTGGGCCTCGGCCGGCTTCTTTGCGCTTGCCGTGATCGCTGCTTTCACGAGGCTGTTTCTGGACGCTGATGCCTGGTGGTTCGTCGTTCCAGTGGTTTTAATCGCCGTGTCGTTTGGCTGGGCTTGGCGTGCCCGTCAACTATTCATTTTTGAGAGAGCTCAATCCGCTGGGGACCAGGACGGCTCCTAGTCTTTTCGGTGATCGTCGACTGCGGTACCGCCGCACTGGTCAGCTCCCCTCCTCGCGATCCCCGATTGGTCAGTTCGTTCCGGTAAACGCCCGGCTTCCTGAAGGGCAACGGTCAGCGTCCGGCTTCGCCTGCTTCAAGCATGCGTAACGCGCCCGGCAGTGCATAAACCGAATTCAAATACGGACTATCCACATCAAGGTCCGGCCGAACAGCCGATCGCTCGATCCCCCACACCCTCGTGCCGCGACGCCGAATCCAGCCCATAACTCGATTCACCCAGCGCTCATATTCGACGGAGACCGACCTCATCGAGTCCGCCTGGGATCCGATCGAGCTCGTTCCCAACCCCGACGCGGTGCCGAGCCCAGGTTGCCACAACAACACTGGCGACCGATTCGAATCCACAAGGTACCCGCGCTCCAAGCCAGGCTTTAGACGTTCTCGATTCATCCTGTTGAACAATCCGGCCCGATCAGCAGACGCATACGCGGAGTCGCCGTCTTCGAGGATGAAGGGTGGTCCTAGCTTTGTCGACTGGACCATCACGTGTTCAACCGCTGCGGCTTCGACGATCTGATAGTAAATGGCCGGATACTGAACTAGCGGCCAAGGGTGAAGCGAGACCTCGCTACTGAGGTTGACCCCGAATTCCGGACACTGACCAGGCGGGTTTCGCGTGTTTGCGGGCCTGTCGGGGAGGATGTCCGTGATGGGCACAAGCAAGAGGAAGACTTATACGCCGGAGTATCGCCGTGAGGCGGCGCGGCTGGTGATCGACACGGGCC
>NZ_NBXA01000064.1 GCF_003399625.1 Subtercola boreus | reverse complement strand
AGTCCTTCGCGATCTGAGACGCGTTGCCGTGGCCCTTCCGGACCACCGCCACGACATCATCGCGGAACTCTTTCGGATATGCCTTTGCCATGACTGACATCCTTCCAGCGAGAATGAAATCTCACAGATCAGATGACAACCGAACTCTGGGCAGACCCGCTGGCTAATTTATGCCATCTGTCTCATTGCGGCGATCGCGCTGCTTCTTCATCTCGTTGGTATTTGGGTTTTCAATGTGTACGGGCCGCTCTATACGTCTCTGCCTGGATGTCAATACATCAAACCGGAGACCGTACCGCCGGAGTATTCCAATCTCGTTAGCGGCAATGATCCGATCTCGCTCTTTCCGCTTGGAATCAACTGCATTTACCTCGACCCGCAGGGCGGCCGAGTGGCCGAACTGGGACCAACCTCATGGGCGCCAACCATAGACGCTTTGGTCACGATCGTGATCCTGATCGTGCTGGGGTTCACTGGTGCTTTGGGCGTTCGACGGCGACGAAAAGTGCAGCGGAGCGAGACCAGGACTGGGGACCCAACTGCTTCGAACTCACATGGCGGTGCCTCTAACGCCGAAAGCCTTACGTCTCGGGACTGACGCTGAGCGGGACGGCCGATCGTCTCAAGGAACGCGTCCTCCGGAGCTCGGCGCTTGGCGCAGCCGAGAATGCTTAGCAAAGCTTCCTCGCTAGGGTCGGGTGGATGGCAGGGATGCTTCGATCGCATCCGCAAGCGCGCGCAATTGACGCGCCGCCGACCAGGCATTGGCGAGGGCATAGGTTGAGAATTTTTGATCTTTGTGCTCTTCCACAACTCGAATCGCTGCGGTGGCGCTGCGAGTGATGGTAGATAGCGCCTCGATAACCTCATCAATGGTCGGTTGGAGCGCCCCGCTTCGCCCGTCGCGTGAGATGTCACGGGCACTAATTGCCTCTCCGGCGTCTGTCGCTTCTTCGACAAATTTAGAAAGCACGAACGAAATCACCGATAGCTTGCGCCGACGCATTCTGATTTCATCGTCAAGTTCATCAAGGCCGTTCGGAACCTTGAACAGCAGCGCTGTTGTCGCTGGACTCAATCCAAGTTCCTTCGCGGCCTCAATCACGGTTCCGAGCCGTTGGGCGTCAATAAGAGCCCACCCTCGTTTGGACGCCATGTTCCTAATCGTCTCTCCGGAAAAGGCTGGACCTACAACAGCGATGAAGCTCGCTTGATTGCGAGTCTTGTGGGTCTCCAAGGCAACATCGCTGATGTCGGTATGCGCGACGTGGCCATTTGAGCGCGACTTAGCCTCGACTATGGCGACCGTCTCGGAGCCGGCCGCGTCTCTCCACCGGACGACGATGTCGGTATCACCAGCTCCGCTGATGGTACTAGCTCTGAATCCAACTGCTCGAAATGCATCGCAGATTGCATTCTCGAATGCTTTACCAGAACCCAGATTGAGAGCGAGCGGTGTATGCGAGAGGGTCAGGAGTTCTTCCGTAAATAGCGGACGTGTCTGAAGAGTAGTCGGCGTGCTTGCATCTTCGGGTGGAGTGTCTTGGGTGACAACCTGCGGGTGTGCGTCGACGGGCAGTTCAGCGACAAGGGCTGCTCCCGAAGCTGTAGCTCGGAGACTCCCGTACCGTGGTGTTTCCGCTAGGCCAGTGTCCTCAAGGAACGAGGCAATCCATCGGCTCTTGTCTGTGTTCAATCCGTACTTGGCCGACTCGGCGTACATCTCGGCGCGCGTTGTACCAGCCCCGATGAATTGAATCATTTCACCGACGAAACGCATGTTCGCATGAAGGATGCGAATGAAGTTGACGTCGTCATTCGACGAGACCCAGGCTTTTGCGGGCGTCGTAGCTTCGTAGATGCCGTTTCCGATCTCGTGGAGAAGTCCCGATGCGCGTAAGAACGGCATCATGGAGTAGACACTGCTGCGTCTGAGACCGAACCTATCCGCGATGAAATCAAGGAGTTCCTGGCGCCCGATTGGATCAATCGCTGCGTTGACGATCGTACGCAGGTTCTCGACTTTGTTGGGATTGGTAGCAGGACTCGGTACCCAGATGTTGTAAGTAGAACGGGACTCGTGGGTGCGCACACCGGTTGAGAGTTCTTGGAGAAGCGTCTGAATCTCTTTAGGGGCCTCGAAGATTGGGCGAGCGTCTTTCTCCTGGGTCGTGGTTGCCTTCGGGCTGACAAGTGTGCTTTGGGCGAGGAGACTCTTGCCGTCAGCCGTGATTCGCCACTTTCGGCCTCCGATTGCTTCGATCAAACTCAGGGCATCAAGCCAGTCCGTTCTGTCTCGCACGCCACCGAGGGTCCTCCAAGTTGTCGAGTATCGAGTTTCAAGATGCGTGGCTAGTTGGTCGACAGTCGCAGGCTCCGTGGCGAAGAATGCCAATGATTCAACGAGAAGTCGAAAGTGCTGCGCCAGACTTAGACCGAGACCAGTGCGCGTGGGCTGGGATCTGAAGGCCTGGCCGGTAGGCGTGAGAACCAACTGCGCCTTCGGCGTAGCTACAAGCCCGATGGCCTTGAGGAACTTGCTGTATTCGTTCCAAGTCGATGCGTCCTTATTGGGCGCGGCGCCTCCTGTACTAGCTGACAAATCGAAGATGGCCGACGGGATGTCAGGATGAGCGTCCATGGCAATTGGGGCTTCACTAGTTCCGATCTGTTCAACAAGCTCTACGACCAGAGCGAACCAGGCGCGCTTTCCCCCACGCAAGCCGGGCAACGTGGTTACCTGCCTACGCCACAACGCACGCTGCTCGAGCTCCGCTTCGTCGGTCGAAGTCTTATTGATAGTTGAAGTCACGTACCTAATCTAGATGCGCGCATCGAACAATACTCGACGAATTCCCAACGCTTCTCAACGGTTCTTGGAATCGACTACCGCTGCAATTGTCGGAGACGGACGACCAACGGTACGGGTTCAGGCTGCGATGCAGGCCGGTCGCAGACAGTCGCTGGGGTCGAAGGGGTTCTCGACGCCTCTTCTACCTTGCCGCCCAACTACCCCTCTAAGTTGGTCCCATGGCTGAGGAGGTTGGTATGAGCAGGGCGTCAATGTTTGGAGTTCGAGGTTGGTCCCAATTTTTTGGGCTTCTGGTCCTTTTTGCGGGTTCGTTCCTGGTCGCCATTCGAGGTGGCGACACCCCGGCTGGCTTGGTTCGGGGCGCCGGGATAGTTGCGGCGGCTGTAGCGGTTTTTGCCGTGATATTGGTTGTGCTGACGATCAAGAGGCAATCCTTGGTGCAGTTTCAGAAGCAATATGCGAAAACGCATCCTGATGCAATTGTTATGGGTTGCACGCGAAGCCAGACGCTTCTTCCGGAACTTGAGAAATTTGCAACATATGATCAGCGGACTAGTTTAGGGACATACTTCACGCTGGTGGGGGATTCTTCCGGTCTCATGATTTTCGGATTCAAGAGAGATGGGCCGCCAAAAGGTCCAGACATCACAATTCCTTGGGGTGACGTCACAGGCGAGGTGCGGGCCGTCTTGGTCCAAGAACAAGCAAGACGCTCAAACGGAATTCGAGTCTCAATTGAAATCTTGGGGACTTCCGTCGTATTGGATTTCGCTGTTCTAGGCGGCGGAGTGGGTGGGCTATTTCCCCTCAAGCGAAAGCTGACCGAGAGGATAAGTGGGTCAAGTCCCCGGTGGTGGTGTAGCGGTAGTTCCTTCGGTTTGATGGGTTAGGCGCTGAGGGCGAGTGCTGTTTCTTCGACCTCCGTCCTGGTGTCGGGGACGAGGGCGAGGCGGCTTTTGGCGAG
>NZ_NBXA01000063.1 GCF_003399625.1 Subtercola boreus | reverse complement strand
TAGCTGCGAGCGAAAACCGGGTCTGGCGCCTCGCCAAGGTCGCGGGGCTGCAGGCTTCGCACTACAGGCGGCGAGGGAAGGGCAACAAACCGGGGCCCGCTGTCCACGACGACCTGCTCGGTGTGACGGACGACAAAGGCCGAGTAACGCACGACTTCATTACGGCCGCGACGGAACCGAACCAGGTCTGGCTGACGGACATTACGGAGCACTGGACCGGTGAGGGGAAGCTGTATTTGTGCGCGGTCAAGGATTGCTGTTCCAACAAGATCGTCGGGTACTCCATCGATTCCCGAATGAAGTCCGAGCTCGCAGCCGCGGCGCTGCGTAACGCGATCGCGCTCCGCGCCCCAGCCGGCACGATCGTACATTCCGACCGAGGCAGCCAAGCCGTATTCAAGCGGTCGAAGCAACACCTGGCTTGTGCTGTTGAGCGTAGCTGTTCGGCGAACGCTTCGGCGGGGGTTCGCCAGCCCAGGATCTCTCGGGGCCGGTTGTTGATGGTGTCGGCGACGGCTTGGATCTCGGTCGCGCTCCACCTTGCGATGTCGGTGCCTTTCGGGAAGTACTGCCGGAGCAGCCCGTTGAGGTGCTCGTTACTGCCGCGCTGCCAGGGACTTTTCGCGTCGGCGAAGTAGACCGGCAACCCGATCTCGTTCGTGAGCAGTGCGTGTGCTGACATCTCTTTGCCGCGGTCCCAGGTCAGCGAACGGCGAAGCTCAGCGGGCAGCACCTCGAACGTCTTTACGAGCGCGTCCTTCGTCGTTACCGCCCCGTATCCGGCCAGCGCGGGACCGTTCTTCGTCGGGCGTATGAGCCCGTACCCGGTTTTGACGGCGCTCAGCGAATTTCCCCAGTCCTGCTCGTTGAAACTCCCCAGGTCGCGGGGTTAGGTTAGCGCAGGTTTGTGCCGGTGGTGATGCGGCGTAGTTCGTCGGATGCTGCGGTGTGGTTGCGG
>NZ_NBXA01000062.1 GCF_003399625.1 Subtercola boreus | reverse complement strand
TTCCCTTTCGTTGTTTTGCCGTGATTCTCAATCAGGTTTGTCAAGCCGAAATGGAGGTTTGTCTCGGCCCCGACTGTCACTTCCTCCCACACGTTTTTTGCCTGGAAGGTACGAAGTACCGCGCAGGGTCGGAGGCGGGAGCGCAACCCGCAGGGTGACGGAGGAGAGATTGTTGGCACGAAAAAAGGGAGCGAAGCGACCGTGTGCGAAGAATCTCGGAGGAGTCAGCGGCCCTGGCCGCTTGCATGGACGACGGAGGCCCGTATGCTGCCGAAGGCTTCCAGGCAAAAGCGCAAAGCGCACCAACACCGCGCCGGCCAAAGGCAGGCGACCGCTAGGCCAGGTTCGAACGAACGAGTCAGCAGTCAGATAGCAGCGGAACCGTTCTTCGCCCGTGTCGATCAAACAGCTAACGGGCTAGTGTCTTCGCGTGGCCTTTCACATGCAGCTGAGCAACGGTGTGGTCCTCCGGACCTTGACCGCGGACGATGCTGCCGCGCTTGCCGACTCGTATCGCGATAATCGAGATCACCTGGCCCCGTGGGATCCTTCCCGTTCCGAAACATTTTTCACTGAGGCCGGCCAGTCAAACGAAGTAGGGAAGTTGTTGGCCGATCAGGACACCGGGAGGGCTTTCCCACTCGTACTCTCCGACCGGTCACGGATAGTGGGAAGAGTCAATCTTGTCGGCATCGTGCGGGGCGCGTTTGAGAGTGCAAACCTCGGGTACTGGGTCGACGCCCGCTACGCAGGCCGAGGGCTCATGACAGCTGCCGTCGGCGCCGCCGCTGACCTAGCCCGAGATGAATTGGGCCTACACCGGATCCAGGCGGGCACGTTGGTCCATAACGTCGCGTCCCAGTCAGTTCTGAAACGCTGCGGTTTCACCGAGTTCGGACTGGCTCCTGACTACCTCTGAATCGCGGGCCGCTGGCAAGATCACCGCCTCTTCCAGCGCATCCTTTCTCCGTAAAGGTGATACCGGCACAGCGGAAGAACGAGTCAGCGCCGTCAGCTCGGTGCCGTCTTTCGGCGGGTTATACATGGTTTGATCTCTGAGGATGGCCCAGATGACGTTGATCCGGCGGCGGGCCAGGGCGATGAGGGCCTGCTTGTGCGATTTCCCTTCCCGTCGTTTCCGTTCGTAGAACGTCCGGGACGCGGGACAGGTTCTGGAGGCAATGAACGCTGCTTGGAAGCAGGCGTTCAGAAGACGGCGGTCGTACCGCCTTGGCCGGTGGCGGTTGCCGGAGATCTTCCCGGAATCGCGGGGAACCGGTGCAAGGCCCGCGAAACTAGCGAGCCGGTCCGGAGTTTCGAAAGCCATCAGATCAGTACCGGTCGCGGCAAGAAAGTCTGCAGCGAGCCGCATCCCAAACCCGGGAACTGTCATCAGCGGCACAGCCGAGGAGTTGCCCTTGAGTGCTGTATCGATTTCGGCTTCTAGCTCCGCGAGCTCGTCACGGATGCGGAGAAGGTCCCGGGCGAAGCGGCTAACGAGCCGGGCAGCAGCAGCCTCCCCGACCACGACCGCGGTCTGTTCGTGAGCCGCCTGAACGGCAGCAGCGGCGATGACTGCAGATTTCCGGCACTCTTGGCCTTTCAGCCAGGTCGCCAGGCGGCGCTCTCCTATCCGGCGGATCGCCGCGGGCGTCTGGTACTTAGTCAGCAGGACCAGAGGTCCTCTTGTGGTTGCGTAATTGAATGCTGCCTCAAGCGACGGGAAGTAATGGGCCATCAGAGCACGGAGGCGGTTCACGGCGCGGGTACGGTCGTGGACGAGGTCTTCGCGTCGGGCGGAAAGTAGGCGGAGCTCGACGGTAACTTCGTCGGGTTCACGCATGAGGTTCACATCGTGCCGGATGCGTGCTTGGTCGGCGATGACGACGGCATCTCTCGCATCAGTTTTGGCTTCGCCGGCGTAGGTGAGGGAAGCGTGGTGGATGGCCCGCCCCGGAATGTAGTGCAGGGGTTGCTTATGGCTGCCAAGCAACGACTGAAGAAGCCCTGTCCCACCGTGGTTTAGGTCCGTGGCCCAGGCCACGTCAGTTCCTCCGGGAAGACTTGCAACGTCACCCATCAGGGCGAGGATCTCGCCTTCCCGGTTCGCGAACCTTCTCGAGAGGAGCTTGGCTCCATCGGCGTTCAGGACAATGCAGTGGTGTTCGGTTTTGCCGGCGTCGATACCGGCCCAGAGCTGGGGCACGCGGTTGTTCCTTTCGTGGGTGTGGGTGCGCCGTCAACGGCCGTGCCGGCAGTTCCTTACAGGGCGACGTGGTCGCGTTTCTCAATGAGCGGTCATGCCGTTGCAGGATCCCGGGCGGCTAATCACGGCATGCCGTCACGCGGCGGGAGGCAGTCAGCCATACCCGGGACCCCTGGCGCGTTTCAAAGCTTACGAAGGCCCCGAATCCACAAGAAAAACTGTAAGGAAGGCGGTTTACCGCCGCTAGGGAC
>NZ_NBXA01000061.1 GCF_003399625.1 Subtercola boreus | reverse complement strand
GGTCATCGTGATGATGCCTTTCGAGTGGAGGTAAGAGACTTCTCGAAGGATCACACGGTGACCGCGTCCACGTCAGCAACGACGCTCACGACCACCATGCGCTACACCACTATGCGGGACTCAACTGATAAGTGACCAGTTAAACCAGAAGCGAGTTCAGTAGGCGTAAAGTTTGACTCACCGGACCTCGAGCGGAACAGGCCGGGATGATGGAGGGAACGTTGGCAACAGACGTCGTGTCGAGTCCGAAGGCTTCGAGATCTCTCAGCCTCGGTTGAGCCGGTAAGTATCCCGGCACAATGGGCATGTTCAGTCCGAGGGGCTTGAGATTCGGTGTGCGCAGATGTTCAGGAGGATCACTTCGGATGAGTAGGAATGCTTGGGCAAGACGCTCAATTTACGCCAGCATAGTTCCCCTATTCGTCGGATATCTCCTCGTCATTCTTGCCTTCGTCCTCGCTTTAGCGGCTGGTCACACGTTGGGTTTCTCCGATCTGACGCTCGGCCTTCTGGCGTGGTTCGTTGGGTTGTTAGTGGTGTGTGGAGTGGTGACTTTCGGCATCGTTGTGAGGACCGTGCGGAATCAGGCGTGGATTCGTGAGCTGCTCTTGGATTCGGTCTCAACGCACAGAGGCGATGAAGTTGTGTTTGCCGGCGCCTGGGTCCCGTCCGTTTCTGCACCGATGACTACTCCGTCAAAGACGGTGCCGGGAGGCTTTGGGTGGGGGCTGGTGGTACGGGTGTCTGTGTCCGGGGTTCAGGTTTTCAGACAAAGTGGTTCATCGCTCGACGAGGCAGACACTCTTGGGTGGAAGGCCATTCACCACATATCGGCCGAGGTCAAGCGTGTTGGACGCCGTGAGATCCCGGTACTGCGTTTTCGGGTAGATCCTGCCGGCACCCGGTTGCGGAGCGTCTTCACTTTCAACGTGACCGTGAGTTCGTTCCCGAAAGACGTGCCGCCAACCGCCAATGCTGTTCTCGAACTGATCGAGAAGTACCGAACTTAGGACGCTATTCACGTCGCTCTCGAAGGTTGAGGGGAGCGCAAAGCAGGCTATGCCATCTACGCCACACGCCTGGGGTTCGTTGCGGCTTTTTGCATCGCACTGCAGTCGACGGACCTCAACCGGGTCAGTGAGGATTGTTGTCCTTGAGATGGGCGCTAGTCTCGCCCGCGGCGTCGAGGTTCGGCGGTACCTTTGGCTCATGGTTGCAGATGTCCATTTTTACGCCGATGAGAATGACAACTTAGAGCTTATGAAGTATCTACGTTTCGGTAGTGAGGCTGACCCCGTTTCCCGGACAGGTGGTTGGTTGGTCAGGCTGCCAGTGTGAGCTGGCGGCGTTCGTACTCTAATGGACTGAGGTAGCCGATGCCGGAGTGGCGTCGGCGGGCGTTGTACCAGC
>NZ_NBXA01000060.1 GCF_003399625.1 Subtercola boreus | reverse complement strand
GGCCCGTGTCGATCACCAGCCGCGCCGCCTCACGGCGATACTCCGGCGTATAAGTCTTCCTCTTGCTTGTGCCCATCACGGACATCCTCCCCGACAGGCCCGCAAACACGCGAAACCCGCCTGGTCAGTGTCCGGAATTCGGGGTCAACCTCAACACTCACGTAGAAGAGTGGGTGAGACAAGGCCATCGCTTCGACAGTCTTGAGACATGCCCGTATTGCGGGCAAGATACTAGAGACGTTGCTCTCATTGAGATGTATCAGAGCTACTTCAATACCGCTTACGGAGCGTTGCGATCAGCTCTGGATCGCATAACGCAGGATGTCGCGTACTTCACTGATGAGTCTCGGTTGCGAGAAACGGTTGAGTACCGCAAGCAGGCAAACGAACGCCTATCCCGATGGGCTCCGTTTGTTGGAATTAGTCTCCTGGACGACACTCATGATGAGTTAGCCGAGACCTCGCTGGCGAACCTTAGTGAACTCTTAGCTGGCCTAATCGCACACAAGTCAGCCGCATTGACGGAGGGCGTTGGCGCGCAAGAGGACCTCGACGAAGCGGTTCGACTGTGGCGACAGTACGCTCAGGTCGTTTCGGACAGTAATGAGGTGGTAACCGCAAGTCGACTTCGAATCGAAGAGTTTAAAACGACTTTGCTAGGAGAAGATGTCGCGAAGATCCAGGGCGATCTGAACCTGCTTGATCTCACGCTGGTTCGTCACTCTGAGCCGGTTTTGGGCATGATTCAACAGCTCGTTGATGGCGAATCAAAGTTGAAAGACGCAGAAAAGGCAACAAAGTCAGCTCGGTTATCGTTGACAACGCAGATGACCGACACTCTTACGAAGTACCGCACAAACTTGAATACGCATCTTCGAAATATGGGTGCGCTCTTCGCTATTGATGAAATCAAGACAAACTTCCTCGGCAGTGCGCCTCGAACCGATTACGGCATCAGTCTTCGAGGTAAATCAGTGAAACTGACGGGTGGCGTTCCATCCTTTGCGACAGCCCTGAGCGAGGGCGACAAACGAACAATGGCCTTTGCCTTCTTTGTAGCTTCAACCCTTGCCGATCCCCTCATCAGCGACAAGATCGTCGTAGTTGACGACCCGATGAGCAGCTTGGACAGGTCGCGTCGGGAATACACCATCGAGCTTCTCGTTCAAATTGCCGAGAAGAGCAGTCAGCTCATTGTGATGGCTCATGACGCAACCTTCCTCCGAGATCTGCGTAGAGCTTTGATGAGAAAAGAAGCTCAGAGGGCGGTTTCGACAATCCAAATAAGTCGATCCAAGGGGGACTATTCAGCCTTTGACTCAGTTGATTTGGATCGAGAATGCGAATCCTCCTACTACACCAACTACCGAGCTGTTGATCTTTTCGTACAAGGTGAGGCCTCTGACCACATCACCGCAGCCAAAGCCCTTCGTCCACTTATCGAAGGATATTTGCACCGACGCTACCCCGGGCACATCAAGCCAGATGTCATGCTTGGCACTGCCATCGATCAGGTCAACCAAGCCGTTTCACCCAGCCCTCTGGTGCATGCAAAAGCACAAGTCGCTGAGCTGCAAAACATCAACACCTTCGCCGGGAAATTCCATCACGACACAAACCCTGATTTTGCCTCAGCTGATGCTGATGAGGATTCAGTTCTCGCGTACAGCAAGCGCGCACAGGCACTGATTCATGGAGCGCCACAGGTCTAACTCGGACCAAGAACGCCGTTTTCCAGGCAACGTAATTCCTCGCGACGACAATCTTGTGGGTTGAGAGCATCAAGCACAACGTTCATCCGTTCTGAGCAGACGATTCGATATAAACGCAACTCCAAATAATTGGAAGGCTGTACCAATGCAAGAGATCATCTGCCCCGACTGTGGGAAGGCATTCAAGGTCGATGAGGCCGGCTACGCAGACATTCTGAAGCAGGTTCGCGATCGCGAGTTCGAGCAGACCCTGCATGAGCGCCTCGAGCTGGTGGAGAAGGAAAAAAAGACTGCAGTCGAACTCGCGGAGACGAAGATCACCGCGGTCTTGGAGAAGGACGCAGCCGCGAAGGGCGCTGAGATTGAACGGCTCAAGGAGGAGCTGAAGTCACGTGACGTCGCTAAGCAACTCGCCGTGAACGAAGCAGTCGGTGCTCTCGAGAAAGAACGGGACAAGCTGGCCCGGGACCTTGGGGCCACTGAGGCTGACCAGAAAGCCCTCGAAGTGCGTCTTGAGGAAGCTCGGAGAGAAAAGGAAACCGCGGTTGAACTCGCTGAGGCGAACCTTACTAATAAGTTGCAGGTGGAAGCGGCGGAAAAAGCGGCTGAGATCGCCCGGCTCAAGGAGGAGTTGAAGTCTCGTGATCTTGCGGAGCAGCTTGCCGTCAATGAGGCGGTGGGAGTGCTGGAGAAGGAACGTGACCGCCTTGCTCGTGATGTTGAGGTGAAGGAGACCGAGCAGAAGTTGCTCGAGTCGACACTCAAGGACAAGCATGCTGTGGAGATCAAGTCGCGAGACGAGATGATCTCGTACTACAAAGATCTCAAGGCAAAGCTTTCGACGAAACTCGTTGGCGAGACACTAGAGCAGCATTGCGAGATCGAGTTCAACCGCATCCGCTCCGCCGGCTTCCCCCGGGCTCAGTTCGATAAGGACAATGATGTCCGCACAGGGAGTAAGGGCGATTACATCTTCCGGGAGGCAGACGTCGATGGCACGGAATTCATCTCGGTGATGTTCGAGATGAAGAACGAGGGCGATGAGACCGCGACGAAGAAGAAGAACGAGGACTTCTTCAAGGAGCTTGATCGTGACCGAACCGAGAAGGGCTGCGAGTACGCAGTCCTCGTGTCGCTCCTCGAGCCCGACAGCGAGCTCTATAACGGCGGGATTGTTGATGTATCTCATCGGTACCCCAAGATGTACGTGGTTCGGCCACAGCTGTTCATCCCGATCATCACGCTACTGAGGAACGCGGCGCTGAATTCCCTGGAGTACAGGACGGAGCTTGCTCGGGTGCGGGAGCAAAACGTTGACATCACCAACTTCGAGAACGAGCTCGACACCTTTAAGACCGGGTTCGCCCGGAACTATGATCTGGCGTCTCGGAAGTTCAAAGAGGCGATCGCGGACATCGACAAGTCGATTGACCGCCTCCACAAAGTTAAGGAGTCCCTCCTCGGTTCGGAGAATAATCTCCGGCTGGCTAACAACAAGGCTGAGGATCTTACGATCAAGCGCCTCACGCGTGGAAATCCGACGATGGCGGCGAAATTCACCGATCTTGCCACCTCGGACGCCCTAGAGCTGGAGTAGCGCAGGAGCCAGTATCGGGTCTCGAATATGGGCGCATAGATCTACGAACGGACGCAGTTCCGGCAGAGGGGGAGCAAACGGTGGGGTTCTTGAAACGATTGTTCGGAGGCCAGGAGGAACCGACGCAAGACGATCGCGGTGTCCGCGTCGAGGCACCGTTCTCGGTGGGCGAGCAGTCCCTTGCGCAGCTGACCGGAACTACTACCTTCGCGAAAGACGCCATAACAGCCCTTGCCCGACGCCATGGAGTTTCCGGTGATGGCTACCTGGAATGTCTGGGGACCCTGCAACGAGAGCCTGACAACCGGGCCGATCCGCATGCTGTCGTCGTCCTCGTCGAAGGAGAACGAATCGGCTACCTTCCTGGATATATTGCCCAAGATCAAGCCCTCACCGTTACAGGAGCGCGCGCCGCTCCAGTGCAGGTTTTTTTCGAACAGCTTCCGAACGGCCTGCGCGCAGAGGCCTGGGCATGGTTGGGCACGGGACGCCCCCAGTGGCAATGGTCCGAGACTAATCGGCCACCAATGTCTTCCGGGGCAAAGGCCGCTGCACACCACGCTGACATCAGCGACATGGTTGAGGAAGCTCTCGCTGGCGGCGGTGCCCGAGCAGCATCCTTCGAAGCGGGAATGATCAACGGTGTCCACTACCTGCAGCTCGTGGAGCCCATCAAACAGCTCAAGCGCGAAGGACGACTCATCGAAGCGCTTGGGCTTTGTAATGCTGCCATAGTGGGCGCGGAAAACGCGCGTGAGGGGCGCGAGCCAGCACCCTGGTACACGGAACAGGCGGCGATCATCTATCGCAAACTCGGACAACGCGACAATGAGATCGCTGTGCTGCAGCGCTGGCTACGAGTCAGCCCAGCAGATCGCCGAGAAGGCAGCCAAATCAAGGAACGGCTAGACAAACTCTTGCCCTAAATCGGTGGTCCAGCGACCAAAGTATTCCTGATTGTTGACGCCGACCGAATGTGATGCCGTTTCTGCCGATTGAAAACAGGGCCACCTAGCCACTATGGAAGGTGATCAATTTGGATGACTGGGCAAAGATTCGGCATTTGCATTCGATGGGTTTGCACT
>NZ_NBXA01000059.1 GCF_003399625.1 Subtercola boreus | reverse complement strand
GGCCCGTGTCGATCACCAGCCGCGCCGCCTCACGGCGATACTCCGGCGTATAAGTCTTCCTCTTGCTTGTGCCCATCACGGACATCCTCCCCGACAGGCCCGCAAACACGCGAAACCCGCCTGGTCAATGTCCGGAATTCGGGGTCAACCCCACTGGCCTTGTCCTTCGGCGACCGGACCCTGCCCGGCAACACCGCCGCGGAGTAATGCGCGGCCAACTCACGGTACGCGTCGTTCAACACGACCTCACCCTCGCGAGGGTGGGAGATCACCCCGGTCTTGAGGTTATCGGGCACCAGACGCGGGACAGTACCGCCGAAGAAAGCGAACATCGCCGTGTGAGCGCGCAGCCACGACTCCTGCCGCATATCCAACGTGGCCTCCACGAACGCGTACCGGCTGAACGGCAGGCACGCGACGAACAGGAACACCTTCGACATCTCGCCCGTTGTCGGATCCAGCAGCTGCATCGTGGGCCCGGACCAGTCGACCTCGACACTTCGGCCGGCCTTGTGACCGACCCGCGATGTCGCACCCGACACGGCCGCGTACTCGCCATACAGGCGACAGAACCGGTCATAACTCATCGCAGCCTGGCCCGCCCGGGAACACGTGTCGACATATTCCTGGTGCAGCAGCTTCAACGTCACCCCGACCCGAGCCAGCTCGGCATGGACCCGCGTGTCTGTGACAGCTTGAGTGGAGTCCATGATGACGGCTTGGTTCACTACCACCTGGCGGCTTGCCGGGGTGTTGTGACGGTCTGATTCACGTCCACCTGCACCGTTGATTATCTGACCCTGTGGTGT
>NZ_NBXA01000058.1 GCF_003399625.1 Subtercola boreus | reverse complement strand
CAAGCTCGCCACCGAACTCAGCCGGCTGCGGCGCTACAGCCTGCTGATCGTGGACGAAGTCGGTTACGTCCCGTTCGATCAGGACGCAGCGAACCTGTTCTTCCAGCTCGTGTCGTCCCGGTACGAATACGCCTCCCTGATCCTCACCAGCAACCTGCCCTTCGGGCGGTGGGGTGATGTCTTCGGTGACCCCACGATCGCTTCAGCGATGATCGACCGGGTCGTGCACCACGCCGACGTCCTCAGCCTCAAAGGCACCAGCTACCGGCTCCGAGGACACAAAACCCTCACCACTACGACAAACTAAACACACCACGTGGCACCGTTTTCAATCGGGGTGAATTCAAGCGGTCGTCGCAACACGTGTTTGTTGCTGTGATCCTAGCTCTGCGTTGAAGTGCTGGGTGGGGCTTTGCCAGTTGAGGCGTTTTCGTGGTCGGTCGTTGAGCTTCGCGGCGATTACTTTGAGGGTGTCGGCGCCGTGAATGCTGAGGTCGCTGTGCTTGCGGAAGTATTGCCTGAGCAGTCCGTTCATGTTCTCGTTGGAGCCGCGCTGCCAGGGCTTCCCGGGGTGGGCGAAGAAGACTCCGTCGCTGAAGAGGGAGGCGATTTTGTCGTGGCTGGACATCTCGGAACCCTGGTCCCAGGTCAGCGTGCGCCTTAAGTGCGCAGGCAGCTGCGACATCGTCGCTGTGAGTGCCGCGTTGACGTCGAGCGCGGAGTGCGAGTCGGGCAGGTGCAGTAGTAAGACGTACCCGCTTTTGCGGTCGACGAGCGTGCCGATCGCGGAGCGCGTCTTCGACCCGATGATGAGGTCGCCTTCCCAATCGCCCAGGCGGGATCGTTCCTCGACGACAGCGGGCCTGTGATCGATCAGCGTCGCTGGCGCAATGAACCGCGGCGCGCGCACATCGGGTCGCCGTCGCCGCTTCCGCAACGGTCGGCCCGTGCGAAGGTGGGTGGTCAACTTCCGCGTCAATCCGCTATTCCGCGGCCAATACACGGCTTGATAGATCGTTTCGTGGCAGACATGCCAGGACGTCTTCTGCGGGTGGGTTTCGCGGAGCCAGAAGCTGATCTGTTCCGGGCTCCAGTCCAGGGTGAGCTTCTCCTGCACGAGGTCCCGTAGCACTGGGTCTTTACCTATGAGCCCGGCGCGGTCGCGGCGCGCTTTCTCTCTGGAGCGGGCATGAGCGAGGACAGCATCGTATTTGCCGCGGTCGTGACGGCGCATGTTTCGGCGCAGCTCCCGGCTGATGGTCGACGGCGATCGGCCTAGCCGTCTGGAGATCTCTCTCATCGAGAGGCCCTCTCGTCTGAACACGGCGAGGCGTTCCCGCTCGATGCTCGACAGGTACCGGGTGTGCCGGTCGGCTTCGAGCATCCGCAACGGTGCGACACCACCGCGTTCAGCACGCCAACGAAACCCGGTCGTCCGAGCGATACCAATCCGCCTCGCCGCCTCGATCGGGCCCACCCCGGCGAGGATCAGCTTCCAGTACGCGTCCTCAACGCTGAGCCATCTCTTACGTCCACGTCGTCCCACAATGTCCACACTCCGAATTCTGGTGGAGTGTTGCGACGAGACCTAGAACCCGCCCGGCAACAGTGGTACCATTTTCGGTCGGCGTTAACACGGGAGTGGGCTTTGGATACCGACCAGCCGCCCTAGCCCTCTTACTGATCCGTCTTATTAGGCGTGCCGAATGATTAGCGGCGCGCGCGCGTCTTGCTCCTGCAGCGCACGCTGCAGCGCAGCCGGCTGCGCCCTTCCTGTTAGAGAACCCAACCGCGGTGCGACATGAACCACCTTGAATGAGCCACCACCTACCCAAGCAACCTGTCTGCTGATTCCCCCGTCGTCTTCGCCTCGGACGACTCGCTGCAACCGCGGATAGGTGAAATCGATGACTGTCTGCGCGGAACGTTCAACTGCAATCCACCGGCGCCGCATCTTGTGTGCTACCGCTGCGGTCGTACCTGATCCGGCGAAAAGGTCGACTACAAGGTCCCCCGGGTTGGTCGCAATGTGAACTATTCGCTCTAGAAGGCTTTCAGGCTTTGGGGTGTCGAATACTTCCCGGTCCGGGAAGAGCTCGAGGAGGTGGCGTTTGGCATCGTCGTTGGTACCGGTGTCGGCTGCGCCCCAGACTGAAAACGGCACAAGACCGCGCAGCTGGTGTGCGAACAGCTTGAGACGCGGGGACCCTGAACCGTTCTTCGGGAACCAGATCCGGTCCTCGGCCAGGAGGTCATCGAACGTCCTCTGGGTCGCGTACCAGCTGCGGCCACGAGGCGGCCGCAATGTGTTACCGGCTGGAGTGAGGATGTCGTACTGCTGATTAGCTCGGAATCCGGGTGCTGTGAAAGGAGCGTCGGCCCACGGACCGCGCGGGTCGTCGTCGCGGTTCTGAAGCAGACCTTCGTCCTTCGCGAGCAGGTTTCTACTTGTTTTCCACACGCGAGGTCCCGCGGGTGCGTAAACGAGGATGGTGTCGTGGTTGGTGGAGAATGCTGCGCGAGAGTCGCGGGACATCTTCTTCTGCCAGACGACGGAGGCAACAAACGCTGCTTCGCCGAATACTTCATCCATGATGGCGCGTGCGCGGTGTACTTCGCTGTCGTCAAGATGAACCCACACGCTTGCATCGGGCGCGAGATGAGGTTTCACCGCCCGCAGTCGATCCCGCATCATCGACAGCCACACCGCACGCTGGAGCGAGTCTCCGTACTGGCGGAAGGTCTTCCCTGTGTTGAACGGCGGATCGATGTAAAGCAGACGAATACCGCTCCCCATCGCGGCCTTGTCTGCGGTGAGTACTTCTAATACGTCCATGCCATCGCCAATAGCCAGTACGTTCTCGAACGGCGAGGAACCTTTGTCTTGAGTGTCCAAAACTGACGATCGCAGCGGTTTGCTTCGCCGCTTATCCCCGTCAGTGAGCCACTCGTAGCCCAGCGCACCTGACGCATACAGAGTCTGGTCTTTGTTGGGCCAGACCAGCTCGATGTCCAACTAGGCCTACTTTCCGAATACGAGGCGCCCGTGTCGGCGGCACCTTGTTAGATAGGATCTCACACGGACGGACTGAATGTCTGCGACGCACGGAGGCCGCAATTCTCGATTTATTGGACGACCAGCCGCGCGTAGCCACTCCTCGAGCCGTGAAGCCTTTCATCCGCTGGGCTGGCGGCAAGACTCGTTTGCTCCCCAAGATCCTCCCTTACATACCCGAGTCGTTCTCGAACTATCACGAGCCCTTCCTCGGTGGCGGGGCGATGTTCTTTGCCGTGCAGGACCGCATCGCGGGCAGAGCGCACCTCACCGACCTGAATGAGCACCTGGTCAACGCGTGGATCGCCGTCCGCGACCATCACGATGAACTCCGCCCCCTGTTTGCTTGGTACCTGGAGCACGACTCGAAGACCTTCTACTACGAGGTGCGGGGCTCCAACCCGTCAGGTCTGGTGGAACGAGCTGCGCGGTTCCTGTATCTCAATGGCACGTCATGGAATCATTTGTGGCGCGAGAACTCGAAGACGGGTGCCATGAATGCCCCCTGGGGCGATCGAACCTTCAAGAGTTTCGATGACACGACTCTCGAGGGTCTGAAGAACACGCTGAGCATCGCGGATGTTCATCACGGCGACTTCCGTTCAGCGCTCGATCGAGTCCAGTCCGGCGACTTCGTTTATCTAGATCCGCCGTACCTCCCGGTATTCACGAACAGTGACGAAAAAGAACCGACGTCGAAGTTCAATAAATACACCGCGAAAGTCTTCGAGCTACCCGACTTGGAAGAACTCGCGAACATCTGCGCCGGTCTTAGCGACCGCGGCATCAAATGGGTCATGAGTAACCGAGATACAGAAGGGGTGCGCGAATTGTTCCGCTTCGCAGAAATCATAGGCTTCACCACCAATCGCTCCCTTGCGGCACAGTCCAAGCGAGCAGTTGAGTCACGGCTCTCCCCTGAGGCGATCGTCGTGGGAAAGTAGCCAATGGTTGCCCAGCCAGTCGAAGCGGTTTTCGTCATCTATTACGGGACCTCAGCTCACAAAGCGACTTACGGCCGCCTGAGCGGGGATAACACCTACACCAAGGACTACATCCAGCTCCCTCGCGACCCTGACTTTCGCCAAGCGCTCACCAAGTTGTTTCCGCCGGACCAAATCGGTGGCAAAAAGACGACTATCGAGTACAAGTGGCCGGATGGTTCGAGCGGCGGATTCATTGACTTTCAGTCGGCCGACCGCCCACACCTCGCTTGGCCAATGAGCTCGGCACCGGCCCCCTGGAAGATGGATTCGTCCCCTACCTCAACAGGTCCGGGGACAATCCCGGGCGACAGCCGTCTTCAAGATCCCGACGCGGCGACAGCAGAGTTGACGAACCTCCAAGAAAGCGGCATCCAGCCTTACTTCGTGGCAGTGAAGCTCAAGGGTGAACCTAACGTGCTTCACGTTCGTGCGTACATCGCGGGATCGGTTTCTGGCTACGAGTTCGCCAGCGTCGACCTGCTGCCGGAGCGCATTCGGGAGCTGGTAGCGTCGGCGACTGAGAACCGAATTTTCAAGTGGGGCTTCTTCGACAGTCGGAGTGCGCTCACCGAACCCGATGTTGCTGCCGCTCTGCAGCGGCTCGAGGAGAACCCCTCTCTGCTGTTGATCGGTCCCCCGGGCACCGGAAAGACCGTGCTGCTGGAGAAGCTGGTGCGTTACATCGAGTCACCAGGGCACGAGTTCTCGTTCGACCCGGACCTAAATCATGAGGCCTGGGCAGAAACGGACCACGATGCGCCAGCTGGGCTGACGCGGACAGTTGTTCTCCACCCGAGCTACGCCTACGACAACCTCGTTATTGGTTTGCTGCCGGTGCCTAATGAGACTGGTACCGGTGTCGCTGTCCGTGCGGCTACCGGTCCGTTAGTGAACTTGGCGCACTATGCCTCTATGACGGGCAATCGAGCGTTACTAGTCCTTGATGAGTTCAACCGCGGGAATGCGGCGGCCATCCTCGGAGACGCTCTAGCTCTCCTCGACAAGGACAAGCGGGGCAACGCCTTCATCGATCTGCCCTATTCAGAGCTCGGGATCAAGGTTCCCAAAGAGTTCGCTGGCGGTGATGCTGCGACAGTGGATTCACGCTTCACGTTGCCCTCGAACCTGTGGATCGTGGCAGCGATGAACAGTTCCGACAGGTCTGTGGCGCCCTTGGATGCCGCCCTTCGACGACGCTTCACGATCGTGGAAATGGGACCCGATTACGAAGTGCTGTCCGCTCATCTAGGAGCGGACAGTGCCGCGGACCTGGATGACCCACTCATCGATTGGTCGACGGGTCACGTCGGCCTCCTCGCGGTTGAGCTGCTCCACTCGCTGAATGATCGAATCGACGAAATCCTTGGCACCGACTTCAGGCTTGGGCAGAGCAACTTTTGGAATATCGGCGGAGAATCTGTCGAGGATTCCCTGCAGCGTCTCGCGTCGGCCTTCGATCATCGCGTTGTGCAGACTCTTCGGCTCTCACTACAGGACGACGACGGGTCGCTAGCGGCGCTGCTTCTCGCCGGCACTGCAGAACTGCCGGCCGGTGGAGAGTCGGCGGTCGCGTGGTGGAAGAAAGCGGATACAACTCTCGGGACGTTCGCCGCCGATCGCATCCACATACGCACACTCTCTTCACTCGGCGACGGTTCTGCGGTCACTGAGTTGCTGCGGCAAGCGCAACTGAACTAATGGCGGACGACCTAGCGTTCGTTGAGAACGTCCCGCGAGGCGTCAGCAACCGGTACCGCGGGGAGCTCATCGCCGCATCAGAGGTCTTGAAGAGAGACCTCGCTCCACGGCTGGGTCAACTCGCGCTTGGAGACGGGTCAGCGACCTTCCGGAACCTCGTTGGTTCTTTCCGTCTCACAAGCGGCGACGTTGTCGAGGTCAGTCCGAAAGTTGGATCCGACGGCAATTGGAGCGACTCGGTCGTGCAGCTGCTCGAACCCACGACGCGCATTTCGGTCACCGGTTCGCGGCGCTCGAGGTCGTCGCCCCGCCCGCATGACCTGACCGCGGCCCTGGCACTCGAGTTCGCTCGAAGGCTCGAGCGTGCCCTTCGACAATCTGGGCCTATCGAGGTCTACGAGCGCCGTCATTTCTCTACACGTCGACCGAACGGGCGCCTGAATATTTCCAAGTGGGTACGTGGAGCGATCCTGGACCCGTCGCTTTTCCCGGTGAGCCGCGACGAGCTGTCAAGCTCAAACGACTTCACCCGGGGTCTATCCGTTGTCGCCGGACAGTTAAGCCGTTCTGCCGTCAGTGCGGACCTCAGCTCCCGGTTGCGGCGGCTTCAGACCGCCGTGATTCCTGGTCACCCTGTGCCCACGCACGTGAGTCCCACAGTCGCGCAAAGGGTGCTTCCCGCACAGTGGGCAAAGTATCGGCCTGCCTGGGACCTCGCAGCGGCCCTATTGCGTAATCACTCAGTAGTCGGCGACCCCGGCCGTTCAATCGGCCTAGAAGTCGCCATCGAGCCATGGCCTCTACTCGAGACGCTTCTCGGGCGTGCATTGGCCGCTCTCTCCGGTGTTGGGCCGCTCAGCGTCATTCCAAAATCGACCCACCCTTTGCTCCTTCTAACAAACGGGTCCACCGCAACAAACGTGATCCCCGACGGCGCTTTACAGCAAGAGAACGGGCAGGTCGTGGCTACGTTCGAGTGTAAGTACACCGTGCCGCGTCGAACACCGAAAGATTCCCATGTCTATCAGGCATTAACCACGGCTGCTGCCCTTGGTGCGCCGCTCGCTGTTCTGATCTATCCCACCGACGAGCCTCCAACCAACTACACCGTCAGCTATCAAGGGCAGCCCGCCACCCTGGTCACAGCCGGACTGTCCTTATTTTCCTACCAGAAAGGCTCCGGCGACCTAGCACGGGCAGCGACCATTCAGAACATCCTGCAGCACCATCAGTACTCGATCGCATCGCCCTAAACGGACGTGATTGAGCGTTCACAAGACAACACTCGCCACCCCTGAGTAGATCGACGTCGGGTCTCAGCGCTAACAAATCGGAAAAGGCGTGCTCGTTAAACTAGTTTCGTGGGAGGTCTGAGGCGTTTGCTTTCGATCAGTCTTCGAGACCGAACGCGGCGGTGACCTGCTCGATCGTAAACTGCTGACGAAGCTTCGCTGCCGTGTTCTGGTTCGCGAACATGCCGGTCTTCCAGACGCCCTGCTCGCGGGGAACGGTATGAGTCCACTCGACCGTAACCGCCCATTCGGCCATCGTGTCATCATCATCGTCGGCGTGCCGGTAATGACCGTTGAGCGGCAGATTCTTTAGCGGGGTCTCAACCCCTTCGAGCATCACCAGGGTTTGATCGAAGCGCTGCGCGTCGCCCGTTACCACACCGACACCGACATAGCCGATCTTCGGGATGCATGCGAAGACGCGGGCGCCCGGCGTGAGGTTTTTTAGCGTGCGTGAAAACCACTCACCGCCACCCCCCGATACAAAACCGTATTTCATTCCGTCGGACCACTGACGGCCTTCCGGGCTGTCTCCGAACGAGACATACCAATCCGTCCCGTTCCAGACTTCCCTGGTCTTGATCTGACGTGAGGCCGAGACGGTTGCTGCGGTCGACCCTTCGTGTTCGACAAGCCAGGTTCGGGCCAGATAGGAGGCTCCTCGGTCGGTGAAATGGCGGAAGAAAACGACGTTGATCGGGACTCCGAAACCCTCGTTGAGGAAGCGAACAATCCTCTCCGTTGCAGAATCAACGCTTGCAGCCACGATGGTAAAAATTTGGGCGGCATTGACCTCATCGGGCAAAATCTCGTTGAACCGGTCAGCGAAGGCCTCTTCGAGCGCAACCCCGGGGCTGTAGACCTCAAAAATTGCTTGAACTTCAGCTCGACTCAGAGTAGAGACCCAAGAGCCATAGTCAATCACCTGAGCCGTTACGTCCCGGGGAGTCTTGTCGCGCTTCAATTCGATCACATGAACCGCAGCTGTTTCGTCTAATGCGAGCAAATCGATGAATCCACCGTGTGAGGTAAGCACCTGTCTACCAATGATGAGTAATGTCTCGCCAAGCATGGCTGGGTCGGACTCGATGTAGTTTTCGAGGTGAGACTCGAGCCCAATCGGGGTTGGCACAATTCGGCTTAACTTGTCACCGTCAGCCCGCCATAAACCCATCTCGACTGCCATTGTCAGCATTCCTTTCGGTAGGACGGCGAAGCGCCACATCTGAATCATTGCATCGTAGGTAGATTGCTCGCCTAGCCAAGTCTCTTCGGACTTCGTGAGGAACCGATCGACCGCGAGCCTGTACTTCGGCACCAAGTTGGCTGTGCTGTGCGGGAATAAGCTTGGTCGGTACGGCGTTGTTGTAGACGAGCGAAAATGTTCACTGCCCGTGGTGTGAGTATTTGAGGCTTTGAGCACCACCTGATCGTGTGGTTGGGCACCACTGATTGTGCGGGTCAGCACCAGTGGTGGCGCGGTTTCGGCACCACTGGTGCTGCCCGGCGGGATATCAAATGATGGCGTGGGCGGTGTGTTCGCGCATGTTGTAGGTGCCGGTCTCGACGGTGATGGTGTTGTGGATGATGCGGTCCATGATCGCGTCGGCGTGGACGCCGGAGCCGAGGCGTTGGTGCCAGTCTTTCTGCTGGTATTGGGTGCAGAACACTGTCGACGTTTCGCCGTAGCGGCGTTCCATAAGCTCGAGCAGCATGCCCCGCATCGATTCTGTGGGGCGGTCCAAGAGCCACTCGTCGATGACGAGCAGTGTGAACGAGGCGTATTTCCGGAGGAACTTGCCGCTGCCGCCGGTGGCGTCTTGCGCGGCGACCCAGGCTTCTTCGAGGTCGGGCATGCGGACGTAGTGTGCTCGGATCCGGTGTTCGCAGGCGCGTTTAGCGATCGCGCAGCCCAGGTAGGACTTGCCCGACCCGGTGAAGCCTTGGAATACGACGTTCTGCTGCCGGGTCACGAACGAGCAGGTACCGAGCTGGGTCAAGACCTCCCGACTGAGGCCACGTTCATCGAGCAGGTCTACGCGGCGCAGGTCCGCGTTCGGGTACCGCAGCCCTGCCCGCCGGATCAGGCCGGTGACTTTCGAGTGGGTGAAGGCCGAGTACGCGTCATCGACGACCAACCGGACGCGTTCCTCGAACGACAAACTAATGCTGAGGATCTCGTCCTGGGTGTTGATCGCTTCGAGCAGCTCGCCGGCGTTCATTTCTCGGAGTTTGCGTTTGGTCTCTGCGTCCAGGGCGCTCAACGGGCACCTCCTGCGTAGTACGCGCCGCCGCGGACGTAGCCGCCACCGTCGCCCTCTGGCTCGTCGGGGGCGTGGCCGGTTTTGTCTTGCCCGGTGTCAAGGATCGGTCGCAGGTGCGCATAACGCGGTGAACGGATCGGCCCGCGCAAAGCCAGCGCGCAGGCCGCTTCGACCCGGGCCGGCGAAAATCGGCGGGATAACCGCAGCACGGCCAACGCGGGGTCGTAGCCCGCTTCCTCGATACTGGCGGCCTCGAAGATCTTCCCCACAACCGTCACCGTGGCTGGTCCAATCCTGGCCGCCCACTCCTTGATCCGGGCCCGGTCCCAGGCCTGGAAGCTGCGTCCCTCGGGAAGGTCGGCGTCGTTCGTCTGATACTGGTTAGCGGTCGTGGCTGGCAGCAGGAGGTGGCTGGTCAGACGTTCGTCGCCCCGGTACACCTCCAGCATTGCCTCCGTGATACGAAGATCAACGCTGGCGCCGATGTGGCTGAAAGGAACGGAGTAGAAATTCCTCGCCCACACCACGTGGGCGTTCTTGTTCACCTTACGTTTATAGGCCCAGGTGCTGATCTCGAACGGCGCCGCGGGCAGTGGGTGCATCAGCGGCTTCTCCTCGGCCAGGAACACGCTGAGCCGGGAGCCGTCTGGGTCTGCCCAGAGTTCGGTTGTCATCTGATCTGTGAGATTTGATTCTCGCTGGAAGGATGTCAGTTATGGCAAAGGCATATCCGAAAGAGTTCCGTGATGACGTCGTGGCGGTGGCCCGGAAGGGC
>NZ_NBXA01000057.1 GCF_003399625.1 Subtercola boreus | reverse complement strand
CGGGACGGCAGCATCAGGGCTTGGATGTTCCCGGAGAACGTCGACGTCATCACCAGCACCGGCGGCGACCCGTACTGGTCATGACCCAACGGAATCGGCTGGTGCGGGAACCAGAGATCGCATTGCACCTGCACCCCGGGCTGGTGATCGATCCGGTCCGCGGGATCTGGGGGCAGATACTCGGGCCTAATCATTGAAACCTTCTGCCGAAACACGGACGAGGACCCGGACCAGCCCACACGTTCCGCCAGTGTCGACGCGGGCATCCCTGCCGTGGTCGCAAGCAACACCCGGACCCTCGGTTCGAACGCATCGAACCTGGATCCCGCCGGCGCCCGCTGATACGCCGGCGGCCTGCCCGATTCCAGCGCACGATCAACCGTGCCCCTCGACACCCCAGCGAGCCTGGCTATCTCTCTTTTCGAGTGCAAACCCATCGAATGCAAATGCCGAATCTTTGCCCAGTCATCCAAATTGATCACCTTCCATAGTGGCTAGGTGGCCCTGTTTTCAATCGGCAGAAACGGCATCACATTCGGTCGGCGTCAACA
>NZ_NBXA01000056.1 GCF_003399625.1 Subtercola boreus | reverse complement strand
CGGTCCGCGCCAGGGGACATTTCCCCAATGAGCAAGCCGCACTGAAATGTGTCTACCTGGCCGTGATGAGCCTGGATCCGACCGGCCAAGGGCGGGCCCGCTGGACCCAACGATGGAAGGCCGCGCTCAACGCGTTCGACATCACTTTCAACGGCCGACTCACCGTCGGACGCTAACCCACAACAACACTAGTTACACCGAATTCTTGACAGACCCCACGGTCTCGTTCGATCGGTTGCTCCTGATCGCGGAGTTAGTTCTTATGTGGACAGTTTCCGGCGTACTGGTGTTCAAACTTCCCTGATGAGATGGGTCTCATGAGAGTAGTGATTCAGCGTGTGTCGGGCGGTGTTGTTGCAGTGTCGGTCCGCGATGATGCGGGGCTGTCGATCGAGGTGGTGGATCGGTTCTTGAAGCATCTGCTGGATTCGGGGTGCAGCCCGAACACGGCCGCCGCGTACGGGTATGACCTGCGCTACCTATTTGAGTTCCTGTCTGAGGTGAGTGCGCCGTGGCATGAGTTCCGGCCGGCGTTGGCTGTTGATTTTCTTGCGTGGCTGAGCGCTCGGCCGAATAGTCATCGAGGCCGCGGCAGTGGTTCGCGGTTGTCCCCGGCGACCGTGTCGCGGGCCCTTGCGGCCGTGTCCAGTTTCTACGAGTGGGCAGCCATCATGGAGTTATTTGATCTTGGGCACCCGTTGCAGCAGAAGTTCGATCCCGCATTGGCGCGCGTTGGGTCACGGCATCAGCCCTTCGCTGGCGGCTCGAGCCGCCAGATGCCCGTTCGGCGAGATGTCCGGGTGAAAGTTCCGCTCCGGCTGCCGCGTCCGATGGAGGATGCCGATATCGCCGCGCTCGTGAGCGGTATAAGTCGGCAACGAGACCTCGCAATGATTCTGCTCATGCTTGATGGGGGCCTTCGTCCCGGCGAGGTACTTATGACGGCGCTCACTGAAATTCCCCAGTTCTGCTCACTGAAATTCCCCACCCCGGGTCGCTTCCGCGCATAGAAGCGGGCCTCCCTCGATGCTGATGGTCTTCGACCACACACCAGCTCGAGAAAGGCCCTGT
>NZ_NBXA01000055.1 GCF_003399625.1 Subtercola boreus | reverse complement strand
CGGTCCGCGCCAGGGGACATTTCCCCAATGAGCAAGCCGCACTGAAATGTGTCTACCTGGCCGTGATGAGCCTGGATCCGACCGGCCAAGGGCGGGCCCGCTGGACCCAACGATGGAAGGCCGCGCTCAACGCGTTCGACATCACTTTCAACGGCCGACTCACCGTCGGACGCTAACCCACAACAACACTAGTTACACCGAATTCTTGACAGACCCCGGCGCTTCTGACACGGTCTGATTCTCGCAGCTATGTGTCGCAACCTCCCTCTAGAATTGGTGTAGCGAAGTACGATTGTAGGACAGGTGGGGGAGTGGTTGTGGGCAGGTTGATTGGGTATGCGCGGGTGTCGACGAAGAACCAGGACACCGACCGTCAAGAGCAAGATCTTTTGGCTGCTGGGGTGCGCCGGGATGATTTGTATGTGGATCATGGGGTGAGTGGGGCCAGGGCGAGCCGGCCGGAGTTTGATCGGGCGTTGTTGGCGTTGCATGACGGTGACACTCTGGTTGTGACGACTCTTGACCGTTTGGGCCGGTCGACGCAGAACATGCTCGCGTTGCCGGACATGCTCCGGGGCAGAGGCGTGGGGCTTCGGGTGTTGAACCTGGGGGGTGGGAATGTGGACACGGGAACGCCGATGGGGTCGATGGTGTTCACGGTGATGGCGGCTCTCGCGCAGATGGAGCTCGACATTAAACGAGAACGCATCACCGACAGCGTTTCTAAGCGTCGTGCGGCGGGGAAGGACCTGGGCGGGAGGCGTCAGCAGTTCACGGATAGTCAGGTCATGAACGCGAGGCGTCTTATTGATGGTGGGGAGCCGGCGGCGCAGGTCGCACGGGATCTGGGCATGTCACGGGCAACGCTATACCGGCGTATCGGGTCGTTGACGTGATGACGTCTTCGTGGGCGGATGGGGTGGTGTCGATGGGCCTCGCCGAGGAGTCGGCACACGTCGAGCGATGGGCGAACCGTCGGCCGGTCATGAACCCGGCAGGATGACGGGCGAGGGGGCGTTACAGATCGCGGGTCGTAGTCCAGGTACGGAATGTTGCGCGTGACTGGTTTGCTGACGAACCCGCGCGCTAAAGGTTTACTGAGCTGGTGTTGGTGAGGACGTTTCGATCAGATCGGCGGGTGTTCCGGCTGGGGCTGGCGGGCGGCGGTTGCTGGTAGCTGCGACCCTGTGCAGACCCTGTGTGGCCGTCAGTGGACTGGGTGGTGGATGTGTCAGGGTGGAGGAAGCGTCCCGGATGTGTGGGACTTTGCCCTGAGGAGATGGTGATGGCTAAGAAGGCTGTTGAGAGAGTTGTGTTCAATCCGGTCAAATCGTTGCAGGGGTTCGGGTTCAAAAGTGAGTACGCATACCTGGCCGGTTTCGCATCGATCGGGTTGTCGTTGACGTCGTGGCTGATCTCTCGAGGGAAGAAGACTGATGACAAAGCCCAGTCGGACCGGTGGGGTATTTTCGTTGGCCACTGGGCGCCCACGTTCTTCGCTCTCGGTGTCGCATTGAAACTCGAAGAATAGGCGTCCGCCGGCCATGCCCGACCGAACACGAAACGCACCCGCCCCGGATCGGGTTGGGTGCGTTCGTGTTTGCAGGATCCGTAGGTTCGGGGGTGTGGAGCTGGAGGTTGATGCGTTCAGTTCCGGTGAGCGGGACGCTCAGGCCCCATTCGTGGTCACCGGGATATTCCCGGTGAAGGTCACACCCCGGTCTTGAAGTTCAGTGGCCTCGGTTTCGAGGTCGCTGTCGGGCGGTCCTATTGATGGTATTCGCGGACCCTCGTCGTCCGGGTAGGCGCTGAAACGACGTTGGATAGACTTGGTCAATGGTTGAGCACATCGAAGACTGTGACGTTTATGCTGCATCGTCGTACAAGGTCGCTATTTCCCATGGTCATCGGATGATGCAGAAGGTGAATCTGAAGGCGCGGGTCGACACGGAAACCGGCGAGGTCACGTTCTACGTGCCGCTCGACACGCTCGACACACTCCGCGACTAATCCCCGATCCCAGCAACCAGACAAAATCGGGTAGCGTTTCAGGCCCCTTAAGCCGGACGTCGGAGAAGATGTCCCGCTGCTGCACCCCGATCTTCACGAGAGCTTCGACCTGCAGCTGCGCATCCTGCGCAGCGGTACTCACCCGCGTGTACCCGAGTGTGAGTCGCAAAGCTCAGTGGCTGGTTAGGACGACGGTGTTTGACCGGAGTGGGCTGTGGACGTCTGGGTGGGCGAGGGGAAGGCCCCATCTCGGTAGGTAGGGTCTTCCCCTCTCACTCCCGAACCGGAGGCCGTGGAAACCTTCGTGCTGTTCGAGGAGTGTTCGGGTGGTCTGTCGTACGAGAACCATCGGGCACACGGCAGACCAGTCTGTGGGGTGATGTGAACTTACAGGAAGCTCCCTATTCCGGCGCCTGCGAGGGCGGCGAGGATCGCGAGGCCGAGCATCCCGAGGGAGTTCGCCAGGGCGGGAACGTACCGGTGTTGTTGGATGAGGCGGATGCTTTCGAAGCTTGCGGTGCTGAAGGTGGTGTACCCACCCAGGAGTCCGGTGCCGATGATCAAGCGCCACGCATCGGGGAGCACCCCTTGGAACGCGGTTTCGGTGATGAACCCGAGAAGGAAAGCTCCGGTGATGTTGATGATCATCGTCCCGATCGGGAAGGACGCTCTGGTGTGAGATTTGATGGTGCCGTCGGCAACCAGCCGAAGAACAGATCCGGCACCGCCCGCGGCGGATAACCCGACAAAGAGAAGCGGCGTCACTGGGGATCCCCCGACCCTGTATCGGGGTGGCGGTGTCGGTGATGCGCGGCTGCCAGCCCGATCCCTGCGAGAGTCGCGACGGCCCCGATCACGACGGTGGCGATCGCGTATCCGATGCCACTCCAGGGGTGCCCGTCGAGGAGAAGGAACCCGGTATCGGTTGCGAGGGCGCTGTAGGTCGTGAAACCGCCAGCGAACCCTGTTCCGAGAAGCAGCCGCAGGGTCCGCCGCCGGCCCTCGTCGGCCCCTCGACGGGCAAGCCCTTCGAGAAGCGCGCCGAGGAATAGGGCGCCAACAATGTTGATGGCGAAGATCGCGACAGGGATACCCGACACAGACGGGATCATGAGGCTGATGCCCTCGCGGGCAGCGGTACCGGCCGTCCCTCCTGCGGCGACGAGTCCGATGTAGGGCCATCGCAGGTGAATCGGGCGGACGGGTCCGCTGGTGGGTATGTCATTGACGTCGGTATCGCTATCCAGGGGCAGCATCTCGTCCGGGTCAGCACGCTGCCTGGTCGCGGGGTCGCGGGGAATGCTCATGCCAGCCCGTACCCGAGAGCAGGGTTGCGGGCTTCTATTTGGGCGAGGCGGTTGTATTTCACGACGCGTTCGCCGCGGGCCGGGGCGCCGGATTTGATTTGGCCGACACCGGTTCCGGCAGCGAGGTCGGCGATGAAAGTGTCTTCCGTTTCGCCGGAGCGGTGCGAGATCATGCATGCCATACCGTTGCGGCGGGCGGCAGCGATCGCGTCGAAGGTCTGCGTGACGGTGCCGATCTGGTTCGGTTTGATCAGCGCGGCGTTTGAGTAGCCGTTGTCGGCGCCGTCCTGGATACGGGCCGGGTCGGTGACGTAGAGGTCATCGCCGACGAGCTGCACCCGGCTGGCCGCCGCTTGGTGAAGGAGCTGCCAGCCGGCGTGGTCGTCTTCGGCGAAGCCATCCTCGATGCTCCGGATCGGGTACCGGTCGAGCAGGTCGACGTAGAACCGGGTGAGGTCTTCCCTGCTGTATTGCTGGCCGGCGATCGCATAGGCGTCGTTTTCGTAGAAGCCGTTCGCTGCTGGGTCCATCGCGATCGCGACGTCATTCACCCCGGGGGTGAACCCTGCCGTGGTGATCGCTTCGACGAGGAGGTCGAGGGCTTCGGTGGGGTGGCTGATCGGCGGGGCGAAGCCGCCCTCATCGCCAAGCCCGACGGCGCCGTACCGGGATCGCACGAGTGCGGCGAGGGCGTGGTAGACCGCAGCGCCGGTCTCTATCGCTGATGCTTCATCGGTCGCGCCGACGGGGGCGATCATGAACTCCTGGAAGACGAGGTCGTTGGCGGCGTGCGCGCCGCCGTTCAGGACGTTGAAGTGCGGCACCGGCAATAGCTCGGCAGAGCCGGTTGTCTCGGCAATCCACTGGTGCAAGGGCAGGCCCTGGTTGACCGCGAACGCGCGGGCTGCGGCGATCGACACGGCGATGACCGCGTTCGCGCCCAACCGCGCAAGGTTCGGTGTCCCATCCAGCTCCCGGAGGGCGTCATCCAGTTCATGCAGGGAGTGCCAGGGGCGGCTGGTGAGGAGGGGTGCAATCTCTGTCCGGATGCCGGTGAGGGCTTTCTGCACGCCGCGGCCGCCGTAGTGGGCGGTGTCGCCGTCACGGAGCTCGACCGCCTCGAACGCACCCGTCGAGGGGGTCTATACGATTTTCGGTGTAACTCCTGAGCAAGGAGGAACCGAATGACTGACGTGAAGATCGACGTGGAGGACGAGGCCGTGGCGACGGTGAAGCATGACGGCTTGGTCGATGGCCGGCTGGTA
>NZ_NBXA01000054.1 GCF_003399625.1 Subtercola boreus | reverse complement strand
GCACCATCATTGAGACCGGAACGCGCTCCTACCGCCTCGCCCACACCCAACAACACCAAACCCAACAGACCCGAGGTGGTAGTGAATCAGGCCGTCACCCTGGTAGTGAAACAACTTGACATAGCCACCCGCGGCCAGTCCGGTTTTGCGAAGACACTCTCCCGAACTCCGCGGCCGGGAAACAGTGTCGAATACGTCTCCACCTCCGACAACTCCGCGACGTCATCCCATCCCAACCCCAGCCGCTCCGCCGCGTCGAGCACAGCCTGGATGCTATGCCGCGAAATCCCCTGAGCCGACTCGATCGCGCGTCGCGACAAGCCCTGATTACGCAGCTGCAACACGAGCTTCGCTTTGATCTTCCGTACCATTACCGGTACTCCTCCCACCACGTGGCCATCACATGATGGGAGGAGCTTCACAGGTGGTGCTCAACCACACCGATCATGGTGCTGAACAACGCAAACCAGACACCTGAACAACGGTGCTCACCCGCATCAAAAGCGGTGCCCACAAAAGCGGATACTCAGTGGTGAGCCGTCGAGACCCTAAGGGGTTTCACCAAATGCTCTGGTCGCCAGGCTGGTGACCACACCGATCCAGAACGTCATGAACGTCGTATCGAAGCACTGCTCGGGCAGGTGCTTTGTGGAGACGCTTCATGGAAGCTTTGAGCATCCTGACCGAGTTCGTTCCGGTCATCCCCTCTATTCTCGTCACAGTAGGCCCTTGGGTTTGTCTGCTGTGGCTCGTCTGGTGCGTCGCTGCGGCCGGGCTCTGTCTGCACCCGAAGTATGCCCGCCGAACCCGTCTTCTACTTGCGGGCATTGCTGCATTTCTTCGCAAGCGACGATTCTTTTCGCTTCACAGGTTCGCACTTCTAATCCTGGAGACGGTCGTGGTGCTGGCCGCAATGCTGGGCATCATCCCGCCGTTGTCGAAGAATGCTCGAAAACTTGTAGAGGCCGTGCTCAGGTAGGCGTTCTGTTCGTCTGCCTCGCAGCAGCGCGGAAACACGTTACCCGAAGCGGCATAAAAAACTTCTTCATAGTCACTTGGGCTTCACTCTTCGGTCTCGAATTTTGGCACAAGCCCGGCGACCCATCCTTCTATGGTTCGTGCGTCTTGAGGAGGAATGACGACGGGGCTGTGGACCATAAACCAGTACTCGGCTTCGTCGATGGCCAGCCACAGCGGCCTGCCTGTGACGTGTTCGCTGTACCACCGCGTTCTACGTCCGAGCCGATCATTGTCAGGCCATGCAGCTCGAGACCAAACCCAATCCGTTAGATTCGCGAAGCTATAAGGTAAATCGTGCCATGGGCTGAGCTCACTAACTCGCGTCAGGTGATGCGTCTTCTTTCCTCTGGCCACCAGGAGACCCCCTAGCTTTTCGCCGGCCGTTGGTGATCGGTCAGCTAGGTGATCGTCCTGCTCCGAGACTGAAAGGTTCTCTAGGCCCGAAAGCATCCAATAGCCCTCGGACAAGTCATACACAGAATCAAGAGCCCAATTTGCTGCAACGAGCACCGCATCAACGTCCTTCGAGTGGCTCAGCTCTCTAAGAAGCGCACCGGCCCATTGCAGAGATCGAAGCCGCACACGGTAGTTCTCAGCTAACTCACTCTCCATGCCGAGAACTTAGCAAGACAACACAGATGGTACGAATCTCAACGACACTTTCAGGCATTGTGCTGCAGACGCCCGGCTTGCACTCCGAAGTGCAACGAAATTCACCGTGGTCCCGCCTGGCAATGCCGTAGATTCAAAACATGCTTGGGGGCCGGACATTTGTAGGACGGTGGCGCGCCGCGCACCAGGTGGGGCCGACATCCTGGTGATACCTGAAGCCAACATGCTGTTCGCCCGCTTCCAGACGGATGCAGGATCTGAAGCAGCGGCGCGAACGCGATTTGAAACCTTCGTCACGTACCTTGTAAAAGCTCGCTATCCCGGTGCTACAACTGTCGCGAGCAAGAACCACAATGACTGGGGAATAGACACGTTTGTCGGCTCCCTGGCAGGGGGAGTGACACGCATCTGGCAATCGAAGTTCTTTCTCGAATGGGGCGATTCGAGCATGAAGCAAGTTCGCGCGTCGTTCAACAGTGCAATGAAGAAGTCTGCCGAGGAGAAATTCACGGTTGATGTGTGGACGCTCGTCATCCCGAGCATCCTCGAGCCTGGTCAGTTAAAGTCTTTCCAGACCTGGGCCACTAAGCAGATGAAGACGCACACCGTGGACATCACCATCTGGCAAGGCGACGAACTCTGCTCCCAACTCCTCAGCGAAGAGGCTTCTCACGTGCGACGGGAATTTTTCCCCTGGACCGTCAACGGCTCGCCACTGACCGAAGAAGAAGTCGCCGAACTCGAAGACGACGCCGAGTACGACGCGGCTCTGTTCGTCAGACAGCTACGAGAAGCCGGCCACGTTGAGGTCAGCGCGGCTTGTGGTCAGTACTTCGCTACTGATGCGCTCCTTCGCGACCTAGAAGCTCGCGGCTCCCACAGCGCACTCGCTGCTTTCTCGTCCATCCGGCAGAGCGTCCATGCGGCGTGGGAAGATCGGTTCAACGAGGCCGCTCCGTTGGCGGACGAGCATGGGCAAATGAAGGGCCTTGTACGAACCGTCATGGCAGATGCGGTGGCGCTGTCAGACCCCGTTGGACTTCGACTGGCCCCTTCGCATAAACGGGGTACTGCGCATCATCTTGTTGAGCGCGGCACGGCCGGATGGGTGACTCATTGGCGGAACGTCGCAGTGACCCACGCCTCGGAAAAGGCCGTAACTGAAACGACGGTCGACGAGCCTGTTGCACCTGCACCGCCTGAAACCTCGGTTTTGACAGAGCCCGTGGAGGTCGCACTTCTGGCGACCAAGGAAGCAATCTCATGAGCAACCTACCCACAACCGCCTCTGACCTGAACGAATCGGTGAACCCGGAAGAGCTCGGTGTCTTCCGCTGCGCCCGGATGCTTGTTCTTTTCGCCGTGGCAAAACGCGACGGACGACGACTCGCTTCTGTGGACCGATTGGCGTTTTACGACTTTTTCGCCGACAGCCCCTGGGTGGTCGTGTCCGGCGAGCGGCGAATCGACATCGCCGACGCACGCGCGCTCAAGGTTGCCGGGTTCAGCCAGACGCAGCTCTCATACGCCAGCACCGGGCCTCGATTCGCTTCCCGTCGACAGCGCGTCCAGTTTGACCTCGCGCAACTCGTCGCCTACGGGCTTGTGAGCTCCGAGGGCGCCGAGTACGAAATCACTGAACTCGGCCAGGATCGTGAACAACGTATGTACTCGTCCTACGCCGACGCTTACCGGGTATCCGCAGGAATAGTCCTTCGACGGCTGTCTTCGTTGTCTCTAACGCGACTTCAAACCTCCGTCGAGGAGTGGATCGGACATTCCTGGCTTCTTCTCGACCTCCTCGACGACGTTCGCGGTGCCGAACTACCCATTGCCATCGAGACAACCGCACAAAAGGACGAATAACCCGTGGGCATTCGAATCAAACGACTCCGCCTGGCGGGGATGTCCGCAACAAGTTCCGATTATGAAGTGTCGTTCATGCCGGCCGACGCCAAGGACGGTTTTCGCGCCCTATCTGTCATTTCGGGTCAGTCTCAGACAGGCAAGACCACCATCGTCGACTTCATCCTCTACGCGCTTGGCGACAATCGAGTCCCACGCCACGACGAGGTCCGCTCAAACGTCCGCGCCGCACTATTGGAGCTAGACCTTGGCGACGAGCCAATTGTCATCGAACGAGCGACAATCGGTGGCGAGGCATCGTCGTTCGCCAGCATCTGGAGCGGCCATCTCGACACTCTCGACCCCGTTGGCGAGAACCGCGTGGCAATTGAACCTACCAGCGATCCCAGCGGCCTGTCCCAGCTGATTCTGTCTTCCATGAATCTTGATGAGGTCCTGTTTCCTGACTCATCCGTCAAGGAAGATACGAACACGTCCATGATGAGCATTCGGGACCTGTTCCGGGTGTTCGTCGTCAGGAACGAGCGCCTCGACAACAAAGACCTGGTGTACGAGCACGGCAACTATATGGTGGCGCAAAAGTACCGCCAGACCATTGACGTGATATTCGGTGTCCACGACAACGAAGGCGCGATTCTGGCCGCGCAGGCGAGGGCCGCGTCGGAACGCTTGCGGACTGCAGAGGGCCGCCTGAGCGCTATGGCGCAGATAGCTGAGCGCGACTATCCGGAGGGTCGCACTCAGCTACAGATCAACGTAGACGATGCGAGCCTACGCATCGCCGAACTCAACGCTCAGCTACGCGTTCTGGACGCCGACCAACGAAGTAGCCAAACCTCCTCCGCACGCCTTCGGGTTGCACTCCGGGATGCGCAGACAACCGCAACTGAAAGTCGGGTCCGGGTGCGCGACCGTAAAAGCCTTCTTGATCGCCTCGACGCTCTTCGAGGTCAGTATGCGGACGACCAGCGGAAGCTTGCATTTTTGGTCGATGCAGAAGTCCTCTTCGACCCTCTCCGAGTTACCGTGTGCCCGGCATGCTTCAACACCATTGCCCCAGTCACGATGGACGGTGGCCATTGCAGCCTGTGCCACAGCCCCGTGGAGCTCCACACCGAGGAGAAAAACGATGATGACGCAGGTGTAGACCTTGTTGAATCGGCAGGTTCTTCACCCATGGTCAGGTCGGAACTGCGCGCCGTGCGTGGACGCCTGAGCAGCCTCGCCGATTACATCGGAAGATTAACAGTGGACCTAGACACCCTTGAGCGGCGGGCGGAGCAAGCCGAACTTGCGGCCGTCGAGGCGGCGGCGGCTGTTGATGCCATCACACAGGCACCGGCGCCATGGCTCGCTCTCCGAGACCAGATGACCGGGGAGCTCACGGGAGTAAGACTTCTCCACCAAGCATCGGCAACCGGCCTTCGCTCTTGGGCTCGTGTCGATGAGGAGGAGCAACGCGTCGTGGCTCTCCGAAACGACGTCGAGCAGCTGCGAGGCGCACGAAAGCGCGGCAGACCAGACAGAGACGCGATCCTTCGACAGCTGGCTTCCCGGTTCGGCAGCATCTTGGAAGACATCGGTTATCCAAAGCTCCGCGACCCCTATATTGATGGGAACCTTGTTCCGTATGTACGCGGGCTTCCATATACGGAGGCCTCTAGCGGCGGCATGGTCATCATCGCGCTCGCCTGGAACCTTGCTCTTTGGGAAATTGCCTTCGAACAGGATGCAGATGCCCCAGGCCTTCTTATCATCGACAGCCCGCAGAAAAATCTTGGCCATAACTCCGCGGGCGATGACGAGGAGTTCGCTGACGCGCAACTCGTCGAGCGTTTCTACGCTCATGTAAAAACCTGGCTGGCCACGGACGGCATTGGAGCCCAAGCCATCATCGTGGACAATTCACCGCCTTCCACCGTCGCGAACGACGTCGTCGTCAACTTCACCCGCAATCCGAACATGCCCCCATACGGACTCATCCACGATGCAGTCTCCTAATGCCACCGCACAAATCGCGGCACGGCGGGTTAAGAAACTGCCTCAGAAAGCTAAAGGTTAATGAGGCACCCCACTCCCCCACGGATCGGCCTGCAAGAACCGCGGGATTCCGCGGTTGCCTCTTGTCTTGAAAACTCATCTCATGGTCTTGCGTGTCTCGTGACGCCATTTAGGAGTTCTTGAGGCAGGATGGGCGCCATGAGGCTATTGGGGTACACACGAGTCAGCACCGCGGCACAGGATGCTCAGCTGCAGATCGACGCGCTCGTCAAGATCGGTGTACAGCAGCGCGATATCTTCTCCGATATCACCTCCGGGACAAAGGTTGCCGCGACCAGGCCAGCGATGAGCCGGCTCCTTGAGCACGCCGTCGAAGGTGACACCGTAGTCGTCTGGAGGATCGACCGGCTCGGCCGATCACTGATCGATGTTCTGAACACAGTGAAGTCGCTGCAGCAGGCCGGCATCAACGTGCAGTCCGTGTCGGACGGCATCGACCCATCGACAAAAACCGGACGGATGATGCTCGGCATGCTCGCCACTCTGGCGGAGTACGAACGAGAACTCATCGTCGAACGCGTCAACGCCGGCATCGCCGTCGCCCAGGCTGCCGGCACCCGGTTCGGCAGACCAGTCAGCGATCCGAAGGTGATCGCGGAAAAGCTCGAGATCGTGCGCCGTGCCCGGAAGTCCGGCAAGACGGCTGCTGATGCTGCCGGGCTCGTCGGCTGGTCCAGAGCTACCTTATATAGGTACGAACAAGCCGCGACTGACGGCGCCGACGTTCAATCGGCCACATCGAGCGTGACCGCATGACGGATCCCGTGAGTGCAGACGCCATTCGCGAAGAGATCCGCGCGTCGCTGCGGAGGCTTCGCCGGCTCGGTAACGAGGGCCGAATCGTGATGGCTAAAGACAGCCGGAACACTGACTGGCACGACTCGAGGGTCGCCGTCGAGATAGCCGCGGCAGCGCTTGAGCGGGCCGACGCGGCCATGCTGTGGATGCGCACCCTCCCCCATCCCGACGGCGAGTATCCACCAATCCCCGACTAGACCGCAAGCCGTTCCGGGCCTCAGAGGTACAGAATCCTGCCCCGTTAGACGCACCCGAGTGAAATTCTTCATCGGACCACCCCTACGGGACATCAGGCCTACGGGTCGCGGAACTGCCCAGCTGGGCTTGCGCGTGAGAGGGTTGGTGACTGGGGGACACCGATCGTGCAAATCAACAACGGGTCACCCCAGAGCCCTGGGAGTAATCATGAAACCCTCACCTCGCCACCTAGCAGTTGGTGCGTCGATCTCCGTCGCACTATTGATGGCAGGTTGCTCTACGGCAGGCCCCGCACCGAGTGTCACGTCCAGCACGGCAAAGTCGCGGACCATCGCTGGATACGCCATCGTCCAAGAATCACCCGCGACGCAAGCCGACGCTGACAAAAGAGCGAATCGATACATGACCGGTGATTTCAGCTGCGTCGCAAAACCCGGTTACGAAGATATAACGCAAGGCGCCACCGTCGAACTCCTGGATACACAGGGTGGCGTGATCGCGACAAGCCAACTAGGAACCGGAAGTAGCGACAGCAAGATACGAAACCCAACCATGGGTGACCCCTGCATTTTCGAGTTCAGTCTCGCGAACGTCGCAATCAGCCAAGCGACCTATTCGATCCGTGTCGGAAAACCGGACCGCACGCCCATCCCATTCACCGCCGAGGACCTGAACCGCGGCCCCCTCGTCTTCGTCGACGGAAAGCGCTGACCTCAACAAGTCAAGCGTACGGCCCGAACCTTCGTTGCGCGAGAAGTCCCGCCCAGGGTCCGTTCACCGCGGTGCGATTCAAAAAGCCGCTGTTAACGCCGACCGAAAACGGTACCAATGTTGCCGATTGAAAACGGTGCCACGTGGTGTGTTTAGTTTGTCGTAGTGGTGAGGGTTTTGTGTCCTCGGAGCCGGTAGCTGGCGCCTTTGAGGCTGAGGACGTCGGCGTGGTGCACGACCCGGTCGATCATCGCTGAAGCGATCGTGGGGTCACCGAAGACATCACCCCACCGCCCGAAGGGCAGGTTGCTGGTGAGGATCAGGGAGGCG
>NZ_NBXA01000053.1 GCF_003399625.1 Subtercola boreus | reverse complement strand
GCCCTTCCGGACCACCGCCACGACATCATCGCGGAACTCTTTCGGATATGCCTTTGCCATGACTGACATCCTTCCAGCGAGAATGAAATCTCACAGGTCAGGTGACAACCAAACCCTGGGCAGACCCAAGTCTAGAAGGACTCATGCCTCAGAAAGCTAAAGGTTTCTGAGGCGTCTCAAGTAGATCCCCTTAGCTTGTCTACGGCTCGCCAATGTCGGGTTCAATGGCGGTTCGGCAACTCCGCCACCCGGCGCTACAAGGGTTTATGAGACACGCGCGTCGGTGCGTCGATGCCGTGTTTCTTGACGGTCTTCAGCCTGCTGATAGTGGACCTTATGCCAGGTACTCTTCGAGTCCGTCGGGCTCTAGTGGCCACGACGTCATGCACGTTGCGTCCACCGGCCGGGGACTGGCCGAACTGATTCTCGACTGCTGCTGCCGCACGACCGACCTCCCTCTCACTCCCGACCGGATCACCTGCAACCAGCCACCGGCCGGCGACCACCGCACCGGCACCGCCGGAGTGTGAGTCAGAGACGGGTTCTTCGCGGCCCTCGCTCGCACCTCCGGATGGAACCCAGTCGCTAAGCGGCCGCGCGAGCATGCAGCGGCGCCCATGCATCTCTCGACAAGCTTGGGCGGCTCGGCCCGCCGCCAGGCAATCTTGAAAGAACACGCGTGTCACGCGGGCAAGATCGGCGGTAACGATGCCGATGACCATGGTGAGTCGGGCTTTCATCGCATTCGACGAACAATTTCTCTTCGTATACCGTTTATTGCCCATGCAAGAAAAAAACGCGAACAAACAACAATATCTTGACAATCTAAACGCGTTTGTATACCGTTTGAGAATCGATGAAGATTGAAAGGCATGAGATCACATTGTTCCGACTCGTAGGTGTTCTGCACCTTCCCCCTCTGCCCGGCGCACCAAACTACCTCGGCCATTCCATCTCAGCGATCGCCGATGCAGCCGCTGAAGACGCTCAGGTCCTAGTTGGCGCCGGTTTCACCGACGTGATGATTCAGGACGCCAGCGACAACCCCCAGCCCACTCTGATCGGGCCGGCGACCGTCGCCGCCATGTCCGTCATTGGAGCGGCGGTACGCCGAGCCACTGACGTCTCGCTGGGCGTCGTCGCCGGCCACAACGACGGACCGTCCGCTGTCGCCATCGCACACGCCATCGACGCTCAGTTCATTCGGGTCAAGGTGCTCACCGGCATCTCGGTGGGTCCGACAGGATGGATCGAGGGATGCTCGTCTGAGGTCGCGCACATGAAGCGCCTGCTGGGCAGCGGAGTCGAGGTGTGGGCGGACGCGCACGAGGCGACAAGCCGGGCCGTGACAGGCGACGTGCGCTGGGCCGCTGCCGAGGCTCTCTCGTTCGGCGGAGCCGACAAGATCATCGTGACCCGTGACAGCGGCGTGAATGACGCCATCAGCGACATCGCCGCCGTCAAAGCACTCCTCGACGACAACGTCGATGTTCTGATCGGAGGGCGAGTCACCGCAACAACTCTCGGCGACGCGGTGCGCGGCTCTGACGGTGCGATCCTCGGCAGCGCGATCAAAGACGGCCCTGATCACGACGCCCGCATCAGTCCTGCTGCGGTCGAACGCCTTGCGGACGCATTCCGCACCGCTCGCGACGCAGCGGCCGGCGCCACCCGGGGCTAGTCCGCAACGCCCTTCCCTCAGATCCAGCTCGCCCGAACCCCTACCGGAGAACTTCGAATGACGAACACCCCTCTCGACAGCCCCCTGCTCTCGGCGGACAGCCCGCTGGACGACCGCCAGAAGGAGGTGATCGTGCGCGTGTCCGCCGCAGAGCGCGCTGGCATCCTGGCCCTCCCGACCGATGATCCACTCGACGCCAAGCGCCGGGCCCGCGTGGAAGCGACGAGGGGTGAGATGTTCGGGCAGCCCCAGGCCATCCGCAACACCTGGCACCGCAACGAAGCCGAACTCGCGGCCGTCAGCCACCGTCTCGCAGAATCGCATTTCGACCGGGTCTTCCTCGTCGGCGCCGGTGACTCCCTGGCTGTCATGATCGCCGCACGCCACGCGCTCGAACTCATGCTCGGCGTGCTCTGCGAACCCGTGCAGAGCCTCGAATTCGCGTACTACCAGCGTCACCTCGTGACCTCTTCTTCCCTGGTCATCGCGCTGTCGAGCTCTGGAGAGACAACGCGCACGGTGGAGGCGGTCTTGGTGGCACAGCACGCTGACGCTCTGACGCTTGCGCTGACCAACACCGCAGGCTCGACCATCGATCGCGAGAGCGAGAACACCCTCGTTCTCGAAGCGACCCGGGTGGGTTGGCCGACCCAGTCGTCCACTGCCGCTCTCGCCCTTCTCCTGCGCCTGGCCACAACTGTCGGGGTTCTGAGGGGAACAGACGGAGCAGAGGCGCTGGGCGAAGAACTAGAGGAGCTGCCCGAACTGATCGGCACGACGCTCGACCGACTCGACGGCCCGATCGCTTCGATCGCGGCGGAGCACGCCCGTCACGGCATGTACCTCTTCTCAGCGGCCGGACCCAACTGGGCGGCCGCGATCATCGGGGCCGCGAAGGTCAAAGAGACAACACCCGATCACGCACTGGAGATCCAGGTCGAGGAGTACCACCACTACAACTCGCAGAAACCGGATGAACCTCTCTTCCTCTTCGCTCCGACCGGGCCGTCGATCCCACGCGCGGTGGACACCGGCCGCGACGCCCACCGTTATGGCGGGCATCTGTTCGCCATCACAACCGTCGGAGAGCATGCCTTCGACGAGCACGCTGACGGCGTACTCGAACTGCCGGTCGTGAGCGAGTCTCTCAGTCCACTGCTCTATGTCGTACCGGCGCAGATGATCGGCTACCACCTCGGAATGGCCAAATTCGAAGCAGCGGAAGCTGATCTCGATGGCCGGGCGTGACGGAGTGATGTCTTTGGTCTGCATCGGAAACCTGACAATCGACGAAGCCGTGCACGGGCAGGATCGAAGCGCCCCGGCTATCGGCGGCGATGCGGCCTATGCCGCACTCGCCGCGCGTCTCTACCTCGATGACGTCAGGATGCTCGCACCGGTCGGTTCCGACTTGCCTCCGTCGGTGCTGCAGTCCCTCCGCGAAGCTGGCATCGTCGTCGACGACCTGCCGTCGCGCGACATACCGACCGTTCGGAACATCATCGACTACTTCCCTGACGGCTCCCGCCGCTGGACGATGCTCGCCACCGAGGACGAATTCGACAGGCTCTCGGTCTATCCAACCGATGTGACGGATGCGGTGCTCCAAGCCGACGGCATCCTGATCTCGGCGATGAGCCTTCAGTCCCAGCTCGCGCTAACCCCCTGGCTGCGGGCCAACACCGACGCAACCCTCTACCTCGATCTTCAAGAGGACTACCTTGTGGGCAATCGTGAAGCCCTGTTCGGGATCATCGCCGACTGCGACGTCTTTCTACCGAGCGAGATCGAGGCCGTGACGCTGGCCGAGACCGATGACCTGGCCGCGGCGGCTCACCTCTTCCACGATCTCGGACCGCGCACCGTGGTCATCAAGCGCGCCCAAAGAGGATCGATTGTTCTGCACGACGGCACGCTCACCGAGGTGTCGAGCGAACGTGCTGTCGCCGTTGACAGCACGGGCGCCGGAGACGCCTTCTGCGGGGGCTTCGCAGCGGTGCACCTGGTCTCGGGAGACGCAGTGGATGCCGCACGCTGCGGATCAGCAGCCGCCCGAACGGCGATCAGCGCCTACGGAATCGACGGTCTCGTCTCCGCTGCAGGAGCGCTCCGATGAGAATCGCCGTCGTAAACCCGAACACGACCCGCACCATGACGGACACGGTCCTGGCGTCGGCCGGTGCCGCAGCCCGGCCCGATACGACGCTCGTCGGCATTACGCCAACAAGCGGCACACCGAGCATCGAGAGCCACGTCGACGAAGTGTGGGGCGCACTGAGCGTTCTGACAGAGATCCGGCAACTCGAGTCCGGCGCCGAACGAGTCGACGCCTACGTCGTCGCCTGCTTCGGAGACACCGGGGTGGCTGCCGCCCGCGAGCTGGCTGACGTTCCTGTGGTGGGCATGACCGAGGCCGCCCTGATGACCGCGGCGCTCCTCGCGAGCCGGTTCAGCATCATCACTATGCCTAGACGTACTCGCGACCAGTCCGACCGTGTCGTGCGCTCGTTGGGGCTCGGCCATCGGTGCGTCGTTCGCGCCATCGACGAGCCCGTGACCGGGATCGCGAACGGTTCGCTGCACCTGCTCGACGACTTCGCAGCCGAAGGTCGTCGGGCCGTTGAGCAGGATGACGCGGGCGCCATCGTTCTCGGCTGCGCGGGGCTGGCGGATCTGGTCGATCCGCTCGGCACCCTTCTGGGCGTTCCCGTCGTCGAGGGTGTGGCTGCTGCCGTGACGATGGCAGAGGGGCTTGTGGCTCAGCGGCTGGTGCGCGCGGGCGCGGGCCGGGTGGCGGGGTCGTGAACACGCTCTTCGCCGATGTGTACATCTACGACCCTGCAGCCGAGTCCGGCATGGTCGGGCCGATCGATGTGCTCGTCGAGGGCAACCGCATCGCTGCGATCGGCCGAGGCGCCCGCTCCCGCGCCGGCGCGGTGATCGACCGGGTGGTAGAGGGCCGGTCGCACCACATCGTTCTACCGGGCCTCATCAATGCGCACTTCCACTCGCCAGCGAACCACCTGAAGGGTTCACTGCAGAGTTTGCCCCTAGAACTCTTCATGCTCTACGAATCCCCCGCCGACATCGCGCTTGCCCCCACTCCGCGTGAGGCATACCTCCGCACGATGCTGGCAGCGCTCGAAATGCTCCGCACCGGAACGACGACGGTACAGGACGATGCCTTCTTGATGCCGTTCCCCACCCCGGAGATCATCGACGCAGTGATGCAGGCCTACGCCGACTGCGGAATCAGGGCGAGCGTCGCGCTCGATCAGCCCGAACTCCCGGAGGCGCAGAAACTGCCCTACATCGCCACCGGCGCTGCTGGCGAACTATTGGCGTCGTTGGAGGCGCCGGCGCCGATGGATCGTGAGGGGCTCCTGGCTCTCTACGACTACTTCTTCGACCGTTGGCACGGCAGGGAAGCCGGTCGCCTCACCGCGGCCGTCTCCATCTCCGCACCGCAGCGGGTGAGTACCGAGTACTTCGAGGCGCTCGACGAACGGAGTCGCAAGTACCGGGTTCCGTTGTTCGCGCACATGCTCGAGACGAAGGTCCAGCGGGCCCTGATGAGCGAGCAACCTCGCTTTCAGGGGCGCTCGCTCGTCGAGTACACGCGCGATCTCGGGTTGCTGAGCGATCGGATGAACGTGATTCACGCCGTCTGGGTCGATGATCACGACCTGCGCCTGATCGCGGAGGCGGGAGCGGTGATTGCGCACAACCCCATCAGTAATCTGCGACTGGGCAGCGGAGTCGCACCGTTCCGACGAATGAAGGAGCTCGGCATTCCAGTCGCGTTGGGCATCGATGAGGCGATCTGCGACGACTCCGCGAACCTCTGGGGAGTCGTGAAGACGACCGGCCTCATCCACAATGTGGCCGGTCTCGACAGCTCGCTGTGGCCGACCGCCAGCGAGATTCTTGAGAGCCTCTGGCAGGGCGGCGCGGCCTCGCTCCTTCAGTCGGATCGACTCGGCGCGGTGAGCGAAGGCTTTCTGGCAGATCTCACGCTACTCGATCTGCACAGCGCGGCTTTTACCCCGTTCAACGACTTGCGTGGACAACTTGTCTACTGCGAGTCCGGGTCGAGTGTGCGGCTCACCATGGTCGACGGCCGCGTGGTCTTCGAAGAAGGCGCGGTCACCCTCGTCGACGAGCTCGCCCTCCTCGACGAGGCCCGCGAGCTCTTCGCCCAGAAAGCACCCGCAATCCACCGTGCACAACAGGGCGCGGCTCGACTTCGCGCGCCCTATGAAGCGATGGTTCGCCAGGCCGCCTCGGAAGACCTCGGAATGAACAGATGGATCGGAAACAGATGACCTCCCCCCTTCACGCCGTGACCGTCTCGGGCGCCCTGGCGTCGCACGATCGTTACGACTACTCCCCCATAGGCGACGCGCATCATGGTCTGTGGCCCGGTGGAAAGAAACTCGCCGTCTATGTCGCCGTGGGAATCGAGGACTACCACTTCGGATCGGGGCACGCCGAGAACCTGCTCGACGGAGTACCGGCGCCCGACCTTGTCAATGCCAGCTGGCGCGACTACGGCAACCGGGTGGGCGCCTTCCGTCTGCTGAAGCGGCTGGACAGCTTCGGGATTGCTCCCACGGTGCTCCTGAACACTGCCGTCTACGATTCGGCACCCGAGCTCGTCAGCGAAGCACGCCGGCTCGGTGCCGAGATCGTCGGGCACGGAATTTCGAACTCCGACTCGCTGAGCGGTCTCGACGAAGCGAAGGAACGTGCGTACCTGAAGACCGTCGCTGCACGCATCTGCGAGGAAGAGGGTACCGCGCCCCTCGGCTGGTCGAGTCCATGGCTCTCGCATACGGAGAATTCGCTCGATCTGCTCGTGGAGAACGGTTACCGCTACCTGATGGATCTGAGGCTGGACGACCAGCCGGTCTGGTTGAAGACGCGCGGTATGCCCCTGCTCGCCATGCCCTACGCGCTCGAGCTCAACGACAGCACCTCGATGATCGGGCGCCATGTCAGCGCAGCAGATTTCGCCGACATGATCATCGACGAGTTCGATGAACTGCTTCTGGCGGCCGACGAGCAACCTCTCGTGATGAGCATCGTCGTACACTCCTTCATCTCGGGTGCGCCGTTCCGGCTAAGACAGCTGACGCGCGCACTCGAGCACATGACGACGCGCGGCAGTGATGTCTGGTTCACCCAGCCGCGCGCGATCTACGACGTGGTGCGAAAGCGTGCAGCCGCACCCGTGAGCAGAACCAGCGATATCGACGACATCGACTCGACGAAGAGAGAGGCGGCGCACCATGACATCAGCTAGCCAGACGGCCCCACAGCGCGGTGGTGTCGGCGAAGCCGCGTCGATCGAGGGCCTGCATATCAGCCTGCAACGCGACGGTGTGCGATCAAATGTGCTCCGTGGCGTGAATCTGACCATCGGCCGAGGTGAGATCGTGGGGCTTGTCGGCGAGTCGGGCTCGGGGAAGAGCGTTCTCGCCTTGGCTCTGCTCGGCCTGCTTCCGTCAGCGGCGGCTCCAGAGATAACCGGCGCGATTCGTGTCGCCGGCGTCGATATCGTGCATGGTAGCGCCGAGGAGCTCCGGACAGTGCGCCGCGACGAGCTCGGGGTCATCTTCCAGGACCCGATGACCTCGCTCAACCCCACCATGCGGGTCGGGCGGCAGGTGACGGAGTCCACCCATGACCACGCCGAGGCGATTCGTCTGATGTCGGCGGTGGGTATCGCCGACCCCGAGTTGCGCTTCCGGGTCTTTCCGCATGAGCTCTCAGGGGGGCTCCGACAGAGGATCATGGCGGCCATCGCTGTCGCCGGGCGGCCATCGCTGATCATCGCCGATGAACCGACCACCGCTCTCGACGTCACCGTCCAGGCCCAGGTTCTCGACCTGCTGCGTGAGTTGCGGGACGAATTCGACTGCAGCGTGGTGTTGATCACCCACGATCTCGCCGTCGCCGGCCAGATCGCCGACCGGATCGCCGTGCTCTATGCCGGACGGATCGCAGAACTGGGGTCGGTCTCCGACATTCTGCACCGCCCGAACCACCCCTACACCGTTGGCCTGCTGCGATCACGGCTGTCGCTCGAGACTCCGAGGGACCGCGAGTTGTTGACGCTCCGGCCCGAGACAGGGTCGCCGGGCGAACGGATGACCGGATGCGCCTACCACACCAGATGTCCGCTCGCCATCGATCGATGCGCCGTGGAGCAGCCACCTCTCGAGCAAGGCGGGATCCCTGCCGCTGACGCCCATCTCCGGGCGTGCTGGCGTTCCATCAACGACGTGCAGAACCTAGCCCACCACAGTCAAGGCGACAGCGTTGTCACCCCGCGGACGCGGAACGAAGCCGCCGCACCCGCCGTTCGCGTCGAGGGCCTGCACACCCGATTCGTCTTGAAGTCAGGCGGTCGCAAGCGCCGCGAGGTGCATGCGCTCCGCGGTGTCGATCTCACCGTGCAAGCCGGAGAAGCCGTCTCGATCGTCGGTGAGAGCGGATCGGGAAAGTCGACCCTGCTGCGGGTCATCGCCGGACTGACGCCCGCCACATCAGGGAGCGTCGCCCTCGCGGAGGGAGGTGCTCAGATGGTGTTCCAGGATGCTGGCTCCTCGCTGACCCCGTGGCTCTCCATCGGTGAACTCTTGAGAGAGCGGTTGCTTCCCCTCCGCCTGGGCGACGCTGAGAACCGCAAGCGCATCGACAAGGCACTCGTATCGATCGGCCTGCCCCTGTCGGTGGCCGGAGTGAGACCGGCTGACCTCTCGGGAGGGCAGCGCCAGCGCGTCGCGCTTGCGCGAGCGACGATGATCCCTCCGGCCGTTCTGCTCTGCGACGAACCGACCAGTGCGCTGGACGCGTCGCTGGCCGCAAGCGTTCTGAATCTCATCCGTGAGATGCGGCAGGAATTGACCATGACCGTCCTCTTCGTCACGCACGACCTCTCCGTGGCCCGGTTGATGGGCGACCGGATCGTCGTGATGACCCAGGGCGAAATCGTCGAAGCCGGCCCGGTGAATGAGGTGATCGAGCATCCATCACACCCGTACACCCAGTCGCTGCTCGCGTCGGTACCCGACATCGGGGTTCTGGCATGACCGCCTCGACGAACATTGCCGCTCGCCGGCTGGGACTGCCGACCTCTGCGCTCCGCCTCCACGCCGGCAACCGCCTGAGCTTCGCAATCGTTCTTCTTCTCGGACTGGTCACTGTTGTCGCGCTGCTCGCGCGGGTCATTGCACCGTACGACCCCATTCAGTCCGTCGGCGGGCTGAACCTGCCACCAGGGTCCCCCGATCACCTGCTCGGAACGGATGCGATCGGTCGCGACCTGCTGAGCCGGACCCTCTGGGGAATCCAGGTCAGCTGGTTCGCCTCCCTGCTCATCGTGGCGACCGGGCTCGTCATCGGTGGGGTCATCGGAACTCTCGCAGGGGTGTTCGGAGGATGGCTCGACAACCTCCTGATGCGATTCACCGACCTCTTCCTCGCGCTGCCCGGAACGCTGGTGGCGATCGCAATCGTCGCCGCCCTGGGTTACAGCCTGCAGAACACCCTGATCGGGATCGCCGTGGTGTGGTGGCCGTTCTACGCCCGCATCATCCGCGGTGAAGTACGATCGATCGCGGCGCGGCCCCATGTCGAAGCAGCCCGACTGGCTGGGATCTCCCGCCCGAGGATCGTGCTCCGGCACATCCTCCCGGGGGTGGTACCCACTGCCATCGTCACCGCGAGCCTCGACATCGGCAACGTGGTGCTGCTGTTGGCAGGGCTCTCGTTCCTGGGGCTCGGCCAGTCGGCTCCTGCTCCCGAGCTGGGGGCCGACACCGCCCGGAGCCTCCAGCAGCTGCTCAGTCAGTGGTGGGTTCCGTTGACGCCGGGAATCGCTGTGCTTCTGCTCAGCCTCATCGCGAACCTCGGCGGCGACGCCATCCGCACTCTGATGAATTCGAAACGGTGAGGAACCCCCAATGACCAGATTCGTCGTGCGCCGCCTGGCGTCGGCCGTCGTGCTCCTCCTCGTGCTCACGGCCATCATCTTCCTGCTTCAAGCCGTCTCTCCCGGCGACCCGGTGAAAGCATTCCTCGGCAATAACGCCTCGCCGGCGGCAGTGGCTGCCGAACGTCAGGCGCTCGGTCTGAACGACCCTCTCCCCGTGCAGTACCTCCAATTTCTGACGAACCTGCTGCACGGCGATCTCGGCATGTCCTTCCGCAGCCATCGTTCGGTCACGAGTGACCTGGCTGCCTTTCTGCCGGCAACGATCGAGCTGGTCACAGTATCGTTCGTGTTCGCACTGATCCTCGGTACGATCTTCGCCGTCTCTGGTGCGCTCCGCTGGCGCGGAAGCGCCTTCTACCGGGGGCCCCTATTGGTACTGGCGACCGCTCCCCCGTTCCTGCTCGCGCTCGGCGGCATCGTGATCTTCTACGCCCAGCTGAGCTGGCTTCCGGCGTCTGGCCAGGGAGCAGACACCACCGGACCGACCGGGTTCCTGCTGATCGACAGCATCGTCACGGGAGACCCCGGAACCTGGGGAGTCGCTTGGCAACACTTGATTCTGCCGGGCGTGGTTCTAGCCATCGCCCCTGCAATCGCGATTGGACGAATCCTTCGTTCGAGCCTCGAATCCACCCTGCAAGCCGACTTCGTTCGCACTGCCGAGTCGAAGGGGTTGAAGGGTCACGTCGTCATCGCTCGACACGTCATCCGAAACTCGATCGGCCCCGCACTCTCGATGGCCGGCCTGCAACTGGGCTTCATGTTCGCTGGCGTTGTTGTCGTCGAACAGATCTTCAGCTGGCCGGGTATCGGCAACTACCTGGCCAACAGCATCCCCGTCTCGGATTTTCCAGCCATCGCCGGCGTCACTCTCGTTCTCGGCACGATCTACATCATCGTAAACGCGATCGTCGACGTTCTGCAGACTCTCGCCGACCCGCGTCTCAGCGCGTGACCCGGCGATCTTCACCCCTCACCACTGCAAAGGAGCAAGAAGTGTCACTCTCACCGAACCGAAATAGAGCATTGCGGGGAGTACTGGTCGCACTGGCCGTCTCATCGATGATCACCCTCACCGCCTGCGCGGCGAACGGTCCACAGAAACCCAACCCGGCACCGACCGATGGGGTTCTCACTGTCGGTCTTCTGAACGATATCGGCCAGCCGCCGGACCCGGACGTGTACTACGCGAACAACGGACTTGCGATCGTGCTCAACACCTACGAGGGTCTCGTGCAGTACCAAAACAACGTCGACACCCGGCAGATCGCCCCGAGGTTGGCGGATTCCTGGACGGTCTCGGCTGACAACACGGTCTACACCTTTTCACTGCATCCCGGCGTCACCTTCCACGACGGCACGCCATTCACGTCAGACGCCGTCAGGCAGTCGTTCGAGCGACGGCTCGCCGTCAACGGCGGAGCTGCCTACATGGTCGCCGACGTGAGCTCCGTGGACACCCCGGACGACCTCACTGCAGTCGTCACGCTCAAGAACCCGAATGCGGCCTTCCTCGACTATCTCGCCTCACCGTTCGGGCCGAAAATGGAGTCTCCGACCGCCCTCCAGGCAAATGCCGGTGCAGACAATGCACAGACATACCTGCAGACCCACGACGTCGGCACGGGGCCGTATGAACTGACCGGCGCCATCGTGGGCAGCAAATACACCCTCACCCAGTACCCGGGGTACTGGGGGACGATCTCGCCGTTCACCTCCGTCGAGCTCCCTGTCTTCAGCGATGTCTCAGCGCTCCAACTGGCCATCGACCACGGCGATGTCTCTGTCAGCGTGGCGAACCTTCCGTCTTCGAGCCTGCCCAAGTACCAGAACAATCCTGCCTTCAATAGTGATCTGCTGCCGACCTTTCAGGCGGCTCTCGTGCTCACAAACCCGAGTAAAGAGTTCTTCTCGACAAAGGAGAGCAGAACGGCGTTCTTGCAGTCCATCGATCAGCAGAAGCTAGTGGACCAGGTATTGGGAGCCCGATCTGAGCCTGCGACGACGCTTTACGCCAAGGGAATGATGCCCGATGGCTTAGACAAGCAGAACCTTTCGTTCGACCCGACGGTGATGGCCGCATATGCCAAGACCCTGCCGACCGGAACACCGATGGTGATCGGCTACGCCTCGGACAACACCAACGCCCAGCAGATGGCCAACATCGTAGCCGCCGACATGCAGGCCGATGGCGTGCAGGCCAGCGCCCAGAGTTTCCCCACATCGCAGATCTTCGGCTGGGCGAACGATCCCACCCAAGGGCCGGACGCATTCATCGACGGCAACAACGGCGCCGACGGCGGCAACCCGTATATGTGGGGCCATGTCTTCTGGGATAAGACCGGCGGCATCAACTATTTCCAGTGCGATGACCCCTCAACCGACGCTGATCTCAATGCTGCGGTGCTGACAGGAGACAATGCCCTCTTCGCACGAGCTGCTCAGACGTATTCAGCGACAGGGTGCTACATGACATTGTCGAACAATAAGGACTGGGTTGTGTCTCAGAAGTGGCTTCAGGGTGTCCCGCAGTCCCAGAACATCGGGGCGAATGAGCTTGACTTCAGTAAGCTCTCGATCTCGAAGTAGCCACATCATGCTCGAAACAATTCAGAGAAACGGAGGCCAGGTGACCATCGACATTGATGTGCTGTCCGAGACCGGTCGAAAGAGTTCATTATCGCAGCAGACGTACTTCGAGCTGAGGCGACGCATCATCCTTGGGCGCTATCCACAAGGTTCGCGTTTGGCGGAGCAACGACTTGCCGAAGAGCTCGAGGTATCACGTGTTCCTCTCCGTGAGGCCGTACCGCAGTTAGAGATGGACGGGTTTGTGCAGACTTTTCCGCGACGCGGAGCTGTCGTCACTAGCTGGGACGAGAAGCGGGTCAACGACCTCTTCGATCTGAGGCTGTGCATCGAGGTCGGAGCCGCCCGCTACGCTGCAAGGCAAGTGGCCGCCGGGGCATCGATGAAGCCGCTCACTGATGCCCTGAGTCATTCGCAGAATGTCGTGCACTCGGGCGATCTGTTCGAGGTCGCCCAGGCAAGCACCTGGTATCACGAAGCCGTCGTCGACCTCGCCGGCAATCGGTTGATGAAGACGATGATGCGTTCGGTCACAGGACAGATGCTGTGGTTGTTCTATCTCACCTCTCGACTGGACGCCGATGATGCATTCGACGATCACGTCAATCTGCGAGACGCCATTGCCTCCGGGAATGAACGTGTTGCAGAGGCGGTGGCCTACACCCACATCGAGCGCGACCGGATTCCTTCCTTCTCAGCACTGGAAGTGCCGTACACGTCAGCACCCGCCCCTGACGATTCCGACGGAGTCGAACACTGAAACCGCGACACTTCCCTCCGTCTCACAGGGGGAAAGTCGTCGCGCTGATCTTCGGGGTACTGAGCTACCAGCTCGGCATTTCGATGGTCGCGCCAGTGCTTCCCGCAATCGCTGCAGAACTCGGAGCCCCAAGCGGCGCTACCGCCGGTTCGCAGGCGCTGTTCTTTCTCGCCAGCGGCGTTTCCAGCCTGGTGGCTGTGCGGCTGAGTGACTATCGGAGCAGGCGCTCGGTCTTCCTCGCGGTCGTGCTCGTGTCAGCGGTGGGGAGCCTGGTAGTTGCCGTGGCGCCCTCAGTAACGCTTCTCCTCCTTGGCCGGACGCTGGAGGGGGTCTCCGGCGCTGTCTTTCCGCTGACCTATCTCGTTCTGAGGGAGACCCTCACACCCTTGGTCTTCGGATCGACGGTCGGACTCATCAGTGCCTTCGGGGGAGGTCTGTTCGGGCTGGACGGACTTGCTGGTGGCGCGATTCGAGACCGATTCGGCTATCGACCAGTCTTTGCCGTCGTCGCAGGAGTGGGAATCATCGCTCTCATTCTTCTGTGGCGGGTTTTACCTCACGCAACAATCCCGCGCTCTCTGCGCGTAGAAAGATTCGATAGTCTCGGTGCCGTGATCGTCAGCGCCGCGATCATCCTCCTGAACAGCGGTTTATTCGTTCTCACGACAGCGACCTGGCCTCCCCTGTTCGGCGTGATTCTCCTGCTGTGCACACCGTTGCTCCTAGTCCTGTACGCCCAGCATGCGCAGTCCGCATCCACCCCATTGGTGGTTGTGCGCCTCCTTACCTCTCGATCGATCTGGCCGTTCCTCATCACCACACTTGCCGGCATCGCCGGTGCGTTTGCGACCACCAGCTATCTTGTTGTCCTTCTCGCACAGGATCTTCGTGGTGGATATGGCCTCAACTCCTTCGATACCGCCCTGTTCTTCCTCATTCCGCCTGCGGTTCTCGCGCTCGCTCTTGCCCCTGTCTCGGGCCGACTGGCCCCCCGTCTCGGTTGGATCTTGTTGCTCAGAGTCGGCCTCATGGGCTCGGCGATCGCGCTGGCCGCCGCAGCCCTCGCCCCCAACATGACGCTGAGAATTCTCGCCATCTGCGGTCTCGGTGTGTGTTTCAGTGGGGTGGTACTCCCGATGATCAACGGGCTTTCGGTTCTGCTGAGTCCGGTGAGTGCTCCAGGCCTTCTTCCCGCTCTGAACGGGGTTTCCGTCGGCGTTGGCGGCTCGCTCGGCGTAGCCCTCGTTGCTCCGTTGACAGCTCAGGGCAGCACCGAGGGCTATTCGGAGGCATTCTGGGTCTGCGCAGGACTTCTGGTAGCGGCTTTTGTCGCTTCGGCTGCCCTGAGCATGAATCCCCCCGCACTGGTTCCAGCCCGTGGTGTCTACGACAGCCAGCGGGGATCCGTCAAGTGACAGACCGGTAAGTCAGCCCGCAGTACCCATCGAACCCAGCGCGGAGTCCGACTCTGCGGAGGGAGTTTTCCAGGTCTGCCACGGCCACCGGCCGGTGATCTCAAGTTCGAGCGAGAAACTCAGAAAGGTGCGGATTAGGATGATCGCCGCAATTACAGCGACGCTGTTGCGTGTCGGGGGTGACAGCGACCGTGCGAATGATGCCGGCCGCGACCAGGAACTCGAGAGCGAGCAGGATCGACCGGCCGAAATACTGGCGGTATAGGCGATAGCCGGCCCTTGGCCCCGGACTGTCCTGACGAGATCGCCGCACCGCCCACGATGATCAGAACACCGGAGCCGTCAATGCGCATCGACGAACTCTACGATGTTTTGAAACGTCATCCCCCTACACAGACAGAACCCCGATCATCCCGCCACACCCTCGTGCTTCAATTTAGGATCACGCAGCGAAGCGTGTGCCGGATCACCTGGCACTGAGCGTTGTTCTGCCCCCCAGACCCCTGACGAAGCAAACGAACATCTTTGCGTCGCACGGTTTGACATCGCGGTGCGCTCCCGGACTTGAGCACTCCAGCCAGGTGATGTCTCGACAAGCTAAAGGTTTCTGAGGCACCCACTCCCCCGCGGAACGCCCTGCAAGATCCGCGAGATTCCGCGGTTGCCAGTTGTCTTGGAAACTCATCTCGCAGTCGTGCGTGTCTCGCGCCGGTTTCTAGGACTTCCTAAGGCATGATGGCGGCATGAGACTACTCGGGTACACGCGGATCAGCACCGCGGCGCAGGATGCGCAGCTACAGGTTGACGCACTCGTGAAAATTGGGGTTCAGCAGCGGGACATCTTTTCCGACGTCACCTCGGGAACAAAGGTCGCGGCGAGCAGGCCCGCGATGAGACAGCTCCTTCAGCACGCCGTCGAGGGTGACACCGTCGTGGTCTGGAGGATCGACCGGCTCGGCCGGTCGCTGATCGATGTGCTCAACACGGTGAAGTCGCTACAGCAAGCCGGTATCAACGTGCGGTCCGTGTCTGACGGGATCGACCCGTCGACGAAAACCGGCAGGATGATGCTCGGCATGCTCGCCACCCTGGCCGAGTACGAGCGCGAGCTCATCGTCGAACGCGTCAACGCCGGCATCGCCGTCGCCCAAGCGGCCGGCACCCGGTTCGGTCGGCCCGCCAGCGACCCGAAGGTAATTGCAGAGAAACTCGAGATCGTACGCGGCGCCCGGAAAGGTGGGAAGACGGCCGCCGATGCTGCCCGGCTCGTCGGCTGGTCCAGAGCGACCTTATATAGGTACGAACAAGCCGCAGCCGACCTGGTGGACAGCGACGCGCCGGCCTTCGATGCGGGCACTCTCTCGGAGATTGTGCATGGTGCGGTCGCGTCGAGCGTGACAGCATGACGGAGCCGGTGAGCGCAGATGACATTCGCGAGGAGATCCGCGCATCACTCCGCCGCCTTCGCCGGCTCGGCGATGAAGGCCGAATCGTGATGGCCGAAGACAGCTGGAACACCGACTGACATGATTCCCGGGTCGCGATCGAGATAGCGGCAGCAGCTTTAGAGCGGGCCGACGCGGCCATGCTCTGGATGCACACACTCCCCCACCCTGACGGCGGATACCCGCCCATCCCCGACTAGACCCACGTGCCAACGAGTCCATAAGGCCTGGCCGGCGAGTGGTGTTCCCTGAGTCGTCAGGATTTGCGAATACTTCCGCGTTTCCCTGCCCACAGAATCGGCATACACCACGCGATGAACGCGGGGAATGCTGGGCTATCTCTGTCGCGCTTCGGTCGATGTGTCTTCGCCATGACCAGCCTCCGGCTCGGGTGCGCCGCCCATCATCGTCAGCATCGGGCCGCTCCCGGAACGGAAGAACACCACCAGCAGCACGCCGGCGAGGGTGATCGCGATGATGTTCAGCCAGGTCGTGTAGTTCCAGGAAATCCCCGCCTCGACGATGCTGAGATTACGGTTGGTGGGCACGAGACCCAGGGGGGTGAAGATCAGCTCGACGGCGTACCCGGCGAGCACCATTGCTGCGTAGAAGATGCCGGTGATGCGCAGTGCCACCGCCCAGCCGTAGTACTTCTTGTAGATCAGGATGATCGGGATGATGATCAGGTCGGCGAAGATAAAGCTCACAACCCCGCCGAAGCTGATACCGCCGTTCCAGAGCACCGCTGCAAGGGGTACGTTGCCGACCGAGCATACGAAGCTGACCATCGCCAGCAGTGGTCCGATGAGCGGGCCGAGAATGAAGGAAAGAGTCGGGTTGTTTTCGAAGAAGATCGCCTGCAACCACTCGGTGGGTACCCATGCTGCGAACGCACCGGCAATCAGCACGCCGATGACGATATCGCGAAGCACTGCGGCCCAGTCCATCACGAAGTATTTTGACACGCTCGTGATGCCCTCATGAGAGAACAGCCTGCCGAAGAAACTGGCATCGCTCCGCACCGACATGTCCATCGCCGCATGACCTTCCATGGACCCGGCGACACCCTTGTTGGCTTGGGTTCGAGCTCGGTCGATGAGGCGGCCGTGCATCCAGATTCTCATGCCGACGGCGACAAGGATGATCATGATCGGGCCGCCGACGAATTCGGCGAGCGTGAACTGCCACCCCATGACGAACGCGAGGATGAGGCCGAGCTCGAGCACAAGGTTCGTGGAAGCGATCTCGAAAGCCATCGCCGCGGAGAAGCTTGACCCTTTACGGAACAACGCCCGCGCCAAGGCTACTGCGGCGTATGAGCAGGACGACGATGCTGCGCCGAGCAGCGATGCGACTGTGAGAGCGCGAGGCGAATCGTTGGCCATCAGCGCGGTAATGCGGTCTTTTCGAACGACGGCCTGAATCACGCCCGAGATCGTGAAACCGAACACCAGAGGCCAGAGAATCTGCCACGCCATCGACGCAGCCGTAGCGAGGGCGTCACCAAGGGCTGCGAATATGTTCATTAGGTCTCCTTGTTTCCGGGTGTGCTCATCCGAGCCGGTCGATCACGCGACCCATGTTGACGCGCTAGCTGCAATGTGGTGTATCCGACATCCGGACTCGGCGGAAGCTCTGCCCCCCTGAGTACTGACGAAGCTCCGTGGCGATTTCCTTTAGGGAGCAGGTGCAGGGCCAGCCGATGGTGCGGCGTCTGGTAGCGGAAGGAGCCCGGACTCGAGAAGCAAATCGTCGGCGATCTTTTCTTCCACCGTGTCTTCTGCGGTTTCGATGCGATCGATGTGCTCGGCTGTTCTGTTGGGTGGTTCGGTTGTCATCATTGTTCCTTCGACTGTGACTCCTGGAGAGCTCCGGCGGCCCCCGCGCTTCGGAGCATCGCGATATCTTCACGCGCTTCCAGGACGACTGTTGCGACAGCAGAATCGTGTGTGCTGATCAGCATGTCCTCGTGGGCGGTGCGATTAGTGTCGGGATCGATGCGTGCATTCAGGAACCCAAGAGCCGCGACGGCATCCGACCGCGCCTGCCAGGCATGGTTACCTATGCCGCCACCGAATACGATCAGGTCGACTCCACCCATCACGGCGATCATGCGGCCCATCTCCCCCACCAGCCGGTGCAGCCACACTTCGTAAGCGAGCACCGCCTCCGGGTCACCTTTTCCGGCAGCTGTCATGATCAGCTTCATGTCACCGTGTCCGGCGATACCGGTGAGGCCTGAAGAGTGCTCGAGCAGGTGAGCCATCTCGCTCGGTCGCAGCGACGTGTTGACCAACAGCCACGCGAGAGCACCGGGGTCAACGGAACCGGGACGGGTAGCCATGACCAGCCCATCGACGGGCGTGAAACCCATCGTGGTATCGAAGCTCACACCGTCGATGATGGCCGCCAGCGACGCCCCTGACCCGAGATGGCAACTGAGAACTTTCGACACCGGGGACTGACCGAGGATTTCTCGTGCACGCGTGTCGGCATAGTCGTGGGCGAATCCGTGAAACCCGTATTTGCGGATACCGTGTCCCTCTCTCCACGCGGACGGTATTGCGTAGGTGAACGCTGCTTGCGGCAGCGTCTCGTGGAAAGTGGTATCGAAACAGGCGATTCCGGTCGACAGCGGGAACGCGGCTGCCACGGTGTCGACAATTTTGAGTGCGTTCTTCGTGTGCAGCGGAGCCAGCGAGGTAAGGCCTTCAAGATTGGCCCGGACAGCGGCGTCTATCCTGGTCGGGCCGGCGAAGACGCCTCCCGAGTGCACGAACCGGTGCAACACGAACTCGGGTGTGAAGCCGCCCTGCGTCTTGGTGAAGTCCTGCCAGCGGGGAGCGGTCCACTCGAGTGCCGAATCTGCGCCAGTGTCGATCTGCTGCACGTCTCGGCCGCGCGCTAGAGAGATCTTGCAGGAAGACGACCCGACATTCACAACCAGGACAGCGTGCGCTGCCTCATTCACGGTCCGTCCGTCACGAGATGACGCATCAACAACTCCTCCAGCACGTCGGTGAAACACCGCTGCCAGGGACCGGAGCAACAAAACCGAGACTACGTTGCAGCTGTTTGAGCCACAAGGACTTAGTACCCACGGCTCCGCGTTGTGCTTCTGAGATCTCAATGGCGCCTTGATCGTTTGGCATCCGCCCACGATAGAGTGGCGCTGAAATCAGTCACTCTGGCCCTTGGTGCCTGCCCCCGAAGTGGACGAACCGAGGATGCCCGTGACTGCTGCAGATGCCGATGCCGCGTACCCGATATTGCATTCGGGGCGTTGCGCGTACGCGGCGATCGTCTTCGACATGGATGGAGTGGTTACCGAAACCGCGCTCGTGCACGCGGCCGCATGGAAGAAGTTGTTTGACGAGGTGCTCCCGAAACTCGGGCCGAACGGCGGGTCACCCTTCGACCAGACAGACGACTATCGCCGTTACGTTGACGGGCGCTCCCGAGAAGACGGCATCCGAACCTTCCTCGCCTCACGCAACATCACGCTGCCGGAAGGCACGGTGGGTGATCCCGACGATCAGTTGACAGTGCGTGCGTTGGCTGCGCGTAAGCAACACTTCTTCGACCTCGTCATCGCCAAGGACGGTGTGACGGCATTTCCTGACGCGGTGCGCCTGCTGCGCCACCTGCAGCGGCGTGGAGTGCCGACGGCCGTGGTCACGTCGAGCCGGAACTGCGTTGCGGTACTCGCGGCTGCGGGGGTGATGGATCTGTTCTCTGTTCGTGTAGATGGTAACGATGCGATCCGTCTGCACCTTCCAGGTAAGCCCGATCCGGCTGTGTTCCTTGAGGCGGCAGGGCAGTTGGGTGTAACACCGGCTTCTGCGGCCATGGTGGAGGACGCAACGGCTGGTGTCCAGGCGGGCGCCGCGGGAGGTTTCGGTTTGGTCGTGGGGATGGACCGCGATGGTGCGGGCGAGCGATTGCGGGCCGCGGGCGCCGACGTTGTCGTCTCTGATTTGGGGGAACTCGACCTCAGCCGGGAGCGTCAGCTCACCGCCGCAGGCGCCTCACCAGGTTCGTTGGTGGACCCGTGGGTGCTGAAGTACGACAGCTTTGATCCGGCAACAGAGGGCGACCGCGAGACTCTGTGCACGCTGAGTAACGCCTACTGGGGAACACGTGGCGCTGCTGCCGAAGCTTCCGCAGATGACGTTCACTATCCCGGCACCTATTTCGCCGGTGTTTTCAACCGGGTGACAACGGATTTCGGTACCCGCACGGATGATGACGAACATTTGGTCAACGCTCCGAACTGGTTGCCGCTTCGCCTGCGAGTCCCGGGCGGGGCCTGGCTCAAACCCGGTACGGCGGAGATCTTGTCCTACTCGCAGGAGCTTGATTTGAAAGCGGCCGTGCTTACCCGTGAGGTGCGTTACCGGCATGACGGCGACAAAGTCACTGTGGTGACGTCTCGCAGGTTCATTTCTCTCGCATCACCCCACATTGCCGTGTTGCAGACGACTATCGAGGCCGAAAACTGGTCGGGCGCGTTTGTTGTCCAGAGCGCACTCGACGGTGCGGTCTCGAACATGAACGTCGATGAAGACCAGTTGCTCGCTCATGTGCATTTGGTGTCGTCGCGTGCGGAGGCCACCGGGCCCGACACTGTGCTGATGCAAGTGATGACGACGCAGTCTGAGATCCGGATTGCGCTTGTGCAACGAACGAGAGTGCTCGGCGGCGAGGAGCAACTCGAGTCGGGCCGGCGACTGATCACTAACGGTGACACGTGGATCGGGCATGAGTTCGACGTGCAGGTTTCACCGGGCCATCCGATTCGGGTGGACAAGTCCGTCGTCGCGGTGACCTCACACGATCGCGCTGTCGAGGCCCCGGCAGAGGCCGCGCAACGCTGGATGGATCGAACGCCGAACCCGGCAGAACTCGAAGACGAGCACCGTAAGAAATGGCAAACCCTCTGGGATGACTTCGCCGTTGAGATCGAGAGCAATAGTCCCGCTCGCTCCCTCGCTCTCAACGTGAACACCTTCCATGTCTTGCAGACTGTCGCTGCTGGCCGAGCCGATGCGGATGCAGGTATACCCGCACGCGGGTTGAGTGGTGAGGGTTACCGCGGTCACATCTTCTGGGATGAGATCTTTGTGTACCCAATAGTCACGCTCCGCCGGCCCGACATCAGCCGATCAGTGACCGGGTACCGGTATCGGCGCCTCGAAGAGGCCCGGGCAGCCGCTCGAGCTAACGGGCATTCGGGTGCGATGTTCCCGTGGCAAAGCGGAATGGATGGCCGTGAACTGACCCCAACCGAGCTGTTTAACCCTCGTAATCAGTCGTGGATGCCCGATAACTCCCACCTCGAACACCATGCCGGTCTCGCTGTCGCCTACAGTGCGTGGCAGCTGTACGAGGCAACCGGTGACACGGATTTCTTGGTCCGGGAGGGTGCCGAGTTGATCGTCGAGGTCGCCCGGTTCTTTGTCAGCATCGCTGTCTACAACCCGGCCGATGACCGTTACGACATTGACGGGGTGATGGGGCCGGATGAGTTCCATGACGGCAACCCGGGGTCTCCGGGTAGCGGAATTCGAAACAACGCCTACACGAACGTGATGACCGCGTGGCTGCTGAAACGCGCGCTGCAGACCATCACTATTCTGAGAGGACGAGATTGCGGGCCGCTGTGGGATCAGCTGAATCTGGTCGCGGGTGAGACACGATTATGGGCTCGGATCAGCCGGAAACTGCGGGTGGTTTTCCATGCCGATGGGGTGATCAGCCAGTTCGAAGGGTACGAGGCGCTCTCCGAGTTCGATTGGGACACGTATCGCGCCCGTTACGGTAATCTGGGCCGGCTCGACCTCATCCTGAACGCGGAAGGCCTTAACACGAACGACTACCGGCTCTCCAAACAGGCTGACGTTCTCATGCTGCTGTATCTCTTTTCCGCGGAGGAGCTTCGCGGTATTTTCGCCGATCTGGGGTACACGCTGCCTGCGCGCACCATCGTTCGTACGGTCGATTTCTACATCGCGCGGTCGACCCGCGGCTCGACGCTCAGCAACGTTGTCGAGTCGTGGGTGGAGGCGCGGCGGGACCGCACCCGGTCATGGGAGCTTTTGGGCAGCGCCCTTACCAGCGACCTGACCGGCGGCCATCAAGGTACGACACACGAAGGCATTCATCTGGGGGCGATGGCCGGGTCGGTGGACATGGCGATCCGCTGCTATGCCGGTCTAGAAATCCGGGGCGACACGCTGTGGCTGCACCCGGCACTTCCGGTGGAGCTGCACAGGGTCGCGTTCGTGCTCGTGTATCGGGAGCAGCGTATTCGCGTTGAACTGACCCAGGACCGGCTCAGCGTTCAGGTTGACGCAGGACGGCGGCGTCGCATTCAGCTGGATATCGACGGGCAACACAAAACATTGTCGTCCGGTCAACGCTTCGTTGTGGCTTTGAGCGGAGAGTCGGATATGTAGGGGATGTCAGCGGGCGTTCTGGGTGAGGGCGCGCGTGCGGCCCACTGTCGTCAAAGGGGTCTTCAGGTGATCGAGAACCCAGTAGGTGGCAAGCTTCACTCGGTCGTTCAGCAGCGCCCAGACGATCGCGTATCCCCAGACGAACGCGACCCACCACCAGGGAAGGGCTGCCATGAAGAGTCCGAACAGGGCGAAGCAGGTGGCAATGGCCTGGGTGCCGAAGACTGCGATGACAAGGATGCGGGCGGGGCGCTGAGACCAGAACGGTCCACGGGTTCGCGTAAGGAAGATCGTGAGATGGCCGGCGACTGACAGTTTCAGGTACATCATGGTCTGCACTTCCGGGCCGCTGAGATGGAAAACGTTCTGCGCGAGAAACAGCAGCCCAAAAACGGCAATCGTGCCCATGATTCCGAGAACACTGGCGATGCTGAGAACCGGACGCATCTTCCATTTCTCTGGTTTGTTGCGGTAGAGCACGTGATCGTAGGCGATCGCTAGGATCGCGCCGTCGTTCATCAGAGCCAGCAGCACGATCATGATCGCGGTCACCGGGTAGAAATTGAAAACGAGAATCGCGAGAGTCATGAACAGCAGTACCCGCAGAGTCTCCGCGATGCGGTAGATCGCGTAGCTGTTCATCCGCTGGAAGATGCGGCGGCTTTCCCTGATCGCGTCGATGATCACGGAAAGACCGGGTGTCGTGAGCACGATTGCTGCGGCCGCGCGGGCCGCGTCCGTGGCACCTGCGACAGCGATTCCGCAGTCGGCTTCTTTCAGCGCCGGCGCATCGTTCACGCCGTCGCCGGTCATACCGACGATGTGGCCGTTCTTCTGAAGGATGTCGACGATGTGGAACTTATGTTCAGGGAACACTTGGGCGAAACCGTCGGACGTTTCGATTGAGGCGGTGACGTCAGCTGTTTCGTTGTGTTTGGCGTCACCGAGGCCGGAGGCATCGAGGATGTTGGTGCCCATGCCCAGCTTTTTGGCGGTTTCTTTGGCGATAGCGAGCTGGTCGCCGGTCACCATCTTGACGGCGACGCCCATCTGCCCTGCTGTTGCGATGGTGTGTGCTGCGTCTTTTCGGGGTGGGTCGAAGAGGGGCAGTACGCCGAGGAATTCCCAAGACCCTGTTGTGCTTGCGCGGGCCACGCCGAGGGAGCGGAAGCCGCGTGCAGCAAAGTCGTGAACAGCCTTGTCGACGCTGGTTTTGATAGCGGTGTGATCCGCGACCATCGCGAGGATCACCTGAGGTGCTCCCTTTGTGACCTTGAAGGTGGTTCCGTCTTTTCCGGTGACGGTGGCTTCGGTGCGTTTGTGTACCGGATCGAAGGGGGTGAATTCGGTGACGATGTAGTCAGAGAGCTGCACTGATTGTGGCAGGCCGCCGATGACGGCGAGGTCGATGGGGTCTTTGTCCTCGGCCCGTGACGCCAGGGCACCGCACAGTACGATCTCCTCTGTGGTTGCCGTGCCAGACAGAAAAGGACCACCGAGGGTCAGGGAGTTCTGGGTGAGCGTTCCGGTCTTGTCGGAGCAGAGGATGTCCACACCCGCGAGCTCCTCGATCGCGGAGAGCCGGGTGACGATTGCTTTCTTTTTCGACAGCAGGCGCGCTCCGACGGCCATGGTGACAGATAGAACCGTCGGCATCGCGACGGGGATCGCCGCCACGAGTAGGACGAGAGCGAATTGCAGGGTCGTGAGGGGCGAATCACCGCGAACAATGGCGACAACGACGATCAGTGCGACCAAGACCACGGCCAGGATGATGAGGAAGTTGCCGATCTTCAACACGGCGCGTTGGAAGTGGCTGACCGTGTGCGCCTCCTGAACCAGGTGTGCTGTCGCACCGAAGTAGGTATCGGATCCTGTCGCGTAGACCAGCGCGTCCGTTTCGCCGTGTCGGAGGATCGAGCCCGAGTAGGCTGCGTCGCCTGGTTTCGCGGTGACGGGAAGGGATTCTCCGGTCAGCGCGGACTGGTCGATTTCGACGGGGTCCCCGGCAAGGAGCCGGGCATCGGCTGGCACAATGTCCCCCAGGCGTAGCCGGATGACGTCACCCGGCACGAGGTCCCGGGCCGGGCATCCAGCCCAGGTGCCGTCACGGAGTACGGTTGCGGTGCTGGCGAGTTGTGCTTTCAGAGCGGCCACTGCATTGCCGGCTTGGCGTTCCTCAACGAATCCGACGACCGCGTTGGCGAGCAGGAGCACGAGAATGATGATGAAGTCGGGCCAGTGCTGCAGAACTCCGGAGAGGATCACGGCGGCTTCGATCATCCACGGGATCGGGCCCCAGAAGTAGCCGAGAAACTTCAGGAGCTGGTTGTCGTTCTTCTCAGCGATCTCGTTCGGACCGTACTGCAGGAGCCGGTGTGCCGCTTCATGACCGCTGATGCCTTTCGCGGATGAGACGAGTTTTTTTTCGATCTGAGCCAACGACATGTCTTTGAGCGCGGTGGGTGCTGTGGCCGATGGGGTCGTCATAGTGCGTCCTTTTTCCCGGGAAGCGTGCCGGAGCTGTTCCATAGTGAGATGACCGGCACCGCCGGATGTGCGGGGTCGATCTGGAAGATGCTGACCGTCGCCGGGTCGAGGTGAAAGTGTTGCGCCTCTAGCACCGGGCGCCCGATCCATCGGGCCGCCAACGCTTCACCGAACTGGCCGTGCGAGAAAACCGCAACATTACCGGGGTACCTGCGTAGCCGGCTGAGGACTCGGTCGGCTCGCTGCTGAACCTGGTCGACAGACTCTCCGCCGGGGCATCCGTCACGGAACACGCCCCACCCGGGCCGGGTGTCCCTGATCGTGTCAGACGTCAGCCCCTCGTACTGGCCGTAGTTCCATTCATCGACGTCTGGCACGGTTTCGGTTAGTAAAAGGCCGGACAGCTGGCATGTTTCGACAGCTCGTTGCAGGGGGCTTGAGATGACGGCGGCGAACGGGATATCGCGCAGCCGTGGCGTGAGTGCGCGTGCCTGACTCTTTCCGTGGGTTGTCAGGGGGATGTCTGTTTGACCGGTGTGCTTTCCGGTGAGTGACCATTCTGTTTCGCCGTGGCGGATGAAGTAGATCACGCCAGTAACGCTGTACGTTCCGCCGCTGAATATGGGTGTATCGCTGGGGTTTGGTGGTTCTCCATTGCCGGTTCGTAGAGTCCCTGGCGTGCGGCTGTGTTGCAGCGTGCACGGTGCAGTACCGATAGTTGGGCGTCGCCCCTCTCGGACGAAGCTCCGCCCCAAATTGCCAGTGCCGGCTGTTGGATGGCACGACCGAAAGAGAATCCCAGCGCCCACGGTTGCGGGCCGGGCCTGTCTGGGCCGGTCGAATTCATTGCGTTCAGCCGGGCGGTGGCGATGGGCCCGGGTTGGCCGCCAGAGAGGAAGAGCACACCGGGAACGGCGGCGGGCACGACGCGGCGCAGACATCGCACTGTCGCCTGCGCCACGAGCTCGGCCGCTACTTGGTTCGGGCTGTCGGCGCCGGGGACGACCATGTTGGGTTTGAGAATCATCCCCTCGAGCTGCACACCGTGAAGCTGGAGGGCGACGAAAACCGATCGAAGCACAGTCTCGGTGGCTTCTTCGCATTCCTGGATGGAGTGCGTGCCTCGCATGAGTACTTCGGGTTCGACGACGGGAACCATTCCCGCTTCCTGACACAGCGCCGCATACCGTGCCAGGGCGTTCGAGTTGGCGGCTACCGACGCCGCACTGGGAGTTCCGTGATCGATTGCGAAAACCGCCCGCCACTTCGCGAACGAGGCCCCCAACATCGAGTACCGCTCCAGTCGCTGCCGGAGACCATCCAAACCCTCGGTGATCTTCTCGTCGGGATGGCCGGCGAGCGGCACCGTACCGGTGTCTACCTTGATTCCGGCGGCAATACCAACGCCAGCGAGGATCTCCAGAAAACGGGTCCCGTTGCTCGCCTTCTGCTCGATCGTTTCGTCGAAGAGGATGGCGCCGCTGATGAACTCGGAAAGTCCCGGGGTCGTGATCAGCGTCTCCCGCCAGGAACGGCGCATCTCCGATGTTTGAGGGATTCCGAATCGTCCGAACCGGCGGTTGCAGGTACCGATGCTTTCATCGATTGCGAGGAGGCCTTTGGCGCCGGCCACCAAGTTCTGTGCCATGGCTTCTAGATCGCCGCTCACGGGGTGCTCTGCCACTTCCAGTTGAGGATCTCGGGCATGTCCTGGCCGTGGGTGTCGATGTATTTGTTGTGTTCGACGAGTTTGTCGGTCACGATCTGCTTGAGATGAGCGCCCTCTGAGCCGGTTTGTGGAAGGCGGTCGATGACATCTTGGACAAGGTGGTACCGGTCCAGACCGTTTTGGACGCGCATGTCGAAGGGTGTGGTGATGGTGCCTTCCTCGTTGTAGCCGCGGACATGCATGTTGCGGTTGGTGCGGCGGTAGGTGAGGCGGTGAATGAGCCCAGGGTATCCGTGGAACGCGAAAACGATTGGTGTGTTGGTGGTGAAGAGCGAGTCGTAGTCGGTGTCGGTGAGGCCGTGGGGATGCTCGGTGCTGGGCTGCAGGCGCATCAGGTCTACCACGTTGATGACCCGGATTTTCAGCTCGGGCAGATGCTCGCGGAGGATGCTCACGGCGGCGAGAACTTCGAGGGTTGGGGTGTCCCCGCAGCAGGCCATCACCACGTCCGGTTCATCGTGTTGGTCGTTGCTGGCCCAGTCCCAGATTCCGATGCCTTCGGTGCAGTGCACGACGGCCTGGTCCATCGTCAGCCATTGCGGCATGGTGTGTTTGCCGGCGACGACGACGTTGACGTAGTCGCGGCTTCGTAGACAGTGATCAAACACGGACAGGAGAGTGTTCGCGTCCGGCGGCAGGTACACGCGCACGATGTCGGCTTTTTTGTTCACGACATGGTCGAGGAAGCCAGGATCCTGATGGGTGAAGCCGTTGTGGTCCTGTTGCCACACGTGCGAGGTGAGCAGGTAGTTCAGGGACGCGATTCCGCGCCGCCAGGGCAGCTCTTTCGTGACTTTCAACCATTTCGCGTGCTGGTTGAACATGGAATCGACGATGTGGATGAACGCTTCGTAGCAGTTGAAGAGACCATGGCGGCCGGTGAGGAGGTAGCCTTCGAGCCACCCTTCCGACTGGTGTTCGCTGAGCATTGAGTCCAGCACCCGCCCGGTGGGGGCGAGGTATTCGTCGTCCGGTGAGGTTTGTGCGTTCCACTGCCGGTTGGTGGCGTCGAAAACGGCCCCGAGGATGTTCGAGAGTGTTTCGTCGGGTCCGAAGATGCGAAAATTTCTTCCCTGCTCGTTCAACGAGACGACGTCACGGAGAAACTGACCCAGCACGCCGGTGTCTTCGGCTCCCACGGAGCCCGGTTCCGGGACACTCACGGCGTGAGTGTGGAAGTCCGGCATCCGCAGGGTGTGCAGGAGCAGCCCGCCGTTCGCGTGCGGGTTGGCGCCCATCCGGCGATCCCCGACCGGTGAGAGGGAAGCAAGTTCCGGGATGAGTCGGCCGTCGTGGTCGAAGAGTTCCTCGGGCTTGTAACTGCGCATCCATTCTTCGAGTTGCGCGACGTGCTCGGGATGCTCCGGATCCACCAGGAGCGGCACCTGGTGTGAGCGGAAGGTTCCCTCGATCTTGAGACCGTCGACCTCTTTCGGGCCGGTCCATCCTTTCGGCGATCGCAGGACGATCATCGGCCACCGGGGCCTTGAGCTGGCATTCGCGCTGCGTGCGGCCGCTTGCGTGTCGCGGATGTCTTCGACGGCCTGATCCAGCGCAGCTGCCATCAGCTGATGCATCACTGCAGGGTCGTCACCTTCGACGAAGATGGGGTCCCAGCCGCAACCGCGGAGGAATTGTTCGAGTTCTTCTCCCTCGATACGGGCAAGTACCGTGGGGTTGCTGATCTTCCAGCCGTTCAGATGCAGAATCGGTAGCACCGCACCGTCGGTGATCGGGTCGAGGAATTTGTTGGAATGCCAGGAGGTCGCCAACGGCCCGGTTTCGGCCTCACCGTCCCCGATGATGCACGCCACGATCAGATCGGGGTTGTCGAAAGCGGCGCCGAAGGCGTGACTCAGGGAGTAGCCGAGCTCACCGCCCTCATGGATGGAGCCCGGCGTTGTCGGCGCGACGTGGCTGGAGATCCCGCCGGGGAAAGAAAACTGTGTGAACAGCCGGGTGAGACCGGTTTCATCTTGACTGACGTCAGGATAGACCTCGCTGTACGTGCCTTCCAGATACGTGTTCCCCACCAGTGCGGCGCCGCCGTGACCTGGGCCCGCGATGTAGAACATGTCCAGGTCGTACTTGGTGATCACCCGGTTCAGATGCACGTAGATGAAATTCTGTCCCGGCGTCGTGCCCCAATGCCCGACGACAAGTGGCTTCACATGGGCAAGTTTCAAGGGCTCACGGAGCAGCGGATTCGCGTACAGGTACAACTGTCCGACCGAAACATAATTCGCCGCTCGCCAATACGCATTCATCCTCTCGGCAAGGTCTAGGGAAAGGGTGGCCGTGTTCTGCGTCGCGATGGTCGTTGACGTCATCAGTGGATGCTCCGAACCGACCGCGGCAGCCCGCGGTCCTAGTAGTTGTGCGACCGGCTCCTGACGAAACCGCGTGTCAAGCGAAGAGGACGCGCTGCCTGCCCGTGGCTGACACGGCGACATCAGTCAGCCAATCGTGGTCGGGGCGCCCTCCACAGAGGCGAAGGTCCTCAACTCGGCGGTGGCAACGAGGTGATCGAGCGCAGCCCGCATCGAACCGAGTGTGGTCCAGATGAATGTCTCAGTGACCTGCATCACTTCGTAGAGACCGTCGCGTTCTTCGACAAAGCCAACACATCTGTCCTGAGACCCGACGGGTACCCGCGAGTCACATACCCGCCACGCCCGACCCGATGCGTGTTCCAGGATCAGGGCTTCGTCAAGCTGTGCACGCAGCTTGGCGGTTTCAGGTGCGTCATCGACCCACTCGGCAGTCGTGGTGGTGAGCGCGTCAGTCATGGCAGTCCTCGGTTCATTCGCGTGTTCGAACGACACCAAGGGCCAGAGTGACTTCCCACAGGCTCTCCCCGGAACGCTCCGATGTCAAGGCCGCCGACCAAATACGAGCGGCCGCAACGTCCGACAAGCGAACGCGCGGCTCCGTTGGCACCCTGCAAATGGGTACAAAGTCCCTACCAGCAGGAACCACCGCCGGCGTAGTGTCGGCCGTGTTGCTCCGGTCCTTGGCAGCGGTTCTCACCGATGCCCTAAGGAGCAGTTTCATGATCGATTCACCGACCGAGTACACCATCACGACCGGGCCTTGCCCCATCCCGGTGAGATCTTCAGGCGGTGTCTCATGACCGCCCTCCTGATGGTCTTGGTGGTTGTGGGCATTCTGGTGATCATCGCGCTGGGGCTCGCGATCCACGTCGTCACGCAGTACGAGATGGGGGTGCAGTTCCGTTTCGGCCGGGTCATCGGGACGAAGAAGCCGGGCCTTGCCATCATCATCCCGATCGCCGACCGGCTCACGAAGGTGACGCTGCGGATCATCACTATGCCGATCCAGTCCCAGGGCATCATCACCAAAGACAACGTCAGCGTCGACATCTCAGCCGTCGCCTACTTCCGGGTCGTCGACGCAGTCAAGTCGGTCGTCGCCATCGAGAACGTCAACGCCGCGATAGACCAGATTGCCCAAACCACGCTGCGGAAGGTTGTCGGCAAACACACTCTCGATGAGATGCTCGCCGAAACAGACATCATCAACGCGGACATCAGGAAGATCCTTGATCTGACAACCCTCGACTGGGGCGTGGAAGTCACACTGGTGGAGCTCAAAGACATCCAACTGCCTGAGACGATGAAACGGGCAATGGCGAAACAGGCCGAAGCCGAGCGTGAGAAGCGGGCAAAGATCATCGCCGCCGAGGGCGAAGCGCTTGCCGCCGCAGCGCTCGGTGAAGCCTCCGACACGATGATGGCTCACCCGCTCGCCCTGCAGCTCCGAAACCTGCAGACCCTCATCGAGCTCGGCGTCGACAAGAACACCACCGTCGTCTTCCCCGCGCCGCTGATGAGCACTATCAGCGAACTCGGGTCCTTCCTTGCCAAAGAAACCGCGACCGCGGCAGCAGTGACCGAGACCGCGACACTTGCCCGACTCGCCACGACCTGACGTCACCCACGAAGAAGAAGAGGTTTTCCATGGAACACGACCGCAAATTCGTCACAGTGAACCCGTTGTTCGCCCGGCCTGGCGAGAATACCGTCGCCTCGAAGTACGAACTTTCCGACGATCAGATGCTGCCCGAAACCGCCTACCAGATCGTGCACGACGAGACGATGCTTGATGGCAACGCCCGATTGAATCTGGCCACGTTCGTCGGTACCTGGATGGATGATCACGCGAAACGGTTGTACGCAGAGTCGTTCGACAAGAACATGATCGACAAAGACGAGTATCCGCAAACCGCGGCGATCGAAGAGAACTGCTGGCGCATCCTCGCGAAGTTGTGGAACTGTCCAGACCCGGCCGGCACGATCGGCACGTCGACGGTCGGGTCATCGGAGGCCTGCATGCTGGGCGGCCTAGCCCTGAAACGACGCTGGCAGCAAAGCCGAAGGGCTGCAGGCAAGTCAACCGAAAGACCCAACATGGTCATGAGTTCCGCCGTTCAGGTCTGCTGGGAGAAGTTCTGCAACTACTGGGACATCGAGGCCCGCTACGTACCGATCAGCGAAGAACACAAGACGTTCGACGGCGTCGGGCTCGACGCCTTCGTCGATGAGAACACCATCGGAGTCGTCGCGATTCTCGGAGTCACCTACACCGGAATGTACGAACCGGTGAAACGTATTGCTGAGGCCCTCGATGCTATCCAGGCGAAAACGGGGCTCGATGTCGCCATCCACGTCGATGCGGCGTCGGGTGGCATGATCGCTCCGTTCCTTCAGCCTGACCTCGAGTGGGATTTCCGCCTCGAACGGGTCCACTCGATCAGCACGTCCGGCCACAAGTATGGACTCGTCTACCCCGGGCTCGGCTGGGTCATCTGGCGCTCCGTCGATTTGTTGCCGGAAGACCTCATCTTCAAGGTCAGCTACCTCGGTGGAGATATGCCGACGTTCGCGTTGAACTTCTCCCGGCCGGCAGCCCAGGTGCTGCTGCAGTACTACCTGTTCCTCCGGCTCGGCCGAGACGGCTACACCCAGGTTCAGCAGGCATCGCACGATGTCGCCACATATCTGGCCGCCGGCATTGCGAAACTCGGCCCCTTCGAACTCTGGAACGATGGCACCGATATTCCTGTCTTCGCCTGGCGCCTGAAAGACGACCACTCGAAGAACTGGACGCTGTACCACCTCTCGGATCGACTGCGAACGGAGGGTTGGCTGGTACCGGCGTATCCGATGCCGGCAGACCTTCAAGACATCACCGTTCAGCGCATCGTGGTGCGAAACGGCATGAGCATGGACCTCGCCGACAAGTTCCTCGTCGACATGGCCAAGCAGACGGACTACCTCAACCGACTGGACTCCCCCATGCCCATCGAAACCCAACCCGCATTCCACCACTGAGACAAACCCCGGAGCACACCATGGCCACCACAACTGCACAGACCAACCCAGCTCCACAATCGGGTCACCTGACGAGCAAAAAGCCGAAACGCACGGTAAAGCAGGTCGCAACCATCAGTATCTTCGGTCTCGCGATGCTCAACATCGTCGCTGTGCTGAGCCTTCGCGGCCTCCCTGCGGTGGCCGAATATGGGCTCGGATCGATCTTCTACTACCTGCTGGCGGCGGTTCTGTTCCTCGTGCCAACGGCGCTCGTGGCGGCCGAGCTCGCAACGGCCTGGCCGGAGAAGGGCGGCGTCTTCCGCTGGGTCGGTGAGGCGTTCGGCTACCGGTGGGCCCTCGTTGCAATGTTTATGCTGGTGCTCGAAGTGACGATCTGGTTTCCCACCGCCTTGACGTTCGGTGCTGTCGCGTTGGCGTACACCGGGCCAGATCTGAACGCCGACGCCGCTGTCGCGAGTAATCGCCTCTTCATCCTGGCTGTCGTTCTCGTGGTCTACTGGCTCGCCACGTTCATCGCTCTGAAAGGAGCGAAGGCGTTCTCGCGCGTCGCAAAATGGGGCGGAGTCATCGGCACTCTGGTTCCTGGTGGCATCCTCATCGTTCTCGGCTTCGCATACGTCATCGCCGGTAACAAGCCGCAGATCGAGATTTCGTGGAGTGCGGTGGTTCCTGACTTCTCGAACTTCTCGAACATCGTCCTCGCAGCCAGCATTTTTCTGTTCTATGCGGGCATGGAGATGAACGCGATCCACGTCAAAGACGTCACCAATCCCACCCGGAGTTACCCGATTGCCGTGCTCATCGCGGCCGTCGGTACCGTAGTGGTCTTCGTGCTCGGCGCCCTCGCCGTCGCATTCATCGTGCCGAAGAACGACATCAACCTCACCCAGAGCCTTCTGACCGCGTACAACGACCTCTTCGTCTGGGCACACATCGCGTGGGCAGGGCCGATCATCGCCGTCGCGTTGGCGATCGGTGTATTCGCCGGCATCGTGACCTGGATCAGTGGGCCCTCCTCAGGCCTTCTGGTGGTAGCCAAAGCGGGCAACCTGCCCAAGTTCTTCCAGCGCACCAACAAGCACGGCATGGGCAGAAACATCATGCTGCTGCAGGCAGCGATCGTTACGGTACTGGCGGTTCTGTTCATCGTGCTACCGTCCGTGCAGTCGGTGTACCAGATCCTCAGCCAGCTCACGGTGATCCTCTACCTCGTCATGTACCTTCTCATGTTCGCCGCTGTCATCCGGCTGCGCCTGAAACAACCCAATCGCCCTCGTCCGTACCGCATCCCCGGCGGCAAAGTGGGAGTCTGGGTCGTTGCAGGCGTCGGCTTCCTCGGCTCCCTCGTCGCCATGTTCTTCAGCTTCATTCCGCCAGGCCAGATCGCCGTCGGCAGCCCGGTTCTGTACGTCGGCCTCCTCGTCGTACTCTCGGTCATCTTCGTCGCCGTGCCATTCGTCGTCTTCCGGATGCGTAAGCAGAGCTGGCGAGACGCCCACAGCGACTTCGCCGAATTCACGTGGGAAACCGAGAACCGCACCCCCGGAACCGTCACCCTGTCTGCCAAGGCACCCGAGGAAGCACGCGACGACAGCGTGCTAAAGCCGCCGGCTCATGCTGGCTGATGATCCGATCCAGACGGCTGTAGCGCGCGCGCTGGCGGACAACATGAATGACGGCGGTGGCAAAAACGCAGACTACATCGCGGCACTCGCCTCTGTCGATCCGACTCTTTTCGGTATCAGCGTTGCGACGACCGGAGGTGACGTCTTCAACGCTGGCGACGCTGATGTCGAGTTCGCGCTCGAGTCGATTTCAAAAGTCTTCACCATGGCACTGGCCATGGAAGAGGTCGGCGCGAAAGCGTTCCGCGCGAAAGTCGGCACAGATCCGACAGGGATGCCCTTCAACTCCGTTCTAGCGCTGGCGTTGCACGCAGACAAACCCATGTCGGCACTCGTGAATGCTGGAGCCATCGCCTCGGCGAGTCTGATTTCGGCCACGAACGCTGAGGATCGGTGGCACAAAATTCTTGCAGGGCAGAGCGCGTTCGCCGGGAGAAGCCTTTCATTGAGCGACGCTGTCAATGCGTCCGAACAGTCCACAAATTTCCACAACCGCGGCATCGCCTGGCTGTTGTACAGTGCAGGGTTCGTGTACTCCGACCCGATGGAAGCCTGCGACGTTTACACCCGGCAGTGCTCGACGATGGTCACCACCGCCGATCTCGCAGTGATGGGCGCGACACTCGCGTCAGGGGGAATCAATCCTCTGACAAAAACGCGTGTGATCCGGGCTGAGAACGTGCCTCACATCCTCGCCGAAATGACGATGGAAGGTCTCTACGAAGCATCCGGGGACTGGGCCTACACGGTCGGTCTTCCCGGGAAGAGCGGTGTGGGTGGCGGTATCGTGTGCGTCGTACCGGGGCGGCTCGCGATCGCCGCGTTCTCCCCCAGGCTCGACCAGTTCGGCAACAGCGTGCGGGCCCAGGCCGCAATCACTCAGATCGCGGCCGAGCAGGAGCTGAATCTTTACTTAGCGGGTTGAGGGTCAGCTCGTCTACTGTCAGGGTCTGGTTGCTGATCTGTTCCGCGACCGAGCGGATCGTGAAATTGTGGTTTCTCGCGTAAGAGCGAAGCGCGAAGAACGCATCCGGCATTTCGATGGACAGTGAGTGGGCGACGAAGCCTTTGGCCTGTTCGATGATGATCCGGGTGTCGAGGGCGCTGTGCAATTGTTCAGCGATCATCTGCCCCTCACGGATGAGGCGCTCCTGCAGGATCCCGATGGTTGCGACGTCGGTGAGTGCCTGCGCCAAGTCGGCGTCCCTCGCGCTTACTTCGGCCGATTTTTTGCCGAAGAGATTCATGGTTCCGATGATGTGGCCGCGGAGCTTCATCGGTGTGGCGTGCACCGAGTTAAAACCTTGCTGGATGGCGGCTTTCTGGAAGGCCGGCCATTGACCACCATCGTGCTGGATGTCGGGAACGTTCACCGCTACTCCTGTTGCGAAGCAGTCGATGCATGGACCTGCATCGGCTGCGAGTTGCATGATCTCGACAAGGTCCGCGGACTCGCTGGTCGACGTCATGAGCTGCAGCTGCCCGTTGGCGTCGGCGAGCATCAACCCGCCCGCGTCGATGCCGAGTATCTCGACGCATTCTTCGACGAGAGTGTGTAAGAGATCCACGACGTCGAAGTCCTTCGTGAGGGTGTCGGCTACCTTGACGAAGGCTGCGCTGATGCGTGCTTCACGTGTTGTCCCATCCATGATGATTGCTCCTTGATTGATGCCGGGTTGAGGTGGGTTAGTCGGGAAGGGCACTGAGATCCAGGCTCCGATCAACGATCTGGCGGGCCAGCTCGTTGATCGCGATCCCGGTCGAGAAGGCATGAGCACGCAACCGGGCGAGAGCGTCGGTGGTGCTGATATCCAGTTGCGCTTGGATCATGCCGGTGGCTTGGTGTACCTCTCGGCGCATCGAAGGGGACCGTTCGTGCTCGGTAGAGCCAGAATTCAGGGCGCCGAGCATGGCCTTGTTCACTGCGGCTACCGCGGTTCGGCCGGCCATCGACGTCGCGACAACAATCTCTGTGGTGTCCAGCCATCGCGGTGTAGTGCTGTAAAGATCGACGACACCGATCGTCGCGGCACCGATCCTCATCGGAAAGGCGAAGACTGCGGCGATACCGATCTCCTGTGCGGCACCCGAAAAGACAGGCCAGACCCGGTTTTCCTGGCCGGAGAGATCGGGCACGAGGACCGGTCGACCGGTGTTCAGCGCCTCCCAGTGGGGCCCTGCTGCAATTCGAATTGCAATGTCTCTGCTCGGGCCGCGATCGAATTCGATGCACAAATCGTGGACTGCTGACCATCGCGACCGAATACCGAGATCGAAGCCCCCGAGACCGAGAGCGCTGCAACGAACGCGCCGCACAAACCTCCCGCACCGTTATCTGCGGATGTAATCGGTACCTCGAATGGACGATCGTCCATGGTGAACTTTCAACGAACGATTGTTGTTGAGAGAACCCGGGCAGAATCGGAAGAGTCCAAGCGCGGAAGCGCGTAGAAAGGAGTCTACTCAGGTTGCCACTCGGTACTGCTGACGATGGCGACTTCCGAACGATTGAAAGCGTGCCGCTGGGAGGGGAGACCCGCCCATCCCATCGGATTCGGAGCTAAAGCCAACTCACCAGGATCTCGTTGTCGAGGTGCGTGATGTGGGGCGAAGACCAAGCGACCTTCTCAGCGGTCCGGAATTGCGCCCAGGTGCGAACGGACCGCTCGTGCCGATGACCAGCACTTCAATCTTGGTGCCGGCAAGCGATGCGTTCCGGTCGAGGGCGGCCTTGATACGGGTCCCGGCTTGGGTATCCGCGGGCCGTGGCCGAAGGACTATCTCGCTGTCGATCGAGTCGATGCCGGCAAGCCCCTGGACGGCGTGGCGTGCGCTTTGCCGCTCGAAATCCCACTGCACCTCGCCCGTCAGCGTCACGGCTCGGCCGGTTAGTTCTGCCTTCACCGTTGATGGAACGTTGGTGCCGCTTTCGAGCGCGTTCTGCACCGAGCGGGCAAGATCAGTTTCGGACTGACGGTAGTTGCTCTTCGAGTTCACGACGATGTCGTCAACAACAGCACGCGCACCCCTCACCCGAAGGGCGGCGTGGATCGCGGATAGACGCTGCAGATACGTCGTCACCTCGCCCGAGAGCGAAACCGCGCCATCGTTCACGGCGACACCGATGCCCCCAGCATCAACATCCGGAGTCCATTCGAGCTCCTCATGCACGGATGACTGAATATTAGGATCGTTTTGCGCTTGTGCGGAATTCGTCAAAAGAGTCTGCTTTCTCTCGGGACCACGCACGCGGCGGAGGTCGAAGCGCGGTGCTGGATCGATCACGGGTTTCCATGGCGGGTGCAGAGATCATCGGTTCCATGAAATCGATCAGGTTAGGCGAACGTAACACGCTCACGCTCCGCCGCTTAGGGCCGAAGGTCCTTTATCGAACCGGCCCCTGGGGATCACCGTCGAGGCAAGCCGCCCGTTAGCGAATTCAAGCTATGGCAACGTGTTCGGTGTCGGCCAGCTGAAATTCGGGGGTGCCGGGGCGATCGTTTTCAGGGGGGACAATCATGGTGGCGGTGGTGAGGTTCACCAGCACGTCATGCACGGTTGCACCGAGAACACCGCCACCCGCCGGACCGGGCGCGGTTCTACCGAGAACGAGAAGGAGAGCTGTTCCGGCTGCGTCTAGTAGTCCCTCGGCCGGTGGCCGGCGAAGACTGCGGGTGCGAACGGGGACGTCAGGGGCAACAGTGTGTATGTGCGTTTTCGCATGGTCCAGAAGTTTCTCGGCGATAAGCGAGTACTCAAACTCCCGTCGACCGCCGTCTCTGAAGACTTCACCCGGCATGTTCGGCAGGGTCCAGGAATGCACGAGCGTGATGCTGCTGAGCGTACGTCGAGCTTCCTTGATTGCGAAGTCGAGGGTGACCGCGGTGCTTCGGCTGTCGCTCAGGCCAACCACAACGCCTGCGCGGCCGCCCCGGTTCGCGGGCATGGGTATCACAGCCAGCGGGATAGGGGTCGTGGCGGCGAGTTGAATGTATTTGGAGCCGAAGACACGGCCCTGAACAAATCCTGTCTTGTGCGTACCGATGACCAGAAGCGTAGCCGCTGAGGCCGCGGTGGTGAGTTCTTCGAGCGGATTACCGATCAAGAGCTCGGTAGTGACCTGAGTTTCGGGTGCTGAGATGCGCAGTGAGATCGCTTGCTTGGCGAGGAACGCGAGTGCGTGATCCCGAGCGACAGAATTTGCTGCGTCAACATCGTTCAGGACGTGAACAATGACGATTCGATCCAGCGTCGAGCGTGCACGTTCCAACGCCCAATTTGCTGCGGCGATACTAGGCGCGGTGTCGTTGATGCCGACGAGGATAATGCCGCTCACGGGGTTCTCTCCGAAGACTCTGCCTGTTTCATCTTTCCGGGGTCCTGAGAAAGAAGGTCGTGCAGGGCTTCTACGCCAAGATCTTGCCAGATTTCGAAGGAGCACGGCAGGGCCTTTGGTCCCAGTGCCGGCGCGAGTGAACTGTGATAGGCCTAGACTGCGGCTACGGGGTCCGTCGTGCGCAGCGCATCGCGAGGTTCAGCGATCCGAGGTGGTACCGAGATGACCGACCACGACTTCCTTTCGTTCCCTGACCAGGGGCGTGGAGAGCTTGATGTTGCGATCAGCGACCTGGTTGAGAAGGCGCGCGGCGTGCTCTTGACGCAGGGCAGACTTCGTGCTCTGCTCCGGGCGAACCAGGCTGTGGTTGAACAGCTCGAGCTGCCGGTTGTTCTGGAGCGCATCGTCGCCGCAGCGGTCGAGCTGGTCGATGCGCAGTACGGGGCGTTGGGTGTGTTGTCGCCGAACGGTGGGCTCGAGCAGTTCATCAACGTCGGAATGACCGCGGAGGATATCCGGGCTATCGGTCACCTGCCCGAGGGTCACGGGTTGCTTGGCGCCCTTATCGAGAATCCGCACCCCATCCGCCTCGCCATGATTTCTGACGATCTTCGCTCTTCGGGGTTCCCTGCTGGACATCCGCCGATGGGTAGTTTTCTTGGCGTCCCCGTTCGGGTGCGATCCGAGGTGTACGGCAATCTGTATCTCTCGAACCAGTCATCCGGTGAGTTCAGTGCTGAAGACGAGCAGCTCGTCACTGCCCTCGCTGCTACCGCGGGTGTCGCGATCGAGAACGCACGACTGTTCGCCGAAACCCGCCGTCGGCAGGCATGGTCGGCGGCATCCGCAGAGATCACCGCGGCCCTGTTGTCCTCGGATGAGACTGATCTGATCGCTTTGGTCGCCGATCGGGTCGCAGCGTTGGCGGAAGCAGATCTTGTCTGCATCGTCGGTGAAGCTGACGGCACGGACCGGTTCGTTATCAATACGGCGATCGGTGATGGTGCCGAATCTGTGTTGGGGCTGAGGATCTCGAACGCGGAACCGTCGCTTGCGAGCGTTCTGGAGGCACGCCAGCCGCGTCTGTTCGCTGACCGTGAGTTCGGGCCTCTGACACCTGACGGTGACGCTATCGGCCCGGCCATGGCCATACCGCTCATGTCAGGAGGCGCTGCAAAGGGGGTGCTGCTCGTGGTAAGAGACAGGTTGGGGTTGCCGTTCATTTCCTCAGATCTGGAGATGGCGGCAGACTTCGCCGGCCAGGCGAGTATTGCCATGGAACTCGCGCGCGCCCGAGCTGACCGGCAGACGCTGGCGCTGTTCGAGGACCGCGCCCGCATCGCACGCGACCTTCACGATCATGTGATTCAACAGATCTTCGCCACGGGCCTTGAGATGCAGAGCATCGCAGGAAGCGCAGCACCCTCGCTCGTCACCGATCGGATTCTGGTATCGGTGGCGAATCTTGATACCAGCATCTCCCAGATCCGAACCATCATCTTCGCTCTCTCAGCGCGCCCGATCGCCCAGCCCACCATCCGGCATCGCATCCTCGACCTCGTCCAAGAACTCTCGGCCGGTTTCAGTACGACGCCGGTTGTGCGATTCGCCGGGCCTGTGGATTTCCTTGTCACTGACGATCTCGCCGATGACGTCGCCGCCGTCTGCCGGGAGGCGATCACCAACGTCGCAAAACACGCGGCAGCATCAACCATCAGCATCACCTTGGAGATCATCGAAGCTGACGTTGTGTTCGAAGTGCGCGACAACGGAGTCGGCATACGTCCCGGCGCTCGACGGAGCGGCCTTCGAAACCTCGCTCAGCGAGCAAAGTCACGCTCAGGCACACTAACAGTCCATTCCTTACACCCCGGCACCTCCGTGCGGTGGAGCATCCCGATCAGTGAAAGCGCACGGGAAGCCTGATGATTCGTGTCTTCCTGCTGGATGATCATGAACTGGTCCGCCGCGGACTAGCTTCGCTGCTCGACGCTGAGTCCGACATCGAGGTGATCGGTGAGGCGGCGACCACCGCACAGGCACGCACCCGGATCGCCGCGACGAGACCCGATATCGCTCTGCTTGATGTGCAACTGCCAGATGGAAACGGCATCGACCTCTGCCGAGACCTGAGGTCTGAGTACCCGGATCTGCAGTGCTTGATGCTGACGGCGTTCGACGATGATGAAGCGATCACCGCAGCCGCTGTGGCCGGAGCGTCAGGCTATGTTCTGAAAGACATCCTCGGCAGCGGCCTGATCGATTCGATTCGCGCGGTCGCTGCTGGCAGAGCCCTGTTGAACCCTGTCGTCGCGAAACGTGTGGTCCAGCGGCTCGCCTCGACAGTCGAAGCTGATCCGCGGCTCAGCTCATTGAACCCCAGGGAACGGCAGGTCTTGGCGCTCATCTCCGATGGGCTGACTAACCGCGAAATCGGGGTGCGACTCTCGCTGGCAGAGAAGACCGTCAAAAACTACGTCTCCGGGCTGCTCGGAAAGCTCGGGCTACAGCGCCGCACCCAGGCGGCGATCTTCGACCTCGAAACACGCAGCACACCGCCCCCCCGATGAAAGCGAGGGGGCGGGTCAACATTTCCGATGTCGATATGCCGTCATCGGCTATAGAACGAAACCATCGCCTGCTGAGAACTTTTCGGTCTCGAACTGACCCAGGGCCTGTCGTTGAGTAACGCACGGTCTGGGGTGAGAATGATGATGGCGGTATCGGGCCCGCGACCGCCCCACCCGGTTCGTTCACTGAGAACGGTGAAGACACCTTCTGGCAGTACATGTTGCAGGGCTCTGATCAGCGCAGCCACGTCGGGTGCGGGGTGTTCAAACAGAGCGAGCTCCACACAATTGCGTGCAGCCAATGCGGCCGCGACGTTCTCGGCGATCGTGAAGGAATCGCAGGAAGGCGCACTGACGATGAGCGCCGTACCGATCGGTTGGGGCGCCGCATTCACGGGCTGACCCAGAATGGTCGACGATTCATCGGGTTTCGCAGGTGTGATGTGGCGGAGGAAGAGCGTGAATTGGAGAGCGGCCAGGTGGCCGTCTTCTGAGTCGCTGAGGATACGGATGACGCGGCGGAACACCTCTCGAACGTGACTGTCAGAACTCTGCTGCCACATCGATGCGGAATCCTGACCGAGTCCTCTTAGCCCGTAGGGGGCTCCGGCGGGTCTCGGGAGCGTGACTACTTTTCGCATCCGCGTGTCATGATCAGGCCGGGCCGTGGTTGTGGTTGTGAGGGACATCGTGGGTGCTCTTTCGGTAGCGTCAGGGTCAGGCGTGCGGGATGCCGGCGGTCAGACCGCCGTCGATGACGAATTCCGAGCCGGTGGAGTAGCTGGATTCGTCGCTGGCGAGAAAGAGCACGAGAGCAGAGACTTCGGTGGGTTCCGCGGCCCGGCCCAGCGGGATCTGCAACTGTGCGGCCGTGATCCCCTCGGTCATCGGTGTGGTGATGAAACCGGGATGGATCGAGTTCACCCGTACACCTGACGCGCCGACCTCAACGGCAACTGATTTTGTGAGTCCGCGCAGGGCGAATTTCGTCGCGACGTAGGCGTGCAGACCGGCGCTACCGCGGAGCCCTTCGACCGAGGAGATATTGATCACGGAACCGCTCTTCTGGCCGACGAGAAGAGGTATCACTGCTCGGATCCCGAGGAACGCCCCGGTCAGGTTGATGTCAAGCGTTTTCTGCCAGAGCGCGAGCGGGAAGTCAGCGATCGGGGCGCTGTTGGCGATCCCGGCATTGTTGACCAGAACGTCGATATGACCGAAGGCGTCGAGGGTGTGGGCTACGGCCGCATTCCAGTCGCTTTCGTCGGTGACGTCGAGGTGCACATACGACGCCGCGTCACCCAGACGCGCAGCCAACGCGCGGCCGTCATCGTCGAGGAGATCACCGATGACCACTCGTGCACCCTCAGCGACCAGCATGGCCGCGTGAGCGGCACCCATTCCTCGGGCACCGCCGCTGATCAGGGCAACTTTTTCTGACAGGCGATTCATCTCAAACCTCTTCACTTCTGCGGTCGTGTGCCGCAGAACCCCAGCATGATCGAGGTCCTTCCAGCCAGACAGTGCCGTTGGTCCCGAACCTTCCCCAGACGAACATCGGCGGTACGATTTCACGGCATTCTGATGACGAGCGAACCGGCCGCCCGGCCGGCACGGAGGTCGTTCAGAGCGATGTCGACCTGGCTGAATGGGTACACGGTTACGTCGGGAGCGAGCGCGAGGGTGTGCGCGATGCGGAGGAATGCTGCCCCGTCGGCCCTGGTGTTCGCGGTGACCGATCGGAGGTCGCGTTCGTTGAACAGGTCGTCGGTGTAGTTCATGGCCGGAATATCGGTCATGTGGATGCCCGCCATCACCACGGTGCCCCCGCGCTTTGTAGCGGCCAGGGCCTGCGGGACGATCTCTCCGGCGGGGGCGAAGATGATCGCCGAGTCGAGTGGCTCGTCGGGTACGGCATTTTCATCGCCGACGAAGACGGCGCCGAGGTTCCGGGCGAGTTCTTGGTTGGCCGTCCCCCGGGTGACGGCGAAGATGCGCGCCCCGGCTGCTCGCGCGATCTGGGCGGTCAGGCTGGCGCTGGAGCCGAATCCGTAGAGTCCGAGGTTGCCGCCGGGAGGAAGAGCGGCGCGCTCGAGGGCCCGGTACCCGATGATGCCTGCACAGAGGAGAGGCGCGGTGCTCACGGGGTCTGTGCCGGCAGGAAGCGGGTAGGCGAACGCGGCGGGAACCGTCATGTACTCGGCATATCCGCCGTCGGCATCCCAGCCCGTGTAGGCCGAGAACGGGCAGAGGTTCTCCCGACCCGAACGACACCACTCGCAGGCCCCGCAGCTACTGCGAAGCCAGGCTGCGCCGACGAGGTCGCCGACCACCATCGTTTTCACGCTGGCGTCGACGGCCTCGATCCGGCCCACTACCTGATGCCCGGGGATGACGTGCGTGCGGTGAACGGGCAGGTCGCCGTCGATGACGTGCAGGTCGGTGCGGCACACGCCGCAGGCCAGCACCTTCACGAGCACTTCGCCCTGGCCTGGCTGCGGCACGGCGACGGTTCTGAGTTCGACCGCGTGATTCCGCGCATCCGACACCCACGCCCGCATCGGCGTCATCTGTGGCTCCTGCAGTTCGTCCGCTAGAACGCCGCGTTGATGTCGACGACGTCGATGACCTTCTTGTTAATGAATTCCTGGATACCGAGGTTGGTGAGTTCGTGACCGTACCCGGAGTGCTTGACTCCGCCGAACGGGATGTCGGCTTTCACCATGGTCGGATGGTTCACATAGACCATTCCGGTGTCGATCTGACGGGCGACCTTCTCACCGCGCACCGTGTCGGCGGTGAACACTGAGCCGCCCAACCCAAAGGGTGAGTCGTTGGCGACCGCGATCGCTTCGGCTTCATCTTTTACGCGGATGATGATCGAGACGGGGCCGAAGAACTCTTCGTAGTACGACGGGTTCGTGGGATTCATTCCGGTGAGGATCGTGGGTTGGAAGAACGCTCCCGATGTCGGCGCCTTCTCGCCAAGCGTCTCGGCCGTGGCCCCGCCGGCGACGGCCTCTTCGACCTGGCCGGCGAGAGTGTCTGCGGCTCCCTGTGACGACATCGGGGCCAGCGTGGTCGCGGCATCCATCGGATCGCCCATCGTGAGTGCAGCGACGCCGTGGCGGTATTTCGCCAGGAACTCGTCGAACACTTCGTCGACGACGATCATCCGCTTGGCGGAGACGCACACCTGGCCCGCGTTCCAATGGCGACCGAATACCGCCCATTCGACCGTCTTGTCCATGTCTGCATCGGCCAGTACGACGAACGCGTCAGATCCGCCGAGCTCGAGGGTGCTCTTCTTGACTGCTTTCGCCGCATAGCCGGCGATGATCGCGCCGGCCTCTTCGCTGCCGGTGAGCGCGACACCTCGAACCCTCGGGTCGTTGATCACGTATTCGGTGAGGTCATGGGGCAGGTACAGGTTCTTGAACGCCCCCGCGGGTAGCCCTGCACGCTCGAACAGGTCATCGAACGCTGCTGCGGCCTGGGGGACGTTGCTGGCGTGTTTGAGCAGGATGGTGTTACCGGCGAGCAGTTGCGGGGCTGCGACACGCACCACCTGGTAGTACGGGAAGTTCCACGGTTCGACAGAGAGAAGCACGCCGAGCGGTTCGCTCACGATCTCTACCTCGCCTTCCGCTGCAAGAGCGACAGGCACCTTGATCGTTTCGAGTAGGGATGCGCCGTGGTCGGCGTAGTACTGCAGAATGTCGGCAGACAGGTCGACTTCTGCTTCGGCCTCGGCGATCACCTTGCCCATCTCCAAGGTCAGCAGCTCTGCGTAACGGCGCTTCTCGGCGCGCAGCAACTCAGCCGCTTTGCCCAGCACAGCGGTTCTGGTTGTGTACGGGGTGTCCCGCCAGGCGAGGAACGCCTCATGCGCCGCAGAGATCGCGTTGTCGACCTCGTCCTTCGTCGCATTCGGGAACGTGGACACCACTTCATTCGTAAACGGGTTGATCGTCTGGTACGTCATCCTGCAAGCCTTCTTCCGCAGCGTCGCTGCCTCAGACTTGAGCCTTGCACCGCTGCCCGACGGCGAATAGGGACCTTCGACCTTCATTCCCCCACCGGAGCGAACCTGCAAAGTGAGGACCAAGGTCCCTCGACGGTGGCCTCGTTCGCTGATGGACTGCAGAGTATTCGCCGCACCGGTTCCGGTGTCGCCCGCAGCGTACCGCTCGGGGGCCGACCGGTAACGTATCCGCGATCAGGATGGACCCCCATGACATCGTCACCCACCATCGCACCAAACTCTCCTCCTGCCGACTCTGCGTCCGCGCCGATCCCCCGGATCGACAAATCGCTGGCCCTGACGGTCGGCGTGCTGGCCGAGACAGCTGAAGGCGAGCAGCGGGTGGCACTGGATCCGACGTCCGTCAAACGGCTCGTCGCAGCCGGCCGCACCGTCATGGTCGAGGCAGGCGCCGGCGCGAAGGCGACATTCGACGACTCGGCCTACACCGATGCGGGCGCCACAGTGGCATCCCGCCCGCAGATCATTACCACCTGCACCGTGATTCCGGTCATCCGGTACCCCGACACGGAGCTCACGCAGTCGCTCCGATCCGGGCAGATGATCGTCGGCCTCCTCGACCCGTACAACAACCTGGACGGTATCGCAAAGTTGGCCGAGCGAGGCGTGACGGAAGTGGCGCTCGAACTTCTGCCTCGAACGCTGAGTCGTGCGCAGTCGATGGATGCGCTCAGCTCCCAATCGAGCGCCGCAGGGTACCGTGCAGCAATCGTTGCTGCCGCGGCCTATCGTCGTTACCTGCCGATGATGATCACCGCGGCCGGTACGGCGATACCGGCCAAGGGTATCGTCATCGGAACAGGAGTCGCGGGTCTGCAGGCGATCGCGACGCTCAAACGATTGGGCGCCGTCGTGACGGGATACGACGTGCGTGCGGCTTCCCGCGGTGAAGTGGAGTCGCTCGGTGCAACATTCCTGACCTCCTCAGTCGCGCAGGGAGCAGCTGCGGGAGGGTATGCCCGCGAGATGACCGGCGCGGAACAGAAAACCCAGCAAGATGAATTGGCCAACGCCCTCGTCGACTTCGACATCATCATCACCACGGCGAAGGTTCCCGGCAGAATTCCCCCGGAGCTCGTCTCCGCAGCAACGCTGAAGGCACTACGAGATGGCTCGGTGTGTGTTGATCTCGGCTCGAGCGACAAAGGAGGAAACGTTGCCGGCTCGGTCGACGGCAAGACCATCGTCACCGACGGCGGGGTGACCGTCATCGGGGCGGGTGAGCTTGCCGCCGATCTGCCCGCGTCAGCTTCCCAGATGTACGCCCGGAACATCCTCTCGGTCCTCGCTGCTCTTGCGCCAGCAAACGACATCGTGATCGATCAGACCGACGAGATCCACCACAGCATCGTGGTCAGCCACGGCGGCACCGTCACCAACGCCGCCGTGCGCACAGCACTGAAACTCGACCCCATTCCCGCCGACGAGGCGCCAGCGAAAGTGAACGCATCATGATCGAGCAGCTCTTCAGCAACCTGGCGATCTTCGTGCTCAGCCTGCTCGTGGGTGTCGAGGTGATCAGCAAGATCCCCTCAACCCTGCACACCCCCATGATGTCAGGGGCCAACGCCATCCACGGTGTCGTCATCGCAGGTGCAATCGTGACCGCGGCACTTGCCGACAGCCCGACCGGGTACGTGCTCACCTTCATCGCCGGCGTTCTCGCCGCCGCGAACGTGTTCGGCGGGTACGTCGTCACCGACCGGATGCTCCAGATGTTCAGCAAGCCCAACGCCACCCCCGTGAACACCGACACGAAGGACCCCTCATGAGCACGTTCGAATTCGTCGTCGGTGTTGTCTACCTCGCCGCCGCCACCCTCTTCGTCGTCGGGCTCCACCTCATGCGGGCGCCCTCCACAGCACGACGAGGCAACCTGATCTCCGCCGGCGGCATGGCCGTCGCCGTGATCACCACGATCGTCTTCGCGGCCATCAGCTCCGGGGGCACCTGGATCGGCTGGGGCGTTCTCCTCGTCGGGGTCTCGGTCGGTGCGGTCTTCGGCATCGTGCAGGCGCGCACGGTGAAAATGACAGCCATCCCGCAACTGGTGAGCATCTTCAACGCAGTCGGCGGCGGTGCTGCGGCCGCCGTGGCATTCGCAAGCTTCGTCGCCGACACCGACTCGAGCGCGCTCAGTCTCACAGTATCGATCCCGATCGTGCTCGACGTTCTGATCGGCTCCGTCACCTTCGCCGGATCCCTCATCGCCGCCGGCAAACTCCAAGGCATCATCTCCGGCAAACCGCTCACCTTCCCCGGCGCCCGCATCCTCAACGTGCTCGCCGCCCTCGTCGCGGTCGGCGCCGGCATATGGGCGCTCTTCGGGCCTCCGAACCTGACACTCCTCCTCGTCGTCCTGATCGCCTCGCTCGTGTTCGGGCTGCTGATGGTGCTGCCGATCGGCGGGGCGGATGCGCCGGTGATCGTGTCGCTGCTGAACGCTTTCACCGGCCTTGCGGTGGCGATGGCGGGCTTCGCGATCAACAACCAGGCCCTCATCATCGCCGGCGCGCTGGTCGGTGCGGCAGGAACGATCCTGACCTTGCAGATGGCGAAGGCCATGAACCGATCCGTCGGCGCCATCGTGCTCGGCGGCTTCGGAACAGCCGACAGCTCCGGGACTGCCGCAGGCTCACCTGCGGAAGATCTCACGAACATCCGTCAGCTCACCGCCGATGACGTTGCGATTCAACTCGCCTACGCGCAGCACGTGCTCATCGTGCCGGGCTACGGCCTCGCCGCGGCGCAGGCGCAACACGAAGTCGCTGAACTCGCCAAGCTGCTCATCAGTCACGGTGTCGACGTGAAGTACGCCATTCACCCCGTTGCCGGCCGGATGCCCGGGCACATGAATGTGCTCCTCGCCGAGGCGAACGTGCCCTACGAGCAGATGCTCCAGCTCGACGACGCGAACGCAGCGTTCGACAACTGTGACGTAGCCCTCGTCGTCGGCGCGAACGACGTCTGCAACCCGGATGCCCGAACGCCGGGGAATGCCGTGTCGGGGATGCCGATCCTGAACGCCGACCACGCGAAATCGGTTGTGGTGATCAAACGGTCGATGAGGCCCGGCTACGCGGGCATCAGCAATCCCCTGTTCACCGACCCGAAGACCGGGATGTTCTTCGCCGACGCGAAGAAGGGCCTGGCCGACATCACCACGGCCGTCAAAGAGTACGTCACCGCCTGACAGCTGATGCGGACATCCCTCACCAGAACAATCGACCACCGACTCACACAGAAGGAACATCATGAAGGCAGCAGTAGTCACCTCGTTCGGCGCACCGCTTGAGATTCAGGAGCGGGACATTCCCGAACCTGCCACAGACCAGGTGCTCATTCGCATGGAGACGTGCGGCCTCTGCCACACCGACATTCACGCCGCCCACGGTGACTGGCCCGTGAAGCCGAGCCTCCCCCTCGTGCCCGGCCACGAAGGCATCGGTATCATCGAGAAACTCGGGTCACAGGTCACCGACCGCACCGTCGGTGAGCGTGTCGCCATCGCCTGGCTCGGATCCGCGTGCGGGGAATGCCGGTACTGCATCGATGGCCGCGAAACACTCTGCGAGAAGCAGCAGAACAGCGGGTACTCCATCGACGGAGCGTTCGCGGAATACGCGGTCGCCAGCGCGAAGTACGTCGTTCCGGTACCCGACGGCATCAGTTCGATCGACGCTTCCCCCCTCAGCTGCGCCGGCCTGACCACCTACAAAGCGCTGAAAGTCGCCCACATCAACCCGAGCGAGCTCGTCGGCGTTTTCGGCATCGGTGGCCTCGGCCACCTGGCGGTGCAGTACGGCCAGATCATGGGCGGAACTGTCGTCGCTATCGACATCGAGAAGCCCAAGCTCGACCTCGCAACCGAACTCGGAGCCACCCATGTCGTCAACGCAGCCATCTCAGACCCTGTCGCGGAGCTCACAAAACTCGGTGGTCTCGACGTCGCACTCGTGCTCGCCCCCTCGCAGAAGGTCTTCGAGCAGGCCTTCGCCTCTCTTCGACGCGGCGGACGCCTGATCTGCGTGAGCATGCCCGCAGCCGGCGTGATGCAGATCCCGATCTTCGAAACGGTGCTGCAGGGCATCTCGATCATCGGATCCATCGTCGGTACCCGCCAAGACCTCGCAGAAGTCTTCGCCCTGCACCTCGACGGACGAACAAGGGTCGTGGCCGAACCCCGACAGCTCGACGACGTCAACGCCGCTATGGCTGAAGTTCTCACCGGAGGCGTGACGGCCCGGCTCGTGTTCGACCTCGTTCACGCACCGGTACCGGTGGCGTAAACACCAGCCACTACACAAGCTCAGACTCCGCACGCAATCGACAGAACAACAGAACGGCGAACACTCTCATGAAGGCAGCACGATTTCACGGGCGAGGCGACATCCGCATCGACGACATCTCTGAACCCGAGCTGCGGCCCGGCGCGGTCGCAATCGACATCGCCTGGTGCGGCATCTGCGGCACCGACCTGCACGAATACCTCGAAGGGCCGATCTTCATCCCTCCGACCGGACACCCGCACCCGCTGACACACGAGACCGAACCCGTGACCATGGGCCACGAATTCTCGGGAACGATCACCGCACTCGGTGACGGAGTGACCGACCTGACCGTCGGCGAGAACGTCGTCGTCGAGCCCTACTTCGTGTGTGGAGAGTGCGCACCGTGCAAGGCAGGCAACTACAACCTCTGCACGAAGATGGGCTTCATCGGCCTGGCCGGCGGCGGCGGCGGACTCAGCGAAAAGATCGTGGTCGAACGACGCTGGGTTCATCCCATCGGCGAGATTCCCCTCGACCAGGCGGCCCTTATCGAGCCGCTGTCTGTCGGCCACCATGCCTTCGTGCGCAGCGGCGCGAAATCAGGCGACATCGCTCTCGTCGGGGGCGCTGGACCCATTGGATTGCTGCTGGCCGCGGTACTCAAAGCCGAGGGCCTGACGGTCATCATCTCCGAGCCGAGCGCAGCACGAAAGGCGAAAGCGGTATCGACCGGCGTCGCAGATCACGTACTCGACCCCACCACAGACGACATCGTGGCACGCGTGCTCGAACTCACTGACGGAGTCGGGGCCGATGTGGCTTTCGAATGCTCGAGCATCAACGCCGTCCTCACCCAGCTCTTCGACGCGGTACGCCCGGCCGGCGTCATTGTGAACGTCTCGATCTGGTCGCAACCGGCCACCATCGACATGCAGAAACTCGTGCTCAAGGAGATCGACCTCCGGGGCACAATCGCGTACTGCAACGATCACCCGGCCACCATCACACTCGTGCAAGAGGGCAAGGTGAACCTGGCCCCCTTCATCACGGCGAAGATCCCCCTGGACCGGTTGATCGACGAAGGATTCGACACCCTCATCAACCACAAAGAAACCGCCGTGAAGATCATCGTGCACCCCGATTCGACGGAAGAAGAGAACAGTTGAGCGCGTCAACAGAGGACATTGAAGAGTGGTCGCCGCAAGGCCCCGTCACCGAACTTTCAGCCGAACATTGCTGGAAACTCCTCAACACAACCACGCTCGGCCGACTCGGGGTGAGTATCGACAACCAACCCGAGATCTTTCCCGTCAACTACACCGCCGACGGCGCCTCGATCATCTTCCGAACCGCACACGGAACGAAGCTCCGTGACTTGCTCATCAACAACACGGTGGTGCTCGAAGTCGACGCTCAAATCGAGAACGGCGCCTGGAGCGTCACCGTCAAAGGCGCCGCCGCGATCATCGGACCCGACGCCCCGCCCGGATCAGACGCAGACGAGTTTCTTCCGCGCTGGATTCCTACAGAAGAATTCGTCTACGTACGCATCACCCCCACTGAAATCCGAGGACGAAAATTCGAACACGAGCTCCGCCTCATCATCCACCCCGCCTGACAGAACAGCACGATACAACTCGTGATTTGCTGGCGTTCTCCCCACGAGCGCATGCTCGCCAGGCTCTCCGGTGAGGTCGGCTGCACACCCGGTTCAAAACCGTCGCCAATGGTGACGGATACTCCTCCCGCCTCCAGCAGGTGCACACTTTGCGGAACCCCCGCCACGATCTCCCCCGATGATGAAAGGTAGTGACCTTCGGCCCTGTCCGGGCGGTACGTTCGCCTGCGAACCTGACGTCATGACCACCCCAACCACGCACGACACGCATAACGAAACCGGCCTTCCGGCCGATGAGATATCCGACAGCAGGGTCTCCCGATTCGGCGTCGACGGCACCGGTGTCGCAACCGACGACTACGACCGGGCGCCCTCAACAGAATTCGGTACCCCGGCAGCGCATCCGCGAACCACCCGCGTTGTCGTCGGGCTCGACGGTTCCGCAGAATCCCTCGATGCGCTGCGACGCGGGATACTCGTTGCGACCGGAGCGAACGCGAGCGTGCAGGGCGTAGTCGTCTGGCACAACCCCAGCGCATTCGGCAGCTACGGGTTCTCCGACTGGTCTCCCCGGGCCGACGCCGAGCAGATCATGGCCGACGCCGTGGACCAGGTCTTCGACGGGTCAGCCCCGGCGTGGTTTACCCAGACGATTCGGCAGGGGTACCCGGCGGAGATCCTCATCGATGAGAGCCGCGGAGCGGAGATGCTCGTCGTCGGCAGCCGCGGCCACGGCGGGTTCGCCGGCCTGCTCCTCGGCTCTGTCAGCACAGCCTGCGCCGAGCACGCGCACTGCCCCGTACTCATCATGCACGACGACCGCTAGACAGCGCCGTCGATGCGTCTGTCCTCGGCGGTGATGTTCGTCACGAACCTCGACCGATCCATAGACTTCTATACCAAGCTGCTTCAAGCATCCGTCACCACCCGCGACACCTCAGCTGCGCTTCTTGTCGGTCCGGGCGACTACCAGCTCTACCTGCGGGACCGCGGGAACCGCACCGAGCACGCACTCGGCTCGATCGGCATTCAGTACCTCATCTGGAGCTCAGACACCCTCGAAGACCTCCGCAGATGTGAAGGGATCCTTCGAGAGCTTTCGGACCACGTCACCGCGCAGACCATCGACGGTTTCGACATCGTCGAAGGACCAGGACCTGACGGGGTACCCATCGTGATCGTCTTCCCCGGACCTGACGAATTACGCCGCGACCAGATCATCCCCCGCATCTATAGCTGGTAACGCGCGTCCCGATCCGGGACTGTTCGGGACCAACGGCACTGCAGCACGAACGATTCTTCGGTCAGAGTTGCGACGTAATCAACAGAAAAGTTCTGCACAGCTTTCCCGAACGAAACGAGATGTGCACTGACAATCTCCCTCGAACCGACCGGTTCGGCTACCGAAGCCAAAGCGATCCCACAGCTGGCGTCAGCCGAAGCATCCCTCGTTACGGCCTCTGCAGGTCACCACCGCGAAACACATAAGACAGGATCTCCACAATGAAACCTCCTACCCGAGACGACGGATCCGAAAGCGATCGCATCGAAACTGCTGAAGACATTCTCGAGGAACAGATCGTCAACACTTCCCTCGAAGAACAGGGTCTGCTACCCATTCCCGACGCCTCCCCCTCCGACGGGCCAGCGCCCGCCCCGTGACAGCACACTTCTCTGCCGCGATCGCCAGCCCACCACCGACACCATTTTCGTAGAGGGGTACGTGGATGTGCGAGAGCGGCGCCTACGGTGACGCCGTGCGGGCGGTGCGGGTGGGCGAGCTCAACGCGGATGAGGCAGCAGCCCGGCTGATCGACCGGATGACGGTCGCTGAGATACTCGGGCTGCTCGACGGTGATTCTCCCCGGCGCCTGCTGGCGCTCATCCCCCTGTTGCACGGCCGGCGGCCGTTCGTGGCCGGGGCGGTGTCCCGGCTCGGCATTCCCGGCATACGGTTCAGTGACGGTGCTCGCGGTGTCGTCATCGGCTCCTGCACCGCCTTCCCTGTGACGATGGCGCGAGCTGCGACGTGGGATCCTCTCCTTGAGGAGCGGGTCGGTCTCGCGATCGGCCTGGAGACGAGGGCGAGGGGCGCGAACTATTCCGCTTCGGTCTGCGTGAACCTCCTCAGGCACCCCGCGTGGGGCCGGGCGCAGGAGTGTTACGGGGAAGACCCGGTTCTCACCGGCCGGATGGGGTCGGCTTTGACGCGAGGCGTTCGTGTGAACGTGATGGCGTGCGTGAAGCATTTCGCGCTCAATTCGATGGAGAACGAACGCTTCGAGGTCGATGTTGCAGTTGACGAGGCTGCCCTGCATGAGGTGTACCTGCCGCATTTCAAGGCCGTCATCGACGCGGGTGCCGACTCTGTGATGAGTGCCTACAACCGGGTGCGGGGCGAGTACATGGATATCAACCGGGCGTTGCTCACCGATGTGCTGCGCGATGAGTGGGGCTTCCGGGGATTTGTGACGAGCGATTGGGTGTTCGGTACCCATGATCCGGTGACGAGTCTGCAGGCGGGGATGGATGTGGAGATGCCGTTGCGGCTGCTTCGTGCCCGTGCTCTGCCGCTGGCACTCCGGGACGGTGTCCTGGGCCGCGCGACGGTGCTGCAGTCCGCGGCCCAGATCCTCCGCACCACCGTGTTGCATGCGGCGACCCGCGAATCGGCCGAGCCGGGTGCCGCCGTGATCGCCTCCGGCTCTCACCGGGCGCTCGCCCGGAAGGTCGCCCAGGAATCGATCGTGATGCTGAAGAACGACACCATCGGGGCCGCGCCACTGCTGCCGTTGCCAGCTGAGACCAGACACATTGCGATGATCGGTCGGCTCGCTGACAGGGCGAATCTCGGCGATAACGGTTCGTCCCGCGTTCGCCCGCCGTCGACGGTCTCGCCGCTGAAGGGGCTGCGTGAGGCGCTTCCCGGAGTGCGGATCACTCTCACCTCCGGTGACAACGAGCGCGCGGCCATCAAGGCGGCCGCTACTGCAGAGACGGTCATCGTCGTCGTGGGACTCGACCAGCACGATGAGGGCGAGTCGATCGTAACAGGTGGCGTCGATGTCGGTGTGCTCGGCGGAGTCTTCGCGGCGGGCGCCCTCCGCGCGTTGGTGACAGGTGTGGCGCACCTTGTGTCGCGGTTCGTCCGTGGCGGCGATCGTGCCTCACTCGAGCTGCGACCGTCGGATGTGCGCCTCATCACCGTGGTCGCCGCAGCGAACCCTCGCATCATCGTCGTGATGGTCGGCGGTAGCGCGATCCTCACAGAATCGTGGCGAAACCGCGTTCCTGCGCTCCTCGTCGCGTGGTACGGCGGAATGGAAGGTGGCCGCGCCCTCGCGGACGTGCTGTGCGGAAGCGCGGAGCCTGGCGGGCGGCTGCCCTTCCTCCTCCCCACGGATGCCTCTCATCTGCCACCCTTCGACCGATCGGCGAAGTCGGTCGTGTACGACGACTCATGGGGTCAGCGGAGGCTCGACTCTGAAGGGCACCCGCCCGCGTTCCCGTTCGGTTTCGGACTCGGGTACACCACCTTCGAACACCGTCTGCTCAGCCACAGCATCAGCAGCTCGGGAGGCAGCGCAGCTGTGCGTGTGACGAACACAGGTTCTCGTGAGGGCTCGACCGTCATTCAGGTCTATGCCGCAGACCTCTCTCTTCGCAGGCCGACGTCCCAGCTTCTGGGCTTCCAGAAGGTACGACTGCAGGCTGGCGAGGAGACCTCGGTACGGGTGACGCTGGATGCGGGGCCCACGATGCAACGCGATCCGGTCACCCGCCGTTGGACACCCCGCGCCGGACACTGGGCCGTGCTCGCCGCCCAGCAGAGCCCAGCCAGCTGGGAGGGCGCGCGCCCGCTGCGACCAGACTCAGATGCCTTCGACTCGCACGTGTAGAGCATCATCGTTTCGGAGAACGGCCCGGATCACCCGCCGTGCATCCCAGCGGAACGACAGAGGCGAACCTTCGCGGCGCAGCGTCAGACCAGCACCCGAGGCACCGTACTGTGTCTCGAGATCGCCGAGCTCGTCGGCTCGCAGAACGGCGACCGTACTGCCCTCTGAGGCGTCGACCAGCCGCGCGAGTCTGCCGCTCCCTGTCAGATCGCTCGCAACGAGGTGTTTCTCGCTCGCGTCGAAGATGGTCTTCTGTGCTGCACGGGTCACGACCAGCGGCCGCGACGGGCCATCGATGAGACTGCTCAGCACGACAGCCGCGGCGTGCGGCCGGCCGGTTCTTCGAGCTGCGGCCTGCATTCGCAGCAGGCGCTCCGGATTCTGCAGCACCTCGTCGATCTTCCACCCGACCGTGGCAGCCGTATTGCAGCGCACCGCTGCGCCCTGTTCCATCAGGTAGTCGCCGTTTCGAACTTCCTGGCCCGGGATGGGGTTCACCAACACCATGGGCAGACCAGCAGCCATGCACTCCGATGCCGACAGCCCACCCGGTTTGCCGACGAACAGATCCGACTCGCGCAGCAACCGCGGCATCTCCGCGGTGAGGCCGAGCACGCGGTAACGGTCACCGACCGGAGCAACCAATTCCTCGATCCGCCCCCTCAGGGCGTCGTTTCGCCCGCACACGACCGTGGCCGTGAACGGGGAGCGCATGTGCAGCGTCTGCCGCACGACCGCGACGGCGTAGTCGCCACCGGTCGCCCCCGCGGATATCAGCAGCTTCGGAAGCTCTGAGGTTTCGCTCGTTCGCTCGAAGGCAGGCTGTTCGGCAATGGGTATCCCGGAGGCCACGACACGGTCCTGCGGTAAGCCGAGCGCTGTCACCTCCACCCTTCCCTCTTCGCGCGCCACGAAAAGAGCATGGAACGCACCGGTCAGCCAGAGTCCCTGGAAGTCGTAGTCCGTCGTCACGACGGCGGTCTTGGCATGGATCACACCACGGATCACCAGCGTGGCCACCAGCTGGGCCGGCAGGAAGTGCGTGCAGATGATCGCCGTCGGCCGGAACCTCTTGATCGCATCAACTACAGGATGGGCGTTCGCGCGTGTCCAGGGGTCGATCGGTCCGCGTCGCCGAAAAGGAGGGTCGCTGGCGTCGTAGCCCCACTCGACCAGCCATGGCACCTCCTCGACGAGAACGAAGTACCCCTTGCCCAGCACATCCCGGTAGAGCGCGCTGCTCAGGTGCAGAACATCGATGACCTGCACCTCGACGATGTCGGTACGGCCGATGCACGCCTGCTGCAACGCCGCGGCAGCGCTATTGTGCCCAGCACCCACTCCGGCCGAAAGAATCAGCACGCGCTCCCCCGTGTCGGCGTTCGTGCCTCGAACTGACGGTCTGCTCATGAGGCGATGCTAGCGGCCCGCCTCGGTTCGTCGACTGACCTCACAATCCTGAGGTCCACGTTTCGCCAGGATCGCTGATGCATGTCAGCGATCGGTGGAGATGAGTTGGGTGAGTTCGGGTGGACCGGACGCCAACTCAGCGGCGGCGGAGAGGAGTTGGTGGTCGTATTCAGTGAGCCGGCTGCGGTCTTGCTCGAGATGTTCTCTCCATGATCCGATATCGAAGATTTCGACGAAGCTGTCCCTGTGATCTTTGTCGACGTACAGTTCCCAATGACGCGCCCCGGTGCGTCGCCTGCTGGCCTCGACGGCCCGCATGTGATCGATGAACAAGGCGTGCTGCTCGGGCGCGACGTCCCACCTCGAAATGACCAGCGTGGTGGCATCGTCGGTGAAATCGAGTTCGGAGTCGACGATGACCTGATCGATGGTTGGGATGATCGCGGTCGACTGGTCGATGTTTTCGAACCTCGGAAGCGGGCGAAGGAACTGGATAGAAGCAAGGACCAGGAGCAGTATTCCGGCGACCACATTCACCAGGGTGATTCCGAGTGCCTCGGCAACGACGCCGGCTAATGCGGAACCGAGCGCAGCCCCGCCGAAGAAGATGATCTGGTAAACCGATAGCCCGCGGGAACGCACCCAGGTTGGTAAGAAAATCTGAACCGCTGCGCTGAAAGAGGCCACCACGTCGATCCAGGCCACACCGGTTACGAACAACACCACCAGTGTGAGGGGAAGCGAAGCGGAGAGGGTCGCGGCAATTGTCCCGGCTCCGAAAAGTGCGGCCCCTGCAGCGGTGGTGCTGTTGAGACTGAATCGGGTGCGGGTGAGTGGCAGAAGAAGAGCACCCGAAACCGAGCCGAGCCCGAGTGCGGCGAGCAGGAAGCCGTACCCGTCAGAGCCGAGGTGGAGCCGTGAGCTCGCGATGAAGGGAAGGAGGGCCCAGAGCGCGTTCGCCGGAATGATGAACAACGAAAGCCTGAGAAAGAGATTGCGCACGACACCGGAGTAGAGAACATAGCGGAGGCCGGCTCGCGCGGCATCGATGAACGGTTCGACATGAGGGGTGGGCGGTGCGTATCCGCGCCACCGCAGGACAGTGATCAGGAAGAACATGCTCGTCGCGACGTTCAGCGCGAAGACGAAGCCTATTCCCACCGTACTGATCGCAAGCCCTGCGAGGGCTGGTCCTACGGCCCTCGATATGTTTATCCCGATTGCGCTCAGCGATGTTGAACGTGTCAGCTGGGTACGGGGAACGATCTCCTGAACGAGAGCCTGATATGCGGGCAGCTGAAGGACATCGCCGGCGCCGAGCAGGAACGTGAGCGTGAGCAGCAAAGCGGGCGACATCTCCCCGATTACGGTCAGGACGGCCAGAGCAGATCCGACGACCACTTGGAAGCCTTGGACAGCGATCAAGATCCGGCGTCGGTTGAGGAACTCACCGAGCACCCCGGCGGGTATTCCTAGGATGAGGAACGGAACTGCGGCTGCAGTGGAGACCAACGCGACGAGTACGGTCGCGTTGGGTTGACCTACGAGCAACCACTGGGCGCCGACTGTCTGCATCCAGCCGCCGATATCTGCGACGACGACGGCAATCCAGAGAGCCCGGAAGAGCGGGATCCGAAGGGGCGCAAAGGGCGACCCGCCCTCCTTGTGAGCGGCCGGTTGCCCGACAAGAGCGTTAGTCACTGTGAACTCACCCTCCTGGTGATCGGTATATCGATGATCGGCGACGCCTCTGGCTTGTTAGCCGCACTCAACTTCGTGCCGAGTGATGTGCGATTCAGATGAGCCGCGCTGTTCTCATCCGCGGATCAGTGCTGCCGCGGCGTGATCCGGGAGTGTGCCGTGTTCAACGACAGTGACCTCGGCGCCGGTCGCGATCGCGGCGCGAGTGAGCGCCTCCGCCGCCGGAGCAGACTCTACAATCGCCGTTCCGAACGTCTCTGAAGGCACGGCGGCGATCCAGGGTGGGCCGTCCAGAGCCAGGAGTGTGTGAGTCCCAAGCGCCTCAAGGTCAAGGAGAAGCGTGTCGACGGTGGCCTGCTGCAGAGCATGCACGAGGGGCTGCAGGCGATGATCCGTTCCTGAATTGTCGACGCCTTCCTGCATTGCGGCCCGGCTGATCACGTCCTCCTGGTGCGTGCGACGGAGACGGGCCAGGCTTGTCGAAACGAGTTCGTCGAGTTGTTCATCCGATGCCCCAGCGGCGAGGGTATCGGAGCCGAGGGTTACGAGTATCGCCTTGGCCGGCGCTGTGAGCGCGGCCGCGACGAGGTCGACGACGTGTGGGTCGCCTGTCACGACCAGGAGGTGCACGCGGTTCCGTACAATGAGCTCGTTGACCGCCTGGGCGAGCTCTGACGCGTTGCGTTTCCAGATCTCTTCGGTGTGGTGTGCGTGAGGTCGGTGTGAGAGCCCCCCGCCTTTTGCCTCGTGCAGATGCTCCGCTTCACCGATCATGCGCTCATCACTGTCGGAGTGCTCTCGTCCGGAGAGGAAGGTGCGGATGCGGCCACCCCCAGCAGAGGCCTCGAGCACAACGTACGGCACCATCGACTGGCGTTGCACGATCAGCGGAATCAGGTTGGGTAGACGGTCGTAACCCGCCTCGTCTGAGTGCATATCATTGCCGAAAAGGAATTCATCGATGACCAGCTTCCCGTCGCGCACGAGGAGGAAACGGGGGACCTGCTCGCGGTCCTCCGCGTGTTCGGCCAGGATGCCTTCGATCAGGGTGACGTCTGATGCTGGTGATCCGGCAGCTTCCAGTGCCCGGGTGATGGACCTGGCCCGAGGCCCGGGGCGGGCCGCTTCGACCAGGTCGACGGGGAACCCGGCCAACACTCTCGAGAACGAGCCGCCGGTGTTCACAAGCTCTGCAAGGTCTTCGTTCGGGTTTCTAGGCATGGTGGGTTCCTGACTGTGCTCGGGCGTGATCGATGATGGCGAAGACACCTGCGGTCGGTTAATGACCAGCAGTCGACGCGGTGGCGGTCGCATCGCTGGTGCTTACATCGAGCAGGTTCTGGGCTGATTCTGCAGCTGACGTCCCGTGCATGACGAGAACGGGACAGTGGGCTTTCTCGGCGCACTCCGCGCTGACCGATCCGAGGATGAGCGAAGCGACTTCTCCTCTGCCGCGGCTTCCCACGATCAGCATTGCGGCGTCACTGCTGATCTCGATGAGCACTTCGGCGGGATACCCTTCGATGGCCGTCTGGATCAGGTCATCGGGAGGGGAGCCTTCGAAGACTGCGGACGTCACGGCCGTCAACTGGTCGACGGCATCCTGTTCCGGTGAATAGTCGGACGGGAAGACTTCCAACACGCCCGTCGGGAAACGCCAGACGATGATTGCTTGCAGAGGTACTTGGAGTGCGCGCGCAATCACAATCCCTCGGCGAAGAGCAGACACTGATGCTGCCGATCCGTCGACTCCCACGACGACACGGCCGGATGGCCATACTGTGGGTGCCGAATCGCCGATCGCTAAGGAGGAAGGGTGTGCGCGTGAGGCGATCGTCGTGTTCATAGCTGCGTCTCCTACGTCGTATAGAACCTAGAGGCGGCGGATGGCAGCGCGAACGAGAACGGCGCCGAGTGCGAGCCCTGCTCCGGCGGCGAACAGGAACCCGGGGTGTGCGGACGCGCGGTCGTTGAACGTCGCAACCGTCGATCTCGCCTGCGATCGGCCGTCAGCAGCTCCTGCCGTTGCCCTCGCCTTGACGTCTTTTGCCGCCCTCACGCCGTCGCGCATGGAAGCCCGGACATCGTTCTCAGCGGTCCTGGTGACTCCGGCGATGCGGTCGATGGAGTGGTGGGCGTGGTCTGCGACGGTGGAGATCGCCGTGTCCGGCGTGGCGTCCTGCGGAGTGCTCATGCGATGTCGTCCTTCGAGTAGTGGGAGGCCCTCGGGCGATCGGCCGACCCTCCCACACCATTCAGCCCCTCCCCGTACGCGCCGCCCAGTGCCAAAGGTCCCACAATGCCGGGCTGCGCGAAGAACGGGCCGACCCCACGACGCAGAGGACGTTCTCGCCGAGCTTCACTGTTCTATCCGTGCGAGTCGCGCGGCTTATCGCACGGCTCCGCCCTTCCCCCGGGACAGTGGGCGGGCCAGCTCCCTCTGCAGCTGCAGCAACATGTCGCGCGTAGTCTGACGGGAACGTTTGAAAGGCGGTCACATGTGCCGGTTGTTCGGGCTACACACCGGTCGCATGGTCGCGACAGCCGAGTTCTGGCTGGTCGAAGCGGCAGACAGCCTCATCGCACAGAGCACGACGAACACCGACGGCTTCGGCATCGGAACCTTCGGGGAGGACGGTTCACCAAACGTGCAAAAGCGGCCCCTGCCGGCCTGGGACACCCCCTCCTTCACGAAGGAAGCCCACCGGCTGCGCGGCACAACCTTCGTGGCTCACGTCAGGCACTCCACTAAGGGCGGCAAGACAATGGCGAACACGCACCCCTTCCTGCAGCACGATCGGCTTTTTGCACACAACGGAGACATCGGCGGGATGTCCGAACTCGACGCGCAACTGGTGAGCCGCGGCGGTTCAGGGCTCGTCATGGGCGAGACCGACAGTGAGCGTATCTTCGCTCTGATCACCGCCGAGACACGTCAGCACGGCGGAAACGTCCGCGACGGCATCGTCGCGGCCGTCAGCTGGCTTGATGACAACGTTCCGATCACCTCGCTCAACTTCGTGCTCACCACTCCCACCGACCTGTGGGCATTGCGATACCCGGCAACAGATTCTCTCTACCTGCTGGAGCGGCCCGCAGGCGGCGTCGGACCGGAATTGAGAAAGTTCACAGCTCGCGGGTCGCATCTGCATGCCAAGTCCGACGAGCTCCTCGACTACCCGAGCGTTGTCATCGCCAGTGAACGCATGGATGACGAAACGAACTGGCAGCCGATCGAAAGCGGGGACCTCGTGCACGTCGATACGACCCTCACCGTTCGTACCGAATCTGTTTTGGCCGGCTCAGCATCGTCCTGGAAACCCACGGCCTGACCAAGAACTGGAAACCAGGGGCTCGCCCAATGCTCTAGTTGGGAAAGTAGCTCCAAGCGATGCGCCGACAGACCACGCCAGCCGCTCCCCGTGCCCGAAAACCTCACCCTTCGGCCAAGCCAAGTTTCAGGAAAGCTCATGCGAGTCGAAGGACGCCAATTGGCCGTTCTCCCACAGGCTGCCCCTCTCGGTTAGCGTGAGCCCAAAGAGGTTCCGCTGAACGTCCGTCTTGGGCGAAGTTAGACGTGCCCGGCCATCAGGAAGCAGGAACGCGTATTTTCCAAGCACGGTAAACATAGCCATCCACACCAGCTGGAAAGTGCTCGACCTCAAACACGACGTCTTGGCCAGATCGAAGAACCCGATATCCCTCCATCTGAACTTCGGAGAAATGCGCGAACACCTCCGAAGGCACTGCGTCCGAACTCAGGGCACCCCATCCCTCGTCGTCGTTCCACCAAACGACACTTCCGGTCACAGTCTCTACACCGCGAGGATACCTGCAGCGGCATACCCGTCGACGTCCGAGTAAGAGTTCCGGAGGGGGTCCGGTCTTCGGGCCGCTACCCTGTCTGTTTAAAGGGCCTGGTCGGCTTCCCAGGTTTCAGGACGGACGAATGTCTCTCGCTAAGCGCACGAGCTTTTTTGCGTCAACCCTGCCGTGATCCACCGTCTGTACGCGGTCGGCCACCTCGACAAACAGTTCGTAGCTGCGTGTTCCCACGTTCGCGTCTATCCACGCCAGCACCTCTTCAACCGAGTCGGCGCCGTCGATTCTCGTGGGGTCGTGTCGCTCGCTCGAGTTCACAACATGCGTCCAGAAGCAGACCCAGTACACCGCGGCGTCAACCTGAACGCGTTCGAAGAACGACTCATCCCACTCCGCTTTCATGGCAACCTCTCCCAGCAGCTCTCAGACCGAACGGTCTCCTGCGAACCTAGTGGGGCGGACACCCACGCTTCCAGTTCCGCGCCAAGTTTCACTCTCATTGAGGGTCCGACTTGAGGGGCCTGAATCGGTACCCGATTCTGTCTGTTTGCTGGGATCGGGGATTAGTCGCGGAGTGTGTCGATCATGTCCAGCGGCACGTAGAACGTGACCTCACCGGTTTCCGTGTCGATCCGTGCCTTCAGATTGACCTTTTGCATCATCCGATGACCATGGGAAATAGCGACCTTGTACGACGATGCAGCATAGACGTCACAGTCTTCGATGTGCTCAACCATTGACCAAGCCTATCCAACACGGTGCGTACGGACGGGGCGTGAAAAAGCTCGAGGCCGATTCCTCGGCACGGACATCCTGGATACGCACCCACCGCCCTTGGCTGCCGCCGTGGGAGAATCTGGGGATGACGGCAGGAGTGAAACAAACCGGTCCGGCTCTTTTCCGAGTCAGGGTTCATCTCATCGACAGCGATCCGGAGATCTGGCGGCTTTTCGAAATCAATGCGGACCTTCGCCTGCCCCACGTCCACGATGCACTCCAGACCGTGATGGGCTGGGAGAACACTCACCTGCACGAATTCCTCGATTACGACCCGAACGTGAACGGCACCATCACCCCGATGCGGCCAAGACGATGGGCGTCCCCGTTCCTCCGCGAAGACGACGATGACGGCGTCTACCTCGCTGAGGAAGACTTCGCCCTCCGCGATGTGCTCACCGAACAAGCGCCCCTGTTCTATATGTACGACCTCGGCGACAACTGGCTGCACCGCCTGGATTTCATCGAAGCCCTCCCGATGAAACCCGATGACCCCACCGTCACGGTGATCCGGGGTGAGCGGCGTTGCCCTCTTGAAGACAGCGGCGGCATCGATGGTTACGACCACATCCTCGACGTCCTCAGCGACCCCACCGACCATGAACACCACGACCTCACCGAATGGGTCACCAGCGCGCACAACAACCCCCGGCACCCATTCGACCCCGCCACCTACGACACCCGAACCATCAACCACACGCTCCGCCTCGCCCTCCCAGACACCACCACGCACACAAAACGACAATAGGAATCCCGGACGACCTCCGCGGCAGAGTCACCACCAGCGACGAAACGAACGGCACCATCAATCGGGCTGTCAGTCTCCTATCGGGGCCGGCCGTCGAGATCCTGTCCAGCGCTCCTACCACCGGGGGCGCAACATCATCGAAAGGTGCTTAAGCAAGCTTCAACAATCGCGTCGACAACTCCCCGGCACCCTCAGTGTCTACTAAGTCAACGACCCAATCCGCCGGTACAACGTCGCCCGTGACATGCCCAGATCCCTAGCGACCTGAGCTGCCGGCTCCCCCGCATCAATCAGACGGCGTGCGTTCGCGATCTGACTATCTGTGAACTGCTGACGCCTCCCACCGAGGTCCTTCCCTGCTGCGCGGCGTTTTGTCACGCTGTCCGTGATGCGTTCCCGCTTGATGTCGAGCTCCATCTGCGCAAGAGCCGCCATCACCGTGAACACCATCGACCCCATCGGGGTCCCCGTGTCCACATTCCCACCCCCCAAGTTCAGCACCCGAAGACCCGCGCCTCTCCCCCGAAGCATGTCCGGCAACGCCAGCATGTTCTGTGTTGACCGGCCCAACCGGTCAAGCGTCGTCACAACCAGAGTGTCACCGTCATGCAACGCCAACAACGCCCGATCAAACTCCGGCCGGCTCGCCCTGGCCCCACTCACCCCATGATCCACATACAAATCATCCCGGCGCACCCCCGCAGCCAAAAGATCTTGCTCTTGACGGTCGGTGTCCTGGTTCTTCGTCGACACCCGCGCATACCCAATCAACCTGCCCATAACCACTCCCCCACCTGTCCCACAACCGTACTTCGCTACACCAATTCTAGACGGAGGTTGCGACACATAGCTGCGAGAAACAGGCCGTGTCAGCACAACCGGGTCTGTAACGTTTTCGGTGTTTCCGGCATTTTTGGTTAGTAGGTTTCTGCTGCCGGCCAGCGGTCGGCGAAGGTGATCGCGAACGCGTTCAGCGCGGGTTTCCACCGCACTGTCCAGCGTGTCCT
>NZ_NBXA01000052.1 GCF_003399625.1 Subtercola boreus | reverse complement strand
GCCCCATTGAATGCGAAGGCCCTAGCGCGATCAGGGTATGTGCGCTGGCAGCGTGGATCGCTCACCGTGGCAGGTACAGGCGTAGAAGCGTTGGTCGCAGTGGGATGCCTCGAATAGCTAAAGGTTTCTGAGGCACCTCACTCCCCCAGATGCTGGCCTGCGACTTCCGCGAGATCCTGCGGTTTCGGCTTGTCTCGAAAACTCATCTCGTGGGCGCGCCTGTCTCATTCCGGTTCCTAGGAGTTCTTGAGGCAAGATGGCGACATGAGGCTATTGGGGTACACGAGGGTAAGTACCCGATCGCAGGATGCGCAGCTGCAGGTCGACGCACTCATGAAGGTTGGTGTGCAGCAGCGCGATATTTTCTCCGACGTCACCTCGGGGACAAGGGTCGCCGCGAGCAGACCCGCAATGGGTCGACTCCTCGAGCATTCTGTAGCGGGCGATACGGTCGTGGTCTGGCGGATCGACCGGCTGGGCCGATCTTTGATCGATGTTCTGAACACGGTGAAGTCGATGCAGCAGGCCGGCATCAACGTGCAGTCGATCTCGGACGGCATCGATCCCTCGACCAAGACCGGGCGGATGATGCTCGGCATGCTCGCTACCCTGGCCGAGTACGAACGAGAACTCATCGTCGAACGCGTCAATGCCGGCATCGCCGTCGCCCAGGCAGCCGGCACCAAGTTCGGCCGGCCCCCGAGCGATCCACGCATCATCGCCGAAAAACTCACGATCGTTCGGACCACGCGGAAGGCAGGCAAGACTGCGGCTGAAGCAGCTCAACTGGTCGGCTGGTCACGCGCGACCCTATATAGGTACGAGCTCGCAGCGATGAACAAGGACGATTGACTTCCTCTTCCGGAGAAACGAGGGCCGGCTCGACCATGCACCACCGGTCTAATACCTGTTTTCTCTGTTTCAGATAACGCACCTGACTCAAATTGTTCACCGGACGGCTCATACGGGACGCGGCTCGAACACGCGGCCCCGGGATGCAGTTCTGAGCACGTTCGTGATTGACTCGGCTTGTGCCATTCGACGAGCTGATGTCTGCCGACGATCTCATGATCGCGCAGCGCCGCGCTGAACATCTAGCCCAAAACGGCGCCACCGTCATTGGTCCATCGCTTCAGGCAGCGTGGGTTGGGCTGTCGGTCCTTTTTGCCCTGAACGTCGCCATCATCAGCCAAGATTCAGCCAGCATTTTTTGGTTTCTTCTCACAGCAGCCGGAACCATCGTTTCGACAGCCAGCTGGATCCGAGCACGCCGACGACACACGTTGCTCCCTCTCGCTGTTCAGGACCCCGAACGCCCGCTCGGAGTGCTGCGCAAGAAACTCCGTATCTCCATCCGTCGACAGATACGGGGCCGCGAAGCAACGACTCCATCCACCGCGCCGCTCGTCCGGGCCATGCTTCTCTGGCAGCGACGATCAAACCGCGCCGCGATCTTGACCTTCGTCGGTTTGGGCCTCAGTCTTGTCGGGCTGGCCGGGGCAACAGTCCGCGTTTTCGAGGGCTGGTCCCTCGCCCGGTTTATCTTGCAGATGATCGTCATCTTGACCGTTACTGTAATCGCCCTTACCGAAGCACGCCGGCGCCGACGAGTCTTGACATCAATCGAGAGCGTGAAAACCACAAACAGCTCACTGTAACCTGCCCGTAAAGTGACACCCGCTGCTCGTTGAGTAGATCGCCCCGCTTACCGTCCGCTCAAAGCCGATCTTCCGCCTCGTCGACCTGGTCGTTGCCTCTCTTGTTAGCTGCAAACTGATGAACGCGCGTTGCGGCTCTTCTTCCAGAGTTCACAACCAGGACCCAAATACTCATCACCGCCGCAGGGGCTATCAGAAGCAAGCAAGCACCACCGCGCTGATCCGGCGGGAACGTAAAGATCCCCGCAACGAATGTGAAAAAGAGCATAAAACCACCCCCCAAAAGCGATTGCTCAAACTCCGCAGCAGCGAATTCTCGCCTTGCCTCCCCGCCATGCTGCCTTCCCCTGTCTTCTCGTCTACCTCCGCGCAATGGCGCCTGCCTCGTACACACCGACTGTAAATGTAATCAATAGAACTGTGCAGGAATACCCAAGGTATTCCACCGCAGAGCTGCGCTCCATCTGTTCCGCTGGACGCTCTTGGCCTGAGACAGCATCGAGCGCCTTCAATCAGCCTCCGGCGCAAGGTTCTATGTCGGATCCGCCTCCTGAGTGATCGCGGCTCGTTAGATCACGCGCCAAATTCGGGGTGGCAAAGGACAGTGTTCGATTGGCGGTTCTAGCCTCGCCTCGAAGTGTCATCCTGTTCGCGGTTGGCTTTCCGACGTGCGCGTCTAGCGGCGATCAGTCCGAGAATCGCACCCGTTGCTGTGAATGCAGAACCAATCGGGGTGAACCAGCTCGCTGCACCAGAGACCGCCATCACTGACCCTGCGACGACAATGACGGTTGCCGCTACCGCGACAACTAGCAATAGGACTTCCAGGCCGCTTTGCTTCTTAGCCACGAACACTCCCTTGCAACTTCCCTTGAGCCTAAGCCTTCACTACTCTGCAGCTAGCACCGCCCTGGACTTTGCAATCTTGCGCGTTTGCAACCCCACAACATTTCAGCCGGATTAGCGTCAGTCCGCCGCGCAGCCGCCGCGTGCGATCTAGAGCATCGTCCTCTCAAAGTCCCGGTAGCCGTCCCGAATGACATGGCGTAGCCGATAATTCGGGCGCCCAGGGCTGCCCACCCGGCTGCGAGTATCGGCTACCTCCGCTTTAATTTCCTCATGAGAAATGCTCCGTTGATAAGAAGAACCAGCCCCATAATGAGACCCACCATCAGAGCGGGTTCTGCGTCCCCGGTTAGAAAGCGCACTGCGACGAAAGCGATAGCCAAAACTCCACAGCCCGTGCCCACTAGTGCCAACCACCAAGGCAGAGTTGATCTCATGCCGACAAGCGTACTTCGCAGCACTCCCGACCGGGCTTAGTCCGCGCCTAGAACCTCCTCGAGCGGTGGGAAAATCTCCGTCTGAATGTAATTTCCGATTCCCCAGAGAGTCTCGATAACATCCCACCCCTCGTATAAACTGGTTCGTTCATTGAACGCGATCCGGAAGGAGAGTTGTTCGTACGACTCTTGCTCCGTCACAACCCCACGCTCATCCGACGTAGACCACCCCTGGCCCGGTTCGCAGCGGTAGCCCTCCGTCATGAACCTGTGACCCCAGTCATTATTCAACGACACGTTCCCCCTAAGTTTCGTCACGTCAAACCTGACCTCCACACCGGCGCCCGCAGCCAGCGTCAGCAGGGGAATGCGATGCCTGTCGATAATCGCGAGTGCATTCAGAGCTGCCAGCGGGTCCCTCTCAGCATCCTCGGGCAATAGAACAAATGGTTGAAGTGACCGGATGAACTCCGTAGCGTGGCCGCTGGCCCCACGGATATGGCGCAACTGTTCCTTCCACTTCCCGGACGTAGTCGCGACTGGATACTGGGTCTTAGACGCGTCAGCGGTCGGATCATTCTTTAACACGAGCTCGTGAGCGATGTAATCCAAAGAAGAACGCAGATCTTGCACAATGTGACTCAGCGCGGGCGCCCACTCGCGCGGAAGCGGATCTGCATCGATCTCATGGTTCTTCGTTTGCAGGTGTGTCGACCTCACGTGAGGCGGCTCCTCGCTGAAGAACGCTTCGGCAGTAGCTATAAACGCAGCAAGACCGGTATGAGCCGCATCAAGCTTCAGCCGACCCTCGGACGGATGCCTCCGAGGGTGGTACTTGAACCAATGCCGAGGCTCTTCCTGTGAACCACGATTCATCTCAAGAGCGTACCGGGACGGAACACCCGACTTGATGCTTCCGATGACCGTAAAACGTGAACCAATGGAAGAGGCGGTCCCTGCCGAGGTCCCGGGCTGAAACGGCGAGCTCGTCCCCTGCCCCGACGACTCGAGCCACCCCGGCCGGAGGCCCACTACCGGCGCTGTCCAAACACGCCACCATTGAATTGGAAACTGCTTCAGTGAAGCAATGAAAGGATCAGGTTTGTAACCGCCAGCACCACACCGATTAGACCCAGGGCAATCACTAGCCGCCGCGTACGGCCGAATGGTTCATTCTTTCTTCTCGGGTGACGAATTCCCCAGACCCCAACCCCGATAAGCAGGACGACACCGACGATCAGGAGTACCCACATCAAAGGTGTCATAGCTCCCCCGTACTTCTGAGAGAATCCTAGCTAGTTGATGCACGTCTCAGTACCCGAACTAAGCAAACTCTACTCATCCCGGAAGACGTCGGCGTCGGGGACAGTCGACCAAGGTGTCTAAATCAGAGCGACAAGCTTCCCCACCGCCACGAGTTGAGGTCCCTGAAAAACCCTCAGGGGCTGCCCCACAGCGAGAAAGGGCTCTGCCAATTCCAGGACCAAGAAATTCACCTTCACCGCACTCCAGTCTTTCACTGGTCGCAGCAGTGCCGTGAGAAGCGCTCCATCGGACGTAGGCGCACCGGCCTGCAAATCTGGTTCCCCGCCTCCGATCCAAACTGGGGTACGGAACCCATCACCGTTTGGCAAACCGCTCTTGCGGCCGCCTTCCGCTGGCGTGAGCCATCGCAGTTGAGCTCGCGCATGTTCGCGCGGTACTTTCTGACCCTCATTCATTCGACAAGGGTAGCGAGAAGACCTGCTGCCGACGCTTCGAAGTCAGCCAATACATGTGCGGAAGCCGGCACCACCCTCTCACCTGCTAACAAGAAGATCACCTTGATGACAGCGCTCACTGAAATTCCCCAGTTCTGCTCACTGAAATTCCCCACCCCGGGTCGCTTCCGCGCATAGAAGCGGGCCTCCCTCGATGCTGATGGTCTTCGACCACACACCAGCTCGAGAAAGGCCCTGT
>NZ_NBXA01000051.1 GCF_003399625.1 Subtercola boreus | reverse complement strand
GCCCCATTGAATGCGAAGGCCCTAGCGCGATCAGGGTATGTGCGCTGGCAGCGTGGATCGCTCACCGTGGCAGGTACAGGCGTAGAAGCGTTGGTCGCAGTGGGATGCCTCGAATAGCTAAAGGTTTTTGAGGCACCCCACTCCCCCAAGAAACGGCCTCCTTGATCCGCGGAATTTCGCGGTTGTCTCCTGTCTTGGAAACTCATCTCATAGCATGGCGTGTCTCAATCCAGTTTTTGGGACTTCTCGAGGCAAGATGGGCGCTATGAGGCTATTGGGGTACACGCGCGTCAGCACCGCGGCGCAGGATGCAAAGTTGCAGATCGATGCGCTCATAAAGATCGGTGTCCAGCAGCGCGATATCTTCTCCGACGTCATGTCAGGAACGAAGGTCGCTGCGACCAGGCCAGCGATGAGCCGACTACTGGATCATGCCGTCGAGGGCGACACGGTCGTCGTCTGGCGAATCGACAGGCTAGGCCGGTCACTGATCGATGTTTTGAACACGGTGAAGTCGCTGCAACAGGCCGGGATTAACGTGCAGTCCGTGTCGGACGGTATCGACCCGTCGACGAAGACCGGCCGGATGATGCTCGGAATGCTCGGCACCCTGGCCGAGTACGAACGAGAACTCATCATCGAACGCGTCAACGCCGGCATCGCTGTCGCCCAGGCGGCCGGTACCAGGTTCGGCAGACCGGCCAGTGACCCGAAGGTGATCGCCGAGAAGCTCGAGATCGTGCGTGGCGCTCGGAAGGGCGGCAAGACCGCCGCTGACGCTGCCCGGCTCGTCGGCTGGTCCAGAGCTACCTTCTATAGGTACGAGCAAGCCACAGCCACAGATGAGCTACCTGCCCTGGGTGAAGACGCTCATCTTCAGGCTGAGGCGGGACCGGTCGCATCGAAGGTGAAGGCATGACCGAGCCCGTGAGCGCGGACGCGATCCGTGAGGACATCCGCGCGTCGCTGCGGCGGCTGCGTCGGCTCGGCGACGCGGGCCGGATCGTGATGGCCGAAGACTGCTGGAACACCGACTGGCATGACTCTCGGGTCGCGATCGAGATAGCAGCTGCAGCTCTCGAACGTGCGGACACCGCCATGCTCTGGATGCACACCCTCCACCACCCCGACGGCGGATGCCCACCCATCCCCGACTAAACCCACGTCGCTGCCCCAACGGCTAGTAGCAGTGCTCCGTTTGACGCACCCGGGAATCTATCGATCGAAGCAACACCTACTTTCTAGGTGGTTCGATGACTTATCTATCCGTGACCTCACCAGCTGCGATCCGGTTTCTGGCGTCGATCAAAGAAGGCCGGAGTCTCAGTTCATCCGCCCGCGATGCCGGCGTTCATAAGGAAGTCGGATATCGGTGGCTTCGGAGGCGGTACTTGACGCTGCGCCGCGAAGGCAAAACGGCCGCACAAGCGACGACCGAACTGAACCTCACCACCGCCCGTTTAATGGGTTGGGAAGCAGACGTCCTCGGCACCAATGACCGTCACCACCTCCGGCACGAACCCAATATTGAAAGCACGTTCTGGATCACCTACAACCGCGGTGAGCACCTCCTGGTCGCTGCGAAAGCTGTCGGTGTCGGCCGGTCGACTGCGTACCGTTGGATTGGCAAACGATTTGATCAGCTCCGCGGATCGGGCGTCAGCGTCCGGAAATGCGGCAGTCAACTCAGAATCGACGGCCCTCGAGCTCGTGCCCTTGAGCAGCGCCGAGTGAACCGGCTGCGACATACTGCTGGGGCTGAGCGGGCAGCGCAGCACAAAGCCACGCGCTCATCGACACGGTACGTCAACCGGGTGCGCGGAACCCCGACCGCCAACCAGCTGCGACTCAAAGGACGAAACGACAAATACTGGCAGCTCATGCGCGACGGCCTCAGCAACGCGGACGCCTGCAGACTATTGGGAATGACCGAGGCCAACGGACGATCAATCCGCAAACGTGCACACTTCACCATCCCCAGCCTGATCCGCCCACCCAACGCCGGCCGCTACCTCGATGGACGGGAACGACTCCAGATCGCCGACCTGCTCCGACTCGGACACTCCATGCGTCAGATCGCCACGGAACTCGGCCGGCAACCTTCCACCATCTCCCGGGAGCTACACCGGCACCGGGCGCACGGCCGGTACCTACCGGCGACCGCCGACCACGACGCCCGCCTACAACGCTCCCGCCCAAAACAACGAAAACTCGTCGCGAACACACCGCTTCGACTCCTGGTGCAACGCAAACTGAACCGCTGCTGGTCCCCGGACGAAATCTGCGGCTGGATGCGAAAGCAGTACCCCAACGACCTCACCATGCGACTGTGCCCGGAAACGATCTACCGCGCACTGCTACTCCGCGATGGCCAGGGCCTGCACAAACGCTACGCAAACAAACTCCGCACCGGCCGCCGGATCCGCAAGACCCGCTGGCAACGCCGCCTCGGACGCGGCTCGAGGATCATCAACATGACCCCCATCCACAAACGTCCCGCCGAAGTCGAAACCCGCACCCAGGCCGGCCACTGGGAAGGCGACCTCATCGTCGGACTCGGCTCCGTATCCGCGATGGTCACACTCCGCGAACGGAAAACCCAGTACGGAGTCATCGTCAACCTGCCCGACGACCACAGCGCAGCAAGCGTCAACGCAGCCGTCACCCGCGTCTTCGACACCCTCCCAACACACCTGAAACGAACCCTCACCTGGGACCAAGGCGTCGAGATGTCTTCGCACGCAAAACTCACCCAGGCCACCGGAGTCCCGGTCTACTTCGCCGACCGAGCAAGCCCCTGGCAACGTGGTGCGAACGAGAACTTCAACGGCCTAGCCCGGCAGTACTTCCCCAAGGGCACCGACCTCAGCGTCCACACCGCAGACCACGTCACCAAGATCACCCGAGAGCTCAACCAGAGACCCCGGAAAAACCTGAACTACGACACCCCCGCCGCCCGACTAAAAACAGAACGCAACACGCCCAACCTCACCGCACGATAACCTGCAAACAACGGGCACCCGCCCACACAAACACTCAAACGTTGCGTCGACCAAGAGAATCCGCCGCACCGTGAGCGGGAATGTCACCGGACGGGTCTTACGGAACTCCCAATGAACGATGACGATGCTTTTGGTGCTCATACGCGGACTTTACTCAAGCTTCTCCCGGTGTGGTGGTGTCCTCCATTCGGCCGACTTTCGTCGCCCAACATATTGGAGGATCCTACGAGGAGACGAAGAGGTCGGTTACCGTCGTCAGCCAACTGATTGGGGAATCATGTCTCGAAAATTTATGTCCGGTTTCTGCGCGATTGTCGTAGGGTTCGGGCTCGCCACCGCAGCCGCCCCGGCCGCAAATGCAGCCTCGGCCGCCAACTCTGAGCCCGTGTACTCCCCTGCCCAGTCAGACAAACTGTGGAGCGAAGTAATGGCCTACGTTGACGAACATCCCAATGATCTCGCCGGAATCGAATCTCTCACGAATCGGCTATACCAGGCCAAGCCTCTATCGGTGAGTATCGACGGCAGCGCCGAAAGCTATTCAGGGCGTGAGGCGCAAGCGATTCTAAACCGCAAGGCTGCCCTGCCGTCTAACGCTCCATTACAGTCAAAATCTTTGTCCGCTAAGAGGGCAGTACCGGTCGACGCTTTTTCAGTGGCATTCACTTTCATCCCGAGGCCAAACACGGGCTCCGTCCAATTCGCCGCTTACGGAACGTGGAACTTTCGCGACGACTACGTGAACGGGTCAGCTCCCGACGACTTTGCCTCGAATCGTCTGTCGATCGACTCGAGTTGCGTATCGATTAATAACACATTGAGCAAAACTTACACCTACGACAACGTCGTAACGCAGGCAAGTTACCTATATGACTCTGGTTTGGGAGTCACTAATGCTCCCATTGTCGGCCTGCGGGATGCTGCTTCCGGTTTCAAGCTCAATGTTGATCACGGATACGTCATGACCCAGATGAATCAATTCCCATGTGGACCAACCACCGTGCGAGGAGCGTTCACGTACGAACATAACCAAGACGGCGGCTCAGTGATAGGAGTCACCGCCAGCTTCGCAGGGTTCGGGGTGTCATACAACGGAAATCCGACTACTCTGAAGAAATCCAGCGGCATTGTCTCCCGCACCGCTTAGGTAATTTTGAGGAAAATATGCGAAACATTTCGGTGGGGTTGTATATCCTAAGTGTTGTCCTTCTCCTTACGGTGGTCCTCGACGACAGTGTTGACTCGACGACAAAGACCCTCCTCATAGCGGCAGCCGCGCTCATCGGATCACTGTTGTTCGCCTTGCTAAGTCGGGTCAGACCGCGTCGACGCGAACTTCATGAAGAAGCACTCCAGGAAAAAAATCTGAACAAGTCAGACGACCTAGATAAAATGCTCAGGGAGATCGGTTGATGGGGCGTGACGACTCGAAGTAGTTGTTACTAGGGCGTGTTGCTAATGCCGCTGGTGAGCCAGTGGAGGGTCGCGGCGAGGCAGAGTCCGGCGTGGTGGTTGCGGGCGGTTTTGTCTGATCTCATGGCGATGCCGCGCGATTGTTTGAGTTTCTCGAAGCAGCGTTCCACGACGTTGCGGCCGCGGTAGCGGGTCTTCTGCTCGTCACCGAAATCGATCGGACGTCCACGTTTCTTCCGGCGGTGCGCGATCTGATCGTCTCTCTCAGGGATCGTCGCGGCAATCCCACGCTCCCTCAGCCAGGCCCGGAAGCAGCAATTGCCGGGTCAGGCACCCCTCTCACCGGTTACCTGACAGTCGAAACCGTCGACGGGCTCACAGGTAACAACCGCCTCACACTGCTCAACCAGATTTCCGATGAATTGACTCACGCCGAACCCGGTGAATAGGTCTTCGCTGAAGTTCACATCAAGAACATGGTCTTCGTCCTCTTTAGTGTTTCCGGGCAAGACAACGCCGCCCATCTGGCCCTTTCCGACGCGCTCCTCAAAATCCCCTCCGTCAACATCACATCCATCGCCCTACCAGACAACAGCAACACCCTCCCGGTAACGGTATACAGCACAACAGCGGCAAGCCCTCTTGCCCTGTTCGACACCGTTCAAGCCACCGTTCAAGCCACCGGAATATCCGACGTCCAGCTCACAGCGAGCCTGCTCCCCTCAACAACCACTCAGACCACGCCCACGATCTCCTCCTCTTCCACCTCGATACCCTCATCAATATCCGGAATGAAAAGCGTCAGCTTGCCAGCGGTGAACCCTGTTTCAGATGGCACAAGAGTGCAAATCGGCGCCGTACAAGCCGCAGCGTTCATCACCGGATATCAGCTGACCACTTCGCCGGCCGGTACCTTCCTGGCGGTTGCCGTTCAAGACCAAGCCGATGGCAGCCGGGTGCGTGCGCTTTTCGGAACCGACGAGCGTATACCGAGCGTGTCCGGGATCGGCCTGTTCTACCCGGACGCCAACGGAAACCAGCTGTACAAGGAACTGTAAGACGCAAGAAATTGCAGCATCCTCCGCACCGAAACGAACCACTACCAACGCGCTCGAAGACGTGGACACCGCGACAGCTAATTCGCAACCGAATCTAATCGAACCTGTCCGCTTGAGGTCCGTCCTTTGGCATTCGACTTTGGGAGGAGCGCGGCCCTCCTTTAGTCGCGACGTTGGAGATTCATCTTCCGATTGCCGGGCCGAGCATTTAGGTTGGCGTCATGGTCTCTCTGCAACAGATTCTCCGCGTGTTCGTGGAGCCCGTCCTGGCCGTCGGCCTCTTCTGCTTCTGGTACGCGTCTAATCAATCAACGATTGTGAGTTACGTTTCGCAGCGGTCAGATATTTCTGCGACTAGTCCGTATGCGGTTCTGATGGCCGCAGGCTTCGCTGTTGCCATCGCGGTCGTGCGTGTCCGCCCAGTCTGGTCGATCGTTCTTGTTGGGGCGCTGCTCGCGTTGCAGATTCTTTATTGGCCGACCCGGTTCGGGCAGACGAGCTGGACCGCATACTTCATGCTCCCGGCAGTGGCGCTCGGCATCGGACTGTATGCAAGCACGTATCTCAAACGGATCCTGATTCCGATTCTTGCCGCCTACGCCGTCGTGGTGGCCGCACTTTTGACTCTGCCCTTCCTGTCTTTGTCAGGACTGTACGGAACGACCAACGGGAAGCCATGGGAGTCCATCGAGGTCGCACAAAGCTTCGCGAGTTCGACAGTTGTCGGAATTCTTGTGGGTCTTGCAGCCTGGCGTATTGGCTCTACGCTCCGCCGCTACCTGACTACCGGAACGCCGGGTGTTCAAGCACCGACGGTGAACGGCAGCGTGCAAACTGCGCCTCCAGAGAGCCTCTCGGCGAGGGAGGCCGAGATCTACCGTCTTGTGGTGTCTGGCATGAGCAACCGGGAGATAGCTATAACGGCGGGCATCGAAGAGTCGACCGTGAAGAGCCATGTCAGCAGCGTGTTGATGAAACTCAATGTCAGGTCTCGCGCCCAACTCATCGCGCTCCACCACGAACCTGTGAAGCAAGATCTTCCCGAGGCGATCAGGCTAGCCGTCGATTGAGCAGAAGGACACGTATCGGAGGTGAGGACCATCAGCCAATGCTGGGCTTCCCCGCGAGAGCCGCCGTCAGGTAGTTTCCTGCGCGCCGTGCTTGACGTCGCTCTCGGACCTCCGTAGCGTCATATTTATTGATTATCAATAAATATGGGGTGGGCATGAATGCGGATGTGGTTCTCTTGAGGGGCCTGAGGGTTATGGAGCGGGTCGCCCTGCTGGTGGGAATGGCTCTAACTGTCGCGGCGGTAGGGGTCTCGGTCTTCTTCCTTGTTCGTGATGCGGTGGATGCCGCGCGAGGCGCGGCTCGCATCAGCGTGCCGGCCCTCACGCAATTGAATATCGCCACCCTCGGACCCCGGGTCGAAACCGGCGCCTACGGGGATGTCGACCTGTCGATCGTCGATGTGCCAGACGAGGCGAGGGTGGGGTCTGTCAAGAATTCGGTGTAACTAGTGTTGTTGTGGGTTAGCGTCCGACGGTGAGTCGGCCGTTGAAAGTGATGTCGAACGCGTTGAGCGCGGCCTTCCATCGTTGGGTCCAGCGGGCCCGCCCTTGGCCGGTCGGATCCAGGCTCATCACGGCCAGGTAGACACATTTCAGTGCGGCTTGCTCATTGGGGAAATGTCCCCTGGCGCGGACCG
>NZ_NBXA01000050.1 GCF_003399625.1 Subtercola boreus | reverse complement strand
CCGCAACCACACCGCAGCATCCGACGAACTACGCCGCATCACCACCGGCACAAACCTGCGCTAACCTAACCCCGCGACCTGGGGAGTTTCAACGAGCAGGACTGGGGAAATTCGCTGAGCGCCGTCAGTATCGGGCTGAGGCGTTGTTCGACGCGCACACGGATGATCTCGAGTTCGGGTACCGACTCCTCGCCGATGAGGCTCGTGACGCTGGGCAGGCGATGGCTGACCGGACTGCGTGGCGGATCGCTTCAGAGAATGGCTGGTGGAGCGCGTTCGGGAAGAAACGCGCCAAGAACGGTAAGAAGCCGGGCCCTGCTGTCCATGACGATCTCTGCACGGTGACGGACGAGGACGGGCGGACGCGGCACCAATTCACCGCTGACAGCCCGAACCAGCTGTGGTTGACCGATATAACCGAGCACAAAACCGGTGAGGGGAAACTGTATCTCTGCGCTATCAAAGACGTGTTCGGGAACAAGATCGTCGGCTACTCGATCGACTCGAGGATGAAGTCGGCGTTGGCCGTGAACGCGCTGAATAACGCCGTCGCGATGCGCGGCGACGTTGCCGGCTGCGTGGTCCACAGCGACCGAGGATCTCAATTTCGAAGCAGGAAGTTCCTCAGAGCTCTGGCCGCCCACCGGATGGTCGGATCCATGGGCCGGGTAGCGTCCTGCGGTGACAATGCCGCGATGGAGAGCTTCTTCAGCCTGCTGCAGAAAAACGTCCTAGACCGGCACTCATGGACCACCCGTGACCAGCTGCGCATCGCGATCGTGACCTGGATCGAGCGGACCTATCATCGTCGCCGACGCCAAGCCGCCCTGGGCCGTTTGACGCCTGTCGAATACGAGACCATCATGAACACGTCAGCCGCACTCGCAGCGTGACTAGAAACTGTCACCTACGCGTGCAGCAGACCCACGACCTCGACCTCGTCCGTATGGCGTCCGTCTGAGAAATTGGCAATGGCCTCCCGCCGCCGTAGCGTCATACTGAGGCCGACGAGCGGGACCGCGGTGCCTGTAGGGTGCGCTCATGTCTTCCTTCTACCGAAATATCCGGTCGAAACCCACGATCGTTCTTGCTACCGTTTGCGCCATCCTGCTGGCAGCGGTGATCACGACGAGCCTTATTTTCGCGGCATCAGCCCGGTCTGTTTCCCTGGAGGACGTGACTGCCGAGGTCACGACTGGAGTGGATGACTTGCAAGACCAGCTCCCCACATCAGCTGTCGACAAGTCCACCGATATCACTCGGACCGAGCCGTGCCCTGATGGAAGCGCGGGTGAGCTGATACGGCTCACCCGCACGGTCACCACCGTCGCGGGTTTCGACGCGCCGCAATGGGTGCGTGAACTTTCCGGAAAGTACAACGCGACCGAAGGGTGGAGTGCACGCCTTCGCACCGGGGGAGCAAGCGATCACCTCACCCTGACCCTCGTGGACCGGAAGCTCATGCTTTATACCCTGGCGACAGGATCAAGTGGCGAGAAAGGACAGCTCACAATCGGAGCGACTTCGAGGTGCTCAACGAAGTAGCCTGCGCGGGAATACCTCTACGCCGAATGAGATTGCCACCCGCCTGAACTAGGCCGTCCTCGGTGATCGCTCCTCCCCCGGTCTAGGTCGAACTGACTGGCGACGTGCCGATAGGGGTCCGGTCTGAGATACCGTCGCCGGTGACTCTACAAGGACTTCGGCAGGTATCGCCGTATCAGATACCAGAAAACCGCGGCAACGCCAGCAAATACGAGGGTCATAACCAAGTTCCACCAATGAGGCTCGCCATAGATGACGGATAAGGCGAAAAGCACTGCGCTGCCAAGCCCGACTATCAGCCATCCCCAAGCCAGGAACACCAGATACTTTCGAGCGCGTCCGACGCTTGACTGCTGCGATGGCTGATTGCTCACACGGAAGATTCTCCTTGCAACAGAGATCCCGCCGCAAGCACCTGGCGACGCCCTCGTCTCGGTGACGGTCCGGCGTCTGGGTCTATTCGAATTCACTCAGGATCACTGGCCGCGCTGAAGGTCGCTCATATGCTTTACCAAGCCCCACCATTTACGTTGCCGCGATTGCTCACTAGCCGGCCAGGACCGGGGCGGGACAGGGATTTACAAACGTGAATGCGTTCCTCAGTACTCCGGCTGGCGGCCCGGCGCTCCTCGGGTTCATGGTCGTGGCTAGTTTGCTCTGGGTCTGGGCCAGAAAGCGGGATTTGCGACTCCGCGAGGAGAGACGCCGGAACGGGGTGACCGGAAGACCTCCAGGGCAGTTTCTCGCGTTCGTAGTCATTGGCGTCGCAATCGTCATCATCGAAACGCTGTCAGTAGTCTTCTCTCCCCACACCGATGGCTCGTCGCTCATCGTGCCCGCCGTTCTCCTCATCGTGGGCGTCGCCTTTGTTGTGGTCGGGTTGGTCGGATACTCCAGAAAGAAGAAGAGCAGCCGCAGGGACGCGAAGTAGACGAAGCTTCCGTTGCTGGACCAGACGGAGGAAATGGGCCTTTTGCTTCTCTGCTCAGAACGGCAATCAGGCAACCACTGACGATTCACGACCACCCCTGCCAAGTCGTCTCTGGACCCGCGGCCGTCCCGCTCGAGGGTCCCGTACCGGTATGACGCTTAACAGGGGTGTCCTTCGCGTCACCTACTCTTCGCGCCGTTGTTCAGCGCGAATGGCTCTCTTCCGGGCAATGAAGTTCAGCCCGGCGGAAGTAGTAATACAGACGCCAACAAGCAGGTTGAGGTAGGGCGTGAACTCGCCTGGGGACCTCAGAATCAACACCACTGCGGCTATGGACAGAACGACACCGACAACGCCTAGGACAAGCAACAACTTCAGCATGTAAACAGGCTAACAATCCACTTACAAATCGGGTGTTGAGGCATCTATCCCGTTCAACGCCGGGCTTCCGGCACGACTTCGATGGATCCCCGCGACATGGTGTTCGCACAAGCGGCGCGGGTGTACCGTGCACCTCATGGTCGAACGATTTGCCAAAGCCGCCACCGTACCCGATGTTATTGGGTTGCCATTCCATGTTGGACGCGAACTCGCCTACGCTTCGGGCGTCACGCTGGCGAACCCGGACCCGGACGGGCCTCCGATCAGTGCATTGGCTTGGCCTGGGCTTTTCTACATCACAGCGCAAGAGCCTGCCGCGGGCACGACTGTGTACCAATGGGATTCAGTGACGATCGAGATCATCGAACACGGAACCGCCGAGACCATGGCTGTTCCAGATGGAACCGAGCCACCCTCCGAAGACGCAACGCACGCCATACCGCAACGAGAGAGTTACGTCGACCTCACCGACCAGATGGACTCGTCCGACTACTGAGCCCAGGTGCTTCCCGGTTGGAATCCCTCGATGAAGAGTCGAAGTAGAAGGTGCCGGTCAGCCGGGACACGAGCTGAGTATCTAGATCCGCCCGGAACTGGGTTGGGCTTGTTCGGCACGAGTAGGGTCGGTGTCAGAAGACGGGACGCTATTGTCCTCGCTTCGAGGGGGAACAATGATCTTTCGAATCGCGAAAGTATCCGTCGCGGCCACGATCGTTCTGCTGCTGGGCGCATGTGCAAGCGGAGGGACACCGGCCGATGGGTCTTCATCTGGACGGGCGGTGATTGGCTATGTCAAGTTGTTTCACTACCGGCGTGACGGTCTGATCCACTACCACCACTAGCTTGTAGGGCTTGGTTTTGTTGGGTGTGGGCGAGGCGGTAGGAGCGGGTTCCGGTCTCGATGATGGTGCCGTTGAAGGTGAGCCGGTCAACGATCGCGGCGCAGAGCCTGGGGTCGGTGAACGTTTTCGTCCAGCCGGAGAATGACTCGTTGGACGCGATCGCGATGGAGTTGTTCTCTTCTCTTTCGGTGAGGACTTGGAAGAGGAGCTCGGCGCCTCGGCGGTCGAGTTCCATGTAGCCGAGCTCGTCGATCGCGAGGAGGTCGACGCGGCCGTAGCGGGCGATGGTGCGGGCGAGGTTCTTTTCGTCTGCGGCTTCGACGAGTTCGTTCACAAGCCTCGTGGCGAGGGTGTATTTGACTCGGTACCCCTTCTCCGCGGCCGCGGTGCCGAGCCCGATGAGGAGATGAGTTTCCCGGTTCCGGAGTCCCCGATCAGACACAGTGGTTGCCCTTTCCGCACCCAGTCCCCGGTCGCTAACGTGTTGATGGTGGCGGGGTTGATGTTCGGATTTTCGTCGAAGTCGAAATCGCCCAACCATTTATCTCTCGGGAACCCGGCCGCTTTCACCCGTCGGACCGAGGATCGCCGGTCGCGGTCGTCGCACTCAGCTAACAGCAGCTCGGCGAGGAACCCTTGGTAGCTGAGCTGTTCTTTCTGAGCGGCCGCGGTCGCTTCGTCGACGACGCCGCGGATGGTCGGCAGCCGGAGCCGGCGGCAGGCGCCATCGATCGCAGCGTTCGCTGCTTCCTCGGTCATCCCGCGGCGGCGCCTGAACGTGGTGCTGGTGCTGGCAGGGGTGGTCATGATCGTGTTCCTTTCGTCACGGCCAGGACCGTGTGGGGGGTGGGCCGTTCAGGTAAACGAAGCAGCTGGTCGTAGTCTGCGACGGACGGTAGGGGCCTGGTATCTGCAGGAAGATCGGCGATAACAGCGGCAGGATCGGCGAGGCGGCGTTGGGTGAGACTGACAACTCTTCGCTCGCCGTCACGCTCACGAGCAACAAAGGGACGCTCCGACTGACTACCACCTTGGGCTTCATGCCTGCGCGCCTCGACGGCGACAACGTCTGAGGTGACCGCCCCGACGCTCAGGGCGGCCCGGATGCCTGCTTCGATGTCGTCCGCGGTCATGGTGCGGTGCAGCAGGAGAACGTCGATCAGTGCGCGGGTCCCGCCGGCATCGCCGTCCGTTTTCCGGGCAGCGGCCCAGAACGCATCGTGGGCGGCCGTGAAGGTGCCAGCCTTCCGGGCGTGGGCCAGCGCGGTCGATCCCTGAAGGGCGCCGGGTTTGTGGTGGAGCACTTCGAGGTAGTGGTCCAGGTTCACGCTTTGCCCGTGGATGGCCACGACCCGGGGATGCCGGGCGATTTCGGTGCGGCCGTCGAAGATGACCACCTCCGACGCTCGGAGAGAGACTCGCACAGGCCGGCCGATCATCCGGGCGGGAACGGAGTACTTCGCCATCCGGACCGTGACCAGGGCCGACCGGTCAACCCGAGGCGATAACGACAACCCTGGTTCGAACCGTTCGAATGGCAGCGGGGCAAGGTGGGGGCGTTCGACATCGAAGTCCTGACCGACAGTCCTGATCCTGTTGTCGATACGGCGGGTGTTATCGGCTTCATCCCAGACGATGATCTTCTCGTTGAGCTCCGCGAGGGAGTCCACGACCGGCATCGGGGAGAGCCGGTTACGGCGAAACCGCCCCACTTCGCCTTCAATGCCGCCTTTCTCATGCGCCCCATCGATGCCCGGGAGACAGTAAAAGGGATCGAAGCCGTAATGGGAACGGAACAGCACCCACCGGGGGTTCTCTGTCCGACGTCGGCCCGTGCCGTAGATCACCGCAGACACCGCATCGGTGAGGTTGTCGTACTTGATCTGCATCGTCGGGATCCCGCCGAGTGTTTCGAACGCGGCGATATGGCCCTCGAGGAACGCTTCCTGCCCGGACGTCGGGTACACCCGGTGCACCGCTTTACCAGAGTGGGACAACCGGAACGCGAACAGCTGACACTTCGTCTTCGCCCCCGCGAGCATCACATACACGTCACCGAAGTCGACCTCGGCCTCCGCACCGGGTGCGTGTTCCTGCGGAACGGACGCGTCCACGGCCCGGCCCGCGGCCGCGTTGATCTCTGGTCTTCGGCGGGCGACGTAGTCCCGAACTGTCGAGTACGACAACTCCACTGCCCCGTGCTCGTCCGCGAGACGCGCCAGAACCCGGCGGGCTGTGTGTCGTTGTTTCCTCGGCGCCGTGAGATCAGCGGTGAGCATCGCATCAATGATCGTCTTGAACCCGTCCAACCTCGGCGAGCGGCGTTCCGGGACCTTCCTCGGTAACGGCTCGGCCCGGGCAAGCGCCGCCCGGACAGTTTCGCGGGCCACACCGTGCCGGCGAGACAACTCCCGGATTGAGAGCTCGTCCACGCGCGCATCACGCCGGATTTGTGCATACAGATCCACCCTGGACTCCATAACTGCCTTCCACCGCTGACACCACAGGGTCAGATAATCAACGGTGCCGGTGGACGCGAATCAAACCGTCACAACACCCCGGCAAACCGTCAGGTGGTAGTGAACCAAGCCGTCCTAGTGGACTCCACTCAAGCTGTCACAGACAGGTGATCGAGTTGGCGGTGTCACACGCGTGCGCTGCGGGTGGATCTGAGGAATGTGTTTCCGTGAACGGTGAGAACATTGCAGTGCCTGCCGCATATGAAAGCGCCGACGTTCAAGAAGCTGACGTCATCGAAAGCGGCGGGCAGGGTTCGGTGCACGTCACCTTCACCGACGAAGGCGGGAAAGTCCTCAATTCAGTGACCACGCAAGCGGCGCAGGCGGCGGACGGGGCGCGCCTGGTGATGAAAGCCGGCGACGCGATCATTGGTGCGCCCGTAGCCCTCACGGCCCTTGAAAGTAGTGAGGTGTCAATCGCAGTCCCACAGGGCAATAATGCTCAAGACCTTCGAGACGCGATTCTCGGCCACTGATTAGCCGGACACCCGGGTTCGACAGACGCGTTCCGGCTGTGGTCAGCGATCCGGTATCCCTTCAGGGTTTTGGTTTGATCGTTGGATCTCTCGTTCAAGATCAGCGAGCTGCTCCTCCGTAGACCGGGAATCCACACTCCGGCCGGATCGTGCATCCTTGTCGGTGGACTTCCACCGGCTCGGGTCCCCGAAGCTGACGTTGCCGCCTGATCGGTACGCGTACTCACGGCCGAGGATGAGCCACAGACCGGTTCCCACGAGGGGAAGGAACACGACGAGGAGCACCCAGGCAATCTTGGGGAGGTGCTTGATCTGGGACTCATCGCGAAGAATGATGTCGACGAGCGCGAAGACAACCGCGCCGAGGAGCACAACAGAGAACAGGACCGCGATCATCTCCGCAGCCTGACGCACTTGTCGGTGCTCCGTCAACCTTCCTCAGACCCGGGGCCGCCTTGTAGGGGCCAGCACTTTGGCGCGGGCTGGTGGTTGAGAGCAGGAGGCACAGCTGATGGCAGGCTCAGCCCTGATGACAGGCTCCTTCGCGTTACGCCTTGTGGTTCTTATTCGATATAGCTAGATTACTGGTATGGATCGGATTCAACGGGTGACAGCACCTACCGTCGATGTTCTTCACGTGATGTTGGGCACCACAGCCCCGGTGTGGGGTTTGCAGATCATCAAGCAGACGCAGCGCCTCCCCGGGACGATCTATCCGATCCTCGAGCGTCTTGAACGAAACGGCTGGATACAGTCATCCTGGGAGGAAGACTCTTCACGGCAAGGACCCCGCCGCCGCCTGTACAAGTTCACTGCCGAGGGGGAGATTGCCGCCCGGGAGACCTGTTCGGCGTTCGAAGCGAAACGGACTTCGACCGGTAGGCCTGAGACGGGGCGGTTGGCGACGTCATGAACTCGATACATCACCTGCTGATCATGGCGGCGGTCGCATTCTCACCGAGGGCCAGCCGAATGAGCCGAACCGAGCAGTGGTCGGCGGACTGCCGGGACGCCGCCGAGCTTGGCCTCTCGAGGTGGACCATCGCAGCGGGCGCCCTGTCCACCTCCATCCTGAGCCGCCGGCTTGCCAAGACCACCAGCTCCACCGTCACCGAGAAGCAGGAGAAGAACATGAAGTTTGAAGCGAAAGTCGGACGGCGTCTCCTGACCCGGTTCGTCACTGGGACGCTCATCACGGCGTCTGTGGCCACCGGCGCGGTCAGCATTGGTGCCGCCTGGGTAGGGAGCGAGCTCGACACGCTCTCCCGGGCCGCCACGATCGAACCACTGCCCGGGCCTGTGACCTGGGCAACCCTAGACGAGGGACCAGCACCGGAATGGACCGACACCAGCACACTCATCATCATTGACACAACGACTCCATAAAAGGGATGCGCTGTTTCGTCACCGTCGGTACCCCCTGCAACACAACTGCCCGCTGGGAAAGCAAACATGATTCGATCAAGCCTTGTCGCGAAAACCGCTCTGATCCTATGAGCCTGCCCCTTAGGTGGAACCTTCGTACTTGTGTCGGCACGCAGCTAGTGATCGTGGTTCTGTCGCTCGTAATGATCATCACGGCCTTGTTCCTTCAAGCTACGTATGGTCAGATCACGGACCCGGGGGCGAGCGTCTGCACCGTCGACCCTTCCGGCGGTGCCCTATCGAGCTGCATTTATCCTGGCAATTACGCATTTTCCAAGACCGTCCAGGCGTTCGCACCCGGTGCTTTCACCGCCGGGCTCGTCGGCATACTCATCGCACTCTTACTCACGGGCCTCAGCCAACTAAGCAGAACCGCAACTATCCCAGACCCGCAGCACAAAACCGACGGCCAACAGACCGAGAACGACGACCGGTTCCGCCGCCCCCGCTAAGACGGCTGCATCTAAGGGGTTCTTGACTTGGAGAAGCTATCTTCCTATTCTTTGGTTATGCCTCGACGTAAAGCCGGAACGGTGCTCCCTCTGGAGTACGACATCCTCGAAGCAGGCCTTGACCTGCAGAGCCGCAACGAACCCATCTATGGCTTTTCTCTTGCCCGGGCGCTCCGCGAGTCCGACTCCTCTAAGGGTCTGACCGCGCATGGGACGCTGTACAAAGCTTTGGGCCGGATGGCTGAGGCTGGTCTTCTGGAGGCCGTATGGGAGGACCCTGCGGCGGCAGAGGCCGAGAGCAGGCCCCGCCGGCGTTTGTACCGGGTCACCGGTCAAGGCGCCGAGGCGCAGCGGTCGGCCCGGGTCGCGGCACAGCCGGCCGCACCGATTCGCCGTGTCGGTCTGGGACCGGCGCTCTCATGAGCGCGATCAGGACGAAAGCGGAGCGCCGGACAACAGTGTGGGTGCTCCGATGGGCGGCGTTCTACACGCGCGGGCTTCCTCGTGAGGTCGCTAACGATCGGCGAGACGAGCTCGCGTCGGATCTCTTCGAACACAGCAAAAGTGCGGGGCGCACCCCGCGTGAGCGGCGAGCCCTCGCCAGTGAGATCGGGATGCGGGCGGTGTTCGGTATGGGCGCTGATCTGTCGTGGCGTGGACAGCAGCTGCGACGAGAACGCAGCGGGCAAGCCGCCATCTCGCCGCGCCGACAGCGTTCAGGTGCGCAACGAACATCCACCGCGGTCTATGTTCTTGCCGCAGTCATGATCGTTGCCTCGCTCTCTGGTGCTGTTCGAGCGACACTGAACGTGTCGGCCTTCTCCTCCCCCGGTGCGCCTGCCGTCCTCCTAAGCTGCGGTGTGCTGGCATGTCTGGCCGTGTTTCTGTTCAGCCGGCCCGGTAGTCGCCTCCTCGGGGGCATCGGGTTGGCTGTCCTGGCGTTCCCCATCGGGTGGACACTGTCGATGGCCCTGCCGAGTATCAGCGCTCACGCCTCGCAGCTCTACGCCGCCCTCATGGAACCTCTCCTCGACCTGCTACCGCCGCTTCTTGGACTCGGGACGATGCTCGTACCGTCGATGCTCGTTGCGGCGTGCTTTCTCATTGGCACCATCCGAACCCGGCCACAGGCCGGCCAGACTCCCCGCCAAGAATCAGACCCCGGACTGGTGGGGTAAGCGCTGATGAAAGCCTCACGACGAATTCTCGCCCTGATCGGCGCACTCAGTGCGACCGTGAGTTTGATGCTGACCGGGTGCGCAGCCTCACCACCCGCATCTGCGGATCTGCGCGCCGCGGGTATCGAGCCGGCCCTGCCGGACCCGCTCGCCGCGTACGCTCAGCCAGCCGAGGCCATCACCAAGATCACCCAAGCAGTCGACATCCTCACGACCGAGTGCTTCACCCGGTTCGGGATGACCTACCGGAGCGCTCAGGACTATGACCAAGTGCGCGAGAGCTTCAAGATCGCAGACCAACGCCTCTACGGCATCACCGACCTCGCCGTCGCAGACGTATGGGGATACATGCCTGCCCCAAGCCCAGACCCGGCAGAACCCTGGTACGACGAAATTGCAACGGACCAGTATCAGCTTGTTCTTGCCGGCGTCGTGAACAACCAAAGACCAACCCCGGAAGACCAGAAACTTTCCCCTGGCACAGTAAACGGCCAACCCGTACCAGCCGGCGGGTGTCTGGGACAAGCACGCGTGGAGATCACTGGCACGATCGACACCGCTCCCCCGACCGGCCGTGATCTCGCGATGTCCCTCCATTCCCAGGCGTGGTTCGACGCGTGGAACGACCCGAGCACCACCGCGGCGAAGGCAGACTGGGCAGCGTGTATGGCCGCGGCCGGGTACAACCGGACGGACCCCGTCACCGACGACCTGGACCTTTCCAACGAGATCGGCGTTCGCGCCTCCAGCGAAGACGTCGCCCAAGCCACCACCGACATTCAGTGCAAGACCCGGACCGACTTCATCGCGACAGCGAATGCCTCGCACGTTGCCCACGCCAACGCCCTCATCGAGCAGCACCGTGACGAACTTAGACCGGTGCAAGCCTTCTACGCGGCTGCTAGCGCAAAGGCCGACCGCGCTACCGGACATTAGTAACACAGTCCGCACCCGTCCCACATAACGTCCGGTAACCGGGGTCTTCATTTCCGCTGGGCCGATCGCCGTACTGGACCTATCGCACGGTACCGAATTGCGGGTTTTGGTTATCGAACGGATTTGAACAAGCTGCGTCGCCGGGTTCTTGTCGGGAGTATCAAGCGGCCGCTGCTGTATAGGAAGAGCAGAAGGACACCGATCCCGACTGGGATAGTGATGGCGGCGGCTGTACCGTTTTGGATGACGATGCCCTGAATCTCGTTGGCAGCGAAAGTGACAGCCAACGGGGTGAGACTAAGCACAATGGTGAAGGCGGTGTTCCAGCGCCGGGTAAGGGCGAATCCCACTGCAGTCGCGAGAAGGACCAGCGCCCCGTACCAGAACATGCCGACACCGCTCCAGAGGGATCTGCTGGACGCCCACTGCCCGTAGGGAAACGAAGGGGTGCAATAAGCAAGGGCAGCCAGTAGTCCCCATCCGACGAAAGCGCCGCCGGTAAACACCCCTCTGCGTGGCCGCCCAACAATTGCCACTAACGCGAAGCCCACCAGGAGGACCAACGTGGCATTATCGACCGGCCAGATTCCTGGGGTCAACCGGTACAGAAAGGGCATCGGGATCGCGGCGGCGATCGACAAAACCAGCACTACTCGACCAACCGCCCACCGGCCACTAAGTGCCGCAATCAGGGCGATCATCCAAAGGCCAGCGAAGACAAAGCCGGTGTCATAGAACGGACCGATCTGGGTGAGAGAACCCGGCGCAGGATTCCCCGCTAACCACGGAGCCCAACTGCTGATAACGAATTCGGTCACCGCGATACCGGTTCCCGCCGTGAGAGCGATCGTGCTTCCCGCATTCCGGATCTCTGGAACAACAAGGCGGTCCAGACGTGCCGCAACGCCGTGAACCATGATGGACGTGCATTCGTCACGTGTGGGGGTACCGCGATGCTCCGCGTCGGCGACGTCAAGAAGGGTCCCGAGGAATGCGTCCTCGTGCATGACCCGCCACTGCTTCGGGTACCAGGCGAGCAGTCGCCGGTATCGGGCCTCCAACGCCGACCTCATGCGATTCCCCCGAGGATGAGAGCGGGTCTGAGGGACAACTGCGAACGGACGGTGAACACCTTCGCCTCAAGTCGGTCCGCTTCAAGGACGAGTCGGCTCTCCCCCGCCGGTGTCAAAGCGAAGTAACGGCGAACACGCCCCGACACCACCTCATCACCATCGGCACGGACAAGACCCTCCTTCTCCAACCGCTCAAGCGACGCGTACAACGTCGTCACCGGCAGAACGACAGCCCCACCCGACAGCCGCGAAGCATCCTGAATGATCGCATACCCATGCTGCCGGCCCTGCGTCAAAGCGGTCAAAATCCAAAACACAGGCTCACGCATCTCGCTTCTACTCATAACCCGAACATATTCCCACAATGGGCATATGGGCCGAACTACCACCGGCGTTTCGCTCTCTGTCGAGCAAACGCGTCATCGTGACAACCAAACCCTGGGCAGACTCAGGTGCTGGGTGCTGGCGTCTGGGTAGCGCATCCCCAACCAGCTCGAGACCGCTGGCGCGGCGAACGACGCACTCGCACCTCCAACCAGAAGCACAACCAGACCCGCACCAAGGCCGAAGTTGCTACGGAAGAGACGCCGCTTACGCGGCAACCGAGTCGCGTTAGCCGCGTAAGTTCTCGCCAAGGCGACTGTTTCTCGCTCGATACCCGGTCTCGAAAGATCGAGTCCAGGCTTGGCATCCATCAACAGCTCATCTATCCGGTCGGACACTGATTCCCCCGTAATCGGAAGGGGTCAACCCCCCTCTATCTATTACGGGTCCGGCACATCCAGAACCGTCCACGCCACGCAGAAAATCCCGCCCGCCATAGTCGCCGGCCCTCTTAAGCTGACCCAATGAGACCGACCCGACCATCCCGCCTGCGAACTTCGCACGCCACCCAGCTGATCATGCTGTTGCTGTCAGTGTCGCTCATCACCACAGCTGTGATCCTCCAGATCCAGTTTGGTCAGGTCACCGACGGCGGAGGACTTGTATGCACCACGAACGCCTTCTCGGGAGTCACTGCCAGTTGTATGTACCCCGACGGGTGGACGCTATCCAAAACAATCCAGGCATTCGCGCCCGGCGCGTTCACAGCCGGAGCAATCGGCATCCTCCTGGTGCTCATGCTTCGCGGCATCAATTACTCACTAGCGGCCCACGCCGCACAGAACGTTCCTCCGATGAGGCAAGCAGACAACGAAGGCGCAGACGACGTCGATCGCTTTCGGAGACCATCCCAATCAGTTTGAGGTCGAGTTTTTGGGCCCAAGCTGTCCCGCAAGGGGTCCGCCTTGCGATCTATGCTTTTGCTTCTTTAGTGGGGTTTATCTGCATTGGATAGAGTCAGCTCGAGGATGAGTGCCCCAGGGCTGAGGAAGGAGTTGCGCTGAACGTGCGCTACGCAGCCTTTCTACGATAGTCGGCGCCTGAGGTTTCTCGAGTCGCTAGTTGCCGCGAGGTTTGCCTTTGTCCATGCCCCTTAGACCTATCCATCCGCCGACAGCTAGGGCGAGCCCGGCAATACCATTCGCGTATGCGCCAAGATTCGGCGAAGCGAAAATGATTAGGACAATGCTGCTTAGAAGTATCAAAACGCCGACAACGCCGACGATCCGAAGGAGAAGTACGGTTCGTTCGGTTTTGGTCTTGGGCGACATCTTCGAATTTTACTGTTCCGAATTCAGCTTCGCGCATGGCCGGTAGCGGTTTATAGAAGTCTCGGGCTAGAACAGGGGACTTCTCCCGCGCCGTCACGAGGCGAGTTCGAGCTCGTCCCGTCAACCCTCCGGTAAACGAGAGTGCCATAGCCGGCGAATAAGGCATCATCAGTGCCAACCCGCCGAATTTACGCTCAGCCCAGGGGTCTCCCCCTAGGCAGTGACCGATCACCACCGACGAAGGGGTGGCCGCTGTTGTAAACGGTCTCGAGACGGGACGCCTCGGCTTCGAGCAAACTGCACACAAACTCCGAGAATGTCCGATGGTTCTCTTGCGCATGAGTCATTGTGTAGGCCGCTCGCACGCGGTCCCTCAGCTGGGGCGAGGCCAGCACGGTGACTTTCACATCAGCCAGCTCGACATGCTCCATGGGCAAAGGCTGCTCTTTCGGCCTGGGCACGAGATCTGTGACAACAGGCCTGCTGAGGACCTCAGGAGCGGGTGGCCTCATCGATTTGATCAGGCTGCTAGGAGCCGCCGGTGCCGAGGCACGAGGCGGAGGCCCCGCCACGCGGCGGTCCTTGCCCGCATCATCAGACATGAACGCCCCCGTTGGCGTGTTCCTTCTCCTGTATACGCCGGACTACCTCAGCCGCGATTTCTTGCAGATCATCGGCAACACCTTCAGCAGATGCAGGACCAACAGATTGCGGCTTCAACCCCGCTCGGAGCTGCTCCCAGAACTTCGGTGCTGCCTTGACCTGGTTGTCGAGTTCGTGAACCAGCAAACCGCTCCCCCGCGCCTTCTTCGCGGTAGCTTCCGAATGCCGAAGGAAAGTCGTGAAGACCAGAGCCTCAATCTCGCTGCGCATCTCGGGAGTTGCCTGAGCGCCACCGAGGGCGTCTGCTACTTGTTCACTGAATTCGCGGCGTACGTTTGTCGCTGACGTGCTCGATCCGAACATGAGGACACCTAGCAAATCCATGTCGGGATTGAGATCGAGAACCGAGTCCAGCCGGTCAGCTGTGATCTTCATTCCCCTGAGGCTGCCCTCGTCCGTCTTTACCGGGATCAGCACGTACCGTGCCGCAGCGACCGCTGCCGCCTGGAGCATGTCGTTTCCGGGCGGGCAATCCAGCAGGATGATGTCGTACTTCGCTGCTATTTGGTCGAGCATCATGGCGACAGAAAGTCGCGCTTCCTCCAACTTTCCCTGAGCTGCCTTTGACACGAGAGCCGCTGCAGCCGCGTCGATGTGCGCTCCCCCAATAATCACGTCTAGACCGGGCCTAACGTCATAGGCCGGTTTTGGGGTTACTCCGTACGTGAGAGCTTGGGCGAGAGCCAAGCCGTCATCGTCAACTTCGGTCCCTTGATACCCCAGATCGAGACCTAGATTGGCCTGGTAATCGAGATCAACTATGAGCACCTTCCACCCGGATAACGCGAGAAGACCTCCAATGTTGGCGGTAATCGTAGTTTTACCCACGCCTCCTTTTCCGTTGATGAGGGCCACGACCCTTTGCAAGTTGCTTCTGTCCACGATTCTCCTCTACCAGCTATTCCGGATATTACGGTTATTCCGGATATTACTGGCGGCGGCGCGCCGATGTACAAGTCTTTCTGCTGCCTGATCAGCGGTTACCGAGCGATAGTTCGTTATTCCGGAATAACCATTTATTGCGGCATAGCCGGTAATTTCGGAATAACACGCCTCCCAGACACTTGCTAAGCGACATCTCCGAGATATTTCCAGCGAGCGTCGGGCTCTAGCGATCCGTCGTCGACGAGCTGGCGGGCTGATCGGTGATCGGCCCGTCGATCTGGGCGGCGTGGGTATCTGGGCCATGTTCGTTCGCCCTGTGCAACGTCAACAAACGTTAGGGTTCGGCTCGATACGTGTGGACGTCTACTGCGCTGCCTTGGGGCGGCGTTCATCTGGTCAACCTCAGCAAGCCACCACGCCCACACTTCGCGTTCGACTCGATACCGATTAGCTCGATCAACAAGGAGACCAGCAACGCCTGCGGTCTTCGCCACACGATCGCGAACATCTCTTCTCGCACGAGACCACCCGTCAGTGTGTTTGACGACAAGGCGGTGGTGCCTAAGACGGGAGAGGATCGTGGCGGTGTGACGTACGGTGACACCCAGCAGACGTGCGGCGGTTTCAACCGTCACCGCGGGATGCTCCGAGAGAAGCGCGTAGAGCTGGCCGGCAAGGTGTCCAAGCCCTGGCCTGGTGAACAAGTCGTGCCGGCCTTCGGTGAGCTGACGTTCCAAAGTGGTCAGCAATGAAATCCGAAGATTGAAGAGTTCGGTAGGGGGGCGGGGGTTATGTATTGGTTGTGACCGGACTGTTCCGTAGCCTGTGGAAAAGTCGAGGGTTAGGCGCCATTCGGCGGCGTTGCCGCCGTCACTGAGGCTGACCCGGTCGAGGTATCCGGCTTCTGTAAGTGCTGTGAGGGCGTCTGCTGCGGTTGTGCGGCCTAGCCCTGCCATGAGGGCTAGGTCACGGATCGAGGCGGCGACAACGCGTTTCCCGGTCTGCAGGGAGAGATACGCGATCGCGGCAAGGATCGTGCGCTGGCTAATGCCTTTCTCGGTGCGGCCCCACCGGCCGGGGGAGACCCGAAAACGCGTCAGGAGGTCGTCTGTGGCGTCGACGATCGCTGTCAGCTCCGAGAGGTCAACGGGCGCCTGACGGCGGGGGAGCGGGGCCTGTAAAGCTGCGTAGTGCTGCGCTTTGGACCACTGCCGCTCGAGGCGGGCAGCGGCCTCAGCCGCATTTCGCGGTTTCCGGCCACGGACGGTGTTCTTCGTACGGTAATGCTCCATCCCGGGAGCGGTGCGCGCTTCACGGGCGACGTCGGCGAGTGACCATCCCGCGGACGCAGCCGCAAGCAGGCACATGAACCCTGTCCAGGAAGGGTTGCTGCCGCCGTTCACAGTGGCCATGTGCGCCTGCCCGGTAGCGTGCAGCGACCGGTGCGAGCTGTAACCGGCACGGAGCGGGCCGGAGGGCTTGGACTCGACGGGCCGCGGGGCGGGCCGTGTGGTGTTCAGGTGTGCGGTCAGGGCCAACACGTCACCCGTCGACGTTGACGGCTCGGTGAGGGCATCGAGAGAACCGCGGAGCACGGTGGAGCTGCTGCCGTCTCGGTGCGGTGACAGCGGCGGCCTAGCACCTCCCGTGCGGGGGTTGCAGAGCATCCCGTGATCAAGCGTTGAATAGTTCGCCCGCGCAGCGCCAGCAAGCGCCGCCACAGTACCGGCAGGACATCCGTGAAGGCCCACCCAGAGGTGCCGGCCACCAGTGCCGGAGGACTGGCAGACAACATGCGCGATACCGAGCTGGCCGAGGGTGCCGGAGAGGGAGTCGCAGTCGTCGGAGGCTTGTTCCATCAAGTCAGGGGAGACCCCGTTGGCGTCTTTGCCGTCGAAGTCGAAACAGAGCAGCCGAAACGTGCCCGTGTCGTCGGCGAGACGGACGAGCCACGGTGTGGACGGCTCCATCGGGCCCAGTCGGTGAGTGCGAGGGTAGGAGTTCTCCGAAAGCTGACCGTAGGCGTCCCGCTTCATCATCCCGACATGCTCACGAGGACTAATGCGGCGCGTCAAATCCCACGCAGACCATCCATCAGGGGACACGCCTGCACGATTCACAGAGAAAAATGGCGCACTAACGGCGCTATCGGTTACTATGAGTGCATTCCTTCCGGTGAAATGGTGGGAGTACAACAAAGGCACCGGCCTGATAAACCGGAACTTTTGCTGGATTAGCTCGAACCTCTACCGCCGGCAAGCAAGAGAAGGTTTGAGCTACGAAACTTTTGGGAAGCCCGACGTGAAAGCGTCGGGCTTCTTTCGTTATGCGGCCTTGGTGATAGGCGCCTCCGAGCCGTCAAGCATTGGGGAAAGAACGGGGAGGGAGCCCCGTTCAGACTCAAGTTGACCCACCAGACGTTCAAGGTAAAGCGAAAGCGAAAGCGATCCCGATGCCATGCCTGCGGCCTTTAGTCGGGCCTCTGTCTCCGCGGACAACACAATCTTTCTTTCTACGACCTTGACCCCCGCAGGGCGACGGTTACGTCTGATTCCTGCGTTGCTGGCTTGTGTCATGCGAGAAAGTATTCCGCCCTAAGGGGGGTGTTAACGCAAGGCGCGCCGCGTGTCTCGTTCGTACGAAGAAATTTCTTTACTGCAGCCTTAGCGATGGGTCTTAACCCACCGCCATATCGCGTTCGAAAACCGGATCGGATTGGCATTCCATTCCTATTCCGCCCTAAGGGGGGTGTTAACGCAAGGCGCGCCGCGTGTCTCGTTCGTACGAAGAAATTTCTTTACTGCAGCCTTAGCGATGGGTCTTAACCCACCGCCGTATCGCGTTCGAAAACCGGATCGGATTGGCATTCCATTCCAGAGCGTGGACAGCCGGGGTAAAGGTGGTAAGAGTCACGTAATCCCTGCGCATTTTTTCGAAAGCCTTGCTGTCCTCGTACGAGGCAACGGTGTCACCATCCGAGTGAAGAACTAGAACAGGGCTCTTTCGTCGAAGGCCACGACGGGACCAATCGAGCTCACTGAATCGAAGCGGTTCAGGGGACCCGAGCAATTGCGCAACCTTTCCTACGCCGAGAGCCCATATTGAAGCATCCGCTATCACTTTTGGCACCCCGAAGTTCTTGCTGCTGAGTCGAATACTGTTACGCCAACTGATGACGGGGGCGATAAGGATGAGCCCACCAATGAGATCGTCGTGTTTTGAACTGAAGGCAAGACGGAGAGCTATCGATGCCCCGCTTGACCAGCCGATGAGCAGGATTTTCTCTGCACCTTGGTGTGCTGCATAGTCCAGAGCATTCTCGATGTCGAGCCATTCAGTTTGGCCGAGAGTGAAGGCCCCACGTGGTGCGGGCGGCCCGTCCCCGTCCCCCCGCATGGACGGAACGAGCGAGGTAAATCCGGTGTCGAAGAGGCTCTGAACTGAGCGGAATGCTCCGTCGCGTCCGGAGAGGCTGCCGTGAATGTGGATGGCCCAGGTGGTGGCGCTGGCTTCGGTTCCTGGGAATAGCCACGCTGGTGCGACTCCGTAGGCGGTGTCGATCGTGACTTCTCGCGCGTCTGGGCTGACGGCCTGCGCGGTGGCAAAGACGTTACCGATGGGCCGCGCAAACGTCCCCGCTAATGGGGGCGTTGATCCAGGCGCTACAGCGAGAGATCGCTCGACTCGTGCGTCGCGGTCGATGTTCAAGATGGGCCCGAGCACGGCGTGCTGGGATTCGTCGTCATAGAGCAGGCCGAGTTCGCCGTCTTGTCGTGTCATCGGTGTGGATTCGAGAACTATACGGCCGTCGCTGGACACGTCGAGTATTTGTGTCGGTCGGCTGCGCACGGGGTGGATGATGCGCCATGCGACAAAAGCTGCAGCGCCAACGGTTCCCAGCGTTGTTGCGGACAGGAGTGCCGGAATAATTAGTCGCCGAGCGCGCATTAGGCGGCTGTACCAAGCACCATGGGGCGAAACTCTGAGCCAGGAACAATCAAGCGTTCTACCTGGCTCAGAATGTGCGCCTCACGGGATGAGAGCCGCAAGTTGCCACTCTTTTGGGCGGCATCTACCACTCGCACTAGTTCGGACGCTCTCGTCAGCAGCTTGCCCTCCGAGAAGATTATTCGAACTCCGCCTCTGGTCTCGCTTTGGACTAGCTCGTTTTGTTGGGCTATCTGTTGGAGATTCGAGACCAGTATCCGTCGCCGGCTAGGGGCCCCGATGGCGACCCAAGCGATTCCGGCGATGATGATGAGTAGTCCGAGGAAGAAGGGCAGCTCTGAGACATTCGATGCCGAGTACCGGAAGCTCTGGCCTCCGTAACCGAAGTGCGATGCGGTGAGGTAGGCGATCTCGATGATGCAGCCGATGATGACGGACGAGAAACCGACGATGAATATCGTTTGGACTCCTCGCCAATTTTTGATGGCCAGCATGACGGCTGAAAGCGAGATCCAGATCAGGCTGGCCATGTAGGCACTGCCGTAGATCCAGACGGATGTCTGATCGAGCCGGTTTGTGATGAATGCGACGTCCGTGACGCCTTTGTTTTCGATCAGGAAGAAAGGAACGATGCAGGCAGCGAACATGACGGCTAGTCCCCACCGGGTGCCGAAGCGTCCTTCGCTACCAGCTCGTCGAGCGAGAGCTTCTCGGAAGAACCAGAATGCGGAGACTGCGGCCAGGTCACGGACAAGAGTGGTGAAGTTGTTGCTTCCGAGGACCGAGTCGTATGTGGTGAATGGGACGGGTAACCCGTATGTCGTGAGTGCTATGACGCCGCTCGCGGTGGCCCACCAGGCGGGCCTTGCGGATTTGCTGGCAATGGCTCGTGGACCTCGGACGACAGCGAGTAGGACGAGGGCTGTGAGGCAGATTAGTTGGATCATCCGAAGTAGGTTTCCTCCGCTGTGCGGTTGATGGATTGGATACGGCGCGTCATTGCGAATGCCACTTCTTCTATTGCTTCTTCGATTTGCGATTCGATGGTGTCTGCGCCTGTAGTAGATGCGCAAAACCGGGTTGTACCCGGCGCTCCGTGGTCGGCGGTCTGAGGTCGGGGGAGGAGGTCGCTGAACCAGTCCTCGGGAGCGCGGGCGAAAAGTATGTGTGCCAGCTCGTGACAAGCGTTTTGGCTCTGGGTGTGCAGATCGTCGCGTTCTCGGCAGACGACGGCACCGAACTCGGCCGTGTCTATCCAGAGTCCGGTCACAGCACGAAGAGATGAGCTGTTCGATGCCACGAGGTAGATCGGCTTACCATAGACGCTCTCGACCGCTTCGTGCAGCTCACCCCAGCTCGCGGTCTGAGCAAGCCCAAGCCGGGTGACGAATTGCTCCGCAGCCTCCACGATCAATCCGTTTGGAAGCTCCCCGGATCGGCGGAGCATTCTCCATCGACCGCGGCCGCGGTCGGCCTGATTCATTGCCATGCGACGGCTCCGTTTGCGATAAAAAGGATGAGATCGGTTTCGCCCAAAGGGCTACTTCTGTTGATTGCGAAGCTCTTTCACGATTTCAGCAATCACGGCGGCGGCGCCGCGCAGCTCGTCGTGCTCGACTGTCCCGACCGCGTGAAGGGACACGCTTTGGATACCGAGCTCACGCATTTCTCTTTCGAAGTGCTGACCGGCTTTGACAAGAACGGCACTCCCCACGTCCGGGAGCACTGCACTGCTCGAGAGTCCTGGGCCGCTCGCGGGCGATGACTGTTTAGCCATGATGAGCGGCTGCAGCCGTCCAGCCAGATCCACTAGGTCAGCACCCGATGCGCGCATCAGGGCCAGCAACACAGAGACGGGCATATCCCGTTCACCTTTGACGTACCGCAGAACGGTGCGATAGCTCAGGCCCGCGCGCTCTGAAGCTGCTTTGACCGTAAACCCCGCAGCGGACAGCGACTTCCTCACCTCGTCACCGATAGCGGCGCTGTCGTTCACTGATTCCCGTCCACAGACAGAGTCTAGCTTTGACAAACTGCCCAAACAGGTGTCTATACTCGGAATTATGTCCATATGGTCACTTGCCGGCTGACCATATGGGCACATCTATTCGAGGTCGGGGTCAGCGGGGTTTGTATTTGGTTCATTCACGCAGCAGGGGAAACCCCAGGACTCACAGGCGAGAAGCACTGACCCTCGCGGCTGGAACGCTACTGGGTCTGACAATCACAGGCTGTTCGATGCAAGCGAATACCATCCCTACACAAACAAGCGATCCGCTCAACTCAGCTCGCCCATCGGCTTCGGCTTCGGCTTCGGCGGTTGTTCCGCACGATTCCATGAGACCGTCTTCGCCTCCTGAGGTGATTGACGACGTCTTGACGAAGGCGACAAAAACTGTGACGGCGTTTTGTCGGCCGGCTCTTGACCGGCAGACCTGGATCAGCGACTTGTATCCGTTGCTGAGCCAGACAGCGGCGGTGGCGTACAAGACGGTGAACCCGGCCAGGGTGCCGTGCGCGGCGGTCACGGGCGATGCCCGTCTTCGGGACACGGACGGGTCGTACACGACACGGGTGTTCGTGCCGACGGATGCGGGGGAGTACTCGGTACTGCTGAACCGTTCGGATGTGACGGACCCGTGGCTGGTTGAGCAGATCACGCCCTACACGGGCGGGTAACCGGTGGCTGGGAAAAGTGGCGGTATCGGGATTCTTGCCGTGGTCATGGTTCCGGTACTCGTGGTCGCACTGTCCATGTTTGTCCTGTTCTTTGGTGGTGCTTCCGCGTCGGCGTGCACGGTCGGGACGGGTGCGCAGATCAACGTCGATGGGATCGCGGCGGACGCTTCGGTGGGTGCGTACAAGCGTGACCAGCTCGTCAACGCGGCGCTAATCGCGAACGCCGCCGTCACCCTGAACCTGCCCGCTGCGGCGCAGACCCTGGGGGTGCAGACCGCCATTGGTGAGTCCACCCTCCGTAACCTGACCTACGGCGACGGGGCGATCAACCCTGACGGGTCAGTCGCTGACTCGATCGGGCTATTCCAGCAGCAGGGCTTCTGGGGAAGCGTCGCGGAGCGAATGGACCCGACCACGGCTGCGACTCTGTTCTTCAAGCGTCTGCCCGGTGTTGCGGGGTGGGAGACGTTGGACCCGTCTTTGGCGATTAATGCGGTGCAGGGTAACGCGGACCCGAACTACTACACACGGTTCCGGGCCGACGCGACCGCGATCATGACGTTCCTGACCGGCGCCGGTGCGGCTGGTACTGGGAGTGGGGGCTGTGCTGTCTCGGGCGACGCTCGCGCACTCGCAGCGGGCCTGGTCGCTGCTATGGCGTCCGGGAAGCTCGTTCTTGCGGAGGACCGATACGCCGCAGAGATTCGTGGTGTCGCGGACGGTACCGCCTCGAGTATCTGCGGTATCGACGTACGTATTTTGCAGGTCGTCACGATCGCGCTCAACAGTTTCGACAAGGTCGGGGTTTCTGACCTGAACAGGCAGTGCACGGGCTCGATCGAAGGTGCCGGTACCGAGTCTGCGCACTGGATCAACGGCGGCGGTCACGCGGTGGATTTCTACTCCCTGAACAGTCACGGCCTCACAGGGTGTGACTCGGACTCGATGAAACTGCTGTCGATTCTTGACCCTCTGGTCCCTGCCGGGTCGAGGGCAGGGCAGGTGCAGTGCAGCACCGCGACGTACACGCACATCATCCAGTTCCCCGACACCCTCAACCACCTGCATTTCGACGTGGGCTTCACCGACGGACCGGTCATCAACCCGTAACCCACCCGCCCGAATCACCGGGCCTCACAGACTCCATCCCGCGACCGCGACGGTGGACACCAAAAAAACACGAAACGGAGCCACCCTTGTCACTTCTGCTTGCAGCAAACGACATCATCACCACCGCGGCCGCGACCGGCCACCTGGTACCCGCGTTCCTCGCGGACGTTCCCAACCCCGGCAGCGGCACCATGCCTCCCGGGTTCGAGGCGTTCACCACGATCATGGGCTGGGCCAAATGGCTCGGCCTTGGCGTCGCGGTCGTGGGCCTCATCATCCTCGGCGTAACGATGACCGTCTCCGCACGCCGTGGTGAGGGCGGCGAGATCGGCGGGTGGCTTGGCCGGCTCCTGGTGGGCGTGATCATCATTTCCGCCGCGTTCACCATCGTCGGCTTCCTCATGGGCGCATAACCCACGCACCCAACAGGCGGGGCGGTAGGCCGCATATCGGTTTGCCGCCCCGCATACCACCCGAACCCCGAACGTCCACGCTATCCAGCAGGGAGCACACCTCATGAGCGACGCGGAACCGCGTAACCCTTTCACCCGCCGCAGTTTCGTCCTCGGCGGCGTCCTTATTGCCGGTCTCACCGCGGCAGCGATTGCTTTGGCCTTCACCTCCGTAAACCGCGACCCCACCGCAGCTGTTGCGGCGTCCACCTCAACGCCCGCTATCACGACGACCGCTGACCCTGCCGCGGCGAGCGTCTGCGGCCTGCCTGGGTACGACAAAACAAACAACCTCACTGCGGCACCGGAAGCGAAGTGGGACATTGTGGGCACCATGGCCGCGCCAGGCAGCAAAAAGGTCGGCCCCGGGGTGACGGGCGCGGACGGTTTCCGGTCGTGCTACTCACACACGCCGGCCGGGGCCCTGTTCTCGGTCGTGAACTTCACAGCCATGTCCTCTGATAACCGGTTGGCCCCTCATCTGCCGGACCTGTTGATCCCGGGCCCAGGCCGGGATGCAGCGGTCACGGCTGGCAGCGGTTCTATCGGCCAGTCGTCGGTTCGTGTTCAGGTCGCGGGGTACATCATCACCGCGTACACCGGCGATACCGCAACGGTTGATCTTGCGGTAGCTGTCACGTCCAGCGGCGGCCAGCTCGTCAGCCTTCCCCTGCCGGTGCAATGGGTCGACGGGGACTGGAAGATTGTTCTGGCCGACAACGGCCAACCCGTGTTCGCCGCCTCACCGCTGCAGTCCCTCGGCGGTTACACCCCCTGGAGCGGCGTCTGATGGCCGACGCACCATGCCTACCAACCGACATCCTGTGCGTGGCTCACGCCGGTATCGGTGACATCATCTCGAAAGCATCGAATGATGCTTTGCAGCAGTTCGTGAACAACATCCTCGAGGGCTTCGGCAAAGCCGTCGCGTCGCTTGGCACCCTGTGGGTGCGATTGCCGTCACCTGTCGTGGTCGTTGACCGGGGCGGGAGCTCCAACGGTGGCGGGATACCGCCGATGTCGGGTGCGTTCGAGATGATCCTGTCCTACGTGACCTGGGTGGGCGCGGGTATCGCTGTCATGTCGCTGATCGTCGCGGGCGTGATGATGGCCAGTCGCCGCCGGCACGGTGACGGTGAAACCCACCTCGGCCGTCTCGGCATCATCCTCATCTCCGTGATCCTGCTCTCCTCAGCGTCGGCACTGGTGGCAGGGTTCCTACCCATAGTGATGCGGGGCAGTAACGCGTCGTCCGTTGTGGGGTGGGTGCAAGCCCAACTGCAGTGGTACACCGCAGGCCTCGCGATCCTTTCGGTCATGATCGGTGCGGCACGAATGGCGTGGACACAACGCACCACCCCGTTGAAGGAACTGGCCGGGTCGATCCTGACCCTGATCGCGGTCGCCGGCGCGGGCCTTGTCGTGATCCGGCTTGCGACCGAGGCGGGGGATGCGTTCTCGGTGTGGATCATCGACAACTCCACCAACTGCCAGGTCGAGAACGGCGAATCGAACTGCTTCGGCACCAACGTCTTCACGATGATCAACCTCACCGCGACAGCCCCGATCGGCCTGATCGGCTTGTTTCTGCTTGGGATCCTCGCGGTCCTGATGACATACGTCCAGATCGCGCTGATGGTGTTCCGCGGAGCGATGCTCGTCCTCCTCGCTGGCATCCTGCCAATTGCCGCGTCGTTTACGAACACCGAGATCGGGCGGCAGTGGTTCAAGAAAGCTCTGGCGTGGACGATCGCGTTCATCCTGTACAAACCCGCGGCGGCGATTGTGTACGCGACCGCGTTCCGGCTGACCGGCGCTGACCTGTTCAAAACAGACAAAACAGGTCTGTACCAAATCATCATCGGTCTCGCCCTGATGCTCATCGCCCTGATCGCACTACCTGCCCTAATGCGGTTCCTCGTCCCCTCAATCTCCTCCGTCGGCGGTAGCGGTGGTTCGGGGATGCTCCTGGGTGCCGCGGCGCTGGCTGGTGCAGGGGAGGTCGCGTCGGGCGCTATTCGTGCCAGTAACGGCGGCGGTGGCACGGGTGGCGGAGGTAGCTCGGGTGGCGGCGCTGGTGCCGGACCCTCAGGGAGTGGTGCAACGGCTGCGGGATCGAAAGGTGCCATGTCCGCGTCGTCCGGTTCAGGACCCGCCTCAGTTGGTGGCGGGAGCGGCGTGGCGACCGGGGCGGCATCTGGCGGCGCTGCTGCCGGTGGCGCGGCCGCGGGTGCAGCTGCGGCCGGGCCGGTAGGTATCGGTGTCGCCGCGGCAGGGAAAGTCGCCGGTGGTGCGAAGCAGGCCGCAGGCGCAGTGCAATCCCAGGTCGCGGACGCGACAGGTAGCAACGAGAACGGGGAATGACCATGACCACAACAGCGACACCGCCCGTCACCTCGCCGCGGACGTACGGGAACTGGCGGAAACCGCAAACCGCAGGGCTCGGCGGGCTCGGACAGCTCGCGACGATCGTCATGTTCATCGGCATCGTCTCGGCGATTGTGGCGTCGATGTTCGCAGGGCTTCTGCCCGCTCTGATCGTCGCCGGGATCTTCGGTGGCGTGCTGCTGACCGTTTCAGTGAAAGACAAACACGGCCAATCGGCCCTCGGAAGGACAGTGGTACGAGTGAACTGGCTGCGAACAAAAAGCAAAGGAGCAAACATCTACCGGTCGGGACCGACCGGGCGGGCGAAGTGGGGCACGTTCCAACTGCCGGGCCTTGCTGCTGCGTCGCAGCTCACGGAGTGGGAGGACTCCCACGGCCACCGGTTCGCCCTGATCAGTACCCCTGCGACCCGGCACTTCACGATCGTGTTGGCGACCGAACCGGACGGTGCGGCTCTGGTCGATCAGGAACAGGTAAACAATCAAGTCGCGGAATATGGCATCTGGCTCTCCAACCTCGGGGATGAGCCAGGCATCGAAGCCGCCTCGGTGACCATCGAGACGGCACCCGACACCGGTACCCGGCTGCGTGGCGAAGTGGAAGGGTCGATGGACCCTGACGCCCCCGAGTTCGCGAAGGCCATGCTGACAGAAGTGATGCAGTCCTACCCCGTCGGGTCGGCCACGATCCGCGCCTATATTGCGTTGACGTTCTCGGCTACGTCCCGGATCGGTGGGAAGAAACGCTCCGCGGCGGAAGTTGCGGCGGACCTCGGCTCCCGCATCCCCGGCCTCACATCCGGGCTTACCGCAACTGGTGCAGGCGCCGCCCGGCCGCTCGGTGCGCAAGAGCTGTGTGAGGTCGTCCGGGTCGCTTACGACCCTGACGCTGCACTCCTGATTGACCAGGCGAAAGCGGCGGGGGATAGCGCGGACCTGTCGTGGACGGACGTGGGACCCGCTGCTGCGGAAGCGCATTGGGACACGTACCGGCATGACGGGGCGGTGTCTACGTCGTGGACGATGACCAGTCCGCCTCGCGGGGTGGTCCAGTCGGGCATCCTTGCCCGCCTGTTGGCCCCGCACCGGGACATTGCGCGTAAGCGGGTGACGTTGCTGTATCGGCCGATTGACCCGGCCCGGGCAGCAGCACTGGTCGAGGCGGATTTGAACGCGGCGCAGTTCAACAGCTCCGCGTCAACGAAACCCACCGCACGGTCGACCCTCTCGACACGTTCGGCGCAGGCAACCGCGTCGGAAGAGGCGTCGGGGGCGGGGCTTATGAACTTCGGCCTGATCGTTACTGCGACGACGACCGACCGCACCCGTGAGGCGGATGCTAGGGCGGCGATTGATTCGTTGACCGCGGCGGCACGGTTGCGGATGCGGCCTGCGTTCGGGTCGCAGGATTCCGCGTTCGCGGCCGCACTGCCGCTTGGCCTGATTCTGCCGCGGCATTTGCGCATCCCGAACGAGATTCGGGAGGCGCTGTGACCCCCGCTTATCCCGTTCCGGCACCGGCGCTGAAAGGCCCGGTGCCGGAAGGCGTTAAACCCCGTTCCACCCGCCCGACCATTCACGGAGGTATCTCATGAGCACGACCTCGAAACTGTTCCACCGGAACGACCGCGACGACGACAACACCCCGGAAGAACTACCCGCCGGCGCGGTGACCGCCGCGCACACGGGCGAGGCAGGGGAGCTGCTGGCCGACCTGCCGACCGGCGCGGTCGCTGCCCCCACCCGGCGCGGGGAACGGGCGAAAGAGAACACAGTCACGCCAAAGAAGGGTACGGCTGCGCAGAAGGGCGCGGGAAGAAAGGCAGTCGTCCCCGCTACGGCCGTCTCGCCGCTCGTGCGAGAGAAAGCACCCAAGCGAGCGAGGAAGGCGCGGCCGATCCCGCACGAGGGCGGGAAGCGGAAGACGGTCCGTGAGTCGGCACCGAAGCGGCCGCTTCGCCCGACCGCTACGGGGTGGTTGGGGCGTGGCGGTGGGCAGGCTGTGAGTATCCAGCCGGCCGATGAGTTCCGCGCCACGACCGTTCAGGTCTGCGGGCTCTACCCGTTCTCCGTTGGCACCGGTACGCCGATGATTGGTGTGCCACTTGGGAAGAACCTCGCCACAGGGGCGTCGGTGTGCTGCGACCCTATCTCGTGGTTCCAACGGGCGAACCTGATTTCCAACCCGTCCATGTTCGTTCTCGGGAAGCCGGGCCTGGGGAAGTCGTCACTGACCCGCCGTATGGCCGCGGGCCTTGCCGGGTACGGGACGCTCCCGCTGGTGCTGGGGGATTTGAAGCCTGACTACGTGGACCTCATCCGTGCTTTGGATGGGCAGGTCATCACCCTTGGCCGTGGCCGGGGGTATTTGAACATTCTCGATCCGGGGGAGGCGCACGAAGCAGCTGCACGGCTGGCCGGTGAGGCGGCCGACTCGAGGCGGCTTGCCGGCGAGTCCGTTCAAGGGGCCACCAACGAGACGGACCCTGACACGATTGCCCGGCTGCTCGATGGGGCAACCGCGCACAACATCCGGGCTACGAAGTTGGAACGCCTCGCGAACCAGGTCCTAGCTGACGCGCACGGCCGTAGGCACACGATGATCGCGGCCCTGCTGACGATCCTCCGGTCGGAGCCGCCGACCGACCGGGAGGAAACGATCATCGACCGGGCCCTGAAATACCTCGATGAAAGCCACGACGGTATCCCGGTGCTCGCTGACCTGTTGCGCGTCATTCAGGAGGCACCGGATGAGATTAGGCAGGTCGCCCTGGACCGCGGCGACCTCACCCGGTACAAAGCGATCACCGAGAACCTCGAAGCCTCGCTCATTGGTTTGACGACCGGTGGCCGGCTCGGGGAAGTGTTCTCCCAGCAGACCACCACACCGATGCGGCGGGACCGGCCCGTTGTCTACGACGTGTCCTCGATCGATGACTCCGAAGGCGACCTGCAAGCCGCGATCCTGTTGGCGTGCTGGTCCGCCGGGTTCGGGACGGTGAACGTCGCGGCCGCGCTGGCGGACGCGGAGCTGGAGCCGCGCCGGCACTACTTCGTGATCTTGGACGAGTTGTGGCGGGCGCTTCGGGCGGGGCGGGGAATGGTTGAACGGGTTGACGCCCTTACCCGCCTGAACCGGGCTAGGGGCGTCGGGTTGGCAATGATTTCGCACACGATGTCAGACCTTTTGTCTTTGGCGACGTCGGAGGATCAGATGAAAGCCAAAGGGTTCGTGGAGAGGTCCGGGATGGTCGTCTGCGGCGGCCTGCCGGGTGCGGAGATGCCGCTCCTGACCTCCGCGGTGCCGTTGTCGGTGTCGGAGCAGTCGATGCTCACCTCGTGGCAGGACCCGCCCGCCTGGGACCCCGTATCCGGGCACGAGTCAGAACCTCCCGGGCGGGGCCGGTTCCTGATCAAAGTCGGTGGGCGGCCGGGTATCCCGATCCGGGTCGAGCTGACCTCCGCGGAGATGGAGGTCAACGACACGAACAAGCTGTGGCACACCACCTCCCGCGCCGGCCGCGCCGCCGACCCCGTGAGTGTAGAGATTTTGCCGTGACCGTGCACCGAACATCCGGGGCAAACGGATTCGATCTAACAACGGAAAGGACAAGCTCATGGGCACGATGAATAACAGGCGAAAAGAGCCTGGCAAGGCGGGCAATGGAATGGGGGTCGCCTGGCTCGCCGGCGGGGTCCTCATCGTTGCGTTGAGCATCTACGGGGCAGTCCGGGTCGGATCACAGGTTGATGGGGTCAACGCGGGGATGAGTACGGACCCGTCGGAGTTCTTCTCCGTCGTCCTCGACGTATTCAGAGGCAACCTGGTGTGGCCGGCGACAGCGACCCTGATCGTGTCAGGAATCGGTGCCCTGTTGGCGTTCTTCACGGTTCTGGTTCTGCTGTCGAAGACGGCGGGGAAGAAACATCGGACGCAGGTGGACTGGGCGGCCCGGCACATGGCCACCGCCCCGGAGCTATCACAGATGCGCGGGAAGGAAGCGAAACAGAAAGCGGAACGTCTGGGCGTTGCGGATTCGTTTGGCATCCCGGTGGGTGCGTTGCTGGCGGGTGGGCAAAAACTGTTCTGCTCGTTCGAGGACATGACTTTACTGCTCGCCGGCCCCCGGGTGGGTAAGTCCACCTCGTTCGTGATCCCTGCGATCATCAACGCACCCGGCGCGGTCGTCACGACCTCGAACAAACGGGACGTGCTCGACGCAACCCGCGGTATCCGTAAGGATGCTGGCGGGCGGGTGTGGGTGTTCGACCCGCAACAGGTCGCGGGCGAGCCGGCGTCGTGGTGGTGGAACCCCCTCTCGTATGTCACCGATGACACGAAGGCGGCGAAGTTGGCGCAGCACTTCGCGTCCGGGTCGAGCGAGGTTGGGGCGCGGGCGGATTCGCATTTCGAGCCCTCCGGCCGGGAACTGCTCGCCGGTTTTCTTCTCGCGGCCGCGATTGACGGGCGGCCGATCACTGATGTGTATGAGTGGACAACGAAACCGGGCGACGAGACCGCGGGCGACATTCTCATGGCGTCCGAGTACGCCCTGATGGCTAAGAGCGTTCAAGGGGCTACCCGGTTGGAGCACCGGGAGCGGGGGTCGGTGTACTCCACCGCCCGCCGGATGGCGTCGTGCCTGAAAGACTCAACCACCCTGCGCTGGGTCAACACCACCGGCCCGGCCGATAAGCGGCCTCAGTTTGACCCGGCCCTGTTCGTCCCGTCCACGGGGACGCTCTACAGCCTGTCCAAGGAGGGCGCGGGTAGTGCCGGGCCGTTGGTGTTGGCGTTGACGGCCGCGACGGTGGAGGCCGCCGAAGAACTCGCCGCAACCTCACCCGGTGGACGCCTGCAAACCCCGATGCTGGGGGTGCTCGATGAGGCGGCGAACGTGTGCCGGTGGCGTGACCTCCCCGACCTGTACTCCCATTACGGCTCTAGGGGAATCCCGATCATGAGTGTGTTCCAGTCCTGGTCACAGGGCGTCGGGGTGTTCGGGAAAGAAGGCATGCTGAAACTGTGGTCGGCTGCGAACATCAAACTGTATGCCGGCGGTATCGCTGAGCCCGAGTTTTTGGGGATGGTGTCTGACCTGATCGGGAGTTACGACCGCGAAACAACCTCTGCATCCATGAACAAGGGGGTGCGGTCAACGACCTCGGCGTTGAAGCGGGAGAAGATTCTCGACATAGCCGAACTCGCAACCCTGCCGACGCCCAAGAAGGGTAGGCGGACGGGCCGGGCGATCATGATGTCCTCCGGTGCCCGCGCTGCGATGCTCCGCACGGTGCCGTGGTTTGACGGCCCGAAACCTCTGGTCGAGAAGATCAACACCTCGATCAAAGACCAGCAGAACGGTGCCCCCGCCCCCGCCCAGAGTGCACCTGCGGCCGAGGCAACCCCGGTGCCGGCGTTGTCCACGGCCGGGACGACAACCGCTGACGATGAAGAGCAGTCATGACGAACACGAACACAAGCCCGTTCGGCGACGACGAGGACACCGAAACACCTTCGGCACCCGTTGCGGCCACACCGGAAAAAAAGACGGATGAGGCGGTTACGACACATTTCGGGTCGGCGGATGAATTCGTGCGGAAGCAGCTCATCACCACGTATCGGCGTCGTGTCATCGCGCAGGGCACCGGCGGGGGGATGAGGTGGAAGGCGGCATGGTGGTCAAGCAAAGAGGCCCAGCAGCGGATAGAGGCACTGTGGCGGGCGTGGGAGGCGGCACGTCAGGACGAGAAGGCGGGGATGAGTTTGTGGTGGATCAGCCACTGCGACCCTCACATGACAATCTTGCTGTCCCCGGAGGGGCCGTTCGCGGACTCGACCGACGAAAACCGGATAGGTGATCCATTGCCGTACACGTCGCCGACGGATGGGGCTTTCCCGCCTGATATGCAACCGGCGTTGTACACACAGCTCCCACCCCAAAGTGATACCTCACCTCAGCCGACTGCCTGAGACAACATGAAAGGGACGCACCAACCGGTGCGTCCCTTTCATGTTGTCTGCGGGGTTTTAGCGGCCGAGATCGCTCCGGTCAGCGCCGTGCCCGGCTTGTTTGCTCGGCCGGGTTTTGGGAATGCTACTCATTGGAGCTTTCGAGGTGACAGCGGTGCTGGCCGGAGTCGCGTGCGCACTGTCGGCGCTCATCCGCGCCTCGATCAGCTGAGGCGGGACCCCTTTGGCCTCCATGGCATGGATCATTGCCTGCCGCCGCTCGGCGCTGTCGTAAGCGACCTCACCAGCCTCCCTAGCGGGTGCGCTGGACTGCTCCGGCGCATTCGTGCTGTGCGCGCTCTGGGCGGTGTTTTGGGGTGCTGGGGTGTCTCGGAAGAGTTGTGCTTGGGCGCGGGCGTCGGCGGCGAGTTCTTGGAGCTGGGCCGGGGTGTGCGTGTCGGTGCCGCCTTGGCCCGCGTCCCGGTCGTAGTCGTCGGCGCGGGCTTCGAGGTCCGCGGCCATGACCGCCCGCCCGTTGTCCACATCGGCTGAACCGTCCACCGGGGCGTCGTAGGTGCGGGCGGTGTTGCTGCGGTCGATGCGGTCTGCTTCCGCGATCAGTAGTTGCGCCTCGGTGAGGTCATCCCCTGCCCGGGCGCGTTCCGGGGCAACGGTGTCTTTCCATTCCTCAACCAGAGCCGCACGAACCGCCTGCGCGGCCGCGGGGTCGACGGTTTGGGCGTGGCCGGTGTCGGACCAGTCGATGCTGGTCTGCACCCGGTAATCCGAAAACCCTTCCGGGTCGGTTGATCGTTTCCATTCCTCGGCGGTGCTGAGCTCTATCCGGTCGGTGTCGCCGGCGAGGGCGGCCCTGTAGTCGGTGATCAGCGCCCGTTCCGCTGATGCGTCAGGGACGGTGCTGTCGCCGACCCGCATCGTGAGGCGGTCCTCGTCCTGCCGGTGGTAATACTTGGGGGCCTGGTTTGTGGCCCATTCTTTGGCGCGGTCAAGCTCCGTCCGGCCTTCCCGGGCGGCGGCTTGCAACACTGTCGTGTCTACCCCGTACCGGTTGAGAACTTCGCGCTGCACAACCGCTGCGGCGTGCGCGGCAGCCGGGTCGTGAGTCTTCCACGCCTGCGCCGTTTCAGTAACCCTCGCAACATCCTGGACGGTGGCTTTGTCCCACCACTCCGGCTTGTCTACGACCTGCAATGTCGCCCGTGCTGCGGCGCGTTCCGCGTCGAACCTTGCCGACAGTTCCCGGGCTTCGGCCGCGGATCGGGTTTGGGTGTTCCGGGACATTTCTTCTCGGAGGCGAGCGAACTTCTCGCCCATCTGCAACGCGATCGTGAGCGCCACCCGGGCGTGCTGGCCGACCTCCTGGCCAACCTCATCGTGATCACTCATCAGCGTGTACCTGCTTCCTGTTTTGTGTATGACGTGCGGGGGCTGAGAGCGGTTATCGGCCGTAGCCATCACGGTCGGTACCGCGCTGGGTGCGGGCCTGACGCGCACGGACGTCCAACAGGTCTGCCTGTTCTTGGCGCTCGCTTGGCGTGAGCTTCGTTGGGACCGGGCTACCGACCGGGAAGTTCGCCTGCGACATGCGTCTGATGTCCTTAAATTCTTCCGGTAACGCTTCCCACGCCCGCTCATTCGCAGCCGCTTTCTCAGCGGCAGCAGAGGCCGTATATTCTCGGATGACGCCTTTGTAATCGTCGCGGACCCCGGCGAGCTGTCCCCGTAATGTCGCTGCGAGCTCAATCGAACGGCGAGCATCCTTCGCAGCCGCGTGCGCGCTCATCAGCGCATTACTCGTCACCGCAAGCTGCCTGAACAGCAACAACTCCGCGGCCGCGTTATTGCCCTTCGCGGCAGCCTGCAAAATGAGCGCCGTCGTCCCGGCCATGGCCGGCATCCTCACCGGTCGGGGCGTCGTTTCGTGGGCTCGGAGGTGCGCGGATCTCGCAAGCGAACGCGCAGCGTCAGCAAGCGGCCCGGGAGTCGGTTCAAGCCGCCTGGACCATGCCGCATAGGCGCCGGCTGTGTCGCGGGCGACGTGCGCCCAGGTTGCTTTATCGGCCGGGTCTACCCGCTGGATGTACTCGTGCAGGCGTGTCATGTCGGCTGCGTATTCCTCGAACAGGGCCGGGGCTGGGGTGGCCGTTTCGCGGCCGGGTTTGACGGGTTCGTACTTCCACGGGTTCTTCGCCGTGGCACGCCACTCAGCTGCGGCGTCTGACGCTTGGCCGGGTTCGTCGGGCCACCCGTTACATAGCTGCGGGAGCGTCAGGTCGCGTGCCAGCGTGCCGCCGCCGTGCCACCGCACAGGCTCATCCTTTTGTGGTCGTAGCGCCACGGTGTAGCCCTGCACAACGTCGTTCCGGCCGACCGCGAAACGCGGCCGCACAAGCAGCCCCTCAGCACGCAACCGGCGAACGAATTCACCCTCATCGTTGGACGCTGACGCGGCCGCACGCACGCTTCGTTCCAACCGGCGGACGTCCGGTTCTACGGCGTCCCGCTTCTGCGCCGCTTCGCGGGCGCCGGGCACGATGCCGCGCTCTCCAAGCTCCCGTCCCTCGGGGTGCAGCTCAACTAAACCGTGCACTCGTTCCAGGTCCCGGGTCACCGTCTGGGAGAGGCGTTTGTCGTACGGGATGTGCGCTTTCGTGCCGTCCTCGCGGACCAGCGAAACGGCTATATGGATGTGGTCGTTACCGGCCTTAGAGTCCCCGTGACGCACCGCCACCCACCGGGCATCAGCCTTACCAATATCGTCGCCCGCAAACCCCATCCGGTTCACAAAGTCCGTCGCGATCAGACCCCACTTTTCGTCCGTGAGATGCCCTTCCTCTGCGCTCAGCGATAGCGAGCAGTGCCAAACATTCGCGTCCTGCTTCACAGCCGCTTGCCGACCTGTCATCGGGTCAATGACAGGCTCCCCGGTGGCCGGGTCGAACTGCTTCACGGACCGGCGAACCTGCGTGCCGAACACCTGCCTCGGTTCATCCAGATCGGCCGCGATTGCTACTGCCGCGTTCCGGTCCAGAACCTCGTATCCGTACTGCGCCATGATCGCGGCATTCCCAGCGATGAGGTGCTGTTCGGTGTGCTCGTTCGCACGCCCTTCCCCCACGAGGTACCTCATCAGGCCCCCCATGTCCGCGCCGTACGTCACGTTCGGCATCATTGCCCAGCGACCGCCCTGCACGCCGCCGAAATCTGCGGCACCAACGCCACGAACAACACCCGGAACTCTTCGACCTGCGCGGGGAACTGGCCCTCCGTGTTCGCGAACTTCGCCAACTGGTTCAGGTTCGATGACATCCGGCCAAGGTCCGCACGAACCTGCATCAACTCAGCAACCGCGCTCTTCCACTCCGCGTCCGTCCGGACCTGCGCATTCATCGCCGACTCGAACAGCAACCGCGGAACCGTGATGTCACCCGCAACCGCGGCACGGGCCTGCAACTGCGCATCTTCCTCAGCGGTCACGTACACCCGGTAATACTTCTCCCGTGCACCATCCGGGGCATTCTCACGACGCTTCCGCGCAAACAAACGCCTCGGGCTCAAATCCGAAATGTGGACCACCACCCTTCCCCGCCACCGCTTCACACTGCCAGCGCAGCGAACCCGCCCCCCAGGCGGGGACCAATACGCCAAGTATTGCAGCCCGTCCAAGCGCAGCGCCAGCCCGGCAAGCCATTTACCAGCGGTAAACGGACAGCTTGCTTCAAAAATACTCCTCTGTTAGCCCCGCGTTCCACTCCGATCGGCTTCCGGTCGTACGAAGGTTCGTGGGGGAGCGCCCGTCGCTTCGCGACTCCGTTAATGTGGCAGGCATGACTGATCCGAAACTCGATCCTGAACACGCCGTTCGCGTCGCACGCGAACTCCTCACCGAAACCACCGAACGCCGCGTGACCGCCGTCCGAACCCTGGTCGGCGCCACGAACGCTGTCGACGCCGCAGAGCAAGCCCTCAAGGACGCTCGCGACGCTCACGCCAGAGCATGGGCTGACGCGATCACGTCCGGGTGGAGCGACAAAGAACTGCGTGCCACCGGCGTTCGACCCCCGCTCAAAACAGGTACCCCACCGAAAACGCGCCGCACCCCGCGTAACACAGCACCCTCACCGGACGAGGCCAGCGAGTAACACTCCTGCAAGAGCAGGCGTTGGGTGTGCGACCCCCTGACAACCTGTGGACAGCACGAGCTCTCTTCGGGCTCATCCTGCCCACAGGGTGACAGCGGGACCCCAACCGCCCGCCCGCACACAGGCCACACCGTCACCTCACTCTGCGCACCCGCGACCCATGATGGTGTGACCTGTGCACGGACTCCCTGAGAGCGACGTGGGGTAAGCGAAAAACACGTTCCGGTGGACGGCCAAGCTAGGCGCTGATGGCCGACTGTTGCGCAGGGGCGATTACGATCAAAGACCGGGAGAGAGGCGCAAACGTGTACGCAAAAGTGTTAGACGAAGATGCGCGGCCGAGACGGTTCCGAACAGGGCTCGTTGTGGCGCTTTCCGTGATGACCGCGTACGTCACCCGCCTCATCCTCAACCGGCGAAACAGCCAACCGGACACCACAAAACCGCCCGCCATTGGGCGGCCGGGGCGTAAGAATACTGTGGCCGCAAAAACAATTGCTGAGGACCTGTATGCGGGAGGGCTCCAGGGCGAGGACCTGTACAAGGCAATGTGGGACTGGCACGACCAGACCGGCATCGAAACCCGCGACATGTACACCCACTACCAAACCCTCCGGCACCACAACCAGCCCATTAGATAACGGACCCCTCAGACCACTTCCGCGCCGGTCCGACATCGGCCGAAGCGGGGAAGCGGGGGAGCGGGGGGGCGGCAGGGTCACCCCCACCTGCAGCACTGCGAAGGCCGGTAACGACAACAGCCCGACCCTAGTGCTCTTCGACACCGGGGACGGGCTGTGTATTACGCGCTGTGTTTCAGTTGGCGGCTTGGTCGAAGCGGGCACCCTCAGGTTTGGCTGCGGTGAGGTAGAACACCAGCAGAATGATCGCGCCAACGATCGGGATCAGACCGATCAGGACCCACCAGCCGGCGTGATTGGTGTCATGAAGGCGCCGTACCGAAACGGCCAGGGTCGGGATGATCGTCGCCAGACCCCAGATCACGGTGATGATCGCGACGACGATACCAGCGCCGGTGTACCCGGTCATGCTGCCATCTGCACGCATCTGGTTACTGCCTGTCGCGGCCGTGATGATGTTCAACACGACGGTCACCAAAACGGTCACGAGGTACCACCACCAAAACTCTGCCCGGCCAGCACGCCCAGAGAACGTTGCGTACTTCTGGAACACCCGACGAACCGCAACACCGAACGGGGCACCGTAATACGGCGCCCACAACGGCACCGGCCCCTTCGAGGGCATCACCGGTTGAGAGGGCGGGGGAGGCATAGTCATGATGATCCTTCGTCAAAAAATAGAAATAGTCAGCGACTCATACTCGCAGCAGGAACACCTCCCCATCAGCATCCCCACATGACGGTTCCAAGCAACAGCACCCAGACCTCAGACTCTCCTCAGCCCGCTGCGAGAACACCGGGCAGAAAAATGCCAAACCATTTTGGCAAAGAAGCTCTCCGCGTTTCCCGTCCGCTATACGAACAATCGCGGCACACCTCGTACCGGATTCTGCCCGCCGGGATGAAGGGATGAGAACGACCCAGAGGGGTAGTCACCTGGGTCTGCCCAGAGTTCGGTTGTCATCTGATCTGTGAGATTTGATTCTCGCTGGAAGGATGTCAGTTATGGCAAAGGCATATCCGAAAGAGTTCCGTGATGACGTCGTGGCGGTGGCCCGGAAGGGC
>NZ_NBXA01000049.1 GCF_003399625.1 Subtercola boreus | reverse complement strand
AGTGCAAACCCATCGAATGCAAATGCCGAATCTTTGCCCAGTCATCCAAATTGATCACCTTCCATAGTGGCTAGGTGGCCCTGTTTTCAATCGGCAGAAACGGCATCACATTCGGTCGGCGTCAACAAGCCGCAACGAACCTCAGGCGTTTGGCATAAATGGCATCGCGCGCTTTGCGCTTCCCTCAATCTTCGAGAGCGACGTGAATAGCGTCCTGAGTTCGGTAGTTCTCGATTAGTTCGACAGCAGCACTGGCGGTTGGCGGCACGTTTTTCGGGAACGAGCTCACGGTCACGTTGAAAGTGAAGACGCTCCGCAACTGGGTGCCGGCCGGATCTACCCGAAAACGCAGTACCGGGATCTCACGGCGTCCAACACGCTTGACCTCGGCCGATATCTGGTGAACGGCCTTCCATTCAAGAGTGTCTGCTTCTTCGAGCGATGAACCACTTTGTTTGAAAATCTGAACCCCGGACGCAGACACCCTTACCACCAGCCCCCATCCGAAGCCTCCCGGCACCGTCTTTGACTGAGTGGTCATCGGAGAAGAAAGGGACGGGACCCAGGCGCCGGCAAAGACAAGTTCATCGCCTTTGTGCGTTGAGACCGAATCTAAGAGCAGCTCACGAATCCACGCCTGATTCCGCACGGTCCTCACAACGATGACGAAAGTCACCACTCCGCACACCACTAACAACCCAACGAACCACGCCAGGAGGCCGAGCGTCCGATCGGAGAAACCCAACGTTTGACCAGCCGCTAAAGCACCGACGAAGCCAAGAATGACGAGGAGATACCCAACGAATAGGGGAACAATGCTGGCGTAAATTGAGCGTCTTGCCCAAGCATTTTTACTCATCCGAAGTGATCCTCCTGAACTGCTGCGCGCACCGATTCTCCAGCCCCTCGGACTGAACATGCCCATTGTGCCGGGATACTTCCCGACTCAACCGAGGCTGTGAGATCTCGAAGCCTTCGGACTGGTCGCGACGTCTGTTGCCAACATGCCATTCGTCATTCCGGCCTATCTGCTGTTCCGCTCGAGGTCAGTTTACGAGGCATCGAGATCCTCGCCCGGGCCCAGACACCGACTTGCGTCGACTAAGTGTGATGATGGGGCATGCAAACTCACGGTCTGCGTTATGAAGTGACTGAACGACCATGGGACGAGCTCCTAGGAGAATTTCACGAGCTTGCCATCAAAAGCCCTCGGTTCACCCCGATCGCGGAGATTCTTCGCAGCGTCATCAGCAGCGGCCTTGCTAGTTCCCTGGCGGCAAGCACCTCGATGCACGACCTGGTAGTTGTTACTTCCCCGCCGCCGGCAGTGCCGTTCGACGCGATACGCGTTTCTGTCAACTCTGATGTCACCGCCGGCCACGGAGGCGATTTCGTCACGATCCGGCATCTATCGGTGACCGGGCTTGACGACGAAGTATCCCGCCCGGCGACCGAGGCGGTTGCCCTGTTCTGGCGGTTCGTGATTGAAAAATTCGGTCTGGATCAACATTCCGCACAGAGCGCCGGGCAGAAACTAAACGCCGGTCCACTGCTCATCCACGATGAGCGCTCGAGCCGAGATTCGTCCCGTTCAACGCCCGTCTTATGACCTCCGGTTGAGGCGTGTTAACTAGAGGAATGACAGACAAGCTCGGGCGAGAACCGATTCACTACGCCGCGGCCGAAAACAAGCCAGATGAAGTTCAATCAATCCTTGAAGCCGATCGGGCCCAGGCGCTGGTCGTCGACAAGAACGGATTCACGCCGCTTCATTTCGCAGCGCAATCGTCGAGCGCTGCCTGCTGCGAGCTGTTGATCGCTTCAGGTGCCGACGTCAACGCCAGGAATCGCTACGGCAACAACCCTCTGTTCATCGCCGTCAAAAGCAGCAGGGGTGACGGCTCCATCATCAGCCTTCTGCGCACAGCAGGATCAGATCCGTACGCAGAGAACGAAAATGGAAGCTCAGCGCTTTTCGCCGCGAGGAAAATCGCAAACTTCGACATCGCGCAGCACTTTTCAGATCTGCCCTAACCGACGAGCGATGGCTGTTTCCGCCCAGAACAGACCTCAGCGATTCGGAATGGGAATCGGTCGTACCGAAGCTGCTGCCCCGCTTGGGTCCATAATTTGATTACTTGGATCGTCCGGAGAAGAAGGTCAGCCCTCCACCAGGCAAGGCGACCAGCAGCTCACCGTGAGAGCCATTGAAGGTGAACGCCTCGTAAGACTCGTCGGGACCGATAGTCAGAGTTTCCCCGGAGCTGAACTCGAGCACGAGTTGCCCCGACTCTTCCAGGACAGCATTTGCCACCGAGGAGTGAAGAACTCCCAAGATTGAAGCCGCGGCTTGCAGGCTGACTTCTGGAGCGACGGTCACGGGCTGTACCCTCGCGGCACCCAGCTGGAACGCAGTTTCCAACCGCAGCTGCTGGCCACCCTCGAACAGGATCGTGACAGCGTAGTCGAACAGCACCTGCGTGACGGTCTGGCCGACGACCGGAACAATGCAGGGAAACGACGTGGGACCGCCCCAGGGGATATCGCTCATAGCGTCAGCCTAGATATAGACGGTCTCGACGTTGTTGACCAAGAACATTAACCTCTGCCGCACGCGTCGCAGGTTGTTCGAGCTCAAGCCGGCCACGTCCCGCAGAGCGTCCGTCCTACGGGACAGATAGCCCTGGTAGTCGACCGCGAAGCCGCCGGCCTACTGGCCCATGACCTTCTAGACCTGCGTACAGGCGGAGCGCCCCTAACGCCGAGTGACGCCTCAGACAAGCAAGTCAACGAACCCACAGGCCAGACCCCAACCCCTCCCTCACTACCGGTCACCGTTGGCTCGGGTTACTTTCCGGACGTTGTGGCGCGGCTGAGGTCCACACCGATATGGTCCGCCTCAACCACCCGCCCGTAACTCTTTGCACGGTCTGGTCCCCAGCTGGCGGTGTGCTCGCGTCCGACGACGATGACCGCGTCGCCCTTCCGCAGGGTCGCTGCCGTGTTCTCTCCCAGCTCGAACTTGGCCTCAACGAATTGGGTCGTCGCATCGGGGTGCGGTAGGTTCTTCCCGCCCCGGTACTCCCCCGTGTCCTGGTTTGCTGTAAATGACCACCGTCGCCTCGCCCATGGTTCTCGCTCCTTCAACCAGCAATATTTCGTGCCTGTCCGGCAGAAAGAATCGTTTGCGAACGGGAACGCCGGCAGTGTCAAGACGTGGAATACCGCACACCGCACCACGAGGGAGGATATGCCGCGAAAGACTGGCATGGAAGGCGCAGGAGCGAGCTACGATCACTGGCCAGACCGGTAACGGCCCTGCAAATTGCATCACCCAGCCCTGAGCTACGAACTTACAGACTTACGAAGTTCCGCCTCGTTGGAGCCCTGGAGCTTGTCTGCACGCTCTAATAGCAAATCGATGGCGACACGAATGAGGGTGTTTTCCGTGATCCGTTCACCCCCCTCGTTCTTAGCCCGACTCAGAGCTCTGGAATATTCGGTGAGTCTCGCGTACTGGTCGGAGCGCAGGCGCGTCTCTTTACGTTCGAGTCGCATGTACAGCGGACCGGCCGGCTGTTTGGAATCTTTGCTTCGGGCACCGGCAGCACCGTCGGAAAGTTGAGGGTCTGAGTTACTACGAGCAGACTTCCTCTTCACCGATTTGGGGCCAGCCTGCTCTATCGGCGGCTCCTCCCCCTTAACACCACTGTCGATGATCGAATCGACTTCCTCGAGCCGACCGAGCATTGCGGACAAATCAGCTCTTGCCATTAGCAAGCCCTTCTTTCGGGACTTCGTTCGACCAAATTGCCATGAGCTCCATAGCAACATGGGTGTAATCAAAAATTGCGTTGGCGTTCTGGCGGGTGTCCGCGTACTGGGTCACGACGCGGCCCTCCAAGGGAGCGTCTGCATGAGCCGCGTAAAGCCGAACGTACTGCCGGAATCGCGGCAGCTTCAAACCTTCGTCTATGAGGTGTTCCCAATCGTCTAGCTGACCGGCGCGGCGACGGTCGATCTTGCTGAGAAGGACCCGAAAGGGAAGATTGCGTGGAGCAATATGCTGCTTGATCGTCCTGACCATTGCAGGAGTGTTGAGTGGCTCAGGATTTAGGGGCAAGATCACGAAGTCCGAAGCGTCAAGGACGGCGGCCAAAACTCGCGTATCTTCCAAACTGCCGGGGGTGTCGACGAAGATGGTGTCGTACGGAAGCTCGCGAAGCCTTGCTAGATTTCCTGGATCTACGTCCGCCGCAAAATCGAACGGCAGGTTATCTCCTGCATTCTCAGCCCACCATGTCGTCGACTTCTGAGGGTCAACGTCGACTACAAGGACCCGGGAGTGCTTTGACATCACGGCGGCCAGATTCATTGTGGTCGTGGTCTTTCCGACCCCACCCTTTTGACCGACGAGGCAAACAATTCGCATGAGGCCATTCAACTCGGCACGCCTTCAGTCCGTGTGCAATAAGACGGCGTGTCGGAGTCTGTAACTCACTGAGTCACGTACTTACAGGCTTACGGAGTTACGGAGTTACGGACTCCCGGACTCCCGGAGTTACGGACTCCCGGAGTTACGGAGTTACGGACTCCCGGAGTTACGGAGTTACGGAGTTACGGGTACCTAGTGACAGCACACGAGCCTGCCGACCTGCGGATTCAGGATCCGAGGGTCACTACTGACAGAGTCCCGAGTTGCTGCACCGGAACAGATAGAAGTACTGGCGAGCTATTTGTTCAACCCCAAATAACGACGTATCGGATTCGAAAGGCCATGCGGGGGAGACGCACAATAGGGCTCAGACCGTCCCTTCGGAGTAACAAGGCTCGACAGGATCACAAACTGCAGTCGTAGCAGACAGCTAGCCCCCTGTGACCAACAATCTAAACGCATCCTCAACTCTGTAACTTACTAAGTTTGTAAGTTGCCAAGTAATGACTTCAAACCATGCCTAGGACAGAGAACAGTCAACTCCCTGCAAAGTGAGCGCCAGTGAAAACACGTCCAGATGCCTCATGGCTGTAGTCACTCAGTCCCCAAGCGAAACAACAATCAACCGTCGCACTCTCAATCCAAGGCCCGCTCGGACAGCCCGTAACGATCCGCAGAACAACTCGCCTCACGAAAGCACCTCTAATCCCCGACTCACGCGGCGCTTGAGTACCAAAGCGATCCTGGTTCCAACATTCCGTTGCTTGCCCAATAGCGCGCCTCCCTGTGATCGCCTCGCCCGTCCGCGGCTCGTGGGTAGCGGGGCCATTGCCGTTCGCCTGTAAGGTCGTCGAGGAACTGAAGGGTGCGGCTCGACACGTGAGGTCTTCTGGTTCGGCGCCTCGGCGCGGAGTTCATCTGGTTAACTTCGGCCAACCACCATGCCCACACTTCGCGTTCATTCCGGTAGCGTTCCGCCCGATCGCGGAGAAGGCCCGAAACACCGATCAGTCGAGCTGCGTGGTCTCTGAGGTCTCTCTTTGACCTTGCCCAACCGTCAGGGTGTCGAATGATCAGCTTGTAGTGGCGTAGCCGGCTCAACACGGCGATCGTGTGTCTAGTCGAGACGCCCAGTAACCGTGCAGCGGCGTCGACAGTCAACACGGGGGAGTGGCGCAGCAGTGCGTAAACCTTCCCCGCAAGGTGGCCAAGGCCTGCGCGCGTAAACAAATCGTGTCGTTGGTCGGTAAGCAGCTGCTCGAGAGTGGCTACCTGATCCGTTCTGCTATTGAAGAGCTCGGTAGGGGGGCGGGGGTTATGTAGTGGTTGTGACCGGACAATTCCTGAAGGTGTGGAAAACTCCGGGGCTAGGCGCCATTCGGCGGCGTTGCCGCCATCGCTGGTACTGATCCGGGCCAGCAGGTCCTGTCCTGCAAGCGCTGTGAGGGCGGTCGCTGCGGTTGTCCGGCCAAGTCCTGTCATCAGGGCGAGGTCACGGATGGAGGCGGCGACCACGCGTTTCCCGGTCTGCAAGGACAGGTACGCAACAGCAGCGAGGATCGAGCGCTGCGACTGCGCAGACTCCGACGTGCCCCACCGGCCGGGGGCGACCTGAAAAGAGCTCAGAACGGCGTCCACGGCCCGGACGATGCCATCCAGCTCCGTGAGGTCGGCAGGGGTTCGGCCGGCCTGGGGGAGCGGGCGCTGGATCGCAGCGTACTGCTGCGCCTTCTCCCACTGCCGACCCAACCGCTCCGCAGCCTCCGCCACACTTCGAGTACGGCGGCCGCCGCGGCCGGTGTTCTTACTCCGGTAATGCTCCATCCCTGGCGCGGTCTTCGCAGCGTGCTGCACATCGGCGTACTGCCAACCTGCGTGCGCGGCCGCGAGGAGGCACATGAACCCCGTCCACGACGGATTGCTGCCGCCTCCGATCGTGGCCATATGCGCAGTCCCGGAGGCGCTCAGCGGCCGGTGAGCGCTATGCCGGGCATCAACCGGGCCAGAGGGCACCGACTCGACCGACCGAACCGCAGGCTTCCGTACGTCCAACACCCGCGCAAGATCCGCCACCATATCCGCAGTGGTGGACGGGGCAAGTAGAACGTCGATCCGGCCGCGGAGCACGCTCGAGACGGAACCGTCCCGGTGCGGGGAGAGGGGAGGACGCGCGGCACCGGTCCGGGCGTTGTGCAGCATCCCATGGTCCAAGGTCCGATAGTTCGCCCGCGCGGCACGGCCGAGGACCGCTGCCTCGTCAGCGGAGACGCCGGCGGCGAGGGCGACCCAGATGTGCCGGCCGCCCGTTCCGGAGGACTGGCACACCACATGCTCGATCGACAACTCACCCAGCACGCCAGAAAGCGCGTCGCACTCATCGTGCGCAAGTTCCATCATCTCCGGATCAACACCGTGCTTGTCCTTGCCATCGAAGTCAAAACACAACAACCAAAAAAGCCCCGCATCGTCAGCGAGATTCACACACCACGGCGTCGACGGCGCGACCGGCCCCACCAGATGCGTGCTCGGGTAACTGTTCTCATCCAGACGCCCGTACGCATCACGCTTCATCACACGCACCGTGCCTCGCGGACTCAACTGCCGCGTCAGATCCCAAGCGAGCAGCATCGGGTCCGCGTTTTCAGCCGTCGCTGGGGTCGACGACACGCCGACACGGCGCTCGGGTGTTGGGCACGCGGCCTGGGGTAATCTTTTGGGCATAGAGAAGCCTCCCGTAAGGGCAGGTGGATTGAATTAGTTCGAACCCCCCGCCTGCAAGCAAGACGGTTCGAACTACATGACTTGGGAATAGCCCGCCGGTGGTACGGCGGGCTATTTTCGTTAATCGGTCGCCGTGAGGAACTCCCATCGGGGATAGGTGCGCGAGGGAACGAGAGCAGATTTGCTCGTCGTGAGTTTGTGGGTTGACGCGGAGGCGTAGCGGCGTTGCTCAGCCTGATGATCTGGCACCTGCGCGGGGTCATATGACACGCCCGCAGAAAAGCTGGTGTACTTTTCAGTCGATGTTGCTATAGTGACGGACATAAAGAAGCCTCCCTTTTGGGCTGGTGATCTGGATTAGCTCTAACCTGTTGGCCGGCAAGCGAAGAGGGTTTGAGCTACGAAACTTTGAGTGGCCCGTCGTTAGCGCGACGGGCCCTTCGTTTTTAAGCGACCTGGTCGATGGGCAGCTCCTCCAGTTGCGGACGGATCTCAAAGATGGGAAGACGTCCGCTTTCGGCGAGATCTCTTTTGAGAAGACTTTCGAGGTAGAACGCAAGCGAGACGCCGCTGGCAGCGGCAGCGGCGGAGACTTCGTCCCGGATGTCAGGCGAAACGCGGGCTTGCAATAGCACTGTTGGAACGTTGTCTGGACGACGAACTCTGCCTCGGTTTGCGCTCATACCCGCAATGCTCGCGTTAATGTATGCATACACGGCGGAGGGCTGACGGCGTGTCTCATTCGCAATGCGCCCGGGCGTCTCGCAACCCGAATGAGGACGGGGTAAAAGCGGCTCCGCTAGAACGTAGATTTTGTTCGCATAGGCGCCCGATCTCGTGATTGCAGAGCAATGACCTTGCGTGAACTGGGGAGATTTACCACGAGCAGAACGCCTGCTCGCGCAACTAGATGACGGCATCGATCTGAACATCGTCTAACCATATACGAAATGACCCGGGCAATATGGGATTGCCTAGTCTCTCGCGAGGGCGCGATGAGTGGTTAGTCTCGTAAGTATGGGGTTCATCAAGTTGTCGTTCGCCCCGGTCGTGTTGGCGGTATTGGCTTGGGTTGGACTACGCGTCTCTGCGGGAATGGTGGTCCTGCCTTGGAAGCCGAAGACAGTGGAATGCCTGAGTCGTAGCGGAGATTTCGCTACATTCGAGCAAACACCTGCCACAAGTGCTCCGGGCCTATATGCATGCTGGACAGACGATCGAAGAAACCACGCGGTGATTGGTGAGGTGGTCCGCCTGGATCCCCGTGCCCGCACGGTCACGCGCCGAATTCTTTCTGAGAGCGGCGGCCGGTTGAAGTCGGGGGCTGCTGAGTGGATCGGAATGGTCTGGATCGAGCCAATCGATCTTGATTTGCCGTGGTCGTCTGTCGTTATTGATTCGCCGGCTGGGGGCTGTCCGGCTTGGTTGTTCCCGGGTACGACCCAGAGTGATCACTGGGTCATTCATGTTCACGGGTTGCGGGTGGTGCGGGATTCGCCGCTTCGCGGCGTTGTCGCTTCTTCGGTTGCGGGGGTGACCTCTCTCGTTGTTTCGTATCGGGGTGACGGTGTTGGACCCGTGGTGCCGAAGAGTGCGAGCATGCTGGGTCAGACGGAGTGGCCTGATGTGGATGCTGCAGTCTTGTTTGCGCTCGAGCACGGGGCGAAGCGCATTACGCTGATGGGCTGGTCGAACGGCGGCGGTATCGCATTACGAGTTGCCGAGCAGTCCTTGAACAGAGGCCGAATCTCGGATCTCGTATTGGTTGGCCCTGTGTCGAATTGGGCTGAGGTCATCGCTTTCGGCGCCAAGGCGGCGCATCTCCCGCGGTGGGTGTCCTCCGTGGTCGTGGCGGCGTTGGGATGGCGCCCTTTCGCCAGGTCTGTGGGCTTGCCTTCCGCCATTGATTTCGATGCACTGGACTGGACATCCCGCCCAAGGCTCTCGATCCCAACGCTGATCATCCACTCGTCAGATGACGACGAGGTGCCCATCAGCCTCAGCCGGCAGATCCGAAAGATGCATCCAGACCTGGTGACTTTGGCTGAATTCACCGGCGCTCTTCACACAATGGAGTGGAACGCAGACCGCCCACGGTTTGAAAAGCTAGTTACGGAGCGGTTGGTGTCAGATCTACGGCACTGAGGTCTAGGAAGCGGGACTCGAGTCGAGCGACGGCACGCTCCTGCCGACTACTGAGCGGGATCTGGGTATGAATCTCGTGGTTGCGGATCTGGATTGACAGGGCGTAGGCGAGTTCATCTGGTTTTTTGCTCCGGAACGCCCGGAGGGCAGACAGGATCGAGCGCTTGAGGAGGAACGCGACCTGCGCAGATCTGAGCTTCCACAGGACGCGATCGACGACGCCTCTTTCGCGGATCAACGCTGTGGTCCAGGCGACCGCGACGATCGACACCCCTATGTAGAACAACGGGTAGAAGGCATCTGCGAGCAGCTGCGCTCCACCCCAGTAGGGGAAGAAGTGTGCTGTTGAAACATAGGCGATCTCGACGACGCAGGCTACGGGGATGGGGATGAGCCCGACGAGGAAGACCTTCTGGATATTGTCAGCAGGGCGACGAAGAAGGTGGATGAGATCGAAGACGATCAACGCCACTGCGGCCATGTAAACGATGTTGTAAGCCACGTTGCCGAGTTGGTCGACGTGGTCGGCCATGAATGTATTCGACGTCGGTCCGCGGTCGTGAATGAAGGCAAACGGCACAGCCATCGCCGTCACCGTGAGAAGCAGTGTCCACCGTGAGTGCAGCTTCGGCTTTAGATAGAAAACGCTGACTGCGTCTCGGAAGAACCAGAACGCGGAAACGGTCAAGAAGCTTTGGACGAGGTTGATGAGGTTGCTACCGCCGAGCGCCTCGTCGACGAGGGGAAGTGGAAGTACGGCGCCGATAGAGATGATGGCGAGGCAGCCGAAAAAGGTGGCTAGCCACGCGGGGCGAGCTGAGGGTCGCTTGAGCGAGGAGAGGCGTGCGAGAAGCAGGACGAGGAGGATCGCGAAAGCGACGACCGCGAACTGTTTCAAGCGAAGACCTCGCCCATGCGGGTGAGGGGTCGTTCGCGGATACGAGCCGCGAGGGCGTAGGCGAAGTTCTCGACCATCTCTTCGGACGCTTCGAAGTCGCGCGCAGCCGGCGTGAGTCTGGTGCGGTCGATTTCGTGGAGGTCGAAGTTCCGAGAGGCGTTGGTGTCGGTTGGGGTGAGTTTTCGTGCGTGTGCGGAGATGACGCCTTCGATCGGGATCGAGAGGGCGTTCATTTCCTCTTTGGAGATGTGCCGGCAGGCCGTTCGGAGGAGGGCGTGGCCGATCTCGTGGTAGATGCAGTGCAGTTGGTATACGCGGGAGCGGTGGGGTGCGTAGAAGAGCGAGATGTGGCGCTCATGAATGGCCATGGCTGCCGTGAGCGGTGTGCCAACCCATTTGTGCATCGGTGCCTCGAGGCGAAGCGGTATTCCGATTGCTGATTCGACTTTCTGCAAGATGGTTTCGAGGTCGTCGCCGGGTGCGGCACCAACCTGGTCGAGCACTTCTTCAACATGCGCATCCATGTTTTTCCTCTCACCTCTCCGCAACCGTGCGAGAGGGACTGCAAATGGGTCGAGCGTCAGAATTCCGGCGTCTCGCGCGGCTAGTCCATCGGGTCGAGGGTTTTGCGCGATTCGCTGGGATCGGCGCTTTCTTCAATAGCTCGCACGAGTGATTCCGCAAGCTCAGGGTCGAGCTGTCCAAGCGCCCGTGTTGCGACTTTAGCCACGTTCGCGCGGCGCAGCCGAATCACATGGTCAATGCGCCTTTGCAGTTCGTCGCCGGGCGGAGATGACAGGTCTAGGAGGAATTCTGAATCGACTCCGAAGAATTTGGTGATCGCTTCCAACAACGCCGGTTCCTTCACCGCGAAGCCTGAACCATTTTTGATGTAGGACCATCGCTGCCGGCTGATGGAGACGCCTGCTTCTTCGAGAGCTGCCTGGACTACCGGGAACTTCAGGGATGACTCTGTCTCGAACTCGTAGACGACGACGAGGGCGTTGACACGCTTCGCGAGCTCTTTCCGGTACTCGAAGCTATCCATCCGACTACGGTACCGATTTCCGGGCCTCCGAGGGTGTCGTACTACCCAGGGATGCAGCCAGCCAGAGACAACTATTCCGTGGTTATCACTCGCGTGTAGCGCCAACTTGCGCTGTTTTGCGCGCATCCCACCACCAACTCAACGACCTGCGCCCACAAAGAGATGCGCGTGGACATCCCCAAATTGCCACCTATAATCAGACCAGATGTTTAGGGCAATTTGCAATTGCCTAGGTCACTATCAATTAGACCTGCTCATACCTTGGTTTTTGACAATCTGGCCTCGAGCAGTCCGCCATACATAAAAGGGACCGACAAATTGCTTCTGAATCAGGTTGGTCGGTCGGTTGCTGTAGGTGTTCTGGCCTCGCTACTGATCGGATGTTCTCCCCAAGCGGGGGAGCTGACGCCGAACACCCCCGCCAGTGCGCCGGAGGCGCAGCAACCTTCACAGCCGGCACCCGCATCCGTCTCGCCTTCAGCAGTCATCCCGCACGACGAAGAGCAGCCGTCAGCGTCGCCTGAGATCAGTGCGGAAGCAACAACGATCGCGACCACCGTCGTGACGGCGTTCTGTCGGCCGGCGCTTGATCGCCAGACGTGGATCAACGACCTGTACCCGTTCCTGAGCCAGACGGCCGCGGTCGCGTACGGAACCGTGAACCCGGCGCGGGTGCCCTGCACGACAGTGACCGGGGGAGCGCGGGTCCGTGACGGAGACGGAGCTTTCACAATTCGGGTGATCGTCCCCACCGACGGCGGCGACTACTCCGTTTTTGTCCACCGCCCAGAAGTCACCGACCCGTGGCTGGTCGAGCAAATCATTCCGTCAGCTGGTAACTAATCGTGGCCAGTAAGGGCGGTATCGGGATACTCGCGGTCGTCCTCGTGCCAGTTCTGGTGGTCGCGCTGTCGATGTGGGTGCTGTTCTTCGGTGGCTCTGCGTCTGCCTGCACGGTCGGCTCTGGCGCGCAGATTGACGTCGACGGGATCGGGGCCGACGCTGCGGTTGGTGCGTACAAGCGTGACCAGCTCGTGAATGCTGCACTGATCGCGAACGCGGCTGTCACCCTGGGCCTGCCCGCGGCCGCGCAAACCCTTGGTGTCCAGACGGCGATAGGGGAGTCGACCCTCCGGAACATCACCTACGGCGACGGGGCGATCAACCCTGACGGGTCGGTCGCTGACTCGATCGGCCTGTTCCAGCAGCAGAGCTTTTGGGGGACCGACGCGCAGCGCATGGACCCGACCACTTCGGCCGGTCTGTTCTTTGCCCGCCTCCCTGGCGTTGCCGGGTGGGAAACGATGGACCCGTCTCTGGCGATCAATGCTGTGCAGGGCAACGCGGACCCGAACTACTACACACAGTTCCGCGCCGACGCCGTAGCGATCATGACCTTCCTCACCGGTGCTGGCGCGGGCGGTGCTGCTGGGGGAGGGGGCTGTGCTGTTTCCGGTGACGCGAAGGCCCTTGCCGTGAACCTGGTTGCGGCGATGGGTACCGGGAAACTTGTTCTCGCGGAAGACCGGTACGCCGCAGAGATCCGTGGGGTTGCTGACGGGTCCGCCTCGAGCATCTGTGGGATCGACGTGCGCATCCTGCAGGTCATCACCATCGCACTGAATATTTTCGATCAGGTCGGCGTCTCGGACCTTAACCGGCAATGCACCGGCTCAATTGAAGGCGCGGGTACCGAGTCCGCGCACTGGATCAACGGCGGCGGGCACGCCGTGGATTTCTACTCCCTGAACGGCCACGGGCTGACCGGATGCGACACGGACTCTATGAAGCTGCTCTCGATCCTTGACCCGCTTGTGCCTGCGGGGTCTCGTGCAGGGCAGGCGCAGTGCCGGACGGCGACGTACAGCCACATCATCCAGTTCCAGGACACCCTCACCCACCTGCACTTCGACGTCGGCTTCACCGACGGCCCCGTCACCAACCCATGACCCGCAGGCCCCATTGGCCTCCACATTCTTCACCCCGCGACCGCGGTGGTGGATACCCAAAAACAGAAACGGAACTACTCATGTCCCTCTTGGTAGCTGCCAACGACATCATCACCACCGCGGGCGTCTTTGCACAGGTCCACGGCGCCGTACCCGACCCGGGAGCCGGCACCATGCCTCCGGGGTTTGAGGCGTTCACCACGATCATGGGTTGGGCCAAGTGGCTCGGCCTTGGCGTCGCGGTCGTGGGACTCATCATCCTCGGCGTCACCATGACCGTCTCCGCGCGCCGTGGTGAAGGCGGAGAGATCGGTGGCTGGCTCGGCCGACTCCTGGTGGGCGTCATCATCATCTCCGCCGCGTTCACCATCGTCGGCTTCCTCATGGGCGCCTAACCGCCCCCATCCCGGTACAAGAAAGGCACGTCATGAGCGACGCAGAACCGCGTAACCCGTTCACCCGCAAAGGATTCATCTTCGGCGCGATCACGGTCGGTGCCCTCGCGGGCGCGGCTGTTCTGCTCGCTTTCACCTCCCAAGGTGGAGGCGGCGACCAAAGCAACCCGGTCGCCGCCTCCACACCGGTCGTCACCGCCACCGCGACCATCGACCCGGCCGCGGCAAGCGTATGCGGGCTGGCCGGCTACGAGACGGCGCCGACCCTCACTTCCGCACCGGCAACGAAGTGGAGCATCATTGGGACGGTTGCTGCACCGGACGCACCAGACGCCGGTCCGGGCGTGACTGGCGCTGACGGTGTGCGGTCCTGCTACTCGCACACCTCGGAAGGTGCGCTGTTCGCTATTGCAAACTGGTGGGCGCTCGGCACCGACGCCCGAATCGCTAAGGCCGCGATCGAGCAGCTCGCAGAACCCGGCCCCGGCCGCGACGCAACTCTCGCGAAAACGTCGACGTCCGCGAATAGGGGACTGAGCGCGCAGATCGCTGGCTTCAAAATCCTTTCCTACGACGGGTCGGCAGTCACCGTCGATCTTGCGTGGCGGACAAACACCGGTCAGCTGGTCTCAGTCCCTGCGGCCGCCGTGTGGCTGGACGGCGACTGGAAAATCTCATCTGCCGACGACGGCACTTCACCTTTCCCGCCTTCGGCGCTGCAGAGCCTCGGCGGATACACACCGTGGGCGGGCATCTAACATGGCATGCGATTTCGGCGACATCCTCTGCGGAGTCGGAGAAGGAGTCGGAGATGTCATCTCCAAAGCCTCCAACGACGCCCTGCAGCAGTTCGTGAACAACATCTTCGAAGGGTTCGGGAAGGCTCTCGCATCCCTTGGCACCCTGTGGGTGCGGGTCCCGTCCCCGGTGACGGTCGTTGACGGCGGTGGCAGCTCTGACGGCGGAGGGGTCCCTGCCGGGTCGGCGGCATTTGAACAGATCCTCGGCTACGTCACGTGGGTTGGTGCGGGTATCGCGGTTGTGTCACTGATCGCGGCAGGCGTGATGATGGCAAGCCGTCGCCGGCACGGTGACGGCGAAGCCCACCTCGGCCGGCTCGGGATCATCCTGACAGCCGTCGTGCTGCTCTCCTCCGCATCCGCCCTGGTCGCCGGGTTCTTGCCCCAAGCCATGCGAGGCAGCAACGCGTCCTCGATCGTCGGGTGGGTGCAACAACACCTTGAGTGGTACACCGCAGGTCTTGCGATTCTGTCGATCCTGATCGCGGCCGCCCGGATGGCGTGGACACAACGCGCCACCCCACTCAAAGAGCTCATGGGCGGGATCTTCACCCTGATTGCCGTCGCCGGTGCTGGGCTGGTCGTAATCCGGCTCGCGACGGTCGCGGGGGATCAGTTCTCCGTCTCGATCCTGAACAGCGCAACGAACTGCGATGTGACGAACGGGGAATCGAACTGCTTCGGCACCAACGTCGCCACCATGATCGGCCTCACAACCCTGTCACCCATCGGCCTCATCGGGCTGTTCCTGATGGGACTGCTCGCGGTGCTGATGACGTACATCCAGATCGCGTTGATGGTGTTCCGCGGTGCGATGCTCGTCCTCCTCGCCGGGATCTTCCCGATCGCGGCGTCGTTCACGAACACCGAGATCGGCCGGCAATGGTTCAAAAAGGTTTTGGCGTGGACGATCGCATTCATCCTCTACAAACCAGCCGCCGCGATCGTGTACGCAACCGCGTTCCGGATGACAGGGACGGACCTGTTCAAATCCGACGGGACGGGTCTGTTCCAGATCGTCACCGGGCTCGCTCTCATGCTCATCGCCCTCATCGCCCTACCGGCGCTGATGCGGTTCATGGTCCCCGCCGTCTCCTCCGTCGGCAGTGGCGGGGGAGGGGGAGCGGGCTTCGTGCTCGGTGCCGCAGCGGTCGGTGGTGCCGGTGAGCTGGCCACCGGTGCTATCCGTGCCAGCAACAGCGGCGGAAGCAGCAGTAGTGGGGGTGGGCATGGGGATGGCCCGTCGGGTAGCGGCGCATCAGCTGCCGGCGCGAAGGGTGGCCTATCGCCGGCCGCCGGGTCGGGTGGCGGTACGGCTGGTGGCGGTTCGGTCGCCAGTGGTGCTGCAAGTAGCGGCGCCGCCGCTGGTGGCGGAGCTGCGGCAGGGGGAGCGGCTGCAGGTGGTGCTGCGGCGGCGGCTGGGCCGGTCGGTATCGGCGTCGCAGCCGCTGGGAAAGTCGCGGACGGCGCGAAAGCGGCAGCTGGTGCTGTGAAAGCGGCGACAGCTGATGCAACAGGCAGCAACGAGAACGGGAACTAACCCATGACCACAACAACAACAACGATCCCGCCCAGTACGGCGCCGCGCACCTACGGAAACTGGCGGAAACCTCAAACCGCGGGGTTGGGCGGGCTGGGCCAGTTGGCCACGATCGTCATGTTCGTCGGCATCGTCGCCTCGATCGTCGCGTCAATGTTCGCAGGGCTTGGCCCGGCTCTCATCGTCGCAGGGATCTTCGGCGCGGTGCTGCTCACCGTTTCAGTGAAAGACAAACACGGGCAATCAGCCCTGGGAAGGACGGTCGTCCGAGTGAACTGGCTACGCACCAAATCCAAAGGAGCAAACCTCTACCGCTCTGGCCCCGTAGGCCGGGCGAAGTGGGGCACGTTTCAACTCCCCGGGCTTGCCGCGGCGTCGCAGCTCACCGAGTGGGACGACTCCCACGGCCGCCGATTCGCCCTGATCAGTACCCCTGCGACCCGGCACTTCACGATCGTTCTCGCAACCGAACCGGATGGTGCCGCTTTGGTGGATCAGGACCAGGTCAACAACCAGGTCGCTGAATACGGCATCTGGCTCTCGAACCTCGGCGACGAACCCGGCATCGAAGCGGCCTCTGTCACGATCGAGACCGCACCCGACACCGGAACCCGGCTTCGCGGGGAAGTAGAAGGGTCCATGGACCCTGACGCACCCGAGTTTGCCCGGGCCATGCTCACGGAAGTTATGCAGTCCTACCCGATCGGATCCGCAACAATCCGCGCGTACATCGCGCTCACGTTCTCGGCGACGTCTCGGATCGGTGGGAAAAAGCGAAGCGCCCCAGAAGTAGCGGCGGACCTCGCCGCACGCATCCCCGGACTCACGTCCAGTCTCGCGTCCACCGGCGCCGGCGCTGCGCGGCCGCTCGGCGCTCAGGAGCTCTGCGAAGTCATCCGGGTCGCATACGACCCGGCCGCGGCCTTACTGATTGATCAGGCCAAAGCAGCGGGAGACCAAGCCGACCTGTCCTGGACCGACGTCGGGCCCGCCGCGGCGGAAGCACACTGGGATTCCTATCGGCATGACGGGGCGGTGTCGACGTCGTGGACGATGACCAGCCCGCCTCGAGGCGTTGTGCAGTCCGGCATCCTCGCCCGCCTGTTGGCCCCACACCGGGACATCGCGAGAAAAAGGGTCACGCTGCTGTACCGACCGATCGACCCGGCCCGCGCTGCAGCGTTGGTAGAGGCGGATCTGAACGCTGCGCAGTTCAACAGCACCGCCTCAACCAAGCCCACCGCACGCTCGACCTTGTCCACCCGCTCCGCGCAGGCGACCGCATCGGAGGAGGCATCAGGGGCAGGGCTGATGAACTTCGGTCTCATCGTCACCGCAACCACCACAGGCCGGGCGCACGAAGCGGACGCACGCGCCGCGATCGACTCGCTGACCGCGGCCGCACGGCTTCGGATGCGGCCAGCGTTCGGGTCGCAGGACTCCGCGTTCGCGGCCGCACTCCCGCTGGGCCTGATCCTGCCGCGGCATTTGCGGATCCCAAACGAAGTCAGGGAAGCGCTATGACCGGCGCCCCTTACCTTCCGGCACCGGCGCTCACAAGCCCGGTGCCGGAAGGCGTTAAACCACATCCTCACTGCACAACCACTTACGGGAGGCTCACTATGAACAACACATCCAAACTCAGTGCCCGCCACGGCCACGACCACCAGACGACAGTAAAAGACTTCCCTGACGGCGCTGTACCAGCCGCGCACGGCGATCTGCCGCGTGAGGAGACAACCGGTGCAAGGGCTGTAGCAAAAGAGGAGACGGCGACCGATCAAGCTGCTCGAGCGGCCCGTTCGCCGCTGGTGCGGGAGAAGGTCACGAAGCGGGCACGGAGAGCCCGCCCGATTCCGCACGAGGGTGGCAAGAAGAAGACCGCCCGGGAATCCGCGCCAAAGCGACCATTGCGGCCGACGGCCACGGGATGGCTGGGCCGCGGCGGCGGGCAGGCCGTGAGCATCCAACCGGCAGATGAATTCCGGGCAACGACCGTGCAGGTCTGCGGCCTGTACCCGTTCTCCGTCGGCACCGGCACACCGATGATCGGGGTCCCTCTAGGCAAGAACCTAGCCACCGGGGCGTCGGTCTGCTGCGACCCGATCTCGTGGTTCCAGCGAGCGAACCTCATCTCCAACCCGTCCATGTTCGTCCTCGGCAAACCGGGCCTTGGGAAGTCGTCACTGACAAGGCGGATGGCGGCAGGCCTTGCCGGGTACGGCACCCTCCCGCTGGTGCTCGGGGATCTGAAACCGGACTATGTGGACCTTATCCGGGCGCTCGGTGGGCAGGTCATCACCCTCGGCCGGGGACGTGGGTATCTGAACATCCTCGACCCGGGAGAGGCGCACCACGCCGCCGCGCGGCTCACCGCTGAGAGCGCCACCTCGAGGCGGCTGGCTGACGCGGCCGTGCAAGATGCGGTGGGGGAAACGAGGCCGGAAGAGATTGCCCGGTTACTCGATGACGGCACCGCCCACACCCTGCGGGCTGTGAAGTTGGAGCGGCTAGCGAACCAGGTTCTTGCTGACGCGCACGGCCGCCGGCACACGATGATCGCGGCCTTGTTGACGATCCTTCGGTCGGAGCCGCCGTCAGACCGGGAGGAAACGATCATCGACCGGGCGCTGAAACATCTTGATGAATCGCATGACGGTATCCCGGTGCTCGCTGACCTGCTCCGGGTCATCCAGGAGGCACCGAACGAGATTCGGCAAGTCGCGTTGGACCGCGGCGACCTGACCCGGTACAAAGCCATCACCGAGAACCTTGAGGCATCCCTCATCGGCCTCACCACCGGCGGCCGGCTCGGCGAAGTGTTCTCCCAGCAGACCACCACCCCGATGCGCCGCGACCGGCCCGTGGTCTATGACGTGTCCTCGATCGATGACTCCGAAGGCGACCTGCAAGCTGCGATCTTGCTCGCCTGCTGGTCCGCGGGATTCGGGACGGTGAACGTCGCGGCCGCGCTGGCGGACGCCGAGCTGGAACCACGCCGGCACTACTTCGTGATCTTGGACGAGCTTTGGCGTGCCCTCCGCGCGGGCCGGGGAATGGTCGACCGCGTCGACGCACTCACTCGACTGAACCGTGCCCGTGGGGTTGGGCTGGCGATGATCTCGCACACCATGTCCGACCTCCTCTCGCTCGCATCCACCGAAGACCAGATGAAAGCGAAAGGGTTCGTCGAACGCTCCGGAATGGTCGTCTGCGGCGGCCTGCCGGGCGCTGAAATGCCACTCCTGACCTCTGCGGTGCCGTTGTCTATGTCTGAGCAGTCGATGCTCACCTCATGGCAGGACCCGCCCGCGTGGGACCCGGTATCCGGCCACGAGGCCGAACCTCCCGGCCGTGGCCGATTCCTGATCAAAGTCGGTGGGCGGCCCGGTATCCCGATACGGGTCGAGCTGACCATGGCGGAGATGGAAGTAAACGATACCAACAAGCTCTGGCACACCGCCTCCCGAGCGGGGCGCGCGGCCGACCCGGTGAATGTGGAGATCCTGCCATGACGGCCGCCACGGTGAGGGTGCAGCACGAATGCACCTTCGCGTCAGTCATTGAAGCTGAGGAACTCGACGCTCCGGCCGCATTCCGGGGCGTCCTGATGGGTGTGGCGATGAGTGTCCCGTTCTGGGCGGCCCTCATCACCGTCTGGACATTGCGATGAAAAAGGCCGCTGACCGGAGCCGGTGTGGACGTGGGCCGTGTGCTGTGAGCGCGGTTCTGGTTGTTGCGCACGTGGAGAGAACGAGTAAAGGGACAAGAGTATGAGCTCGATGAATAACCGCCGTAAAGAGCCGGGTAAGGCGGGGAACGGGCTAGGTGTCGCGTTCGTGGCCGGCGCCGTCCTGATCGTCGCGTTGACGATCTACATATCGGTCAGGGTGGGGTCTCAGGTCGATGGGGTGAATGCGGGAATGAGCACGGACCCGTCGGACTTCTTCGCTGTCGTCGTTGACGTCTTCAAGGGCGCGTTGGTGTGGTCCGCAACAGCGACGCTCATCCTGGCCGGTATTAGCGCCGTCCTAGTTCTTTTCGTGACGCTGGTTCTGGTGTCCAAGAACGCGGGGAAGAAGCATCGGACTCAGGTTGATTGGGCGGGCCGGCACATGGCCACCCCTAACGAGTTGTCGCAGATGCGGGGCAAGGAAGCGAAACAGAAAGCGGAACGTCTCGGAGTGCAGGACTCGTTCGGTATCCCTGTCGGTAAGCTCCTGAACGACGGGCGGGCGCTGTTCTGTTCGTTCGAAGACATGATGCTGCTGCTTGCTGGCCCTCGGGTTGGTAAGTCGACGTCGTTCGTGATCCCAGCGATCATCGCCGCTCCCGGCGCAGTCGTCACGACCTCAAACAAGCGTGACGTCCTGGACGCGACCCGGGGTCTTCGCAGGGAGGCTGGGGACGTGTGGGTGTTCGATCCGCAGCAGGTTGCGGTGGAGCCGGCGAGGTGGTGGTGGAACCCGCTGTCGTACGTCACGGACGATACCAAGGCGGCGAAACTGGCGCAGCACTTCGCGTCTGGTTCCAGCGAGCCAGGCGCCCGCACCGACGGGCACTTCGAGCCCTCTGGTCGGGAACTGCTCGCCGGGTTCCTTCTCGCGGCCGCGATCGACGGCCGGCCGATCACGGACGTGTACGAGTGGACGACGAAGCCGGGTGATGAGACAGCGGGCGATATTCTCGCGGCAAGTGAGTACACGCTGATGGCGAAGAGTGTGCAGGGCGCTACCCGGTTGGAGCACCGGGAACGAGGCTCGGTGTATTCCACCGCCCGCCGGATGGCGTCGTGCCTGAAAGACACCAGCACCCGCCCCTGGGTTAACCGGCAAGGCCATAGCGACGTCCGAGCAGAGTTTGACCCGGCCGTGTTCGTCCGGTCTACCGGGACGCTGTACAGCCTGTCCAAGGAAGGCGCCGGCAGTGCCGGGCCGCTCGTTCTCGCGCTGACGGCCGCGACGATCGAGGCCGCCGAAGAACTCGCCGCCACCTCCCGTGGCGGCAGGATGCAAACCCCGATGGTCGCGGTGCTGGATGAGGCGGCGAACGTGTGCCGGTGGCGAGACCTACCCGACCTGTACTCCCACTACGGCTCCCGCGGCATCCCGATCATGAGTGTCTTCCAGTCCTGGTCCCAAGGTGTGGGGGTGTTCGGGAAGGAGGGCATGCTGAAACTCTGGTCCGCGGCGAACGTGAAACTGTACGCCGGCGGTATCGCTGAACCAGAGTTTCTGGGGATGGTGTCTGACCTGATCGGCTCTTACGACCGCGAGACCACCTCCGCGAGCATGAACAAAGGCGTCCGCTCCACCACTACAGCCCTGAAACGGGAGAAGATCCTCGACATAGCGGAGCTGTCCACCCTGCCCACCCCGCGGAAGGGTCGAAGAACGGGTCGGGCAATCATGATGTCCTCTGGTGCCCGAGCGGCGATGCTCCGCACCGTGCCCTGGTTCGACGGCCCCAAACCGCTCGTTGAGAAGATCAACGCCTCCATCACCCAACACCAAGCGGGGGGTCCCGCGCCCGCCCAGCCTGTAGCAGCGACTACCGCCGCGTTGGATACGTCCGAACTGGTCACAACCTCGGTCGAGGGAGAGCACTCATGACCGGTGAAGCTTTCGACCCGTTCGGCGGCAACAACCCCGCAACGGCACCCACCCTGCCACCGGTCGCCACCTCGCGGCCGACGCCGCAGCCGTCCACGTATTTCGGGTCACCGGATGAGTTCGTCCGTAAGCAGCTCATCGGCACCTACCGCCGCCGGGTCATCGCCCAAGGCTCAGGGGGCGGGCAACGATGGAAAGCGGCGTGGTGGGAGAGCAGGGAGGCGCAGCAGCGGATGGAGGCGTTGTGGCGGGCGTGGGAGGCGGCCCGTAACGACGAGAAAGCGGGCGCAAGTACCTGGTGGATCAGCCACTGCGACCCGCACATGAGCGTCCTACTCTCACCAGACGGGCCGTTTGCGGACTCTACGGACGAGAACAGGCTCGGGGACCCACTGCCTTACACCAGCCCTCCTGAGGGCATGTTCGAGGAAGACTTGCAACCACCGCTTTACACGCAACAATCCACCAGCACCGCAATAGACACAGCCACTGTTTGACCGCAGAACCAAAGAAAAGGACGGAAGCACCAATCGGTGCTTCCGTCCTTTTCTGTTGGGGTGGGTTAGCGGCTCAGCTCTCCGCGATCTGCGCCGTGTCCTGTTTTAAGGCTGCGGTGCGTTTGCGGAACGGTACTGAGCTGAGGTTTTGAGGTGACGGTGGAACTGGGGGGTGTTACGTGGGCGCTGTTGGCTGGAGAGCGAGATTGTGCGGCTGCACTAACGACGGTCAAGGCGCTATTGGGCTTAATTCAGAACGAACCGTTGTGCTGGTGCGCCGTTGCAGGGCCAGAGGCGTAATTGTGTTCCGTCGTCTGTGCGGCCGTCGGGCGAGTCGAGGCAGAAGTTCGACGCCGGGTTGAGGAGTGACCCGTTAACTTGCGGCACCCAGTGTTGCCCGCCGACCCCGTTGCAGTCGTGCAACTGGATTCCCGCGCCCTGGGCTGTGGAATTGTCGATCACGTCGAGGCACCGTCCGACGGACCGCACGCTCTGGTCGCCGGATACGTAGGTCCACTGCTGGTCTCGTGATTCGGCGCGCCCGCCCGGAGCTCCGGTGACGAAGTTCTGGCACGTCGACAGTTGCACGCGCTGGTTGTTCGTGTCGACGTCGTCGCCTGCGACATCGACGCACTTGGATGCGGCGCCGGAGACCGGGTACAGGATTGGGGTGGTGACGGCGAATTTCTGGGCGGCAGCACCGTTGCAGGTCCAGATGCGAAGACCGGTGCCATTTGCTGTTGCGCCGTTTGGCGAGTCTAGGCAGAGGCCTGATGCGGGGTTCTTGATAGACCCGTCGGCCTGCGGAATCCATTGCTGTCCGCCAGTTCCGTTGCAGTCGTAGAGTTCGATGCCTGTGCCGAGGGTTGTGACATTGCCGTTCACTTCGAGGCAGCGCCCGAGCGTGTTGAGGGTTCCGTCGTTGTAGGCGCTGCCGATCCAATGCTGGTCTGCGGCGAGGGCCCTGCAGTCGTAGAGCTGCACTTTGCCGAGGTTCCCGCCGAGGTCATCACCGTACACGTCGACGCACTTTCCGCCGGGGCCGACGATAATCCGGCCGGGGCCACCGCCGGTGCTTTCGCCCTGGTAGTTCTGGGCGACAATGTTCGCCTGCACAGCGTTTTCGGTCGAGTCGGAGGCGTACCCCGATGTCATGACGCCTTCGAAGAAGGACTGGGTGCCCCGGTTTGAGTTGTCTCCGCCGGCTCCAAGGCCGATGGAACCCTCGAGCTTCATGGGTTTCCAGCTGCTGCCGAACCGGTCGACCCCGTCAGGCAGAGAACCGTTGTACCAGGTCGAGAGGTTCCCGGTCTGCGAGTTCCCTCCCTTGAGAGCGAAGGTGTCGACGCCGTTGTTCTTCAGCATCGCAGTGACAAACTTGGAGGCGTTGCCCTGGTTCGGGGTCCACACCGCGGTCTTTCCCTGAAACACGCCTTCCTCGAGGTCCGCCTGGACCCAGGGACCACGGCCGGTGGCGCCTTTCGCCCCGAGGGTAGAGAGGTTCAGGGTGTCCATATGTCCGGCCCCGGTGTCGACGGTGTTGGTCTCGACGTTCCCGAAGTCCGAACAGCAGGCACTGTTGACATTCGTACCGCTGGCGACCTCGTACATCGATTCCGGGTTTGCGCCGCGCGCGGTGCCGGTGGTCACCGTGCTCGAGCGCCGGTACGCGACACCCGGTGGCAGATAGAGCCCGTAAGCCTTCGCCCCAGCAACCGTGATGGGCAATGCGTTTGCGTCCGCAGGTGCATTGGCGGCGCCCTGCTCGCCGGCGGGAGCGGGTGTGAGGTGGTTCCGGTTGGGGGACTGGTCATAGAGCGTGGAGATCGTGCAAGTTGTCCCGGCACAGAAACTGTCTTGCGCCGAAGCGTTGGCGACCCCACCGACGGCGACCACCCCGATGTCTCTGGATGAGCCATCTGATGCGCGCCGGATCTGGTAGAGCGGGCCGTTGTAGCTGGCGTACAGGGCGCGGGCAGGGCTGAACGCCGCAACGCAGGGGGTTCCTCCGGCGGAGTAGATGTCGCAGGGTCCGTTGCTGGCCGCTGAAGCAGTTTCTGGTGTTGCGAGCAGGGAGACGATCAGGGTTATGGCTAGGGTCGTGGCTCCGAGAGCGGCGGCAATCAGTCGCCGTCTCGGTGTTTTCCTAATGGGGCGCACGTGCGATCCATCCTTTCGAGGCGTCATTGCCTATTGGGCATCAAACGGGCGTTTCCGTTGTGCTTTAACGTTGTAGCACAGGTGGGAGGGAGTTGTCGAGACGCTGGCGAGGTACATCTGACGGTGGGTTACAGGTGAACGGTTAGAGGGGTCCACAGCCGCAGGACTGCCGCAGTACCAGGTGCACGTCGATGGTGTGCCGATGCCAGCCGGTGTCGTTGCCGGCCATGATCTCGAAGAGCCTTTCGCTGGCGATACTGGCGAGGCGTTGGGCGGGAACGTGCACGGTGGTGATGCTGGGGGTGGTCACTCGGGCGAGCCCGAAGTCGTCAAATCCGACTACGGAGAGATGAGTGGGAACGTTGAGGCCCTGCGATTTAAGTTCGGTGATCGCACCGTGGGCCATGTCGTCGTTGGCTGCGACTATTCCGTCGTAGTCGCCGATCCGTCTGCCGAGCGCGCTGATTGCGGTGGTTCCGGATGACTCGCTCAGGTCGCCCTCGACAATGGCGCCTTCCTCGTCCAGTCCATGAGCGCGGAGGGCATCAAGAAAGCCATCGCGTCGGTCCACGCCGGTCTGGTGGTCGAGTGTTCCGGAGATGTGCAGGAGTCTCGTGCGCCCGTGGGTGGTAATGAGGTGTTCGGTGATCGAGCGGGACGCGGCCCGGTCGTCGATGCCGACGGTGATCGCGGTGGGGAGGTGGGGGAAGTTGCCGATCATGACGACGGGGAGGCCGCTGTCGATGAGGCGTTCGACGGTCGGGTCGTCAATCGCGGCGCTGGTGAGGATGGCGCCGTCTGCGCTGTGGGAGCGCATAACCCGTTCGTACGCGGCGAGGCCGTGGTCGTTGTCGGGGTTCGTGGAGATGAGTAGTTGCACGTCGTGCTGGTTCGCGACGGATGAGGCGCCTTCAAGCACGAGCATGAAGTAGCTGTGCCCGAAGACGTGCGTGGCAGTGGTGGGCACGATGAGCGCGATGGTGCCCGCGTGCTGGTTTCGCAGAGCCCGTGCGGCCGAGCTGGGAACGTAGCCGAGCTCCTTGGCGGCATCCCTGACGACGCGGCGGGTGTCCTCCCCGATGCGGGTGTTACCGGCGAGAGCCTGCGAGACGGCGGAGGGGGTAACACCGACCCTGTCGGCGATGTCGCGGAGGGTGACGCGTGTCGATTTCGCCCGTACCGCCATGTCTGACTCCCTCAAACTGGTCGTCTCCCGAAATCCCTACCGTAGCTCATGTGCCCTGCCGCGACAGGCCCTCCCCTTCCCGGGTCTCGGAGAGAACCGGGACGCAGCGTTCGGGGTTTCCTGTCACGATGGCCCTGATGCGGTCGAGGGGGATTTTGGGCTGCCGGTCGTCGCTGAGCAGACCGTTGGCCTCCTGCATGGTGTCTGTCAGCTGGGTGTAGCAGGTGCCGGCGAGAACGCTGCTCGCCTGCAGTGCGCCGTAGATCACACCGAGGCGTTCGCCGAACTGTTCTCCGGTAGCGGCGGATGAGTACCCCCACGTGCCGGCGGGTGCGACTGTGGGGTCGGGGGTGAATTCGATGCCGCCGAATTCGGTCAGCATTAGGGGCGCGTCGTGCCGGAGCGACTTGGTGAGCACCATGGTTCGCCCGGCCGGCCCTGTTCCCCGGCGGAGCCTGTCGGCCGCTGCCGCATCCAGATACCGGCCCTTGAGAACGGCCCCATCGGCGTCGTAGTCATGCACCGAGAAGATGTCGGACTCGAGGTGCTCCCAGCCGTCGTTGGAGATCACGAGCCTGGTGGTGTCGAGGGCCCGGGTCAGCTGAACCAGTGCGCGAACGAAGGCTCGCTGCGCAGGGTCTGCTTCGAGATCCTGGATGCCCCAGCTCTCGTTGAACGGAACCCAGGTCACGATTGATGGATGCGATCGGTCGCGATCGAGCACTTCGAGCCACTCCCGGGTGAACCGTTCGACAGCGGTCGGTGTGAAGCTGTAGGCCGCGGGGGCCTCGGCCCAGAGCAGAAGGCCACGCCGGTCTGCCCAGTACAGGAAGCGCGGGTCTTCGATCTTCTGGTGCACCCGGGCGGAGTTGAACCCGAGCGCCAAAATGAGGTCGATCTCGTCGACCAGTGCGTCGTGGCTGGGTGCGGCGAGGTGGGAGTCTGGCCAGTACCCCTGACTGAGCACCGAGCGCACGAAGAAGGGCCGGTCGTTGAGGGTGAAGTGACCGTCCCGCACGCCCACCTCGCGGAATCCGAAGTAGCTGGCGGCGAGGTCGAGTGTGGTGGTCTCGGTTTCGAGCGTGATCGTGACGTCGATGAGGGTGGGCGAGTCGGGCGACCACAGGATGGCCTCCCGGTCTTGCCCGTTCGTGAACCTCGGAATCGTGACGGTGCCGGAGAACCGGCTGGCGCTCAGGCGGATAGTGGTCTCGGCGATGACGTCGTCGCCGAGCAGAAAGACGAGCCGGCAGATCGTGCCCACCGGCGCACCACGGTTGAGGCGCACCTCATACGTCACCTCTCCCCGGGAGAGGGTGGTGGCGAAATGCGCTTTGACGATGTGCACCTCAGGGGTGGCTTCGATCCAGACCGGCTGCCAGATGCCGGTCGTGCGTCGATACCAGATGACGTGAGCATCCTCCTGCCAGTCCTGTTTGCCTCGCGGCTGCTCGACGTCGTCGGCGCGGTCTTCGGCCCGCACGGTGATCAACTGCGTCTGGCCGGGAAGGAGGGCGTTTGTGATATCGAAACCGAACGGGGTGTGGCCGCCCTCGTGTCCGCCGACGAAGATGCCGTTGACCCAGACGGCGGCGCGGTAGTCGACGGCGCCGAAGTGCAGGTGCAGCCGGGTGCGGTCGGTGCCGAACCCCGCGTCGAGCACGGTCTGCCACGGAACGTCTCTCTGGTACCAGACCACGTCGTGAAAACGGTCGGCGGCGACACCGGAGGCGGCGCTTTCGGGCGGGAACGGCACGGTGATGGATGAGGGGAGGGTGTGCGCCGGAGAGTGCCAGAGCTGGTTCTCCCCGATCTCCTGATCGTCGTGCGAGAACCGCCAGAGGCCGTCGAGTTCGGCCCAGTGCTGCCGGATGAGTTGGGGGCGGGGCCGGGCGGTGGTCTGCCGGCTCGCCCGGAGCGGAGCGCGCGGAGCCTCGTGGGCATCGAAATCAGGGGTGTCTTGCATCTACTTGATCGCTTTCGGAAAGTGGTGCGCCGCGATGGTGAGTTCTCGAAGCGGGGGTGCGTCGGGCTGCTCGATAAGAGTGAGCAGACCCATCCGGCGGAAGAACGGTGTCAGCCCGTCATCCGGGTCGGCGAACGTCTCGGCGGTGGCGTCGTCGGAGTTGGCGGCGTCGAGGACGAACTCCTCGACGTTCCTGCCGCCGGACGCGATCGACCAGTCGACGAAGTCGAGCAGCGGCCACCAGGTCAGACCCCGAACATCCACCCCGTCGTCGCTCAGCTCCTGCAGCGTCTCAGTCGCAGCCAGCAGCCAGTCCCGCCGCAGTTCGGGGGTTCCCTCGATGCTGGTCTCGGTGACGAGGATGGGCAGGCTGTAGCGTGCGCTCCACATCAGCAGCACTTCCTGCAGTCCGGCCCTCCATCTGTTCGCCGTGACTTGGCGAACGGTGTCGGCGACTCGCTCCAACACCCGGGGAGTGAGGTCGGGGTAGTAGTTCACACCCATCAGATCGACGGTGGCCGCGTTCTGTTGCAGCTCGTCGAGGAGGGCGGCAGGTGTGCTGTTGGCGAGCATCCAGTCGCGCAGGGGATGCTCGGGGTCTACCCGCCCGAGAATGAGATCGGTCGGTAGTGTGGCGATGCTCTGGTGCAGTGCCACCTCGGCGAGGAGGTGATTGTCGAGTGTTTCGTAGATTGCTGAGGCTTCGACGTGCACGATGACGGCGTCGGCGTTCGCTTCACGAATGGCGGTGACCGATTTCTGAACTCCTCGGGCGATCCCCACGGCAACGGTGCACCAGCCCGCCCATCCGGTCAGAGCTGGTGGCCAGACTCCGCGGAGCCCGCAGAACGATGCTGTGGTGAGAGGCTCGTTCAGTGGGGTGATGTGGTCGACGATTCCGCGGTAGCGCGCGGCGAACGCGCCGGCGAACTCAGCGATCGCGTCGGGGTAGTCAGCAGAGGCGAAGGAATCGTTCAGCCAGGTCGGGGTGCCGTAGTGCACCAGGTCGGCGATGACGGTGAGTCCGAGGCCGTGCACCGCGAAGTGGAACCGTTCGTCGAGCGACGACCAGTCGAAGACGCCGGGGGCCGTATGCACGAGCGGCCAGCTGACCCCGTAACGGATGCCGGTGGCACCGAGTTCCGCAGCCGTCTCGAGGTCATCGCGCCAGTTCGCGTCATGTCCGGTGAGCTCGAACTCGTTGAGAGTGCCCATCGCGGATCCGGGTTGCGGGTAGACGCAGGTGTCTTCGATTCCGATGAGCCAGCGGAGTTCGCCGGCCGGGAACGCGGAGAGGGGATGTGTCACTTGAGTCCTGTCGTTGCGACGCCGGCGACGAAGTAGCGCTGGGCGAGAAAGAATGCGAGGGCGATCGGGATGAGCGAGATGACGGCCCCGGCGAGCAGTACGGCGTGGTCGGTGACGTGTTGCCCACCGAACAGGGCGAGACCGGCAGGCAGGGTGCGCATCTCGGGCGCGCTCGTCACGACCAGCGGCCAGAGCAGGTCATTCCAGAGCGCGGTGAAGTTCAGAACCGCGACGGTGGCGATGGCCGGTTTAGCCAGCGGCAGGATGATCTGCGCATAGATACGCAGATGGCTCGCCCCATCGATCCGGGCCGCCTCGTCGAGTTCGCGGGGAATGGAGACGAAGAACTGCCGGAACAGGAAGATCCCGAACGCGCTGGTGGCCCGCGGGATGATCAGCCCCTGGTAGGTGTTCAACCAGCCGAAATGGAACAGTTCGATGAACACCGGGATCAGCGTGACCTGGAAGGGCACCATCAGCGTGACGAGAACAAGCCAGAAACAGATGTTCTTGCCCCGAAAGTCGAGACGGGCCAGCGCGTACGCGCACATCGAATCGAACAGCAGCGTCAGGACGGTGGTCACACCGGCGAAGATGACGGTATTGAAAAGCAGCAGAACGAACGGGAGTTGCTCCCAGACGCCCTGGTAGCCGTGCAGCGTCCACTCCGTGGGGAACAGGCTGGCGGGGTTGCCGAAGAGATCCTTCTCGCTCCGAAACGAGGTGGAGATCATCCAGATGAAAGGAACAAGGGCCAGCACCAGGCCGACGCCGACGAAGATCCACTTCGACGAACTGATCCACACCGGGGATCGGTCGGCGCGGATGGGGCGCGAATCAGTCGACATCGTTGTACCTGAAGATTCTGAGTTGGAGGGCGGAGATGACCACGATGACGAGGAACAGAGCCCACGAGATCGCGGAGGCGTAGCCGGTCTGGAAGTTCACGAACCCTTCGCGGTACAGCAGGGTGACGAGTGTGTCGGTGGAGAACAGCGGGCCGCCGCCGGTCATCACGTAGACCAGGTCGAACAGCTGGAAGGACTGGATGGTCATGATCAGCGTTCCGAACAGCAGCGTCGGCCGCAGAGCGGGAACGGTGACGAACCGTACGAGCTGCCAGGGGCCGGCTCCGTCGAGGCGGGCGGCTTCGAACCGTTCGGTGGGGACTCCCTTGAGCCCGGCGATCAGGATGATCATCACGAAGCCCGCGTTCTTCCAGACGTTCACAAAGATCACCGTCGGCAGCGCCAGCTCGGGGGATTGGAGAAAGCCCACTGTGCCGAGACCGAGGGAGGACATGATGCCACCGACGAGCCCGAGCTCAGGGTCGAGGAGGAACCGCCATACCAGCCCGATGGACGTGAGGGAGACGACGGTGGGGAAGAAGAACGCCGACCGGATGATGCGGTTGCCGATGCTCTCCCGGGACAGCGCGAGGGCGAGTGCGAGCCCGAGGATCACGATGAGCACCACAGACACCACGGTGATCTCGGCGGTGTGCAGCAGCGCTCCCCAGAACTTCGCATCCTGAGTGAGGGCGACGTAGTTGTCCAGGCCCACCCAGGGTTGGTCGTCGGCTCCGATGGTCCAGTCGTGCAGGCTGTACCAGAGGGAGACAAGGATGGGCCAGAGCACGAAGACGCCGAGGATGAGGAAGCTCGGGGCGATGAAGAGCCAGGCCGGAGGGATCCGCAACCGGTGGGCCCGGGGGCGCGTCTGCGGCCCCCGGACCCGGGTGAGTGTGCTCATCAGGACGAGCAACCCGTGATCTGATCGATCGTCGTCGAAGCGGTGGCCGTGGCGTCGTCCAGAGACGTTCCACGGGTGAGGTTGCCGATCAGTGGTACGTAGGCGTCGGTGTCGACCTGGGTGCCCTTCGGCACCTGGGGCAGGTAGAGCCTCGAATCCGGAACCTGGGAGGCGAAGATCGACACGACAGGGTCGGCTGCCAGGTCGGGGTCGTCGGCGAGGTCGGTGCGGAGCGACGGGAAGCCGCTCGCCAGGGAGAACGTCTTCTGAGCGGCCTTGCCGGTCCAGTACGCGAGGAACTCCTGCGCCTCATCGGGATGCTTGGTCTTCGCCGAGATCGCGAGCGGCGCGGTGGAGCCGAGAGTCACAGGCTTGCCGTTCGTCGCCTTCGGAACAGCGGCGATCCCGAGATCGATACCGGCCGACTTGTACCCAGGGGCAGCCCAGGGCCCGTTGATCTCCATGGCGGCCTTGCCGGCAGAGAAGAGCGCATCGGCCTCGGCGCCGGTGAGCCCGACGGGCGAGATCTTGTCGTTCACGACCAGATCGACCCAGGGCTTCAGGCTCGCCTTGCCCTCAGCCGTACCGAGCACGCTGCAGTTCTTCGAGTCGACGACGTCGCCGCCCTCGAGCCACTGCAGAACGGGCCACATCTGGATCGTGTTGTTGTCGGCAAGCACAAGACCATAGGTGTCGCCGTTGGTCAGCTTCTTCGCATCGGCCTTCAGCTCGTCGACGGTCGTCGGCGGGCTGCTGATGCCGGCGGCCTGAAAAAGCGCCTTGTTGTAGTACAGGCTGAGCGTGGCGTAGTTCGCCGGCACCGCGTAGAGGGTGTCGTCGTACGTGAACTCGTTCACCAGAGCCGGCGCAAAGCTGTCGACATTGATGTCCGTGGTGCCGGTTCCGGTCTTGGTGATCGGGAGAACCGACTTCGTCTCCACATACTGGGCGATGACGTTCGGGTCGGGAGCGGGGGCCGCGATGTCAGGCCCCTGACCCGTCAGCCAGGCCGACGGCAGCTTCTGCTGGATGGTGTCCCACGGCTCGGCAGTCATCGTGACGTTGATCTTGCTCTGCGAAGCGTTAAAGTCTTTGACGATCTGCTCATACCCGGGGGCATCGCCACCCGTGAAACCGGTCCAGACTGTGAGCTGCACGGGGCCGCTGGCCTCGGGGCTTCCGCCGCCGCCCGAGCAACCGGTCAACGCCAGTCCGACTGCCGCGGCAACGGCCACGGCAGTGAAGGCTTTCCTGTGGTGCATGACACTCTCCCTTGAGCTGTGTGGTTCCGATCAGCAATGTGCTTTATCGTTGAAGCAGATCGTATGCGGAAAGTGGAAAGAACGCAATGTCATGTTCGGCTGTCCCCTCAGGGGCCCTTTGCTGACTCTACGGACGAGAGCGGGCTCGGGGACCCGCTTCCTTACACCCGCCCTCCCGAAGGCCTCTTGATGAAGACCACAACCGCCGCTTTACAAACGAGGACGTGGGTTAGCGGCTGAGGTCTCCGCGATCTGCGCCGTGTCCTGTTTTTCGGCCGCGGTGCGTTTGCGGAACGGTACTGAGCTGCGCTTTCGAGGTGACGGTGGAGCTGGGGGGTGTGGCGTGGGCGCTGTCGGCGCTCATCCGCGCCCCGATCAGGTGCGGTGGGATCCCTTTGGCCTCCATCGCCTGGATTGTTTCCTGCCGCCGTTCCGCGCTGTCGTAGGCCACCTCGCCGGCCTCTCGCGTAGCGGAGCTTCGCCCGCCGGGTGCTGCGGCACTGTCCGTGGTCCCGGCTGTCTGCTCGGTCTCGGCAGAAGTGTCGCGGAAGAGTTGCGCCTGGGCGCGGGCGTCCGCGGCGAGCTCCCGCAGCTGATGGGGTGTTTGAGCGTCTGTGCCGCCGTGCTCGGCGTCGCGTTCGTAATCGTTCGCGCGGGCTTCCATCTCGCCGGCCATCATTGCCCGGCCGTTGTCCACATCCTCTGACCCTTCCGCAGGGGTAGTTTCGGTGCGGGCCTCGTTCGCCCGGTCGAGCCGGTCAGCCTCCGCGATCAGCAGTTGCGCCTTGGTGAGGTCGCGGCCTGCTCTGACGCGCTCAGGCTTTACGGCTGTTTCTAGCTCGGTGGTGTCGACGCCGTAGCGTTCTGTCACTTCCCGGTTGACGACGGCGGCCGCGTGCTGGGCTGCCGGGTCATGGTTCTGCCACGCCGCAGCGGTCTCCGTAACGCGGGCTACGTCTTGGACGCTTGCCTTGTCCCACCACTCCGGCCGGTCCACAACCTGCAGGCTGGCCCGTGCTGCGGAGCGTTCGCCGTTGAACCTGGCGGACAGCTCCCGCGCCTGGGCGCCGCTTCGAGCTTCCGCGTCGCGGGACATTTCCTCGCGGAGGCGGGCGAACTTCTCACCCATCTGCAGCGCGATCGTCAGTGCGATCCGGGCCTGCTGACTGACCTCTTGGCCGACTTCATCGTGATCACTCATGACACGTACCCCGTTCCTTATCGCTGATCCATGTGGTGTCTACAGTCCGCGATCGCCGCGGTCATTGCCCTGCTGGGTGCGCGCTTGACGCGCCCTCACCGCCTGCAGGCCCGCCGCTTCCTGCTCGCGCGGCGCGAGAGTGGTTGGGACGGGGCTTCCTCCGCCGAAGTTTGCTTGGGAGAGGCGCCTGGCGTCTTTCAACTCCGCAGGCAACGCTTCCCACTTCCGTTCATGCTCCGCCGCGCTCTGGGCCGTGATGACGGTCTGGTAGCCGTCCCGGACTTCAGACAGCTGCCCGGTCAGCGTGGCCGACAGTTGCGCGCTACGCCGGGCGTCGCCTGCTGCCTGGTGTGCGCTCATGATCGCGTGGCTAGTCATCGCCAGCTGCCGAAACAGCAGCAGCTCCGCGGCGGCGGTGTTGCCCTTCGTGGCCGCCTGAAGAATCAGTGCGGTGGTACCTGCCATGGACGGCATGTCCACCGGACGCGGTTTTGTCTCGTGGGCGCGGAGATGAGCCGACCGAGCCAACGACCTCGCCGCGTCAGCAAGCGGGCCCGGGGTGGTCTCGAGCTTCCTGGACCATGCCGCGTAGGCGCCGGCAGTGTCGCGGGCGACATGCGCCCACGTCGCCCTGTCAGCGGGGTCAACGCTTCGGATGTATTCGTGCAGCCGACCCATGTCCGCTGCGTACTTCTCGAACAAATCCGCCGACGGCGTATTCTGCTCCCGACCGGGCTGCTCTGGCTGGTACTTCCACGGATTCTTCGCCGTCGAACGCCACTCCGCCGCCGCCTCCGCCGCCTTCGTGGGTTCGTCTGGCCAGCTCTTCCGAAGCTCCGGCAATGTGAGATCCCGTGCGAGCTTCCCGCCCCCATGCCAGACAACCTGCTGGCCCTGTTTTGGCCGTAGCGCGACGGAGTAGCCGGCCACAACATCGTCTCGGCCTGCCGCGAACCTCGGCCGGATGAGAACCCCCGCCTGCCGCATCCGGCGGACGAACTCGCCCTCATCCACCGACGCTGCAGCTGCCGCCCGTACTGCCCGTTCGAGGCGGTAGACGTCAGGTTCGATCTGGCCACGGCGTGCCGCGGACTCACGCGCCCCCGGCTTCACACCGCGCTCACCGAACTCACGTCCGGGCTGGGTGTACACCTGCAAATCGTGTTCACGCTCCAGGTCATTACTGACCTGCTGGGAACGGTTGTAATCGTTGTTCACGACCGCCTTTGTGCCGTCCTCCCGCACCAACGAGACAGCGATGTGGATGTGGTCGTTGCCGTTCTTCGACAACCCGTGGCGCACCGCCACCCACCGGCACTCGGCCTTCCCCGTGTCGGCACCGGCGAACCCCATCCGGTCCACGAACTCCGTGGCGATCTGTCCCCACTTCTCATCCGTCAGCTGGCCCTCCTCGGCCGGCAAAGACAGCGAGCAGTGCCACACATCGGCCTGCACCCGCCGCTTCACCACCGCCCCGCTCTCATCCCTGAGTGCGACGCCGTTGTCATCCTTCGACACAGCAAGCCGGGTCACTTCGGTACCGAACGTCTGCCGTGGCAGATCGAGACTTTTCGCGATCTCCAACGCCGCAGCGTGATCCAGAACGGCGCCGCCGTGCATCGCCATAATGGCCGAGTTACCGGCGATCAGATGCTGTTCGGTGTGCTCGTTCGCCTTACCCCCACCAGCCAGGTACGACATCAGTCCAGACATCTGCGAGCCGCGCGTGATGTTCGTTCTCACAGCCCCGCCAACCGCCTGATCGTGTCATCCAACCGCGGCACCAAACGGCGGTACTCCTCGTACACACCCTCCGCCTCAGTCGGAAACGCACCCTCCGCGTTAGCAAACCTCGCGAGCTGGTTCATGTTGTCCGACACCGACTTCAGAAGATGTGACACCCGGAACAACTCCGCACACACCAACTTCCACTCCGTGTCCGTACGCACCTGCGCATTCATCGCCGACTCAAACAGAAGCCGCGGCACAGTGACGTCCAACACCTCAGCACGCGCCCGCAAATGCGCATCCTCATCAGGCGTAACAGAAACCTCATACTTCTTTACCCGCCGCGCCTCACCAGCCGGAACATTCGGCCGACGACGACGCCCGAACAGACGACCCTCCGACAACGACTCCGACACGACCACAATCCCCTCAAAGGCCCAGCGCAGCGAACCCGCCAACAGCGGGGAACATACAACAAGTATGCACCGCACCGAACGCGAAGCGGAAGAGGCGCAAGCGAGTTACACAGGGTAACTTTATAGCTTGCTCTAAAATTGCTTCTGCACTTCGGCTTTGATGGTTCAGGATGGCTGCCTCCCGGGGGAGTCCGTTCCGGCGCCGCTTACGAAGGTTGCTGGCGGTGGTTAGGGTGGTCGTATGAGTGATGTGCTGATCGATCCCCAGACCGCTGCTGAGAAAGCGCGGGCACTGTTGCAGGCCGAAACCGATGCGAAGGTCGAAGCCGTCCGAACCCTCGCTAACGCAGCGAACGACGCCGATGACGCCGAGGCACGTGCGAAAGAAGCAATGGCCGTCCACGACGTCGCGTGGAAGGCGGCGCTCTCGGCTGGCTGGTCAGAGAAGGACCTCCGAGCAACCGGAGTTCGGGCGCCCGGACAAGCAGGACGCCGGGCACGCACCCGCGCTGCAGCCGCCTCGAAAGACCCTGCCGGGTCGACCGAGAGCTAGTGGCGGATCATGACTGAACCGGTAAGCGCGAACGAGATCCGTAAAGAAATTCGGGCATCTCTTCACCGCCTGAGACGCCTCGCGGGGGAGGGACGGATCGTGATGACGAAGGACAGCTGGAACACCAACTGGCCAGACTCTGCTGCGGCGATCGCCGCAGCAGACGCCGCCCTGGAACAAGCCGACGATGCCATGCTCTGGATGCACACTCTCCCGGACTCCGACGGCGGATACCCACCCATCTCCGAATGAACACCGACACCCCACGGGTCGTGCCTGTTCCGCAGCAATGATGTTCCGCGGGAAAGTCACGACAGTGTCGACAACGACGACGGTTGGGTTTCGGTAACCCCCTGACCACCTGTGGACAGCACGAGCTCTCTCCGGGCTCATCCTGCCCACAGGTGGACAGCGGGACCCAAACCTCCCGCCCGCACCCAGGCCACACCGTCACGTCGTATCTGTACGTCACGGACCGTATTGGTGTGACCTGGGCACGGCCTCCTCAACGGGTTCACGGGTTGGGCATCTCGCACAACTAAATGAGACTGCACGTCGCGGTGAGCGGCGTTCCGTTTCCGCTGCCGTGGCGGCACGTTGGTCGAAGGGGGAGTGCGAGCGGGAACGTCGGGTTCCCCTCGCGGGCCAGCCCGGAAGGCTGGCCCGCCCGCCGTGTCAGAGCTCATTGGCCTCGTCAGCGGTGGTGATGAGGGTGGTGCCGTGTTCGCGGATGAGGCGGTGGCACCCCGCGCTGGCGACGCTCGTCACGGGGCCGGGTACGGCACCGACCGGGCGGCCGATCGTTAGCGCGTGACCGGCGGTGTTCAGGGACCCGGAACGCTGGCCGGCCTCGACGACGATGGTCTTCTGCGCGATCGCGGCGATGATCCTGTTCCGCTGCAGGAACCGCCACTTCGTCGGCGCCAACCCCACGGGCATCTCACTCACGATCGCGCCCGCTTCCGCGATCCGCCCAAGCAGGCCGTCGTTCCCTGACGGGTAGAACCGGTCAACCCCGCCGGCGAGCACAGCGACAGTGTTGCCGCGGCAGGCCAACGCGGCGCGGTGCGCCATCCCATCGATCCCATACGCCGCTCCCGACACGATCGTCCACCCGTGGTCGATGAGGCCGTCGGTGAGAGTCATGGTGACGTTCTCCCCGTACCCGGTTGCGGCCCGCGCGCCAACGATCGCGATCGACGGGGTGCTGAGCAGGGTGGCGTCACCGCGCACCCACAGGCACACCGGTTCGGTGACACCGAGATCCGCGAGACCGGTCGGCCAGTGCTCGTTCGAGGGCGTCAGGATCTGAAACCCCTGCGCCTCGGTACGCGCGATCGTGGTGGCGATGACGTCGGCGTTGAACCGGCTGATTGCGCCTTCCCGAAGGGCCGCAACGTCATCGTCGGCAGGCTGGTCGTTGAGGGTGATGCGGAGCGCTTCGGCGGCGCCGTGGGTGGTGATGAGGGTGCCGCGTGTGGTGTCTCCGGGTTCGGTGATGCACGCCCACGCGACACGGGCGAGGAAGTCCTCATCCTCCGTGTTGGTGCGGATGGTGAGTGCGGTGATCGGGTCGGTGTGCGTGGTAGCCATGGGGTTCTCCTTCAGTGTTCGGCCAACATTGTTTTTGGCCTTTCCGGCGAGAGAATCGATAGCGAGCGAGAGCACCGGGAGTACCGGCCCGGGTGGGCGAAATAAGGGAACGAAGTGACCGCGTCCACCCGGGCCGGTGCGGGAGGGGCGAAGCGAGCTACGATCGGCAGCCGGAAAGGTCACAAACAACCGAGAAGTGCAGTGCCGCCCCTGGGGCGGCTCCGTTGCAGTTGCGTCGTCGCGGGAGTGTGGGGGGTCGCCCAAAACATTCGCAGCCGGCCCTGAGCGCTGGCAACTGCACCACACGTCATCCGCGCACCGAAAGCCCTAGAGGTCGACTAGGTAGTTGGCGGCGATGAGTCTAACTTTGTCAATGCGCGTAGACGTTGTCGCCCGCCTGCATGGTCTCAGTCGACGTCTGGGTTCCAGTCGAGTGCGGCTGCGATTTGTTCTGCGGTGGGGAGGATTCGTTGTTCGTCGGCTGGCAGGGTGTCGTAGGTGTAGCTGGCGACGGCCATGGGGGAGTGGGTTTGGCCGAGCGCGTAGCGGACGGTGTGGTTGTTGTGTCCGCCGCAGATGAGGATTCCGACGGTTGGCCGGTGGAAGTCGCGGCGCATTTTGTCGTCGACGACGGCGATGTAGAAGCCGAGTTGTCCGGTGTAGGCGGGTTCGAATTTGCCTGTCTTGAGTTCGATGACGATGTAGCGGAGCTGCTCTGTGTGGAAGAAGAGCAGGTCGACGTAGAAGTCGTCTCCGCCGACATCGAAGTGCACCTGCCTGCCGACGAATGCGAAACCGGGGCCGAGTTCTCGGAGGGTTTCGACGATCCGGTCCATCAGGGCCTGTTCGAGGTCGCGTTCTGCGACCTCGTCGGTGAGGTCGAGGAAGTCGAAGACGTAGGGGTCTTTAGCGAGTTGGGCGGCGAGGTCGGAGTCTGTGGGTGCGAGCTGTCCGGTGAAATTTGAGGGTGCGGCGCCGGTTCGTTCCAGGGTGCGGTTCATGATCTGGTTCATGAGGACGTTTCGTGACCAGCCGTGCGTGGCGGCTTTTTCCGCGTACCAGTCACGGTCGGTTTGTCGGTCGAGCTTGTCGAGGAGCACCATGATGTGGCCCCACGGTAATAGTCCAGCAGCTTGCTGGACTATTTGCTCACGGTCAGGCCACGCCTGCGCAAAACCTCGCATGTAGAACAGATTCGATCTCGAGAACCCTTTCATCGCTGGGAACTCCGCCCGGAGGTCTTCCGCGAGGCGGGCGACGACCTGTGCACCCCATTCCTGGTCATTCTGTCGTTGCAGGATGGTGTCACCGATGCTCCAGTACAAGCTGATCAGTTCGGTGTTCACGCGTCGCTGCGCTGTCAGCCTGGCTGAACGGACACGCGTCTTCAGATCGCTGAGGACTGCGGCGTAATCGGCGGGCAGCGGGCGGATCTCAGAAGCCATCCATCCAGACTACTGATCCGGTGAAGTAGTCCAGCAGGCTGCTGGACTACTTCACTCACCACCCGGTGAGCCGATTCCCATTCCCGTTCCGCAAGCCTGAGTGATCCTGGAACAGGTAACGAGGTTGCGAAACGGCTCGTTGCGCAACCGGGTGGTTTCCCTCGGGTGGGGAGTGTGAGGGGTCGCCGAGATCCCTCACCGCCGGCCCCGGGAGGGCCGGCGACCGCACCACCCGTACAGCCGGGCACGTTCTGCGGGTGGTGGGGGAGGGGCGGGCCGGTTGTGCGCGGTCCGCCCCTCGCGGTGGTGTTACTCCGTCACTGCTTCGGTGGCCTCCTCAACGGTTTCGGGTGCGGGGTGGCCTGCGGCGATTCGTCCGACGTTGGTGAGGTGGTGGCCCCATTTCTCGAGCTGCAGCAGGTACGCCTCGTCTGAGGCGTTCGGGTTCCGCCACGATTCGCGGCTCGTCCGGTTTTCCCGTGCCGACACTGCGACCGCGAGACTCACATACCCGGCCTTTGTCGGGGTCGCTTCGACCATCGCGGCGAGGGCTTCGCGTGCGGCGTATCCCTCGTGGCCGAGGAACACGGCTGCACTGCCGCTGTTGTCACCAGCCACGTCATAGGAGTGCCGGGTGAGGGTCACGGCGACGAACGCGGCTGCGTCGGTGGGGAGTTTCTTCCGGGTCAGGAGCGCGGTGATCCAGTCTTTCCGGACGGTTTCGGCGGTGTCCCATGCTTTGTTGTTCGCAATCAGGGTTCGCCGTTCGGCGCGCTTCGCTTCCGCCTGGGCGTCGGCTTCCTCCTCAGAGATGTCTCTGGCAACGTTAGCCAGGACCACTCGGGCAATCTAAGCGGAGACCACCTCGGCGTTTTGCGGGGTGTCGGGGCAATCTAAGCCAGGCCCACCTCCACCGTTATCGCAACGTGTTATTTGTTG
>NZ_NBXA01000048.1 GCF_003399625.1 Subtercola boreus | reverse complement strand
CATCGCCGCCATCCAACGCATCACCCGAGGCAACTTCCGCCTCCTGGAACGCCTCTTCCCCCAAATCCAACGCGTCCTCCGAATCAACGAACTAGAAACCATCACCGACGACGTCATCGAGGCCGCCGCCAGCGTCCTCGTCATCGGCAACTAACGACAATCAGCGACCACAAAACACCGCCAACCAGCGCCGAACTCCACAAGTGTCCCTATATAAGAGGTACGACTTCCAACCCAACGAGACGCCTCGCAACCCTAGGGATACGAGACGCCGGGATAGCGAAGGAACGCCCCGATCTCGTCCGTAAGACGCCCGGTAGTCGGGCTTAATGTCGGGCAGGCTAAACGATGATCCCCGGAACAGTCGCGAGCTGGATCCCTGAGAGGGAGGGGATTCGTCCGCTGGCGGTCCCTCTTCCGGACGGAAGCGAGGCCAAAACCCTGTGGGCTCAGCGTCAGCACGGAACTCAGCGATGAAGTTACGGCGATTCGGCAAGAAGCAGGTTTTTCCTTGCTTTGCCTCGTATTGCCGTGCGGGCGCACTCGAGCGTGGGGTTGAGTGATTGAGAGATGGAGGAGACGTTCGGGCGGGGCATCACATGGTGATGACGAGGGATCCGGATGCTCGGCCGGCCCGCAGATCGGAAAGGGCGGTGTCTACGCTCTCGAACGGGTAGGTGGCGACCGTCGGGGTGAGAGAGAGGTTTTGCGCGAGTTGGAGGAAGGACGTTCCGTCGGCCCGGGTATTTGCAGTGACCGTGCGCAGGTCGCGTTCGTTGAAGAGGTTGTCGCTGTAGTTCATCGCAGGTATGTCAGACATGTGGATTCCGGCCAGAACAACGGTCCCCCCTCGCTGGGTTGCGGCAAGCGCGACCGGCACAAGCCTGCCAGCGGGTGCGAAGATGATCGCTGAATCCAGCTTCACCGGCGGTACTGCGCTTGCATCGCCGACAAAGGCTGCACCGATACTGCGTGCCAAATCTTGGTTGGAGGTCCCTCGAGTCATGGCATAGATGGTCGCCCCGGCTGCTTGGGCAATTTGGGCGGTGATATGGCCGCTTGATCCGTATCCGTAGATTCCGAGGGTGCCGCCGACGGGCAGAGCGGCACGGGACAGCGCTCGGTATCCGATGATTCCTGCGCACAGCAAGGGTGCTACTTCCGCCGCGTTGGTCGTTTCCGGCAGAAGATAGGCGAACGCTTCGGGCACGGTCGCGTACTCGGCGAAACCTCCGTCGGCATCCCAGCCCGTGTACTGAGAGTTTGGGCAGAGGTTTTCGCGTCCGCTCCTGCACCACAGGCACACCCCACAGGTGCGCCGCAGCCAGGCGATCCCTACTGTGTCACCGACTCGCAGGTGCCGTACACGTTCGCCGAGGGTTGTCACTGTGCCAACAATCTGATGCCCGGGAGTTACGTGGGCCAAGTGGGGCTTCAGCTCCTCGTCGATCACGTGAAGATCTGTCCTGCACACCCCGCACGCTACTACCCGAATGTTGACCTCATCGGGGCCGGGTATAGGTATGGCTTTACGAACCAAACTGATCTGCCCGGGCGCATCGCCTGTCGCCCACGCGTTCATCTTCTCCACAAGATTCCTTCGATTCCGTAGCCGAATACTGTGCAGGCGCGAGTTCTCGAACCGATCACTGGCAGGCCAGCCCCAAGGTGATGAGCTGGCCGGCCGAGGTGGAGGTTAGAAGGCTGCGTTGATGTCGACGATGTCGATGACTTTCTTATTGATGAACTCCTGGATGCCGAGGTTGGTCAACTCGTGACCGTACCCAGAATGTTTGACCCCTCCGAAGGGGATGTCGGCCTTCACCATTGTCGGATGGTTGACGTACACCATTCCTGTATCGATCTTCCTCGCCACCTTCTCACCGTTTTTGGTGTCCTTGGTGAACACTGACCCGCCGAGGCCGAATGGTGAATCGTTTGCCACGGCGATCGCCTCGGCTTCGTCCTTGACCCTGATCACGATCGCGACCGGTCCGAAGAATTCCTCGTAATAGGACGGATTTTTGGGGTCCATTCCTGTGAGGATTGTGGGCTGAGAGAACGCGCCGACCGACGGCACCGGGTCACCAAGGGTTTCTGCTTTCGCGCCACCGGCGACGGCCTCTGCGACCTGGCCAGCAAGTTTGTCGGCAGCTCCCTGGGACGACATTGGTGCGAGAGTTGTCTTAGGATCCATCGGATCTCCTGTTTTCAACGCGGCAACCCCGGTGCGGAACTTTGCGAGGAACTCATCGAAGACTTCATCGACCACAATGATGCGTTTTGCCGAGACGCAGACCTGCCCGGCGTTCCAGTAGCGGCCAAAGACTGCCCAGTCGACTGTTTTGTCCATGTCGGCGTCTTTGAGAACAACAAACGCGTCGGCTCCGCCCAGTTCGAGGGTGCTTTTCTTCACCGCTTTTGCGGCGTATGAGGCGATAATCGAGCCCGCCTCTTCGCTACCGGTGAGAGCGACACCGCGCACGCGCGGGTCGTTGATCACATACTCTGTCAGCTCGTGCGGCAGGTACAGGTTCTGGAATACACCGGCCGGCAGACCGGCTCGTGCGAACAGATCGTCGAACATCGCCGCGGCCTGCGGCACGTTGCTCGCGTGCTTAAGCAGAATGGTGTTGCCGGCAAGTAGCTGGGGTGCCGCTACGCGCACCACCTGGTAGTAGGGGAAGTTCCAGGGCTCTACGGAAAGGAGCACTCCGAGCGGTTCGCTGACTATTTCCACTTCACCTTCCGCCGCATAGGCGACAGGCACCGTCACTGTCTCTAACAGGCTTCCGCCCTGGTCTGCGTAGTACTGCAGGATGTCGGCTGAGAGATCGACTTCCGCTTCGGCTTCGGCGATTAACTTTCCCATCTCGAGAGTGAGAAGTTCGGCGTAGCGTCGCTTGTCCGCGCGCAACAACTCTGCTGCTTTGGCGAGGAACGCCGTCCGTGTTGAGAAGGCGGTCTCGCGCCACGAAAGGAACGCCTCATGCGCGGCCGTGATGGCAGCCTCGACCTCTTCTTTAGTAGCGTCGGGGAACGTTGCGACGACCTCGTTCGTGTACGGGTTGATGGTTTGATAGGTCATTTCGTAGTGCCTTTCTTATCGGTGGAATTGTTGTCAGACCGCACAGTGACTGCGTTCGTTGCTGCTAAGGACTCACCTTCGGCGATGATTGGCGGCGTCATTCTTGCGGCCCTGCGTCAGCAGCGGAGGGCTTCTTAGCCCTCCAGGGCATGTCGGTGGGCTGCGTTTCTGATATGTCTTCGGGATCGGCTTCAGTCATGAACCAGGCTTTTCGCGTCGGAAAAACGCTGGAACCTTGCGGGCACGTCATGGGCACTAGATCCTTCCAATCGGGAGGTGATGCTCGAACTGACGGCCGCGGATATGCTCGGCCACAATGCACACCCAGATTGCCTCCTGGGTGGGGATCCACGGAGGCATGCTGTCGCGCAACTCAACGCTCAGGGGCGGTTCCTCGGGAAGCACAGACGCACGTCCGCTGACCACCACGCTCCAGGTCCCGTTCTCGACTTCGGCATCCACTTCGAAAGCGACTCGGCGGTTGATCATCAGGTCGCGCAATTTCTCGCCAGCTGCCGTCCGGAACAACACGGTCTGTCGGTCGCACACGTAGTTCACCGGATAGATTTCCGGTTGCCCGTCGACGCTGACACCCAGGTGCCCGAGACTCCGTTCACGTAAACGCTCCCAGCTCTGGTCATCGGGAAGCTCCAAGACGGGTCCCTGCGGCGACCACTCTGCCTCCGGCAATGCGGCGCTCAAAGGATTCATCACGCCACCGGGAGGGCCGCGTGCGCAAACTCGAAGACGAGCCGTGCCGGAACGTCACCCGAGAGGACCTCCGCCATGGCGGCGTTGACGTCATCGAGCTCGCGCGTCTGGGCGACTACTCGGGTCTTACCGGCCGCGTGGAGGGCGAACACCTCCGTCAAGTCCTGACGGGTTCCGACGATCGAGCCGATGATCGAGATGCCTTTGATGACGGTGTCGAAAATCGGGATCTCCATTGCCCCGGTCGCCGGCATGGCGACGCAGACCAGTCGTCCACCGCGTCGCAGTGAGGCGAAGGCTTGGGCGAATACCTTCGCCGACGGTGCGAGAACGAGCGCCACATCGAGACCGCCGAGCTTCTGGATTTCGAGCACCGGATCCGAGGTCGCCGCGTTCACGACGTGACTGGCGCCGAGTTCGGTCGCGAGGTCGAGCTTCTCCTGCTCGATGTCAATTCCAACAACGAGGGCGCCCATGATGCTCGCGTACTGCACGCCGAGGTGGCCGAGCCCGCCGATCCCGAACACGCCGACGAGTTCGGTCGGCGTGATGTGGGCAACTTTAAGGGCCTTGTAGGTGGTGAGTCCCGCGCAACTGAGCGGGGAGGCGTCAAACGAGCTGATGCCGTCGGGCACGGGAACAACGTACTTCGCACTGGCGACCGCGTACTCCGCAAATGCGCCGTCCATCGAGTAGCCGCTGTCTTGCTGCTTCTCACACAGGGTCTCGCGGCCGTCGATGCAGTAGCGGCATTCTCCGCAGGCGGAGCCGAGCCAGGCGATCGCGACCCGTTCGCCGACGGTCCGATCGGTGACGTCGGCACCGAGCTTCTCGATGATTCCTACGCCCTCGTGGCCAGGAATCAGCGGCAGGGTCGGCTTGACCGGCCAGTCGCCGTGCGCGGCGTGAATGTCAGTGTGGCAGAGACCGCAGGTCTCCATCCGGATGAGCACCTGGCCTGCTGCTGGTTCGGGGATGTCCCGCTCCTGGATCTCGAGTGGGGATCCGAATGTGGTGACGACTGCTGCCTTCATGGTGTGCCTTTCGTGGAGAGAGATGGTGGGATCAGGCGGGGACGTACTCTTTGACCGCCGCCGTGATATCGGCGAGGCCTTTCTTGGCATCCGCGAAGAACATGCCGGTCTTCGGGTCGGTGAACAGCGGGTTACTGATCCCGGAGTAGCCAGGCCGCATCGAGCGCTTCAGGATGACGACCGACTTGGCATGGTCGACGTCGAGAATCGGCATGCCCGAGACCGGATTGCCCGGCTTCCGGGCATCCGGGTTGTAGACGTCGTTGGCGCCGACCACCAGGGCGACGTCGCAGTTGTCGAAAGCCACGTTGGCGGCATCCAACTGCAGCATCTGCTCGTAGGGCACGTTCGCCTCCGCGAGCAGCACGTTCATCTGACCCGGCATGCGGCCGGCCACCGGATGGATGGCGTACTTCACGTCGATCCCGTGCGCCATCAGCAACTTGGCCAGCTCGGCGACCTCGTGCTGCGCCTGGGCGGCCGCGAGCCCGTAGCCGGGGACGATCATCACGTGCTGGGCGTATGCCAGCTGCACGGCAACATCGTCGGCGGTGAGTTCGTGCACATCGGCGAGATCCTGAGCATCCGCCGGCGCGGACGACGTCGAGTCGCCGGTGCCGAAACCGCCGAGCACGATGGCCAGCACCGAGCGGTTCATGGCCTTCGCCATCTGCAGGGTCAGGATGGTGCCCGCCGCCCCCACGAGGGCACCGGCGATGATCAGCGCCTGGTTGTTGATCGCGAACCCGGCCATTGCGACGGCGAGGCCGGTGAATGCGTTCAACAACGACACGATCACCGGAGCGTCAGCCCCGCCGATCGGCAGCACCATGAGCACGCCGAACAGGAGCGACGCAACCAGCACGACCACGAGGAACAGAATGTTGTCCCCGATGACGATCGCGAAGACCCCCGCCGCGAGGGCAACTCCGATGGCCACGACGTTGACGATCCGCGCGCCGGGGAAGGTGATCGGACTGCCCGAAATGATGCCCTGCAGCTTGCCCGCGGCGATCAGCGAACCCGAGAACGTGACCGAACCGATGACGACGTCGAGCACGATCGGAATGGACGACGTGAGATCCAATCGCGCACCGCTCGTATGCAGCACGAAGTCGGCGAAGGCGACCGCCGCCGCCGCTCCGCCACCCACCGCGTTGAAGATGCTGACTAGCTGTGGGATGTCGGTCATCTTGACCGTGCGGGCGCGGATGATCCCGAATGCCGCGCCACCCGCTGCACCGAGCACGAGTGCGAGCCAGCCGATCCAGCTTCCGCCGGAGTTGATCAGCGAGAACACGATTGTCGCCGCGACGGCGATGACCATCCCGCCCGCCGAGATGAGGTTGCCGCGGCGAGCGGTCGAGGGCAGGCGCATGAGATGCAGCCCCACAACGAAAAGTGTCGCGGCGGCGAGGTAGATCACGCCGATGACGAAGGCGAAGAGGGTCATGAGGGGTCCTTGGAGTTAGCGGCGACAGGCGCTGCCGGTGCGGTCACCGCGGGAGCGGGGGCGTGCCGGGTGAACATCTGGAGCATCCGGTCGGTGACGACGTACCCGCCGAACACGTTGGCGGCCGCGAGAGCTGCGGCGATGAAAGTGAGCACATATCCGAGCGGGCTGTTCGCGACCGAGGCGGTCGCGACGGCACCGGCGATGACGACGCCGTGGATCGCGTTCGACCCCGACATCATCGGAGTGTGCAGTGTCGAGGGGATCTTGCCGATCACCTCGACGCCGACGAGCAGGCTGAGGACGAAGATTGCAAGGTTGCTGTACAGGGCTTCCATCAGGCGGCCTTCTTCGTGGTGTCGTCGGGAACGGATGACGTGGGTGCGTTGGATGCTGGGGCGTCGGCTTTAGGAGCATCAGCTGTGGGGGCGCTGACCTTTGTCGCATCGGGTAACGCGTCGAGCTTCAGCACCTTGCGCATCGCCGCGTTAGTGACTTCGCCGTCGTGACCGACGACGATGCCCTGGTGAACCTCATCTGTCGGGTCGATCACGATCTCGCCTTCCGGGGCGAGCGAATCGAGAACGGCAACCACGTTGCGTGCATACATTTGCGAAGCTGAGGCGGGCAGATCGGCCGCGAGCTCGCCACCTCCGACGAGCGTGACGCCGCCCTTCGTGACCGTGGTCTTACCTTCCGCGGAGCCAGCGACGTTGCCGCCGAGCGAACTGGAGCCGAGATCAATGCAGACCGAGCCCGCTCGGAGGGTCTTCAATGTGGCGGCGGAGACGAGTTCCGGCGGGGCATGACCTGGTACTTTCGCGGTCGTGATGATGACATCGAAGTCGGCGAGTGCGTCGTCAAGTTCTTTCTGCTGGGTGGCTTTCTCGTTATCGGTCATGACACGTGCGTAGCCGCCAGCGGCTGAGCCTTTGGCGACCGAGCTGGTCAGGAACTTTGCCCCCAGCGATTCGACCTCTTGGCGCGAAGCGTCGCGGATGTCATAGCCAGTGACGACCGCACCTAAACGCCTGGCAGTGGCGATCGCCTGGAGACCGGCGACGCCCGCGCCGATCACAATGACCTTGGCTGGGGTCGCCGTTCCAGATGCCGTAATCATCATCGGCAGGTACCGACCGAAAACATACGCGGCCACGATCGCAGCACGGTAGCCAGCCGCGCTCGACTGGGAGCTCAGCGCATCCATCGACTGCGCCCGGCTGAGCGTGCGCGGGACGAACTCGAATGCGATGGTGGTAACCCCACGTTTGGTGAGCTCGCGGATCATGTCGGGTCGGTTGAGAGGATTGAGCAGGCCAACCACGGCCTGATCCTTCGTGAGGGCTGCGACGAGCTTGTCGTCAGGTGTACGGACAACCGCAATGACCTGGGAGTGTTTGAGAATGCTTGCGCGGGTCTGGATGGTAGCTCCGGCAGTTGTGTACGCCTCATCGGTGAAACTCGCGGCTTCGCCAGCACCGGACTCGATGTGCACGGTACGGCCAGCCTTGACGAGCTTGGCGACCGCTCCAGGATCAAGGGCGACCCGGTGCTCGCCTTCTTCAGTTTCGGTGAGAACACCGACACGAAGTGCCGAGGGCGACGGAGTGGCTGTTGCAGCCATGACAATCCTCTGTTCGGAGCGAATAAATTCGCCGCCGAGGACTGGAGCAGCAGGCATGACTCTACGCTTCACGCCACAGAATTTCGTACGCCTGTGACTATTGCCAGAAAGGACCTTCGGCCCTTCCCTTTGGATTGCTGCCGGCCATCCCGCGAATGAGCCCTTTCGGCATCAGCCCCTTAATCATTCAGGTATTGCGCCCGCCTTGCGCGAGCCTTTTCACCACGAACTTCGACTGCTGCGCTGTGGACGGCGAATGATGATGTCGCCCCGATAGATGGTGGTTTGTCCGCGAATGTGCACATCTTCTGACCTGCCGCCCGCCCTCAGATAGTTTTCTGGTTCCGCCGCGCTTTTCGCGGAGATTGTTTTTGGTGCGCAGGGACGGGCTGCCGTGCCTGGCTCCCACCAACGTTTTCTGGCGTTCAGTTTGCGCCGTATCGCATCGTGGAGTGTGGTCGCCCTGTTCGCGCTCGAGGGTGTGCTCGGGCTCACCACCGGTGCCGCTGGTGTCTGGGGACTGATCAATATTGGTGTTGCGGTCTGGCTCGCAAGCTCGGAGTTGCAAAACCATCACGATGACTGTTTCAACGGTCGTGGCAAAAAAATTGTGGCCGGGATCCGGAAAAGGTTCACACCCCCGCGTCGCTCCCAGACCATCGTTCGCCTGAACCTGGAGGGAGCGCGCATCACGTGAACCCTCTGAGCGTTCGCGACGATCGCGAGGGGAGCTCAACGCTCTTCGGTAGCTCCCCATGCGAGATACGTCGTCCTCGATCGGTTCCGCACTTGCGTTCGCAGACTGGGAGTCGATCGCGTGGGCAGTTGATCGCCGGGCTGGCGGTCGGTGCAACTTCGGTGATCGCTCCGGTCTATATAAGCAAGATCGCTCCGACCCGCGTCACCTCAGACGAAGATTCAGTGGGCGTTTGGATCGGTGACGCCGACCATGAGCCCGGTCGCGCTCGCGCGCCGGATCATCACCAGGTCTTCCCGAGCTGTGATCACCGCGACCGCAACTGCCGAGCGCGAGTTGCTGACGAGACGATCCGAGCCACCCGCGCGGTTGGCCGTTTCGTCGAGTTCGAGCCCGAGGAACGCGAGCGATCCCACTGCGTCCGCCCTAGCGCGTCCGGCCCGTTCGCCAATGCCACCACCAAAAACGATGAGGTCAACCCCGCCCATCGTCGCGATCATTTCGCCCATCTTGCCGACTAGCCGGTGTAGCCACACGTCGTAGGCCAAGGTGGATCGTACGTCGCCTGCCTCCGCGTCGCGCATGATGATCCTCATATCGTCATGTCCGGCGATACCGGTCAGTCCGGACGAACGTTCGAGCGCAGAAGACATCGTCGCAACGTCGATCGACGTGGTACTCAGCAACCAGACAATGGCGCCCGGGTCGAGGGAGCCTGGGCGGGTCGCCATCACCAAACCGTCGACCGGCGTGAACCCCATCGTGGTATCGACGCTCAATCCGTCAACGATGGCGGCCAGCGACGATCCGGAGCCCAGGTGGCAGCTCAGTACGCGGCGGACCTTCCGGTCTCCGACCAACTCCCGTCCTCGTGCGTCGGCGTAGTCGTGGGCGAAGCCGTGGAAAGTCGTATCGAAGCAGGCGATCGCGATCGCCCCCGCGAATACCTGTGCGAGAACATCAATCACGGCCAGTGCGTTGCGTGTATGAAGCGGCGCCAATGGCGCGACCGTCTCGAGTTGAGCCCTCGTTGACCCGGTGATCACGGTGGGGCCGTGAAAGACTCCGCCGCCGTGCACGAATCGGTGCAACACGCAGTCGGGCTCAAACGCCGGACCCTGGTGTCGGGCGAGTTCGCGCCAGCGGGCCGCGTCCCACGTCATGGGCGACTCATCCCCCGTATCGATTTCCTCCGGCCCTTTCGCACCGACGATGGTCACCTTGCATGACGACGACCCGACGTTGATGACCAGAATCTTCGACACCGGTCACACCGCCAGAAGTGCGCGTCTGACTTTGTTCAGGGTCGCTAGCTCTGCCTTGGTGAAAGTGGGTGGTTGCAGATCGAGGTGGTTGATGATGTGGGAGACGTTTCCGCCCACGATCGCGCGGCACTCGTAAGGGACTGCTGTCGGTTTGCCTGACTCCTGACTTGTGAGGATTTCGGTTCTCACGGAAGGATATTCACCGTGCCAAAAGCTTTCCCTCTGGAGTTCCGCCGCGATGTTGTCGCTGTCGCCCGGAAGGGCGATGCCCCGATCGCTCGAGTGGCCAAGGACTTCGGGATCTCCGAGTCGTGTTTGCAACGCTGGTTAGAACTGGCCGATATCAAGGACGGCAACCGGCCGGGCGTGACCGCCGCTGATGCGGCCGAGCTGCGAGAGGCGAAGAAACGGATTCGGCTGCTGGAGCAGGAGAACGAGGTCCTGCGCCGGGCGGCCGCGTATCTGTCTCAGGCGTCGCTCCCAAAATGGGGTTCCCGCTGGTCCACGAGTTGGCCGCCGACCGGAAGATTCCTGTCGCGGTGACCTGCCGGGTGCTGGGCTTCTCTAAGCAGTCGTTTTTCGCTTGGCGAGCCAACCCGGTCTCGCAGAGGGACTGGGACAACGCCCACCTGACCAACGCCGCCCTCGATATCCATGGCGACGAGCCCGGGTTCGGATACCGGTTCATCGCCGACGAGATCGAAGCCGAAGGGGACTCGTCGAACTCCGGAGCGTGGCACGGTCGCGAATTCGGTCACGGTGGCGAGTCGACGGCGGGCATAACGATGGCGAGGATCGAAACTTCGTTCCCGGCTTGACTCACATCTTCGATAGCGGGCCGCCCCACGTCGCCGAGAGGCTGGCGCGTTTCTCTGCGCCAATCTCACAGCTCGGCGGCTAGAACCAGCTGACGATGATCTGGTTCTCGATATGGGTGACGTAGGGCGACGACCACGCGATGTGCTCGGCCGTGCGGCGCTGCGCCCAGGTGTGCACGGAGCCGGTCAGCTTCGCGGTGGTGTCGGTCACGTGCACGGTGATGTCGGTGCCGAAGAGTGACGCGTTGCGCTCGAGTGCTGCCGTGATGTGTTTCGCGGCTGAAGCATCCTTGGGGCGCGCACGAAGGGTGATCAGGTTTTCGACGTAGTCGACTCCTTTAATGCGCTGGATGGCTCGGCGCGCGTCCTCCCTTTCGAAGTTCCATTCGACCTCACCCGTGAGCCTGACGACGTGACCATTGACTTCGGCCTTGACCGTGGTCGGAATCCCGGCGGTCCATTCGAGTGCGCGCTCAATTGACTTAGCGATGTCATTTTCCGTTGGCGTGTTGCTGATCGTGGAATGCACCGTGATGTTGTCGACCACCGTGCGCACGCCGCGTACTCGAAGGGCGGCCTTCGTGGCGGCGGTTCGTTGCAGGTAGGTCGAGACCTCGCCCGAGAGCGTGATTGCTCCGTCGTCGGAGGAGACGCCGATGCTGGCGGCATCGAGTTCCGGGCTCCAATCGAGTTCGTCTTCGACAGCGGTTTGAACGTCGTGGTCGCTCCGCAGCGGTGTGGCAATAGACATGGTTTCAGCTTTCTTTTGTGGGGGTGGGATTGCTTGGAACGCCGGCAGTGAGACCGCCGTCGATCACGAACTCTGCACCGGTGGAGTAGCTGGATTCATCGCTGGCGAGAAACAGCACTAGCCGGGAAACTTCGATCGGATCAGCCGCACGGCCGAGGGGAATCTGAAGATGATCAGAACTGATGCCTACGGTCATCGGGGTGGTGATCAAGCCGGGGTGAATGGAGTTCACGCGCACGCCTACGTGTCCCAGCTCAAGCGCTACCGACTTGGTGATGCCGCGAACTGCGAACTTGGATGCGACGTAGGCGTGAAGTCCGATACTTCCCCTGAGTCCCTCTACTGAGGAGACGTTGATGATGGATCCGCTCCCCTGGCGAGCGAGCACGGGAGCGACCGTCTTCATGCCGAGGAAGGTGCCTGTGAGGTTGATGTTCAACGTCTTCTGCCACAGTTCGAGCGGGAAGTCGGCGATCGGTGCACCGTTCGCGATTCCGGCGTTGTTCACCAAAATGTCGATTCGGCCGAACGTGTCGATGGTCGCAGCAAGGGCGGCTGCCCACTGGTCGGGGTTGGTCACGTCGAGGTGCACGTAGTGCGCCGCCTTGCCCAGCTCGTCCGCGAGCAACTGCCCTTCGGTATCGAGCACATCTCCGATGACGACCTTTGCGCCTTCTTCGATCAGCAGTCGGGCGTGGGATGAACCCATCCCACGAGCACCACCGGTGATCAGCGCGACCTTGTTCTCTACCCGGTTCATGCTGCCGTCACCTCTGGCGCCCACTCACTTTCGATGGGCTGCGAGACAGTTCCAGCAGGGCAGATATTGCTGGGGTCGTCCCAACCGACGGCGGTGATCACGCCGGTCGAGTCGGCCGAAAAGGTGAGCAAGATTGCAGTCATGAGGAGCTCCTGTGCAGGTCGGTTGAGAACCGCTGCCGAGGTTTGGAGCAACTAGCCTGATATTACGTTCGCGCGAAGTAGCTGACTAGGGACTTTGTACCCGACGCGCCCAGCCCGAACTCAGCGGGGCTCAACACCGCCCATAAAACTGCCGCCCGTATGGTGCTCAAAGCGGACCGAGGGTACTCTCGAGCCGGCAATGAAGCTTGTGAAGGGCACCGCTGAGGGCTTCGTCGATCGTCGAGGCGGTGTCCAAGGCGAATTCGGAGTTGCGCCCTTCCAGATGAGCTGCGAGCCGGCAACGGATATTGCCGCCGGTGTTTTGGCCAGTGCTGCCGTCGCTCAGGTTGACTTGTAGACGCGTCAGATGGGTGCCGAAGTCTTTCAACGCGGTTGTTGCTGTGACCTCTATGCTGCCGATCACCTCTTCGGTGCGAGCGATGTTGTGCGGGGAGTAGACGATGATCTTCATTGTTCCCCCGCGGAAGCTTCCAGTTCGTGGCACGGTCGCGAACTCGGTCACGGCACCGCGACGACGGCGGGCATGGCTATCGACCAGGACGTGGTGCCGCCAAAGTCGACATTGGAGGGATCCGAACAGTCCGGGACCGGGACCAAATCGCGGGGGCCGAGGGTCGGGGATTGGGTGGGCTCGACGGCGACGGCGACGTCACTCATGGAACGCGAGCGATTCTTCGCTGGCGTTCGCATCGAGATCCGTGTCGGGATCGGAACCGTTAGGAGGCGGCTGGACGAGCCCATGGCTGTCGACAACGAATATGGCGGGAGCTGAACCGATAACGGTCATGTTGTTCCTTGGTCGAAAGCGGAGATGTATCCGCTGCCAAGGATTGGAGCAACAGGGTGGACGCTAGCACCGTTGGGTGTGATCGCGCTAGCCGCATTCAGCTATGGAGCCATTAGTGCGATATTGCAGCAACCTGTCGGACGCTGATCGCTCTGGTGCTGACCTGCTCGGACACTGACCTGATCGTCAAGTTGCGGTCTCTCGCGTACTTGCGGAGCAGATTGAATGCATCATCCATGCTTAACGAAAGCTCGTTTGCGATGACGCCTTTCGCTTGCTCGATGAGGATGCGGCTATCCAGGGCACGATGAAGTTGGCCTTCCATGAGGTGGCCCTCCTGTATGACCCGCTCCTGCAGGATGCCGATGGTGGCGACATCCGCGAGAGCTTGGGCGACGGCCGCGTCGCGAGGGGTTACCTCGCCGGCGGTGATCCCGAACAGGTTCATGGTGCCGAGGATCTTTCCGCGCAGCTTCATCGGGGTCGCTAGCACCGAGTGAAACCCCTGCTCCATTGCGGCCGTTCGAAATTTTGGCCACTGCTGGGATTCGGAGATTTCACGAACGGAGACGGCGACACCGGTTCGGAAGCAGTCAATGCATGGTCCTGCGGCGGCCGCGAGCTGCATAACCTCCACCAGGTCGGCCGCCTCGCTGGTGGACGTCATCAGCTGGAGGTCACCGTTCCCATCCACGAGCATCAGCCCGCCCGCCTCCATGCCCAATATTCCGACGCATTCGGAAACGAGAGTGTGTAGCAGGTCGACCATGTCGTACTCGGTGGTCAGGGTGTCCGCAACCGAGATAAAGGCCGCGCTGATCCGCGCTTCGCGTGAAGTACCGTCCATGTCATGCTCCTAGCTAGAGGTTTTCAGGAATGTCGTCGAAACGAAGGGTGCGTTCGACTACTCGGTGAGCGACCTCATCGATTGATTTCCCAGTCGCGAATGCATAACCCTGCAGGCGCGAAAACGCCTCGGTGGCGCTGATGTCCAATTGGGAAAGAATCAGGCCGGTTGCCTGATGGACTTCGCGGCGCAAAGCCGGTGCCAGAACGGATTCGTGGGAATCAGGACTCTCCGCTGAAAGGAGAGCCTTCTGAACAGCTCCACTGGCAGCGCGGCCCGCCAGCACCGAGGCACGTGACAGAAAATCCTGATCTACCTCTCGTGGAGTAGTGCAATACAGATCCACTACCCCGACAAGCGCGGCGCCCATGAGCATCGGAAAACAGAAAAGCGCGCCGACACCCAACTCGCTCACCGCAGGCAGAAAGATCGGCCAACGGCTGCGCTCCGTCACCGCTAAGTCAGGGCAAATAATCGCCGCGCGGGAGGCGACAACATCCCACCGCGGCCCCTCGCCGAGCTCGAACTGCAACGCGTCGATCCGCGCGGCATGGGAATCGCTGGCACACACCGTTGCCTGCCTCGCGAGGTTGCTTGACACCGAGATCGAGGCGCCTGAGACACCCAACTGGCGCACAAACGGCAAACACAGCGAGTCGGTCGAAGAGCCGACATCTTCGATTAGGACGGGAACCATTGCAGACCTTCAACGAACCGTTGATGGATGCGAGAACCCAAGCAAGCTTCGGAAGAGTCCGGGAGGTGAAAACCGCCCTGCAATCAGACTACGCGGGATCAATGTCGGAGTCGACCACGATCACCTGAAGACCTTGAGCCGTCTCGGATACGATGCGTAGTTGGCACTCGCGTCTGCTGTCGGCCTGATTGGCTCCCAAGGGGCTGCCCTTTTCAAGCCCCCGCAGCAGCGCAAGATGGTCACGTCCCGCTGAGTGGTGGAGTTTCTCAACACCGTGCGGGTCAGTGGTTCTATAGCTTAGGCGGCGGCGAGTTCAGGGAGGATCACCGCCTCGTCGATGACGTCGATGGGGTTGTTCGTGGTGGCCAGCTCGAGCATTGATGCCTCGGAGAAGTAGCGGCGTTCGCCGGCCTCCCACTCGTCGTGCTGCTCGATCAGAACCGACCCGGCCAGGCGCAGGAGGGCGGCAGCGTTGGGGAACACGCCGACGACGTCAGTGCGGCGTTTGATCTCCTTGTTCACCCGTTCGAGCGGGTTCGTGGACCAGATCTGGCGCCAGTGCCGCCTGGGGAACGCGGCGAAGGCGAGCAGGTCGGGTAGCGCGTCGACGAGCATCGCGGCGACCTTCGGGTGCGAGCGGCCGAGCATCGTGGTCACCTCGAGGAACTGCTTCTCGATGTGCTCGCGATCGGGTTGGGCGAAGATCGTGCGGATGATCGACGCGACCATGTCCTGGGATCCCTTCGGGATCACGGCGAGGACGTTGCGCATGAAATGCACCCGGCACCGCTGCCACCCGGCGCCCTGGAACACGGTCTTGATGGCCTTTTTCAGCCCAGTGTGGGCGTCAGACATGACCAGCTTGACCCCGTCCAGGCCCCGGGTCTTCAGCGACCGCAGAAAGCTGGTCCAGAAGCCTTCGTTTTCGCTGTCACCGACGTCGAAGCCGAGCACTTCCCGGCGGCCGTCAGCGGCCACTCCAACCGCCACGACGATGGCTTGGGACACGATCCGGTGCCCGACCCGGGCTTTGCAGTAGGTGGCGTCGAGGAAGACGTAGGGGAAGTCTTGGGCGGCGAGGGTGCGGTCGCGGAACTCGGCGACTTCAGCGTCCAGGCCTGCGCAGATCCGGGACACTTCCGACTTGGAGATCCCGGTATCCGCGCCGAGCGCTTTGACCAGGTCGTCGACTTTCCGGGTCGAGACGCCGTGCACGTAGGCCTCCATCACGACCGCGAACAACGCCTGATCGACCCGGCGTCGCCGCTCAAGGAGCGCCGGGAAAAACGAGCCGGCGCGCAGCTTGGGGATCTTCAGACCAAGGTCGCCGGCCGTCGTTGACAAGGTCCTCGGTCGGGTGCCGTTGCGGTGGGTGGTGCGGTCGTGGGAGCGCTCGAACGGGGCGGCGCCGATGAACGCGGCCGCTTCCGCATCGATGAGTTCTTGGTAGAGAGTTTCGGTCGCGACGCGGATACGGTCGGTGACATCGGTGAGTTTGAGTTCTCCCAGCAGGTCGAGCAGGGCAGACTGGTCTAGAGCCATCGTGTGGTGTCCTTTGTGAGTTGCTTTAGTCGGTACTCACTGACCATCCCACGGTGGCTCTTTACGTTGACGAAGCAACGCTCAAGAGCGGGAAACCACACCACTCACAGGGACGTAACCACCGCCTGGCCCCTTGGGTCCGGCAGATGAGTCTTTCCGATCAAATATTCATCACGGGCACCACGCTCGCGCTCGAGGACATTCGTCTGCGCCGAACGGACCTGCGCTACCCGATCGATGAAGCTGCGCTCCGCGAGGGGAGCCCAGCAGACGCATATCTGGCAGCGCTGGCCTTGTCTGAGGCGTATGCTCATCAGCCAGAGTATGAGGCTCCGGACGATGTCGATGAGCACCAGAGGATCTCTAACATGGCACGCGAGCTGGCGGAGCGAATTGCCAAGTACCACCCGGACGTCGTCAACGACTCGTTGTAGTTGGCCGCTGTGGGGCAATCCGAGGCAGCTGATGAGGTCTTTTTTTCCCGCGCTGAAGTCTCAGCCTTCACCCAAGCAGTCAGGGCCTATCGGCCTGACCAGCTGATCCCGCTGCTCGCTCGGATGACTGCCCGCCTCGATCCCAACTATCGGGGCTTCGAAGGTCGCTCGACCGGGCGCGCCTTGGGCGAGGCCGGTTTACGTTAGCGGCTCTAGCCCTAGAGAAGCTCGTAATTCGGCTTCAGTGCTTCCTTGTAGTTCAGCTTCGTGAGAGCGAAGGAGGTCCAGGGCAACACGGATGAGTGTGTTGTCGGTCAACCTCTCCCCCGAACCGCTGCGCCGAAGATTAAGCGTTTTGCGTTTTGCTTCTACCCAGGCAATCTGATCTTGACGTTGCCTCGTCTCCTTCCGTTCGAAGGATAGCCATTTTGGTTCGCTCCGCTGCTTGCTGCCCTCGACTGCCGGCGTAACGGGAACGGGTGGAAGTGAGGGAGCGACCTCAGGTATCGCAGTTGGGGTCTGCACCTGTTCGACCTGAGGAATCAATTTAATTGGGCTTTCGCTGCCCGGACGTCGGCGCGCAGGCTGGCTCATACGGTTGTCTCCTCTGGGAGTAGCTCAGCAATGTACTTGGTAGCTAGGGCGTCGTAAAGACCAACGGTCTTGCGAGAGTTCCGATCCGACCACGCGGTAAGTGAAGCTGCTGCTGCGTCCGCTTCCGCGAAACGAGACCATTCCGGAAGATATGAAGGGTTTACGGTCACTCCCCCATCGGGCCAGTGAATTGGTCCCTTCAGATCCCACACCAGCTCTCCGAACTCCTCCTCGATACCCCTCAGCTGAAAATCTTGCTCACTGGTTGGTTTGCGCCGTGTGACTACGACGCCAGCCACACGCAGGTTCGGATTGAGGAGGTCGACGGCATGCCGGAATACAAAGTCACGCACCCTGATCGCGGCCTCAATCGAGTCATAGTTCGGGTCGGTAGGGATTATCACGGAGTCGGCGGCCGTGAATGCCATCTGCACGAGGTGTCCAAGATCTGGGCGCGTATCTATGAGGATGGTGTCGTATGCCTCCGACCAGCCGGTGAGTGCTCTGCGGAGCCGTCGAGCTGCGCCAATAACTGCTGCTTCCGACTCGCGGTTAATGAGGTCATACCTCGCCGGGAGCACGTCGATCAACTCTGATTCAGCAGTTGGCTTGCCCTCGGCATCAATCCAACCGCAAGCAAGAACCGCGCTCTGCCCCGCACCGTCCTGGTCGGCTCGAATTACCTCGGACATACTCACGATGGCGTTGGCAGGGTCTATTTCGATGCCCAGACGGCGAGTGGAATTTGCTTGCGGGTCCATGTCGACCACCAGCACTTTCTTTCCACGTCGCGCTAATCCTGCCGCGAGCTGAACTGTGAGGCTGGACTTCGCCACTCCACCTTTGTTGTTCGCGATTACCGTTACGTGCGCCATACATCTCCAACTTCGGAGTTACTAACTCCGAATTACTAGTTCGGAGTTAGTAACTCCGAACTACGCCACCCGGGCGAACTACGAACTACGAACTACGAACTACGAACTACGAACTACGAACTACGAACTACGATATTTGAGTTCGTCCTCTTGGTGTTGCATATCCGGTGGCGAGTCCGAGCAAAACAGCCCTGCAGTCTGCATCGTCAAAACGGGCAGGGGCGCGTTCATTCAGCCATTCACGACGTGGCGGGCAGCACCCGGCCTTACATGCGCGGCCCACTCATGCCGCCCTCAAGCACCCCGAGGGATGGGTTGTCATCGTTCGTAGCCGCGGTCGCGTTCCTGGTTGGACTGGGTGGGCGGTGTCCAGTGCCGGTCGCGGTTTTGTTCGGTGTATTCGTGGGCGGCGCGAGCGTTTGCTTGGGCGCGTTCTTGTTCCGCTTTGGTCGCTTTGACCGCGGCGGTGAGTTGTTGTTCGGGTTGGAGCGTGTCGAATCGTGCCATTGCCGCGGTGGCGTTGTGGATGCGTTGCTCGAGGTGGGGGAGTTCCTGTCGGGCAGACTCGATCGGTGGGAGCCGTCCGTAGGTTCGTTGGTTGTGATGAATCCGTCGCATGGTCTCGTGGTCGCTGACGCTCATTTGTTCTACCGTTTGCGTCCAGCTAGTCCGAATGCCCGACTCGGCTTTCGCCGCAGCGGCCGCTTCTGCTGCGGCTTGTTCCTTAGCAAGGCGTGCACGCTGTAGTTCTGTAGGTTCGTTGTTGCGGGCGGCTTGAACGATGTGTTGGGTGTCGGCGTAGACCCACTGCTCGAGCTGGTGCCTGCCTTCCGGTAGGGGGGTCGGGTGGGCGGCTTGTCGTTCGGCGCGTATGGCGGCAAGATCGGCCCGGGCACTGCGTTTGGCAAACACCCCAGCGGTAGAGACACGTTCTTCTGCAGCGATGATCGCTGCAGCGTCCGCTTGCGCTTTCGCCGTCGCGGATTGCTCCAGCCGTGCCAGGTTGTTCGTGTGCGCTTGATCAAGGGGTTTCCACACTGCTTTGGCGGCTGCTGCTTCGGCGCGGAGGGCATCCGTGTGACGGGCCGCGTCAGCGGGGGAGGGGCGTCCAGAGGCAACCCACTCAGCGTTTCGTTCGTCACGGCGGGCTGCGCGTTGCAGCGTCTCACGGCAACCGTCGGCGTGGTAGTTCATCTGGATGAGCTGCTTCGTGCGTTCCTGCCGCCACGCATCAACGAACGCCTGCTGTTTCGCTGTCAGTTGCACCGCCGGGGGAGCGGTGACCGTAATGGTCCCGGCAGCGGGTGATTGCTGCGTGACGGTGCGGAGTCGCTCGTGGATGGTGGCGGTTATGTCGCGGGCCCGGCGGGCGTCACCGGCGGCCTGATGCATGTCTCTGAGGGCGCGGCTGAGCTTCTCCAGCTCCCGCAGCACCAGAAGGACTTCCTGGGCGGGTTTGCCTGCCTGTGTGGCGTGCAGGAGTACTGCGGCGCCGCCCGCAGCGGACGGCCACGACACCGGCCGCGGTTTCGTTTCGTACGCGCGAAGGTGCGCAGACCGTGCCAGGGAGCGTGATGCTTCCGCTAATGGGCCTGGGGTTGTTTCCATGCGCTGGGACCAGGCCGCGAACGCCCCGGATGCTTCTTTCGCGACGCGCGCCCACGCATCTCGATCCCCAGCAGGCACACCCCGCATCTGCTCTTGCAACCGGGCGAGATCCCGGGCGTATTGCTGCCACATCTCCGGAGTCGGCGCTGCTGTCTCCCGGCCGGGTTTCACGGGCTGGTAATGGTTCGGGTTTGCGCCGGCTGTGCGCCATTCTGCGGCGGCGTCTGTCGCGGTTTCTGGGCGGTCGGGCCATCCTTTCCGAAGCTCCGGGAGGGTCAAGTCGCGGGCGAGTTTCCCGCCGCCATGCCACACAACGGTGTCGCCTTTGTCGGGGCGAAGAGCTACGGAGTACCCGGCGATGACGTCGTCACGGCCGTCCGCGTACCGGGGGCGGATAAGGACTCCGGATTGCCTCATCCGGCGGACGAACTCCGCCTCACCCACCGACGCGACAGCGGCTGCGCGGACGGCGCGCTCGAGGCGGTGTGCGTCAACCTCGACCTGACCCCGGCGTGACGCCGACTCACGCGCCCCGGGCGTGATGCCGCGTTCGCCAAGCTCCCGGTTGGGCTGGTTCGACAGCTGTAATCCGTGTTCTCGCTCGAGCTCCAGACTGACCTGTTGTGACCGGTCGAAGTCCCGGTGTACGAGCGCTTTGGTGCCGTCTTCGCGGACGAGGGAGACGGCGATATGAATGTGGTCGTTACCGTTCTTCGACACCCCGTGACGCACCGCCACCCACCGACAACCCGCCCTCCCCGACTCGTCGCCCGCGAACCCCATCCGGTCCACGAAGTCCGTCGCGATCCGTCCCCACTTCTCATCCGACAGCTGCCCCTCCTCAGCCGCCAACGACAAAGAGCAATGCCACACGTCAGCCGGCACACGCTCCTTCAGGATCGCACCAGAAGAATCTCTTTGGGCGACACCCTCAGCGTCTTTCTGCACGGCGAGACGCGTCACTTCGACGCCGAAGAACTTCCGCGGCCGATCCAGGCTTTTCGCGATCTCTAACGCGGCCGCACGGTCAAGAACCGCTCCGCCGCCGTGGATGGCCATGATGGACGGGTCCCCGGCTACGAGGTGTTGTTCGGTGTGCTCGTTCGTCTTCCCACCACCAACCAGGTAGGACATGAGTCCGGACATTTGGGAGCCTCGGGTGATGTTCGTTCTCACTGGCCCGCCAACCTGTCAAGCGTCGCCTCAAGCTTCGGAACCAACCGCCGATACTCCGCGTACACGTCCTCCGCCTCAGCCGGGAACACCCCTTCCGTGTTCGCGAACCTCGCGAGCTGGTTCATGTTGTCCGACACCGACTTCAACAACCTCGACACCCGAAACAGTTCAGCACCAACGAGTTTCCACTCCGTGTCCGTACGCACCTGCGCGTTCATCGCGGACTCGAACAACAGACGCGGCACCGTGACATCAAGGACCTCGGCGCGGGCTCGCAGATGCGCGTCCTCGGTCGGGGTGACGGACACCTCGTAGCGTTTCGTTCGACGCTGCTCAACCGGAACGTTCGCGCGGCGGCGCCGGCCGAAGAGACGGCCCTCACGCGACGAATCCGACACGGTAATCCTTTCTGGCCCAGCGCAGCGAACCCGCCACCCGGCGGGGACCATACGACCAGTATGCCCCGCACCCACCCGCAGAGCGGGGAGGCGCGCAAGCAAGTTACCCCGGGTAACGCTATAGCTTGCTCCAGAATATTTAAGCGTGCCGTCGCTGTTCCCGTGGTGAACGGGTCAGCAAGCATTCGGCTCCCGTCTGTCTCCGCAGTTGGTTCCAGTCGGTTCTGCTGGCAGAAGTGATGAGTGCACCCCGACATGCATCGCAGGAATTACCGGCTTCACCCCTTCAGGACGCTGTCGACGATCTGCCTGGCGGCTGTCGTACCGCGCTGGTGACACCGGAACGCAGCAATAAACGGATACTGGTCCTGTAAGCATCGGCACGCACGGCATTCAACGGTTTGGCGGCGTATTCCGGCTATCGGGATTCTCTCGTTCGCGTTCGGCATGCTCGGCGTGCATCCGATAGATCACGTCTTGTTTTTCGACGTGGAGCAAGCCCTTGTCTGTGACAGCTTGAGTGGAGTCCATGATGACGGCTTGGTTCACTACCACCTGGCGGCTTGCCGGGGTGTTGTGACGGTCTGATTCACGTCCACCTGCACCGTTGATTATCTGACCCTGTGGTGT
>NZ_NBXA01000047.1 GCF_003399625.1 Subtercola boreus | reverse complement strand
CAGAATCCGCGGCCGCCACTGGTGAAGCGATCCGGGGGCTCGAGCTGGCGATGAGCGCGACGCAGTGGATGGAAACTCTTCCCCACCCCGACGGCGGATACCCGCCAATCTCAGGAAGCTAGTCCGTCAAAACGCGGTCCTTTGGGGAATCCGCAACTCTGTCGACGTCCTCAAAGTCCCGCAAACCCCACCACGTCCGGTGTTTGCCGAGCGAGCAGACTAAACCAGTTGCGCGCTGGAGATGGGCAGAAAGAGGGTGCGCGAGGGGGAAGGGTGTTCCCCCTCGCCGGCCAGCCCGGAGTGGCTGGCCGGCCCCGCAGGTCAGAGGGTGTCGGCGTCGGCGGCTGAGGTGATGAGGGTCGCGCCGAACTCTTGGATGAGGCGGTGGCATCCCGAGCTCGCTGCGCTTGTGATTGGCCCGGGGACGGCGCCGACCGGTCGGCCGATTGCCAGGGCGTGTGCAGCCGTGTCCAGCGATCCGGAGCGGCTCCCCGCCTCGACGACGATGGTCTTGTGGGCGATGGTGGCGATGGTCCGGTTGCGCTGCAGAAATCGCCATTTCGTCGGCGCTGTCCCGGGCGGCGTCTCGCTGACGATCGCGCCTGCGTCCGCGATCCGGCTCAGCAGGCTGTCGTTGCCGGACGGGTAGTACCGGTCTACTCCGCCGGCCAGCACTGCGACCGTGTTGCCACGGCTGGCGAGGGCGGTGCGGTGTGCCATTCCGTCGATCCCGTATGCCGCGCCGGACACGATGGTCCAGCCGTTGTCGACGAGGCCTTGGGTGAGGGTCATGGTGACGTTCTCGCCGTACCCGGTCGCAGCCCTGGCGCCGACGATCGCGATGGATCGGGTGCTGAGGAGCGCGGCATTCCCGCGCACCCATAGGCAGACCGGTGCGGTGTCCCCGAGGTCCGTTAGCCCGGCGGGCCAGTGCTCGTGCGATGGCGTCAGAATCTGGAACCCCTGCGCCTTGGTGCGGGTGATCGCTTCCGCGACGACGTCCGGGCTGTACCGGCCCGCGACCCGGTTACGCAACGCCGTGATCTCGTCGCCCTCGAGCTCATTGCTGATAAGGAGGCGGAGCGCTTCGGCTGCGCCGTGGGCGGTGATGAGGGCGCCGCGGGTGACGTCGCCGGGTTCGGTGATGCACGCCCACGCGACACGCGCGATGGTGTCCTCATCGTGGATGCTGTCAGCCTGCGGTGCGCGCGCCTCGTCGGAGGCGGTTCCGGTGATGTGTTCAGTCATTTCTTCTTCCCTTTCGTTGTTTTGCCGTGATTCTCAATCAGGTTTGTCAAGCCGAAATGGAGGTTTGTCTCGGCCCCGACTGTCACTTCCTCCCACACGTTTTTTGCCTGGAAGGTACGAAGTACCGCGCAGG
>NZ_NBXA01000046.1 GCF_003399625.1 Subtercola boreus | reverse complement strand
CAACCAGAACACGCCTCACCCAACAGGCCCGGGGTGGGCCCGGCATAGGCCGCCCCGACACCGCTAAACGCCGAGGTGGTCTCCGCTTAGATTACCCAGGTGGTCCTGGCCTAGGTTGACATACTCACAGAGAGTTCCACCGGCTCGGCGACCGGCGATCGGTAGCTCCGGTAGATGGGCTGGTGCAGTTCCGGCTTCATGCAGAGCGGCACCGTTTCGGTGTCGTCCTCGCCGAGCCCGTTCACGGTCAGGAACACGGCGTGACCCTCACAGGTGATGTGCGTCTCGGGGTTGAGCGGGGGCCGTTCGGTGTCGTCGTCTGCGGCGTCGGTGAGGCGTGACAGGTGCGCCATGGTCGAGTAGTTCCATGTCGTGACAACGCTCAGGCCGTCCGCCTCCAGCGTGGCCACGATCTCGACCTGCCGGGTGAGGCGGGCGTTATCGTCGCGGCACTCCTGAGCGACATACGCGAGGTCTTCGTCGTCGCAGTTCGTGACAGCCGAGATCGCGTCATCGTCGCCCTCGAACTCCGCGATCAGCAGCAGCCGGTCAAATGAGACGGTGCCGTACCCGGCATAGGCCGTTGCGGCCTTGCTCTTCCCGATCGTCAGCGCCCCTGCGACGGTGGCCTTGTCGGCACCTGCGGACTTCGCGATCTTCTCCACACTGATGCCGTCGAGGGCCAGCGCTTCGTAGGCGGCGATCCGGTCGGTCAGCGTTAGTTCTGCGCGGGCGAACGTGCGCAGCTGATCCAGAATCCGGCCCGATTCCGTGCCGGTGGTGTCCGCGATACCGAACACGGCGAGCATCGACTCGAGGCCCGCCTCGCGGGCGGCGAGGAGTCGGCGCTGTCCGTCGTAGACGTAGGTGATGCCGTCCTCCCCGCGGCGGGCGAGGACCGGCTCGCGGACTCCCTCGGCGCGGATGGAGTCCACGAACTCGGGCGGCAGGACCGGGTTGGTCCTGATGTTCGGGTCAAGCTGCACGGCCTGCGGGTCGATTCGCTCGATGGTCACCGTTCCCGCTGCGAGGCTCGCAGCAAGGTCCGGCGCGCCAGTGTTGGCCGGGGCTGATGCGGGGGTGGTGGTGTTCTTGGTCATGGTGTTTCTTCCTTCGATATGATGGGGTTAGACGGTCGGGAACCGAGGCACTTGATTTGCTTCGGTCCCCGACCTTTGTTATTGGTTGGGGTGTTACAGGACGGTCAGAATCGCGTTTGCGGTCTGCCACCACCCGATGACGGTCGCGGTCTGCTCCTCGGTCAGGCCTCGGGTGTCGCCCTCGCCGTCGGTGGCCAGGAACAGGCCCGGCCCTGACAGGTGCGTCTGGAACGGGCGGGTTACCCGGATCATGTCGGTGAGTGTCGGGTTCGGCTCCTGCGTATACAGGCCCTCGTCATCCACCCACACGTCAATGCCACCTACGAGGCCGATGACGTCGACGGTTGTGCAGCCGATGTGCCGGTACATGCCCAGCAGGTGGGTGTGGGTGTTCGTGTCGTCGATGCTGACGGTGGACAGGACCCCGTCGTTGTCGATCCGGATCCCGGTGATGTGTTCGGTCATTTTCTTTCCCTTTCGTTGTTTTGCCGTGATTCTCAATCAGGTTTGTCAAGCCGAAATGGAGGTTTGTCTCGGCCCCGACTGTCACTTCCTCCCACACGTTTTTTGCCTGGAAGGTACGAAGTACCGCGCAGG
>NZ_NBXA01000045.1 GCF_003399625.1 Subtercola boreus | reverse complement strand
ACCAGCCGGCCATCGACCAAGCCGTCATGCTTCACCGTCGCCACGGCCTCGTCCTCCACGTCGATCTTCACGTCAGTCATTCGGTTCCTCCTTGCTCAGGAGTTACACCGAAAATCGTATAGACCCAGACCGTGCCGTACCCGGCGTAGGTCGTAGCGGCCTTGCTCTTACCGATCGTCAGAGCCCCGGCGACGGTAGCCCTATCGGCACCGGCCGACTTCGCGATCTTCTCCACACTGATGCCATCAAGAGCCAACGTTTCGTAGGCTGCGATCCGGTCGGTCAGGGTGAGTTCGGCGCGGGCGAATGTGCGCAGCTGGTCAAGGATCCGGCCTGACTCTGTGCCGGTGGTGTCCGCGATACCGAATACAGCGAGCATCGACGTGAGGCCCGCCTCGCGGGCGGCGAGGAGTCGGCGTTGTCCGTCGTAGACGTACGTGATGCCGTCCTCCTCGCGGCGGGCGAGGACCGGCTCGCGGACACCTTCCGCGCGGATGGAGTCCACGAACTCGGGCGGGAGGACCGGGTTGGTTCTGATGTTCGGGTCAAGCTGCACGGCCTGCGGGTCGATCCGCTCAATCGTCACCGTCCCCGCTGCAAGGCTTGCAGCAAGGTCAGGCGTGGCAGTCGCGGCGGCGGGGGCGGTGGTGGTGTTCTTGGTCACGATGTTCTTCCTTCGATAGTGTTGGGGTTATTCGGTCGGGAACCGAGGCGCTTGCGGTGCTTCGGTCTCCGACCTTTGTTACTGGTTGGGGTGTTACAGGACGGGCAGGATCGCGTTCGCGGTCTGCCACCATCCGATGACGGTCGCGGTCTGCTCCTCGGTCAGACCACGCGTGTCGCCCTCGCCGTCCGTGGTGAGGAACAGGCCCGGGCCGGACAGGTGCGTTTGGAACGGGCGGGTTACCCGGATCATGGCGGTGAGTGTCGGGTTCGGTTCCTGCGTGTACAGGCCTTCGTCGTCCACCCACACGTCAATACCGCCGGTAAGGCGGATGACGTCGACGGTTGTGCAGCCGATGTGCTGGTACATGCCCATCAGGTGGGTGTGGGTGTTCGTGTCGTCGATGCTGACGGTGGACAGGACCCCGTTTTTGTCGACCCGGATCCCGGTGATGTGTTCGGTCATTTTTTCTTCCCTTTCGTTGTTTTGCCGTGATTCTCAATCAGGTTTGTCAAGCCGAAATGGGGGTTTGTTTCGGCCCTGACTGTCACTTCCTCCCACACGTTTTTTGCCTGGAAGGTACGAAGTACCGCGCAGGGCCGGAGG
>NZ_NBXA01000044.1 GCF_003399625.1 Subtercola boreus | reverse complement strand
CGTTGTTTTGCCGTGATTCTCAATCAGGTTTGTCAAGCCGAAATGGGGGTTTGTTTCGGCCCTGACTGTCACTTCCTCCCACACGTTTTTTGCCTGGAAGGTACGAAGTACCGCGCAGGGCCGGAGGCGGGAGCGCAACCCGGAGGGTGGCAGGGGAGAGATTGTTGGCACGGAATAAGGGAGCGAAGCGACCGCGTGCCGAGAATCTTGGAGGAGGCAGCGGCCTTGGCCGCTTGCGTGGACGACGGAGGCCCGTATGCTGCCGAAGGCTTCCAGGCAAAAGCGCAAAGCGCAGCAATACCGCGCCAGCCGAAGGCAGGCGGCCGCTAGGTCTCACGCGAGCCGTCTTGGTCTAAGTGGTCAGCGAAGCGCTGAAGCGGGTCAATGAATTGTCGTAGTGTCTCCGGAAGGCGCCGTGACTAGCTCGCGCTTTCGAGTACTCAAGATCGGAGCAAATCAAATTGTCGAGGCCTCAAATTTCCGCCGTCATCTATGCAGCGGCGGCCATCATTGCCGTGGCGCTAGCAGTTCAACTTTTCTCAACGTTGCACGCCATCTTGGGCAGCATCGCTCTTGCAGTCGCCCTCCTGCTGCTTCTCAGCTGCGGTATCCAGCTGCGGGCAGCGCGTCGGCGTAACTAGTTGTTTGTTCGACGACCGGAACAGCAAGGGTGGTCATTTTTAAGATGACATCCCCGGACGTAATTGGGCGGTAAGAGGTGCCGTCTCGAAGGATTGCCCAGATGACGTTGATTCGTCGCCGGGCTAGGGCAATAAGGGCCTGCTTATGCGACTTACCCTCCCTTCGCTTCCGTTCATAAAACGCTCGCGAAACAGGACAGGTTCTCGCGGCGATGAATGCTGCCTGGAAGCACGCGTTCAACAACCGCCGGTCATAGCGTCTGGGTCGGTGACGGTTGCCGGAGATCTTCCCGGAATCGCGGGGAACCGGTGCGAGGCCCGCGAAACTAGCGAGCCTGTCCGGGGTTTCGAAAGCCATCAGATCAGTACCGGTCGCGGCAAGAAAGTCCGCAGTAAGCCGCATCCCGAACCCGGGAACCGTCATCAACGGTACGGCCAGAACGTTGCCCTTCAGGGCCGTCTCAATCTCGGCTTCTAGCTCAGAGAGCTCGTCACGGATGCGGAGAAGGTCCCGGGCGAAGCGGCTAACGAGCCGGGCAGCAGCGGCCTCCCCGACCACGACCGCGGTCTGTTCGTGAGCCGCCTGAACGGCAGCAGCGGCGATGACTGCAGATTTCCGGCACTCTTGGCCTTTCAGCCAGGTCGCCAAGCGGCGCTCTCCTATCCGGCGGATCGCCGCGGGCGTCTGGTACTTAGTCAGCAGGACCAGAGGTCCTCTCGTGGTTGCGTAATTGAATGCTGCCTCAAGTGACGGGAAGTAATGGGCCATCAGAGCACGGAGGCGGTTCACGGCGCGGGTACGGTCATGGACGAGGTCTTCGCGTCGGGCGGAAAGTAGGCGGAGCTCGACGGTGACTTCGTCGGGTTGACGCATGAGATTCACATCGTGCCGGATGCGTGCTTGGTCGGCGATGACGACAGCATCTCTCGCATCAGTTTTGGCTTCGCCGGCGTAGGTGAGGGAAGCGTGGTGGATGGCCCGCCCCGGAATGTAGTGCAGGGGTTGCTTGTGGCTGCCAAGCAACGACTGAAGAAGCCCTGTCCCACCGTGGTTTAGGTCCGTGGCCCAGGCCACATCAGTTCCTCCGGGGAGACTCGCGACATCACCCATCAGGGTAAGGATCTCGCCTTCCCGGTTCGCGAACCTCCGAGATAGAAGCTTGGTTCCGTCGGCGTTCAGCACGATGCAGTGGTGTTCGGTTTTGCCGGCGTCGATACCGGCCCAGAGCTGGGGCACGCGGTTGTTCCTTTCGTGGGTGTGGGTGCGCCGTCAACGGCCGTGCCGGCAGTTCCTTACAGGGCGACGTAGTCGCGTTTCTCAATGAGCGGTCATGCCGTTGCAGGATCCCGGGCGGCTAATCACGGCATGCCGTCACGCGGCGGGAGGCAGTCAGCCATACCCGGGATCCCTGGCGCGTTTCAAAGCTTACGAAGGCCCCGAATCCACAAGAAAAACTGTAAGGAAGGCGGTTTACCGCCGCTAGGGCATGGCCGTGCAGTGCCACCCCTTGGGGCGGTGGGGGAGAGAATTCCGGCACGAAATGAGGGAGCGAAGCGACCGCGTGCCGGAAATGTCGGAGGAGCCGGCAGCGCAGCTGCTTGCGCGGAACGG
>NZ_NBXA01000043.1 GCF_003399625.1 Subtercola boreus | reverse complement strand
GCATGGCCGTGCAGTGCCACCCCTTGGGGCGGTGGGGGAGAGAATTCCGGCACGAAATGAGGGAGCGAAGCGACCGCGTGCCGGAAATGTCGGAGGAGCCGGCAGCGCAGCTGCTTGCGCGGAACGGTCAGGCCCGTACGCTTCCGAAGGATCCACGGCACAACAACAAAGCCCCACAGGGGCGGCAACAGTGCCGCAACGCGGCTCCGCCCAGGTAGGGCAGCGGCGGTGAAGCCGACGAACCACCCGCAACGCCCCGGCTGCAGAAACACGGCTGAGCTGCTGCGGGTAAGCCAAAGCACTCCTGGGGCGGCGACGCGTCTCAGGAGGTCGTGACGGTGATCTGTATGTCGTCGGCGTCGCCCTCCCAGAACAGGTCAAGAATCGCGCCGCGGATCTTCTCGGCGTCCACCCCTCCTGCCCGGTCCGGGAATGACACCGTCACGCCCCTGGACCGGAACGCAGGCCGGGTGTCGGTGGACAACTTGCAGGCCGGGGTGGGATCGTGGGGTTGTGCGCAAACGTGGAAGCCTCGCTAAAACTGCCCTGGCGGCGAACGTCATGGTCTGGTTTGGGGCAGCCCTGTTCCTGTTCGCACTCGCTGGTGAACAGACCTATTCGGCGTTCCACGGCCAGTGGCAAAACATTGTCGGATGGGCGCTGATCTGCGCCGTAGCGCTAGCCATCACAATCATCGGGATCCTCGAGGTGCGACGCCTTCACGCGCGCCTTTACCGGTAGGTGAACAATGGGCGCGTTAGCCTCCTGAGCTATGACCCCGATCTTCTAGAACACACGGGAGCTGTTTACTCCGCCTCTTACGCAGGGACCTGCTGCTCCTATTGGCCAACTTCGCCCTCGATACCTGCGAGGTCTTCTGCAACCAGTTCGTGGGTGCCGGCTCCTCGGCCACGTCGCCATCGACATCGGCATTGATGTAGGCCTTCCTGCGTAAACACATCCCAGTTCTTTCTGTTCTCTGATTGTATCTCCCAGGGTGATACGATCGGAGAATGACTGCGACAGAGGCTCTTCGAACCCTGCAGGGTCTCTCGTCCGCGCAATGGGGAATGCTAACGACCGGGCAAGCGGCGGCCCGGGGCGTCACCCGGCTTCAGCTTGGGCGCCTCGCGGCGGCGGGTCATCTGGAGCGTCTCACGCATGGGGTATACCGGGATGCAGGGAGCCCGCCGACTGAATACGATGATGTTCGGGCTGTGTGGCTGAGTCTTGACCCCACCCGAACCGCGGAACAACGCATAGGCGATGGGGCCGACGGCGCTGTCGTTGGCGGTCCAACTGCCACATACCTGCATCAGATCGGGGATCTGCAACCAGAGCCGTACGTTTTCCTCAGCCAGATCCGGCGGCAGTCGCACCGATCCGAGGTGCAGTACCGACAACGCACCCTCAGCCCGGACGACATCACGATTGTCCACGGTCTGCCCGTCAGCACCCCAGAACGAGCCGTCGCTGATCTCGTCCAGGACAAGGAGGACACAAGCCTTGTCGCCGACGTTCTCGCGGACGCTGTACGGAAAACTCCCATCCGGCTCGACCGGCTCGCCGAGATCCTGGGTCCCTTCGCCGCCCGCAATGGTCATGACAAAAACGACGGTGCTGGCTTCCTGGAAGATCTGCTCGAGCGCGGCGGTGTGGACGCCACGACACAGGCAACACGGATCGTTCGAAGTACAGCGTGGCAATCCACGGCGTGGCCCGAACTGAACACGATTGTGCAGCAAGCCGTTGCCGCACAGCTGCCCAACTTCTCCAACCTCGCTCAATTCGAGGAACTTCTCGCTCAAGTACGCCTGAATATGACCAAACTCACGTTCGCAGTTCCCGACTTCAGCGAAGCGATCAGGAAAACTCTCGGGTCCATCGATTACGCCGGCGTTGCAAGCCTCTCGGCACAGCTCCCTGACTATTCCAAGCTGATGAAGGCGGTGGCCGAAACCGCGAACGTCTCCCGGCTCGTCGCGTCCCTGCCTGCTGCAGCGGTGACCGCCGGAAACACTCAGTCGCTGCAGCACGTCCAGCAGCTCGCACAACACGCTGCGACGCTGAGCATCGTCGAGAAGGTCACCGCACGGCCACCCGCGCATCACCATGAAGACCGGAGAGGGGCCGGGCAGGATGAGTGAGCTGCAGGCCGATTACGGAGACGGCAGCGCTGTCCGTGCTGCGATCAAGTCAGCAGCTCAGATTGCAGCACGGGAACCAAATCCCAGTGTGGACAGTCTGATACGGCAAGCAACCTACGACCGTTTCCTGTGCCGGATCTTCTCCACCAAAACGAGTCCCTTCATCCTCAAAGGTGGCACCGGGATGCTGGCCCGCATCAAGGACGCCCGAAGCACCCGAGACATCGACCTCGCCATCAGCCAGCACGAGACGAATACGGCAATCGCGGAACTCGTCGAACTGGCAAGCATTGACCTGGGTGATCACTTCCGGTTCGTCCTGACCAACAGCACAGAACAGATCGGCGGCGAGAACCAACCGTACATCGAGGGCGTGAACCTTACGTTCGATGTCTTCATAGGCGTGAACAGGCGCGGGAGCATCTCTATCGATCTAGCCACCGGACACACACCCACCGGCCCGATCGAGAAGCGCGCCCCCAGCAACAGGCTGCACCTCCCACGGCTTCGAACCTACGACTACATGCTCTACCCAATCGCAGACCAGATAGCCGACAAGGTCTGTGCCACCCTCGACACCTACGGAAGCGGAAACAAAAGCTCATCACGTGAAAAGGACCTCGTCGACCTGATCACGATCGCTCTTCACGAAAACGTCGACGCCCGCGACCTACGCGTTGCCCTCACGACAGAGATGATCCTCCGCCGCCTTGGTTCCGCCGCCGAATTTCAGATACCAGCGAGCTGGGGAACGGGCTATGCCAAATTGGCCAAACCGATCAACTTTCTCAGCGACTACCCAACGGTGGCCGAGGCGCTGCCTGTTGCGAAAGCCCTCATCGACCCAGTCCTTGGTGGGTCTGTCGAAACGGGCACCTGGGATCCTAAGACAATGAAATGGGTATGACAGCCGCTCAGGTGATGCGCGGTCCGAGCAGGCTCCTCACCCGCGGCCTGTCTTGGTGGATCTACGCCCAGACCAATGCGGAGGGCGGAGCGTTGTACGCGGGCATCCGATACGTGTCGCGCTCGGATTATCGATGGCAGCCAAATCCAGCCCATCAGCGACGACCTGATCGGTAAAGCACACCCAGCGCTACAGGCAATTGGACACTCCTACGGCATCAGGATCAACTAACGTCTCGGCTCTCGACTCCCAGTGAAGCTGAGCAAACCCCGATTAATGAGAGGGCTACAAAGGGGGAGGAGTTGCGATGTCAGCGTCACTGTCACTGTCACTGTCAACGCGTTGCCGATCGTTGGGCTATACGGAGGTTCGGTCGAGGCTAGATCGCGACACTCCGGCGTCGCTCCGCGCTACGTTTCCACTCGAACGGGCGGGCAACATTATCGGTGAAATATTTCCCAGATCCGCATGTTTCCGGGCCCCTTCTGGCTATTACTTGACGTAATATCCATTATCAGCGCATCAAATCTCAGAATCTTGGTTCTGGTCGAGGCGGTTGAGCTGGTCACACTAGACGGTCGATGCCGAGTGTGGCCAGACGAATTGTTGCCGCCTGCTTCGACACTTGAAAATGTGTTGCGAGATGTTCAACGATCGTTGGCTGCATCATCCTCGAAAGCTGGGACGACGGTTTCATCTGCTCTTCCAAGAATTTTCGGGCTGCGCGCTTGAACAATACTCGAGGCATCAGTAGTGCGGCCATTCCCTTGTTGGCTTGCACTTCTCGCCAGTGACCGGTAGGAGATGTGGGGGCTCCGCCGGGGTCGGGGGTGATGTCGCGATGAAGGCACGGAATGGTTGGAGAGTTGGATGTGTGGTTAAGGATGCCTGTGACCATGTCGTCGGTAAAGAGACGCTTGTGGAGCACGACGTGCGCCGCCTCATGGGCGAGTGTGGCGCGGAATCGCCCCAACGACCCGGTGGAGTGTGCTTTTTCGTCAGCAGCGTTGGTAACGGTTTGAGATATCTGTATTTGCACGTTTCCGTCGGGGTAGAACGAGCTGGCTCCCAGGATGCCATCTTCGAGATCCGCAAACTGATCGAGATCTGCTCCAAGATGTGACTCGATGAACGCTTCGAGATCGGTGACCGGACTGGTCATTGTGGGCATCATGTCAGCCTTCCGAAGCGTGGCGTCACAGATCCTCTCAATTTCGGCATCGTCGATCCAGAGGCGGAGCTCGCCGTCCTTCGTGTATAAATTCATGCTTTGGGCTCGTCGCCGACTTGCGTCTTGGCCATCCTGTTTGCGCTCTTGAGTAGTCGCTGCAGATTTTCTTCATTGAGATTGGCCCCTGAGACGGTGCGCAGAAGAACGCCGACTGTTGGGTTCGACTTTAAGTAAAGCTCGGTATCTTCGCCCAGGCGTCCTGCCAACGCTAATAGGTCGTCGAAGTCGAGGGGCAATTGCTCGGCGATCTTGATGAGCACGGCTTCAGACGGCGTACGCCTGTCATGTTCGATGTCGTTCATGTATGACGGCGCTACATCGATTCGTCGAGCGAGCTCGCGAAGGGAAAGTCCGGCGTCGACGCGGGACGCTCGAATTGAAGGGCCAAGGCTGGGGTTCAAGTTGTCTGTCATGTTCGCGCACAAGCGTACGGCAAAATCTCAGGAAAAACAGGTCCCCATTTTTTACGAGTACGACCGGAACGGTGTTAGTGTGTACGCGTGTCAGCGAACACGCGGACACACGAACGCTCTCGAAAGGAGCCAATCTCATGTCAGTAGCTGATACTGCACGACGCCCTACGAATTCCGAATTTGCTTTCACCATCAACGGCGAGCTCGTCGTCGTTCCGAAGCAGGAAGTGTCGTTCGCCGAAGTGGTGGCGATCGCCTACCCCGTACCGGGCCCGGACGAAATGACCTACACCGTCACCTACCGTCATGCAAAAGGTGCCATCCACGAAGGCCACCTCGTTGAAGGCCAATTTGTCGAGATCCGCAAGGAGGGAACTGAGTTCGATGTCTACTCAACTATTCGCTCATAGCCAGGACCTTCAACGCCTCCGCGCAGACGGGTACGCGGTCACCATCCAGTCTGGGCACCTGATTGTCGGGCATGTCCCGTATGTGACCTCGACTCGCGAGGTGGCCTACGGGACAATCATCTCCGAACTCACAACCTCGGGTAGCAGCACGGTCGTGCCGCAAACTCATGTAGTTCATTTCGCTGGCGGCACGCCATGCGATGACCAGGGTCATCCTTTGACAAAAGTTGTTATCCAAGTCGGCGCCACTCCCATCGCGGATGGACTCATCGCTGACTGCATGTTTTCGTCCAAGCCACCATCGGGAGCGTATGCCGACTATCACGAGAAAATTGTTCGGTACGCGAATATGCTCGTGGGTTATGCGCAGGCAATCGATCCGGACGCTACTGCGCGGATCTATCCGCCTGTGTCGACTGACTCAGATGACTCGGTTTTCGAGTACCTAGATTCCGCTTCAGCTCGAGCGGGAATCACCACGCTGACTGATCGACTTAGGTGCCCGTCTGTGGCAATCGTGGGGCTTGGCGGCACCGGTTCCTTCATTCTCGACCTGATTGCGAAGACGCCGATTACGGAGATCCACCTCTTTGACTCCGACGAGTTCCTGGCGCACAACGCGTTTCGCGCCCCAGGTGCGGCGAGTCTTGCCGAGTTGGATGCGAGGCCAAAGAAGGTGGACTACTTCGCACGCATCTACTCCAAGATGAGACGAGGAATCACCCCCCATCCCGTTCGTGTGGACGGATCAAATGCGGACGTTCTGCTGGGCATGAGTTTCGTCTTTATAGCGATAGATTCGGGCTCCGCCCGGCACGACCTCGTCGAGGCATTGGAACGAATGGGAATCCCCTTCATCGACGTCGGAATGGGCATTGATCGCCAAGGCGAACAACTCGGCGGAATGCTCAGAGTGACGACAAGCACCGTGCAAAATAGAAAATCAGCGCGAGAGCCGGGGCGGCTGCCGTTTGCCGATGCGGACGACGATCTGTACCGCGCCAATATTCAGGTAGCGGATATGAACGCCCTAAATGCAGTGCTGGCCGTCTCTCAGTGGAAGCAATACATGGAGTTCTACGCTAATCGCGGCGGCGGGCTCTACATCACTTACACCATCGCCACGGGTCAGCTGCTCAGAGACCAACACCACCCCGAAATTTCCGCTGAAGAAGGACGGAAGGCAGCGTGACGATTGCGGCCAGCTTCACGCACCGATTCGTGGAATACCTTCCCAACGTCCTGGAGGAAGGCATCCTTTACGTTTCGATTCGCTTCCGCACCGCCTCCCACCTGTGCGCCTGCGGGTGCGAATATAAGGTTGTCACGCCTCTCAGTCCCGCCCGTTGGTTGATTACTTACAATGGCGCATCGGTCACCTTGTCTCCATCCATAGGCAACTGGCAGGCCGCGTGCCGCTCGCATTATCTGATCATTCGCGACAAAGTTCATTGGGCTAAAGACTGGTCGGAAGAGCAAGTCGAATGGGCCTCGCGCCGTGATGCTCGGGAGTTGCTTTGGCAGGGCAGTACGGGTGCTGGCGGCTCAGCTGTCCAAAAGAAACGAGCGGGGCATCCTTCGAAGAGTCGACGCAAGCCACTGATGCCCTGGCGACGCCGACCGGACTAAGCGCCTAATGCGGCCGCCACGGTGTAAATGTGATGGCTGATCTGGTATTGCTTGGATTTGACCAAGCTCGTGGCATGCCTTTGTGCGTGGACTAAATCAAAAGCTGCAAGCCCGGGAGAAGCTCGGAACTTACTAGGGTGGCGGGCTCTCTCGGCCTGCAAATGGGCAAGCGCTTCGAGGATCTTGCCGCCGGCAGAACCCAAATTCCGATCCCGCTCGTCAGAAAGAAAATGTTGCACGTGTAAACGGTCTGAGCCATTTTCCCAACTCAGGTGGAGTGAGACAGCGCCAGCCGGTCCTCCCCCCGGCTGAGGCATGGCAGGAAGAATCGTAAAGTCGGCGAAGCCTGGGCGGCCGTCTTCCGCGAAGGTGACGTGAGCATCGGAAAACCAATCGTCTTCGGGATAGTCCGCGTTCCTGCTCTGGGCCGAAAACGAGTCCTCAACGTCGACCGTAATCGTAGGGCCAAGCTCGGCCGCGTACATTACCGGGTTACCTTCAGGACGGAGAAACACGGTGACATCAAATCCGGAGAGCGCGACCGACAATGCGCGTGGGGAGATGGCCGTCGATGCTACGACAATCGCCACTGGCTGGCCGGCCTTCGAACTCAGAAATGCGGCAACATCCGCAACCCGAGTTTGCTCGCGAATTTTAAACGCGGGAATGATAACAATTCGCTCGGCGAGAGCCCCATCGAACGTCATGTGCCACAGCGATCGAGGCTCAGCTCTGGCGAGGTCGCCAAGGTGGGGATTGACGATGACGTAAAGCCGGGCGCTAGCAGTACGGAATGCCTCAAATACCTTCAGCAATCCTTTGCCGTGGGTAAATGGTTCGAGGATCGGGAAAACGATCTGCGGACTGCCGAGATGATCGGCGACTTGTATTAGTGCAGACTTCTCCGCTTGGCGGTCGTACAAGTACGGAAAATACACAGAGCAACCCTCCCAGGATCTACCCTACAGACTCCCAGTAATCGATCATCTGTTCAACTACCCCGAAGGAGGGCCAGCGGCTCCGCGAGGCGCTTCAGAAGCCGATCGGCTCCCGCCAAAGAGATTTCCGAGCCGTAGGCCAGCGCCCGAGCTGATCTTGGAAACGCTGGATCAGACACTATTTTGGACGTCCCTGCGGAGCGCGACTTGAGCGCTCGGACTGTATGCGCGTGCACGGTCGATAAATCTAGTGTGGCAAAAGCGTCTCGCATGGCGTGCCAAAGATCCCCCGACTGAACTTTAGGAACCCATCGGCGTTCGGCAGCCAGTATGTTCAGCGCCTCGGATTGCCGAAGCAGCTGAAACAAGTGGTCGATCTCAAGCAGTTCTAAATTAGAGGTAGCCTCGCGAGCAATGACGAGGGCACCACGCTGTCGCAGGCCGATCAGGCCTACTCCGTCAACTAAGTGACGCAAGGCTGTCTCGAGTCGGCGTTCCGAGACGACCACATATACGAATTCGGCGCGGCTTCGGTAGTCGGCGATCTGATCGGGCAGCCGAGCGAAGCTATCAAGATCCGTCTTGACCTCATACACAGTTGAGGTGCCGTTGAGGACGGTCACATCGGCGATCGACTCACCCATTCGAAGTTCCAGCAAGGCAGAGGCGGTTGACGGGCGATGTCGGCCGAAAACTATCTTGGACACAATTGCATTCTTGAAGACATACTCATTGCGATAGTCGCGGAGCATCCGAGCATGAGCAGCTTCAAATGCGTCGGCGATCGTGGGTTGAGTAGACCCGCCAAAGAGGGCTGCTGTTCTCGCAAGCCGGTCAAATGCATGACTCGGGTGCTCGGCGGAAAGGTCTTTGTATACGACAGATGAGAACAGCGCGGCGAGTTCTCGATCCGTTGGATCAACGCCCACTTTGAGCCCTCCAGCCCCGAACCTCGCACGGGTCGACCACCCTCAGTCGTCTCGTTTTAGCTGAACCATGACGAGTTAGGCAAATCGCCATTTTCCCGATTCTAGAAAGCGTAACCTGCCATGCGCCTAAGCGTTGTGGCGTAACCTTTGAAAAATGCGGCGGTTCGGCAATGCGTCTTCTCGCTTCTGACTACGTGGGTTGGTAATCGCGACACGAAGCATTCGCGTTCAGACGCTGACTGGAAGCTGGATCCCGAATAGCGTCTCGAAATGGTAAAGGTTTTGAGACGTCTCATTCTGTGATCGCTGCTCACGAAGTCACTCTAGATTGCCTGCGTTGCGGAGTGATATCGACCCAGAATCGTTGCTCTTCCGGAGATTTTGAGACATCATGGCGGAGACTTCAGCGGACGACCAGGTGATCGCTACGCTGAGGAGCGCCTAATCGGTACCTTCCGCGACCGACCGACCGCTGGTGACTATTTTGTTGGGCGGTTGTTGAAGACGTAGTTGTAGTAATCGACTAGTTTGAGGTGGCTTGCGGCTTGACGGTCAAGGATGACGGTTGCGCGTGGGTGCATCTGGAGAAGTGATCCTGGACACATGCTTGTGAGGGGCCCTTCTATTGCTTGGGCTACTGCTTCGGCTTTGGTGGTGCCCATGGCGACGAGGAGAAGTTCGCGGGCTTCCATGATGGTGCCGAGCCCTTGAGTTAGGCAGTGCCGAGGGACCTCTTCGATGGAGTTGAAGAATCTGGCGTTGTCGCGCCGTGTCTGGGGCGTAAGTGTCTTGATCCTGGTGCGGGACGCGAACGATGAAGTTGGTTCGTTGAAACCGATATGCCCAGTTGCACCGATCCCCAGGATCTGCAGATCGATACCTCCTGCCTCTTTGATGAGGTCTTCGTAGTGTTCGCACACTTCGTCAACGTTGGCGGCTGTTCCGTCGGGTACGTGAACTTTTTTTGGGTCGAGTTTGAGGCGCTGGGTCACTTCACGGTCGATGACTGCGTGGTAGCTCTCTGGGTGGGAGGGTTGCAGGCCGACGTACTCATCGAGCGCAAATGCAGTAAGGCTGCCTACCGCGGGTGTCCAGCGCTGCTCTATTCCTTCATAGATGGGCAGCGGGGATGATCCTGTTGCGACACCGAGAACGCTGAGGGCGCCCGTTTCAACGCGTGCCAGGATGTGCTCGGACGCGTACGCACGTATCTCCTCTTCACTGTTCAGAATGACTACCTGCATCGATTTTTCCGTTCGTTTGAGTTGTAGCACTACGTTTGTAGAAGATGCCGCCTACGGCCTTTTAGGGATAGCCGCTTGGGCAAAGACGGACCTCCCACCCGGGCTTCGGTCGCGGGCGACGATGCCGGCGCCGATGAGTCCGGCGTCACTGCCCAGGGCTGACTGAAGTACGACCGGTGCTGGTCGCCACGGGAGCTTTTCAGCCACGGCGAGGCGTAGCGGCGACAGGAGCGTCTCCCCCGCCAGCGACAGGCCTCCTCCGATGACTATGCAGTCTGGGTCGAGCACGGCGGAAAGTGAGCTAAGTCCGAGGGCGAGCGCTTCGACAAGCTCGGACCAGACAGCCTGCGCATCGGAGTCGATGTTCAGGAGCGATACAAGTTGGGGTGTGCTTGTCGCATTTTTCCCACCGCGCATTTTGTAGCGATTCAAGACTGTCGTGGCGGACGCGTATGCCTCGATGCACCCGCGGCCGCCGCAGCTGCAAACGGCGCCGCTGGGCACGATGGGCATGTGCCCGAACTCGCCAGCGCTCGATCGTGCACCATAAACCAGAGAGCCGCCCGTGACGACAGCGCCGGACAGTCCGGTGCCGATGGGGACGAAGATGAAGTTCCGGTATCGGCTTCGTTCTTCCGGGTGCGCGGCCTGCTCTGCGATAGCGCCGGCGCGGGCGTCGTGTTCAAGGCGCACCGGAACTCGGAACTCAGCCTCAATGATCTCACTGAGGTTCAGCTCTTCCCAGTGCAAGTTCGCCGCATAGACGACTTGTCCAGCCGATGAATCGATGACACCAGGGGAGGCGAGACCAATTCCCTCAATCTCGGCGCCGGCAGCGGATGCGTCATTTCGGAGAGCACGAGTCAGTGCCTGAATGCCGGGAAGGGCCTCGTCATCGACGCTGAATGTCCCGATTTGGCGGCGGCACACCATGACACCGGAACTATTGAACACGGCGCCCTTGAGAGTGGTCCCGCCGATATCAATAGCAACGACAGCGGATGAGGTAGGCATATGTTGAATGGTCGCTGGATCGCCGGTCAGGCGCTCTGTGCGCTTTCTTCGAGCGCTACTCGTGCAAGTTCGTCGATCCGCGCGGGGGCGAGGACCTCGTCAAGGAGCAGGCGGAGCGCGCCTCGCGCTCCCGCCGTGTCGGGGTCGGCAACTGCGCTGACGTCCAAGTCCTGCGCGGCCACCGGCAGGCACTTTTGGAACAGCTCGGCACGGATGGCGGCTGCGAGTGGCGCCGATTGCGACAGAGCTCCGCCCAGTACAACGCGCCTCGGGTTGAAGAAGTTGACGCTCGACGCCAAGACGGTGCCGATTTGTGCGCCCGCCTCACGAAGGATCGAGAGGACTCGCGGATCTCCGCTCCGCCCCAACGCGATGATGTCCGAGGGAATGTCGACGCTGTAACCCAGTTCGGACAGACGCGCCGCGATCGCAGCACCGCTCGCCACCGATTCCAGGCAGCTCTCGAGACTGCACACACAACTAATGACAGAGGGGCCCGCTACCGGAGTGTGACTGAATTCTCCTGCGGCACCGTTGAATCCACGCAGGAGTTTGCCGTCAGCTACGAGGCCACTCCCGATTCTTCTCCCGAGAAGAACTGCAAGGAAATAATCATTGTGACTGTCCTCGGCCTCGGACATCTCCGAGATGGCAACGAGGTTCGCATCGTTTTCCACAAGGACCGGCACGTCGGTGTGGGCGGCGAAGAGATCGGGGACCTTCGCGTCACTCCACGTCTGCATAAACGACGGAAGAACCACCCGCCCACTTGGATACTCGACAGGAGCTGGCAGACCTACCGCGATCCCGCGAAGCCGATCAAACGGAACTCCCGCCGCCTGGAAGAGCTTGGCTACCTCAGCCCAGATCGTCGCTACAGCTTCGACCGGTGGCTGATCTGCCAAAGCGGGTAGCCGCACGCTATGAAGAACGGTTCCGCTGAGGTCAGCGATCGCCAACTTCAACAATCGCACTCCAGGTTCGACGGCCACAACGAAGCCGGCGGCGGCCGCGACTTGCAGATTACGGGCGCGCCGACCCCCACGAGATTCGTGCTCGCCATCTTCAGCGACCAGACCAAGTCGCTGAAGCGCATCCACTCGAAGCCCCACCGTAGACGGGGAAAGACCAAACGTTCGCGCAATGGACGAGCGGGACGTCGCGCTCTTAGAGCGAACGAGCCGGAAGACATCGCCAATCGATCCAGCGGCGACCTCTTGATCGCGATACATCATCGTCATGCCCATTTCCCCAAACTAGCACCAATCGAACTAAGTACTGTGATCATCGAACTACTTCTTCCTGTAATCGAATGGTAACGTGGCCGACACACATCAAAGGTAGCTTCAAACGAAGTCAACCTCCGGGACGAGGATGTCTCCAGCAGAACGTCGTCGCCCCGGTCCATACACGCACTGGGAGTAACCATGACGCCACGTCGTTCGCGAGGCACGTCATCACATAGGAGTGAGCAAATGAAATACCAACGTTCTGTTCCGATAGTTGCTGTTGCTCTTGCAGCAGTTGTCATCCTTTCCGGGTGTACCTCCGGGGGGACAAACAACCCGACCGAGTCGGTCACGCCGGTGCCAGGCGGGGTGATCAACGTGGCAGGCATTCCCTCCGCCGTTGACCCCATGTCAACGAGCTCGCGCGCAGCATGGCGGGTCGCCGCCCAAGCCTGTGAAGGACTCTTCGCCAATACTGCTGAACTCGGCGTTGCCGATGGTCTCGTGGAGAGCTGGAGCTACGACGAGCCCGGCAAGGCTTATCATTTCGCTCTTCGCAAGGGTGTTCCATTCCAAGACGGCACTGAACTGAAGGCCGCCGATGTTGTCGCGTCATTGCAGCGGTTCGCTGCCAGCGCTCCCGGTGCCACGTTCAAGACGCTGATGGAATCTGTCACCGCGGTGGACGACTACAACGTCGATCTGATCCTCACTCAGCCCAGCGGAGCAATCCCGGCCCTTCTTGCCACTCCGGACACGGCCGCGTACATTATGCCGGCCAGCATCGTCCAGGGCCGAGCGCCCACCGACGCCCTGACGTCACTTGTATGCACCGGCCCTTACAAACTGGACAGCTACGTGCCTGACCAGTCCGTCACACTCAGCCGCTTCGCCGAGTACGCCGCCCGAACTGATCCGAGCGACGGCGCAGCAGGAGCGAAGATCGCTTATGCCGACACCATAAATTTCGTCCCGAGTACTTCGGCGAATGTGTCAAATCTGCTGGTCTCCGGGCAGGCCGACATCGCGCCGGACTTCCCGCTTGACCAGGTGACCACCGTCGAGAACAACCCTGCCGTGACGGTCAACGCCATCGAGTCCGGCGCATACCCTCTCATGCAGTTCAACACCCGCAATGGGCTTCTCGCCAACCCGACTCTCCGTCAAGCCGTGCAGGCAGCCTTGGACGACACCACAGTCATGGCGGCTATCGCCCCCGACCAAAAGTATGCGTCCATCGACTCGAGCCTCTTTCCCGCCGATTCGCCGTGGTACAGCAAGGAAGGGTCGGATTCGTACAACGCCAATGACGTAGACCTTTCGAAGCAGCTGCAAAAGAAAGCTGGCTACAACGGCGAGGAACTGGTTCTTTTGTACCAGGCCGCTGACAGCTACACGCCCGTCGTCGTCCAGCAACTCCAAGACGCCGGCTTCAATGTCCGCGCCGACCTTCTCGACAGCGCCGCGTTCACTGCTGCTCGAGGGGATGACAGCAAATGGAACATGTTCATGTCGGGGGGCACCAGCTACGGCGACCCCCTCACCGTCGTGTTCCTCGGAGCGAACTTCCCCGGCTGGTGGAACACTCCCGAGAAGCAGGCTCTGATGGCCGAATTCACTGCGGGAGCAACCCAAGAAGATCGGAAGGTCGTCTGGGACAAGCTGCAAGCCCTCATCTACGAGCAGGCACCATTTGTCCGGTTCGGTGGTCGGTCTCAGATCGACGTGACCAGCAGCCACATTGCCGACTACCCAGCAATGCGCGGAAGTGCTCGCGGCTTCTACAACGTACCCGTCGCCCAGTAGTCCTCTACCCGTCGCCCACCAGGAAGTCTCATGTCAGCATCAACAACGCGGTTCACACGAACCTCGAAGGCTCTCTTTCATGAGCCAAACGCCCTGGTGGGCGCGGGCCTACTGCTTCTCATCATCGTCATCTCTCTGATCGCACCCCTGATCAGCCCTGACCCGACCGTCGTCAACCCTCTCCACCGCCTTGCACCCCCCAGCCTGGAACACCCTTTCGGGACGGACAACCTCGGCCGCGACGTCTTCGCCCTCACGCTGTGGGGTGGTCGAGCGTCACTGCTCATCACCGCGATCTCGACCGCGATCGCAGTGATCCTCGGTTACGCAATCGGCGTGCTTGCGGGCTACTTCCGTCTCTTTGACAGCATCGTCATGAGAATAATGGACGGGCTCATGTCGTTCCCCTCCGTTGTGCTCATGATCAGCCTCGTCGGTGTTCTCGGAAACGGCGTCATTCCCCTGATCATCGGCATGTCGATCACATTGATCCCCGCCACGGCGCGCCTCGTCCGCGGTGCGGCGCTGTCTGCGAAAGAACTCACCTCTGTCGAGTCCGCTCGCGCAATTGGCGCACGCACACCCCGGATCCTGATCCGCTACATCGCGCCGGAAGGGGTGTCAGTTGTCATCGTGCAGACCACCATGGCGCTAGCGACCGGCATCCTCGTTATCGCCTCGCTCTCCTTCATCGGGATCGGTCTCGATCCATCAACTCCCTCATGGGGCGGCTCCCTGTCGTCAGCGCAGCAATACTTCAATCCGGCTTGGTGGATGGCTGTCTTCCCCGGGCTCGCCATCTTCGTCACAGTCCTCGGCCTTGTCCTAGTGGGCGACGCACTTCGTGACGTCCTCGACCCCCGATCCTCGCGAGGCTGAACATGCTTCTCTACGCACTCAAGCGGCTAGCCGCCCTTCTGCCCACCATCCTCGTCCCGATGGTTCTCCTGTTCGTCCTCATCCGCCTCGCCCCGGGCGGCCCTGCCGGTGCGCTTTTGGGCGATGAAGCAAGCCCCGAACAGATTCAGGCACTCAACAACCAGCTCGGACTCAACGAACCTCTCTGGCGCCAGTTCATCAACTTTCTTGGCAGTTTGGTCAGACTGGACTTCGGAGATTCCCTTTTCCTCAAAGCCAACGTCACAGGCCTGGTCCTTGACCGGCTGTCCGTCACAGCCACATTCGTCATACTCTCGATGATCTTCGCGTTGGTCCTCGGACTGATCACGGCAACCATCGCCTCACGGTCCCACAATGGTCCCCTCGACCGAATACTCGTCGGTTTCGCCGTGGTCGGAAACGCCATTCCCAGCTTCTGGCTCGCCGTGATGCTCATCGGCGTGTTCGCTGTCCAACTCCGCTGGTTCCCCGTCGCCGGCTACGCCCCACCGACAGACCCCATCGCCTGGGCGCAGCACCTGATACTTCCCGTCTTCTGTCTCGGAGTCCTGCAGGCCGCGGAGCTCTTCCGCTACTCACGCGCCTCCATGCTCGACTCCATGAGCCAGCCGTTCGTCGCAACCGCCCGCTCCCTCGGACTGTCCGACAACACAATTCAGAACCGGTACGTGACCCGGATGACGCTCGTCCCCATCATGACCGTCTTCGGACTCAGCCTCGGAACCTTACTCGGCGGCGCGGTCATCCTAGAAACACTTTTCTCACTCCCCGGGCTCGGCCAACTCCTCCTGACTGCCGTTCAACGCCGCGACTACCCCCTCATCCAAGGATGCGCATTCTTCATCGCACTGATCATGGTCATTGCCAACCTCATCGTCGACCTGTTCTACGCAGCGGCCGATCCTCGCATCCGATACGGAAAGGCCTCCTAAGCATGAGCACCCTCGACATCACAGCCCCCCTGCTCGAACTGAACAGCGTCACCGTGGCCGTCAACCGGCAGCGCACCACACCACTAGAGCTCGTCTCCGACGTCTCCTTCTCTGTCACACAAGGTGAATGCCTCGCCGTCGTCGGTGAATCCGGCTCCGGGAAAAGCATCACAGCCATGGCGATCGCGGGCCTCCTCGAACCGAGCATGCAGGTGACCGGTTCCATCACCTACAAGAGCCAAGAGCTCACAGAACTCAACCCCGACCAACGCAGAGCTCTCGCCGGCACCGAAATCGGGTTCATCTTCCAAGACGCCATGTCGGCCCTGCACCCGCTCATCTCGATCAAAGATCAGATGATCCGGCCCATCCGGCTCCACCAAGGACTTAGCCGGAAGGACGCCGAGCAGAAAGCCGCCGAGCTGCTGGAAAAGGTAGGCATTCCGCCCGCCCGTAACGTCCTTAACAGTTACGTGCACCAGCTCTCCGGGGGACTCCGCCAACGAGTCATGATCGCGATGGCCTTGTCCAACAAACCCAGCCTCGTCATCGCAGACGAACCGACAACCGCCCTCGACGCGGCCGTCCAAGGCCAAATAATGGAGCTGCTCGGCGAACTACGCCGGAGCGAGAACCTTGCCATGATCCTGATCAGTCACGATATCTCCGTGGTGGCCCGCCACAGCGACACGATGGCCGTCATGTACGCCGGGCAAGTCGTCGAGACCGGCCCAACACAGGGCGTCATCAACGACGCACGCCACCCCTACACCCACGCCCTGATCAACGCGTCCCCGGAGCGTGCACACGCACCGCGGCGCCTGCCGACGATCCCGGGCCAGGTGCCAACGCTTGATCAATTGCCGCCCGGCTGCCGATTCCAACCCCGTTGCTCGTTCGCGATACCCGACAGCATCGCCCCCCAGGGCATGACCGACTTCGGCGGCGGGCGACGCGCACGCTGCTGCAACCCTCTCGGAATCTCAGCATGAACGAGAACAGGGTCCTGCAAATGGACAAGGTCCGGAAAACCTACCGTGTCGGTCCACTCGGCAAGAAAACGACGATGTATGCCGCGAAGGACGTCGATCTCACTGTACGTCCCAATACGGTGATGGGACTTGTCGGTGAGAGCGGAAGCGGGAAGTCAACGCTTGGCCGACTCGCGATCGGTCTCATTCGGCCGACTTCCGGAGCGATCGAATGCGTCGGCGAAAACATCGTCACCCTTCGCGGAGAGCGATTGCGTAAGCACCGACTCCGAATGCAAATGATCTTCCAAGATTCAGGCAGCTCACTGAACCCGAGGATGACCCTCCAAGAACTGCTCGAAGAGCCTCTCGTCGTACAACGGCAAGGGAACACGGCCGAACGTCAGCGTCGGGTGACGAAAGTAGCCGACGAGGTCGGACTAAGCCACCGATACCTGACCCGGCTCCCCCACGAATTCTCCGGCGGACAGCGCCAACGCATATCCATCGCTCGCGCCCTCATCCTGGAACCCGAATTCATCGTCGCAGACGAGCCCGTCTCTGCTCTCGACGTCTCAGTCCAAGCACAAGTGCTCAACATCCTGAAAGACATCCAAGAAGATCGTGGGCTGAGCATGCTGTTCATCTCCCACGACCTCAGCGTCGTGAACTTCATCAGCGACGAAGTCACTGTGCTTCTCCGCGGCGAAGTCGTCGAACGAGGACAAGCCGGCGACATCATGCGCTCACCTCAGAACTCTTACACGCAAACACTCGTCAACGCGGCACACATGGGAGACCTCGGAGACGTCAAACCGGGGCACTCGCAATCAGAACTGTCGACGGACTGATCGGAACCGAACCACCCATGCACCACCTGCAGAACTCCCGCAAGCTCACCGTCGAGCGGCGCACCGAAATGGTCTCGATGAGCGACGGCATTCGTCTTGCTACCGACATCCTCATTCCCACCAGCGCTCAAATCCGCGGCACGATCGTCGAGCGCACTCCATACGGCCGTAAATCAGCACTCCACGGCGTCGCCGAGGAACAGTTCCAGCAGCATCTTGAACAACTCTGTCTCGAAGGGTTCACTGTTCTCATTCAGGACTGCAGAGGCACCGGGGCATCCGAGGGAGCGTTCGTGAAATATCTGAGCGAAGCTGATGATGGACTCGACACCCTCACTTGGGCCGCAGCCCAGCCTTGGTACGGCGAGGGTGCCTATCTGATGGGAGTGTCGTATTCGGCACACGCCGCACTCGCCGCGGCGATAGCCGGTGCACCGGGGATCTTGGGCATGTTCCTGGACCGGGGGGGCTTCTGGAGCGCCTTCCACGAGGGCATCCGGCTCAACGGCGCCTTCGAACTAAAGCAAGTCAGCTGGGGGCTTGCCGCCGCCCAGCGGGCAGCAAAGGAACAGGGAGACAGAATTCGTTCCCTAGCCTTAGACCACCAAGAACTTGGGCAGTGGTTGCAACGACTACCCTGGCGGCCAGGGAGGTCGCCGCTGCGCTTTGATCGCGAGCGGGAAACGGACCTCTTTACACAATGGGATCAGCGATCCCCGGGCAGCTATTGGGAACAGCCCAGCCTTTCGTCTCGCGGGAAGTCGTCTTTGCTCGACCCGTTCCCCACTCTGCAAGTGAGTTCTTGGTATGACATCTACCCTGTATCCACGACGAAGAACTTCACTGAGATGGGAAGCCGCCCGGACGGCGACGCCTACCTGATCCTGGGGCCTTGGACCCATTCGGGAATCGATCAGACATCCGCTGGAGACGTTGAATTCGGCCCGACCGCAACCATAGAAAATGCGATGGGGGTCAGCTACTTCGAGCTCCGGCAGCGCTGGTTCGAGTACTGCTCCCTGCCGTTGGTCCCATTTGGACCACGGGTAACGTTCTTCCTCATGGGCGGCGGGTCAGGGAAGCCCGTCGACGGCGGCCGCCTTCTCCATGGAGGAGAGTGGCTCGCGGCAGACCAATGGCCTCCCAGCTCGACCTTCGTCTCCAGCTGGGCGCTGACCGACTCGGGAACTCTGGAGCCTAGAACAGACAGCGCAGACACCAATCCAGACACTTTCACCACCTACCTTTACGACCCCAAAAACCCGGTACCCACCATCGGTGGAGGAATTAGCTCCTACCCAGGTGTCTTCGAAGCAGGCGCCTTCGACCAGCGAGAACGGCCCGGCCTGCTCGGCAGTCGAGAGCCTTACCTGCCACTAATAGCGCGCCCGGATGTCCTGAGTTTCTCAACAGACCCGCTCACAGAAGACCTCATCGTCGCCGGCGCCCCGACCGTCAGGGTCGACTTTTCGACCACAGGTGCCGACACTGACATCACCGTAAAGCTCGTCGACTTCTACCCGCCATCAGAAGATCACCCCGACGGATACGCAATGAACCTGTGTGACACCGTCGTCAGACTCAGCTCCGCCGAAAATATCCAACTCATTGACACCGCCGGCGACACCCGCATCTTCTTCCTCGAAGTCGAGATGCCCCCAATCGCCAATACATTCGCCATGGGGCATGGTATCCGCCTGGACATTTCTTCGTCCAACTTTCCTCGCGTCGACCCCAACAGCAACATCGCGCAAGAACCACGATCACCGTTGAACGCGACCGCACTCAATGGCGTCCGCACCGGCGGAAAGCGGAAATCAACCCTAGAGCTGCCCCTCCTCTCCCAAGAGGCCGCCGAAAAGCTCCGCGCTTCTCAAGCCAGACGATTCACGACCCCACACACCCGAACAAAATAGATTGACGCGTAACCCGTCACGATCCAAGGTGGGAAAACGCCTGCCTCGAAAAAGTAAAGGTTGGGACTGTGCTGAATTCGGTGTTTCTGGCCTAACGCGTCGGGCGTGTGCCTGGCGGGGAAGGTGCCGTGATGACGACACTGGATGTTGTGAAGAGAAACAAGCCGGATCCCTCTGCCGAGGAGCTCG
>NZ_NBXA01000042.1 GCF_003399625.1 Subtercola boreus | reverse complement strand
GCATGGCCGTGCAGTGCCACCCCTTGGGGCGGTGGGGGAGAGAATTCCGGCACGAAATGAGGGAGCGAAGCGACCGCGTGCCGGAAATGTCGGAGGAGCCGGCAGCGCAGCTGCTTGCGCGGAACGGACAGGCCCGTACGCTTCCGAAGGATTCACGGCACAACAACAAGCCCAGGCACTGGGCGGCAACAGTGCCGCGAAGCGGCTCAGCTCACTGGGACAGGCGGCGGCAACGCCGATGCTCCGTCAAGCGAAGGCCGAGGCGAGGCGGAAGTATTCGTGTCGGACGTCTGGGGCGCTGCTTGAATGAGGGCATGCCTCAGACGACCACCGGTTATGCACCCGACTTCCTATCTGTCCCGCTCCCACTGCCCACCTTCGGACCCGACCGCGAGATCCGCACCCTCCCGTACATCCACTTCACCGTTCTGCAGGACCCGAACCGCCGGCTGCCCGCGGCGACCGGTGTGAACATCGACGGCGGCACGCTTCGCGATATCGAGCGCGGCGACGACTGGCACCTGGACCCACGCATTCCTGCGTCCGAGCAGGCCGGCCCTGAGATTTACGCTAACAACGACCTCGATCGAGGTCACCAGGTACGCCGCCGTGACCCCGTCTGGGGAGACCTCCCCACGGCCACCGCCGCAAACCAGTCGACGTTCGTGTACACGAACTGCGCCCCGCAAGCCGGGGAGTTCAACCAGTCAGCAGAGCTCTGGGGAGGGCTCGAGAACCACGTCCTTGAATACGCCCGCGTCTACGCGCAGAAGATCAGCGTCTTCACCGGCCCGGTCCTTGCAACCGCCGACCCTTCCTATCGCGGTATCCAGATCCCGCGGCTGTTCTGGAAGATCGCAGCATGGACCGAAAAGGAGGACGACAGCACATTTCGGCTCGCATCCGCCGGGTTCATCCTCGATCAAACCCCTGAGCTAGACGACATCGACCTCCGCACCGCCCGGGCGATCGCAGCGGGCAACCCGCCACCACTAGGTCCATTCCGAACTTTCCAGGTCTCGGTCCGGCGCATCGCTGACCTGACCGCGTTGGCACTCGGCGAGCTCGTCGCCGCAGACCGCGAGCCAGCACCGACGGTGCAGGGCACCCGACCAGATACGGAGATAAGCCGCGAGCTTTTCGCGCTCGACGACATCGATCTCCAGTAGGCAGCCTGACGTTCGAGGCAAAGCTAAGGCGTGAGCACTTGAGGCATATACGCGCTGACAACCGCCTTTATACAGAGAGCGCTTTATCGTTGGCGTATCGGTTGGTCTCCCCGCCTTCTAAGCACGTAGGCGGTCGCGCCCACCTCGGGCCACCGTCCGCCAGCGTGGGTCTCGTTCAGCCGGTATCAACAAACCTGCCTGTGGGACTCTGGTCGATAAGCCGCAAAGGCTCGCTCGCCCGTGATGCGTGAGGTCGATCGCAAGCGGGCCGATTCGTGGTCATCAGGTCGCCGCGCGCAGACGCTGTCAGACCAGTCGCAGTCTGGGTGATCGCGGGTTGCCGCGTGCCGTCTCCCAGGAGCGGGCCGCGACAAGGTACGGGCGGGACCATTCGGGGAGTTCGTCGGTGTGACGCACGACGTCACCCCACCGGTCAGGCTCGTCGCTGAATCCGAACCCCTTGTTGCCGCCGAGCGTTTCATCGACCCGGACTCGCACGCCGTCGATGAATACGTGCAACGCCCCGAGGGAATCATGGGCAGGCCAATGCTCCACACGCAACACTCGCGGAGACACCACCAGCCGCCGCCCACCAGTTTCCACCCCGTCGACATCAGGCAACCCGTCCGGCAACTTCCAGGAGTAGACGACATCGCAACGCTCGACTTCATCACTCACGCTTGCACCTCAGTCTTGTTTCTCATGCGTTGTACCCCCGTGCTCAAGTAGTGATGTTGGCCAGGGCCTACTTCTCGTAAATGTCCCGCCGATGACCGGCCTGAACAACCACGACGGTTAGTACATCGTCCTGGATGCGGTACAGCACCCGGTAGTCTCCGGTCCGTACCCGCCACTCGGGGCGCCCAGTCAGCTTCTTCGCCGCCGGCGGGCGCGGATCCTCAGCGAGCAGTTCGACCGCGGCCTGCACCCGGCGTTTGGCCTCTGGCGGCAGCTTCTTGATCGCGCGGGCCGCAACCGGGAGTA
>NZ_NBXA01000041.1 GCF_003399625.1 Subtercola boreus | reverse complement strand
CAGAATCCGCGGCCGCCACTGGTGAAGCGATCCGGGGGCTCGAGCTGGCGATGAGCGCGACGCAGTGGATGGAAACTCTTCCCCACCCCGACGGCGGATACCCGCCAATCTCAGGAAGCTAGTCCGTTAAAACGCGGTCCTTTGGGGAATCCGCAACTCTGTCGACGTCCTCAAAGTCCCGCAAACCCCACCACGTCCGGTGTTTGCCGAGCGAGCAGACTGAACCAGTTGCGCGCTGGAGATGGTCAGAAAGAGGGAGCGCGAGGGGGAAGGGTGTTCCCCCTCGCCGGCCAGCCCGGAGTGGCTGGCCGGCCCCGCAGGTCAGAGGGTGTCGGCGTCGGCGGCTGACGTGATGAGGGTCGCGCCGAACTCTTGGATGAGGCGGTGGCATCCCGAGCTCGCTGCGCTTGTGATTGGCCCGGGGACGGCGCCGACCGGTCGGCCGATTGCCAGGGCGTGCGCTGCCGTGTCCAGCGATCCGGAGCGGCTCCCCGCCTCGACGACGATGGTCTTGTGGGCGATGGTGGCGATGATCCGGTTGCGCTGCAGAAATCGCCATTTCGTCGGCGCTGTCCCGGGCGGCATCTCGCTGACGATCGCGCCTGCGTCCGCGATCCGGCTCAGCAGGCTGTCGTTGCCGGACGGATAGAACCGGTCCACTCCCCCAGCCAACACTGCGACCGTGTTGCCCCGGCTGGCGAGGGCGGCGCGGTGCGCCATTCCGTCGATCCCGTATGCCGCGCCGGACACGATGGTCCAGCCGTTGTCGACGAGGCCTTGGGTGAGGGTCATGGTGACGTTCTCGCCGTACCCGGTCGCAGCCCTGGCGCCGACGATCGCGATGGATCGGGTGCTGAGGAGCGCGGCATTCCCGCGCACCCATAGGCAGACCGGTGCGGTGTCCCCGAGGTCCGTCAGCCCGGCGGGCCAGTGCTCGTGCGATGGCGTCAGAATCTGGAACCCCTGCGCCTTGGTGCGGGTGATCGCTTCCGCGACGACGTCCGTGCTGTACCGGCCCGCGACCCGGTCACGCAACGCCGTGATCTCGTCGCCCTCGAGCTCATTGCTGAGGAGGAGGCGGAGCGCTTCGGCTGCGCCGCGGGCGGTGATGAGGGCGCCGCGGGTGACGTCGCCGGGTTCGGTGATGCACGCCCACGCGACACGGGCGATGGTGTCCTCGTCGTGGATGCTGCCAGCCTGCGACGCGCGCGCCTCGTCGGTGGCGGTGCTGGTGTGGTGTTCGGTCATTTTCTTTCCCTTTCGTTGTTTTGCCGTGAAGGCGGTTTACCGCCGCTAGGGACAGGCCGTGCAGTGCAACCCCTAGGGCGGTGGGGGAGAGAATTCCGGCACGAAATAAGGGAGCGCAGCGACCGCGTGCCGGAAATCTCGGAAGGAGCCGGCAGCCAGCGGCTGCTTGCGCGGAACGGACAGGCCCGTACGCTTCCGAAGGATTCACGGCACAACAACAAGCCCAGGCACTGGGCGGCAACAGCGCCGCGCAGCGGCTCAACTCAGACAGAACAGGCGACGGCAGAGCCGTTGGCCGCTGTCCGCACTCCCCGGCGGTTGAGAGAGAAGAGCCCCGACCGGTGTTCCCGGGCGGGGCTGCTCATTCCTTGGTGGTGGTGCGTGTTCAGGTGGTGGCTACGACGATCTGGATGTCGTCGGCGTCGCCTTCCCAGAACAGGTCGAGAATCGCGTTGCGGATCTTCTCGGCGTCGACGCCGCCCGCCCGGTCAGGGAACGACACCGTGACGGTGTGTGCGGATGCGGCGTTGTCGGTGACTCCGGCGGTCTGGTCTTCGTCGGCGTATTGATATGTCCAGGCGAAGCCGACTGCGCCGTCGGGTCCGTCGCCGTCGCGGTCGTACGCGGCGCGGTGTTCGTCCTCTTCGGGGTGGGGTCTGTCAAGAATTCGGTGTAACTAGTGTTGTTGTGGGTTAGCGTCCGACGGTGAGTCGGCCGTTGAAAGTGATGTCGAACGCGTTGAGCGCGGCCTTCCATCGTTGGGTCCAGCGGGCCCGCCCTTGGCCGGTCGGATCCAGGCTCATCACGGCCAGGTAGACACATTTCAGTGCGGCTTGCTCATTGGGGAAATGTCCCCTGGCGCGGACCG
>NZ_NBXA01000040.1 GCF_003399625.1 Subtercola boreus | reverse complement strand
ACGGCATGCCGTCACGCGGCGGGAGGCAGTCAGCCATACCCGGGACCCCTGGCGCGTTTCAAAGCTTACGAAGGCCCCGAATCCACAAGAAAAACTGTAAGGAAGGCGGTTTACCGCCGCTAGGGACAGGCCGTGCAGTGCAACCCGTAGGGCGGTGGGGGAGAGAATTCCGGCTCGAAATAAGGGAGCGAAGCGACCGCGTGCCGGAAATCTCGGAGGAGCCGGCAGCCAGCGGCTGCTTGCGCGGAACGGACAGGCCCGTACGCTTCCGAAGGATTCACGGCACAACAACGAAGCCCAGGCACTGGGGCGACACAGCGCCGCGAAGCGGCTCCACTCAGACAGAACAGGCAACGGCAGAGCCGTTGGCCGCTGTCCGCACTCCCCGGCGGTTGAGAAAAAAGAGCCCCGCCCGGCGTTCCCGGGCGGGACTGCTCATTCCTTGGTGGTGGTGCGTGTTCAAGTAATGGCTACGACGATCTGGATGTCGTCAGCGTCGCCTTCCCAGAACAGGTCGAGAATTGCGTTGCGGATTCTCTCGGGGTCTACGCCGCCCGCCCGGTCCGGGAACGACACGGTGATGGTGTGCATGGGTGCGGCGTTGTCGGTGTCTCCGCCGGTCTGGTCTTCGTCGGCGTACTGATACGTCCAGGCGATCGCGACAGCACCGTCGGGTCCGTCGCCGTCCCGGTCGTACGCGGCTCGGTGTTCGTCTTGTCCGGGGTGTGGTGCGCGGGTGCAGCGCCACGGGCTGCCGTCGGAGTCGATGGTTTCGGCTCCGCACTCGCACCCGTCGACACTCTGGGCGGCGTCGGGAGCTTCGGGGTCGAGGGCGTGGCCAATGGTGTCAGGGCGCTGGTAGGTGATGATCACAATCGTTTCCCTTCCGGGTTGGGGCGGGGCGGCGTCTGCCGCCCCGCTAGGGGTGAGAGGTCAGGCGGCGGTTTCGTCGTCGGGGGTGTCGGTTGCTTCGTCTTCGGGGGTGAGGATTCCGGCGATCTGGTGCGCGGTGCGAAGTACCCGGGCGGCGGTGGACTTAATCAGGTCGGTGTCGGCGTTCACCCATCCGGCGATGTAGCCCACCGAGTATGCGGAGGTGTCGAATCCGACCATGCCGGCAACTATGTAGGCGACGCTCTCGGCCTCGGTCTCCATCAGGCCCCGGTGCTGGGCGTACTCGGCCAAGTCGTCGATGTGGCCAAGCAGGATGTGCGCGCACTCTTTTCCGCACTATGCCGGCTTCTACGTTCGGGCAGGAAAGGCGGGTAGCCCGAGGTTGGTCGCGGTTCGGCGCATTTGCGTGAGCTTCTGCTCGGCGGCCGAGAGACTGGTCTGTAGACCTTCG
>NZ_NBXA01000039.1 GCF_003399625.1 Subtercola boreus | reverse complement strand
CTCTGCGACGACCAGAGCACACGAGCGCGCAGGATCCGCGGACGATGATCGCCGTCGGCGCGGCGAATGTTCGCCACCACGACCAACGCCCGCAAACTGACCCAGTTAGTGCGGTCAACAAGTCGTGAATCATCGTCTTAGCGGCCGCCTCCGACGACAGCTCAGAGTCAATAACGACTGTCATCTCTTTCGGGCGGGTAACACCGTTCATGCTGCCCGGCAGCGCGCCACGCTTGACCGTCCACCCCTCACCGATCAGGTATGTGCTGAGGGCGTCCACGATGCCAAAGTCATCCGCCCCGGTAAGCAGCGTGGTGAGGGCGCTCGGGTCGCCAAGCGCCGGGTCGATGAGGTCGGTCTGTCCGATGTCGAATACCGAGAGGATCGGGAACCGGGCGATCTTCTTCTCTACCTCGTCACCGTTGGCGTCTTCCTCGGTGACCTTCTTCGTCGAGTACCCGAAAATGCGGATACCCATTGAGCCCTTCCGCACCTGACGGTTCAAGCCCTGCCATTTTCGGAACCCCGCGACCTGTGACGCCTCGGGAACCTGAGACAGGATCAGCAAAATATTGTTTAGCGAGTAGGAGTAGAACGCCTGCGCAAAGTCCAAAAACGCCGCCCACCGGCCAGAGTCCCGAAGGCCCTCGACCTGATCGGTGATCGACTGGTGCAGCGCCTCCGCCTGCGCCTTCTTCTCGTCTGCTGTTTTGGCGGGGGTGCGGGTCTGAGGCTGACCCCGTTTCCCGGACAGGTGGTTGGTTGGTCAGGCTGCCAGTGTGAGCTGGCGGCGTTCGTACTCTAATGGACTGAGGTAGCCGATGCCGGAGTGGCGTCGGCGGGCGTTGTACCAGC
>NZ_NBXA01000038.1 GCF_003399625.1 Subtercola boreus | reverse complement strand
CTCTGCGACGACCAGAGCACACGAGCGCGCAGGATCCGCGGACGATGATCGCCGTCGGCGCGGCGAATGTTCGCCACCACGACCAACGCCCGCAAACTGACCCAGTTAGTGCGGTCAACAAGTCGTGGATCATCGTCTTAGCAGCCGCCTCCGGCGACAGGTCAGAGTCGATAACGACCGTCATCTCTTCCGGGCGGGTCACCCCGTTCATGCTCCCGGGTAGCGGGGCGCGCTCGACCGTCCAGCCCTCCCCGATGAGGTAGGCGCTGAGAGCGTCCACGATCCCGAAGTCATCCGCGCCGGTCAGTAGCGTGGTGAGGGTGCTGGGGTCACCAAGGTCAGGGTCTATGAGGTCGGTCTGGCTGATGTCGAACACCGAGAGGATCGGAAACCGGGCAATCTTCTTCTCTACCTCGTCACCGTTGGCGTCTTCCTCGGTGACCTTCTTCGTCGAGTACCCGAAAATGCGGATACCTTTTGAGCCCTTCCGCACCTGACGATTCAAGCCCTGCCATTTACGAAACCCTGCGACCTTGGACGCCTCGGGAAGCTGAGAAATGATCAGCAAAATATTGTTCAGCGAGTACGCGTGGAACGCCTGCGCAAAGTCCAAAAATGCGGCCCACTGGCCCGAATCGCGTAGGCCCTCGACCTGATCGGTGATCGACTGGTGCAGCACCTCCGCCTGCGCCTTCCTCTCGTCGGCAGTTTTCGCGGGGGTGCGGGTCTTGCTGGTGCGGGCGGCGGATGCGGTGCTCATGGCCTGTTCTCTTTCTTCCTCCCCACGTTGTTTTGCCGTGAAGACACGAAGTGTCGAGGAGGGCCAGCCCGTGGAGTGCAACCCGAAGGACGGCGGAGGGAGAGGATTTCGGCGCGAAATAAGGGAGCGCAGCGACCGCGTGCCGAAAATCTCGGAAGGAGCCGGCAGCGCAGCTGCTTGCGCGGAGCGGGCTGGCCCGTACGCTTCCGAAGGATTCACGGCACAACAACAAAGCCCCAAAGGGGCGGCAACAGCGCCGCAACGCGGCTCCATCCAGACAAGAACGGCGGCCGCGAAGCCACCGAACCACCCGCCACTCTCACTGCAAAGACGCGGCCGCGCTGCTGCGGGAAGGCCTGCTACGAGGGTTCGACCCAGGCGGTGTTCTCGACGGCGAACTGCCACACCCACGCTTCTTGCCGGTCCTGGTCGGCGTTCACCCAACGGACGCGGGCGGCATGCTGAGTCCACGCCAGTACGTACACGTTGACCCGCATGGGCCTGCCGTTGTAGCGGACCCAGGCGCGGGCCTTCTTCGGTTTCGGATCGTGAGTGACGAGCTCGTTATCAAGGTCCAGCTCGAACGGTGTCAACGTCTCCGGGTCACCCACCATGTCGCGAAGATTCATCGCCGCCAGCGACCGGCGCTCGACGGACTCGGCATATCTTTTGCTTGTGCCGATTAGGTCACACTCCCCCCGGTGGCCGGTGGCAAATATGCAGGTGCTAGTGGGAGTGTGGGCGCATGAAGAAAACGGGAAGTCTCGCGAAGACCGCGCTGACCGCGAACGTGCTGGTCTGGGGCGGGGCCGCCCTGTTCCTGTTCGCTCTCGCCGGCGAAAACACTTACGCCGCGTTCCACGGCCAGTGGTACAACATTCTCGGCTGGGCGCTGATCGTCGCTGTCGGCCTCGCGGTCGCCGTCGTCGGCGCTGTCCAAGTGTGGCGTTTGCGCGCCCGACTCCCCCGTTAGACAGGCCACGCCCGCACCGTCACTCGTCTCGCGGAAGTTTGTCCGTTTCATCCACCAAGGCTAAAACAGTTATTCGAATATATGTTCGAATAACTGTCGGATGAGATTTAGCGCGCTATTGCTGAGTACCATTCCGGGGACCACACCATCGCAGGGCGTTATGGCAGCGCTGGTGGACGCGGGGTGAGGGTTACCTGCCCGTCTTCGTTCACGTGGATATTCATCAGACCCACCTCCCTCACCGACACGACAAGCGGCGCGCCATCAGGGTTTTGATCCACGATGGATTGCACGGCAGCGGTGTACCGGGCGATGATCTGCTCCCGTGGCTCCGGCACCCGCACCCCAACGATCTGTTCAGCGACCTTCACCGGATCTGACAGGTCCGGCCTTCGGAACAAGCGGCTGAGCCATGTTTCTCGCTCGCCGGCCGCGTCTGATCCCGTCATACCCATCACGGTAACCCCTTTGAGCGCAGCGAAATAAATTTGGGGTTGCACACCGCAATAACGGTGCGCGCCGTGTCCCCGCCCCACGTGGATAGCCGCCGGGTAGACGCTGGCCGTTCCCGTACTACCGGCTTAGGAGGTCTCTTCATCCTCCGCCCAGGCAGATAACTGGTTGTCCGCCCGTCGCCGGTGCGTGGTCCCTTTCGCTCCCGCGAGAACCACCGCGCCGACCAGGAAGCCCCCCATGATGAACGTGACCGGCCAGTTCCCGGCATACGTTGCGATCGTTTCGTCGCCTGCTGCGCTGGCCCAATAGCAGGTCCGGCCGAGCGGCCAGTACGAAACGCTCCCCGTGACAACGTCGGGGTGCGCGGCGAGCGACGGGCGCGGCCCCTCGATAATGCACTTGTACGTGGACCCTCTGTCGTTGGCGATCATGAGCTGCATGCCCGCCAGGGACAGCCCGATCAGCACGAACACAACCGCGGCCACGAGATAGCCGCGGCTGCGTCCCCGGCTGCGATCGGGTCGACTCATAAAACCAGCCTAGGTTCATCGCGCAACAACGATCGATATGCGCGACGGGCAGTCGTTCCTCCTGCGATCAGACTCGTCTTGGGTCTCGGAAGAAGCGTCCGCCCTGTCTGCATGGAGTTGAAGGGAGTGGGAGGCCTGGTGAGGGGATGGTGACTGAGGCGATGACCATGCGGTGGCTGTCTTCGGGTGTGGTTTCGAATGAGTGCGGCATGCTGGAGTGATGGAGCCGTTGACAGCGGAGATGCTCGCCCATCTTCTTCGCGGCCGAAACGAATTTGTTACCCGCTATCAGCAGGCCCACCCGACCATCGATCAGACTGATGCATTGATTGCTGCGTTCTCGGCCGCCGGCCACGCTGAAGAGTTCGTGGGCAAGAAAACTGATGATGAAGAGCTCACTGCGCAGGGCCAGCAAGACCAGGCCATGGGCGAAGCCCGCAAAAACGTCGAAGACGTCAAAGACGACCTCGGCAAGTAATCCAACAAGCTGGAAAAAGGGGCTCGGTTTCGTACAGATACCGAGCCCCTTGCTTACGCGCCGGGAAATGGCCCAGCTTCCCCCGCTATTCTCACAACGAGTGTTCGGGATATCCCCGTATCCCCCTGCGGCGGCCGAACACTCTGAGCCCTCGGACTTTCCCCCAGTCAGTCCGAGGGCTTCTTACCCCGTACGTCTGATTTGTCACAGAGGCTTCCTGACAAAAAACATGGAGGCTCTCGAGATGCGAAGCTCTGCCGCGCCGAGTCCTCATCCTTCACCGAGCCGAGATTGACTCAGTCCAAAACTCGCCGGCTATGACCATCGGAGACCATGGAGCGCCATCGCATCACGGAGCTCGGGAGTATCTGGGGTAAGCGGAGCCTGGGTCGCGCTGGTCAGGCGTGGGCTGACTTCTGGGTCATTGGGGCGTTCGAAGATTGCCCACATTCGGAGGTCGTCACCGTGCCGCGACCGAAACTCGACTCCGTCGACGGCGAGGGTGCCCGAGAGTTCGTAAAGCCATGTTGCGATCGAACGGGTCAGGGCGCGAGGAGCTGAGTCTTTCAGAAGAGCTGCGTCGAAGTCAGTAGCGGGTACGCCGTAGTGGGCCGGATCGAACCGGCGCCGCAAGGCCGCGACGGTGGTCGAATGAGTGACGTAGCAGTACACGCCGTCTTGTGTCGCGTGTCCTGCAAGCCTGTCATTGAGCCAACTGTGGTCAAGATTGCCCGCGGAATAGTCGGGGTACAGGGCGCCGTGTCCGTCGCTGTCATCGATCGCCGCCACCTGATCTTCGACGGATCGGGCAGGGCGGTACTTCGCCAGCACCTCGAGGAGGCAGGCGTACAAGCTGTCAGCGGTGTAGATCGTCCGGAAATTACCGTGCTGATCATCCCAGCGGCCGTCGAAACGGCCGTTGTCGGTCGCGTATCGCCAGTCCGACCATGCCCACACATCGGGTCGGAAGCCGACATGCCAGACCTGTTCTGTGCGGGTGGTGCGTTCGAGGTGCGGCTGCGTCATCCGATGAACGCGAACGCACGAGCGGCCGCGACCACGGCGGGCCCAGCCGTATCGATCGGCTCCTCCCGGAGCAGCTGCGCCGGCGCGACATCGTCAAGCTGCGGGTTCATCCCCTTGAACCAGGACTGCACCGTCGCAGAACCCTCACGTTCCCGAAGAAGCCCAGCGATGAAGTACGCGGTACGGAGACGGTCCAGCTTGTCTGCAGACAACTTCGTCTCACCCGAGGCCCACTCCGCGACCTGCCGGGTAGAAGTCACCCGGCCCAGATACGCCACCAGCTTGGAGCCTAGGATCTCTCGAAGCGCAGACACCAACTCGGGTTGAGTGAACCGCACGGAGTCCTCATGAGCTCGAAGCCCTGGGCGCTGCGTTGTAGTGGACATGACCCCATTAGACAGCATCCCAAGACGCAACTCAACAGGAATGCACTGTGAAATGCATACAACTCCGCACTCTTCTTTACTGCTTTGTGGTCCGGTGTCTTTGTGGTCACACGTAGTCGGACGAATCGCCTGCGACCGAGTCCATACCAGCGCTGCCGAGAATCGGGCGGAGTGCCGGTGTTATGAGCAGGCGCTGGTCTAAATCGGGACCTAGGAGGTTCGGGTCGTTCTCGCGGGATCGACCTGTCCCTTGCTCATGCCGATAATCGGCCGGTCGCCTATTACTCGTAAGATTTGTCGCAGGAGTGCGACCAGACGTTCGGATGAGCAGTCTTACGCCGCGGATAACTCGGGGAGTTCAATGCGACGAAAGCCAGTCGCTGTTGCAAAGTTGGATGACACTGCGCCAAATCTTTCTAGTCTTGCGCCGGCGTACTCGTTTGACAGGCACGGCGTTTACTTCACGATGCTTGCTACTGCAATTGATACTCAACCGGGAGTCCGAAACGTCGCTCTCGCGGGGACGTACGGCACAGGTAAAAGCAGCATCCTCCATCAATTTGCCGAGACCTATCGAAATAGGGTCGTCGAGCTGTCTCTCCTTACCTTGGGTGAACAACCCGAGTCCTCGACAGTCACTGACGACAGTCATCCTCAGGCTGAATCCACTACCAATCGAATCCAGAAAGAGATCGTAAAGCAACTCCTGTATCAGCAGCGTCCGTCGGCCGCTCCAGAATCTCGATTTCGGCGAATCGGGCGCTTCCGATGGGATGTGGAATTAGCGGTGGCGCTGGGGGCAGGCGGCATAGCCGCTATCATCGCCATATTGCTGGGCATCGACGTTGCCTTTACGCCCACACTCGCACTTACCGTCACCGGAAGACCTCACTGGGTTGCATACGTCGGATTGCTTGTTGTCGTCGCAATCATTGTTGGCACGGCGACATTCCTTGCCCGGGCACTCACGCGCGGTCGAATAGGTATAGAAAAGGTCACGGCAGGTCCGGCCACGATTACGCTGCCGCCGCGGTCAGCGAGCTACTTCGACGAGTATCTCGACGAGATCATCTATTTCTTCGAGAACAATTCGAAACGAGACATCGTCATAATCGAAGATCTCGACCGCTTCGACGACCCGCAAATCTTCGAATCGCTAAGGTCCCTCAACGGATTGCTGAACTCGGCCCAGCAACTCAATAAGCGCAACATCAGATTCATCTACGCAATGCGAGACAGCGTCTTTGAGAAGCTCGGACAGAAGGTCTCTGAGGGGATGGCTGACGAGGCACGCGCGGAATTATCGCGCGCCAACCGAACAAAATTTTTCGAGCTAGTTATTCCGGTCGTCCCCTTCATTACGCACAAGAACGCAGCCGACCTCATGGCACGCGAACTCGAGTCGCGCGACCTCAAAGTTTCAAAGGATCTCATCAACCTTGCGGCACGCCACCTCGCTGATATGCGTCTCATTCACAACATCATCAATGAGTACGTGGTGTTCAAACACAGGCTTCTCGATGTCGAGGGACCTGTTCCAGGGCTCGATGAGGACCGTCTGTTCGCAATGGTGCTGTTCAAGAATGCTCACATGGGTCAGTTCGAAAGAATCAGGCACGCGACGAGCTCACTGGACGAACTGTGGACACTTTGGCGCGAACTCGTCGAGACAAACACCCATTCAATAAGGCTGCGGAATCGGGAACTTAGAACAAAAATTTCCAATAGATCGTCTGGCGCGCGCTATGCAACCGAGGTGGCACAGCTCCTCACCTCCCGAATCGACGCACTGTTCACTGCGCCGGGCACCGGGCTCGCCTCGGCAACTCTTTCTTACAATGGAGCAAACGTTGATCTTCCTACACTGTCCAAGCCAAGCTTCTGGCTAGATATCGCGGAAGCTGGCGGCAGCATCACACTGCAAGCGAATCCCCCGCCCTACAACTCGGGGCCGCAGACCATGAGCCTCTCGCTCGACACGCTTGAACGTCTTGTGGGACGTGCCCTCGGCGCACAGGATTTCAAGAACGACGAAAACGCAGACGATGCTGAGAAGACCCTCGCATCGAACGAAGAAGCCCTAGTTCGACTCCAACGTGCGACTTGGAAGGAGCTCGCCGAGTACCCGGAGTTCACTTATCAGTCGGATGACTCAGAAGCCTCGAGCTTTCGGCAATGGGCGGTACAGAAGCTCCCGTCGAGACTTGCAGCAGACCTAGTAATCAACGGATACATAACGTCCTACTTCCCGCTGCATGTTTCGTCGTTCTACGGCACGCTCATTCGCCCGAGCGCCATGACCTATGTGATGCGCTTTGTCGACCACGGAAAAAACGACCCTGACTTCGTGCTCGATGCAGACGACGCGGCAGCGATTCTGCGAGACCAAGGCCTTTCCGTGCTGCAGGAAACAAGTATGTTCAACGTTGGTATCGTGGACTATCTATTGGCCACGCAGTTGCATCACGGCGCTATTGTCGTGCGGAATATAGCAACAAACGGTCCCGCTGGATCCGATTTCATTGACCGCTACCTCGAAGCAGGCGCCGAAAAAGCGTCGTTCGTAACACTCTTGACACCCCATATGCGTGAGGTGTTCGTGCGATTGGCGACTACTTCAAGTCTGCTACCTAAAGAACGTGCGGAGTTGGTCGGAGCGGCGATTGGAGCTCGCGTCGCAGAGGTCCGTTACAAATTTTCAGACGACCTCCGCGTGCTTCTCCAGACCGAATTTGCCTCCATGCCTGCGCTGATGCAAGGTGCTACCGAACTTGAAGCGACTCGAGCGGTGCAGTTCGTTGCGGACGCAGGCGCCGTAGTGCCTTCCCTACGCGGTCTCCCCGAGGTCGCCCTTGACGCGTTCCGCAGCACCCGCGCCTACAAGCTGTCCCTCGAGAACCTCGAGATCCTAAGCGGGGAAACCGACATCTCGCTCGACAATTTGGCGGCGTCTAGCGCCGCTCTTGTCAGTTATGCAATTGGAGCGCCGACAGCTTACGCCGCCGCTTTCGGGAGTTCTGAGGAGACGCCTCTGGCCGTCGCTACCAACGAACAGCTCACCGCATTCCTCGAATCCGCGGCACGGAGTGATCTCGACGCCGCTGAGGCAATTGCTTCTCACACGGGACCGGAAGTTATGTTGTCGGATCTGAGTCTTTTAGCCCCGGCGGTATGGCCGGTATTGATGCGGAATCGACTCATGCGTCTGACCTTCCAAAATGTTGCTGCGTATGTGAAGGAGGTCGGCCTGGTTGACGACCATCTCGCTGTCTCATTAAACGCCGTTGATGAAGTTTCTGAGGCTGACGATGCAGAACCTTTAGATCGCGCACGCCTTGCCTTAGCGATTTTGAACTCTCCGGCAGAAGTTCTTGGTGTGAAGCAACGAGTGAAACTCGCGGTATCGCTTGATCCTGGTGTCCTGGCGGCAGCCGATATCACTCCACGCGCTGGGAACATGGTTGGTGACCTGCTTGTGTCTCTGGCAACGTTAGCCAGGACCACTCGGGCAATCTAAGCGGAGACCACCTCGGCGTTTTGCGGGGTGTCGGGGCAATCTAAGCCAGGCCCACCTCCACCGTTATCGCAACGTGTTATTTGTTG
>NZ_NBXA01000037.1 GCF_003399625.1 Subtercola boreus | reverse complement strand
ACGGCATGCCGTCACGCGGCGGGAGGCAGTCAGCCATACCCGGGACCCCTGGCGCGTTTCAAAGCTTACGAAGGCCCCGAATCCACAAGAAAAACTGTAAGGAAGGCGGTTTACCGCCGCTAGGGACTGGCCGTGAAGCGCCACCCGAAGGGCGGTGGAGGAGAGATATCCGGCGCGAAATAAGAGAGCCCCAAGGGCGAACGCGTGCCGGAAATCTCGGAGGAGCCGGCAGCGCAGCTGCTTGCGCGGAACGAACAGGCCCGTACGCTTCCGAAGGATTCACGGCCAAACCAACAAGCCCCGACCAGGGGCGGTAACAGCGCCGTGCAGCGGCTCCATCCAGAAAAACGGGCACGGCGGAGCCGTCGGGCAGATGAATCCTCTCCCCCGCTGCAGTACCGACGGCCTTAGAGTTCGACCCAGGGTGCGTTCTCGACGGCCGGTCGCCACACCCACGCCTCCTGCCGGTTCTTTTCCCTGTTGACCCATCGGATTCGGACCGCGTCAGCGGTGAAGGCTAGGACGTAGACGTTGACCTTCATGGGCCGGCCGCCATACCGGACCCAGGCGCGGGCCTTCTTCGGCTTCGGGTCATACGTGATCAACTCGTTGTCGAGATCCAGCTCAAACGCAGAGAGGGTTTCGGGCTCGCCGACCATGTCGCGGAGATTCATCTTCGCCAGCGACCGCTGCTCAACAGAATTGGCATACCTACGATTCGTACCGATGGCTCACGCACCCTCCGTCGCATGGCCGGCCAGATGTGCGTGGACAACGTTCAACCCACAGTGGGATTGTGGGTTTATGCGGAAATCTGGGAGCCTCGCGAAGGCCGCGTTGGCGGCGAACGTTCTGGTGTGGGGCGGGGCAGCATTGTTCCTGTTCGCTCTCGCCGGCGAGTACACGTACACCGCGTTCCACGGCCAGTGGTTCAACATCGTCGGCTGGGCCCTGATCTGCACGGTGGCGATCGCCATCACGGTCGTCGGTTTCGTTGAGGTACGGCGCCTGCACTCACGACTCCCCCGCTAAACGAGCCGGCCGCTCTACTCCGCCGACCCGCAATCGTGGTCGGTCCATCCCCAAGAATAGAACATATGTTCGAATGACTGTAGGCCGCGTCCTCGGGCTAGTGTCGGGTTATGGAAACACCGTCGTGCGTGATTAGCGACTGCGTGGCCACGGCCACGTCTGATTTCACGGTCAACGACAACGGCCTGCTCGCGGTGTACGCGGTCTGCCCGGTACATCTCGCCGCGATCCGAAACGGCACCATGTTTGCCGCGCCTGCCGATCCAACCCGCGGTTTTATTGGACTCCGCGATGACAATGACACGCGCGGGCCGCTGTAGACAGAAGGGTGCAACTGAAACGCCGACGTCCCGAGAGCTGTAGAAAAGAGCTCCAAAACCTGGGAAGGGTCCGGAGTAGCGGTGTCCGTTCCTAGGTCATCGGACCGAAGCTGAGGTGGTACAGATTCGCGACCTCCCGGAGAGCTGGGTCATCGACCGTGATGTCCTGAGTGCTGTCGAGTTCGACGTGTGCCCCGTCGAAGACGGCCCAGCACTCGAAGTCTCCGACGCGCGAGACGTACCGGATGCCGGCGTAGAGAGGTTCGCCGTGCTCGTCGGTGCGGGAGTACGCCCACCCGGCGATCGCCCGGGTGAGGAGCCGATTGGGTCCGCGGACGTGAGCGACGTCGAGGTTTTCGATGTCGTGCTGCAGGAGCAGCTCGGGCGCGTGCTCAGTGAGGAAGGTGTGCGTCGTAGGTGATTCGACGTCGACGAAGGGCAAACCAACCTCCTTGAGCTGCACGGCTGTCGATCCGGCCCAACCGCGACTTGGCGTGGCCCCTGAGTGCGCAGCGAGTTAGCCGGATGTGAACCCCCAAGCTGATGACGAAATATCGAATATCAGCGCGAATACACCTCACGATTAACTGCCCTGTGAAGGCAGGATGCTTTTCAAACAATGAAGCTGCTGCGGGGTTTCGTTTGTCGACACCGTACTGCGCGCCCCTAGCTGCCGCGGCTCAATCTGGTGCGTTGTAGGTTCCCCCGAAGTCGTCTCTCAGCGAACCCTCGAATCCTCTGTCGACGACTACGGTGTAGAGCACGAGAGAGGTGTGCGGCATTTATGGGGCAGCCCTACGACCACTACATCAGCAGGGCTCATATGCGCCAGTGGGCGACGACGAACGGCCAACGGGTCACGGTGCTTCGACGCGGAATGAAGATACCCAAGCCGCTCGATGTCGGCAATGCAATTGCAGCCGAACAGGGACTCAACGACGCGGCAACTGAGAAGGCTTATGGGAAGGTCGAGAACGCGTTCAGGGCGGCACTGCCACGACTGCTTGACTCGTCCAGCACGCTAGCCGATACCGACTGGCAAGCGTGTTGACGCCGACCGAATGTGATGCCGTTTCTGCCGATTGAAAACAGGGCCACCTAGCCACTATGGAAGGTGATCAATTTGGATGACTGGGCAAAGATTCGGCATTTGCATTCGATGGGTTTGCACT
>NZ_NBXA01000036.1 GCF_003399625.1 Subtercola boreus | reverse complement strand
GCTGGTACAACGCCCGCCGACGCCACTCCGGCATCGGCTACCTCAGTCCATTAGAGTACGAACGCCGCCAGCTCACACTGGCAGCCTGACCAACCAACCACCTGTCCGGGAAACGGGGTCAGCCTCAGGCAAACTCACCCCCGTCGAGTTTGAGACAATTTACACAACCGCAAACGCGGCCTGAAAACCATCAACCCCCAGTGACAACCAAACTCTGGGCAGACCCCAACGGAGAGAACGTTGCGCATGAAGTGGACCCGGCACCGCTGCCACGCAGCACCCTGGAACACGGTCCCGATCGCTTTCTTCAACCCGGAGTGCGCATCAGACATGACCAGCTTCACCCCGTCGAGGCCACGCACTTTCAGCGAGCGGAGAAACGCAGTCCAAAACCCTTCGTTCTCGGTATCTCCGACATCGAAGCCGAGGACCTCCCGCCGCCCGTCGGCGGCCACCCCGACCGCGACGACGATGGCCTGAGAGACGATCCGATGATTCACGCGGGCTTTGCAGTACGTCGCGTCGAGGAACACGTACGGGTAGTCCAGGGCCGACAGGGTCCGGTCGCGGAACTGCGCCACCTCCGCGTCCAGGCCAGCGCAGATCCTCGACACTTCAGACTTCGATATCCCGGTATCGGCGCCGAGCGCTTTGATCAGGTCGTCGACTTTCCGGGTAGAGACGCCGTGCAAATATGCTTCCATGACCACCGCGAACAACGCCTGGTCGATCCGTCTGCGGCGTTCCAGCAGGGCGGGGAAGAACGTGCCAGCGCGCAGCTTCGGGATCTTGAGATCAAGTTCCCCGGCGGTCGTTGTCAGCACTCGAGCTCGGCTGCCGTTGCGGTGAGTGGTGCGTTCCTCGGAGCGTTCGAACGGGGCGGCGCCGATGAACGCGGTCGCTTCGGCGTCGATCAGCTCTTGGTAAAGCGTCTCGGTCGCGACCCGGATTCGGTCGGTGACGTCGGTGAGTTTCAGCTCGCTAAGAAGGTCGAGCAGGGCAGACTGGTCTAAAGCCATCGTGTGGCGTCCTTTGCGTGAGAGTTTTAGTCGGTTCTCACTGACCATCACACGGTGGCTTCTTACGTCGACGATGCAACGCACAAGAACCCAAAACCACACCACTCACAGGGACGTCACCCCAATTACCCACGACTGCGTCATCAAACACCCACAACCGTCACCAAATACCCACCAAATATCCGTGGGTATCTGATGACAGTTAGCCCGACGGGACGACTGAATTGAGTCACGTCATCAAATACCCACTCGAGATCTCTGGGCCGCGCCTGCCGGCGTCACCAAGTACCCACGCCAGGTGCCCTCACGTGCGTCACCAAATACCCACATTGATTTAAGCTGATTCGTCGAACTAACTGTTGGAACTTCACCTCGACGAATTAGCCCGCGCACCGACATCACCCTCAACTGAGGGATCCTGTCTGGATAACCAGTGTCCCCGTCAGCTGTTCGCACCTACTCAGCGACAACAAGAGCCCACCGCTTCATCAATGGCAGGTAATCCGCGTTGCAGCTCTTCAGGACCGGCGGCGTATCCCGCCACTAGCACCCGGGCGGCGTCTCCTGTGCAGGGCAGGTGTTTCCGGTCGATCACACTGTGGTGTCGTCGGTGTCGCCCGTATCATTCACCCCGCCTATGACTGATGCGAACGAAGGTGCAGCCCACCAGGCGGCGTGCTGAGCCCACGTCACGATGTTGTGCCCGATTGCCGCCGTAGTCACCGCTAGGGCAGGTCGCCGGCTTTCGGTAGCGTTCGAATAGCTATCTGGCGCGCGGTGGCAGCAGCAGGGAATCCTGCATACGCGGAGGAGTGGTACACCACCTCTTCGAGTTCCTCGACGGTGAGCCCATTTCGCAGGCCAATGGAAAAGTGAACCTCCAGTTCCCCCTCGGCACGCAACGCGATGAGGATGCCGAGCGTCACGAGACTGCGGTCCCGGCGGCTCAGCGCAAGGCGGTTCCACAGTGAGCCGAACACGTTCGTCAGGGTCAACTCCCCGAGTTCTTCTCCGAATTTACCGTCCGCAAAGGAGACCTCGCCCTCAGCAATCACACCGGGGAGCAGTTCACGGAGGACCCGGATGCCCTCCTTGCGAGGATCGGTCACAGTGACGCTCCTGACTGCGGCACTGGGCGAATCGGTGTGTCGGCCCAGGCCGCGATCGACTTCGTTATGAACCCATCCCAGTCTCTGGCCCGGTCGACGAGAACGTCGACCACCTGGTTGTCTGTTGGCAGCATAAACGTGTTCGCGACGATCGCCTCCGCGACCAACTCTCCGACCTCCTCCGGCTGTTTGATGCCGAATTGCGCTCCGGGCCCTCGCGTGGCGGTCTCCTGTCCGAAGGTGCGGATGGACGCCATAATGTTGGTTTCCACAGGTCCTGGACACAGCACCGTGACACCGATGCCACGCGGTCGGAGGTAGAGCACCAGCGCTTCGGAGAGCTGCACGATGGCGGCCTTTGACGCCGCGTACGGAGTGCGATCGTAAGCGTAGCTATACAGGCCGGCGAATGACGCCGTGTTGACGAGATGACCGCTGCCCTGCTCAAGGAGGATCGGTAGAAAAACCGCGTTGCTGCGCACCACAGACATGAGATTGATGTTCAGCACGCGCTCCCACTCTGCGACCGGGATCTCTTCGGGGAGGCCCCTGGTGAGAACCCCTGCATTGTTCATCACAACATCGACTCGGCCGAACTCGGTGAGCGTTTCATCGCGCAAGACGGAGAATGCGTTGTCGTCACCGACATCCGAATGGATAGCAAGTGCTTGAACTCCGAGCGCCTCGATTTGCTCGACCACGGCGCCCGCTCCTGAGTCATCGAGGTCGGCCACGACCACGTTCGCTCCCCTCCGCGCGACAGCGAGTGCCGTTGCCTTTCCGATTCCGCTCGAGGCTCCTGTGACAATGACGGTTGCATTTTTCAAAGACTCCATAGTCTTCTTCCCTTCGTCTTCGGTTGACGCAATAGGTTTCTGATGACACAGTGAGTCTAATGAATCAAACGATTGATTAGTAATGAAGGAGTGATTTTGATGGGTGTTTTAGACGGACGAATTGCGATCGTCACCGGGGCGGCCGGAGGAATCGGCGAGGCTGTCTCCAGACGCTTTGCCGAAGAGGGTGCTGGGCTCGTACTCAGCGACATTCGAGGTGACCGCGTTCAGGAGATCGCCGCAGAAATCGTGGATGCTGGCGGTCGCGCCATCGCAGTCGGCGCCGACCTGGCAGTGGAGTCTGACATCAGCGCCGTGGTGGACGCAGCGATTGCGACCTACGGCCAGGTCGACATTCTGGCCAACATCGGACAGGGCGGGATGGATCGTCATACCTTCTTGGAAGACACCACGGTGGAAAACGCGCTCTTCACCTTCACCACAGGACCTCTGCAGGCGATGCTCTTCATGCAGAAGTGCCTTCCCCACATGAAGGCCAAACACTACGGACGGATCATCAACGTCGCCTCGCACTCGGCCATCCTCGGATTACCGGGCTTTGCGCCGTACGAAATTGCCAAAGGGGGCGTGCAGGCGCTCACTCGCAACGCGTCTCAGGAGTGGGGCAAGTACGGAATTGTCACCAACCTCTTCCTACCCGGGATCAAGACGCCGGCGTTCGACCTGACCGAGCAAGGGCGCGAGCAGGCCGTCTTGCTTGCCACCCAGATTCCCGTTGGCCGATTCGGCCTTCCCTACGAGGACTGCACCCCGCTCGTGTTGTTCCTCGCGAGCGAGGGTGCCGGGTACGTCAACGGGCAATCGATCGGCGTCGACGGCGGCAAGACGATGATCGCCTGAGCGTGTACGCTCTAGGCTCGTAATATGACGCGTTCCGCCGCACGACCTGTCCGGGGCCGCCCCGTCGGGTCCGATGGCGCGGTGACGCGTCAGCGCCTGCTCCGTGAGACAGTCGACCTGGTAGCCGAGCGGGGTTACGGCGGCGCGACAATGCGTGAACTGGCGTCGCGCGTGGGGATGACAATCGGTACGGTCTTCTACCATTTCGACTCCAAGGCAGCACTGGTTTCGGCTGCCCACGTCGAAGTGATCGAGCCACTCCTCGATCGCACCTACGCTGCCGGGCGCGAGGAGAGTGGATTCCTCGCCGGGGTGGGTGCCTGGCTCGAAGTGGGGGGAGAAGTTCTCGAGGAGTGTCCCGCAATCGCCCGGTTCGGGGCGGCCCTTCAGCAGGCATCCGACCCGGCCATTCGGGCCATCCACGAGCGGGTCATCCAACAGCAAATCGACGAGTTGCACGAGCTCGCCAGGGCGAACGCCAGCGAGCTGGAGCAGAGCGGGCACCATTGGGAAGCGGTCGCGGATGCAGCGCGAGCCATGGTGATCGGCCTCATCGATCTTGCCGAGCACAGCAATGTGCCACGATCCCAGGCTGCGCGCTCGGCAGCCGTCGCAATCCTGACGCGGTCGATCGGGCCTACCGCAACGAAGCTCTGAGCCGCCGTAACGCGAGATAGGGTCTTCGGGCGCTCAGGTCCGGCGACGCCGCCCCGATAAACGCGACGAACTTTGCGCGATCACGACGGCATCTGAATCGCAATCCCACACAGACGCAACCAATGCGTCGACCAATGGTTCGATCAGAGAAGGTCGCACCGTTTGACTGCGGACTTTTCAGGGCATCTGTCATCTGGCACTGCGCCATCACCTCAGTGGACGGCGACGCCAGACGAGCATGAAGATTAGGCCGGTCAGGATGCGCACAAGCCCAGCTAAACCGAGACTCGTGACTCCGGCGACGCCTGTAAACGAGAGCAAGGCGGCTGCAGCGGCGACCGCAGGGATCGCAAGTGTCACGTGCGCGAAATCGCAGACAGAAGTCGGGCTCGAGGTATCCCAAAAAGGTGTAAACGCTAGAGGTCTATATACGCTGATAACCGACCTTATGTCAACAAAGAGCCAGCGAATCCACGTCAGATGCGAAAACTTGGGAGCTCTCATTCGTCGCCACGCGCACTTCCTGAGGCGCACCGTGCTGGTCACCTGAGGGCGCCTAACGCGCTGTCGCATCCCGAGTTCACCACGCGTGATGCGAGAGGTCGATGGCACGCGGGCCGATTCGTAGGCATCAGGTCGCCGCGCGCCGACCTGTCAGACCAGTCGCAGTCTGGGTGATCGCGGGTTGCCGCGTGCCGTCTCCCACGAGCGGGCCGCGACAAGGTATGGGCGGGACCATTCGGGGAGTTCGTCGGTGTGACGCACGACTTCACCCCACCGGTCAGGCTCATCGCTGAATCCGAACCCCTTGTTGCCGCCGAGCGTCCCGTCAACCCGGACTCGCACGCCGTCGATGAATACGTGCAACGCCCCGAGGGAATCATGGGCAGGCCAATGCTCCACACGCAGCACTCGCGGAGACACCACCAGCCGCCGACCACCGCTCTCCACCCCGTCGACATCAGGCAACCCGTCTATTAGCTTCCAGGAGTAGACGACATCGCAGTGCTCGACCTCATCGCTCACGCTTGCACCTCCGTCTTGTTCCTCATGCGTTGTGCCCCGTGCTCAAGTAGTGATGCTGGCAGGGGCCTACTTGTCGTAAATGTCCCGCCGATGACCGGCCTGAACCACCACGACGGTTAGTACATCGTCCTGGATGCGGTACAACACTCGGTAGTCCCCGGTCCGTACCCGCCACTCCGGGCGCCCAGTCAGCTTCTTCGCCGCCGGCGGGCGCGGATCCTCAGCGAGCAGTTCGACCGCGGCCTGCACCCGGCGTTTGGCCTCTGGCGGCAGCTTCTTGATCGCGCGGGCCGCAACCGGGAGTA
>NZ_NBXA01000035.1 GCF_003399625.1 Subtercola boreus | reverse complement strand
GCGACGGCTTCGACGGCGGGGAGGTAGAGGGTGAGGTAGGCCATGCCGTCGGTGGCGGGGTCGAGGTCGAGGCGGCGCCGGGCGGCAGCGTCGAGGTGTCGTTGCACGGCGGTGCGGGGTTGGGCGTGTTCGATGGCGGCGCGGGCGAGGGTGTCGAGGCGTTGCACGGTGACGCGGCGGGCGTGGGGCAGCAGGTCGTGCTCGTATGCTCCGAGGGCGGCGACAGGGAGGGTGTTGCTGTGTTGCACGATCTTCTCGGCGTGCCGGTAGGAGATCGCCCCAGCCTGTAGGGCGGTACGGGTGGCGGTGAACGTGCTGGTGAGGGCTTCGCTGGTGTGAAGGAGGCGCCGGGTGTCGTTCTCGGAGGTGTGCAGGGCGACGGCGAGTTCGGTGATGATCTGGCGTTCGATGATCATGTCGCTTGACCATTGCGGGCCACCGGTGAACGAGTCGGTGGTGTGAAGGGCGGTGCCCGCGACGCGGGCCTCCTCCACGAGACCTGCGAGATGCGCGTGCGCGGCCGCGATGGCCCTGTGAGCCGTGACGACCGCGGTGACCGCGGCCGCGAACCGGCCACGCCGGGTCGGCAGGCCTGCTGACGTGGCCAGCGGCGCGGCAGAGCCGGCGGGTGCCGCCGTCTCCGGCCTGTCGATGGTGAGTGTTTCTCGGGTCATGC
>NZ_NBXA01000034.1 GCF_003399625.1 Subtercola boreus | reverse complement strand
GCGGTGACCGCGGCCGCGAACCGGCCACGCCGGGTCGGCAGGCCTGCTGACGTGGCCAGCGGCGCGGCAGAGCCGGCGGGTGCCGCCGTCTCCGGCCTGTCGATGGTGAGTGTTTCTCGGGTCATGCAACAAGCCAACCATGCCCGGCGATGATCCGAAACCGAATATCGAAAGTGGTGCAGAACTCGCAGATCTCGCCGGTTGTGGACGAGAAGACGAGAGCAGGGGAGCGGAACCGGGGGATGCGCAACTCCGCCGACTGCGCTAATGTGTACGATGTTCACATGACCCACCCGGGCGTGGCGCGGAATAAACAATGCCCCGCCCGTCTTCTCCCGAACAGCCCGACGGATCGCTTTCGAATTCCCGCATCGAATTCCCGCATCGAATCCCGCACTGCACTCCCGCTTGAACCGACAGGAGCCCTGGTGTCTGACAAGACCCTCCCCGACACACGATCCGCACAGCGCGCGACCACCGCCACCGCCACCGCGACCACCGCCACCCCGACCATCCAGAGCGACGAAGAGACGCGCCTCGCCGCCCGCAACAAGCTGGTCATCGGCATCCTCCTCGTCAGCGCGTTCATCGTCATCCTGAACGAGACCATCATGAGCGTGGCCCTGCCGCGCCTCATGGAAGACCTCGACATCCCCGCCGAATCGGCCCAGTGGCTCACCACCGCGTTCATGCTCACGATGGCCGTGGTCATCCCGATCACCGGCTTCCTGCTGCAGCGTTTCAACACCCGCCCCGTCTTCATCGCCGCGATGACCTTCTTCAGCATCGGCACGTTCGTGGCCGCGATGGCGCCCGGCTTCGAGGTGCTGCTCATCGCCCGCGTCATCCAGGCCTGCGGCACCGCGATCATGATGCCGCTGCTGATGACCACCGTCATGACGCTGGTGCCGGCATCCTCCCGCGGACGCACCATGGGCAACATCTCGATCGTCATCTCGGTCGCACCCGCCATCGGCCCGACCATCTCGGGACTCATCCTGAGCGTTCTCGACTGGCGCTGGATGTTCTGGCTCGTGCTGCCGATCGCCCTCGCCGGTCTCATCGTCGGAGCCCTCCGCATCCCGAACGTGACCACCCCCCGCAAGGCGCCGTTCGATGTTCTCTCGGTCATCCTCTCTGTCTTCGGTTTCGGCGGCCTGGTCTACGGCCTCACCACCATCGGTGGTGCGAATGCGATGAGCTGGATGCCCGTCTGGGGTCCGCTCGTCGTCGGGCTGGTCGCTTTGGGGCTCTTTGTGCTGCGTCAGCTGCAGTTGCAGCGCACGGATCGCGCGCTGCTCGATCTCCGCACGTTCCTCTCGAAGAACTTCACCCTGTCGATCGTGATGTTCGCGATCAGCATGATGGCACTGTTCGGCACGCTCATCCTCCTGCCGCTGTACCTGCAGAACGTGCTGCGCCTCGATACCCTCTCGACCGGGCTGTTGCTGCTGCCGGGTGGACTCGTGATGGGTGTTCTCGCACCCTTCGTCGGGCGGATCTACGACAAGCGCGGCCCGATGGTGCTGCTCGTTCCCGGCGCGATCATCGTGAGCGCGGTGCTCTGGTCGCTCACCATGGTCACTTCGACCACACCCGTGCCGCTCATCCTGACCGCTCACATCGTGCTGAGCGTCGGTCTCGCGCTGATGTTCACGCCGCTGTTCACGGCGAGCCTCGGTTCACTGAAGCCGGCGCTCTACTCACACGGCAGTGCTGTCGTCGGAACCGTTCAGCAGGTCGCCGGTGCGGCCGGCACGGCGGTGTTCGTGACGCTGATGTCGTCGAGGGCGGCGTCTCTGGTGGCGACGGGGTCCGACCCGATCCTCGCTCAGACCGACGGCATCCGTGCGGCGTTCCTCGTCGGCGCGATCGTCTCGCTCGGGGCTGTCGCGGTGGCGTTCTTCGTGCGGAAGCCGGTCGACCAGCCGGGCGGCGCGCCCGCCCCGATGGGCCACTGACCCCTAAGCGAAGATGCGGAACCCGTTCGCCACGCGGTTCACCGGCACGAACACGGCGAACAGCGGAACGATGATGCGCAGCATGTAGACGATGACCGTGATGTCGGCCAGGTCGACAATGAGGAACAGCACGATCGCGATCAGCCCGAACAGCAGGGTGCGGAGGGCGGTGCGCACCCAGTCCACGAAGAGCAGCGCGAACCCGACGCACACGAGAACCAGCCCGGTGTCGACGACGAAGGCTCCGAGCAGCGGGTTCTCGACGAGATGGGCGATGCTGAACAGCACGATGCCGACGGCCCACATGGTGACGAATGCCAACCCGGCGACCGGCTTCGGCAACGCCCTGCCCGGAGACCTGACCACGATGTTGTCGACCATTGCGCTGTAACTCCTCGTTCGGGATCTGCTGGAACCTGCAATGAGCTTATCCTGCAACCCCGCCCACTGTTTCAGGGCCGCCGTTACGCTGAACGGATGACCGGTAATCCTGCATCCCACGCCGTCCGCCAGGCAGAGAACAGCCCGGTGTTCCGCGTGCTAGCCCGTCTCGGCTACGCAGTCAACGGGCTCCTCCACGTGCTGATCGGCATCATCGCCCTGACCGTGGCGCTCGGCTCGGGTGGCGGCGAGTCGGCCGACCAGACCGGCGCCCTCGGGCAGCTCGCCGCGAACCCCGCGGGCCGCGCTCTCCTCTGGGTGATCGTCGTCGGTCTCGTCGCGCTCGGGCTCTGGCAGGTCGTCGCGGGATTCCAGGTCAGGAACAGCGACCCGAAGAAGGCCTGGGGCAAGCGGGCCTCCGAGTTCGGCAAGGCCGTCGCTTATCTCGCGGTCGGCGCGACGGCGCTCACCTTCGCGCTCGGCGGCTCGAAGAGTTCATCCGATTCGAGCCAGAGCGCCAGCGCAACGGCACTGGCCGCCCCCGGAGGTGTCTTCGCGATCGTCGTGGTGGGCCTGGTGGTGGCCGGCATCGGCGTCTTCTTCGTCTTCCGTGGTGTCACCCGGCGGTTCACCAAAGACCTGTCGCTGCCGTCCGGCCCTGTCGGCACCGCCGTCGTCGTGGTGGGTGCCGCTGGCTACATCGCGAAGGGCATCGCGCTCGCGGTGGTCGGGGTGCTGTTCATCGTCGCGGCGGTGACGTTCGACCCCGCCAAGGCGACGGGAATGGATGGCGCCCTGAAGGCGCTCGCCGCCCTGCCGTTCGGAACGGTCATCCTCATCGCGGTGGGTGTCGGCCTGATCGCCTACGGCGCCTACCTCGGCGCCCGGGCCCGCTGGGGCAGGCTCTGACATACGTTGTGTACAGCACGTACATGATGTACTTGACCGCCAGGCTTGACGACGGCAGGATGGATGCATGAACCTCCTCACGCGCTACGAATCAGCCTCTGCTGCCCGGGCGGACTTCAAGGGCCTGCTCGATGCGGCGGAGAGCGGCCGCGTCGTCACTGTGCTGCGTTCGGATCACCAGTCCGCTGTTGTCGATGCCGAACGGCTCCGTGATTACTTCTGTCGAACCGTGTCGCCGAACGCCGAGATCTTCGCCGAAGACGGAGGGTGGGTCATCCTGATGCCCGGCCGGCCCTTCGCGGCAGAGGCCAGCGGCTATGACGCGGTTGTCAGCGAGATGATCGCCGTGCTGAGGGAGTATGCGGAGGATTGGCAGGATCACCTCGTCACCGTGCCGAACCACTCCCAGAATTGGGGGCTCGTGCAGTTGATCGAGCTGTCCACAGATGATCAGCTGAAGGCGTGGCTCCTCGGAGGCTCGGAATGACGGGTAGCGCAGTATGAGCCGCTATCCCGCTCCCACGCGCGAGCACCACGACGACTTCTGTGTCGCAGAGAAGTGGATGCTGGTGCGGGGATCTGCCGGCAAGCCGGTGAGGCACCACCGCACCTATGAACTGACTCTCGGGTCGGGGTCGGTTCTGCGAACGCGCATCTCGAAACCGATCGATCGCAGCACGTACGGGCCCTCGATGTGGTCGCACATCCTTCGCGACCAGCTCTCGGTGAGCGCCGACGAGTTCTGGGCCTGCGTCGATCGGGGAGTGCTCCCGGCTCGCGGCGTCGTCGAGGCGTCGGCCGAGATGTTGCCGTTGCACCTCATGAACGAGCTCGTGACCCGCGCCGGACTTCAGCCCGACGCGGCGATCCTGCTCACGAGGGCGGAGGCGCTCGAGAGGCTGCGCCAGTATTGGATGGACGAAGGCAGCGGGCGCTGACGCTCGCGGCGAGAGGGAGCAACGTGCGGGTACTGGTTGTGGGCGCGGGAGCCGTCGGTGGCTACTTCGGGGGCAGGCTCCTCGCGGCGGGGAGGGACGTCACGTTTCTCGTGAGGCCGGCGCGGGCCGCTGCGCTCCAGGCCGATGGGCTCGTGGTGCGTACCCTTGACGGCGACGATGTGGTCGTGCCGGAGCCCGCGACGGTGCAGGCCGGCGAGCTGGCGGGCGCCGGAGGGTTCGACGCGGTGCTGCTCTCGGTGAAGGCGTATGCGCTCGAGCAGGCTCTGGATGACCTGGCCCCCGCCATCGGAGCGAAGACGTTCGTCGTCCCGGCCCTCAACGGCGTGCGCCACATCGATGTGCTGCGTGAACGGTTCGGCGCTGGGCGCGTAGTGGGCGGAGTCTGCGTCGTCGCCGCCCAGGTCGAGCCGGACGGCAGCATCCGCCAGGTCGGAGCAGGCAACAGTCTCTCGTACGGTGAGTTCGACGGCTCGATCAGCGACCGGATGCTCGAACTCGACGCCTCGCTCACAGGGGCGGGTTTTCGCACGAGAATTTCACAGACCATCGACCTCGACCTGTGGGAGAAGTGGGTGATGCTGGCATCGGGAGGCTCGCTCACCACCCTGATGCGCAGCACGGTCGGGTCCATCGTGGCCGCGCCGGGCGGGCTCGCCCTCGCGACCGGGCTCGCCGAGGAGTGCTTCGCTGTCGCCACGGCGGCAGGTTTTCCTCCGCGGGAGACGCAGCGTGCGTTCGTGCTCGACACCCTCACGGCAGAGGGGTCGACGTTCGGCACGTCGATGTTCCGCGACCTGATGGGCGGTGCCGAAGTGGAGTCGGATCAGATCGTGGGCGACCTCGTCGCGCGGGCCGGTGTGCTCGGGGTGCCGGTTCCGCTGCTGTCGCTCGCGAACACGAACCTGTCGGTCTACCGTGCTGAGCGGGCGGCGCGGCTGGGGTGGTCCTAGGGTTGATCCGAGCGCCCCGAGCGGGGCAGAGAGGTGGATCCTGTGGACCCGATTTCCGGAGGCCTCGGCCTCATCGGCCTGATCATCTTCATTGTGACCGTCGTGTCGATCGTGCGGAATCCCAACCACGGCGCCGTCGGCAAGTTCCTCTGGATCCTGGCGGCGTTCTTCCTGAACATCCTCGGCTCGATCCTCTGGCTGGTCTTCGGCCGCGGTCGCGTGCGCAACTGATCGAGGGTGTGTATTCTGGCTAGGTGATCTAGCCAGAAAGGATCCGCCATGGTCTCGGTCAATGTGCTCGACGCTCGCAACAGTCTCTCCAAGCTGGTGGCAGCCGCGGCCGACGGCGAAGACGTGGTCATCTCCAAGCGGGGTCGCCCGATCGTCCGGCTTGTGCGAGTCGACGCCGAGCCTCAGCACACGGGGAGCCGTGCGGCCGAGTGGTTGACCCGCAATCCACCTCCCGCCTATTCGGAGCGAACGACAGACGAACTCGACGCACAGATCACTGCGGAGAGGGATGCCTGGGAGTGATCTACCTCGACTCCTGCATTGTGATCTACGCGGTCGAAGACGCGGGGGCCCTCGGAACCGCTGTGCGGCAGAGGCTGGCGTCGATCGCAGACGAGACCGTCGCCATCAGCTCGCTGGTGAAGCTCGAATGCCTGGTCGGGCCGCTCCGGAACGATGACCTGGCGCTGGCGGATCACTACCGGCGGGCATTCGAACAGTTTGCGCTGGTCGAACTGTCGGATGTGCAGTACCAGCGCGCCGCCGAGCTTCGGGCGCGTCACGGCATCACGACCCCCGACGCGCTGCACCTCGCCGCGGCGCAGGGTGCGGGTTGCACCGAACTCTGGACAGCCGATTCCCGGCTTGCGGCCGTGTCGCACGGGCTGGCCGTCGACGTTCTGGCGCCGGGGCCGGGGGGAATCCTGGAGCGGTGAGAGGGGCGGGTGGGATGCCGTGTGCTGGCATTGGTGCGGGTGCGGGTGCAGCCGCGGATGCTCAGGGCAGCCGGGAGCGCCTGGCGATCATCCGGGGCGCGATCCAGACCAGGGCTATCGTGCCCACGATCGCCCGCACGACGGCGAAGACGAGAACCCACCAGCCGAGTGCGTTGCCGCCGAGCAGCAGGCCGATGCCGATGAGTACCAGCGCGACATCCGCGGCGTAGGGAACCTTCAGCCAGAACATCAGTCGGCGGGTGGGATCCATGTTCCCATTCTGCGCTCAGATCTCCCCGAGCCGGCGCCTCCCCTCAGGAACGACGCCGGCGGATCCGGATCGGGCCCTTCGCCGTCGAGGGATCCACGACCTTCCCGCCCTGCGTGATCTCGACCTCACCCGCGGCCACCATGCGCCGCGCGGCCCGTCGCACCGGCTCCATCAGCGCACGCCATTCGTCTTCGTCGGCGGTCATCGTGCGCACCACATCCGACGGGCAGATCGTCGACGTCGCCGACCGCGCCGCGAGCAGGGTGCGGATGCCCGTCTCGAGCTCCCGGTCGACCGCTGACACCTTGCGCCGCCGGCACGCGTCGCTGCAGTACAGCACGTCGTCCCAGTTGCGCTCCCACTTCTTTCGCCACTCGATGCGGCGGCCACAGGAGGCGCAGGTCTTGTCAGCGGGAGGCATGGATCAATTCTCGGTCGGTCACGGCCGGTGGCCAGGGGGGTTGCGCGGCGGGGAGGAGCGAACCCCTGCTCACGGATGACGGGGCCCCGGTCATCCGGAGACCCGCGCCGGCTCATCCACGAGAACAAGGCCCGACGAGTTGTTCGCAGTCTCGACCAGCGCCTCGACCCATGCCCGGTTGAGGGGGCCCGTGCGCCCGGCGAACTGGAACCGCAGGGCGATAGCCGGGTGGATCCAGAGCACGGTGTGGCCCGAGCCGTTCCGCGCCTGGTTGGCGAAGTGGAACGTGAACGGCTCACCCCGCCCCAGTTTCTGCACAATCGCTGCTCGCAGGTGAGCGAGGGTGCGATCGTCGAACTCGAGCGTCGCCGCGGGACTGCCGTACATGATGCTTCCCACCGTGAACCTCCTCGGCATCGCCTTTCGGCGCGCCCGTTCGGGGACAGGAGGGATTCGGAGCCGGGAGCGCGGACAGATTGCCGGAGCCTGCCGGGAGCTTGTTACGCTGCTCGGATGATCACCGCCGGCGTCGACCTTGCCGCCGAACCGAAGGGCACGGCGCTCGCCGTCATCGAGTGGTCGGAACAGGCCGGCCGGGCCACCCTCACCTCGCTCATCCTCGGCGTCGACGACGCACTGGTCGCAGACACGGCCGAGCGGGTCGACAAGCTCGGGATCGACTGCGCCCTCGGTTGGCCCGACGAGTTCGTGGAGTTCCTGGTGGCGCACCACGAGGGGCGGGCGCTCGACCCCGGTGTCGACGGCGGCATGGACTGGCGGCGCACCCTCGCCTACCGCGAGACCGACCGGGTGGTGCGCGAGCGCACAGGGCGGTGGCCGCTCAGCGTGTCGACGGATCGGCTCGGGCTCACCGCCATGCGTGCGGCCGGCATGCTCGCGCGGATCGCCGAACGCGGCATCCCGATCGACAGGTCGGGCAGCGGGCTCGTGGTCGAGATCTACCCGGTCGCGTCGCTCCGGCTCTGGGGACTCACGACGGCCGGATACCGGGCGGATGCCCTCCGCCGCGCCGAACTCATCGACGACCTGCTGGCGGCCGCACCCTGGTTCGACGTGCAGGGTTTCCGGCCGCTGATGCTGGGCTCGACCGACGCCTTCGACGCGGTCGTCGCGGCACTGGCCACACGGGCGGCCGCGGTTGGGCTCGCCGATCAACCGGGGGACCGGATGCTCGCCCGAACTCGGCGCGAGGGCTGGGTGGCGCTGCCGAACGGGTCGTTGCAGTCACTCGTCGATCCGCGCTGACGCGGGCTGCTACTGCGTGGCGGCGGCGCGTTCCCGGCGGGCGATGCGTTCGGCGCGTTCAGCGCGCCGACGGTGCCACCACGCGGTGGCTCGGCTGAGCATCCGGCGGAGGAACGCGTTGAAGCGCCGTGCCACGGCGAACTCGGTGCCGAGCACGGCGAACCCGAGGAAGACGATCAGCCAGCCGGGTCCCGGCAGCGGGATCAGCACAATGCCGACCAGCACGATCGTGATGCCCACGACTGCCAGCGCAAGCAGGTAGGCGAACCTGAGCTTCGGGTGCAGCTCGATGTAGGCCCGCCGCCGGGCGAGCCACAACCGGAAGGGGTGCCGGGGCGAGCTGCCTTCGGCCGCACTTCGTTCCACCGCGCTCGTCATGCCTCAACGGTAGGAGTCGGGGCTGAGAATTCGGGGAGACGCCGGTCGACACCCAGCGCTTCCCCAGCCGCCGACGCGCGCGCCCTCCCGCCGACGCGCGCCTCCTCTAAGGCGTTGCGAGTCCGTTCGGTGCGACATCGGCGTCACCCGAGCGCGGCTTCGATGTGCCTCGCCGCCAGAACGGCGGCTTCCGGGGCGGGTCGGGCTGCTCGTCGTGGTTCCAGACCTTGATGATCGCCCACGAGACGGCCGCGATCGGCACCGCGAGCACGGCCCCGACGATTCCCCCGAGGATGGTGCCGGCGGTCAGCGCCACCAGGATCACGAGGGGGTGCAGCTTCAGCGAGTTCGCCATCACGACCGGCTGCAGCAGGTTTCCTTCGAGCTGGTTCACGAGAACGACGATCAGGATCACGAGCAGCGCGACGAACGGACCGTTGGCGACCAGGGCCACGAGAGCTGCGAGGATCCCGGCGAGGGTGGCCCCGACGATCGGGATGAACGCGGTGACGAACACGATGACGGCCAGCGGCAGCGCCAGTGGCACTCCGAGCACTGCTGCGCCGGCCCCGATGAAGACCGCATCGACGAAGGCGACGACAGCGGTTCCCCGCACGTAACCGCCGAACGTCTTCACAGCGGTGTGCCCGATCCGGTGCCCGCGCTCCAGGCGGTAGCCGTGGAAGGGCCGCAGGAAGAACGCCCAGATGCGGTCGCCGTCCTTCAGCAAGAAGAACAGGATGACGAAGGCGAGCACCGCCCCCGTGATGACCGACCCCGCCGCGGAGACCCCCGCGATGGCGCCGGTGCCGAACTGGCTGCTCGTCAGGAAACCGACGACCGTGTCGCGAGCCGAGTCGAACTGCTCCTGGCTGATGTTGAAGGGCCCGTTCTGCACGAACTGCTGCAGCTGGTTCACGCCCTCGACCGCCGAGCTCGACAGGGAGTCCCACTGCCCCTCGACCGCGAACACGATGAGGGTGATGATTCCGCCGAACACGACGACGCCGGCGATCAGGGTGACCCACGTGGAGATCGCGGCCGACAGGCCGTGCCTGCGAAGGAAGGAGATCACGGGGCTGAGCGCCGAGGCGAGGATCAGCGCGATCAGCACCGGGATCACCACGAGCTTCAGCTGCACCAGTGCGAAGACGATGCCGACGGCGAGCACGAGCAACACGATGACCTGCCCGCTCCGGATGGCGACCTGGCCGAACTTGTCGGTCAGGAGGTCCCGAAGAGAGGGGCGGCGGGAGTCGGTCGTAGCGGGTTCGCCGGATGGGGTGGCGGGCGTGGCGTCAGGCTGGTCGGCGCGTGTTGCTGGCATGCGTCAACCCTAGGGCGGCGGCCTCCGGAGCGCCGAAGTCTGCGGCGTGCTTGACAGCGGGCCGTCGGGACCAGGTGGAAAGAGTCGACCGTCAACGGTTGTTGCGTCAAGCATGGGGTTAGGCTTCTGGCATGACGGAACAGCGCTGGCTCTCCGCGGAGGAATCCCGCGCCTGGAAGAAGTTCATCGCTGTCGTCGAGCTTCTGCCCGGCACGCTCGACTCCCAGTTGCAACGGGATGCCGAACTCACGCACTTCGAGTACTTCACGCTCGCGATGCTCTCCGAGGCGCCCGAGCACACGTTGCGGATGACGGCGCTCGCCGCGGTGACCAACTCCACCCTGCCCAGGCTGTCGCACGTCGCGAGCCGGCTGGAGCAGCGGGGGTACCTCCGGAGGAGCCCGTGCTCCGAGGATCGCCGCGCCACCAACGCCTCGCTCACAGATGAGGGTTGGCAGAAAGTTGTGCACACCGCTCCCGGCCATGTCGCCACGGTACGTACGAACGTCATCGATCCACTCGACCGTTCCGATGTGAGAGAACTCGACCGCATCATGGGCAAGATGCTCCGGAAACTCGACCCGGACAACCGGTTCCAGGCCCTGGGCAACGACGCTGACGAGCAGTGATCCCGCCGCCAGGGCAGTACACCTAGCGCTGCCCGCCCCGCCCCGTCAAGCGCCGCGACCGGCGCGGCGGCGATCCAGCCGGGAGTGCTAGACATGGAACATGAAGAACAAAGTCGGTTTCGTATTCGTCGCTCTCGTCGCCTTTCTCGCCTACACGCTGGGAGCCAAGGCCGGTAAGGCTCGCTACAAGGAGATCTCCTCGGCTGTCAGCAGCTTCTGGAACGACCCGAAGGTCAAGAAGGCTCGGAAGCGCGCTCTGAGCGATGCCAAGAAGGCCACGGAGTCTGCCGCCAAGAAGGCAGAGAAGGCCGCCAAGAAGCGCTTCTCCTGACGCCAGATGCTCAGGGCGTGACGCGGGCCAGGGTGACGCGGGTCACGTAGGGCATTGGGTACGTGGTGAGCGAGGCGAGGTCCGGATGCTCGTCGAGCAGTCGTTCGACGAGGCGCACGACGTTCGCCCGCTCGTGTGGCTGCAACGCGATGATGTAGCTCCGCGATGTGACCATGGCGAGCAGTTGCTCGCGGTTCAGTGGGTTCTCCCAGGTGAATTCGCTGTGGGCGGTCGGGGCGAGGGGCGCCGCGACCTTCGGCGTGCGGCTGTCGTACTGCTCGGCGGCCGAGGGCTCGATGATTCCGGTCAGGCGGGCGACCCAGTCGACGCTCTCGTCGCGGATGTTCCAGACGAGAGCGAGCAGGCCGCCCGGCTTCAGAACGCGGGCGACCTCAGCCGAGGCTGCTGGCACGTCGACCCAGTGCCAGGCCTGAGCGAAGGTCACCAGGTCGGCGGAGGCGTCGTCGAGGGGGAGCTCTTCGCCCGTGCCTGCGAGGGTGACGACCTCCGTCAGCTTCGCTGCCAGCGTCTCTCGCATGGCGGCGTCCGGTTCGACGGCGACGACCCGCGCACCGTGGCCGAGCAGCGAGGCGGTGAACTTGCCCGTGCCCGCACCCACGTCGACGAGGGTGCGGGTCGTCGAGCCTGCGGCACGGGCGAGCCGGTCATCCGGATGCCCGGCCGCGAGCTCCCCGAGCTCCCCGCGGATCCAGTCGATCGCTTCGGTGGGGTAGCCGGGGCGGCCGAGTTCGTAGTCGCCGACGGCCCTTCCGAAAGAGAGGGCGTGTTCGGTGTCTCGTGTCATGGTGCTCTCAGTCTAGAAAGCTCCGGGGCGAGAGGGAACGTCGGCCGCCTGCGCGGCCGTTCGTCAGGCTGCGAGGGTGCGGAGGGTGTCGGCGACCGGGGTCGTGGGGCGGCCGATGAGCGCCGACAGGTCGTCGGACGACTTGTCGAGCGCGCCGGTCGCGATGTTCGCGTCGAGCCCCACCACGAAGCCCACGGTTCCGTCGTCGAGACCCGCGGCCCGGAGTGCGGCGGTGTGGGCATCCGGTGTCAGCGGCTCGAAGGCCACGGCGCGGCCGAGCACCTCGCTCAGGGTGGCGGCGAAGTCGGAACCGTTCCAGGCGGTGTCTCCGGAGAGTTCGTAGACCGCGCCTTCGTGGCCGTCGGTGGTCAGCACGACCGCGGCGGCCTCGGCATAGTCCTCGCGCGAGGCGCTGGCGACCCGGCCCTCGCCGGTGCTGGCGGCGTAGACACCGGTGCCGGCGACCTGCGCCAGGGTCGAGGCGTAGTTCTCGGTGTACCAGTTGTTGCGGAGGATCGTGAACGGCACCCCGCTCGCCCGCAGGTACTCCTCGGTCGCCTTGTGCTCGGGCGCGAGGATGAGGTCGGTGCTGTCGGCGCGCGGGGCGCTCGTGTAGACGATCCGCGAGATGCCGGCCGTCTTCGCGGCGTCGATGGCGTTCCGGTGCTGCTCGACGCGTCCGCCGAGGTCGCTGCCCGAGACGAGCAGAAGGGTGTCGGCGCCCTCGAACGCGGCGGCGAGGGTGGCGGGGTCGGCGAAGTCGATGACGGCGGTGCGCACGCCGAGGCTCTTCAGGGCATCCACCTTCTCCGGGTTGCGACCGGCCGCGACGATGTCGGATGCGGCGACTCCACGGGCGAGGAGGTGGGTGAGGGCGAGGCGACCGAGGTGGCCGGTGGCTCCGGTGACGACAATGGACATGAGTGCTCCTTGGGGCGGTGGTGTACGTGCTGACGTGGGGTGCAACGACCGCGGCGACCGACTACTTCCCAGATGGGGGTACCCACTTTTTGGTAAGTTACTAACCATGACTGTCACCGAGCCCACGTCGGCTGCGGCCGTGCGCGCCGCCATCCTTCCCGCCGACCCGTTCTCGGCGAACTGTGCCAGCAGGGTCGTGCTCGACCATGTGACGAGCAAGTGGGGTGTGCTGGTGATCGTGGCGCTGGCCGACCAGTCGCAGCGGTGGGGTGAACTCCGGCGGAGCATCCAGGGCATCAGCGAGAAGATGCTGGCCCAGACCCTCCGCACCCTCGAGGCCGACGGGCTCGTGGTGCGAACGGTGCAGGGCACGGTGCCGCCGCGGGTCGACTACGAGCTGAGCCCGCTCGGCCACGACCTCGCGCTGCGCCTGCTCCCGCTGATCGCCTGGGTCGGCGAGCACGCCGTCGAGATCGTCGCGCGCCCGCCCGCCTGACGCGCCCCCGCCTCCCCCGCCCGCCCCGGAGTTCGACTGGGGAGTTCCGGTCGGTCTGGCATCACGATGGCGACCGGAACTCCCGAGTCGATGGGGTCAGCGGGCGGTGGCCGGGGTGGGAGTGACTGGGGCGGGGGTTGGGGGGCGGGATGACTGGAGGTAGGTCATGGCGTCGGCGAGGCGGAAGCGGCGGTGCGTTCCGCGGTACTCGACCGGGATGCGGCCCTCGTTCGCGAGCCGCAGGAGGTAGGTCGCCGAGATGCCGATCAGGGCTGCGGCTTGCGAGGTGGTGAGCAGGGCATCCGTCGATCCGACGACGACGGACTCCCCGTCGGCGAAGCGCTGCAGCAGGTCGAGCACAGCGCCTCGAACCGCGGGTGGCACCGTGACGGAACGGCCGTCGATGCTCAGCTCTCTGGCGGACGCCGGCTGGCCGTCAGGGGTCTGGATGCCCGCCAGCGCAGCCCCGAGCCGCTTCGCCGCCGCGGGGTCGATGGCTTCGGTCGCGCGTTCCCTGAGCAGTGGCATCCGAACTCCCCGAGTCGAGGCGCCCGGTTCGTGGGGCGCGCTTCCATCGTAGGGCGGGGGCCTCCCCTGCGGCCCGCCGGCGCCGGGAGGATGCCGAACCACGGGCGTCGGCGGCTCCGCCTACACTCGGGCCATGCCCCGGAAGCCCGCCACCAGCCGAACGCCTGCCGAGACGAAGGCTGTGCCGGCACCGCTCGTCGACTTCGAATCGCTCGCCGCCGAGCAGCTCCGCACAGCGCCGATCGATGGGCTCTTCGCCGGCGACGACAGGGAGCGCGAGCACTTCGAGGGCGGCGACGCGGGGGCGATCGACCTGACCGGATGCTCGTTCCTCGAGTGCCGTTTCACTGGTGTGACGCTGACCGACGCCGATCTTCGCGGCAGCCGGTTCATCGAAACTGCTTTCGAAGCACCCTTCGCCCACACGCTGAAGGCCGCGCGCACCACCTGGCGGGACGTGCGGATCCGGAGCCCCCGCTGGGGGTCGGCAGAGTTCTTCGACGCAGACCTCGAGTCCGTGCACCTCGTCGGCGGCAAGATCGACTACCTCAACCTCCGTGGGTCGCGGCTGAACAACGTGATCTTCGAGGAGTGCACCATCACCGACCTCGACCTCGGGGCTGCTCGGGCCGGCCGCGTCGCACTGGTGAACTGCCGGATCGGCACGCTCGACGTCACCCGGGCATCCTGCAGCAGCGTCGACCTCCGAACGAGCGAGTTCCAGGCCGTGCACGGTGTCGAAGGGTTGGCCGGCACGATCGTCGACGATCTGCAGCTGTCGCAGTTCGCGCCGCTGTTCGCCGAACACCTCGGCGTTCGCGTGGAGGGCTGAACGCGCGAGTTCGTTAGAGTTGGAGCCGAACCGACACCGGTTCGAAACCGTTGCACTTCGCCACCCGAAGACCCGTATACCCGTAGGGAACACCCCACCATGGCCCCAGAGCCCCGCGAGCAGTCTCGCCTCGACGCCGTCATCGCCCTCGCCCAGCACCGGGGCTTCGTCTTCCCGTCGGGCGACATCTACGGCGGAACCCGCTCGGCCTGGGACTACGGTCCCCTGGGAGTGGAGCTGAAGGAGAACATCAAGCGCCAGTGGTGGAACACCTTCGTGCGCGGGCGCCGCGACATGGTCGGGCTCGACTCGGCGATCATCCTGCCCACCGCCGTCTGGGAGGCGTCCGGGCATGTCAAGGTATTCAGCGATCCGCTCACCGAGTCGCTCGTGACGCACAAGCGGTACCGCGCCGACCACCTGTTCGAGGCGTATGAGGCCGAGCACGGTCATCCGCCGGCCAACGGGCTCGACGACATCCCCGATCCTGAGCACCCGAAGAAGATCGGGCAGTGGTCGCCGATCCGCCAGATGTCGGGGATGATGAAGACCTACCTGGGCGTCGTCGACGACGAGACCGGGCTGCACTACCTCCGGCCCGAGACGGCGCAGGGCATCTTCACGAACTTCGCGAACGTGCTGCAGACGTCACGGAAGAAGCCGCCGTTCGGTATCGGCCAGATCGGCAAGGCGTTCCGCAACGAGATCACGCCCGGCAACTTCATCTTCCGCACGCGCGAGTTCGAGCAGATGGAGATCGAGTTCTTCGTCAAGCCTGGTGACGACGAACAGTGGCAGCAGAGCTGGATGGATCTCTGCTGGGCCTGGTTCACCGATCTCGGAATCGACCCCGAGAACATCCGGTTCTTCGAGCACCCGGCCGAGAAGCTGTCGCACTACTCCAAGCGCACCGTCGACATCGAGTACAGGTTCGAGTTCACCGGCAGCGAGTGGGGCGAGCTGATGGGCGTTGCGAACCGCACCGACTACGACCTCAGGACGCACTCGGAGACGAGCGGCAAAGACCTGTCGTACTTCGACCAGACGACCGGTGAGCGGTACGTGCCGTACGTCATCGAACCGTCGTTCGGTCTCACGCGCGCTCTGATGGCCTTTCTGGTGGATGCCTACGACGAAGAGGAGGTTCCGAACGCCAAGGGCGGAACCGACAAGCGCGTGGTGCTGCACCTCGACCCGCGCCTCGCGCCGGTGACGGTGGCCGTGCTGCCGCTGTCGCGGAACGAAGCGCTCTCGCCGCTGGCCCGACAGGTGGCGGATGACTTGGCCGGCGAGTGGAACATCGAATTCGACGACGCCCAGGCGATCGGCCGCCGCTACCGCCGCTTCGACGAGATCGGCACCCCGTTCTGCGTCACGGTGGATTTCGACTCCCTCGAGGACGCGGCCGTCACGGTGCGCGACCGCGACACGATGAAGCAGGAGCGCGTGCCGATCGCCGAGCTCCATGCGCACCTGGCGGAGCGGCTCCGCCGCTGACATTGACGGGGGAAGGTTGTAGGTTCACAATAGTTGTGTGCTTACAAACGTTGCCGAGAGGCGCCCCCGGATGATCGTGAACCGCGAACTCCGCACCGGGAAGGCGTCGCCCAAGGGCCTGGTGCTCGCGATCTGCTGTCTGAGCCTGTTCATCGTGTCGATGGACGTGACGATCGTCAATGTCGCGCTGCCCTCGATCCGCGTCGACTTCGGGGCGTCGGTCTCCGACCTCCAGTGGATCATCGACGGCTACACCCTGACGATCGCGAGCTTCCTGCTGCTCTCCGGCTCCATGGCCGACCGATTCGGCCGCCGCCGCGTGTTCCAGATCGGCCTGGTCGTCTTCAGCCTGGGTTCGCTGCTCTGCAGCATCGCGCCGAGCATCGGCTTTCTGATCTTCGCGCGGGTGCTGCAGGCGCTCGGCGGCTCGATGCTCAACCCGGTTGCCATGTCGATCATCACCAACGTCTTCACGGGCGCGAGGGAGCGGGCCCGGGCGGTTGGCATCTGGGGCGCCATCGTCGGTGTCAGCATGGCGTTCGGTCCTCTGGTGGGCGGGGCGCTGACCGAGACCGTCGGCTGGCGTTCGGTGTTCTGGGTGAACGTTCCGGTCGGCGTCGCTGCGATCATCCTGTGCGCCGTCTTCGTTCCCGAATCGCGCGCTGCGGTGGCGCGGAAGCTCGACCCGCTCGGCCAGCTGTTCGTGATCGTCGCCCTCGTCTCGCTCGTGTTCGGGCTCATCGAGGGGCCGCGGCAGGGCTGGTCGAACCCGCTCATCATCGGGCTCTTCGTGCTGACGGCTGTGGCTGTGGTGCTGCTGGCCAGACACGAGAGCCGCATCCGGGAACCGTTCGTCGACCTGCGTTTCTTCCGGAGCATCCCCTTCAGTTCCGCCACGATCACGGCGGTCTGCGGGTTCGCCGCGTACGGTGGTTTCCTGTTCGTGAACGCCCTGTACCTGCAGGACGTTCGGGGGCTCTCGGCATTCCACACCGGCCTGTACATGCTGCCGCTCGCCGTCGCGACGCTCGTCTGCTCCCTGATCTCAGGAAACCTCGTCGCGCGTTTCGGCACCCGGCCCTCGCTCGTGCTCGCGGGCTCCCTGATCGCGGCCAGCGCACTCGTTCTCACCACCCTCACGGCCGACACCCCGGTCCTCGTGCTGTTCGGTGCGTACGTTCTCTTCGGCCTCGGCTTCGGGATGATCAACGCCCCCATCACGACGACCGCCGTCTCCGGCATGCCCCGCTCACAGGCCGGTGTCGCGGCCGGGCTCGCGTCGACCAGCCGCCAGACGGGATCGTCCATCGGCGTGGCCCTCGCCGGAACGGTGACCGCAGCCGGCGCGGCGGGAGTCATCGGCCCGGCCTTCGCCCTCGCGACGCACCCGTTCTGGTGGATCGTGATCGGCTGCGGTGCCGTGATCGTCATTCTGGGCATCACAGCGTCCACACCGTGGGCACGCCGGAGCACCGAGCGCATTGCGCACCTGCTGGCCGACGCGGAGCCTGCCGACGCGAAGCCCGCTCAGGCTCCTGCCGGGAGAGCGGCCGCTGCGGTTGCAGCCGGCCCTGCTCGCTCAGACGCAGGAATACGCTGATGAACGAACAGGCGGACCAGGTGTGGGCCTCGATGCTCACGGTGGTGACCCACAACCTCGAGGGCTACCGACGCCTCGTCTCCGATGAGGTCGGGCTGTCGTTCAGCCGTGTGCGCGTGCTCCGGCGCCTGTCGGCGGCGCCGCTCACCATGGGCGGGCTGGCGGAGGCCGCGGGAATGGACGCCCCGGCTGCAAGCGTCGCGGTCAACGAGCTCGAGCGGCGGGGCCTGGTCGCCCGCGCCACGGATCCGGCGAACAGGAGGGTGCGGATGGTCGCCCTCACCGCTGAGGGTAGGTTGATGCTCGAACGGGTGAATGCCGTTCGGCCCGTCGCGCCGCCGGAGTTCGAGGTGCTGGGTGCGGGTGAGCTCGAACAGCTGGCGGGAATCCTCTCCCGCCTCGAGGAGGAGAGCACATGAGAGCCATCAGATACGAGACGTTCGGCGGGCCCGAGGTGCTGCACGTCGTCGAGGTCGCCGCCCCGATTCCGAAGCCCGGGGAGGTGCTCGTCGCGGTGCGGTATGCCGCCGTGAACCCGTTCGACCTCAAGCTCCGCTCGGGGGCGATGAAGGACGTCATGAAAGTCTCGTTCCCGGTCGCACCGGGGAGCGAGATCGCGGGAACGGTCAGCGCGATCGGTTCGGAGGTGACGGCGCTCGCGGTGGGCGACGAGGTCTTCGGGTGGGCAACGGGCGGCGGTTACGCCGAGAGTGCGACGGCTGTCACGGTCATCCGCAAGCCGGCGGGGCTCGGCTGGGATGTCGCGGCCTCTCTTCCGGTGGCCGGAGAGGCCGCGCTCCGGGGCCTGGGCCTGCTCGACCTGTCGGACGGCGAGACGCTGCTGGTGCACGGCGCCGCCGGTGCGGTCGGGTCGCTCGCCGTGCAGCTCGCCGTGAGCCGGGGCGTGACCGTCATCGGAACGTCGAGCGACAAGGATGCCGAGACCGTGCGGGAACTCGGCGCGCACCCTGTGCGGTACGGCGCCGGCGTCTTCGAGCGGGTGCGGGAACTGGCCCCCGATGGGGTCGACGCGGTGCTCGACACGGCCGGGGCCGGCGACCTGCCCGGTTCGATCGAGCTGGTCGGTGGCACCCGTCGGGTCGTCACGCTGGCCGACTCCGCGGCCTACGACCTCGGTGTGACCTTCTCGTCGGGTGGCCGCAGGGATCAGACGACGGATGTTCTGCAGCAGCTCGCCGATGCGGCCATCACCGGCTCTGTCGTCGTGGCGCCCGCTCGGCACCTGCCCCTCGCCGAGGCGGCGGAGGCGCACCGGCTGGTCGCTGCCGGAGGCCACCGCGGGAAGGTGCTGCTCGACCTCTGAGCGCGGGTCAGACCATGTCGGCGAACTCCGGCAGCCGGGCGTCGGTGGTTCGGCCCTGGAGCTCCTGCCAGGAGCGCTGCAGGGCATCCACCGCGCGCTCTGTCTCAGCGGCGGAGTAGTTGATCGGCAGGCGGAGGAAGCGCTCGAACGCACCGTCGATCCCGAAGCGGGGACCGGCGGTGAACAGCACGTCGCGTGCCCGGGCCGCGAGTACCAGCTGCGAACTGAGCGGCCGGCCGATGTTGACCCACGCGCAGCATCCGCCGGTCACAGGCGGGAGGCTCCACTCCGGGAGGCTCCGGCCGAGGGACGCAGACAGATGGTCTCTGCCGTCGGCGAGCTGTCGGATGCGGGCGGGAAGCAGTTCGGCCGTGCGCCGGACGAGGGTCGCGGTGACCAGCTGCTCGAAGACGGCTGTGCCGATGTCGACGGACGCGCGCACAGCCAGGAGTCGCCGCACCATCGGCCTCTCGGCGCGGAGCCAGCCGATCCGGAGACCGCCCCAGAACGTCTTGCTCGCCGACCCGAGCAGGATCGCATGGCCATATGCCGCCAGGGGCATGTACGGCTCGCCGCCGTCGGCGGCCGGGCGATCGATGTCGAGCTCGGCGGTCGTCTCGTCCGCCACGAGCACCGTCGCCGATGCGGCCGCCGCCGCAACCAGACGCCGGCGGAACGAGGGTGTCATCGACTCGCCCGTCGGGTTGTGGAAGTCGGGCATCACGTAGGCGAGGGTCGGCGCGGACTGGGCGAGGGCGTCGAGGAAGGCCTCCTCGTTCCAGCCCTCACCCACCGTCACGGTGACGGGCAGCAGGCGGGCTCCGGCCGACAGCAGGGTGTCGGCCGCGTGCGGGTAGGTCGGGGTCTCGACGATGACCCGATCGCCTCGAGACACGAGGGCTCGGGTGATGAGACTGAGTGCACTCAGGGCGCCAGCCGTCACCATGATCTGGTCGGGGTCGGTCGCGAGTCCCCGCTCGGTGTAACGGTCGGCAATGGCCTCGCGGAGCTCCAGCAGGCCATGCGGCTCGTAGCCGAGGGTTCCGAGGAGCGGCACGATGTCGCTTGCGGCCTGTTGCATGGCCTCTGCGACACCCGCCGAGGCGGGCAGAGCGGCCTGGCTGAAGTTCAGGGGCGGGAGCGCATCCACGGCGGCGCCCGACCAGGCGGGAACGGCGGTCAGGTGGCCTGAGCTCCGCGGGGTGCCGGACCGCCGGGCCGAACCCGAGACGGCTGAGAGCAGAGCGGTGCCGCCGCCGGTGGGAACCACGGCGAGGGGCAGGCTGGAGGAAGCGGTGTCGCCCGCCCGGTCTCCCACTCTGCCGCCCGGGATTCGGGTCACGCTGCCCGAGCCGCGAACACTGGTGAGGAAACCGGCCTCCCGCAGCTCGCGGTAGGCCGCTGCGACCGTGCTCCGACTCAGTTCGAGGCGAGTGGAGAGTTCTCGTTCGGCGGGTAGTCGGGAGCCCACGAGGATGCGCCCGTCGAGCACGAGCAACCGGATCCGGTCGGCCAGTGCGCGATAGGCGGGCCCGTCACCCGCCCAGTCGCCGAGCGAGAGCACGAGCGAACGGGCGGAGACGTGGAGTGCAGTCATCAGTCCACTTTAGGTCGATTGGAGTGTTGTGGCAATCCACTGCACGCACTTCAGTGGCCAATAAGCAACCAATTCATGCTTTCACGCAATGTCATTCAGAAACTGGAGTGCAGATCATGCTGTTCCTCGTCGTCCTCGGGCTCATTGGCCTGATTGCCATCGGCTTCACCGCGTACGCTGTGCTGACAGACGGCTACGGGCCTGTGCGCACAGGATCCGTGCGAACGGGATCCGGGCAGACGAGAGGTGGGTTCTGATGCGCAGTCGGCAGTTCAGGCAGGTCGATGTCTTCTCGACCGTTCCCTATCGGGGCAATCCGCTCGCCGTCGTGCTCGACGGCGACGGAATCGACGACGCGGCGCTCGCCGCCTTTGCGAACTGGACCAACCTCTCGGAGACCACCTTCGTGCTGCCTCCGACGCCGGAGGGCGCCGCCGCCGGTGCCGACTACCGGCTCCGTATCTTCACTCCGGTACGCGAGCTGCCGTTCGCCGGGCATCCGACCCTCGGAACGGCGCACGCCTGGCTCGAGGCGGGCAACACCCCTCGCGACCCGTCGGCGATCGTGCAGGAGTGCGGGGCCGGGCTGGTGCAGATTCGCCGGGAGGCGGGCCGACTCGCCTTCGCTGCGCCGCCCCTGCGGCGTTCGGGGCCTGTCGGGACGGCTGATCTCGACACCTTCTCCGAATTGCTCGGCATCACGCCGTCTCAGATCGTCGACGCGAACTGGATCGACAACGGCCCGGGCTGGGTGGGCATCCTGCTCGACTCGGCCGAGTCCGTGCTCGCCCTCGAACCGAACCTCGCCGGGCTGGAGGGCCGGAGCATCGGTGTGGTCGGCCCCTATCCGGCTCCGGATGCCCGGGAAGCAGACGGGCGGGGCCCCACACTCCGCCGGCCGCACGTCGAGGTGCGGGCGTTCGTGGGGGGCGTCGGTGTGGGCGAGGATCCCGTCACCGGGAGCCTGAACGCCGGCCTCGCCCAGTGGATGATCGCAGCCGGCCATGCCCCGGAGCACTACCTCGCAGGCCAGGGAGCGCGGCTCGGCCGTGACGGACTGGTGCACCTCGACCGCATCGACGGGCAGGTGTGGGTGGGCGGCGCCAGCACGACGTGCGTCTCCGGCACGGTCATCCTGTAGCCGCTGGCGGGGTGCCGGTGGCACCCTCGGCCGCCGCCCCGCCGCGCCGTGGGAAGATGAAACGTGACCACCACCCGCCCCGCCCGCACACGTGCACGGCGGCGGTGGCCGTTCGTCGTCGTGGCGATCGTGCTGGTGGTCATCCTCGCCGCAGTGATCGGGGCCGCCCTCGTGATCAAGCGGGCCCCGACCGTGTCGGCGCTCGCCGACGCCCAGCCGGGAGCCTGGTCGAGCGTTCCGCTCGGTGAACCCGCACAGAACGCCGATGGCTCGGCCTACAACCTCTTTGTGCGGCCGGGCACGGGCACCACCACGGGCACCGGCAGCACGGGCACCGATCTCATCGTCTTCTTCGGCGACGGCGGCCTGAACTGGAACGCCGGAACCACCGAGGAACCGATGACCCCCCAGTCGAGCCTGTTCGGCGGAGGCAATTTCTTCACCGACAACGTTCCCTTCTACGAGCTGAACACCTTCGGCGGCCTGCTCCGCACAGCGGCCGACGCCCCGTTCGCCTCGTCGACGATCGTCTACATTCCGACGACCACCGGCGACCTCGGTGTGGGCGACGCTCGCGATGTCACGATGACGACCCTCGACGGCCCCTCCGCCACGGCCGACTTCAACGGTTACAACAACACGACCGCCGCGCTCGACTGGGTGTACGCGAACATCGCCGACCCCGCGAGCGTTCTGGTCGCGGGCTCCGGCACCGGAGGGCTGAACGCCGCCTTCTGGCTCGGTGCGGTCGGCGACCACTACAGCGCCGCGCCGCTCTTCGAGTACTCCGACAGCTCCTTCGTCACCGCCGCGGCGCTCGGGCCCACAATCGACCCGCTCTGGGGGTCGCAGTTCGAGAGCCGGTACGGCTTCACCCCGGGAAGCGATCCGCTGGCCGCGGCCGTCGTGCACAACCAGTCCCGCTTCGGCGACAGGCTCACGACCCTCCTCTCCCAGACCACGCTCGACCGCACGCTCGCCGGCTACTCCGCTGGGCTCGACGACGGCTACTACACGCCGCAGGCGGGCGCCGACTGGAACTACGCGATGAAGTCGACGTTCCGCTCGCTCGTCCCGGTCGGGGTCGGCGCGTACGTCTACGTCACCGATACAGGTGCCGACTCGAACGGGGAGACGCGGCACGTTCTCTCGACCGTGGATGCCTTCCAGACCGACCGGCAGAACGGCATCACCGTGGAGGAGTGGCTGTCTGCCGCGGTGCAGGGCGGTCATCCGGAATCTGTGGGCGAAGAGCTCCTGCGCCAGTAGGGCGGCGGGCGATGTCATCGGCCAGGTGGTTGACTGGACGAATGGATGCCGCCCCCGAACCCTCCGGACACGCCGACCCCTCCGGATACATCGACGACTTCGCCCGCTTCATCAGCGCGTCGCCCTCGTCATACCACGCCGCGGCGGAGGCCGGCCGGCAGCTCGAACGGGCCGGATTCACCCGCCTGGTCGAGACGGAGCCGTGGTTCGGCGACCAGGACGGTTCGGCGGGCCGCTTCTTCGTGATCCGCGACGGAGCGATCGTGGCGTGGTTCACGCCAGAGGGGGCCGGGCCGTCGAGCCCGTTCCGCATCCTCGGCGCCCATACCGACTCGCCCGGTTTCAAGCTGAAGCCCAAGCCGACGACCGCCTCGAATGGCTGGCTGCAGGCGGGAGTCGAGATCTATGGTGGCCCGCTGCTGAACTCGTGGCTCGACCGCGAGCTCGAGCTCGCGGGCCGGCTGGTGACCCGGGATGGCCGGGAGCACCTGGTGCGCACCGGGCCGTTCCTGCGCATCCCGCAGCTGGCCATCCACCTCGACCGGGACGCGAACTCGGGGCTGACGCTTGACCGTCAGCGGCACACCAACCCGGTCTTCGGGGTGGGCGACCTCAGCCGGGCCGACCTGGTCGGCCACCTCGCCGCCCTGGCCGGGGAGGGCCTCGCCGGCGACGACGTGCTCGGTTACGACATCCTGACGGCCGACACGGCGGCTCCCGCACGGTTCGGGCTGGGCGGTGAACTCTTCGCGGCCGGGCGCATGGACAACCTGAGCTCGGTGTACGCCGGGCTCCGCGCGCTGCTGGATGTCGCGGCCACCGGGCCCGACGCGCCAGCAGGCCGGGGCAGCGCTTCTTCCGCCACGCACACCAGCGTGCTCGCCGCCTTCGACCACGAGGAGCTCGGCTCGGAGTCGCGGTCGGGGGCGAGCGGTCCGCTGCTCGACGACATCCTCACGCGCATCTCTGTCGCCCTCGGGGGCACCGGCGAGCAGCGCCTGCGCGCCTACGCCGGCTCGTGGTGCCTCTCGGCCGATGCCGGGCACTCCGTGCATCCGAACTACCCGGAGAAGCACGACCCCGTGAACCGGCCGGTCGCTGGCCGCGGCCCCCTCCTGAAGATCAACGGCAACCAGCGGTACGCGACCGATGCCCACGGCGCCGCGCTCTGGACGAACGCCTGTGCCGAGGCCGGTGTGGCCTATCAGGAGTTCGTCTCGAACAACACCGTGCCGTGCGGTTCGACCATCGGCCCGCTCACCGCGACGCGCCTCGGCATCCGGGTGGTGGATGTCGGCGTGCCCCTGCTCTCGATGCACTCGGCCCGCGAACTCGCCCACGTCGACGACCTGGCGGCCCTCTCCCGGGCGGTCACCGCCTTCTTCGCACCCGCCTCGGCTGTCACTCCCGCTCCTGCGGCCGAGAGCCTGAAGGTCTAGGCTGCCGCCATGGGTTCGGCGAAGGCGTCCCGGGTGCTGGTGAACGTGCTCACCGCTCTCAACGTCGGGTTCGCGGTCGCGGTCATCATCGCAGGAATCGTCCAACTCGTGCAGGGCAACAGCATCGGGTGGCTGCTCATCCTGTTCGCGCCCGTTGTCCTGCTGCTGGGGTATGTGCGCGTGTCGCAGTTGCGCGAGAGGCAGGAGCGGCGCTCGAGGTCGGAGTAGCGACGGTCAGTCCCCCCCTTTCGGCCGATTGCTTCCGCTGGCCGGGGTGAGTACGTATGGTGGGACCGGCGCCGTCGGGGAGACGGCGCTGTGGTCACGGGGGAGCGCATCATGGGGAACAGTTCGGTTCGACGCGGCGCTCGGGGAGTTGTCGGCAGGATGCTGCTGGGCGGAGCGGTGACAGCGAGCGTTGTCCTCGGGCTCGCGGGCTGCGGTGCCGGTTCCTCCCCGGTCGGCGAGTCGCAGGTCGCTGCAGGCATCGGGTCGGTCGGAGTGACACCCGGCCCGACTGCGGCATCCCCGTCCTCTGCTCCAGCTGCTCCGCCCTCGGCGGCGGTGATCCCGAAGGTCACGCACCAGAGCATCGAGACGGCGGCCGGGATATCGTTCGACGCGACGACGACCGATGATCCCGACCGGCCGGTCGGCGAGACTGCGGTGGTCACGGCGGGGAGCAACGGAACCAAGACGTCGACGTGGGATGTTATCTTCTCCGACGGGGTCAAGACCGGTCGCACGCTGGTCTCGGAGGTCACGACCACAGCGCCCGTCACCGAGGTGACCGCGGTGGGCTCGAAGCAGCCGGAAGCGCCTGCCGCAGCACCGGCCCCAGAGGCGGCTACTGCCGGCTCGGGTTGCGACCCGAACTACGAGGGCGCCTGCGTGCCGATCGACAGCGACGTCGACTGCGCCGGTGGGAGCGGGAACGGCCCGTCTTACGTGCGCGGACCGGTCACCGTGGTGGGCGACGACATCTATGGCCTCGACCGAGACGGCGACGGGGTCGGCTGCGAATAGCCGTCACAACGGGGAAGTGCCCCGGGACCTGGGTCCTGGGGCACTTCTCGACGACCTGCAGAGGGGAAGCGGGGCAGATCAGCCCTTGAAGACGTCCTTGACGTTCTCGCCGGCCTTCTTCGCGCTGGCCGAGGCCTGGTCGGCCTTGCCCTCGGCGACCTTGGAGTCGTCGTTCGTGATGTTGCCGACCGCTTCCTTCGCCTTGCCGGCGAGGTCCTGGGCGGCGTTCTGGATCTTGTCTGATGCACTCATGGGAGTCATCCTTTCCTGTTGGTGTTTCTGAGGGGACGAGGGTCAGCGGGGCTCAGGCGAGCCGCGTCGCCCCCGCCGTTCGGACCCGGAACCCGCCGCTGATCTGGATCAGCGTGGGAACGGAGGTTCCGAGCAGGGCGTCGAGGGCAAGGAGCTGCTCCTCGACGAGGTCTTTCGCATCGGCGGGGGAGACTCCGCGTCGGCAGGACACCGAGACCTTCAGCACCGACGTGCCTTTCACGGCGTAGGTCGAGACGTGCGAGCCCACAAGTTCGGGCCGGGAGCTGAGGGCGTCCTGCAGGAGCTGCTCCGCCACGGAGGAGTCGACCACCGTTCGGCCGTGCTCGGTGGGCGCCTGGGCCAGAAGTTCGCGGGTGTGACCGCGCCCCTGCCGGACGATGAAGACGACGAAGAGCACGATGAAGACGGCGGCAATGGCCGCGGCCGCGATCCAGAGCCAGCTGTGGCCGGTTGCGGCCAGCGGCGTCGCCTTGAGAGCGTCGGTGACCGTTCCGAGAACGCCGGGAGCCTGGTCGGCGAAGCCCGTGCGCACGGTGGGTAGTGCCCCCACCGCGAGACCGGCGAGACCGACGGCGAGCAGCAGCAGGCCGGCAAGCAGGATGACCGCGCGGTTGGCCCCGCGATTGGTGCTGTTCATGCTCCGACCTTCCCGTTCGTCTCGATCACGACGCGTGACCGGATGGCCGGCTGAAGCGCATACGCCGCGAGCTGTTCCTCCACCGCACCGGTCACCGCTGCCTTGTCGACAGTGCTCCCGGAGGCGGGCGTGACGCGCACGAGAGCCGTTCGATGGGTGACGGTGACACTGGTGTTGTCGGGGCTGGTGTTGGCGGCACGGGCGGCGTGGCGGGCGAGCGCCGACGCGATCACTTCGTTGTCGATGACGGTCGCCGACCGCTCCGACGTGAGGGTGTGCCGTGCCCGGCGTGCACCCGAGAAGGCGGTGATCACGAGGATCAGCCCGACCAGGGCGACGAGGATGCCGCCGGCGATGAGGGTCCAGGCCGGGTAGCTGGGCGCATCCGTCACGCCCTGTGCAAGGCTGGCCGGAGCCGCGAGGAGCGGTGCGGCTCCGAGCAGGCGCAGAACAGACTCGACTCCGAGATACGCCAACACGAGGATCGCGATGACCGCGAGCACGATGGCGAGACCGGACAGCGGGGAGTGCGTCTCCCGCCGGTTCAGCCGACGATAGAGCGACGCGGTGCTCATGAGGTGCGCCCCTCCGGCTGGATGTCGATACCCGTGAGCCGCACGGTGACGGTGGAGATGTCCGAACCGGAGAGCGATGCTCCGAGCGACCGGATCCGCTGCTGGGCGGCAGTCGCTCGGTCGAGGAGTGTTCCGCCGGTGCGGGCGACGATCCCCGGCTCCCGGGTGACCTGAGCGAGCGAGACCACGCGGAGCGGCGAGCGGACGGTCACGGCGAGTCTCCCCGCGTCATCCGCCAGATCGACGGAGACCGAGCGGGCCGCTACTCCGAGCGCTTCGGCCGCGACCGCCTCCATGAGACGGTTGAGAGCCCGCGCGGTGATGCGGGTGTGCCCTGCAGCGCTGTGCCCCAGAGTGCCTGAGGCGGACGTCGACGCGTGCCCGGAGGTTGTCGGGCGAACACCGGCATCCGGCTTCGGGGCCACGGGCCGCGACGGCGTCACCGTACTCATGACGACGAGCGCTTCCCTTGGAACGCGCCGATCACGGCCGAGAGGTCGAGCTTGCCCTCGATGACCCGGCCGATGATCGCACCGATCGCCATGGCGACAGCCACGAAGACGAAGGCCCAGAACCCGAACGCGATCCCGGTGAGCGCGAGAACAGCACCGATGACGATGCCCGCGCGCGTTGCTGAGGAGGACATGACTACTGGACCCGGGCTTCGGCTTCGGAAGCGTTGTCGTCAGCCGACGGGATGAAGACATCGTCGACCGTCACGTTGACCTCGGTGACCTGAAGGCCCACGAGGTTCTCGATGGCGTCGATGATCGACGAACGGACGTCGTTGGCGACATCCTGCAGCGCAACCGGGTACTCGGCGACGATGATCACGTCGACGGCGACCTGGGTCTCGCCGACCTCGACGCTGATGCCCTGCGAGAGGTCGGTGTTGTTGACCGCGTTGCGGATGGAACCGATGACGCGGGCGGCTCCGCCGCCGAGGGCGTGCACTCCGCTGACCTCGCGGGCGGCGATTCCGGCCACCTTGGCAACGACGCTGTCGTTGATGGTGGTCTTGCCGATGGCGGTCTCGGCAATGGGCATGGTGTTCGACCGAGCGACCGAACCGACGGTTGCCGGGGCGACGGGCGTTGCGGGGGTGGTGGTGTTGGCCATGGAATGCTCCTGTGGTGTGTGCAGACCCCCGGGGTTCCGGAGGTGGTGTGAGATAGTCACTACTAGGACGGTGGCAGTGACAGAATCGTCACGCCACCACTTGAACTTTTTTTCCGATGTGTGCAAGTGGTCGGATGGTGGATGCTCGTGAGTGGAGGCGTAATCGGATGGAAGCACGATCCGTGCCCTCGCTCACCGACGCCGACGACCGCACCCTCGCGGGCCGCGCGGCCGACGGTGACGTGCGGGCGTTCGAGGTGCTGGTGCGCCGGTACAGCCCGCTGATGCGGGCCTACGCGACCCGGGTGCTCGGTTCGAACGACGAGACCGACGATGTGGTGCAGGAATCCTTCATCACGGCCTGGCAGCAGCTGTCGACGCTCACCGACCCGAGCGTTGTGAAGAGCTGGCTGATGCGGATCGTGAGCCGCAAGAGCATCGACCGCATCCGTGTGCGCAAGCTCCACGTCGACATCGACGACCACGAGCAGGAGGCGCCGCACTCGAGCACGCCGCCGCAGGTCGCTGAGGCCCACTCCCGGGAGGCGGCCCTCAGCCGCGCCCTGAATGACATGCCGGCCGAGCAGCGCCAGTGCTGGGTCCTCAAGGAGATCGCCGGGTACAGTTACGACGACATCGCCCGGGAACTCGACCTGCCCGTCTCGACTGTTCGTGGCGTGCTGGCGCGGGCCCGCAAGAACCTGATCCGAGAGATGGAGGCGTGGCGATGACCGACGACATCGAACTCGAAGGCTTCGAACCGGCCGACCTCGACGGCCACACCATCGACGAGCTGAGCGACTACCTCGCGGCAGGCCGCCAGCCCCTCGACCCCAGCATCGAGTCGTCGCCCGGCTGCCAGATCGCGCTGGCTGCCATGCTGCGGCTCCGCACCATCTCGCTGGCGCTGCTGGAATCGGATGTCGCGGAGCAACCGGCAACAGACGAGAGCTTCATCGCGGGCATCCTGAACAGCATCGGCTTCGAGGCGCAGGCCGGGCGGAGCATCCCCGTGCAGCATCCGTCGGCCCAGGCCTCGCTCATTCTCACGGAGGGAGCCGTTCGCGGGCTCATCCGGGCGGCTGGCGACACGGTCTCGGGCGTGCTGATCGGCCGCTGCACCCTGCAGGGCGAAGTGGGAGTGCCGGGCGAGCCCGTCTCGGTGCTCGTCGACGCCAGCGTCTTCTGGGGAGAGTCGATCCCGCTGGCTGCGGCGCGCATCCGCGAGGCGATCTATGCGGAACTGCTGAAGCACACGGAGCTGAACATCGTGGCGATCGACGTGACGGTGCACGATGTGCATCTGTCGCGGAGCCTCGGTGAGGCGTCTGTCGAAGAGATCGAGTGAGAGGCCCGAGATGGATGACCGAACCGCTGTGACCCTCGCGCTGACCGAGACGGTGCGGAACGTGCCCGGAGTCACCGAGGTCTACTCGTCGGCGCCGGTGGTCGTCGCCACGGCGTCGAAGGTGACGCAGCTCGTCACCCGCGGAGTCGTGGAGCCCGACCTGGTGGCGGTGTCGGAGGTGGACGGCGAGCTCGTCGTCGCCGTGACGATCGGTGTGAGCGAAGCGGTGCCCGCCACGCAGGTGTGCCGCGACGTCTACGACGCGATCGCCGAACAGCTCGCTCCGGCCCTCACCGATCCTCTGCAGCAGCTCAGCATCGCGGTGAAGGTCGCCCGCATCGGCTGAGGCGCGGTGGGGGGCCGGCCCTCCGACCGCCCCCCTCCCACCGCCCACCGCAACGCGCTATGACACCGAGGCGAACTGCGGGTAGAGCGCGCCGATCGGCCCGGCGAGCCCGGCCTTGACGCTGGCGCTCAGCTCGTCGGCGAGCACTTCGAGTTCGCCGGCCTCGAGTCCGTCGTAGGCTGCCCGCACGACGTCGGCCGGATCGTTCATCGGGGCATCGATCCCGGCTGTCATCGGCGTGTCTGTGTAGCCGAGGTGGAGGCCGACGACCTGGGTGCCCTGCGGGGCGAGTTCGATGCGAAGGGAGTTCGTCGCCGACCAGAACGCCGCCTTCGATGCGCTGTACGTTCCGGCGAGACCGATCCAGCTGAGCACGGAATGCACGTCGAGGAGGGCTCCGCCGCCGTTCCGGGCGAGCACGGGCGCGAACTTCTGCGCCACGGCGAGGGCGCCGAAGAAGTTGGTGTCGAAGACCCTGCGGACCTCGGCCAGGCTTTCTGTCACCAGCGCCCCGCTTCCCGGGATGCCCGCGTTGTTGACCACGATCGTGACGTCGCCGGCGAGCTCGGCTGCGGCGGCGACGGATGCCTCGTCGGTCACGTCGAGCGCGAGCGGCACGACGCGGGGGTCGTCCCAGAGGCGCGGCGTGCGCGCGCTGGCGTACACCTTCGCAGCTCCTCGGGCGAGGGCCTGCGTGACGAACTGCACGCCGAGGCCTCCGTTCGCTCCGGTGATCAGAACGGTTGATCCGCTGAGGGATGTCGACATGGTGTGCTCCTGGTCCGAGGGACGGTCGTCGCTCGACGACCGGTCTCTACGCCAACGCAGAACTGGGTTGGTAATTCCCATTCAGCAGATCTGCGTCAGCCGGCCTCTCATTGCGGCCGCGGATTCCGCTGGGAGCGTCAGGCGGCTGGGGGGCAGTAGAGCTGCGTGCGCTCGCCGGAGCGATCGATCTCGTGGTCGGACATCAGGTTCCCGCAGAGCGGGCACGACCCCGCTTGCGCCCGGGCGGCCTTCGACTCGGCGGATTCGGTGTCGATCGGACCGAGGGGCGGCGGCCCGAGGTAGGGGAAGAGGCGTGCGTTCAGCCAGTTGCCCAGCCCGCCGGCCTCCTTCAGCGTCGGCTTGTGCGGATCGTTCGTTCCCATATCATTAGTGTACTAACTGATTGGACGGGAAATGCCACATTCGACGACATCGACCGAGGATCCACTCGCCCTCGAGAACCAGGTCTGTTACGCCCTGGCCGTCGCGGCCCGGAATGTGATCGGGCTCTACCGGCCGATCCTCGACCCCCTCGGGCTCACCCACCCGCAGTACCTCGTGATGCTCGCGCTCTGGGAGCAGAGCCCGCGCTCCCTCCGGGGCCTCGCCTCGGCGCTCAGCCTCGAACCCGCGACCCTCTCGCCGCTGCTGCGGAGGCTCGAGGCGGCCGGGCACCTCCGCCGCGAGCGGAACGCTGCAGACGAACGGATGCTCGACATCACCCTCACCGAGACCGGCCAGGCCCTCCGGGCCGCGGCTGAGACGATCCCGCCACGGGTCGCAGCGGCGCTGGACATGTCGGTCGCCGAACTCGAGGAGCTCCGCGAAGTGCTCCACCGCGTGATCTCGGCCTCGGCCCGCTCGAGCTCAGTCGGTTCGACCTCGAGCAGCTCCGCCTCGGTTTCGGAGCCGGCGGTGCGGTAGCTTCGGGAGGTGATCTGGCTGCCACGGTTCCGCACCGCGATGATTCCCGCGGGCATCCTGCTCCTCTACCTCACCGCCGCGCTCACCACCCTGCTCGCGTGGCAGAACGCCGGCTTCACCCTCACCGGGGATGAACCGCACTACCTGGTGATCGCCCGGGGCATCCTCGTCGACCACACGCTCGAGCAGACCGTTCCCTACCGGGAGGCATTCGAGCAGGGGCTGTTCTTCGGGGGGACCATCGCCGAAGCGCCGACACCGGCCAACACCCACGCCTACCTCGGCCCGCACGGTCTCTTCAACATCCACAGCTTCGGGCTTCCCCTCCTGATCGCCGTGCCGTACGCCCTTCAGGGGGTGCTCGGCGTCAAGGTGTTCCTGGTTCTGGTGGGAGGCGCCGCGCTCCTGCTGTTCTGGAAGATCAGCGGCGTCTTCATGGCGTCGACGACGGTTCGCGCGGTCTCGGTCGCGGCCGTCGGCCTCGGCATGCCCCTGCTGCCGGGGGCGAACCAGATCTTTCCCGACATCCCCGCGGGCGTGCTGTGTCTCGTGGGTCTCTACTGGCTGCTGACGGCGACCCGGAGCCGGCCGGTCTGGCGCGAGGCGCTGATGGGTGTGGCGGTGGGCTACCTACCGCTGCTGCAGATCAAGTTCGCTCTGCCGGCCCTCATTCTCGCGGCCGCGCTCGCCGTGGCGATCGTTCGGCGCGAACACGTGACCCGAGGCTCCGGGCGCTCTCGCCGCTGGGGTCGCGCCGCTGTCATCGTGATGCCCGTCGCCCTGCTGCTCGGCCTCCTGTTCGCCGTCAACCTGTACGCGTTCTCGAACCTCACGGGGCCCTATGAGCCGGGGGCCTTCGACGTGGGGCCTGCCGCACTGATGGCTTTCGCCGGGCTGGCGATCGATCAGAACCAGGGCATCGTGTTCCAGAGTCCGATCGCCTTCGCCGGCCTCGTCGGAGTGGGCCTCCTCGTTGCGGCGAGGAGGCGCTTCGCGCTCGTCTGGGCGCTGGTTCTCCTCGCCCTGATCGTGCCCAACGCCCTCCTGGCGAATGAGTACGGCGGGTACTCGCTGAACGGTCGGTTCCAGTACGCGGGTGCGCTGGTGTTCGGTATCGCAACCCTGTTCGCCCTCGGCCTCCTCGCCGAACGACGCCGGGTGGTCTGGATGATCGTCTGCGCCATCGGCGTCGCCCTCTCTGCGGCGTTCTGGGCCGTGCTGACCTTCTCACCGACGTTCCTCGAGTTCGGGGGACGACTTCTCTACCGGCAGGATCCCCTGCCGTGGCTCCTGAATTACAGCGTGTTCTTCTTTCCCCTGCAGAACGCCCTGCCGGCCCTCTACGACGAATCGTGGGCCTCCGCCTTCCTGCCGAACTACGTCTGGGCGGCCGTGGTGCTCATGCTGCTCCTCACCGGATTCGCGGCAGGCCGGGGGCGTCTGGGGCGCCTGGCGCGCCCTGCGGTCTGGATGCCCGTTGCTGCCGGCCTCTCTGCCGCAGTGCTGCTCGCGGGCCTCACCGCCGACAGCCCGGCTCCGACGCGGCACTACCGGGCCTCCGAGCTCGTCGTGCTCCAGGGCGAGGCGGAGCCCGGCGGGGTCTCGGCCTCGGCGGCCACTGGCCAGACGGCCGGCCCCTTCACGGAGGGGCCGATCACCCTGATGCGGGCCGGCAGCTACACGCTCACCCTCACCTACACGAGCACGGCTCCGACCTCGGTCGTCGTCGGGAGCTGGCAGCCTGTGCCGGCGCATGCCACGGCTCCGCCGGAGGAGGCGCTGACAGGTACCGCCGGGGCCGAGGTGACGGTGAGCCGCGTCGTCGAGCTGGAGAACATCGTGCCGGCCACGCTGCAACTCCGCACGAACTGGAACGGAACCGGCCAGCTCACGGTGCAGGGCGCGACCTACGCGGTGAACGCCGACGGGTGACGGGGGAGCGCGGCCGCGAGGGGAGAGATCAGGCCAGGCGCGCGCAGGTGATGCAGAGCGCGGCCGAGGGCCGGGCATCCAGACGCCCGAAGCCGATCTGCCGCCCGCACCGGATGCACGTTCCGAAGGTGCCCGCCGCGAGGCGTTCGAGCGCGGCGCCGGTCGCGGCCACCGAACGTTCGAGTTCATCTGTCACGCCGGCGATGCGCGACCACTCCGACGAGAGCGTCGGGCCCTCCGGGTCGTGCTCGTCGTCGGCCGAGGCGTCGCTCCGAGCCTCGCGCACGTCGGCGAGCGACCCCGTCATGCGCCGGAGCTCCGTGCGGAGAGCGCTCTGTTGCCGGTGCAGTTCGTGTCGGAGGTGGTCGAGCTGGGCATCCGTCAGCGGCAGCGCGTCTGCACCCGCCGCCCCGCCGCCCGGCTCGTTCACCTCGCCACCGGCGCCCCTACTCGGCCGACTTCGCGGCCCGGAGCTCCGGGATCAGCTTCCCGAGGTAGGCGGCCGTGTCGTGCCAGCCCTCGACGGCCACGCACTCGACGCCCAGAACCTTCACCGGGTAGTCGTTGCCGCTCTCGTCGAGCCGGTCGCCCACGAACAGCATGTCGTCGAGGGGGATGCCCGTGAGATCCGCGAGCTTCGTCATGCCGTAGGCCTTGTCGATGCCCCGGCGGGTGATGTCGACGCTCGTCGATCCGCCGGCCCGCACCTCGAGGTCGGGGAGCTCGGCCTGCGCCGCTTCGCGGAGGGTGTTCTTCTTCTCACCCGTCGGGTCCCACGCCGTCTTCGCGGCAACGGGCGCTGCCTGGCCGAGCGCCGAGAACGTGATCTGCGACCCCCTGTCCTCGAGGATCGGGCCCCACGTCTCCGTCTCCCAATAGCCGAGCTTCCGGGCGACGCGTTCGACGGCGTCGAGGGCGCGCGCCTTCTCGTCGTCGGTCAGGTTCTGGGCGTAGATCTGGTTCCACTCGCCGTTCTGGTGCAGGTAGTACTGCGTGCCGCAGGTCGGCATCAGGTGCAGGTGCTCGAGTTGCGTGTCGCTGGCGCTGGTGAGGTTGTCGATGACCTGCATCCGGAACTGGGCGATCTGGCCACCTGAGATGATGCACACCTCGGTGACGTCGAGCAGCTCGATCAGCAGTGCCGCCATCGCCGGGTCGAGCGGCGATTTCGAGGGGGCGAGAGTGTCGTCGAGGTCGAATGCCACCAGCCGGGGGAGTGTCGTCACGTGTGTTTCCTTCTGCGTCGGTGCGCGCCGAGCAGGATCGGAGCGCCGCGTCAATGGTACGGGTTCCGCCGGCTTCCCCGTTTGTGCCGCCTTCTCGCGGTCTTCGTGCGCAGACGGGAAAGCGATCGGGTGCGCGGGTCGTCAGCGCGCTGACGCTTTGGCAGAGTGGGGTGCATGGACGAGAAAGAGACCCTGCACGGCTACCTCCGCATCCGCCGGGCCGACCTGCTCGGCACGCTCGACGGGCTGAGCGAGTACGACATGCGGCGCCCGCTGACACCCTCCGGAACCAACCTGCTCGGCCTCGTGAAGCATGTGGCGAGCGTGCAGCTCGGCTACTTCGGCGAGGTCTTCGAGCGCCCCGCGACGCATCCCGTGGCGGAGCAGATCACGGCTCTGGATGCCGCTGGCGCGGCGGCGGCCACCGCTCCGGCGGAAGGCGAGCCAGCCCCGCCGCCCGCGGATGCTGAATCACTCGCTGACGCCTTCGAAGACGCCGACCTCTGGGTTCCCGCCACTCAGTCGAGCGCCGACATCCTCGACTTCCACCACTTCTCGGCCGCTCACGCCGACGCCACCATCGAGGTGCTCGACCTCGCTTCCACGGGGTCGGTCCCGTGGTGGCAGCCGGAGCGCCGAACCGTGACCCTCCACCAGATCCTCGTGCACATGATCGCCGAGACGGCCCGTCACGCCGGCCACGCCGACATCGTGCGGGAGCTGATCGACGGGCGGCTCGGCAACGGCCCCGCCGATCCGAACATCCCCACTCGGAGCGCCGCCTCGTGGGCCGCCTACCGGTCGCGCATCGAGGAGGCCGCTCGCGCCGCTTCCTCGGACTGACAGGCAGCGGAACGGACACGGAGATCCGGGCATCCTTGCCCACGGCCCCGACCCGAGACCCGGGCGCTCACGGGCGGTTGGTTCGCAGCATCCGGGCCAGCCGTTCGCTGAGCGACGACTTCGGGGGAGCCCCAGGCTCTGGCAGAGCGACGCACTCGAAGATCGTGGCCGCGCAGGCGGCGCAGGGCTTTTCGGGGCTGCGTGCGATGGTGCCGCAGCGCAGGCACTGCCAGCCGAATGGTGCCCCGTCGCCCCTCGCCACACTGCCTCCTTGAGAGGACTCTGATGGTGCATGGTACTGATGGAGCGGATGACGGGAATCGAACCCGCGCTATCAGCTTGGGAAGCTGAAGTTCTGCCACTGAACTACATCCGCAAGTGGCGCCCGACCAGAATAGCAGTGTGGTCGGGCGCTGCGCGTGAAGGCTTGATGTAGCGCGCGTTCATCACTGAGGCTGACGAGTATCCCAGCTGTTCGCATTCTTGCTGGTCCGAAGTGCATGACGGATGACATCGACTTCGCCGCCCTCGGCCGCGTGGCGGAGGCAGTCGAGCGCTCTCCAGGGACGCGATTGATTCTCTTGTCCGTTCTGCCTGAAGCGTGGCGTGAGCGATCACTGAGTGACGACGAGGAACACTACTTTGCAGTCAAGAAGAGAGCGGAAGTGCGCCTGGCCCGTCAGCATATCGACTGGGTGATCCTCCGTCCCTCCCTCTTGACGGATGACTCCGGATCGGATCTGGTCTCGCTGGGGCCCGCCGAAGAACACGGTCGAATATCTCGTGATGACGTGGCCGCTGTCCTCGAGGCGGTGTTGCTCGAAGCATCCATCAGCCAGCAGATCCTGGAGCTGAATGAGGGGCAGACAGGGATCACGGAAGCTGTCCGCGCGCTCGGGCGCGACATGCCGAGAGCCCACCGCCCGTCTTGCTGCTAGCGCAAGCCGACGAGGTCGGCTCCCCCGCCCCGACTAACGCGTAGAGGTGACGGTTGACCCCTGCTGCGGATCGTCCTCGGAGTGACGCCGACGAACGCCACCCTCGCCGGGAGTTACACGACAGTCTTGGCTGTCTAATGCCTGTGAGGGCTGCCGTGGACCTGCCTCGCGGGATTCTCGGACAACCACTGCACGACCTCGGAAACGTGTTCTTCGACGGGAAAGACAGGAAAGAACGTGTGCGTGATGTGGCCTCTGTCAATGCATCGAGGTTGTCCCGGAAGCTGCAGGCCTCCGCGGTGCATCCCTTCGCCCCGGGAATCTCCGACCAGTTGTCGGGCTCGGCCTGTCCCGGCACGCCCGTGCGGGGGTAGACGAAGAGAACCCACCGCCCCTCCTCGTAGGACCGCAACCGGACGTCGCGGCCGTCCGTCGCGGCCAAGGAGGCGTCCGGGAGTCGTCTGCCCGCCAGATGCGAGGCGCCTGCGTCTTTCCGTGGTGGCAACATCAGGTTCAGCTCCGTGCCCGGCGTGCGTGCGTGCGTGCCTTCATCCTGTTGCCGCAGGCTGCCATGGAGCACCACTTCGCGGTGCCGGGGCGACTGTGATCGACGAGAAACAGGCGGCATTCATCATTGGCGCAAGCGCGGAGGCGACCCGGGAACTCGGCGATCACGCTCGACCACGCCAGCACAGCCCCTGCTGCGAGCCGGTGGTCGTCGGGAATGAGAAGTTCCCAGACCACGCCATCCGGGGTCACGCGTGGCGTGCGCACGGCGGTGTCGAGGATGCCCGCGAGCTCTGCGACCGTTCCTCGATCACCCTCGCGGACGATGGTCTGGAGTGCCTGCCGCGCACGTCGGATGCGCACGAGTTCGTCCGCGGATCCTGTCCCGCCCCAGCTGCGCGCAACGTCTCGCCCGGCCGCTCCCTCGAGACCGTCCGTCGCCACGCCCTCGACGACAGGCGCACTGTTCAACAGGGCCAGCAGCAGCTCCTCATCCTGAAGCATCGTTCTCCGTTCTCTCGTCATTCGGGCGATGGGTCCATGCTACCGTCGTGCTAACCAGTAAATCAAACTTAAGAGGTTAGTAATGACGACCGTCCACCACCGCACCGTCTCTGTCGACGGGCTCGATGTCTTCTACCGCGAAGCCGGCCCTGCCGACGCCCCGGTGCTCCTGCTCCTGCACGGGTACCCGACCAGCTCCCACATGTTCCGGCACCTCATCCCGGCGCTGGCCGACCACTACCGCGTCATCGCCCCGGACCACATCGGCTTCGGGCGCTCCTCCGCCCCCTCGGTCGACGATTTCGAGTACACCTTCGAAGCTCTTGCCCGCGTGACCGCACAGTTCCTCAGGGCCATCGGGGTGGCAAAGTACACGATCTACGTCCAGGACTACGGCGCTCCAATCGGTTGGCGCCTCGCCCTCGGCGACCCCGCCGCCATCGTGGGGGTCATCTCCCAGAACGGCAACGCCTACGAAGAGGGCTTCGTACCGAGCTTCTGGAACCCGATCTGGGCCGACGCCGCCGAACGCACCACCGAGACGCGTGACGCGCTCCGACCAGCCCTTGGCCGGGAAGCGGTCGAATGGCAGTACACCCACGGCGTCCCAGACCCGACGACTGTCGACCCCGACGCCTGGGAGCACGACCTCGCGCTCCTCGCGCGAGCCGGACAGAACGATGTGCAGCTTGCGCTGTTCCGCGACTACACCACGAACCGGGACCTCTACCCGGCAGTGCACGCCTGGCTCCGCACCTCCCACGTACCGGTCCTTGCGATCTGGGGACGCAACGACGAGATCTTCGACGCTGCCGGCGCACGGGCGTTCACCCGTGACGCCCCCGACGCTCGCATCGAGCTCATCGACGGCGGACACTTCCTGCTCGAATCCGACCTCGGCCTCGTGGCCGCCACGATCAGGGACTGGCTCGGGTAGCGATGAAGGCGTCGGCCTGCAGCTCGGCAGGGCGGTCGGCGTCAGGTGCCATGGCGTCTGGCTGACACCGCTTTGCACTACCTGGGGTTCGCGGCCGATCGAAGGCTTTCGACGGTCTCGGCCGCGAGGCGCCGTCCGACGCGGATGGCGCCGTCGACGTGCTGGTAACCTGCTGCCGCCACGTCGCTCGAACCGAAGCGGAGGGGGCCGACGGGTTCGAGCTGGAGAGCTCCGTACCGGGCGAGTCCGCCGAGGTCGAAGCTCGTCGCGTAGGCGCCCTGGGTCCATTCCTCGGCCGCCCAGTCGCTCTCGAAGTAGACGACGGGGTCAAGGGCTTTCGGGCCGTAGTAGCGTGCGAGCGATTCGAGGATGGCGCGCTTTCGTTCGTCGGCCGGGAGGGTGAGAACGGCGTCGGCCTTCTCGCTGGCGATGAATCCGACGAGGGTGCCCCGGGTCTCGCCGAAGTTGGAGTTGTCGTAGGCCTCGTGCACGAGCTGGTAGGGGCTGAACGCTGTCGCCGAGAGTCCGTCTTCGCGCCAGAAGGGTGACTCGTAGCTCGCATGGACCTTGATCACGAGGCCCATGGACTGGTGCTGGTTCGACTGTTGGCGAAGGCGGGGGAGGTTGGGTGCGTACTCGATCCGGTTCTGGAGTGTGGGCGGCAGAGCCACAATCACCCTGCGTGCCCGAACGACGAGATCATCCGTGCTCACTTCGACCACTTCGTCTGCGTCAGCGTCAGCCGGCAGGGCAGCTGCAGACCAGCGGATGCGCCGGACGGGCTGCTCCAGGCGGAGATCGTCGGGCGACAGCTCGGCCGCGAATGCCAGCGGCACCTGCTGCAACCCGCCGACCACGCGCTTGTCGAGGATGAAGTCGGCGTCGACCAGATTGCTGAAGCTGCCCGCGCTCGACGCCATCAGGAGTGCCTGCAGGAGGGAGAATGCGTGCGCCGGCTTCGTGAGCATGGCATCGGCGATGAAGAGGGCGATGTTGTCCCTCGCCTCACCGTCCCCGGTCTGCTGTTCGAGCCAGCCTCGGAAGGACACCTGGTCGAGTTCGACGGCATCGGGGTGCTGCCACGGGGCGGCAGGGTCGATCTCCGCCGTCATCTCATCGAGCCGACCGATGAGGCGTTCGATTTCGACCTTCGTCGATTCCGCGGCCGGGAAGATGTCGCCGGTGAAACGCCGGGGCACGTCGTCAGCGCCGATGTAGACGCTCTCGCCCCCGCGATACCGCGAATACGTCTCGAGGTCGAGTTCGGCGAGGGTCTCCAGGAGAGCGGTCTGGTCGGGTGAGACCCACTGGCCGCCGATTTCGTAGAGCTGACCCTCCCTGTGGTCTGTCCACAGCCGGCCTCCGACACGATCTCGGGCTTCCAGCACGATGACCGACAGTCCCTCTCGCTGCAACTGACGCGCGGCGGTGAGCCCCGTCACTCCAGCACCGATGACGACAACATCCCGTTCCAGGGGGTTCATTCCACTCATTCCGTCGAAAAGAGCCCGTTCTGATAACGGATCCGCAGCAATCATGCCACATGGCAGTTGTTTTGAGGAGCATCAAAATAGAAGATTGTCTAAATAAACATTAGTATTTTGCGCATTTAACTGAATATTATGGAATGATTGCGCCTTGACGGGTGGGAATACTCACGCCGCACTCAGATCGGCTGGAACCCATCAGATGACGAACTACGACTTCTTCTCCGCACCCTCCCTTCCTCGGCCGTCTGTGACGGAACACGACGCGACAGTCGTTGCCAGGGATCTGTTTCGTGTGTCCGGGCGGACGAGCGAACTGGGGAGTCAGCAGGATCGCAACTTCCTCATCGACGACGGTGAGTCCCGGTGGCTCCTGAAGTTCTCCAATCCGGCCTTCTCCACCCAGGAGCTCGACGCGCAGGACGCCGCAGCCAGGCGGGTGAACGAGGCCGGCATCGACGTTCCCCTAAGCATTCCGTCGATCGATGGATCTGCCATCCGTGCCGTGCACGTCGGCGGCGTCGACCTCGACGTGCGACTTCTCACCTTCGTCCCGGGAGAACCGCTGACCGATCGTGGCGTCTTCTCCGTCGAACAGGCCCGCTCCCTGGGGGACACCGCCGGTCGTCTCGCGGCGGCACTGGACGGCTTCGTGCATCCCGGTACGGAGCGGGTGACCCAGTGGAACCTCCGGATCGCGGCCGACGTCGTGCAGATGTACCTGCCCCACGTGCCCGACCCCGTGCGCCGCGAGCACATCCGTTCGGCCGTGGCGACAGCCCAGGCGGCGCTGCAACTGTTGACGGTCAAGCTCAGGTCGCAGCCCATCCACGGTGACATCACCGATGACAACGTCGTGATGAAACACGGTGCCGGGCTCGGTGTCATCGACTTCGGCGACGTTGCCGACAGTTGGGTCGTCGCCGAACTCGCCGTGACGTGCGCCTCCATCCTCCATCACAACCCGCGGACACCGCTGATCATCCTCGAGACGATCGACGCCTTCGTCAGGCACACACCGCTGACCGACGATGAACTCGCCGCTCTGTGGGACCTGATTGTGCTCAGAGCCGCTGTACTCGTCGTCAGCGGAGAGCAGCAGGTCGCCGTCGATGATGCGAACCACTACGCCTCGGAGAACCGCGACCACGAATGGATCGCCTTCGACGTCGCTGCGGCGCAGGACTCCGGGGTGATGCGCGCGCTGATCCAGGCTCGCGTCCGCCTCGCCAGTCGCGCCGCCATCGACCGCCCTGCCGCGCTTCTGCTAGCGGCCGCGCCGCTCTCCGTTCTCGACCTCTCCGTCGTCAACCCGGAACTCCGGGACGGGATCTGGCTGGAGCACGATGCTGAGGCCGTTCTCGCAGCGCGCACCTCCGCGACATCCGGAACCGCAGTCATGCGCTACGGCGAGTACCGGCTGACGCGAGCGACGCCTCACCAGACCGAGGAGACGGCGACGCTCGCGTTGGGCGTGGAACTCGTGCCGGCACCCGGAACGGTCTTCACCGCGCCGGTGGACGGCGCCAGCCGGATGGAGGGGGATGCGCTGGTTCTGGAGGCGGCCGGATACGAGATCTGGTTCACCGGACTCGACCCCGCTGCAGCGGGCCACCTCGCCGCGGGCGATCGCCTCGGGGTGGCGCGGCGGGATCCGGCTCGGCCCGATGCCCGCGTGCATGTCACGGTCCAGGTGACGCGCATCGCCGGAGTGCGCCCGAAGTTCTTCGCCACGCCGTCAGAGGCCGAGATCTGGCTGCGTGTCTGCCCAGACCCCTCTCCGCTCTTCGGCATCGAGCTCTCCGCCCCCGAACTGCGGAGCGAAGACGTGCTGCACCGGCGACTCGCCACGTTCGCCGAGGTTCAGGAGCACTACTACCGAGAACCTCCGGAGATGGAACGCGGGTGGCGGGAACACCTCATCGACGTTCACGCACAGTGCTACGTCGACCTGGTGAACAACGTCGCTCTGACGGGCCACGCTCATCCGCGGCTGGTCGAAGCCGTCAGCAACCAGTGGTCGCTGTTGAACACCAACTCCCGTTTCAACTACGGCGTGCTGCCGCGCTTCACCGAACGGCTCGTCGCCCTGGCGCCAGACGGGCTGGACACCGTCTTCCTGGTCAACAGCGGGAGCGAGGCTGTCGATCTGGCGTTGCGGTTGGCCAAGGCATACACCGGGAACGACGCTGTGCTCGCGTTCAAAGAGGCGTACCACGGGTGGACGGTGGGAGCCGACGCGGTCTCGTCGTCGATCGGGGACAATCCCCGCGCGCTGGAGACCCGGCCCGACTGGGTGCAGGTGATGGATGCGCCCCATCCCTTCCGCGGAAAGTATCGCGGTGCCGATGCTGTGGTCCACCATCTCGCGGATCTCGATGCCCAACTCGATGCTCTCGACAGAGACGGCGTGGGCCTGGCGGCCTTCATCGGCGAACCTGTCTTCGGCAACGCCGGCGGCGTGCTGCTGCCGGACGGGTATCTGGCGAGCGTCTTCGACAGGGTGAGAGCCCGCGGTGCGCTCACGATCTCCGACGAAGTGCAGGTCGGGTACGGCCGCCTCGGCGAGTTCTTCTGGGGCGCCGAACAGCAGGGCGTGACACCGGACATCATCACCATCGCGAAGGGGATGGGCAACGGGCAGCCGCTCGGCGCCGTCATCACCCGACGGGACATCGCTGAGAAGTTCGCCGAAGAGGGCAGTATGTTCTCCTCCGCCGGAGGCAGCCCGGTCAGTTGCATCGTCGGACTTGCCGTGCTCGACATCCTGCAGGAGGAAGGCCTGCAGGAGAATGCGCGGATCGTCGGCGGTGACCTGAAGGCGAAACTCGTCGCGCTCCAGGAACGCCACGACATCATCGGCGCCGTCCATGGCCTGGGCCTGTACCTGGGTGTCGAGCTCGTGCGGGACCGCGTCCTGTTGGAGCCGGCGACTCTCGAGGCGTCGGAGATCTGCGAGGAGCTGCTCCGGGCGGGCTGCATCGTGCAGCCGACCGGTGACTACAAGAACGTGCTCAAGATCAAGCCGCCCCTGAACATCACGATCGAGAGCGTCGACTTCTTCGTCGAGGCGCTCGACCGGATCCTCACCGCGCGAAGCGGGCGGTGATGCAGCACCGGGAGGAGCCTGCCGCCGGGGGAGTACTGGCCGGGCAGACGGCGATCGTGACCGGAGCGGGGAGCGCGCACGGGATCGGTTTCGCCTCGGCTGTGGCGCTGGGTCTGGCGGGTGCGGCCGTCGTCGTCGCAGGTCACGGAACCCGAGTGCTCGATCGTCAGGCGGAGCTGGAGAGCCGCGGCATCCGGAGCGGAGCATTCGTGGGCGACCTCACCGACCCTCTGCAGGCCGAGTTGCTGGTGCAGGAGACGGTCCGCCGGTTCGGCGGGGTGGACATCCTCGTCAACAACGCAGGGATGACCGCTTCGAACAGCCCCCAGGAGCAAGCCGGCATTCTCGACATCACCGTGGAGCAGTGGGTCAGTGGCATCGAACGGAACCTCACGACGGCGTTCCTGGTCTCGCGCGCAGCTGCCGCCGACATGACCCGCAGGGGATACGGGCGCGTCGTCACCGTCTCCTCCGTCTCGGGCCCGGTGGCCGCCTTCGCGGGCGACGTCGCCTACCACGCGGCCAAGGCAGGCCTTGTGGGCCTGACCAGAGCGCTCGCCCTCGAGTTGGCGCCGCACGGCATCGTCGCCAACGCCGTCGCCCCCGGCTGGATCGCCACAGAGTCCGCCACAGACGAGGAGATCGGATTCGGCACGAACACGCCGGTCGGCCGTTCCGGGCGACCCGACGAGATCGCCGGCGTCGTGGCGTTCCTCGCCAGCCCGGCCTGCTCGTACCTCACCGGCCAGCTCATCGTCGTCGACGGGGGCAACACGATCCAGGAAGCACGAACGACATGACCGGACCGCGACAGGGAGACAACTCGGTGAAGAATTCGGACGATGCACCCACGCCTCGACTCAGACGCGCACTGGGGCCCGGTGCCCTTCTTCTCTTCGGGCTGACCTACCTCGCGCCCGTCACCGTCTTCACGACCTACGGAATCGTGACCGCCTCGACCGACAACCACCTGCCGGCGGCCTACATCGTCGCGTTGGTCGCCATGCTCTTCACGGCCGTCAGTTACGGATTCATGTCCCGGGCGTTCCCGTCGGCCGGATCGGCGTACACCTACACGCAGCGGAGCTTCGGGCGGCACGTCGGATTCCTCACCGGCTGGACGCTGATGCTCGACTACCTCTTCCTGCCGATGATCAACTTCCTCCTGATCGGCATCTACCTCAACACCCAGTTCCCTGCGATCCCCGGATGGGTCTTCGCGCTCGCGGCTCTGCTGCTGGTGCTCCTGTTCAACGTGCTCGGCATCGCCCTCGTGGCCAAGCTCAACGTCGCGATCGTCGCTCTGTCCGTTCTGCTTGTCGTCGTGTTCGTCGCCCTCGGGATCAAGGAACTCCTCAGCAACCCCTCGGCGGAGACCCCCGGTCTGCTGGCCCCGCTCCTGCCCGGTTCCGGTGGTCTGGGGGTCATCTTCTCGGGGGCGGCCGTGCTTGCCCTCTCGTTCCTCGGTTTCGACGCGGTCTCGACCCTGTCCGAGGAGGCGAAGAACCCTCGCCGCGACATCCCGCGTGCCATCGTCCTCACCACGCTGATCGGCGGCGCCCTCTTCATCGTCGTCTCGTGGATCGGCGCGCTGGTGGCTCCCGACTACCAGGCGTTCGTCGACCTCGACTCAGCCGGGGTGGACCTGATGGCGAAGGTCGGCGGCACGCTCCTCACGTCGTTCTTCGTCGCGGTCTATGTGGTGGGCGCTTTCGGCTCGGGACTCACCACGCAGGTCAGTGTGTCCAGGATCATCTACTCGATGGCGCGGGACGGAGTGTTCCCTCGCTTCTTCGCGCGGTTGCACAAGCGGTTCCGCACGCCGCTTGGAGCGGCGATCGCCGTCTCGACCGTCTCGCTGCTGGCGTTGTTCATCACACTCGATGTCGCCGCCTCGATGATCTCGTTCGGGGCGCTCGTCGCCTTCTCGATGGTCAACCTCTCGGTGATCCGCCACCATCTCTTCCCGAAGGGCGGACGAGCGGAGGCGGCGACGGCACGCGACTGGGTCGTCTACGGGATCGTGCCGCTGGTCGGATTCGGGCTCACCGTGTGGTTGTGGACGTCCCTGACTCAGACGACCTTCATCGTCGGGCTGAGCTGGATGGCTGTCGGTATCGTCTACCTGGCCGTGCTGACCCGGGGATTCCGCCGGCAACCCCCGGCGCTGAGCTTCACCGACGTCGTCGACGACCGGGCTACCGCGGACCCCAGGTGAACCGGTGCGTGTGGATGTTGTAGTACGAGAAGGTCTCGCAGCGCGAGACGCCGGGGATCGTGCGGATGCGCCCGTTGATCAGTTCGAGCAGAGCTTCGGCGTTCACGGCGATGACCTCGACGAGCAGGTCGTATGAGCCGGCGCCGACGACGAGGTAGATGACTCCTTCGAGCGCGCCGATCTCGTCGGCGACCCTCTGGACGTCGCCCTCGACCGACAGGTGGAGCATCGCCATGCGCTCGTAACCCAGCTTGAGGGGGTCGGTGACTCCGACGACCTGCACGATTCCACGCTCCTCGAGCCGGCGGACGCGAAGTCGAGCGCCGCCCGCGGAGAGCCCGACTTCCGCGCCGAGTTCGGCGTAGGTCAGGCGCCCATCTGCCTGCAGAGCCACGATCAGCGAGCGGTCTATCGCATCGAGCCCATCGTCGGGCTGCACTGCTTCAGGGTCGGTGCCGGCCATGGATCCCCTCTCGCCTGGACGTCGAATGCGTAGGTCTCGTACGACCGTAGCGCAGGTCTGCCCGCGGGCGGCGTCAGGGTGCCAGGCGGAGCTCACCTGCCAGACAGGTCGCGACTATGCGATTGGTTGCCTGGGCCTCGGGGGACAGGCTGAACGGGTGGGATTCGAAGATCGTGAAGTCCGCGTCGAAGCCGGGCAGGATACGGCCCTGGCGATTCTCGTGACCGGCTGCCAGCGCCGCATGGGTCGTATAGCCTTCGTACGCCATCCGGACGGTGAGTGCCTGTTCCGGCTGCACCGGATCGATCTCGGGTGAGGCGACAGGTCGCCGGAGCTGGGCATCGGCCATCATGGCCCGAGGGTCGACCGGTGTGACAGGCCAGTCCGAGCCGAGAGCCAGCGGGATGCCGCGGTCCCGCAGGTCTCGGCACCTCCACCCGTGGGCTGCGCGCTCGGGCCCCACCCGCACCGACCAGTTGTCGCTGCGGTCTGCACGCGTGTGGTGGGTGCCGTGGATGGGCTGCATGCTCGCGATGGCCCCGACGGCCGCGAAGAGGTCCACCACGTCGTCGGGCACGGTTTCGATGTGCTCGATGCGATGCGGTACGCCTGACGACGACGCCCCCGCGTCGCGGAGAGTCTCGAGCGCGAACCGCACGCCTGCTTCGCCGATGGCGTGGGTGGCGGTGGGGATGCCCTTGGAGATGAAGTACCTGATCGCCTCTCTGTAGAGGTCGGTGTCGGTCCAGATCGAGCTGGTGCTCTCGCCGAAAGCATCTGGGGTGTCGAGCCACGCGGTCCCGCCGTCCACAGTGCCATCGATCATGAACTTGACCCCCTCGATGTGCCACCGCCGCCCGCCTGTACCCTGCTGTTCGGCGATCTCCTCCCAGACTCTGCGGGGCGAGTCGGGCGGGCACATCGGTGAGCAGCGCAGGCGGATCGGCAGCTCGCGGGTCTGTTCGATTCGTGTCAGCACAGCGAGGGCCGGGTCGAAGAAGTCCATCATGTGGCCTCCCGTGAGACCCCGGGAGGCCATCTCCTCGAAGACCGAGAAGACGTTGTCGGCCTGCGTCTCTGTCGATTGCAGGGGAATGGCCGCCTCCAGGAGAGCCATCGCGCTCAGCTCGAGGAGGTGTCCGGTCGGCCGGCCCTCGACGCCTGTCGGTATCGACGATCGGTCGTCGAACGTCTCGGTTCCGGTGATGCCAGCCGCGCGGATCGCCTCGGCGTTCGCCACAACGGAATGCACATCTCTCATCCGCAGCATCACCGGCCGGTGCTCCAATTCGCCCATCGACAGGGATTCGCCGCCGATGTGGCCCGTGAAGACATTGGGATCGAGCCCATATCCCAGCACCCATTCCGCCGGACCGAGGGTGGCAGCGTAGCGCTCGACAGTGTCCACGACCCGGGAGAGGGGGCCGACATCGGTCAGATCGACGCCACGGGCGAGTCCGAGAGCACCCCAGACGGGGTGGATGTGGGCATCGGTGAGCCCGGGGAAGATGACGCCATCGAAACGCTGAACGACGGTGTCGGGGCCGACGAGTCCCGAGAGGGAGGCCTCATCGCCCACTGCCAACACGCGGCCGGCCACGATGGCGCACGCCGTCGGCAGCGCCGTGGGCCGGCTGTGTCCGTCGGAGCTGGGCGCATCGACGGCGGCGAAGGTCTCGATCGCGGTAGCCACCAGCAGGACGTCGGCCTTCTGTTTCGGGTCGACCGTGCTCGTCGGGCTCTCTGTTTTCACGCTGATCCCCTCACTGCACCGCGGCTAAAGCCAACAGTGTTTGTTATGTGAAACCAGATCGTAACATCCATGCTTGTTTCCGGAAAAACAAACACTGTATGTTATCCAATCAACACCCACACGAAACAGCCACGACACCAGGAGGAATCACTGTGAAATCCCGAAACCTGCTCCGAGCAGCAGCCGTCATCAGCGGCATCGTTCTGCTCGCCACGGGGTGCTCGAGCCAAGCAGGCAGCACCGCGACCACCACCGACGCCAGCGTCGGCTCCGGTAAGGGCGCGGTCGCCATGAGCTTCGGTGGCCTCGACATCCAGATCTGGAACGACATGCTCACCTTCATGAAGCCGATGGTGGAGACCGCGGGCTACCAGTTCCTGGTCGACGACCCGGCGTGGAAGATCCAGACCCAAGTCAGTGACTGGGAATCCTGGGTCGCCCGTGGCGACGTCAAGGCCATCATGGGTTACCCCGTGCAGTCCGACTCCACCGTCGCCGTCACCGGTCAGGCCGACGCCGCCGGCATCCCCGTGCTCGGCTACGCCAGCGCCTGGGAGGGCACCACTGCCAGCGTGCTCATCGACAACCACGCCGATGGTCTCCGGCTCGGCACTGATGCGGGCAAGTGGATCGTCGAGAAGTACGGCTCCGGCACCCCTGTTCCGGTCGCTCTGCTCGGCTACCGCGACACCGACCTCGGCCGCGAGCGAACCGAGGGCATCGTGGAGGGACTCCAGGCTGCTGGAGCGAATGTCTCCCTCAATGAGAGCTCGGTGATCAGCCTCGACGACGGTTACGCAGCGGTGCAGAACCAGCTCACCGCCCAGCCCAACACCAAGGTCTGGTTGTCGATGGGCAACGATCCGGCTCTCGGTGCGTACCAGGCGCTCATCGATTCGGGCGTCGACCCTCACGCCTCTGACGTGCTCCTCGGCAACGTCGATGCAACCGACGACATCCTCAACATCGTTAAGGACCCGCAGTCGTTCTGGCGGCTGGTCTACATTCTTCCCGCGCGTCAGCTCGGTGAGGCGAATGCCCAGATGCTCATCGACGCGGCGGACGGCAAGCCGCTGAAAGATGTGACGATCAGTTCCACTCAGGTGACCCCGGAGAACGCGGAGTCATTCCTTCTGGCCAACCAGTGAGTCCTTCTTCAGCCCTGGCCGACACCGCCCGTGTCGGCCAGGGCGCTCCGCCCCGGCTCGAACTCATCGGCCTGACCGTGGAGTTCGGAGCCACGACGGCGCTCGCAGACGTCGACATCGCCATCGCTCCGGGGGAGATCGTCGGTCTGCTCGGCCACAACGGCGCCGGCAAGACGACCCTCTTCAACGTGGTCTCCGGCGTCATCCCCGCCAGCAGCGGATCGGTGCTGCTCGACGGCGCGGTACTCGGCCCGGTCATCACGCCCGCCGGGGCGGCCGCCCGGGGGATCACCGTCATCCACCAGGAACCGGCACTCGTGCCGAACCTGACGGTGTTCGACAATCTGTTCCTCGCGCGCCCGGGGGGCACCCGCAGAGAATTGCGGATTCGCGCTCAGGAGGCGCTCGATCGGGTCGGTTCGAGCGCCGACCTCGACCTGCCCGTGGCCGCCCTGAGCCTCGGCCAGCGCCAGCTCGTCGACCTCGCCCGTGGCATGCTGGGCAGCGACATGCGCCTGCTGCTCCTGGATGAGCCGACCGCAGCGCTCGGCAAGAGGGAGACCGTAGCGTTGCACGGTCTGATCAGGCGCCTGGCGGCTGAGGGCGTTGCGGTGGTGTACGTCTCGCATCGGCTGCCGGACATCCTGGACATCTGCACCCGTGCGATCGTGCTTCGCGGGGGGAGGCTGGCCGTCGACCGGCCCACCTCGGAGTTCACTCCCGCGACGATCGCCGAGGCGCTCGTGCCGGACCTCCGGGAAGTGAATCTCGCCTACAGCAAGCCGGGTGCCGAACGCATTGCCGTCCCCTCCTACGGAGTCAGCGCACGAGCGGGGGAGGTGGTGGGCGTGTTCGGCATGGCGGGAGGGGAGCAGTTCGACCTCGCGGCCCGTCTCGGTGGCGCGGACACTCCGATCCTGTGTGTGCTCGACGGAACGGAGGTCGAGATCGATTCGCCCCGGACGGCGCTGCGGCGCCGTGTGCACAGCGTGCCGCCGGATCGGGACACGGACGGGCTGCTCGGTGGCCAGAGCGCCATCGACAACGTCCTGTTGCCGTGGTTCGGTCACGGCGTCGGTTCCTCCTGGTGGGTCACCCCGAGAACGGGCGGGGAGATCTACGATCGCGCCAGGCGCGAACTGAACATCCTCGGCCCGGACGCGCGTGCCGAGATCTCGCAGTACAGCGGCGGGAACCGGCAGAAGCATCTGCTGGCGCGATGGATGTACCCGAGTCCCCCAGACGTTCTGGTGATGGCCCAGCCCACCCAGGGAGTCGACGTGGGTGCGCGTCTCGACATCGTCGATGCTGTGCGAGCCGCGGCCGCTGCGGGTGCCGCTGTGCTGGTCTGTTCGGCCGAATCAGACGAGATCGCCAGTATGTGCGACCGCAGCTACGTGGTGGTCGGCGAGCGCACCACCTCAGTGCCCCGCACTCCTGAGTTCAACGAAGACCTCCTCAGCGCCCTGCTCGCGCTTGCAGCCCCGACAGAACCCACACCGAAAGCAGCGAACGAATGAACCTCGGAAACGTCAAGATCTTCCTTGCGCGCAATGGCATATTCATTGCTCTGCTTGCGCTGATCATCCTCTTCACCGTGCTGAACCCTAACTTCCTCTCCCTGAACAACGGCCAGAACATCCTGACGCAGGCTTCTGAGCTGGGTCTGGTGGCTCTCGCGCTGGGCTTCCTGGTGATGTCGGGCACGATCGACCTGTCGGTCGGCTCGGTCGCTTCTGCGTCTGCTGTGACCGCCGGCCTCGTCATGTCGTCGACAGGATCGACTGTGCTCGGCATCGCCGCCGGGCTGTTCGTCGGGCTTGTGGCGGGCTGTCTCAATGGTTTCCTGGTCTCGTATCTCGGCCTCAACTCGTTCGTCGTCACCCTGGGTGCGCTGAGTGTCTGGGGCGGTCTGGCCATGCTCGTCTCCGGTGGCAAGACCGTGCCGCGGAGCGAACTCCCCGATTCCTTCCGAGAGATCGGAACCGCCGCCGTCGGCCCGGTGCCCGTGCAGATCGTCATCCTCGTCGTGGCGATCGTCGCTGCCTGGTACCTGTTGAACCGGACCACGTTCGGCAAGCAGATCCTCGCGGTCGGCGGCAGCCAGCGTGCCTCGCGGCTGATGGGAGTGAATGTCCCCCGCACCCGGTTCATCCTCTTCGTCATGTCGGGTGTCGTGGCCGCCTTCGCCGGCATCATGCTGGCCGCCAAGGTGCAGTCCGCCAGCCCGACGATCGGCGTCGGGATGGAACTCGACGCTCTGACCGTCGTTCTGCTCGGTGGTGTGGCGTTCGAGGGTGGAGTCGGGCGGATCAGTGGGATCGTCGCGGGGCTGCTGTTCTTCCGCGTGCTGCGAACCGGGCTCGTCTTCCTCCAGGCGTCGCCGTTCCTCCAGACGGTGCTTGTCGGAGCAACGCTCATCCTCGCCGTCGCCCTGGACTCGTCGATCCAGCGGGTGATCCGGTCGTCGTGGGCGAAACTCGGAAAGCGGGCAGTGGAAAAGGTGGAAGATGTAGAGCGGAGCGAAGGCTCTCCGGCGCTTCCGCAGCGACGGTGACAGCCGTGTAGTCGTGCGGCGCCGAAGGGAATCGACCAGTGGGAAGACCGAGCGAACCGCTGCTCTCCCGTGCGCTCATCGTGGAGACGGCGCTGCGGCTCGTCGACCGCGAGGGGCCGGATGCCCTGGTGATGCGCCGGATCGCCCGAGATCTCGACGTCAACCCCTCGTCGCTCTACAACCACGTGGAGAGTCGTGTCGACGTGATCGAGGAGATCCGGGGCATCATTTCTGCCAGCATCGACGGGGAGGCCTTCGTCACAGAGCCCTGGGCAGATGCAGTCATCTCGTGGGCGCACTCCTACCGGTCGGCGTTCGCCGCCCATCCCCGGGTCATCCCTCTGCTGACATCACAGGTCTCCACCTCGCCTGTCATCCTGAGGGTGTACGAACAGTTCACCCTTGCGGCGAACCGAGCGGGTTGGGCTGATTCTGACATCCTTCCCGTTCTCACTGCCCTCGAATCGTTCATCCTCGGATCGGTCCTCGACATGTCCGGCCCGACCGTCCTGTTCAACCCACGGGGCCAGGAGGCCGAGTTCCCTGCCTTCTTCCGTGCGTTCAGTGCCCTGAAGGCAGTCGATCAGAACGACCCGGTCGCCGGACCGGCGTTCGAGCTCGGACTGCGAGGGCTCGTGCGGGGGCTTCTGGAACTCAGGGCGCTCTAGCGGGGCGACTCTCCATTCGGGGTTTCCTTCTGTGAGGCGGCCCTAAAATAAACAAACACCGTATGTTTTACGGCACCCCGAACTCGAGGAGGCAACATGAGTGCTGTGTTGTTCTACGGCGGAACGATCCGCTTGGACAGTACGACCGACACTGCAGATGAACTGCTCGTGGTCGACGGAGTGGTCGCTGAGGCGGGTACGCACGTCCCGGCAGAAGCTGTCACCATCGATCTCGAAGGCGGTCTTCTTCTCCCTGCGTTCGGCGACGGCCACGTTCATCCGCTTCTCGCAGGCCGGGAACTGGCGGGGCCACAGCTGCGTGATGCGGCCAGTGTGAACGAGATCGTGCGCCGGGTCGCGGACTGGTCGGAGAACTCTTGGCAGCCCTGGCTGATCGGTGGAAGCTACGATGCCACCATCGTCGACGGCGGCCTGTTCGATGCGCGATGGCTCGACGCGGCAGACCGGGACCGGCCCATCGTCCTCCACTCGTGGGACTACCACACGGTCTGGGTCAACACCGCTGCCCTGGAGGCGGCGGGAATCACGTCGGCCACCGCAGATCCCGCTTCCGGTCGGATCGCTCGCCGGCCGGATGGTTCGCCGCTGGGTACTCTCATCGAGCGCCCCGCCATCGATCTGGTTCTCGGTCGCGCTCCGCAGCCGAGAATCGAAGACGACGTGGAGTCGATCGTGTGGGCCAGTGAACGCCTCGCCGAACGCGGGATCGCCTGGGCGCAGGAAGCGTGGACGGAGCTCGACCAGATTCCGGCCTGGATCGCCGCCGGCCGGTCGGAGAGACTGTCCGTCGATTTCGACCTCGCCCTTCGAGCCGACCCGGGTCTCTGGCCCGGCCAGCTGGGCGCCATCGTCGCGGCCGCCCGTTCGTTCGACGACGTGGAGGGCCTCACCGCACGGACGATCAAGTTCTTCGTCGACGGAATCATTGAGACCCACACGGCCCAGATGCTCGAGTGCTACCACGATGCCTCGCACAGGGGCATCGCCAACTGGCCTCCGGAACGGCTCGTCGACGCCGTCGTCGAGTGCGATCGTGCCGGGTTCGATGTGCACCTCCACGCCATCGGGGACGCTGCGGTCCGCAGCGCCATCGACGCTGCGGAGGCCATCCGCGAGAGCCTCCGCCGAGGGAGACGACTCACCATCGCGCATGCCCAGGTGATCGATCCCGAGGACCTTGCCCGTCTTGCGTCTCTCGACGTGACGATCTGTTTCCAGCCGCAGTGGGCGGCCCTCGACGATGTGATGGCGAAACTGACCCTGCCTCGACTGGGTGCAGAAAGAGAACTCCAGTACCGCATCCGGTCAGCCCTGCAGGCCGGAGCGCGAATCAGCTTCGGCAGCGACTGGCCTGTGGCCGCTCCCGACGTCATCTCCGGCATCCAGACAGCGGTGACGCGCCAGAACGCGGAGGGACAGCCGTCGGAGGGGTGGTATCCCGCAGAGCGCATCAGTGTGCACCACGCGCTGGATGCCGCCACAGCCGGCGTCGCCTATCAGGCAGGAGACGAGAAGACACGAGGTGCCTTGGGGGCAGGCTTCCGCGCCGACCTGGTCTGGCTGGACCGGGACATCCGGGAGGTCGCGCCCGAGCGCATCACGGAGGCGCGGGTGCGAGGGACCTGGCGCCGGGGAGAGCGAACGTACTCGGCTCCCGAGTGACGGGGCGGTCTTAGTCGACCCGGTAGGCGACGTACCGCACGGCGTCTCGCGTTCGAAGACACGAACCGATGAAGAGTCGTCTCTCCAGTTCCGGGTCGTGAGCGCATTCGAGCGTGATCTGGGTGCGGAAGTAGTACGAGTCCGGGGCGACCTCCGATCCGTCGAGGAGGGCCTGGAGTGTCTTCGGCGTGCCGGTTCGAACGCCGGCAGCGTGGATGAGGACCAACCCTCCACCTCGCGTTCTGGCAGAGTAGCGCGCATCCAGTTCGACGGTGCCGTCGGGGCGCACCACCTGCCAGTCGGCGCCCCCGGGAAGCACTGTCGCCTCGATGTCGCCGGTGATCTCACCGCCGGAGATCGGCACCACACGTCGATGACCGACCCGCGTCGGGCCGTGATCCTCGATCGGGCCCAGGTGCACCACCACGTCGAAGCACCGGGTGAGCGACGGCACGGGCGGAACGGTCATCGACGTGGGGGTCATGTGTGGTCGACCACGATCTCTCCGTCGATCATCGTGAGCAGGACGGCCGCCTCGGCGAAGGCATCGGCGTCGCCGAGAGGATCCCGATCGAAGGCTGCGAGATCGGCGCGAGCGCCCTCGACGATCTGACCACCCGGCTCGCCCACCGATTGCCAGTACTGTGACGTGTACCCCTCCAGCGCCCGCGCCGCGGAGATCGTCTGGTCGGCTCCGACCGGCTCGGCTTCCGGACTGCCGGCAACCCGGCGGAGCCGCGCTGAGACCATGATCGCTTTCGGGTCGTAGGGGGCGATCGGCCAGTCGGAACCGAGGGCGACGGTGATGCCGTTGTCGCGCAGGTCCCGGATGCGCCATCCTCGCGCTGCCCGTTCGGGCCCGAGACGCTCCGACCAGTTGTCGGTGCCGTCAGCGCGCACGAAGTGTGTGCAGTGGGTCGGTTGCATGCTCGTCGAGGCGTGGGATTCCGCGATCTCGGCCAGAACGTCGTCGGGGAGAGTCTCGATGTGTTCGATGCGGTGGGTGAGCACGCCGGCGGTGTTGTCGCGGATCGCCCTGGCCACGAACGATACGCCTTTGTCTCCGATGGCATGCGTGGTCGTCGGTACTCCGTGGGAGTCGAAGTACGAGAGCGCCCGGACGTACTCGTCGGGGTGGAGCCAGAGCGACGAGGTCGAGCGGCCCTGGCTGTCGGGTTCGAACAGCCAGGCCGTGCTGTTGTCGATCGTTCCGTCGATGATCAGCTTCACCCCGCGCACGTGCCATCGTCGGCCGTGCCGTCCCTGCATCTGAAGCAGTTCCTCGAGCCGTGCCTGGCCGGCGCCCGGCTGCAGCCACGGCGAGACTCGCAGCCGGATCGACAGGTCGCTGCTGTTCTCCAGGTCGTCGAGGATGTCCAGACTGTCGGGCAAGGCGAAGTCCAGCATCTGGCCGGAGGTCAGGCCGGTTTCTGCCATGCCGTCGAACAGGGTGCGCAGGGCCTCCACGCGATCCTCGCGCGACACCTCGGGGATGAACGAATGCACCAGTCCCTGGGCCGAGTTCTCGTACAACACCCCGCTCGGTTTCCCCGACGGCCGGAGTCCGACCGAACCGGCGTCGGCGAACGTCTCGGCACCTGTGATGCCGACGAGGTCCAGAACGGGCTGCGACACGAGCGAGGCGTGCGCATCGAAGAACGTGAACTGCAGCAGTCGATCATCCGCGATACCGTCGAGGATGTCATTCGACCAGGCGCGTCCCTCGAATGCCGTCGGGTCGAAGCCCCAGCCGGCCACCCAGCCGTCCGGGTGTTCGGCCACCTCCGCGCGGAGAGCGTCGCGCACCCCGTCCCAGGTGCGGATTCCGGTGAGATCGACACCACGCGTCATTTCGTAGCCGGCAATGGGGTGGATGTGGGCATCCACCAGACCGGAGGTCACGGAAGCGGATCCGAGGTCGATCACCCGCCTGGCGGATGCTGCGGGGGCGGCGCCCATCGAGCGCTCGCCGACTCCGACGATGATTCCGTCACGTACCGCGACGTAGCCGGCCCGCGCACCGCCAGCAAGGGTTTCGGGCGTGATGATCGAGCCGAAGATGACGATGTCGGCCGGTGCGAATGTTGTCATGAAGCGATCTCCTCAGTGCCGCCGATGCGGGCGTAGACGGACGGACGGGTTCGCCGCCACACCGACGCGAGCACGGCGCCGATGATGAACGAAGCGGTGACGGCGGAGATGAGGATGGTGTTGACGACCGGCCCCGCTGCCGTGAGCAGGTCGAGTGTTCCGATGAGGGCCGTCAGCAGAGCGAGCATCGCGAGGGCACTGAGGACGGCTGCGGGAAGGACGTACCAGGCACGCGCTATGTTGCGATGGCGGACGAAGAACACGACGACCGCGACCGAGGTCAGGGCCTGCAGAGCAACGATGCCGATGGCGCCCGGCCCATTCACCCACAGCACGAGCTGCAGGTAGGGGTCTGCCCCCACCGCGGCGAAGAGCCCGACCACGACCGCGGCGAGCACGGTCTGCACGAGCCCGGCCGGCCAGGGAGCTCCTGTCGTCGCACCGGTGCGGAAGAGCGCCCGGGGGAACACGCCATCGCGTGCCAGAGCGAAGGAGTAGCGATTGATGGCGTTGTGAAACGCGAGCTGGGCTGCGAAGACGCTCGTCACGACCAACACGTACATGGTGATCTCAGCCCAGGGGCCGAGATACTGGGCGGCCAGCCGGAAGACGAGGGTCGCGGAGTCATCGGCGGCACCGGCGACGGCGTTCGCTTCACCCAGCGCGATGATGATCGCCCAGATGATGAAAGCGTAGAACAGTCCCATGAAGATGACGGAGATGTACGTGGCGCGGGGAATGGTGATGTCGGGTCGGCGAGCCTCGGCGCGGTAGAGAACGGTCGATTCGAAGCCCATGAAGGCGGCGAAGGCGAACCCGAGGATGGCGAGCATCCCTGGGTTCATCAGCGTGGCGGGGTCGAACGAACCGAAGGTGATGCCGGCTGCGCCGTGCTGCGCGAAGACCGCGACGGCGAAGATGAGCAGAATCAGCGTCTCGGCCGAAAGGAGGACCGCGAGCAGTCGCGCGCCCACGTCGACTCCCCGGGAGGCGACGACATAGACGGCCGCGATGCAGAGCGCGGCGAGCAGCCACCAGGGCACATCGACGCCCGACACGATCTTGATCAGCCCATTGGCCTGTACACCGAAGAGCCCGTAGAGCCCGATCTGGAGCGCGTTGTACGAGAACCAGGCGAGGGTCGAGGCTCCGAGACCCAGAACCTTGCCGAGCGATTCAGCGATGTACGTGTAGAACCCGCCGAGGGCTCTGATGTGCCGGGTCATCGCCATGAAGGCAACGGCGAAGATCGCGAGGACGAGCCCGGCGATCAGGTACGCCAACGGTGCACCGATGCCGCCGATCAGGATGGCCAGGGGGCCGATGCCGGCGATGACCGTGAGGGGGGCGGCGGCCGAGATGACGATGAAGACGAGGGAACTGACTCCGAGAGCGTTGCTGCGGAGTGCTGTGCGTGCGGTGGTGCTGTCGGGAATCGCCGTGGTCGGGGATTCCGCGGAGGTGGTCGGCATGTCTTGCTCCTTTGCAAACGCGGACGCCAGCCGGAGAAGGGCTGAGGCACAGGGCGCAGTGCGCCGATGCAAAATCGATTATGCATGTGTTCGGCTGGAAACACCAGCACCACTTTTCCCCGGATTCACCTGCCGGTCAGTCGGCGGGTCGAATCCCGCAGCACCAGCTCGTAGGGAACGTGGATGGTTCTCGTCGAGGTGGGCGCGTTCGCGGAGGTGTTGGCGGCCTCCTCTATCGCCTCGATCAACGCCTCGACGCAGGCCGCCCCGATGGCGCGTGCTCTCAGATCGATGGATGAGACCGACGGAATGGTGGCAGAGAGGGCGAGGCTGTCGGGCCAGCTCGCCAGCAAAATATCGACTCCGACCCGTCTGCCCATCTTCGTGAGGGTCTGCAGGGCGATCAGAGCGGTCCCCTCGGCCGCGCAGAGAACAGCATCCACATCGTCTGTCACGGCTGCTGCGATCTGTTCGCTGATCTGCTCAGGACCGACGTCGGGGCCGAGGATGATCGTCGTACTCCGGATGCCGGAGTCTTCGACGGCGAGGTGGAAGCCCGCGGCGACCTCCCGCGACCACGCGGCAACCGGCGGGGCGATGACGCCGAGAACGGATCGCGCACCCCGGTCGACGAGATGCCGCACCAGTTCGGTCGCCCCAGCGTGGTTGTCCGACGTCACGATGGCGGCGGGCGCGGGAACATCGGCCGGCGGCGCCTCGCCGCTCACGACCGGTCGCCGACCCCGGAGCAGTCGGGCTGCCATCTCGTCGCCGTCGTGCGGGTCGATGACGATGAAGCCGTCGAGGTGATCCTCGAAGCGTGTGTCGTTGCTGATGGACTTCGGTACGACGGTGACCAGGATCCCCTCCTCCTGCGCCCTGGTCACCACTCCGTACACGACGGCCATGTAGAACGGGTAGCTGAGGGGGTCGTCGGGCACGTGCAGACCGATGGATCCCGAACGGGACACGCGGAGGTTCCGGGCGACCGTATTCGCCACGTACCCGAGCTCCTCGGCCGTCGCGCGGATGCGGTCTCTGGTCTCGGCCGATATGCGGCCCTTCCCGCTGAGGGCCGAAGACACGGTGCCGCGAGCGACGCCGACCCGGTCGGCAATGTCCTGAAGCGTCACCGGTTCTTGCACGACTCCAGACTAGGCCGGGTGGGGAGCCCGCTCGTCCAGCCCGTGCAGGAGGAGTTCGGCTGTCCGGACAGAACCACGCATGCGGGCGGCGGCATACGCGGCCCGAGACGAGCCGAGTCGCGAACTCCAGACGGCGGCGTTCGCGGTGAGTCGCGCAGCGGCCAGCGGAAGAACGACCGTGGACTCGGCTGCCGTGACGGGCACGGACTCCGACCATCCGGTGAGCACCTCCCTCACTGCGGCAAGGGGTTCTCGGCTGTTGCGGGCTGCGTACGCTGCCGCGATGATCGGCTCCGAGATCCGTACGCTCTCGAGCATGTCCCCGAAGTCGAGTATCCCCACCACTCTGGCTGGGTCCTGAAGCGAGCCGACGAGCAGGTTCGAATCGTGCAGGTCATGGTGCACCACGGCCCTGGGGAGGGTTGCCAAGAGAGGTTCGACGCAGTCTCGGAGGAGGCGGCACACGTCGTCGGCGACGGCAAGCAGGCGTTCGACCGAAGGGAATCCCTCGGCGGTCGGGAAGCGATGCTCGGAGGCGTACCGGATTTCTCTCACTGCCGCATCGATAGTGGAGCGCGAGCGCGTGATCTCCCAATCGTGCACGGGGAGCCCGGCCGGCGCTTTCTCTCTCAACAGGGCGCCGTGCAGCCGAGCGGCCGTTCGCCCGACCTCGCGCAGGAGGGGGGTGGTGGGTGGAGCGTCTTCGAGAGGGGTTCCGACCAGCCATTCCGAGGCCTGGAGCAGGACAGGGCGTCCATCGACCTCCCCCACTGCGGTGAGCGCACCGTCCACGGCTCGAATCGGTCGAGCCACCGGCAATCCGGACTCCGCCAGTCTCGAGACGACCTCATGTTGCCAGCGGATCGTCTCTGCCGAGTCGGCGCGATCCCAGAAGATCTTCACGGCCATCACGGAGCCGTCGATGGCCTGCGCCCGGCAGACGGTGGAGCTCTCGGCGCCGAGAAGGGTCAGCTCCCCGATGGCAGATCCGTAGTGGGTTGCGACAAGCGCCGCCACCGCTTCGGTCGACAGATCCACTGCATCGGAAGCGGACCCGTCGCTGGCGTCTCTGCTGGTCATGAATTTCCTCTCGACCGCGCACAGCAAGAAGTGCGCGGATTGGTCACCAATATATAGTATTGAATAGCAATCTAGGAGGATGCCATGGATTCTGCCGACACGATGCATATGGTCAACAGCTTCGATCCGGCGGCCGGGGTCGAGCTCGAACCGCGCGCGGCGGCGCTCATCGCCCGCCGTCAGAAGGTTCTCGGAGCTCCCTATCGCCTGTTCTACGAACGCCCCGTCGCGGTGAGTCGAGGGTATGGCGCACTCCTTTTCGACGCTGATGACCTCGACTACCTGGATGCCTACAACAACGTGCCGGCGGTCGGTCACTCGAATGAACGGGTGCAGGCGGCCGTGGCCGGACAACTGGGTCGGTTGAACACACACACCAGATACCTCACGGATTCCGTCGTCGATTACAGTGAGCGCCTGCTCCACCTCTTCCCGCCGCACCTCAGCCAGATCATCTACGCGTGTACGGGCAGTGAGGCCGTCGACCTCGCACTTCGTATCGCTTCGCACGCCACCGGTGCCACCGGACTCGTCATCACGGCGAACGCCTACCACGGGACGACTCAGTCTGCCGCAGCCATCTCGCCGAGCCTCGGCCCCAACAATCTTCTTCCGCACCATGTCGTCACCGTCCCGGCGCCCGATCCGCTTCGCGAGGCACCCGGCGAGCTGGCGACCCTGTTTGCCGACCGCGTCGAGAAGGCGATAGCCGAATTGCGGCGACGCGGTGTGGGCTTCTCTGCCCTCATCGTCGACTCGGTTCTGTCCAGTGACGGGCTGGTGACGTCGCCGAGTGACTTCTTGCGGGATGCGGTCGACGTGGCACACCGCGAGGGAGGCCTGTACATTGCCGACGAGGTTCAGCCGGGATTCGGGCGACTCGGCTCGGAGTGGTGGGGCTTTCTCCGGCTCGCTGTCGAACCGGATCTGGTCGTGCTCGGAAAGCCGATGGGCAACGGAATTCCGATCTCGGCCGTCGTCGGACGAGAGTCCCTGTTCGACGCGTTCGGCCGTGATGTCCGCTACTTCAATACCTTCGGTGGAAACCCGGTCAGCATCGCTGCGGCCGGTGCAGTTCTCGACGAGATCGAAGAACGGGGCCTGCTCGCGCAGGCAACCGCTGTCGGATCGCTGCTGAAGCAGGGACTGGAGACGCTGGCCTCAGAAGAGCAGCGGATCGGACAGGTGCGGGGGGAAGGGCTGTTTCTGGCCGTCGAGTTCGTCGATCCCTCGCGGGATGACCGGCACAGACGGCCGGCAAACGCCGGTTCCACGGCCCCTGATCCGGTGCTGGCTTCACAGGTCGTGAACGGCCTGCGCGAGCGCAGGGTCCTTGTCAGCGCATCAGGCCGTTACGGCAACGTCCTGAAGATCCGGCCGCCACTCGTCTTCGACGTTTCGCATGCCGAGCGGTTGCTCGATGCGCTGGGCGCTGTGCTGGAGGCCGGTCGATGGTGACACCGACGGCGATCGCCGATCACCTCCGGTCGGACATCCTGGACCTCCGATTCGGCCAGGGCGAGTCGCTCCGGGAGGTTCCGCTGGCGGAGCGATTCGGTGCCTCGCGCCGCTCGGTCAGGGAGGCGTTGATCGAGCTCTCCCGCGAGGGGGTTGTGACGCACGAGCGCAACCGAGGTGCCCGGGTACGCCAGTTCTCCCTGGCTGACATCGATGATCTCTACGCCGCGCGGTCCGTGCTCGAGTCCGAGGGTGCCCGCCGCTCTGTGGATGCCGACGAGGCTGCTGTCGACAGCGTTCAGACAGCACTCTTCGAGCTGCGGCGGGCTGCGGCAGACGGACAGGACACTACGCGTCACGCTCGTGCTGATGTTGCCTTCCACGCGGCTGTCGTCGCACTCTCCGGCAGCGCTCGGATCGACGACTTCTTCGAGCGTATCCGGGGCGAGATGACGTACGCGATCCGTCTCCTGCAGCGGCAGGAGGTCGTGCACGGACAGAACGATTCAGAGGTGTTGGGCGATCACGAGCGAATTGCGGCTGCCGTTCTCCGTCGGGACCCCATCGCCGCAGAGGCTGCCGTCCGTGAGCACATCCGAGTGAACAACCAGCTGCTGAAGGTGATCGCTTCCAGTGCCGATTCACCGCGGGCGTCCAGCGCCGCGTCGTCGCCTTAGCGATACTGTGAGCCATGACATATTGGCAGAATTCCGAACCGAACGTGCCGAATCGGCGGATGCGGACGGGGGCCCCGTGGTGGACCATCGGGTCATGAACGTCAGTCGGTTGGTGGGCCACGCGCCACTGGGGATCACGCCGCTGACCGAGCTCTACACCGACACCCCCATCGGCTGGGTGCATTCATCCGACCTCGACGACCCGAGCCCCTTCCTCGAGGCGGGCCAGATGCTGTTGACCACCGGGCGTCAGTTCGGTTCGTTCACCTCGGCTGAAGACTACGAACGCTACGTCGGCCGTCTGCAGAACGTCGGCGTGGTGGCCCTCGGCTTCGGAACCGAGGTCGTGCGATCGGGCACCCCTGCCGAACTCCACCGCGCGTGCACCGACGCTCACCTGACGCTCGTGCAGGTGCCCTACGCGACCCCGTTCATCGCGGTGAGCAAGTTCGTCGCCGACGGTATCGCCGCGGCGGCCCGCGAACAGCTCGAGTGGGCACTGTCGACCCAGGACAGCATCTCGAAGGCCGTTCTCGGCTCGGGAGGGCTGGTGGCAGCAGTTCGGGCATCAGCCCTCGCGATCGGTTGCGACCTCGCAATTCTCGACCCCGACGGCCGCATCGTGCACGGTTCCGTCTCCGGTGGTGTGGATGCCCACGCCCTCCGACTGCTCACCCGGGGGGTGCGGGCGAGGGATCGTGGAGAAGGGCCGGCAGGCTTCTGGGCGGCCCACACCCTGGGGGCGTCGGGTCGCCTGCTCGGCGCTCTCGTCGTCACGCGGCCCGCGCCGCTCAGCGAGCCGGAATGCTCCGTTCTCACCATGTTGAGCGCCCTCACCGAACTGTCGCTCGAACATGCAGCCGACGAGCGACTGGGTTTCCGGTCCGTCGCCCAGCGGCTCTTCGAACTCCTGGTCGACGGTCGCACCGAGGTTGTGCGTGGTGCTCTGGCGCCGCACCGCGTGCGACTGCCGGAGGAGCCGTTCGATGTGGTCGTCCTGCCCCTTCGCGGACTGCCGCCCCAGGTGCGGGATTCCATCGAACGGTTGGCGGTCAGGGGCGAGCGGCTCTTCACCCTGGAATACCGCTCCGACCTGGTCGTTCTGGTGGACCGGCGCCACACCGAAATGGTGACGACCCGCCTCAGGCAGGCACGCCTCGGCGCTGGACTGGCCGGCGCCGAACGGTGGACGCAGTTGTCCGATGCCCTGGGGCAGGCCGCTGTCGCGTCGGCGGAAGCGTCACCGGAGAGCATCCTGACGTTCACCGAACTCACCTCGAAGTCGATCCTGGGTCTGCTCGCCGAATCCCGGGTGTCGGAGATCGCGCGGCTGTCTCTCGCGAGCACCCTCCGTTCGCCGGAGGGAGACGACCTGCTCCGCGAAGCGGCCGTCTGGCTCCACCACAACGGTGCGTGGGAGCCTGCGGCACGCGCGCTCACCCTGCACCGCCACACGCTGAAACAACACATGGCAGCTCTCTCCGAGCTGTCCGGTCTCGATCTCGAGACGTTCCACGGACGGGCCGTGCTCTGGGCGCTGCTCGGTTCGACGGGCAACACCGCACTGACCGACAAGAAAGAGACCGAATGACCCTCTACACCGTCACCGACCCGGCATCGGGCAACATCGTCGCCGAGTACCCCACCATCACCGACGCTGAGCTGCAGGAGGCCATCCGGGCGGCCTCGCATGCACAGACCACCTGGTCACGTCGTGTGCCGGTCAGTGAGCGTGCGGCGCTCATCAGGCGGGTGGCCGAGCTGCACCTCGAGCAGCGCGAATCCCTCGCCCGGATCGCCGTGCGGGAGATGGGCAAGCCGCTCGACCAGGCACTGGGCGAGGTCGACTTCGCCGCCGCGATCTACGAGTACTACGCCGACCACGGGGAGGAATTCCTCGCCGACGAACCGATCGCTCTCGCCTCCGGAACGGGTTCGGCGTTCGTTCGACGGGTGGGCCTGGGTGCGCTCCTCGGAATCATGCCCTGGAACTTCCCCCTCTACCAGGTCGCACGGTTCGCCGGCCCCAACATCGTGGCGGGCAACTCGATTCTGTTGAAGCCGGCACCGCAGTGCCCCGAATCGTCGATCGCGATCGCGCAGATCTTCGCCGACGCCGCCGCCCAGCAGGGCGCGGACCGACACGTCTACGTCAACATCCTCGCCTCCAACGAGCAGGTCGAGACCGTGATCAGTGATGCGCGCGTGCAGGGTGTCTCGGTCACCGGATCGGAGCGCGCCGGCGCGGCCGTCGCCGAGATCGCGGGAAGACACCTGAAGAAGGTGGTGCTCGAGCTCGGCGGGTCGGACCCGTTCATCCTGTTGTCGACCGATGATCTGGATGCCGCGGTGAACGACGCGGTGAGCGCGCGGCTCGACAACAATGGCCAGTCCTGCAACGGCGCGAAGCGGTTCATCGTCATCGACGATCTCTTCGAGGAGTTCGTCTCGAAGTTCACCGCGGGGCTGGCCGCCGCCCAGCCGGCAGACCCCCTCGCTGAGGGCACCCTGCTCGGCCCGCTGTCATCGGAGGCGGCGACACGGCGGCTCACCGAACAGCTCGGCCGGGCCGAACAGCAGGGTGCCACCCTGCGTCTCGCCGGGGAGCCGCGCGGTAACTTCTTCCCGCCCGCCGTGCTCACCGATGTCACCTCCGGGATGGATGCCTACCGGGAGGAGTTCTTCGGCCCGGTCGCGGCGCTCTACCGCGTCTCGACGGAACAGGAGGCCGTCGAACTCGCCAACGACACGCCGTTCGGTCTGGGCTCCTACGTGTACACGACCGACGCCGAGCAGGCGCTTCGGGTCGCGGACTCGATCGACGCCGGGATGGTCTGGATCAACCTCGTTCTCGGCGACGCGGCCGAACTTCCGTTCGGCGGGGTGAAGCGGTCGGGATCCGGTCGCGAACTGGGTCGCTACGCGATGGAGGAGTTCATCAACAAGAAACTGGTGCGGATCGCATGATCGCCTCCGGGCCGAGAGGAAGCAGTCGACGATGAACTGGCAGATGCCCGCTGAGAGTGTGCGCCATGACAGAACCTGGATGGCGTTCCCGAGGGAGGGCCAGACGCTCGGTGACACGGTCGCCGAGCGGGAGGCCGGCTATGAGGCCTGGGCGGCGGTGGCGAACACCGTCGCCCAGTTCGAGTCGGTCTCGATCCTTGTCGACCCGACCGAGAGCAGCCGGGCCCGTCGGCTGCTCGACGGAGCGATCACGCAGCACGAGGCCCCGATCGACGAATTCTGGCTGCGGGACTCCGGGCCGACGTTCGTGACGGACTCCGCGCGCCCGGGTGTTCTCGGCGCGGTCGACTGGATCTTCAACGGGTGGGGCGACCCCGAGTGGTCGGACTGGGAGAAGGCCGCCCAGCATGCACGACTGGTCGCCGACCTGACAGGGGCGGAGGTCGTCAGCTCGCTGATGGTGAACGAGGGCGGCGGTATCCACGTCGACGGGGAGGGGACTGTGCTCGCCACGCAGACGGTGCAGCTCGACCCCCGGAGGAACCCTTACGCAGACCGCCGACGGATCGAGGACGAACTCGAACGCACCATCGGCGCGACCCGCACGGTCTGGCTTCCTCGGGGGCTGACGCGCGACTACGACGACTTCGGCACCAAGGGCCACGTCGACATCGTCGCCGCGATCCCCACCCCCGGCACGATGCTTTTGCACGCCCAGCCCGACTCAGCGCATCCGGACCATGAGGTGATGAAGGGCATCCGCGAAGCCATTTCCCAGCAGAGCGATGCGGCCGGTCGGCAGTTCACGGTCGTCGAGGTGCCCGCACCGGCCGTTCTCCGCGATGCCCATGGATATGTCGACTACAGCTACATCAACCATCTGGTGGTCAACGGGGGCGTCATCGCCTGCGGTTTCGGTGATGAGACGGCCGATACGCGGGCGGCCCGCATTCTGCAGGACGCCTACCCGGGCAGGGAGGTCGTGACGGTGGATGCCCGTGAGCTCTTCGCCCGCGGCGGAGGCATCCACTGCATCACCCAGCAGCAGCCCGCTGTGGGGCCGAGATGAGCATCGACGTCACAGAGGCCCCCATCGCTGCGCTGAGGCATGCCCTCGAATCGGGGGATGCGACCAGCGTCGGTCTCGTCGAGGCGTACCTCGCGCGCATCGCCGCCTACGATCGTGGCGGTCCGCGCCTGAACAGTATCGTCGTGCCGAATCCCGACGCTCTCGACGAAGCACGGGCCGCTGATGCGCGGCGGCGCGGCGGCTCCGTTCTCGGGCCGCTCGACGGCATCCCCTACACAGCGAAGGACAGCTACCTGGTCACGGGTCTGACCGCGGCCGCCGGGAGCCCTGCGTTCGCAGGACTCACAGCCACCCGCGACGCCTTCGCCATCGAACGGCTCCGGGATGCGGGGGCGATCTGCCTCGGGCTCACCAATATGCCGCCGATGGCCGCCGGTGGGATGCAGCGCGGACTGTACGGCCGTGCCGAGAGCCCCTACAACCCGGAGTTCCTGACGGCCGCGTTCGCGTCGGGCTCGTCCAACGGCTCGGGTACGGCTACCGCGGCGAGTTTCGCCTCCTTCGGTCTGGGGGAGGAGACCTGGTCAAGCGGCAGGGCCCCGGCGTCGAACAACGCGCTGTGCGCCTACACGCCGTCCCGTGGACTGATCTCGTTGCGGGGGAACTGGCCGCTGGTGCCGACGATGGATGTCGTCGTGCCGCACACCCGGACGCTGGCGGATCTGTTCGAGGTGCTCGATGTGATCGTCGTCGACGACGACGAGGTGCGCGGCGACTTCTGGCGGGCACAACCGTGGGTCGCGCTGCCGTCGGCCTCGAGCATCCGCCCGGCGTCGTTCCGGGCGCTGGAGCCGGCCGGGCCCGACGAGGCGCGTGCCGTGCTCGCCGGGCTGCGGTTCGGGGTGCCCCGGATGTACCTCGGCACCGACTCAGAGGCAGGCTCGGGCGGAACGATCGGCGGGCCCACCGGGAGCCGGATCGAGCCCCGGCCGAGCAGCCTGCGCCTGTTCGAACAGGCTCGTGCCGCGCTCGAAGAGGCCGGTGCGACGGTCGTCGAGGTGGACTTCCCGGCGGTCACGAACTACGAGGGCGACCGCGCGGGCGCGCCGACGATCGGCACGCGGGGGCTCGTGACCGAAGCCTTTCTGGCACGGGAGATCCTCGACCTCTCCGCCTGGGCGTGGGAGGACTTCCTGAACGCGAACGGGGATCCCGCCCTCCACTCCCTCGCCGCGGTGGATGGTCGGCAGATCTTCCCCCCGCCGCCCGGTGCCCTGCCGGACCGGTACGAGGGCTTCGACGACGACCTGCCGGCGTATCCCGACTTCGTGCGGACGCACCCGCACGGCGACTTCACCGACATCCCCGAGATCGAGAACGGAGCACGGGGGCTGGAGGAGACCCGGCGACTCGACGTCGACCAGTGGCTCGAGAGCCTCGATCTGGCCGCAGTGATCTTTCCTGCGGTGGCGGATGTCGGCAGAGCGGACATGGATGTGAACGCCGACTCTGCCGCCGCCGGGTGGCGGAACGGTGTCTGGGTGGCCAACGGCAACCTCGCGATTCGGCACCTCGGCATCCCGACCGTCACCGTTCCGATGGGGCTGATGAGCGACATCCGGATGCCCGTCGGGCTCACCTTCGCGGGTGCGGCCTACTCCGATGTCGAGTTGCTCCGGGTCGCGGCGGCATTCGAGCAGCTGTGTCCGTTGCGTCACTCACCGCCCCTCACGCCCCCGCTCGCGCCGCAGGGACCGCCGGCGGCGTGAGCGGCGGCGGTTCAGTCAGGCCGAAGTTGTAGCCGAGGCCGACGCCGAACCGTCGGAACGGGGATCGCTGCCCGCATCGAAGTCGCCGTTCGGGGCCACCAGGATGAGGTTGGCGTGCCCGACGACCTCGCTTCTGGCGTGCGTCGGCCGCACGTCGAGACCGGTCGTCGTGAGGGAGCGTTCTGCCTCGTCCGACAGGTCGGCTTCGAGGTACACCGTCGTCGACGAGTCGCCGTCCTGTTGGGCTCCGACGATCGCCCGGGGCGCGGAGACCGCTTCGGCTGCAGATGCGCCCGCTGCGGCACGCAGAAGCACCTGGGCATGGATCTGGGGCTGCCCCTGCCCGCCCATGGTCGCCGAGACGGCTCGCAACCGTTCGCCTTCGGTGACGATGACCGGCATCAGGGTGTGCGGGGGCCGCCTCCCGGGTGCGAGAAGGTTCGCAGAACCCGGTCGCAGCGAGAAACTCGTGCCGCGGTTGTGCAGCAGGATCCCCGTGGCCGGCTCGAGTACTCCCGAACCGAACGCGTGGTAGACGCTCTGGATGAGCGACACCGACCAGCCCTCGGCATCTGCCGCGGCGATTCCCACCGTGTCACCCCGCGGGCGTTCGAAGCCTGCGCCGACGACGGTCGGAGCGCCGCTGCCAGACGCCGGCGACGTCTGGAGGTCGAGTTCTCCTGATCGGGGGTCGCCGAGTTGCTCGTCGCGGATGTCGTTCGCCGCCTTGAAGAGCAGCATCAGCTGGCCGAGACCGGCGCCGAGCGGGTCTTCGACCGGTAGCGCCTGCACCTGTTCCAGCACCCGGAGGAGCGCGAAGCCCTGCGAATTCGGGGGGCTCGTGTGCACCCGCCACGAGCCGAAGGCGGTGGAGATCGCTTCGACGATCTCCGGGCGGAACAGCAGCAGATCCGGTGCGGTGATCGCCGACCCGAGTGCGGCCAGTCCGGTGAGGAAGTCGTCGCTCACCGAGCCTTCGTAGAAGGCGTCGGCGCCTTCGGCCTGCAGAGTGGCCAGAGTCCTGGCGAGTGCGGGCTGCACAAGGGTCTCTCCCTCGGTGGGGAACCGGCCGCCGCGCTGGAAGACATCGGTGAACCCGGAGTCGGACACGATCGACTCGGCCTCCGTGACGAAGGCGTCGGCGAGCGACCGGGAGACCGGGAACCCTTCGGCTGCGGCGATCGCCTGATCGAAGATCTCCGACCAGGGCCTGTTCGACGCCATCCGGTGAAGGGTGTCCCATCCCCGCAGGGCACCGGGTACAGTGACCGTGCTGATCCCCCGGTAGGGGAGCTCTCCGCCGTGCTGCCGTCTCAGATCCTCGGCGTCGACGAGGTGCGGAGCGGGCCCGGAGGCGTTGATGCACCGCACGACGCCGTCAGGGCTTCGGACGAGCGCGATGAGATCTCCGCCGATGCTGACGTTCTGGGGGTAGACGACGCAGAGCACGGCGGCGGCGGCCAGGGCCGCATCGATGGCGGACCCACCGCGTTCGTAGGCCTGCTCACCCGCTCGGGTGGCCAGGGAATGGGGAGTGGCGATGGCACCGCCGCCGGGGCGGGATGGTTCTGTCATGGTGGTGTGGTGCTTTCTGGGCCGGTGCGCTGAAGGGCATCCGGGTGACCCCATTGTCAGTTCAGAGGATTTTGGAGAGGAACGCCTGGGTGCGGACATGCTGCGGATTGGCGAAGAGGGCGGCGGGAGGCGCGATCTCGACGACCTTGCCCGCATCCATGACGACCACTCGGTCGGCGACCTCGCGGGCGAAACCCATTTCGTGGGTGACGACGACCATCGTCATGTGGTCCGCGGCGAGTTCCCGCATCACGTCGAGCACTTCGCCCACCATCTCGGGGTCGAGCGCACTGGTCGGTTCGTCGAAGAGCATGAGCTGAGGCTTCATGGCCAGCGCACGGGCGATGGCCACCCTCTGCTGTTGGCCTCCCGAGAGCTTGTTCGGGCGCGAATCGGCTTTGTCGGCCAGCCCGACCCGGGCCAGCAGTGCCTCGGCCTGCGGGATGGCGATGCTCCGTGGGGTCTTTCTGACGCGCACGGGGGCATGCCAGACGTTCTCGAGAGCCGTCATGTGCGGAAAGAGGTTGAAGTGCTGGAAGACGAAACCGATCTCCTGACGACGTTTCGTCAGGATCCGGCGCGGCAGATCCCTTCGGGCTCCCGTGCTGTCGACGCGGTAGCCCATGGGCTCCCCGGCGACCAGGAGGTCTCCACCGTCGATGGTCTCGAGCCCGTTCATGGTTCGCAGGAGCGTCGTCTTGCCGGCGCCCGACGGGCCGACGAGAACGACGACCTCGCCCGGTGCCACGTCGAGGGACACGCCATCCAGGACCCGGCGACCTCCGAGGGTGCAGGTGAGGTCTCTGGCAGTCACGATGGCCGGCGCGGCGGTCATACGAGGTCTCCGATCGGTGAGGAGGTGGGCTGCAGGGTTGCTCCGCGCCGGCCGCCGAACAGGCGCTGCCAGGAGGAGACTTTTGCGTCGATCCCGACGGCCGCGTTCAGGCGGCGCTCGATCATCGCCTGGATGATCGTCCAGATCGTCGTCAGCGCGAGATAGTAGAGCGCCACGGCAGCGAAGATCTCGAAGGTCTTGAAGCTCGCCGCGCTGATGCTCTGAGCGACGAGGAACATCTCCGACACCCCGATGATGCTGAGGATGGAGGTGCTCTTCATGAGCCCGTTGAACGAGTTCCCGAGAGGAGGGACCATCAGGCGGAGAGCCTGCGGCAGGATGATCCACCGCATTGCCGAGAGACCGGACATGCCGAGCGTGGCGGCCGCCTCGTGCTGACCGACAGGCACGGAATCCAGACCGGCCCGGATGATCTCGGAGATGTAGGCGCTCTCGTTGATGATCAGACCGACGATCGCCGCCTGCACGGCGGCTTTGATCAGGATGCCCCCGATCTCTCCGTCCTGGAAGCGGACGACGTTCGCTGCGGCCAACCCGGTGTAGATGATCACCAACTGCACGAGGAGGGGCGTGCCGCGGATCAGCCAGATGTAGAAGCTCGCCACGACTCGGAGCGGGGTGATCTCCGACCGCCGCATCAGCGCGATCAGCAGTCCGACGACCAGCGCTCCGGCCATCGCGACGATCGAGACGATCACGGTGAGGGCCAGTCCCTGCAGGAAGGGCCCCGACGGGGTGAAGAGGTTCTTGAAGAAGAACGACCAGTCGAAGCTCATGATCAGCCCTGGGTCTTCAGGGCCACCGACGACTGGCCCCAGGTGTCGAGGATCTTCGCGTAGTCGCCGCTTGCGACCATGTCGGTGAAGGCGAGCTGGATCCCGTCGTGGAGTGCCTTGTCGTCTTTGCGCGTCGCGGCACCGATCGTGGCCGGGGAGGTCGGTTCGCCGACGATCGAGATTCCGGCCGTGCCCTGCTTCTGGTAGTAGCCGATCAGTTCGGCTGCATCGATGTAGGCGTCGATCTGGCCGTTGGCGAGCTGCTGGAAGCCGATCGTCGCCTGGTTGTTCGTCGAGATGTCGACGGTCTGCTTGCCTTCACCCGAGCACTTGGTCGACTGGTCTTCGGCGAGCGACTGGGCCGTCGTGCCGACGGTCACCATGACCTTCTTGCCGCAGAGCGAGTCGTCGAGCCCGGTCACGCCCGTGTTCGATCCGTCTTTGACGGCGACGCCGACGGCCGAGGTCAGGTACGGAACGAAGTCGACGACCTCCTCGCGTGCGGGCTTGATGTACAGCGTGGCCATGATGGCGTCGCACTGTGAAGCCTGCAGGCTCGGGATGAGCGCGGCGAAGTCGACCGTGACGAAATCGGGTTTGAGGCCGAGGCGCTCGGCTATGCCCTTTGCCATGTCGATCTCGCTGCCGACGAGTGCTCCACTTGCGTCGGTGGAGATGTTGGGCGGGGAACCGAGGTTCGTGGTGCAGTAGGTGAGGGTTCCAGGGGATCGAAGGGCAGAGGGTTCGACGGTGGCGACCGGTGCCACAGTCGAAGCGGTTGTCGGAGCGCTGTCGGTGGCGCACCCCGACAGGGTGAGGGCGACGGCGGCCGAAAGGGTGGCCGCAGCGAGAACGTGCAGTTTTATGGGCATGAAAATCTCCGTTGATACTCGGTGCTCACGGCCGGGAGGGCCGGAAAGCAGTCTATCGATGGATAGGGAACGTGTCTATCAATTGATAGAGGATCCGTGTATCGGTCGTGTTTCGCCGTGATTTCGGCGCGGAGTCATTTCGTCGGGCGGAGCCCCGCGTCAGCGCTCCGACTGCTCCCCGAGGAGTTCGGCGGCCGTTCGCCGAACATCTGCCAGCGTCGAGGGGTCGACGAGGATGGCACGGAGGATGAAGTCCGCCACCTGGAGTGGCCACTTCGACACCGGAGCATCCCGGTTGATCTCCCGCTTGCGCATCCCTTCGAACTGCAGGCCGTTCACCGCTCCCTGCACGAAGTCGACATCGATCGCCTGGAACTCGTGAGCTTCGATCCCCCGCTCGACCAGGTGGCGGATGTTCGCGTGCTGCTGTTCGATCGCCTGGCGCTGAGGCGCGAATTCCGGCTCGCTGAAGACGGCGTCACCGTAGTAGCCCCGGGCGTCGTAGGGCAGTGTGAGATAGTCCCTCGACGTGACCGCGAGGAAGAAGTGAAAACGCTCGGCGTGACCGACATCCAATGCCATCGCCTCGTCGAAGCGCTCCGCATCCTGGGCGAGGTCGGCGTCGATGAGTTCACTCAGGATGAGGTGTTTCGAGCCGAAATGGTAGAACAGCGACGGCTGGCGGATGCCGACGGACTCCGCGATGTCCCGGGTGGAAGTGCCGTGGTAGCCCCGTTGTCCGAACAGCCTGGCAGCGTGAAGGAGAATCTGCCCTTTCGTGCCGATGTCTGCCATTCGTCCACTGTATCGCCCCCGATACTCGGGAGCAGGGGGGTGCGAATTCCGGCGTCCTGGCCGGCTGGTGGCCTCTCCTCCCGACAGGTGCCACAGTGGCGCCGGCATCCGGAAGCGAAGCCACTCCGGCACTGGCTGGGGCACTGGATGCCCGTCAGGCTGGAGGCAGTCCCGCACCCCTAGCCGATTGGACAACGATGACCTCGCCTGCACCCGTAGCCCCGCCCGTTCCCGTGGGAGGCCCCACGCTCCGGCAGGAACGCCGTCTCGTGACAGCGATCCCCGGTCCCCGGTCGGTCGAACTGCACGCCCGAAAGTCTGCGGCTGTCGCCCGTGGTGTCGGTATCACCCTGCCCGTCTACGTGCAGGCCGCAGGCGGGGGAGTCGTGCTCGACGTCGACGGGAACACCCTGATCGACTTCGGTTCCGGAATCGCCGTGACAGGCGTCGGCAATGCAGCGCCCGACGTGGTCGAAGCCGTCACCGCGCAGGTCGCGCAGTTCACGCACACCTGCTTCACGATCACGGGGTACGAAGGCTACGTCGAGGTCGCCGAGCTGCTCAATGACCTCACCCCGGGAGAGCACGAGAAGCGGACCGCCCTGTTCAACTCCGGCGCTGAGGCGGTGGAGAACGCCGTCAAGATCGCCCGGCACTACACAGGGCGACAGGCCGTCGTCGCCTTCGACCACGCCTACCACGGCCGGACCAACCTGACGATGGCCCTCACGGCGAAGTCCATGCCCTACAAGAGCGGATTCGGCCCGTTCGCCCCCGAGGTGTACCGCTCGGCGCTCTCGTACCCGTTCAGAGACGGAGGCCTCCCCGGCCCCGAAGCCGCGCGCCGCGCGATCAGCCAGATCGAGAAGCAGATCGGCGCGTCGAACGTCGCCGCACTCGTCATCGAACCCATCCAGGGCGAGGGCGGGTTCATCGTGCCGGCGCCGGGTTTCCTCGAGGCGCTCGCGGACTGGTCGCGCGCCCAGGGTGTGGTGTTCATCGTCGACGAGGTGCAGACCGGTTTCGCGCGGACGGGTGCACTGTTCGCCTCGGAGCACGAGGGAGTGGTGCCCGACCTGATCGTGACCGCCAAGGGCATCGCCGGAGGGCTCCCTCTCTCTGCCGTCACCGGACGGGCGGAGATCATGGACTCGGCGCACGTCGGCGGGCTCGGCGGCACCTACGGAGGAAACCCGATCGCCTGCGCGGCGGCCGTCGCGACGATCCGCAGCTACCAGAACGACGGCCTCATCGAGCGCGCCCGGCAGATCGAGACCGTCCTGCGACGAGGACTCGAGAGCCTGCAGGCATCCGACGCCCGGATCGGCGACGTGCGGGGCAGAGGCGCCATGATGGCGATCGAGCTCGTCGATCCGTCGACCGCCGAACCCGATCCGGCGCTCACGGCACGGGTCAGCGCTCTGGCGCATGCGCAGGGGGTCATCCTGCTGACCTGCGGTACCTACGGCAACGTGATCCGGTTCCTGCCTCCCCTGACCATCTCTGACGACCTCCTGCTCGATGGCCTGGCCGTCGTGCGCGACGCTCTGGCCGCCTCATGAGTTCGATCCCCGGCGCTGTCGCCGTGCTGCCCGAGCGCACCTCGGTGCTCGAAGACGCGCACGCCCAGCTCGCCGTCGCCGTGGCGGATCTCGGTTACGACTCCGGCACCCACGCCATGTTGAAACAGTCGCGCCGGGAACTGACCGTGAGCATCCCGCTCCGCCGGGACGACGGCAGCACCGAGGTGCTCACCGGCTATCGGGTGCAGCACAACATCTCGCGGGGTCCTGCGAAGGGCGGCCTGCGGTACAGCCCGCACGTCACTCTCGACGAAGTTCGGGCGCTGGCGATGTGGATGACCTGGAAGTGCGCGCTGCTCGACGTGCCCTACGGCGGCGCGAAGGGTGGTGTCACCGTCGATCCGCGCACGTACAGCACCCTCGAACTGGAACGGATCACCCGTCGCTACACCAGCGAGATCCTTCCGATCATCGGGCCCCACCAGGACATCCCCGCGCCCGATGTCGGCACCGACGAACAGACCATGGCCTGGATGATGGACACCTATTCGGTCAGCCAGGGCCACACCGTTCCCGGGGTCGTCACCGGGAAGCCGCTCAGCCTCGGCGGGTCGCTCGGCCGAGCCAGCGCGACGTCACGCGGGGTGGTTCACATCGCGAGGGCAGCTCTTTTGTCTGTGGGTATCGATATGCCGGGATCGACAGCTGCGGTGCAGGGCTTCGGCAAAGTGGGCCGTGACGCGGCGCACTTCCTGGCCGATGACGGTTCACAGGTCATCGCCGTCAGCGACCAATTCGGTGCGATCCACAATCCGTCGGGAATCGACATCCGTGCCCTCGGTCACCATGTCGACCGCACGGGTTCCGTCGTCGGGTTCGACGGGGCTGACGAGTTCGACTCCGACGGTCTTCTCGAACTCGAGGTCGACGTGCTCGTTCCCGCGGCGATCGAAGGGGTCATCCACTCCGGCAACGCAGAACGGCTTCGCGCCCGGGTCGTGGTCGAGGGGGCGAACGGGCCCACGTCCCGGGATGCTGACACGATTCTGCGATCGAACGGTGTCCTCGTCGCTCCCGACATCCTGGCCAACGCCGGGGGAGTGATTGTGTCGTACTTCGAGTGGGCGCAGGCCAACCAGTCCTACCGTTGGGAGGCTCGCGACGTCGAGGCTCGACTCGAGGAGCGGATGCTCGCTGCCTGGAGGTCGGTGAGCGATCACGCCCACACCCACGACATCACCCTTCGCGCAGCCGCGACACGCTTGGCCGTGGCCCGGGTGACCGAGGCCCACCGGCTGCGCGGACTCTACCCGTGACAGCCGCCCGCACTGACCCTGAGGAGACCCCTGTGACCCACATCACCGAATCCGCCCTGCTCGACGCCGTTCCTTCGACGCTCTTCATCGGCGGACGGTGGGAGGCGGCCGAATCGGGCAGAACTCTGGCCGTGTTCGACCCGGCCACCGGGGCGGTACTGAAACACGTGGCAGACGCTGGACCCGGCGACGGTCTTCGAGCCCTCGCCGCGGCCGCTTCTGCAGCCGATGACTGGGCTGCCACCGCGCCTCGGGTGCGCGGTGAACTGCTCCGCGGCGTGTTCGAGCTGGTTCAGAAGCGCACAGACGATATGGCCCTGCTCATGACACTCGAGATGGGCAAACCGCTCAGCGAGGCCCGGGGTGAGGTGGCGTACGGCGGCGAATTCCTGCGCTGGTTCAGCGAAGAAGCGGTGCGCATCACGGGGCGCTATGGCAGCAATCCCGAGGGAACCGGCCAGATGGTGGTCTCCCAGCGACCGGTCGGGCCGGCCTTCCTCATCACGCCGTGGAACTTCCCCCTCGCGATGGCGACCCGCAAGATCGCCCCGGCCCTCGCTGCCGGCTGCACGGTCGTCGTCAAGCCGGCCGAGCTCACCCCGCTGACGACGCTGTACCTCGCGAAGCTGTTCGAGGAGGTCGGACTGCCGGCCGGCGTCCTGAATGTGGTCACCACCTCGGCATCTGCAGCGCTCGCCGAACCGATCATCGCCGACCCGCGGCTCCGGAAGCTCAGTTTCACCGGCTCGACACCGGTGGGTCGAACCCTCATCCGACAAGCCGCTCAGAACGTGCTTCGCACCTCGATGGAACTGGGTGGGAACGCGCCGTTCATCGTCTTCGCCGACGCGGATCTCGACAAAGCCGTCGACGGGGCCGTCGCCGCGAAGTTCCGGAACATCGGCCAGGCCTGCACTGCGGCGAACCGCTTCATCGTGCACCGGTCGGTCGCCCCGGAATTCGCCCGCCGCGTGGTCGAACGTGTCGCCGAGTTCACCGTCGGGCGGGGAACGGAGCCGGAGACGACGATCGGCCCGCTCATCACCGAGAGCGCTGTCGAGAAGGTCGACGCTCTGGTTCACGACGCGGTTGCACGCGGGGCCACCCTCCTCGTCGGCGGTCGGAGACGCGCGGGTGAGGGGAGCTTCTACGAGCCGACCGTGCTGACCGGCGTGCGTGCGGGTAGCGACATCCTGCGCGAAGAGATCTTCGGGCCGGTACTGGCGATCGTCGAGTTCGATGAGGAAGCCGAGGCGGTTGCGCTGGCGAACGACACGGAATACGGGCTCGTCAGCTACGTCTTCACCGAGAACCTCGCGCGCGGCCAGCGGATGATCGACCGACTGGACACCGGGATGATGGGGCTGAACGTGGGAGTCGTCTCCAATGCCGCTGCACCCTTCGGCGGAGTCAAACAGTCGGGCCTTGGTCGAGAGGGCGGCGCGGAAGGCATCCACGAATATCTCTCGACGAAGTACACCCTCATTCCGGGCTCGACAGGGCTGTGAGAGCGTTGTGCGAAACGCCGCCAGCCAGTGCAGCCTCATGGAGGGCGCGGGCGTTGCGAATGAGGTCCACTCCATCCGGCCCCCACAGCAGACGCATCAAGCGGGCCTCGTTCTCGGGATTCTGAATCTCGCGAATGCCGGCCTCGTGCTGAGCGATGATCTCACCAGCTGAGTCGATCTGTTCCCGGCTCAGGCCCGCTGCGGCTTGGAGCTTTTCCGGAAGAACCGCGAGCATGACGTCGTGCCACTGCTCGTAGACTTCGAAGAGCGTGTCGGTGGCAAGCTTGTGCGAAGGGTCCCAGTTCGACTGAGCGACGTTTTTGTATTGCGCGATCATGTTGACCCCGGTCTCAGGATCCGCGAAGACGCTCTCCTTGAGCCCGAAGTAGGGCCAGTACCTTTCATAGAGGGCATCCAGCTCCGCCATGTTCGTGGGGATCTCGGACTCTTCGGCACCGACGAGACGCAAGTAGGCCCCGATCTCCAGGACGAATTGATCTCGCTCGGCTGGTGTCAGCGGATGAGGGGCCTCGTCGCCGTTCCAAGCCAGTTTCTCGTAGGCGCAGAGAGTCGCGTGCAATTCGGTGAGAGCTGCCCACATCGCATCGCGGGGTTCGGCAGCTGCATATCCGCCAAGCGAAAGATCATCGGGATCAATGACCGGACCCGTCACGTGACCATGGATCCTGTGGAGGTGAGTGGCCATGTTTTCCGCCGTGGAGGTGTCGCCTAGCCACATCGGCGCGTGCATTCCGGAGTTGCGCTGGAAGCGCTCGAAGAAGTCGAACATCGTAAACCTCCCATTCCGCGCCTTCCGGGAGATCGGGTCCATGTCCCGGATCCCTGCGGTGATCGGCTCGTAGAGGAACTGAACCGCCGCCTGGGCTGCGGTCTCGAAAACGATTGTCGCGGGGTGCAGAAGCACTCGCCATGCGACCGACCCCGGTCCGAAGAGACCGTAGTCGGGGGTGCCGTCGCTGTTGAGTGATTGGCCAGCTGGGATGACCTCCCCGAACCTGCGCCAACGAGATGCATCTCCGAGCATCAGCTCTTCCGTCACAATCGGAATACCTGGTCGGCCAGCGTCAATGCGTACATCCATGGATAGACTCCCTCGTCATTCGTACGATATTCGTACGTAAATAAAAAGTAGACCTGCCCACCCGCTATTGCAAGTCACTCACGGTGCTTCCGAGGGCGACGCTCGATAATGGGGGACATGATGATTGAGCGGTGGCGGTGGTAGAGCAGGAGCAGAAGCGGGCTGGACGGCCCAGAGACCCGGAAATCCGGAAGAGAGTGCTCCTGGCCGCTCAACGTGTTTACGCGCGCTCTGGTTTCAGCGGTTTCACCTTCGAAGCCGTGGCCAGAGAGGCCGCCGTTGGTAAACCTGCGATCTACAGAAGGTGGGCTTCGACAAAAGCGCTCATGGATGACGTCCTGTCGTCCCACGTTCTGGTGCCCGACAGTTCATCGCACGGCGACATCACACGGGTGCTGCGGGCGATCGCCATGTCTACACTGCGCCTCACTCACTCCGAGGAGGGTGCGTTCATCCTGCGCGTGAGTTCTGAGCGCGGCTTGCACCCAGAATTGTTCGATCAGTATTTCGACAGACTTCGGAGCGTCATCCACTTCCAGAACCGGTCGCTCGTCGTCGAGGCCGTCAACCGCGGCGAGCTCGCGGAGCACTGCAACCCAGACCTCCTCATCCAGACGATCACGGGGGCGATTCTGGTGAGCACGCTGATGGGTTTCACCTCGGCACCAGAGGAGAATCAAGACGCCGCTGCGCGGTACTGCGACGATCTGATCCGTCAGATCCTGACCGGCGTAGCGAGCGATCCACCGCCTGGCGCCTCAATGCCCTAGCGCAGGCACACAAAGGCTGCCCGCTTCAGATCGTCGAGAGAAAATCCCTTCTGTTCCCTTCGCTAGTCACGCGCTCAACGCGTTCTTCATGCTGTTGGGTCTGCCCAGAGTTCGGTTGTCATCTGATCTGTGAGATTTGATTCTCGCTGGAAGGATGTCAGTTATGGCAAAGGCATATCCGAAAGAGTTCCGTGATGACGTCGTGGCGGTGGCCCGGAAGGGC
>NZ_NBXA01000033.1 GCF_003399625.1 Subtercola boreus | reverse complement strand
GCCCCATTGAATGCGAAGGCCCTAGCGCGATCAGGGTATGTGCGCTGGCAGCGTGGATCGCTCACCGTGGCAGGTACAGGCGTAGAAGCGTTGGTCGCAGTGGGATGCCTCGAATAGCTAAAGGTTTTTGAGACACCCCACTCCCCCAATGGACGGCATGCACGTTCCGCGAGATTCCGCGGTCGGCCCATGTCTTGCTAACTCATCTCATAGCCCCGCGTGTCTCGCGACGTCATTTAGGAGTTTCTGGTGACTGAGGCGATGACCATGCGGTGGCTGTCTTCGGGTGTGGTTTCGCATGAGTGCGGCATGCTGGAGTGATGGAGCCTTTGACAGCGGAGATGCTCGCCCTACTTCTTCGCAGCCGAAACGAATTTGTCACCCGCTACCAGCAGGCCCACCCGACCATCGATCAGACTGATGCGTTGATTGCTGTCAACACGACCGACGCCAGAGGAGAATTACAGCGATTCAGTCGGCATCAGAACTAGACGGTCGCTGGCTTACCCTTCAGGATTGTTCGGTCGAGCAGGCGCTTGCTTGCGGTCTGCAGCGGCTGGTTGACGAGGACGACCAGCACGAGTATCCCTCCGTTCAGGAGCTGGATCACGGCGGTCGAGGTACCTTGGAGGCTCAACCCGTTGCTGACGATGGTCAGTAAGAGTGCTCCCGCTACTACCCCCAGCGTGCTCCCCCTGCCACCGCTGAGGGCCGTGCCGCCAATGATTGCGGCGGTGACGGCCTGGAGAAGAATTGCCTGGTCGTCTCCCGGAACGCCGGCCGCAAGGCTGACACCCTGCATCGCTCCGGCGATTCCGGCAAATAAGCCCGAGACGATGAAGACGGTGAGCATGGTGCGCATGATGGAGATACCCGCCGTGGCTGCACGGTTTGGGTCGCTGCCGACGGCCCGGATCCCCAGCCCGATCCATGTCTTCGCGAAGAGGAGTCCGACGACGGCGATGAGGATGATCTGGAGCAGCGACCGGAACGAGAAGAGCTCTGCAATCGGGGAGTCGAGCGCGATCCCCGCCTCGTAGTCCGAGAGAGTGACGATCTGGCCGCCGGCAATCGCGAAACCGAGCCCGGTCGTGAGAACGAGCGTACCGACCGTCACCGCCAGCGATGGCAGAGCAAAGCGGGCGGTGACAAACCCGTTGATGAAGCCCACCGCACCGCACACGACGACCGCGGCGAGCACGCCCACAAAGACGGTGGAGGCTTCGCTGACACGGACCGCCACGAGTCCGGCAAGGGGAACGGTCCCCGCCACGGACAGATCGAACTCGCCGGCCACCATGACCAACATCAGGCCAATCGAGACGATCCCGATCACCGCGAAGGACTGAACCAGGGCATAGAGATTCCCGGCGTTCAGAAACTTGCTGTCGGAGACGGCAAAGACCAGGAAGGCGGAGATGGCCAGCGCCCACGCGATGTAGGTGCGCAGCCTCCAGTACACGCGTACCTCGCGGGTCACCTGCGAGCCCCGTTCTTCGCCTGAGAAGCGACTCCGGTGATGATGATGGCGAACAGCACTAAGACTCCTTTGACGATGAGTTGTGTCTCGTAGGTCAGCCCGACGAGCACGAGAGCGTTGGAGAGCAAACCCACCAGGAACGCGCCCACGGCGGCGTTGAGCGGGTTGCCCATCCCGCCCTTGACACTGATGCCGCCGACGACGACGGCGGTGATCGCGTCGAAGCCGAATGTGGCGCCCAACTGCAGGTTGCCCTGTCCGGACTCGGAAGCGAGAAGTGCGCCGGCAAGTCCGGCGAGAGCGCCTGAAGCGACGAATGCAACGATGACCAGCGGCCAGGATCGGAGCCCTGATACCTCGGCTGCCCGTTCGTTCAATCCGACAAGGGTGATTTTCCGTCCGAGGACAGTGAAGCGGTGGATCCACCAGGCGACGCCGGTGACGAGGAGGAAGATGAGCACCTGCATGGGGAGAACGCCCGCGATGTTGATGGCGAAGACGGACGCGTCGCCGGCGCCGGCGACGGTTCGACCTTCGCTGAAGATCTGAGCGATGCCGATCATCACGGCGGCACCCGCGATTGTCGTGACGATGGGATCGGCTTTGAGTCTCCCCGCGAGAACGCCCTGTACCGCTCCCGCGACTGCTCCGAAGGCGACAGCGATCACCAGCGCGAACCAGGGGCCGAGGCCCAGAGCCCCCGCGAAGATGATCGTCGAGACGGCGACGGTGGCGCTCACTGAAAGCGAGAAGAGACGACCGACAATGGTGATCACGCTCATTCCCACGGCCGCGATTCCGACCAGAGCGATAGACAGGAGCAGGGCACGGAGATTGTCGGCGGTGGCGAATTCAGGAACGACGAGACAGGCGATGAGAAACAGAACCACGGTGGTCACCGCGATGATCACCGAGGCGTCTCCCGCCCACTCGCCTAACGCTCTGATGCGCGTTCGGCCCGTTGTGGCCCCGGCGTTGACATCGGTGAGTACTGCCGGCGCGGGCGAGGTCCGAGTCATGCTGTTCCGTTCAGGATCTCTGAGACGAGTTGGGCATCGGTGACGCTCGTGACGCGATGCTCGGAGACGGTCTTTCCGCGAAACATCGTGATCACGTTGTCGGCGAGCTCGCGGAGTTCGACCACGTCGCTCGAATAGACAACGACCGCGACATTCCTCGAAGCCAGCTTTCGCAGGGCGCGATAGATTCCCGACCGCGCACCGATGTCCACGCCCCGGGTCGGTTCGTTCAGAACGAGCACAGCCGGATTGGTTGCGAGCGCCCGGCCGATCGCGATCTTCTGCTGGTTGCCGCCGCTGAGCGATCCCACCGGTTGACGCACCCTCGATTCGTCGAAGGTCACTCGCGATGCCACGGACTTGGCCAGTGCGATCTCTTTTGCGTTCGTCAACACGCCGCCGCGGCTCACCGATGGGAGAACGCCCGAGGTGAGGTTCCGCACAACCGATGCCGTCAGGAATACACCCTCTATGACGCGATCTGCCGAGACGTACGAGACACCGGCTTTCTGGGAGCCGTGTCGGGACAACCCGCTGATCTCGTGCTCGTCGAGCCGCACACTGCCCGAATCGAGATTCGAATAGCCGACGATCGCGCGAACGACTTCGTCAGCACCTGACCCGATCTGCCCGAAGAGCGCAGTGACTTCACCGCCGCACACCTCGAATGACACGTCGTTGAACTTGTTCGCCACGCTGAGTGCCTTGACTCTCAGCGTGCGTGCCCCACCGGGATCGAAGGTGTTGTCGAAGATCTCGACGACACCCGCTCGGTGTTCGGCGCCCAACATGTGTGTGACCAGTGATGCCATGTCGAAATCCGACGTCGGGCCATTGGCGACGACCTTTCCTGCCCGCATCACCGTGATGCGGTTCGACAGTTCGAAGACTTCCGCCAGCCGATGGGTGATGTACACGATTGCCCGGCCCTCGGCGGCGAGAGATCTCACCACGTCGTGCACGCGCCGGATCTCGACGTCCGAAAGAGTCGCGGTGGGTTCATCCAGAATCAGTGTCTCAGCATTGGATGCAAGGCCCCGGGCGATCTCGAGCAATTGGCGCTGGGCCAGCGGCAGCGCTTCGACAGGTACGTCGAGATCGATCCCGCCCAGACCCGCGGAGGTGAGCGCCTCCCGGATGCGCGATTCCTGGGCCTTCTTCGGAATGACACCGTTGCGAGCCTTCCTCAGGCTGAGGGCAACGTTCTCGCGCACCGACAGATCTGGGATGACCGAGAGTTCCTGGAACACCATCGCGACATCCGAGAGATCGGCCTTCGATCCGACCACCCTGCCCGAGTCCGCCGAGATGACCTGGGCGATGATCTTGACGAGCGTGCTCTTACCGGCTCCGTTCTCGCCGAGCAGAGCATGGACTTCACCTTTGAGGAATTGGATAGAGACGTCGGTGAGCGCACGCGCCCCGCCGAACGACTTGTTGACACCCTCAACCGAAAGCAATGTCGCGGTGGCTGTCATGACGACTGCACCGCCGTTTCTCCGCCACGGAAGTCGAAGCCCGCCGTCAGTCCTCCGTCTGCTGTGACGGTCGATCCGAAGATCGCGGACGCCCTGTTCGAAAGAAGGAAGAGTGCGACTGCTGCCACCTCGTCCGCACCGACGATACGCCCGATAGGCTGTCGGGCTTCCCTCGTGGCGAGGAAAGCCGCGGGATCCGCTGACGCTGCCAAGTGGCGTTCAAACAGGCCCGCTCGCATCGGTCCCGGTGCGAGAAGGTTGATCGTGATACCCGATCGGGCGAAGTCCAGAGCGATGCTGCGCACTGCTCCCGAAATCGCCGCCTTCGACGAGCTGTACGCCGCGAGCTGCTCTTCACCGAACTGCGCGTCGACACTCGTGACGATCACCGCTGCGCTTCGCTCGGAGAGTTCGAGCAGAGGAAGAAGGGCTTGCAGGGCCAGGACGTTTCCCAGGACGTTCACCTCCCAGGACCTCCTCCAGACCTCAGCCGTGTCGGTGCGCAGGGTGCCGACCTCGAGAATGGCCGCCGCACCGATGAACCCGAGCCCGTCGGCTGGACCCTGCGGCCCGATCTCGCGAACCGTTTCGGCGACCTGGGCCCAAAGAGCTTCGTCAGCGACGCTTCCTCTGGCGTGCCGGTACTGTGGACCGATGAGCTCCTGAGGCTCGGGTGAGACGTCGACACCGATCACGTGGACTCCGATCGCGATCAGCGCCTTGGCGCAATCCAATCCGAGCCCGCTGCCGGTTCCGGTGACCACCACGTGGCCGGGTATGTCGATTCCATAGCTGGGCACAGTCAATCCACCCTTACTTGTCGACCGCGGCGGCGCAGTCCGCGAGGTTTAAATTCGTGATGACCACGGGGGGAATGAAGGTCTCGTTGGCGACGTCGTCACCCTGCAGCACCTTGAGGGTTGCCTGCCAGGCGAGCGAGGCGTCATCGTAGGGACTCAGGAGCACCGAGGCCTGCTGCGCACCGCTCTCGATGTTCGTGTAGCCCTCGATCGAGCAGTTGGATCCGACCATGGTCAGGTCGCCCGGTTTGTAACCGGCACGGTCTGCCGCGACGATAGCGCCGGCGAGCATGTTGTCGGCTTCGGCATAGATGCCCACCAGATCATCCTTGCCGTAGAGCGTCAGCAGGGCAGCCGCAGCGGTCGTCCCCTTTGTCTGATCCCAGTCCGCATTCTGCGTTCCCGCGATGGTGACCTGCGGAGCATCCTTCTCCAAGGTCTCCGTGAAGCCTTTCAGGCGATTGATGGCGCCGGGAGTGCCCGGGACGCCGGTCACGACGACGACCGAGCCAGAGGTCTGGCCCTTTGCCTTCAGTGCGGTGACCATCGCTTCGCCCGCCTTGCGTCCGTAATCGGTGTCATCGGGCCCCGTGTAGGCGGTCCACAGCGAGGTGTCATCGGTCTGGGGGTGCGTGTTCGTCAGAACGACCGGAATCTTCGCAGACTTCAGTCGGGCCAGCGAAGGGAGGATCGCGGTGGCGTCAGCAGCCCAGAGGATGACCGCATCCGGCTTCGTACTGATCACCTGGTTGACCTGCTGAGCCTGGACTCCCGCATCGAACTCGTTGACCACCACCGTAAGGTCGACCCCGGCCTTCTGTGCATCGGCTTTGAGCTCGTCGGTGTGAGTGGCGCAGTAGGCGCAGCTCTGGGACACGGTGAGCAGTGTCACCTTCATGCCTGTGACATCACTTGAACCGCTGGCTCGAGGTGTAGTGCTGCTCGAACTGCAGCCGGTGATTGCGAGCCCGACGGTGAGGGCGAGGGCCATGAATGCCACCGCGGGTTTTCTTCTGGAAATCGTCATTGATTGTTCCCTTCCGAAAGGAAGTGCATCAGTATTGATTGCTTTTTGTCAAGTCTGGATTACGAAGTCGTCGACCTATACTTGACAAGCGGGGTGTCTTGGCGTCGAATTGAGGCACACTCGCGCAGAGCGGTGCGTATTCAACGACGAATCAGGAGCAGTACATGAAGAGACGGATAGCCGTGGTCACTGGTGCGGCCGACGGACTGGGGCAGGCCACTGCGATCAGACTGGCCAAGGACGGTTATGACATCGTGGCGGCCGACATCGCGCCGACCGATGAGACCGTCGAAGCCGTCTCGGGGTTGGGAGTACGCTCGCTCGGCGTCAGATGCGACGTCTCGGTTGAGGAGTCGGTCACCGCACTGGCTGATGCGGTCGCCGACTTCGGGGGTGCCGACGTGCTTGTGAACAATGCGGGCATCTACCCGTTCATCCTGTTCAAAGACCTCACCACCGAGCAGTGGCGACGGATCTTCTCGATCAATCTCGACGGGATGTTCTACACCTGCAAAGCGCTTCTGCCGCAGATGCAGAAGAAGGGCTGGGGGCGTGTCGTCAACATCGCCTCTAACTCCTTCATCAACGGGGCCGACCCGATGCTGGCCGGCTACGTGTCCAGCAAGGGCGGCATCATCGGACTCACCCGGGCGCTCGGTAGCGAATACGGCGAGTTTGGCATCACGGTGAACGCCGTGGCGCCCGGCCTGCTCGTGACCAAGACCACCGCGGCTTTGATCGGCGAACCCGGAACTCCCGGAGCCTCCAAGTGGGACAACATGATCGCCCTCCAATCCATCAAGCGTTCGGGAGTCCCTGAAGACGTCGTCGGCGCAATCTCGTTCCTGACTTCTGACGATGCTTCGTACATCACCGCCCAGACGCTCGTCGTCGACGGCGGCCTCGCGAGGGTCTAGCCAGTCTTCCGACCCAGGTGGGATGCCGGGGGGCGGTCGGGCTTTGGCTCGTCCGCCCCCCGGCCTGTCCCCCCTCTACGATTCGAACGGGATCAATTCGTCCATGCGGCTCCACAGGTAGCGGTCGATCGGCGTGACCTGCTCCTCCGCGAGATGCGCCACCAGGCCGGCGGCGCGCGACAGCACCGCGACTCCGCGCACCAGCGTGGCAGGGATACCGATGTCGCGCAGGATGGCGGCCACCGCGCCAGTGGTGTTGATGGTGATGTGCTTGCCCGCATGCCGATCCACAGCGGCCGCCAGAAGCACCAGGGCATCCTGGCGTCGGCCGGCTGTACCCGTCTCCTGGGCAAGCTCGAGCAGCTTGACTGAGCGAGGATCGTCGGGGCGGTGGATGTGGTGCCCGAAACCGGGCACCGGCTCATGCTTCTTCCGATACTCGGCAGCAAGACGGTCCGCAGCGTCAGCGGGCACTTCGCTCGCCGCGACCTCGTCCAGCAGGGCCGCGCACCCCTCGGCCGTGCCGATGAATCGGCTACCGACTGCGAGAAGCCCAGCCGCCACTCCCGCCTGGAGGTTCTCGGGTGAACTCGAGTAGACCAGTCGCGCTGCGGTCGCGCTGGGAGTCAACCCGTGCTCCATTAGCACCACGAGGACCGCGTCGAGCATCCGGGACTGCTCCGCGGTCGGATCCCTGCCGATGGTCTGCCGGTAGAAGATCTCCACAAAGGACCGTTGGCCGATCACGTCGCCGACAAGGTCGAGATCGCGATAGTAGATCGCCTCTGCGGTCGAGCGACTGAGGCGGGTGGTCGGCGTGGTGCCGTCCTGCCCCGTCACGCGACCCTCTCGAAGACTGCGGCGATTCCCTGGCCCCCGCCGACACACATCGTCTCAAGGCCGTACCGCGACTGCCGCCGTTCCATCTCCCAGGCCAGCGTCGCGAGGATTCGGGCCCCTGTCGCCCCGATGGCATGACCGAGCGAGATGCCCGACCCGTTCACGTTCAACCGGTCGAAGTCGTCGCGGCCGAACCCCCACTCGCGCGTGCATGCGAGAACTTGGGAGGCGAAGGCCTCATTCAGCTCGATGAGATCCATGTCGGCCATTGTGAGACCGGCCCGCAGCAGGGCGAGCTCGCTCGCTCTGACGGGGCCGATTCCTGTCGACTCCGGCGCCACGCCGGCCGTCGCCCACGAGCACAATCGCAGGACGGGCCGGAGGCCGAGCTCATCGGCCCTAGCGCTCGTGGTGACGATCGCGACTGCTGCAGCGTCGTTCTGACCCGACGCGTTGCCCGCCGTCACCGTCGACTCTGGATCGGTCGCTCCGAGGATCGGTCGAAGCGCCGAGAGCGACTCGCTGCTGGCCTCCGGCCGGATGTGCTCATCGACTCGGATCACATCCACACCGCGCCGACCCTGAATCTCGACCGGCACGATTTCGTTCTCGAAGTAGCCGAGCCGCGTCGCCCTGGCGGCGCGCTGATGCGACTGCGCGGCATATTCGTCCTGTTCCCGCCGTGAGATTCCGTAGGAGCGACGCATGTTCTCGGCCATCTCGATCATGCCGTTCGGCATCGGATGCAGCAGACCGCCTGCTGTCACGCGCCCTCGCGGCAGGGAATCGTGCAGCTGCACCCCCGACCCGCCCTTCACCCCTCCACGCATCTCGGTGGAGTAGAAGGGGGCATTGCTCATCGATTCGGCGCCGCCGGCCAGCACCACATCGTTGATGCCCGTCTGCACGTGCATGGCTGCCATCATCAGAGCCTGAAGGCCTGAGCCGCAACGGCGGTCGACCTGTACACCGGAGACATGATCCGGCAGTCCTGCGTCGAGGGCAGCGATCCGTCCGATGGCAGGCGCTTCCATTGTCGGATACGAGTGACCCAGGATGACCTCCCCCACCGCAGCCGGATCCAGCTGGGTGCGGTGGAGGAGGTGGCGGATCAGGTCGGAGGCCAGTTTCTCGGCCGGCACCGAGCGGAGCGATCCGCCGAACCCGCCCACCGGGGTGCGGATCGGCTCGCAGAAGACGACGTCTCGGAGCTGGCTCATCGGGTCACCCCAAGCGGCAGGGCACCTTGGAGTGCGGCGTGGATGATCGTCTCCACGTCTGCTTCGGTGACCGGACGCGGGTTCGAGTAGAGGGTCTCGACAACCGCGGCCGGAGCGAAACCGATCTCGGACTCCTGCACCCCCAGCTCTCGGAGCGAGGAGGTGACACCCAGGCTGGTTACGAAAGAGGCCAAGCCCTTCGCGGCGTCATCGACGTCGACGTCGAGTGCGCGTGCCACCGCCCTGGCGGCCCCCGGAGCCGCCTCAGCGTTGAAGGCGAACACATGCGGCAACAGCACGGCGTGCGTCGAGGCGTGGGGCAGATCGAGCGTGCCGCCGAGCACGTGGCAGATCTTATGATGCAGCCCCATGGTCGTGGCCCCGAGGCACGCGCCGGCGAGCCAGGAGCCGTAAAGGGCGTGTTCGCGGGCCTCCAGATCGCCGAGGTCAGCCCGAAGCGCAGGTAGCGCTATCCGCAGGGCGCGAATCGCCTCCTCTGCCATCAGGCTGATGATGGGCGACGCATCCGGGGCGTAGAGCGCCTCGACAGCATGAGCAATTGCGTTGACCCCGCTCTCGAGGCTCGGTTTGAGGGGCAACGTCAGCGTCAGCTCCGGGTCGTACACGACGGCGGTCGGCAGCACACGCCGATCGCGGCCGGTCTTCTTCGCCCCGTCGGATGTCAGCCCCCAGACCGGGGTCATCTCGGATCCCGCGTACGTCGTGGGAACGGCGATGATGGGAAGATCGCTGCGGAGGGCGATGGCCTTGCCGAGCCCGATCGTCGACCCGCCCCCCACGGCCACGCAGGCGTCCGCTCCCAGTTCGCGCGCCTGACGGATGGCGTCGTCTGCCACATCGGTCGGAACGTGCATCCGAGCCTTCGGATAGAGGCCGACCGCCCGATCACCGAGGCTGTCCATGATGCGCCGACCCAACTCCTCCTGCTCAGGCGTCGTCAGAACGATTGCTCGGGAAATGCCATGCGCATCAAGAACGTTGGCGAGGCCCGCAACGGAGCCCGCCCCGAAACTCACACTCATGGGTAAAGACGTGTAACGGAACTCCACGGTCAGGCTCCTTCGGCGGGGGCGAGCACGATATCGAATCGCGCGTGATCGAAAGGCTGGTCCAGGCCGAACCTCGAAGCGGCCACCAGATCGTCGTTCCGCTCGAACGGCGTGATCAGGCTCGATTTGACTGCGAAGACGGCGTCTTCGTCGATATAGGGGCTGTCGGCGACGAAACAGTGAGTCGTGATCGGCAGGAAGCCCGGCGCATCCGCGATGAAGTGGATGTGCGCCGGACGGTACGGATGCCGAGCACTTGCCCGAAGCAGTTCCCCCACGGGCCCATCAGTTGGGATCGGGTAGAAGGCCGGAACGACCGTGCGAAACCAGAAGGCGCCGTTCTCGTCTGCGGTGAAGAATCCACGGCCATTGCCCTCGGGGAGTCCTGCCTCGGTCTGAACGTCGTAGAAGCCCTCTGAATCCGCCTGCCATACATCGACCGTGGCGTGCGGGATGGGTTCCCCGGTGACCGAGGTGACGGTGCCTTCCACAATGCACGGGACGGCGGAGCCGATCTCATCGATCGATTCGCCGAGCTCTCGGCGCGGACTGACCGTCATGTGGAAGGGGCCGAGCACAGTGGCCGCCGTCGTGGCATTCGAATGTCTCAGTGACTCGAGTGTCTCGACGAGCATCGTGACGCCGAACACGTCGGAGAGCAGCATGAACTCCTGGCGGACATCGTCGCTCTTGTGACCGGTGCGCGTCAGGAAGTCGATCGCCACCTCCCACTCGGCCATGGTGGGGTCGACCTCCTGAACGAAGGCGTGGAGGTGTCGGGTGGCGCTGACGAGCACCTCCCGAAGTCGCGGATCAGGCGTCTTCGAGAACGCCTCTACGACGACGTCGGTGGCTTCTTCGCTGGTTACATCCATGGTGCTTTCCTTTCTTCTGACGGGCTTCAGCGCCCGTCGATGATGAGTGGTGCGCCGGTGCGTGATCGCAACATGTGGGCATCCACCCCGGGTGCGAACTCGACCACCCGGAGTCCCTGATCGGTCACGTCGATGACCGCGAGGTCTGTGATGATCCGGTCGACCACGTTTCGACCAGTCAGGGGCAGGCTGCACTCGACCACGATCTTCGGCTCGCCGGAGCGGTTCATGTGCTCCATGAGAACGAGCACTCTCGCGGCGCCGGCGACCAGATCCATGGCGCCGCCCATCCCCTTGATCAGCTTTCCCGGTACGGCCCAGTTGGCGAGGTCGCCGCCCGCGGAGACCTGGAATGCGCCCAGTACGGCGAGATCCATCCGGCCCCCGCGAATCATGGAGAAACTGGTGGCGGAGTCGAAGAACGATGCGCCCCGTTTCACCGAGACGGTCTCCTTGCCTGCATTGATGAGGTCAGGGTCGATATCAGCCTCGTCGGGGTACGTTCCGACACCGAGGATGCCGTTCTCGGCGTGAATGATGACTTCGACGTCGTTGGGGAGGAAGTCGGGGATCAATGTGGGGATGCCGATGCCGAGGTTCACATACATTCCGTCGTTGAGATCGACAGCGGCGCGCTGGGCGATTTGCTCTCGCGTCCAGCCGGTCATCGTTTCACCATTCCTTTGACCATGCGCTTCTCGATCTGCTTGGCAGCGACTTGTTCGGGCGTCAGTTCGACGATCCGGTCGACGAAGATGCCTGGGAGATGAACGAGGTCCGGGTCGATCTCCCCGGGTTCGACCAGTCGCTCGACCTCGGCGATGGTGATCCTCCCCGCCATTGCCGCGAGCGGGTTGAAGTTCTTCGCCGAGGCGTGGAACACGAGGTTGCCGTGCCTGTCGCCGAGTGCGGCTCGTACGATCGCGAAGTCGGTGGGCAGCGCCTCTTCGAGTAAGAACTGCTGGGCCTTGCCGGCGCGCACAAAGGTTCGCACGGGTTTGGCGGGAGACACAACCGCGGCATTCCCCTCGTGGTCGAACCTCCAGACGAGGCCACCCTGCTCCACGAGGGTGCCCACTCCGGTGGGCGTGAAGAATCCCGGGATCCCTGCACCCGCGGCCCTCAGCCGCTCTGCGAGCGTTCCCTGCGGGGTGATCTCCACTTCGAGTTCGCCCTGCAAGTACTGCCGTGCGAATTCGCGGTTGTCGCCGAAGAAGGATGCGACCACTCGGCTGATCCGCCGTTCTGCCAGAAGTATGGCGAGACCCCACCCGTCTGCACCGCAGTTGTTCGACACCACCTCCAGATCGGTCGCACCTGCGTCTCGGATTGCCTCGATGAGAACGGTCGGCACGCCGCACCAACCGAAGCCTCCGACCGCGAGAGATGCTCCCGTCCCGATGTCGGCAACCGCATCTGCGGCACTGCTGGAGACCTTGTCCATCAGCGTCGCGCGAGTGGGGTCGTCTGCAGGGCCACCAGGCGGGGTTCACCCCGAACCAGCCGCCAGACCGACATGGAGATGTTGTCGAGTGTCTTCTTCACACCATTGATCACGGCCTCGGTATGCATTTCGCCAAAGACCATCACGACCGATCCCTCCACCATCACCTTGGCGACGGTGTGATCGATCGGGCCGTACACGAAGTTGCCGCTCCGCACACCCTTGAGGTAGTCATCCCTGGTGTCCGTGAAGCCGCTCGAGTGAGTGTAGACGAGCTCCGCGTCGAGCAGACTCTCGATCAGGTCGGCGTTCCCGGCAGTCATTGCGCGGTAGCGGGACTCGTCGAGCCGGAGTACCTCTTCGGCGAGAGCATCGCCCACGTTCGTCGTTGACATCAGTTCTCAACCTCTCTGTTGATGGATCGCTTCCCATGGAAGACAACACTCATACTTACATAGATCGGAAGTGATACTGTCGAAAAACCCGAAATAAGTTAATCAGAGATTCCGAGGACAGCGAATGCCCACCATCACCATCCAAATGTTTATCGGACGCACGCGCGACCAGAAAGCGCGCCTGGCATGCGCAATCACCGACGCAGTGGCGGGCACATTGGGGGTTGACGGAGATCTCGTACGAATCACGATCGTCGAGGTGGCGAAGGACAACGTCGCCCGCGGTGGACGTCTGGCTGACGACCCCGCGACGTCGGCTGGCTGACCTTCAGGCCGTTCAGCTGAAGAGGTCGGAGGCCCCGGTCGTCGAGTGCGTGCGGCCGACGACGACCCACATGGCGATGCAGACCTCGTTTGATACGTTGCTCAGCCGGTGGGGCACCGTGGAACTGAAGTGGATGCTATCGCCGGCGGCGAGGATTCCTGATGTGAAGCCGACCTGCACCGTCATCGTGCCCGAGATGACGTGACCAAACTCCCAGCCACTGTGCCGTTGGAGATCGTCGACCGGGCACGACTCGCTACCCTGCGGATAGGTCACCTGCAGGAACTCGATGTTCTCGACGTCGGTGTTCGTCAGGCGATCCCAGGTCACCGACCCCGCGCTGATACGCGAGCGATCAGCGGCTCTCTGAACGTTGGGCAGCCCCCCGGTCGCCACCGGGCTCTCGATCGCTGAGGCTCCAGCCGACCGAGTATTCGAGATGACCGCTGGGGCCACCTCGTCCACCTCCATCGGATTCATGAGAGCATCCAGCGACAATTCGAGGAGAGACGCGATCGAATAGAGAACCCCGATCGACGGAGTCGCTCGACCGAGCTCGACCTGTGAAACGAAGCTCGCAGAGACGCCGACGCGATTGGAGAGGTCGCGAATCGACAGCCTCTGCTTCTTGCGCGCCGATCGAATTCGAGAACCGAGCGTGTCGGCAGCGGATCCGGCCGAATCGTCGTCGAAAACCGAGCCCCCCATAGTGATAACGCTCACAGTGCCTCCTCCAGTACGACCAATGATATTCCCGTCAGGCACCGAGAAGGCTCGCCTCGTCGATGGCCCGGAGTGTCTTCTCCCTGGTCGACGCAAGAGCTTCGTCCAACGGGAGCGTGCGATACGCGTCGGAGATGATCTCCACACCCCAGCGACCCCGCCAGCCGATCCGGTGGATGGCAGCGACAAATTCCGCCACCCGCAGTTCTCCGTCGCCCGGCAGCAGGCGTTCGTTGATGGTGTCCTCCCACAGGGTGCCGACAACGGTTTCGCGTGCATCATCGAGCTCGACCACGAAGATGTTCTCCAGCGGAAGTACGTCGACCAGAGTCTCGTAGTCCGTTCCGCTCCGTGCGACATGCCAGACGTCGACGACGAGTCCGGCGTCCGGATGCCCGAGCTCCTGCATCACTCCGACGCCGTCAGCAATCGTCCGGATGCTCGACATCGGCATCGGCTCGAGAGCGACACGCACGCCGTGTCCGGCAGCCTCATCTGCCAGCAGACCCAACTGGTCGATGAACAGTGATCGTGGAACAGGTGCCGAGCCGAATGCGTCGAGATGCGCGCCGATCTTCAGAGTGTGGGCGCCGAGGGTGGCCGCGGCATCGAAGAAGTCCCGTCGAAGAACGTCGGATTCGGCACGATCGGTGCCGTCTGACCACCAGTTGGTGAGGAATTCGAACTCCACCGTCCCTATTCCGTTGTCGGTGAGAAGCTGGTGCACCTCACCGAGCCCGATCGTGTCCCGGGCGTGCACCAGGTCGGCGTGCACCAGACCTACCCCGCTCCAGCCCTGCTGTGCGGCCGTCTCGATCCTGGTGCGGAGATCGATCGGGCTCCTTTCGTCTCCCCGTGCCGGTGCCGCGTCGCCGGCCCAGGTCCAGCATGCTGCGATCAGTTCTCGGTTTTCTATCGTCATCAGTGCCCCTTCTTCGGCGTCATCATCGGTTTCGTTGCTTCATCGGGCATCCGCCCCGTCCGGGCGGAGCATCACTTTGATCTCGTTCTGGGCGTCCTGGGCACGGTCGAATGCTTCGTGCACTCGCGACAGCGGAAGCGTGCTGGTCACGATGCGACCGAGATCGATGCGTGCTCGGTCGACATAACGGATCGCAGGCTCCCAGATGTCGGTCGGCGCACCGACCGAGCTGAGCACGGTGAGGTCTCGCTCGACGATCAGCGAGAGCCGGGCATCCGTTTCGGTCGGTCGAGACAGCCCCATGAGCAGCACTCGACCCCGGGGCGCGGCACTCTCGAGGGCGGAGGCCTGCGCCGCTCTGGCTCCGGATGCCTCCAGGACGAGGTCTGCGAGTCCGAGGGCGTCTCGCTCCGCCTTCCCGACGTCACGGGGATCGAGCGCGGCTTCGCAGCCGAGCTCGATCGCCCGGCTGCGCCGAAGCGGACTGAGGTCGAAGGCCACCACCCGCGCTCCCACTGTCACACAGTGGATCACAGCCGCCAAACCGATTGCGCCGAGGCCGTAGACGTGTACGGTGTCGCCGGCTGTGACTCCCCCCGCCTTTTGGAACCCCTGCAGCACGCAGGCGAACGGCTCGATGATGGCCGCCGTGAGCAGATCGACGCCGGCCGGCACGTGGTGGCACATGTGCGCTGCGATCACGAAGCTGTCGGATGCTGCTCCATCGTGGGTCGCACCGAACCAGTCGTTCCCGCCCATGTGACCGTGTCCGAGCACCCGGTCGCCGATCGCGAAGCCATCGCTGCCGGGGCCGGTCTCGACAACGATCCCCGACCACTCGTGCCCGAGCGTGTGCGGCAGACGGGTGTCGAAGTTTTCGGGCATCCGGTCGTGGAGGATCTCAAGGTCGGTGCCGCAGATGCCGATGTACTGGGGCTGCACTCTCAGCTCGCCGGCGTCTACTGGCTGGCGAGGGTGTGCGCGCAGTTCGACAACGACGTCGCCGCTTTCTGTTCGAACGAAAGAGGCACCCTGCTCCTGGATCGTCATATCGTCATTCCCGCTCACGCTCGCTGCGTGTTCCGTCGCGGCCGCGCGCCGGCGAGGTAGTTGAAGATGAGAGCGCAGAGGATCACGAGCCCATAGATTGCGGCAATCCAGTAGGACGGCACGCGCGACAGCGTCAGGATGTTCTGAATGATTCCGAGAAGCAGCACGCCGCAGAAGGCCCCGAAGATCGTGCCCTGGCCGCCGTTCAGACTGATGCCTCCGATCACTGCGGCCGCGAAGACAGTGAAGATCAGTCCGTTCCCCTGGTCGGAGGTAACGGAGGCAATTCGGCCGGTGAGCATAAGACCTGCCAGCGCTGACAGGAGTGCGCCGAAGACGAAGACCGCGATCGTGAGCTTTGTCGTTTTGATGCCTGCAGAGGCGGCTGCCGCCTGGTTGCCGCCGAGCGCGTAGACCTTGCGGCCGATGGGATGGTTCTGCATGAAGGCAGCAACGACGATTACCACCACGACGAAAATCCAAATCTGGATGGAGATGCCGAAGGGCCGCGCGCTCCCAAGAAAGAGGAACTCAGCTGGAAGACGCGACAGGGTCTGTCCACCGGAGATACCGGTGGTGACGCCTCGGAGCAGGGTCAGCATGGCCAGGGTGACGATGAAGGCGTTGAGTTTGAGCTTTGTGACGAGCAGTCCGTTGATTGCTCCAATGATCGCGCTGACCGCAAAGCAGGCGACGATCGCCAGCCACGAGGGGATCCCCAGTCCCGATCCGCCCAGGCTGCTTGGGAGGACGAGCCACACGGCGACCATGGGGGCGAGCCCGACGATCGACTCGAGCGAGAGATCGAAGTAGCCCGAGATGAGAATGACACTCTCCGCGACGACCACGATTCCCAGCACCGACGAGTTCACGAGAACGTTGTTCAGCAGATTGTTCGCGGTGAGGAAGGTCGGGGACAGGATTGTGCCGACGATCAGGGCGGCGATAATCACCGGGACCAGGGCGAGTTCGCGGCGAACTGCCGGTGACATTCGGATTGCCCGTGGTCGGGTACCCGCCTGCAAGATGGTTGAGGTCATTATTGCCGCTCCGATTCTCGATGGCGAGTGAGGTCTTCGTGTGGGGCGAGTGGGGCTTGGCCCTGCACTGCCGTCATCAATTCGATTTCGGTGTAGCCCGCCGGAAGGTGCGCCGTCACGGCGCCGTCGTACATCACGACGACTCGGTCACAGACAGCAAGATCATCGTCGTCGTTCGACGCGATCAGTAAGGAAGTACCCCGCTCACTCAGCTCGATGAGCGAGGAATAGATGGACTCCTTAGCGGTCACATCGACGCCAGCGGTCGGGTTGATGAGCACCAGGGCCCGCGGGTCGGAGGCCAGAGCCCGGGCCAACACCACTTTTTGCTGGTTTCCACCACTGAGCTCGCTGACAGCCTGGGTTGGGTCGGCGCTCTTGATCGCCCAGCTCGAGGAGAGCTCGCTGTAGAGTACGCGCCGCCGTTTGCGGCTGACGAATCCCCAGGGCCCCCTGATCCGGTCGAGAACCGTCAGCGTGGCATTTTCCTCCACCGACAGGTCGGGAACCAGCCCGTTGATATGGCGATCCTCCGGCACCGATCCGACGCCGGAGCGGATGGCCTGCGCCACGTCACCCAATCGCAGAGCCTTTCCGTCGATCTCGACAGTTCCCTGATGAACCCGCACTTCTCCCGCGATGGCACGGGCGAGCGTGATGTGACCAGCTCCGTCAAGACCAGTGAGGCCGACCCGCTCACCTTTTTTTACTTCCAGCGAGACAGCGCGGGAGTGGGTGTCGAGTTCCACCGCATTGACAGTGATCACGACCTTCTGACCCGATGACCGGTCGCGATCACCGGAAACAGGCTGGCCGCTCCGACGGAGAGCGGGCCCGTCAGCGCCGTCGACCGGCCCGGCCATGGCGCTCACGATGCTGTCGAAGGAGAACTGCTCGATTCCGCCCGTTGCCACGTCGCGTCCGTCGCGAAGGACAGTGACCGAGTCGCAGACCTCGAACACCTCCGCGAGATGGTGCGACACGTAGATGACGGTCACACCCCGTGCCCGCGCCCCCTCGATCTTCGTGAACAACTGTTGTGATGCTCCGGCGTCCAGCCCTGCAGTCGGCTCATCGAGCAGCAGCACTCGCGGGCCTCCCTGAAGCGCGCGGCAGATCTCCACAACCTTCTTCTCCAACGGCTCGAGGCTGGAGACGAGCCGTTCGGAGAGACGCTCAAAGCCCCACTCGTAGAGCATCGCCGCGGCCTGATCGCGCATTGCAGCCTGATCGACGAATCCGAACCTTGTCGGATAGTGACCCAGGAAGATGTTCTCTCCCGCCGTGAGTGTGGGCACGAGAGTACTCTTCTGGAACACGCAGCCGATCGACCCGTCTCCTGCGGTGGTGAACACACCGCTTTCATCAATTACCTGAATTCGGCCAGCGTCCGGCTCGATCCCGCCGGTGAGTGCAGCGATCAGGGTGGACTTGCCAGCTCCGTTCCGGCCGAGCAACGCGCGGGTCTCACCCTGGGCTACGGTGAGGTTGACGTCAGCGAGCGCCTGCGTCGCGCCGAAGGATTTTGCCACGTGCTCGATCTGGATCGCATTGGAGATCATTTCGCTGCGTTGCCCCAAAGAGTCTCGTCGTCAACGTTCTTTTTCGTGACGACCGTCGAAGGAAGCATGTCGGCGAGGTTGCCTTCGTACTCCACGATCTGGCTGTCGTGATCGGACGGGCCCACCTGGAACGTGGTTCCCTTGAGCGCCGCCTGCACGTAGTACGCCGAATACTTCGCGTAGAGGTTCAGAGGCTGCGAGACATCCGCATCGAGGTAGCCGGCGCGCACGGCGTCCAACGCAGGAGCCGAGCCGTCGATTGCAACAGTCGTGATGTGTCCGGCTTCGCCCTGCGGCGCCCAACGATTCAAACCCTGCAGAAGTGTCTGGATGCCCGGAAGCATCACGGAGTCGCTGGCCAGGAAGATCGCATCGATCTCGGTGGTGTTCAGCACCGTCTGGGCCTGATCGACCGTCTTGGCCGCATCCCAACCGGTGTCCTTGCTGATGATCTCCATACCGGGAAACTCCGCGGCCATGCACTGCTCGAACCCGGTCTTCCGATCGATGCCGGGAGTCGTCGAGACGGGGCCGAAGAGCTGCAACACCGTACCGGTTCCACCGGCTGCCGCGCCGAGCTGCTCACAGGCAGCCTTGCCCATCGCGACGTTGTCGGCGCGGATGTTCATGTAAACGTTCCCCCCATTGGCCGCGGTGTCGACGGTGATGAACGGCACCCCGGCGGCGTTCGCCGCCTCGACAGCAGGGATAATCGCGTCGCTGTCCCGCGGGATCGCCACGATTGCTTTGACATTCTGTGAGATGAGCGTGCTGACGTCGGTGATCTGCTGACCAGAATCGCCCTCGGCGTTCGTGGGAGGCAACATCGTCAGGCCGCTCTCGTCAACCGCAGCGACGACTCCGTTGACGTTGGCCGACGTGAAGGGGTTGTCGAGAACAGCAGCAGAGAAGCCGACCATCGGTGCCGAGTTGTCGGCGCCTGTGGCCGAGCATCCGGCCAGCGCCAACGGCAGTGCGACCAGAACCGCCAGTCGTCGGAGTCGGGGGCGGGCCGTGGGACGCCCAGTGGGTGAAGGTGACATGTGAACTCCTCATCGAGTTGCCCGAAGGCTATGTAAAGTATTATCACTGTTTTGCCGACAAACCTTAATTATTACTTGTCGAATATCAGACTAAGGTCAATACTGTAATCAATACTGCACAACTGTCAAAGGAGCGGGTTTGCGATATCGCGCATTGGGTCGATCGGGCCTCCTTGTTTCGACGATGACGTTTGGAACCATGACGTTCGGGGCTCAAGGGGCCTTTCTCGAGACCGGATCGACCGATCTCGAGAAAGCCCGCGAGCAGGTTCTCCGATGCATCGACGCTGGAGTCAACATGTTCGACACCGCCAACATGTACTCGCTCGGGAACGCAGAGACAGTGCTCGGACAGGCCCTCGGAGATCGCCGGGACGATGTGCTTATCGCCACAAAGGTTCGTCTGCCCATGAGCGAGGGCGTCAACGATGCCGGGCTGTCCCGACGACACATCATCGCGGCGTGCGAGGCGAGCCTCAGGAGGCTCGGCACGGACTACATCGATCTCTACCAGATGCATGAATGGGACGGCCTGACCCCGGTCGAGGAGACACTCGATGCCCTCGACAAGCTCGTCTCGTCCGGCAAGGTCCGATACATCGGAGTCTCCAATTTCGCCGGCTGGCACATCATGAAATACCTCGCCGTCGCCGGCACGAACCATCTGCCACGGATCGTCAGCCAGCAGATCTACTACTCACTGCAGGCCCGGGAAGCTGAATACGAATTGCTGCCAATCGCCGAAGACCAGGGCCTCGGGGTGCTGGTCTACAGCCCTTTGGCGGGCGGCCTCCTGTCGGGAAAGTACCGCAGCGCCGGAGTCGCACCCAAAGGCTCGCGGCACCTCGGGAACTGGAGCGAACCGCCCGTCAGAAACACCGACCAGCTCTACAACATCGTCGAACTCCTCATCGAGCTGAGTTCTGAGCGAGGAATCACTCCCTCGCAACTCGCCCTCGCCTACACCCTGAGCAAACCGACCATCACCTCGGTCGTAATCGGCGCCCGAACGACCGAGCAGCTGACGGCGAACCTCCTCGCGAGCGAAGTCGAGCTCTCGACTCACGAGATCTCGGTCCTTGACGATGCCAGCCGACTTCCCCTGATCTACCCCTACTGGCACCAGGCAGCGAAAGCGGACGGACGGTTCTCGGCTGCGGATCTCGTGCTGTTGCGTCAGTTCATCGCTTGAGACCGCGTCAACGGATGTTCGCCCGAACCGCCTCACCAATCAGTACAGACCCGGAATCGAGTTCGAGGATTTGTTTGGCGATACGAGGAGTGCGAAGCAGCTCTAAGAGCGTTTCAGCGACGTCCTCCCGAGCGACCTGGTGGTGCAACTCCGCAGGACCGAGGGACACCGTCCCTGCGCCCGACCCGTCGACCAGAAGCGATGGACGGAGAATCAGCCAATCCAAGCCACTGCGGCTGATCGCGACTTCCACCGCCTTCTTGACCGAGAAGTAATACTCATCCAAGGTATTGATGTCGGTGATGCCGAACGCGGCAGCTTGTCCTCGGTGTCGGGAATCGAATGTTGCGGTCGATTGACTGTCTGGCGGTGCGCTTCTACCGAACCCCTCAGGCCCACAATGAGAACTCCACTAACCGACGCTGCGTCACTAGCGACGCCATGATGCTCGGTTACGACGCCTTCAACCTCGTCGACGAACTCCTCACCCAACCGCTCCAGATCATCGTCTGCGGCCGGCTCGGACGCTATCACGGCCACATCACCGACCGCGTCGTGACCCTGGCGTCGCTCGCCGAGCGGCAGGCCAAATTCGACCTCGACGATCTCAACTTCCGGCATACGAAATACACGCAGGCCCGCGCCTACAACAACTCCAAGCTGGCCAACCTTCTCTTCGTCAGCGCGCTACAACGACGGCTGGATGCTGCCGGCTCGACGGTGAAGGCGATGGCGGCGCATCCCGGCTTTGTCGCCACCGACATCTACGCAGAGACAACCGGGCGAATCGCGCAGGTCATGGTGCGAGCACTGGCGCAGACCCCGCAGGATGGCGCACTGCCCGCGCTGCTCGCTGCCACCGGCGATCTGCCGGGCGGAACCTTCACCGGGCCCGAGAAGTTCTCGCACATGCGGGGCGGCGCCGAAGTGATCCACGCATCCAAGAGGGCGAACAACCCCGCCCTGGCCGAGCGCCTGTGGCAGTGGAGCGAGGCCCAGTCCGGTGTCGGTTTCGGCCTGACCGACTCACCGCACGCGTAGCGCGGCCGACCGATCGTGCCCCAGGTGGCCCGACGTCGCCTGCGTGCACGTCACGAAGGGGTCGATCCGCTCAGCACGCTCAGGGCCGAGAGGGTGCTGGCTGCTGTCGCGGGTCCCACAGTGTGAGGCCACCGCTGGTAGCTCTTCTCGAACTCGGCGGCACCTATCGCGATGGCCTCGCGACCACGGCCTGAGACCACCAGGCGTTTACGGCGAGCATCTGCTGCGTCTGCGGTTCGTTCAACGTACCCGGCACGCTCAAGGGCACCGATCGTCTTCGCCGCTGCCTGCCTACTCACACCGAGCATCCGACTGCGACCCGCTGCACTGTTTGCTCCCCCGTCGATGGCCTGCATGTAACTCCCGCCGTCACAGTCACCGCCTCGAGGTGGAGTTTTCTGAAATGTCTCGCATACCCGTCAGGCAGGGCCGAGCAGCCTGATCCGCCGGTATAGCGTCGCCCTCGACATCCGCAGATCCCTAGCAACCTGCGCTGCCGGCTCCCCCGCGTCGATGAGACGACGGGCGTTCAGAATCTGACTGTCCGTGAACTCCGGCCGACGACCACCCAGATCCTTACCAGCAGCTCTCCGCTTGGTGACGCTGTCGGTGATGCGTTCACGTTTGATGTCGAGCTCCATCTGAGCAAGAGCCGCCATCACCGTGAATACCATCGACCCCATCGGTGTCCCCGTGTCCACGTTTCCGCCCCCAAGGTTCAGAACACGAAGGCCGGCGCCTCTCCCCCGCAGCATCTCCGGCAACGCAAGCATGTTTTGCGTTGACCGACCGAGACGATCGAGAGTTGTCACTACCAAAGTGTCGCCCTCATGCAGCGCCTCCACCGCGCGATCGAACTGTGGCCGGCTCGCCCTCGCACCACTCACCCCGTGATCGACGTAGAGGTCATCCCGGCGTACCCCCGATGCGAGAAGGTCTTGCTCTTGCCGGTCGGTGTCCTGGTTCTTTGTCGACACCCGCGCGTACCCGATCAACCGACCCAAACCACACCCCACCCGCCTCACAACCATGCTTTGCTACACCGATTCTAGGGTCTGTAACGTTTTCGGTGTTTCCGGCATTTTTGGTTAGTAGGTTTCTGCTGCCGGCCAGCGGTCGGCGAAGGTGATCGCGAACGCGTTCAGCGCGGGTTTCCACCGCACTGTCCAGCGTGTCCT
>NZ_NBXA01000032.1 GCF_003399625.1 Subtercola boreus | reverse complement strand
GCCCTGTTCGCGCTCGCCGACCAGACGGAGGGCATGGCGGCCTTCGCCGAGAAGCGGGATCCGACCTTCGTCAACGGCTGACCCTCTCCTCTCCCCTCCCCTCCCCTCACGCCTCAATCGCGGGGGCAGTTCGGGCCCCAGAACCGGACGGTTCAGGGCCCGAACTGCCCCCGCGATTGGGTGAGCGCGGTGCGCGGGGGCGCGCGGGGCGTCAGAGGGGGTCGGGGATGGTGGGCGGGTCGCCGAAGTCGCCCGATTCGCGGCGGAAGCGGGCGAGGATGCCCACCAGGCTCGACAGCTCATCATCGGGGAAGCCCGGCTGCGAGAACACGTTCGCGTTGAGCGCATCCGTGGCGCGGTCGGCGAGCTCCCGGCCGGCCGGCGTGAGCTGCAGGAGCGTCGCGCGTCCGTCGGTCGGGTGTGCCGAACGCTCGACGAGCTGGTCGCGCTGCAGCCGGTCGACGGTGTTCGAGACGCTCGTCGGATGCACCTGCAGCCGTGCCGTCGCGCTCGACATCGGCAGGGTGCCGCCTCGCGAGAAGGCGAGCAGCCGCAGCAGTTCGAACCGGGCGAACGAGAGCCCGAACGGTTTCAGCGCGCCCTCGACCCGCGCGAGCACCAGCTGCTGTGCGCGCATGATCGAGGTGACCGCGGCCATGCCCCCCGCAGCATCCGCCCAGCCGTGATCGAGCCACTGGCGCTTCGCTTCTGCGATCGGATCGATCGGCAGAGGTGACGGGACGGGCACGCAGTCTTCCCTTCGGCGGCGGTGTCCCCAAATCCTACCGCCCCCCACTTCTGCGCCCCTTGGGGCGCCCCGACCCCGGTCGCCGGGGCGGCGGGGGCGGCGGGGGGCGGAGGGGCCGGGTCAGAGGGCCTGGAGGATGACCGCGGAACCCTGGCCGCCGCCGCCGCAGATGCCGGTGGCGCCGAGGGATCCGGGGCCGGCGGCTTCGAGGCGGCGCGCGAGGTGGCCGACGATGCGTGCACCGGATGCCCCGATCGGATGCCCGAGCGCGATGGCTCCGCCGTGGGCGTTGACGATGGCCGGATCCACGCCGAGCTGGCGCGTCGAGTGCACCGCGACCGCGGCGAACGCCTCGTTGATCTCGATCGCCCTCAGGTCGGCGACGCTGTGGGTGGTCTTGGCGAGGGCCGCCATGATGGCGTTCGCGGGCTGGGCGTGCAGCGAGACATCCGGACCCGCGACGAAGGCGTGCGCGAGCACCCGGGCGATCGCGTGGATGCCCCGCGCCGTTGCGGCCTCTTCGCTCATCAGAACGACAGCGGCCGCGCCATCCGTGATCTGCGACGAATTGCCGGCCGTGATGGTGCCGTCGGGGCTGAACGCGGGGCGGAGCCCGCCGAGCGACTCGGTGGTGGTGTCGGCGCGCAGGCCGTCGTCGGCCGAGACGATGGTGGGACCCTTCCGCCCCGGCACGCTGAACGGCTCGATCTCACCGGCGAGGAACTCGGTCGACGCGGCCAGGCGCTGGTGCGAGGAGGCGGCCCACTCGTCCTGGTCGATGCGGCTCAGGGTGAGCCCGGCATTCCGTTCCTCGGTCGACGCGCCCATCGAGCGGTATTCGAACGCATCGGTGAGGCCGTCGTGATCCATCGTGTCGATGAGCTCGATCGCCCCATACCGCTGCCCGGCACGGGATCCGGACCACGCGTGTGGGGCCAGGGTCATCGACTCCTGCCCGACGGCCACGACGATGTCTGCCTCGCCCGCATCGATCAGTCGCACGCCCGACACGATGGCCTCGGTGCCGGAGAGACAGACGGCATTCAGGGTGATGGCGGGCACGGAGAACGGGATGCCCGCGCCGACCGCCGACTGCCGGCCGGGGTTCTGGCCGGCCGCCCCCTGGAGCACCTGGCCGGCGTAGACGATGTCGACGTCGTCACCGGTGAGACCGGCGCGGCTGAGGGCGGCGCGGATGGCGGCTGCTCCGAGCTCGGTGGCCGGAACGGTGGCGAACCGGCCGTTGAACTTCACGAACGGGGTGCGGGCGTAGCCCACGATCACGGTGCTCATGCGGGGACTCCTTCGGTGCGAGTTTCTGTGGTTGTGGTTGCGTTGGGGGCGGCGGTCGCCGCGGCGACGGAGGGATCGAGCTCGACCGTGAACGTCGCGCCGGTCTTTGCGCGCACATCGTCGACGCTCACGCCGGGGGCGGTCGCGCGCAGCACCAGCGCCCTGTTCTCGATGTCGAACACCGCCAAGTCGCTGATGATCCGGTCGACCACCCCGGCGCCGGTGAGAGGCAGATCGCACTCGGCCACGATCTTCGGGGTGCCGTCTTTCGAGACGTGGTCGGTGACCACGACGACGCGGGGGGTGCCGGCGACCAGATCCATCGCGCCGCCCATGCCCTTCACGAGTCTGCCGGGGATGGTCCAGTTGGCGAGGTCACCGTTGCCCGCGACCTGCAGGGCGCCGAGGATCGCGATCGCAACATGGCCGCCCCGGATCATCCCGAAACTCGTGGCCGAGTCGAAGTAGCTGCCGCCGGGCAGCAGGGTGACGGTCTGCTTGCCCGCATTGATGAGGTCGGCGTCCTCCTCGCCCTCGAACGGGAACGGGCCCATACCGAGCAGGCCGTTCTCGCTCTGCAGGGTGACGTGCACCCCGTCGGGCAGATGGTTGGCGACCAGGGTCGGGATGCCGATCCCGAGGTTCACGTATTCTCCGTCGCGGAGTTCTGAGGCAGCGATGGCGGCCATCTCGTCGCGGGTCCAGGGCATGGTGCTCTCCTTCGTTTCGCCGGGGCCGGTCTCAGGCGGTGGCGGTGGCCGTGGCGGTGGCGGCGCGCGAGCGGGTTGTGCGCTGCTCGATGACCTTCTCGCGCGGCACCGTCGCCACCAGGCGTTGCACGTAGATGCCGGGGGTGACGATGGCGTTCGGGTCGAGGTATCCGTCGACGATCTGCTCGGCCTCGGCGATCGTGATCCGGCCCGCCGTCGCCACGAGCGGATTGAAGTTGCGGGCGGTGTTGCGGTAGATCAGGTTGCCTGCGGCGTCGGCGCGCCAGGCGTGCACGAGGGACAGGTCGGCCACGATGCCCCGCTCGAGAACGTAGGTCTCCCCGTCGAACTCGGCCAGCGGCTTTCCGTCGGCCACGGGGGTTCCGACGCCGGTCTTCGTGTAGAAACCGGCGATGCCCGCCCCGCCCGCGCGAAGACGTTCGGCGAGGGTGCCCTGGGGCGCGAACTCCACCTCGAGTTCGCCGCTCAGGTACTGCTGGGCGAACAGCTTGTTCTCCCCCACGTACGAGGCGATCACTCGCCTGACCTGGTGATTCTCGAGCAGGATGCCGAGGCCCTGCCCGTCGACCCCCATGTTGTTCGAGACGATCGTGAGGTTCCTGGCGCCGCTGTCGCGGAGTGCCTCGATCAGGTCGGAGGGGTTGCCCGAGAGGCCGAAGCCGCCGACGGCGACCGTCGCCCCGTCGCTCACGGCATCGGCTACAGCCTCTGCGGCACTGGTGAACAGTGTGGACATGACACTCCTTCGGGCCCGGATGTGTCCACGTGGTGATCGTCGACACGGTCTTACCCTCGACGTTAGGCGGCGGCACGGGAACTGTCAAAGGCCATACTGCGCCTAGAGAGGAGGCCGATCGCACTCTGATCACGAGGCGAGGGTATGCTCACAATATGGACAATCTGTCGGCCCGTCATGGCTGAGCCGGTGCGCGGGGCCCAGCTCGTCTCGCGCGTGAGCCGCATCCTGAAGGTCGTGTCCGAGCATCCGGACGGCCTCACAGCCGCGGCCGCTGCCCACGCCACCGGGTTCACCAGGCCGACCACCTACCGGCTCCTCGCCTCCCTCGCCGCCGAAGGTTTCGTCGACCATGACACCGCCCGAGGTCGGTGGTTCCTCGGGCCGGAGCTCTACCTGCTCGGCTCGCTCGCTGCCGACCGGTACGACATCACGGATGCGGCGAGGGACAGCGTCCGCGCCCTGGCGAAAGAGACGGGGGAGAGCGCGTTTTTCTCCACCCGGCGAGGAAACGAGACTGTCTGTCTGCTTCGCGAGGAGGGCAGCTTCCCTGTTCGGTCGTTCGTGCTCTCCGAGGGGGTTCGGTTCCCGCTGGGCGTGGCATCCGCGGGGCTGGCGATTCTCTCGTTCCTCAGTGAGGGGGAGGTCGACGCGTACCTCGCCGGGGTGGACCTGGCCGAGCGCTGGGGGGCGCAGCACGCCGAGATCCTCCTGCGGCAGCGCATCGCAGAGACCCGCGAGCGGGGTTACGCCGTGAACCCCGGGCTCATCCTCGAGGGCAGCTGGGGCATGGGGGCCACCGTCTTCGATGCGGCCGGCCGGCCCACATGGGCGCTCTCGCTGACCGGGATCGAGTCGCGGTTCCGTGTCGAGCGGCAGGCCGAGCTCGGCCAGCTGCTGCTCGACCACGCGCACGGGGTCGGCCGGCGCCTTGCGACTGAGCGGCTCGGCAGAGCTGTGCGCTCGTCGGCCTGACGCCGGCTCTTGCCCTCGTCTTCGAAGGGTCAGGCGGTGAGAGGCCTCCTTGAGAGGATGTTCGCGATCGGTGGCGTGCTGACGAACCATTCCGCCGTCGGCGCGTCGATATCCTCGAGAACTGTGTGCATGTTCTTCCACTTCGCCTGGAGGTTGAGGCCGAAGACCGGTTCGAGGTGCGCTATGCGATTCCTCAGCCTGTAGACGCTCTCCACAGCATCGACCAGCTGGCCCACTGGTCGGATCAGCTGGGGAAAGGCGTGCCTGGTGCAGTTCTGCCAGAGCACTGCCTTACCTGGATCGGTGCGGCTCGGCAGAAGAAACCGCCACGTTCCGAGTGATGTCTGGGCGACGATGTCGTCGTGGCTGATTTCACGGTTCTTGCCGGCCGCAGTGAGCGCAGCTGTCGCCCGGTTCCTGGCGACTATCAGATCACCTCCGACGACGCGGCCGAGAAGGTCAGAAGGTCGCTTGCACCACTCGTCGTCAAAGAGGTGGCCACTTTCATCGGACTGCGTAGCGTTCCAAGCGCGCAGCTGAGCATCCATGGAGTTGCGAAGTGCTATCTCGAAAACGTGGAGCCCTTGGTAGAAGGCGCCCGCAATACCCATATTCCATCGGTAGAGCGCGAGCGCGTTCTTGCGATGTTGATGGGTCGCCACGAGGTACGGTCGCATTCGGGCGGCGCTGAGGTGACGGTAGAGATCAGAGTCCGAAGAGCCCTGCGGTTCGCTGAATGTTGTGATCGTGGGCTCCCGCACGTAGAATTGAGGCGAAGACAGGATTTGTTTCCTGTTGTCGACTACCTGGGGTCCGGCGGTTTTCACCGTCGGGCTCTTTGTTTTTTCCTCACTTATTGTGCCACTGCGGGAGCAGGCCCGGATGCTGCATGCTGGGCCAGGCCCTGGATGAAGAGCAGCACGCCGAACTCGTACGCCGACGTGCCCTCGTCGGTCTGCGGGCCCGCCGCCACGCCCAGGCTGTCGTACTGCAGGCGCTGCTGCTCGTGCGAGACGTGGCCGAGGATGAAGTGCAGCAGGGCTGCGGATGCCCGGCTCGCGGTCTCGTCGTCGAACTCTCCACGACCGATCGCCGCCCTCAGCCGGGTGAGCGGAACCGAGGCGCCGAGCCCGAGGGCGAAGCTGCTGGAGACGAGCTCGGCCCCGTCGCGGTAGGCGAGCAGCGCGTCGCGGAGGCTCTGCGCTTCGGCGGCGGTGACGATCATCCAGTCGCCGGCAGCGGCGCCGGGGCCAGTGGCGGCGGCAGGCAGCGCCCGCCCGCGCGACGCGATTCGGTCCGAGAGTTCGGCGAGCAGCGTCTGTTTGTTCGGGAAATGCCAGTACAGGGCACTCGGTTGCACGTCGAGGGCGGCGGCGAGGCGTCGCATGGTGAGTTCGGGCAGGCCGTGATCGTCGAGGATGCGGAGGGCCGTCTCGGCCACGTCGTCGCGGGTGTGCCGGGCCGGGCGCGGGGAGTGTTCCGGAACGGATCCGCGCATCGAGGTCATGAATCCCACTATAGTGAACACCGTTCAGGTGAACAGTGTTCAGGAGACGAGCCATGACCGATCAGACTCTGCAGTCCACCCCGGCGAAACCGGCGGGCCGGTGGCACCTCGACGCCACGGACATCGCCCGCATCGCCGTGTTCGCCGCGATCACCGCCGTGCTCGGGCTTCCCGGCGCGTTCCCTGTCTTCGGCTCGGTGCCGATCACGGCGCAGACCCTCGGTGTGATGCTCGCGGGGGCGGTGCTCGGCGCGTGGCGCGGGGCGCTCTCGATGGTCGTGCTGCTGGTGCTCGTCGCACTCGGCCTGCCACTGCTCGCCGGCGGCCACGGCGGTCTCTCGGTGTTCGTCGGCCCGACGGCCGGCTACCTGTTCGGCTGGATCGTCGGCGCCTTCGTGATCGGCGCCATCGTGCACGCGGGCGGGCGCAGACTGACCTGGCCGCGAACCATCGTCGGCGTGCTGGTCGGCGGGATCCTCGTGGTGTACGCGATCGGCATCCCGGTCACGGCACTCGTGCTCCGCCTCCCGCTCGGCCCGACCGCGCTGCAGGCCACCGTCTTCCTGCCCTTCGACCTCGTCAAGGCAGCCATCACGGTCGCCGTCACGATGACGCTGGTTCGGGCGTACCCGCGGGCGTTCCGGATGCGGTCGAGGGGTCGTGCGTGACGGGATCCCTCACCTTCCGCGACGTCTCGGTGCGGCTGGGTGACCAGCTCGCGCTCGATTCGGTGTCGCTCAGCCTCGACGCCCAGCGGGTGGCGGTGATCGGCGCGAACGGATCGGGCAAGTCGACCTTCGCCCGCGTTCTCGGCGGCCTGGTCGCGCCGTCGCGCGGAACGGTGTCGGTGCTCGGGGTCGACCCCCAGCGCCAGGCGGCGGCGCTCCGCAGGCTGGTCGGCTTCGTCTTCAGCAACCCCGACGCCCAGATCATCATGCCGACCGTCGCCGAAGACGCCGCGTTCTCGCTCCGGAGCGAGAAGCTGCCCCGCGCGGAGTCCGCCGAGCGCGTGCGCCAGGCCCTCGCCGAATTCGGTCTGACCGACCTCGCGGATCGCGCCGCCCACGACCTGTCGGGTGGCCAGAAGCAGTTGCTCGCGCTCGCCGGGGCGGTCATCCGTCGGCCCCAGCTCATGATCGCCGACGAGCCGACAGCGTATCTGGATGCCCGCAACAGCCGCCAGATCGCCGACCACCTGCTCGCCCCGAACGACCGGCGACTCGTGCTGGTCACCCACGATCTCGCGCTTGCACTCCGCTGCGACGTGGCGGTGCTCTTCGAGGGCGGACGGATGATCGGCTCAGGCAACCCGGCCGACATCGTGTCCCAGTACGAGGCGAGCCTCTCGTGCTGAGGATCGATCGCGGTGGCCGCTCTACCGATCCCTGCCCGCGCGCGGTGGCGCTGTGCTGACGCTCTACCGGCCGGGCACCGGATGGCTCCACCGTGCTCCCGCCGGCCCGAAGTCCTTCGGGCTGCTCCTCGTCGTGCTGGCGGTGTCGATCCTGCCGTCGACCTGGCTTTCGGCAGCGGTCGGGGCAGCAGTGGCTGTCGTCTGCTACCTCGTGTCGAGCATCGGGATGGTCGAGCTCGGCCGCCAGGTCATCTCCCTGCGCTGGATCATCGTGGTGACGTTCGGCTTCCAGGTGGTCTTCCTGCCGATGGAGTCGGCCGTCGCGAACACGACCCGTGTCGTCGCGGCGATCGTCGTCGCCGCCCTGCTCGTGCTGACCACGCGCGTCGGGGACCTGCTCGATGCGTTCGAGCGGGGTCTCGGCGTCTTCCGCCGGTTCGGACTCGACCCGCAGCGGGTCGCGCTCGTGCTCGCGGTGGCGATCACCACGGTGCCTGTGCTCGCGCGGCTCGCTGTGGGCGTGCGCGAGGCCCAGCGTGCCCGGGGTGCGCGGCTGGGGGTGCGGGCGTTCGTCATCCCGTTCCTCGTGGTCTCGCTGAAGCACGCCGACGACCTCGGTGATGCGCTCACGGCGCGGGGCGTCGCGTGAGGGGCCCGCGCGTGCTCGGCCAGAGCGTCGACGACCAGACCCGGTGCATCCACTACCACTCCGAGCTCGACGTGATCGCGATCCGGTTCGCCTGCTGCGGCGAGTACTACCCGTGCCACCTCTGCCACACGGAGAGTGCGGGTCACGAGGTGCGCACCTGGCCGGTCGCCGAGCGTGATGCGCTCGCTGTCCTCTGCGGAGTGTGCTCCTCTGAGCTCACCATCGTCGACTACCTCGACGTCGACGCCTGCCCGTACTGCGCCGCCCCGTTCAACCCCGGCTGCCGCCTGCACGCGCACCTGTACTTCGCCCCCGAGTAGCCTGCGCCTGGCCCCTCTCGCCTGACCCCTCTCGCCTGACCCTCTCGTTTGGCCCTCCCGCCTGGCCTTTTCGTTTGGCCATTTCGCCTGGGGGAGCCGTCCCCGCCCCGCCCGGGAGGAGCTGAGCTGTTCCGGGTCGCTCTGGGCGACAGATCTGCTGAGTTCCTCCCGGGTGGGGCGGATCGGCGCGCGGCCCGGCCGAGCGGATGGGCCGGGGCCGGCGGGCGGTGTCAGGCGGCGGGCGGGGCGGCGGGGAGGCTCCACACCTCGCCGAGGGGGCCCGTGCTCTGGCCGCCGTCGACGAGAAAGGCGCCGATGTAGGGCTGCCAGGCCTGGTCGGCGGGGTCGTCGCGGAGGGAGTCCTGCATCGCGGCGAAGTCGTCGACGAGCACGAGGTGGAAGAGGTCCGTACCGTCGCGCCAGATGGTCCACTCATGCACGCCCGCAAGGCGGAGCGCAGCGTCGAGCGGAAGGGGGATGACGGCGTGCTCTCGTTCGTAGTCGGCTTCGTGGCCGGGGAGGATGCGGGTGTGCAGTGCGACGCGGGGCATGGGGAGGGCTCCTTCGGGTGGCGGGCGTGGGCGGCGCGGGGCACCCCCGCCCCATCCTGCCGCACACGCAGGGTCTGCGTGCCACCGTCGACAGCGAGGGAGGTTCCGGTCGTCGACCCCGGATCGGGGCTCGCGAGGTGCGCGATCGCCGAGGCCACTTCGGCGGGGGACCCTGCGACCGTCGCAATGACCGCGAGCCGGTCATCCGCTGACCCTCAGTTCACCTCGAGCAGCACCGTGATGCCGACCCTCGCGCTGCCGATGAGTGCGAGCGCCACGCCCGCCAGTCCCGACGCGATCCGCATGTGCGGTGCCCACAGCACTCCGACAAGGAACGGCGACAGGATGGCGACTGCGTTCAAGAGGTCGGGGGCCAGGTCGGGTTCGAGCGGGAGCAGGAAGGTGATGATTGGGGGGAAGGTCGCCACGATCACCACCACGACGATTGCCCCTGCGCCCCTGCGCCCCTGCGCCCCTGAAGTCTGAGGCGACCAGTCTCGGCCGGTACTGCCGTAGGGCCACCGCGCCGGCGATGGTGTCGTAGATCGCAGACGCCCGCTCAGGTGCGGTGATGTCGTCGAGCGACGAGTCGTTCATCAGGTAGAGCGTCGCATCGATGACCGCCCACGCCACGGCGGTCGAGAACGCTACGGTGAGCAGGCTGCTGACGCCCTCATCGGTGCTGATGACATCGAGGCGCCCCGTCGACGTGACGCCGATCACCATCACCAGCCCGACGACCACCTCGGGCAGTGTCTCCGCCGGACTGAGGTCGCCGAGCACGGGAAACCGCCGCCGGAGGAGCGGGGCGCCTGGTCCGCATGCTCCCAGCTTCGCACGCGTGGGCAGCAGCCGCCTGTCGTGGGCTCAGCGCCGCTCGCGCCGACCGGCTCGTTCCGCGAATCGGTCGATCGCTCCCAGGATCTCGTCGCTCCGCCAGAACGGCCCGAGCTGGTGCTCCGCCTTCGACTTCAGGATGCCGGCATCCGTCAGTGCACCGAGCGCTGGATAGATGTTCGGCTGTTGAACTCCCAGTGCGGCTGCCGCCGTGGCGGAGTCGATCACGGGTCGTTGGGCCACGACATCCAGAAGCCTCCACGCATTACTCGACCGTCTGACGCTGAGCCGTCCAGCCCAGCCGGACTTGATCGCGTCGATTTCGGCGATGAGCTGGCGGGCATTCTCGACGGCCCGCAATGAGGCCTCAGCGAAGGCGAGCACGATGGGCGACACCTCTCCTTCGCGGTAGGCGGTGAGTGCGTTGTGATAGCCCTCCACGTCGGCGAGGAGCCCGGCCGAAACGGGCACCGCCACATTTCGAGTAATTCCCCTGCGCCGAAGGAGGGACTGCGCGAAGGCTCGGCCGGTGCGCCCATTGCCGTCGGTGAACGGATGGATCGTCTCGAAGTGGGAGTGGGCGACGGCTATCGACACGACTGCGGGTACGTCGCCGCGGGTCGAGAAGGCGACCAGATCGTCGATGAGCCCCGGCACCCGCTCGAACGACGGGGCGACGAACTCGGCTCCGACGGGACTGTTCGACTTCGTACCGATCCACACGGCCTCCTTCCGCCACGCGCCAGGGGTATGACGCTTCTGGCCCGCCATGAGCACGGAATGCATCTGGAGGATCGACTTCGGAGACACAGACTCTGACAACTCGATCGCGGCCTGCATGGCTCGGGTGTTCGCGGCGATGAGTTCTGCGTTGCGGCTGGTCTTCGCGCCGAGTTCAGCACTGAAGATCGCACGTGCACTCGCGGTGAGATTCTCGATCTGAGACGACGATGACGATTCGGAACGGAGCAGCACCGGGGCGAAGGCTGCAACTCCAGGGCCGAGCTCTGCGTCGAAACGACTGAGTTCGCGGCCAGCTGCCTCGGCGGCCTGTGCTGCTTCGGCGTCCGGCTCCGGAGTCAGAGCTGCAATGAGCGGCGGCACCGCCGAGCGATAGCGGCGTGGTGCGCCCGAGAATTCGGCGTCTACACCCCAGCCTGACGTGGGAATCCAGACCTGCGGTTCGTCAGTGATTCCCGGCCACGAGCCGGGCCGATGTGCAGGCGAGTCTCTTGCGCTCATAATAAGTTCCACCGTACATTATGAGTAATCCGGTTACTCATAAAAACAAGCGCAGGAGTTATGAGTATCGCGAAGGGGGCCGTCAAGGGGTGCGCGCCGGGCGGCCTCAGCCCCGAGGGGTGCGAAGATGGGGCAATGAATGACGTCAGGCGGCCGATGAAGGCCGGTGCAGGCGGCCTCGCGGTCGCCGCCCTCGGAGTGGTGTTCGGCGACATCGGAACGAGTCCGCTGTATTCGCTCCAGACCGTCTTCAGTATCGACGGCGGAGCGGTGCAGGCCACCCCCGAAGACGTCTACGGCGTGATCTCGCTGATGTTCTGGGCGGTGACGATCGTCGTCTCGGTGAAGTACGTGTCGATCCTGATGCGCGCCGACAACGACGGCGAGGGCGGGGTCATGGCCCTCGCGGCCCTCGCGCAGCGACTCTATGCGGCCAGGGCGGGCAAGGCGGGGCTCCTCCTCCTGATCGGCATCGTCGGCGTCTCGCTGTTCTATGGCGACTCACTGATCACGCCGGCGATCAGTGTGCTCTCCGCTGTGGAGGGGCTCCGCATCGCGATCCCCGGGGTGGACCACCTCGTCGTGCCGATCGCCGCGGTCATCCTCACCGGCCTGTTCGCGTTCCAGAAGTACGGCACGGGCCGGGTGGGCAAGCTCTTCGGACCGGTGATGCTGCTCTGGTTCGTTGTCATCGCGGCCGCCGGAGTGCCGATGATCATCCAGGATCCCGGCGTGCTGGCGGGCCTGTCCCCCACCTACGGAGTGGTGTTCTTCGTGTCGCACCCGGTGATCGCGTTCGTGGCGATGGGTGCCGTGGTGCTGGTCATCACCGGTGCCGAGGCGCTGTACGCCGACATGGGACACTTCGGTCGGCCGCCGATCCGCCGTGCCTGGTTCTTCGTCGTGTTCCCCGCGCTGGTGCTGAACTACCTGGGGCAGGCGGCGCTGATCCTGAATGACCCGGAGGCCCGCGCCAATCCGTTCTTCCTCCTGTTCCCCGACTGGGCCCGTCTGCCGGTCGTGATCCTCGCCACGGTCGCCACGGTCATCGCGAGCCAGGCGGTCATCTCGGGGGCGTTCTCGTTGACCCGGCAGGCCGTGCAGCTGGGGCTTCTGCCGCCGCTGACCGTGCGGCACACCTCGGAGAAGGAGGGCGGGCAGGTCTATCTGCCGGCGGTGAACGCGCTGCTGTTCGTGGGCGTGATGACGGTCATGCTGGTCTTCCGCTCCTCGGAGGCCCTGGCGACCGCCTATGGGGTGTCGGTCACGGGCGCGCTGGTCGTCGACACGCTCCTGCTCCTGCTGGTCGCCCGGCGCCTGTGGGGATGGGGCCCCCTGAAGATCGGCATCGCCGCGGTGGCTTTCGGGGGGCTCGAGCTCACTTTCCTGAGCGCGAACCTCTCGAAGGTGCTGCACGGCGGCTGGGTGCCCCTGCTCGTCGCACTCGCCGTGATCCTGGTGATGACGACGTGGCGGAAGGGCCGCGCACTCGTCATCAAGGGCCGGATCGTCAAGGAGGGCTCGCTGTCGGAGTTCGTGCAGGCCGTGCGTGACAAGCAGGTGCTGCGGGTGCCCGGCATCGCGATCTTCCTGCACCCCAACAGGGACTCGACCCCGCTGGCGCTCCGGGCGAATGTGGAACGCAACCGGGTGCTCCACAAGCGGGTCATCATCGTGACGGTCGTGATCGAGAACGTGCCCCACATCCACCCGAAGGAGGCATTCGAGTACAACGACCTCGACTACTCCGATGACGGCATCGACCACGTCCGGGTGCGCTTCGGCTTCTCGGACACCCCGAACATCCCGAGAGCCCTCCGCAGGGCGTGTTCTCTCGGAGTGCTCGACCTGAAGGCCAAGCAGATCGACGCGGCATCCTATTTCGTCTCCCGCGGAGCCATCCGGCCGACCCGTGCACCGGGAATGACGGCCTGGCGGAAGTCGCTCTTCGTGGCCCTCGCCCAGAACGCGGCCAACCCGGCCGCGCGCTTCGCCCTGCCCGCCAGCCGCACCGTCACCATGGGCAGTGACATCGACATCTGACGGTCGGTCTCGCCTGGCCCGGGAATATCTCCTTGACAATAGAGCTTCTTGTTTGCCGAGAAGAATGGGAGACGGCGTAATACCCTCTTTCTGGGGGACGCGGTAAACCGACCCAGAACCCTATGATCGTACGAATCCCTCTGTTCCTAGCGGAGGAAATCAACCGAAGGCTTCTGTCCTATGGCTTTACTGAACCCAGAAACCGATGCGACCGGGCCGGTGTCCCTCGTTGCGCTTCCGCGTGCCGTCGCCGTCGCCGCGAGCACGGTTTCGCACGAACACGTCATCGCCGACGGGGCCGCTGAATTCGCAGCCGCCCTGCACGAACTCGACCGCCAGCACCGCAAGCTCCGCACGGGATTCGCCGACCATCTGGGCCTCACCCACAACGAGTACTACGCCTTCATGTTCGTCGCCGAACAGGGCACCACCACGCCGAAGGAGCTTGCCGCGACCCTGCGGTTCACCACGGGAGCAACCACAGCGATGATCGACCGGCTCGAGAACGTCGACCTCGTGCACCGCATGCCGAACCCCGACGACCGGCGAAGCGTTCTCATCGAACCCACTCCCCACGGGCAGGCCCAGGCAGACTGGGTCATCAACACCTTCATCCGCATCGTGTCAGACGCCGTCGGCTCCCACGACACCCTCAGCCCGCAGCAGCTCATCGAGTCGGTGACGCACGTCACTGCCACCCTCGCCACCGCGACCACGGAGATCGCCTGACGCTGCGGCTGCGGCTGACGCTGCGACTGCGGCGCCCGTCGAGTGCCGGTCAGCGCACGCGCGTTGCCGTGAACTGCAGGCGTGGGTGGGCATAGAACTCCTGCCCCTCGACGAGCAGCAGTTCCCGGGAGCCCGAGCGGTGCGTCAGATCGATCAGGTCGAAGACGCTCGACGCCGCGCGCTCGAGTGCGATGCGAGCGTCGAGCGTCTCGCGGTAGTGCGCCGTGAACAGCGCCGCCGTGACATCCCCGGAACCGTTCGCCTTGAAGGGCAGGTACGGCGTCTCGACGATCCACGCCCCGGAGTCGTCGGCGACGAGCATCTCGATGGTCGACGGATCCCGGTCCGGGCGTTCGACACTCGTCACCAGCACGACGCTCGGACCCATCGCGCGGGCGAGGTCCACAGAGGCGAGGGTCGACTCGAGCGTGGTGGGTGTGGTGCCGGTCAGGTAGCCCAGTTCGAACTGGTTGGGTGTGATGATGTCGGCGATCGGCACGACGCGCTCGCGCAGCAGCTCCGGGATCTCGGGCGCCACGAAGCATCCGGATTTCGCGTTGCCCATCACGGGGTCGCACGCGTATATCGCCGACGGGTTGGCGGATTTGACCCGTTCCACGGTGTCGACGATCACGTCGCCGATGCCCACTCCGCCCTGGTAGCCCGACAGCACCACGTCGATCTCGGGCAGCACCCCGCGCTCCTCGATGCCGAGGATGACCTCCCGCACGTCATCCGGTGAGATGAGGGGCCCACGCCAGGCCCCGTAGCCGGTGTGGTTCGAGAAGGTCACGGTGTAGACCGGCAGCACCTCCACGCCGATGCGCTGCAGGGGAAAGACGGCTGCCGAGTTGCCGACGTGCCCGAAGGCGACGGCGGACTGGATGGAGAGGATCTTCACCTCCCCATTCTCGCAGGGGCAGAACCTCCCCGGTCCGCCGAACCGGGCTCAGGCGATGCGGATGAGCTTCTTGTTCGCGAACTCCTCGAGCGCGAAGCGGCCCATCTCCCGGCCGGAGCCGGAGCGCTTCACGCCGCCGAACGGCAGCTCGGCCGCATCCCCGAGCACCAGGTTGATCCACACCATGCCGGCGTCGATGCCGTCGGCGACCCGCAGGGCCTGCTCGGGGTCGGTCGAGTACACGTACGAGCCGAGGCCGAAGGGGGTGTCGTTGGCGAGCCGCACGGCTTCCGCCTCCGACGAGACGCGGTAGAGCGCGGCGACGGGGCCGAAGAACTCCTCCCGGTAGGCATCCATCTGCGGGGTGACGCCTTCGAGCACCGCCGGCGGGAAGAAGTTGCCGACCGGCTCGCCGCTGGCCAGCACCGTGGCGCCCTGCGTGACGGCACGACCGAGCTGCTCGGTGAGGCGCTCAGTGGCGGCTGCCGACGAGAGCGGGCCGAGCAGGGTGCCCTCGGCGAACGGATCGGCCGGCTGCGCCTCGGTGAACGCGGCCGTGAACTTCGACGCGAACTCCTCGTAGAGGTCGTCGAGCACGATGAACCGCTTTGCCGCGTTGCACGACTGCCCGTTGTTGTCGAGCCGGGCGTTGACGGCATCCTGCACAGCCGCGTCGAGGTCGTCGGTGGAGAGCAGGATGAACGGATCGGAGCCTCCGAGTTCGAGCACCACCTTCTTGAGGTTCCTGCCCGCGAGCTCGGCCACGGCGGCGCCCGCCCGCTCGGAGCCGGTCACCGAGATTCCCTGCACGCGCGGGTCGGCGATCAGTGTTGCGACCTGGTCGTTGTCGGCGTAGATGTTCACGTAGACGCCCGCGTGCGCACCGGCCTCGGCGAGGGCGGTGTCGAAGATCGAGGCAATGGCGGCGGCCGACTCGGGGCACTGCGGGGCGTGCTTCAGCAGGATGGTGTTGCCCACCACGATGTTCGGTCCGGCGAAGCGGGCGACCTGGTAGTACGGGAAGTTCCACGGCATGATGCCGAGCAGCACGCCGAGGCCCGAGCGGCGGACGAACGCCGAACCGGTGCCGTCGCTCAGCTCGATGGGCTCGTCGGTGAGGAAGGCGGCGCCGTTGTCGGCGTAGTACTCGTAGATCGCGGCGGCGAAGTCCACCTCGCCGAGGGCCTGCTCGAGCGGTTTGCCCATCTCGCGCACGACGATCCGCGCCAGGGCGTCTCGGCGCTCGGTGTGCAATTCGGCGACCCGGCGGATGAGCGCTGTGCGGGCATCCACCGACACCGTGCGGCACCAGTCGGAGTAGGCGGACTCGGCGCTCGCCGCGGCCTCTTCGAGACCGGCAGCAGTGATGGTCGGATATTCGGTGACGGTCTCGCCGGTGGCCGGATCGATCACTGCGTAGTGGCTCATGTCGCTGCTCCTGGAATCTGGGTGGAGACGCCATCGAACCGGATCGCGTCCAGGCTCAGGCTACTGGTTTCCTGTGCCGATCCACCGAAACGATTTCGCCCGTACCGATCCTTTTCACATGCGCGAGGCGCAGAATGGGTTCACGGTTCACGAGGCGGAAGGGAGACGGCGATGCTGATCGACGGGCCCCCGGGGCCGCTCCGCCTGGCATCCGATGCCGTACAGCACTTCCGTGGCCCGGCCGCCGTTGCGGCCATCGGTCGGAGCGCGGCCACCCAGATCCGCTCCGTCGCGCCGCTGGTGCTCCTCTCGATGTCCCGCGTGCTCCCGCACGTCGCCGACCACGACTGCCCTGCCTGCGATCTGGCCGACCGGCCCGTGCCGCGGCTCTCGTTCACCGAATGGGACAGTGGCCGCTGGTTCGTCGTCGACCCGCAGTTCGGGATGCTCGGCGAGATCGAACTTGTCGGCACCTGCTACCGGGTCTCCCACGCGGCCGACGCGAAGGGCGCCACCTTCGGGTTCGGTTCCCTGCCACTCGCGGTCACCTACTTCGAGGAGTACGCTGCCGCGCTGGCGCTCACGCTGTAGCGACCCCTTGCAGCGGCCCCGCGGTCAGGGTTTCACGACGTCGGTTCGCCGCGAGAGCTGCACCACTCCGTAGACGGCCAGCGCCCCGGCCACGACGAAGGCGATGCTTGCCCACCAGGGCGCCGAGGCCGCCTCGCCGAGAACCACGATGCCGATCGTCACGCCCACCATCGGATCGATCACGGTCAGCCCGGCGACCACCAGGTCGGGTGGGCCCGACGAGTACGCCGTCTGCACGAAGTAGCTGCCCGCGAGCCCCGCCAGGATGAGCCCGAGGATGCAGAGGATGGTCAGCCAGTCACCGGGCGTGATGTGGAACTTGTCCATGAAGAGAGTCTGGATGCGCTCGATGACGACCTTGGCGAGAGTGGCGACGAAGCCGAACAGGATGCCGGCCCCGACGATCCAGAAGATCGGTGTCGCCCGGTTCCGGAACAGCAGGAACACAGTCACGACGATGGCCAGCACGACGGCGAGGATGATCAGCACGATCGCGAGCTGCGTCTCGTTGATCGGCAGGGTCGACGTGGTGAGCGCGGCGACCGTCACGAAGAGGGCGATGCCGCCGACGCAGAACGCGATGGCGCGGATCGTCGAACGGCTGAGCTTCGTCTTCGTCGTGCGGGAGTTCACCACAGCGGTGATGACGAGAGCGATCGCGCCGAGCGGCTGAACGACGGTGAGGGGTGCGAGGTAGAGGCTCGTCAGCTGGAACACGATCGCCAGGGCCAGCATGAGGGTGCCGATCACCCACGAGGGTCGCCGGATCAGCGCCACCAGCTGCCGGAGGTCGAGGCCGGACTTGCCCTGGCCGCCGGTGCGGGCGTCGACCTTGTTGACACCGCGGTGCTGGTACTCCGCGCCGAGGGCGAGGAACACGGCACCGACCAGCGCGATCGGAATGCCGAGGGACTGCATCGGGGTGAGGGAGACGAGCTCAACGGCCATCGCGCCTGGTCTCGATTCGTACTCGGGTGCCGCAGCACGGGGAGGAAGGGTTCTCCCTATGAGTATCGGGCCTTTCTGCCGCAGCCGTCGACGGGTACCCCCGCCTGTCCTGTTCTGTTGCGTCCGGGGTGCACAGGTGTTAGGCCGTAGGCACGATGATCTGGCGGATGCTCTCGCCGCGGGCGAGGGAGTCCATCGCCTCGTTGATCTCGTCGAGGTGGATCTCCGCCGAGACGAGGTTCTCGACCGGCAGCAGGCCCAGGCGCCAGAGGTCGACGAAGATCGGGATGTCGCGGGCAGGGATCGAGCTGCCGAGGTAGCTGCCGATGATGGTGCGCCCCGTGGAGACGAGGGCGAGCGGGGAGACAGCGGCGAGATCATCCGGAGCCGGCAGCCCGACGGTGACCGTGCGGCCGCCGGGCGCCGTCAGTGCCAGTGCCGTCTCGAAGGCGACGGCGCGGCCGACGGCTTCGATCACTGCGGGGGCCGTGATGCCGGCTTCGACGGCCTCGGCCGGCCCGTAGACCTCGTGCGCCCCGAGCGCCGTGGCCTGGGCGAGCTTGTCGGGGTTGGCGTCGATGCCGATCACCCGCGCACCCTCGACGGCGAGGCCGACGAGCACGGCGGCCATCCCGACCCCGCCGAGACCGACCACGATGAGGGTCTCGCCGGGTGCGAGCCGGGCCGCGTTCAGCACCGCACCACCGCCGGTGAGCACCGCGCAGCCCATCAGCGCCGCGACCTGCGGCGGAACGTCGTCGTCGACGGGAACGATCGAGCGGCGGTCGACGACCGCGTGGTCGGCGAAGGCGGAGACGCCGAGGTGGTGGTCGATGACCTCCACGCCGTCATGGATCCGTTTGGCCCCGTCGAGCAGCCGGCCGGCACCGTTGGCGGCGCTGCCGTTCTCGCACGGGGTGCGGCCGTCGCTTGCGCAGGAGGCGCAGTGCCCGCAGCGCGGGAGGAAGGTCATCACGACGCGCTGTCCGACCGCGATGTCGTCGACCTCGGCGCCGAGCGCCTCCACGATTCCTGCGGCCTCGTGTCCGAGCAGCAGCGGCACGGCGCGCGGGCGCACTCCGGTGAGCACCGACAGGTCGGAGTGGCAGACGCCGGCCGCCTCGATGCGCACCAGCACCTCGTGGGGGCCCGGCGCATCCAGTTCGAGCTCCCTGATGCGGATCGGCCGCGACCGGGCGAACGGTGACGGTGAGTCGAGGCTCTCGAGCACTGCTCCGGTGATCTTCATCGGTCACACTCCTTCGGGGATGTCGCCATCCGAGCCTACTCACAACCCGTGGCGGCGGGGCGGGGCGAGTACATTCGAAGTCACGACGCCGCTGTCCGGCGTCACCGGACGCCGAAAAGAGAACACCGTGGTCTTCACCTTCGCCCAACCCCGCCAGCTGCGAATCGGTGGGGGCGCACGGAGCGAGCTCGGCGAACTCGTCTCGGGGCTCGGAGCCAGCCGCCCGCTGCTCGTGACCGACGGGTTTCTCGAGGGCAACGGCGCAGCCGCCGAGTTGATGGCCCTGATGACGGGGGCCGGGCTCCAGCCCGCTCTCTGGGCCGAGACCGTTCCCGACCCGACGACGGATTCGCTGGTCAGCGGGCTCGCGGCGCTCCACGAGCACGGCGCCGACCTGGTGATCGGCTTCGGCGGAGGCAGCCCGATGGACACCGCCAAGGCGCTCGCACTACTCGCCGTGCAGGGCGGCCGGATGGCCGACTACCGGGCTCCCCGGCGAAACGACGGCCCCGCGCTCCCGGTCGTCGCCATCCCCACCACCGCCGGCAGCGGATCGGAAGCCACGCAGTTCACGATCATCACCGACAGCGGATCGAACGAGAAGATGCTCTGCACCGGACCGGCCTTCCTGCCCGCCGCCGCGGTGATCGACTTCGAGCTGACCCTCTCCATGCCCCCGCGTCTCACGGCCGACACGGGAGTGGATGCCCTCACCCACGCCGTCGAGGCGTACGTCAGTCGCCGCGCCAACCGGCTCTCCGACGCTCTGTGTCTCACGGCGATCACTTCGATCGGCGCGCACCTCCGCCGGGCGTATGCCGACGGAACGGATCGAGCTGCCCGCGAGGCCCTCATGCTCGCCGCGACGCAGGCGGGCATCGCGTTCTCGAACTCCAGTGTGGCCCTCGTGCACGGCATGAGCCGGCCCATCGGGGCGCACTTCCACGTCGCGCACGGGCTGTCGAACGCGATGCTGTTCCCCGCCGTCACCGCCTTCTCGGTGGGCTCCGCCACGGCCCGGTATGCCGACTGCGCCCGGGCGCTCGGCTGCGCAAGCGTCGCAGACGATGATGCGCAGGCGGCCGAATCTCTGGTTGCGGAGATCGGCGCGCTCTGCCGCGACCTGGCCGTCCCCACCCCCGAGGCCTTCGGCATCGACGAGGCCGCCTGGACTGCGACGATCCCGACAATGGTGCAGCAGGCCATCGCCTCCGGCTCCCCGGCCAACAACCCCCGGGTGCCGTCGCCCGACGACATCGCCGCCCTCTACGCCGCGATCTACCGCTGACCCGCTCCCCCCGCCCCGCCCTCGACGTGGCGGTGCAGCTTCTGCGGCGTCAGACCTGTACGAAGGTGTAGCGGTCCTTGCCGGCGCGCTTCGACTCGTACATTGCCTCGTCGGCGAGGCGGATGAGCGCCTCCCCGGTCACGACCCCGCCGGAGGTGCCGTCGGCCGAACCGGAGCCGGTAGAGCCGACGGTATTGTCTTCACGGCCGGCGCGGTGGTAGCTGACGCCCACGCTCGCCGAGAGCGGGAGGTCGGCAGCCTCACCGGTGAAGGGCTGTCGCACTGCGACGCGCAGCCGCTCGGCGATGTCGAGCACTGAGACTTCGTCGACATTCTCGCAGATGAGGAGGAACTCGTCGCCGCCGAGCCGGCCCACCATGTCGCCCGCCCGCGTCACCTCGGACAGGCGCTGGCTCACCTGCTTCAGCACGAGGTCGCCGCCGCGGTGGCCGAGCCGGTCGTTCACGGCCTTGAAGCCGTCGAGGTCGATGAAGATGAGTGCCACGCCCTCGCGGTCGGGCGTTTCGCGGGTGAGCAGCGTGTCGAGCCGTCGCTGGAGGGAGAGCCGGTTGGGCATGCCGGTGAGCGCATCGTGCAGCGACTGGTAGGAGAGCAGTTCGCGCAGACGCATGCGCTGGCGCACCAGCACGGCCTGTTCAGTGAGCGATTCCAACAGCTCCAGCGTGGCCGCCTCGAGGGTGCGGGAGCGCCCGAAACCGCAGGCCAGCACGCCGATGGGGGTTCCGTCGTCGATGATCGGTAGCACGGTGACCGCCTGTATGCGACGGGCGCGGAGGTCGGCGGCATCATGGGGGTAGCGGGCCTCCAGGTCGGCTGGGTCGCCGCAACTGATGGTCGTCGCTGTTCGCAGCGCGTCGACCAGGAGGCCGTGCACGTCGATCGGTATCCGGCCGACGTGGTCGGATCCCTGCGTGCGAACGAGCTGGCCCGTGCCATCGAGCAACCAGACCCCCACGCGGGAGGCGTCTGTCGCCGCCTCTGCGGCCTCCGACAGCGCCGCACCCAGATCGGCCTCGGTTTCTGCCGAACCGAAACCGGTTGTCGCGGTCTGGAGGATGCGCACCCGGCGCTCCGACACTTCCGCTGCGCGCCGGGCGGCCAGCAGGTCACGCTCGTAGGTGCGTCGCACCGTTGCGTCGAAGACAGCGAAGCGGATGGTCGCGCCCGAGTTCTCGTCGGAGACGTCGATGTCGACGACCGCATTCACGAACACCGAGAGGTAACGGGCATCCGACAGCTGGAAGTCGAAGGCGACCTCGCTTGCATGACCCTGCTGGCGCAGCATCGGCATGAACCGTGTCTCGTAGAAGAGCTTGCTGCCGCGGGTCAGACGTTCAATCAGGTAGTGGCCGACGACCTCTGCGCGGGTCGCCCCCACCATCGACAGGAAGGTCTCGTTCACGTTCGTCACGACGCCGCCCTGCGTAGCAGAGAGCAGCCCGCACGGGGCATGGTCGAACAGGCCCTCTGCCTGGTCGACCGGGCTCACGGCAGGAAGGTCCTGATCGTGTCGGCGAGCTTTGCAGGGTTGGCCAGGTGCACATAGTGGCCGTCGGCTTCCAGGACCACCAGCGTGCTGCCGCCGATCTCCCGCTGCAGGAACTCTCCCACGGCGACGGGAGCCACGATGTCATCGGTGGACTGCACGATCATCGTCGGAGTGGTCACCTTGGTGAGCTCGCTGCGGAGGTCGGAGAGAAAGGTCACGCGGGCGAACTGCCGGGCCACGGCCGGGTCGGCCTTCGCGAAGCTGTCGTTGAGTTCTGTGGCGAGCTCGGGCCGTTCGGCATTGCCCATGAACACCGGCGCCATGGTGGAAGCCCAGCCGAGGTAGTTCGCGTCGAGTGAGTCGAGCAGAGCCTCCACATCGGCCGCTTCGAACCCGCCCTCGTAGCCGGCGTCGTTGATGTAGCGGGGCGACGGGCCGACCAGGATGAGCCTGCTGAACAGCTCGGGCTCCGCGATCGCCGCGAGCACGCCCATCATGGCGCTCACCGAGTGGCCGACGTACACCACGTCACGCAGGTCGAGTGAGTGGATGATCTCCAGCAGGTCGTCGGCGTAGCCGTGCAGGGAGTCGTACTTGCTGCGGCTGTAGGCGTTCTGGTCGGAGTCGCCCGAACCGACGTGGTCGAACAGAACCACGCGGTGGTCGCCGGCGAAGAGGGGGGCGACCAGCCTCCACATGTTCTGGCTGGTGCCGTAGCCGTGGCCGAAGATCATCGGGGGCCCCTGTTCGCCGAGCAGGACGACGTGGTTGCGGGCGATCACGTTTTCGGCGTTCCCGGTTGCGGATGGGCTCACTGGCCAGTGTTCCGACAGCAGTTCATGTCGGCAGTTTAGCGGCGCGCCGCCGAGTATGCGCAACCCCCTCTCCATTCTGAAATGTGAGCGTTCACGAGCCACGATTCGCTCTCCGCGGCAAGTTGTCACGTGTTCGCCGAAACAAAAATTTCCTCCCGGCATTGTGAACCGATCGTGACCAAACCGTTACACAGCAGTCATTGCCGCGGGTATTGTTAGCGTTCACAATTGACCTGCCCGGTGGGCATCGAATGTGGCGGCGACGCCACCCTCAACGAGGAGGTTTGGGCATGAAGAAACTAATGGGAATGCTTGCGATGGCAGGTGCTGTCGCCCTGGTGCTGACGGGTTGTGCCGCTGGCGACGCGGGGAGCGCTTCAGGCGGGGGAGCAGACGGCTCCCCGATCAAGGTCGGGTTCTCGCAGGTGGGCGCCGAGAGCGGCTGGCGCTCAGCCAACACCGCGTCTCTGAAAGACGCGCTGAGCGACGCGAACGGCTTCAAAATGACGTTTTCCGACGCTCAGCAGAAGCAGGAGAACCAGATCGCTGCGATCCGCAGCTTCATCACCCAGGGTGTGGGCGCCATCGTCTTCGCCCCGGTGGTGGAGACCGGCTGGGACGACGTTCTGAAGGAGGCGAAGGACGCCAACATCCCGGTGATCCTGCAGGACCGTGCGGTGGACTCAGACCCGAGCCTGTACACGACCCGCGTCGGTGACGACTTCGAGAAGGAGGGGGAGACGGCCGGCAAGTACGTGGCCGACACCTTCAACGGCAAGAAGGCCAATCTCGTGGTGCTCGAGGGGACGACCGGATCGTCGGCAGCCAACGATCGCACAACGGGCTTCAACAAGGCCATCGCGGGTACCGACATCAACGTGCTCGATTCGCTGACCGGCAACTTCACCCGCGCCGAGGGCAAGACGGTCATGGAGGGGTTCCTGCAGAAGTACGGCAAGACCATCAACGTGCTGTTCGCCCAGAACGACGATATGGGTCTCGGGGCGCTCGACGCCATCAAGGCGGCGGGGCTGACGCCCGGCAAGGACATCCAGATCGTCACGATCGATGCCACGAAGGATGGCCTGACCGCCCTGTCGACGGGTGAGTTCAACTATGTGGTGGAGTGCAACCCGCTGCTGGGCGACAAGGTGGCCGACGTGGTGAAGAAGGTCGTCGCCGGCGAAAGTGTCGACAAGCTCTACGTGGCCGACGACCAGGCGTTCGACCAGGCGCAGGCGACCGTGGCACTGCCGACCCGCAAGTACTGAACCGCCGGGCCGAAGGGGCGGGCGCCGGTCATCCGGTACCCGCCCCTTCGGCCCCGACGACCGTCGAAGGAGAAGAATGTCTGCGCCAGAAGTCGTGGTCGAGGTACGGGATGTCTCGATCGAATTCCCGGGAGTCAAGGCCCTGCAGCACGTGGGCCTGAGTCTGCGGTCGGGGGAGGTGCATTCGCTGATGGGGGAGAACGGCGCGGGCAAGTCCACGCTGATCAAAGCGCTGACGGGGGTGTACCCGGTCGATTCGGGGACCATCATCGCCCACGGGGTCGAACGCGACTTCTCGGGTACGGCGGATGCCCAGGCCGCGGGCATCTCGACCGTCTATCAGGAGGTGAACCTGTGCACCAACCTCACGGTCGGCGAGAATGTGATGCTGGGGCATGAAGTGCGCGGCTTCTGGGGTATCAACTGGTCGGCCACGCACGATGCGGCGAGCATCCACCTCGCCCGCCTCAATCTCGATGTCGACCCGCGCTCACCGCTGTCTGCGCACTCGCTCGCCGTGCAGCAGCTCATCGCCATCAGCCGGGCGATGGTGATCAACTCGTCGGTGCTCATCCTCGACGAGCCAACCTCGAGTCTGGACCGGAGCGAGGTCGAGAAACTGTTCGATGTGATGCGGTCGCTCCGCTCAGACGGTGTGGCGATCCTGTTCGTCTCGCACTTCCTCGACCAGGTCTACGAGATCTCGGACCGCCTCACGGTGCTCCGGAACGGTGAGCTCGTGGGAGAGTACCTGCCGTCGGAGCTCGACCGCGTGAGCCTGGTGTCGAAGATGCTCGGGCGCGAGTTCAGCGAACTCGAGTCGCTCGGTGAGCGCGTCGCGCACACCGAAAGGCCCGAAGGTGTCGACCCGGTGCTCAACGTCAGCGGGCTCGCCCGTAAGGGCAGCGTCGAACCCGCCGACCTCGACCTGTATCCCGGCGAAGTGGTGGGGCTCGCCGGTCTACTCGGCTCCGGTCGCACCGAACTAGCCCGCGCCCTCTATGGGGCCGACCGTGCAGACGCGGGGCGCTCTTTCGTCAACGGCCGCGAGGTACGGCTGACCAACCCTCGCGATTCGGTCGACCAGCGCATCGCCTTCTCGTCGGAGGACCGACGGGCCGAAGGCATCGTGGGCGACCTGACCATCCGCGAGAACATCGCGCTCGGGGTGCAGGCGAAGCGCGGCTGGGCCCGGCCGATGACCCGTCAGTCGCAGGACGAACTGGCTCAGAAGTACATCGCCGCCCTGAACATCCGGCCCGCCAACCCGGAGGCCCTCATCAGGAATCTCTCGGGAGGCAACCAGCAGAAGGTACTGCTCGCCCGCTGGCTCGCCACTGCACCCCAGGTGCTGATTCTCGACGAACCGACCCGCGGAATCGACGTCGGGGCCAAGGCAGAGATCCAGAAACTCGTGACACAGCTCGCCACCGACGGCATGGCGGTGCTGTTCATCTCGTCAGAACTCGATGAGGTCGTTCGGTTGTCGCAGCGCATCTGCGTGCTGCGAGACCACAGGATAGTCGCAGAGATCGAAAACAAGGAAGGCATCACCGTGGATGACGTCGTGGCCCTGATCGCCCAAGGCGGCGACGAATGAGAACCCTCACCCGGCACCGGCTGTTCTGGCCGATCGCGGCACTGGTCGCGCTCGTCGTGATCAACACCCTCAGCCGCCCCTCCTTCCTCAGCGTCACCGTGAACGACGGTGAGCTGTACGGCTCTCTCATCGACATCCTGCGCAACAGCGCCCCGCTCATGCTGGTGGGCATCGGCATGACGCTGGTGATCGCCACGAGGGGTATCGACCTCTCCGTGGGAGCCATCATCGCCATCTCTGGTGCCGTGGCCCTGAGCTACATCGCGAACTCCGGATCGCCCGAGTCGTTGGTGACTGTCGCGACGGGCATCGGGCTGGGCATCGGTGTCTCGCTCGTGCTGGGGCTCTGGAACGGGTTCCTCGTCTCTGTCATCGGCATCCAGCCCATCATCGCCACCCTGGTGCTGATGCTCGCGGGCCGAGGTATCGCGATGCTCATCACCCAGGGGCAGATCACCACGATCACCAGTGGTCCGTATGACTTCATCGCATCGGGCTACGTCTTCGGGCTGCCGGTGCCGTTCTACATCTCGGTGGTCGCCGTGGTGGCCGCCGCGCTGCTCGTTCGCCGCACGGCGTTCGGCGTGCTGCTGGAGGCCGTGGGCATCAACCCGGCGGCGAGCCGGCTGGCCGGCATCAAGTCGCGCGGCATCATCTGGATCGTCTACGGCTTCAGTGGTCTGCTCGCGGGCGCGGCGGGCATCATCTACAGCTCGAACATCTCGGCCGCCGACGCCAACAATGCCGGGCTCAACGTGGAGGTCGACGCCATCCTGGCAGTCGTCATCGGCGGAACCTCGCTGGCGGGTGGCAAGTTCATGCTCTCGGGCACGGTGATCGGTGTTCTGATCATCCAGACCCTCACCGCCACGGTCACCTTCCTCGGCGTTCCTCCCGCGGTGACACCGCTGTTCAAGGCGATCGTCGTCATCGTTGTGTGCCTGCTGCAGTCGCCCAAGGTGCGCCAGCTCCTGACGAAGAGGCGAAAGCCCACGCCCCGCGCCGAGCGCACCGAGACCGTGAAAGTGAGCGCCGCCGCATGACCGCCGCCCCGACCCTGGAACGCCCTCTCGCCCAACGAGCCCCCCGTCGCACACCGCGCTGGCAGTTGCGCCTCTCGGCCTGGCTTCCGGTTCTGACCACTTCGGCCATCCTGCTGGCCATGTTCATCACGGGCCAGGCGGTCTTCGGCAACTTCTTCACCAGTCGCCTGATTTCGTCGCTCTTTCTCGACAATGCCTACCTGATCGTGCTCGCGGTGGGCATGACCTACGTCATCCTCACGGGCGGCATCGATCTCTCGGTGGGCGCCGTGGTCGCCTTCAGCGGCATCTTCGGGGCCCAGTTGCTGCAGACCGGCTGGCCCGCCTTCATCGTCATCCCCGCCATCGTGGTGAGCGGCAGCCTGATCGGCGCTCTCATCGGTGTTCTCGTGCAGGTCTTCGAGATCCAACCCTTCATCGCATCGCTCGCGGCCATGTTCCTCGCCCGTGGCCTTGCGTACGTGGTCAGCCTGCAGTCGATCGCCATCACCGACCCGGCCGTCACCTGGCTCGAACGAACACGGTTCCAACTCGGCGGCGGGTGGTTCGTCACGCCCACGGTGATCATCGCGGTGCTGACGGTTGCGGTATCGGTCTGGGTGCTGCAGTACACCCGCTTCGGCCGCAGCGTCTACGCCATCGGCGGCAACGAGCAGTCGGCTCGCCTGATGGGCCTGCAGGTCGCCCGCACCCGCATCGCGGTCTATGTGATCAGCGGAACCTGTGCAGGTATCGCGGGTCTCATCTTCGCGGCCTACACCGGCTCGGGCTACAGCCTCACCGGTCTCGGCATGGAGCTCGACGCCATCGCCGCCGTGGTGATCGGCGGCACCATCCTCACCGGTGGCAGTGGCTACGTCATCGGGTCGCTGTTCGGGGTGATGGTCTACGGGCTCATCGAGATCAGCATCACCTACATCGGGGTGGACTCGTGGTGGACGAAGATCGTCGTCGGTGGGCTGCTGCTCGTGTTCGTCGTGCTGCAACGGCTGCTGGTCGCCCGGCGCAAGCGATAATGGGTCGATGTTCGCTGATGAGCCGGTCGTGCAGATGCAGGGCGTCTCTGTCGACTTCGGCGGCGTGCGGGCGCTCGATTCGGTGTCGTTCCGCATGTTCCCGGGCGAGATCCACTCGCTGATCGGGGAGAACGGGGCCGGCAAGTCCACGCTGATCAAAGCGCTCACGGGAGTGCAGTCGATCAGTGCGGGAACGATCAGGGTGCGCGGCGAGCAGACCGCGTTCACCTCCCCGGCCGATGCGCAGCGGCTGGGCATCCAGACCGTCTACCAGGAGATGGACCTGCTGCCGAACCTCAGCGTGGCCGAGAACATCATGCTCGGGCGCGAGCGGCACGGTCGTTTCGGCATCAACTGGAAGCTGATGGAGGCGGATGCCGAGCGGGCGCTCGACGAGCTCGGGCTCGACCTCGACCCGCGTTCGGCGCTGGGGACACACTCGCTCGCCGAGCAGCAGCTCGTGGCGATCGCCCGGGCCCTCGCGGCACGGGCGAAGATCCTCATTCTCGACGAACCCACCTCGAGCCTCGACCAGAACGAGGTCTCCGAGCTCTTCCGCGTTCTGCACTCGCTGCGTGAGAGCGGGGTCGCCGTGCTGTTCATCTCCCACTTCCTCGACCAGGTCTACGAAGTGAGCGACCGGCTCACGATCCTGCGCGACGGTCGGTCGGTGGGCGAGTTCCTCACCAGCGATATCCTGCGCATCGATGTGGTGAGCCGGATGACCGGCACGCGCACGCGCGGTCTGCCCTCGCCGCTCGTGGCGGACGGGGGCGCAGAGCTGTCTGCGGGCGCCGCACGGCCCTTCTTCCGCGCGCACCACGTGGGGGTGAATGGAGCGATCGCACCTTTCGACCTGCAGGTCGGGGAGGGGGAGGTGATCGGTATCGCGGGCCTGCTCGGTTCGGGGCGGTCGGAGCTTGTGCGGCTGCTGTCGGGGGTCGAGCGCTCCGACAGCGGCGAGATCGAGATCGACGAGAAGCGGGTGCGGCTGCGCTCGCCGGCCAGCGCTCTCTCGCAGGGCGTCGCGTACTCCTCCGACAACCGGGCGGTCGAGGGCATCATCGGCGACTTCTCCATCGCCGAGAACATCCTGCTCGCCCTTCAGGCCGAGCGGGGATGGCTGCGGCGGCTGCCCAAGCAGCATCGCGACGAGCTCGTGCAGAGCTACATGACAGCCCTCGACATCCGGCCGGCCGACCCGGAGGCGCTGGTGAAGACCCTCTCCGGCGGCAACCAGCAGAAGGTGCTTCTGGCCCGGTGGCTGGCGCTCGCGCCGCGGCTGCTGGTGCTCGACGAGCCCACCCGCGGCATCGACATGGCGACGAAGGCCGAGATCCAGCGGCTGATCGCCGAGCTCGCTGCGAACGGCATGTCGGTGATCTTCATCTCGGCTGAGTTCCGCGAGCTGGTGGGGCTCAGCGACCGCATCGGGGTGATGCGCGACGGCCGGCTCGAAGTGGTTCTCGAGAACGACGACCTGTCGGAGGATCGGCTGCTGGCGATCATCGCCTACGGCAGCCAGGCGGGTGCGGGCGACGATGCCGAGAGTGATGAGCGGTGAGAGCCGGGGCCCATCGCAGGCCGTTGCCCGGTTGCCTCGGCATAATGTGATGAGGAACATCGGCGCGTCACAGGCTGCGAGAGGAAACAGGAGCGGTGGCGGAGCAGAGCGGTAGGGCGAGAGCGGCGAACATCTTCGATGTCGCGCGCCTCGCCGGAGTCTCTCACCAGACCGTCTCGCGGGTCATGAACGATCTGCCGAACGTTCGGCCCGCCACCCGGCTCAAGGTCGAAGAGGCGGTGAAGCAGCTCGGCTACGCCCCCTCGCCGGCCGCCCGGGCGATGGTCACGCGGCGCTCGCGCATCATTGGAGTGATCACGACGGGGGCCGCCGACTACGGCCCCTCCTCGACGGCTCTCTACGTGAACGAGGCGGCGCAGGAGGCGCGGTATTCGGTGCTCATGGTGAGCATCCTCGTCGCCACCGGCACCCGGGTGCGCGAGGCGATCGAGTCATTGCTGCGGCAGAACGTCGAGGCCATCGTGATGATCTCGACGCACCGCAGCATCCTCGACGCCGCCTACCAGCTCGAGATCGGGATGCCCCTCATCACGGTCGACCCGAGCGCGCCAGAAGGGCGGGACTCGGTCTCGATCGACCAGTACGACGGGGCGCGGGATGCTGTACGGCACCTCATCGGGCTCGGTCACCGCGAGATCGCGCACATCGCCGGGCCCAGCGACTCGCCCGATGCCCTGGAGCGCGTGCGGGGCTGGCGCTCGGAACTCGGCAGCCACTCGCTCGTGGCGCGCGACCCGAGCGTGGGCGACTGGACCGCCCTCAGCGGGTACCGCATCGGGTCGGAGCTTCCCACGACCAGTGCCGCGACCGCCTACTTCGTCGGCAACGACCAGATGGCCCTCGGGCTGATCCACGCCCTGTCCGAGCGGGGCATCCGGGTGCCCGAAGACGTGAGCGTCGTCGGTTTCGACGACATTCCCGAGTCGGAGCACTACCGCCCACCGCTGACCACCGTGCGGCAGGACTTCGAGGCGCTCGGCAACCTCATCATGAAGCGCGTGCTCCGGGCGCTGACCGACACGGAGTTCTCGCGCGAAGACCACCTGCCGGCCCCCCTCGTGGTGCGCGGCAGCACGGCGAGCCTGCTGCGGAACATCGACGCGCGCACCGCCTGACGCGCGCACCGCCTGACGCGCGCACCCGTCGCTCATCCCGTGCCAGCTGGACGGCCGGCGAGCAGGTTCGCTGTGAATCTCGAGACGTCCTGGTGCAGAGAGTCATGTGCGCCGGCCAGCGGAACCTCCGTCTGCACCACCGTCTGCAGCTCCTCGAGTGTCTCGCGCACCAGTCGCGCCGCCTGCCGTACTCCCCAACTGCCGATCTCTGCGCTCAGATCGTCCGCTGTGACTGCGCGGAATGAGTACATTCTGTTCACGGACAGCGCGAATCTGCCGTCTGGGTGCCCAAGATGGGCCATCGGCACGAAGTCATAGGCGGGTGCGAGCCGCACGTCGCCCGACTCCGCGTGGAGCAGCCCGAGATTCTTGGTGTGCATGTCGAGGTTGCCAATCGCCACACCGGCCACAGTCAGGCGGGCGAGCATCCGGAGATCGCCTGTTCGTCCGTTCCTGTTGAGCGACTCCGCAACGCGCGCGAGACTCGTCACTCCGCCGAGCTCCTGGTATTTCTGGTTCCCGCTCGCGCCCAGCGCCTGGTTGAAATCCTCCTGGTGCAGACGCTCCCCGCCATGTCTGTCGAAGCGTTCTGTCACCAGTGCGGGCAGTCCGGCGAACGCGTCGATCCTGGTCTGGTGCGTGAGCAGTCCGAGGTGCCGGGCCAGCCGGGAGCCGAACTCCTCGTCGTAGATGACCGTCGGATTCGACTCGAGCCGGGGTTTCAGGATGTGAGATGACGGAAACCCTCCGAGTACTCGACCCCATCCGTCTTCCAGACGGGCGAGCACGATCTTGGGTTGCACCCCTGCGAGCGAGGTACGCCCCCGGGTGGCATCGTTTCCGAGCGGCGAGCCGAGCGGATCTTCGAGGAGCTGACGGATCTGGCTGTCCGACACCGCCTCCACTTCGGGTCGGCGTGGTTCAGTGGGGTCGTCGACATCCCACAACTCGACAGCGCCCGCGATGTCGCGCCCGTAGTGGGCAAGGAAGCCGAGGGTGTCACCGCGATGCAACCCGCTCTGAGTGAGCATGAAGTCGAGCTGGTTGCCCTCGGGCAGCAACTCTCCGAACCACGAGCGTCTCCGAGCGACGTGTTGGCGGGTCGGAACGGGCACCAGCGGTATAGCCACCGAGAGCACACGGCTGTTGGTACCGAATCGAGCGATCCCCTCTGCTGAGGCTGTGAAGTCGAAGGTCCGGTTGTCGACGCCTTGGATGTGGCCGACGATCGTGCCGTAGACCGCGACAGCGAGCCTCATCGGGTTTGGTCTGCTGTAGGCCAGGAGGCGGACAGTTCGACACCGGTGGCGCTCATCAGGTCGAACAGTCGGCGGAGATAGATCGTCGTCTTGCCGGACTCGATCTCGCTGATCGAGCGCTGCGAGATGCCCAGTTCGGCCGCCAGCGCGACCTGAGAGAGACCGCGGCCCAGTCGAGCCTGCTGCAGCGCCAGTCCGAGGTCGGCAGGGGCGCGCAGTCGTGTCGATGTCATGAACGCTCCAATATTACGTTTTTGTTATAGCAGCAGACTATTACGAAAACAGGATACCGGGAAGCTATCCGGAAAAACGTCATGACGATGACACCCTCCCCGTGTCCGGGAGGGGAGGGGAGGCGTCAGTCGAAGAGGGCGGGGTGGCGGGCCAGCTCGAGGCGCGTGCGGCGGATGTGCCCGAGGAGGATCCGCTCGCCGTCGTCGGCGTCACGGAGGCGGAGCGCCTGCACGAGCATGTGGTGCTCGTCGTGCACGATCCGGTTGCCGTCGGGGTCGAGCAGCCGCGTGTAGGCGCGCCGGTAGTGCTGCGTCGTGTTCCACAGCCGCCGAACGGTGTCGCCGAGAATGGCGGTGTGGGCGCCCGCATACGACAGCAGGTGGAACTCCCGGTCGAGCCGCAGGAACTCCTCCGGGTCGCGGAGCGTCTGCATGGTCGCGGCCAGCTCGTCGAGGCGGTCGAGCTGCGAGGCCGTCAGGTTCTGGATGCTGTACCCGAGCAGGAGCGGCTCGATCCGTTCGCGCAGTTGGTAGATCTCCTCGCACTCGGCGAGGCTGAGGCGCGACACCCACGCTCCCGTGTTGGCGACGAGCGTGATCAGGCCGTCGGCCTCCAGGATGCGGAACGCCTCCCGCACCGGCAGGCGGCTCGCGCCGAAGTCTGCCGCCACGTCCTCCTGCAGGATGCGCGTGCCGGGCGGGTGCTCGCCGCGCAGGATCGAGTCGCGGAGGGCCGAGGCGATCCGTTCGCTGGCGACGCCGTTGCGGGAGGTGGTCACTGTCACAGCGTAGGGCGGGCAGGGTGCCAGAGCAGCACGTCGGCATCCTTCTCGTACGCCTTGCCGTTCGGGTAGCTCACCAGTTCGAGCTGCATGCCCCACGGTGTGAGGAAGTAGATCCAGCGCTGCCCGGTGCTGTGGCTGCTGCTCGCGGTCGGCTCACCGAGCACCCGAACGCCCTTCGTCCGGAGGTACGCGACGGCCTCGTCGAGGTCGTCGACGTAGAACGCGAGATGGTGCCCGCCGACGTCGCTGTTCAGGGGCGGTGCATCCGCGGCATCCGAACCCGGCGCGGGCTCGTACTGGAAGATCTCGAAGTTCGGGCCCGTGCGACAGCGGAAGAAGCGCAGCTCGCGCATCACCGTCCGCGGCGCCACGTTCATGTGGTCGAGCATCCACTCGCCCTCCTTGACGAACGGGCCGAGCGAGTAGACGTACTCACAGCCGATCACGTCGACGAAGAACGCCTCGGCCTGGTCGAGGTCGGGAACGGTGAACCCGATGTGCTCGGTGCCGACGAGGCCGGGGATGCCGCGGGTGCCGCCTGCCATGAGAACTCCCTTGTTTCGCTCAATGGATCCAATCTACCAAGATTATTGCTGTCCACCCTCGTTTAACGCGCTCCGTTCAGCTACATTGGAGCCAATCGCGATCAACGGAGACCACCGCATGCCGAAACAACGACGTTTGGAGCCCCTCGCCCCCTGGGTCGAGCTGAGCACCACCGCTGCCGACTACAAGAAGGCCGATCCGGCGCTGCTGGCGACCATGCTCGGCCAGCTGCACCTCATCCGGGCATTCGAGGAGACCGTGCTCGAACTCGCCGGCGAAGGCCTCGTGCACGGCCCGGCGCACTCCAGCATCGGCCAGGAGGGCGGCGCCGTCGGATCCATCGTGGGCCTCCGCTCGACCGACGCGATCAACGGATCGCACCGCGGGCACCACCAGTTCCTCGCGAAGGCCATCAACCATGTCTCGGGCGGCTCGCTCGATCTCGGCGCGCTCGTCACCGGCGACATCCAGACCGTGCTGCAGCGCACGCTCGCCGAGATCCTCGGGCTCGCGCAGGGCTACTGCCGGGGTCGCGGCGGCTCGATGCACCTGCAGTGGTTCGAGGCCGGGGCGCTCGGCACGAACGCGATCGTCGGCGGCGGTGTTCCGCTCGGGGCCGGCAACGCGTGGTCGCAGAAGCACGCGGGCACGACGGATGTCACGGTGAGCTACTTCGGCGACGGCGCGACGAACATCGGCTCGGTGCTCGAGACGATGAACCTCGCCGCGGCCTGGAAGCTGCCGCTCACCTTCTTCATCGAGAACAACCTCTACGCCGTGTCGACCCGCGTCGACGAGGTCACCGGCGAACCCCGCCTCTCCAGCCGCGGCCAAGGTTTCGGCATCCCATCCTGGCGGGTGGACGGTATGGATCCGCTCGCTGTGCACCTGGCGATGGATGCCGCCGCCCAGCGTATGCGCAGCGGCGACGGCCCGGCCGTGGTCGAGGTCGAGGTGTATCGCTTCTTCCACCAGAACGGTCCGTACCCCGGCAGCGCCTTCGGCTACCGCAGCAAGGAGGAGGAGGCCGAGTGGAAGAAGCGCGACCCGCTCGACCGGGTCGCGCGGGAGATGATCGCGCTCGGCCAGCTCGACGAGGCCGGGGTGGGGAGCATCCGGAGCCAGGCGCAGGCCGCGATGACGGATGCCGTGCAGCAGCTCATCGAGGCGGATCCCGACCGCCCGGGCAAGCGCCGCATCATGCCCGACCTCTGGCCCGACACCGACTTCGTGAACGTCGGCGTGCGCGGTGACACGAGCGAACTGAATGACGCGCGCACGCTGGAACCACTCGAGTACACGGGCGAGCTGGAGAAGCGCAAGTTCGTCGACGCGGTCGCCGCGGTGATGGATCGCCGCATGGAACAGGATGACCGCATCATCGTTCTCGGCGAAGACGTGCACCGGCTGAACGGTGGCACCAACGGTGCGACGAAGGGTCTCGCGAAGAAGTTCGAGGGCCGCGTTCTCGGCACTCCGATCAGCGAGAACGCGTTCGCCGGGCTCGGCGGCGGCATGGCGCTCGATGGGCGCTACCGGCCCGTCATCGAATTCATGTACCCCGACTTCATGTGGGTGGCCGCCGACCAGGTGTTCAACCAGATCGGCAAGGCCCGGCACATGTTCGGCGGCGCGAACCCGGTTCCGCTGGTGCTCCGCACGAAGATCGCGATGGGCTCGGGTTACGGTTCGCAGCACCTGATGGACCCGGCGGGCATCTTCGCGACCAGCCCCGGCTGGCGGATCGTCGCCCCCTCTACGGCGGCCGACTACGTGGGCCTGATGAACGCGGCACTGCTGCTGGAGGATCCGGTGCTCGTGATCGAGCACGTCGACCTCTACGCCGACCAGGGTGAACTGCCCGCCGGCGACCTCGACTACATCCTGCCGTTCGGCAAGGCCGCGCTCCGGCGTGAGGGCGAGGATGTGACGATCATCAGCTACCTCTCGATGGTCAAGCACGTGCTCGAAGCCGTGGAGCAGACCGGGTTCGACGCCGACGTGATCGATCTGCGCTGGCTCGACAGGGCATCCATCGACTGGGAGACCATCGGCGAGAGCATCATGAAGACGAACAGCGTGCTGATCGTCGAGCAGGGCGCCCGCGGAACGTCGTACGGCGCGTGGTTGGCCGACGAGATCCAGCGGCGCTACTTCGACTGGCTCGACCAGCCCGTCGAACGCGTCACCGGCGAGGAGGCGTCGCCGAGCATCTCGAAGGTGCTGGAGCGAGCCGCGATCGCCCGAACGGAAGAGGTCGTCGCCGGTCTGGAGCAGATCGCACGCGGAATGGGCGCGGACTCGCGCGGAACGGAAGCCGACTGATGCCCACGATCGTACGGATGCCCGAGGTGCTCGCGAACGCGACCGAGGCCGCACTGCAGGGCTGGCTCGCCGAGGTGGGCGACGAGATCGCGCTCGGCCAGCCGCTCGCCGAGCTCGAGACCGAGAAGGCGATGGTGGAGTACAACGCCGAGACTGCGGGAACGCTGGTGCGGATGCTCATCGAGCCGGGCGACTCGGTCGATGTGGGTGCGCCCATCGCCGTGATCGCGGCGCCGGGTGAGACCGACTCCGACATCGACGCGCTGCTGGCGTCGATCGGGATCGGGAGCGCGCCGGGTGCGGTGGCTCCGGATGCTGCCGCTCCGGTGTCGGCTCCGGATGTCGCGCCTGCGGTGTCGGCTGCGGTGCCCGCCCCGGATGCCCCGGCTCCCGCTTCGGTTCCGGATGTCGCTGCGGAGGCCGGCCAGGGCGGAGACCATCGCCCGAGCTCGGGTGCGGCGAACGCCGATCCGCACGGCGGGCGGCTCTTCGCGAGCCCCATCGTGCGGCGGATGGCCAAGGAGCAGGGCATCGACCTCGCGGGTGTCTCGGGCAGCGGCCCCGATGGGCGGATCGTGCGCCGCGACCTCGAGAAGCTCCCGGCCGGGTCTGGCAGTACAGCGACCGCCCCGTCGAACGGTGCCGCCGGTGCTGGCTCCGCTCGGGTCGCCGACTTCTCGGGGGTGGCGGATTCCGCGCCCGTCGAGGGGGCGCCCGACCGTGGTCCGGTGGCCGTCGGCTCGGAGTCGGCGACGCCGGCGGCCGACGACTCGACTCCCGCTGTACCGGCGACGTCGGTGGCGACATCCGGAGCAGCACCAGCCACTCCGGCGAAGGCCGCACCCGCGAAGCCGGCACCCGCGGCGCCCGCGAAGCCAGCGTCCGCCGCCCCCGTGGCCGCGCCGGGCGACACCGAACTCGTGCCGCACACCGGCATGCGCCGCGCCATCGCCCGCCGGCTCACCGAGAGCAAGCAGACGGTGCCGCACTTCTACCTCGTCGCCGACTGCCGGGTGGATGCGCTGATGGAGCTGCGGGCATCCGTCAACGCCAGCGCCCCGCGCAAGGTCTCGCTGAACGACTTCATCGTGAAGGCGGCGGCGGGAGCGTTCGGCGAGGTTCCGGAGGCGAACGGGACCTGGGGCGAGGACGGCACCACGCGCTACGCGCACGTCGACATCGCCGTGGCCGTCGCGACCCCGGGCGGGCTGCTGACGCCGGTGGTGCGCGGTGTCGACCAGCTCTCGGTCACCGGTGTGAGCGAACGGATCGCCGAGCTCGCCGGCCGCGCCCGGGAGGGCAAGCTCCGGCAGAACGAGCTCGAGGGCGGCAGCTTCTCGGTGTCGAACCTCGGGATGTACGGCGTGCAGGAGTTCTCGGCGATCATCAACCCGCCGCAGTCGGCGATCCTCGCCGTGGGCGTGGCGCGCCAGCAGCCGGTCGTGGTCGACGGGCAGCTCGCGGTCGGCACCGTGATGACCGTCACGCTCTCGGCCGACCACCGGGTGATCGACGGGGCGCTCGCCGGGCAGTGGCTCGGGGCGTTCGTGAAGCGCATCGAGAACCCCCTGACCATCCTCATCTAAGACTGGAGCAGAGAATGAGTGCACGACTGGAATCGAAGACGATCATCGTCACCGGGGGTGCCTCGGGAATCGGCGCGGGTATCGCCCGCGGCATGGCGGTGGAGGGCGCGAACATCGTGGTCGCCGACCTGAACATCGAGGCGGCCGAGGGGGTGGTTGCGGGCATCCGTGCCGCCGGCGGCAGTGCAATCGCCGTGCGCGTCGACGTGACCGACGAAGACCAGGTCGCCGCCGGTGTGGCAGCCGCCGTCGCCGAGTTCGGGCGTCTGGACGTCTACTTCAACAACGCCGGGCTGAACGCGCCCGAGAGCTTCCTCGACATCACGAAAGCGAAGTGGGACCTGATCTTCAGCGTCAACACCTTCGGCGTGGTGCTCGGCACCCAGGCCGCGGCGCGGCAGTTCCTCGCCCAGGGCGGCGGCGGCAAAGTGGTGAACACCGCCTCGATCGCAGGCCGCCAGGGGTTCCCGAATTTCGCCCCCTACAGCGCATCCAAAGCCGCCGTCATCTCGCTGACGCAGGCCGCGGCGCGGTCGTTCGCAGCAGACGGCATCACGGTCAATGCCTTCGCCCCCGGCGTCGTCGAGACACCCCTCTGGAAGCAGCTCGATGAGGATCTCGCCGCGATGGGCCAGCCCGAGGCGGGATTCGAGGGGATGTCGGGCGACATCCTGCTCGGTCGGCCGGCCACCCCCTCCGACATCGTGCCGACCGCGATCTTCCTCGCGTCGAGCGACTCCGACTACATCACCGGACAGGTGATCCCGATCGAGGGCGGAATGGTGCTCATCTGATGGCTGGCACGAAGAACAACCAGAAGATCGCCTTCGTGGGTACCGGGGCGAACGGTGCCGGCATCGCCGCCGACCTCACCCGCGCCGGGCTCGATGTGACGCTCATCGAGCAGTGGCCCGCGCACGTCGAAGCCATGCGCGAGAACGGCATCACCGTCGTGATGCCCGACCGCACAGAGAACACCTCCGTGAACGTGCGGCACCTCTACGAGGTCGCCGAGCTGCGGGAGCCGTTCGACATCGTCTTCGTCGTGGTGAAGGCGTATGACACGCGGTGGGCGTGCGAGCTGATCAAGCCCCTCGTGAAGCCCGACGGCCTCGTCGTGGGACTCCAGAACGGCATGAGCCTCGACGACATCGCGAGCATCATGGGCGCCGAGCGCACCGTCGGCGCGGTCATCGAGGTGGCGTCGAACATGTGGGAGCCGGGCGTCGTCAACCGCGAGACCCCGCCCGAGCACGCCTGGTTCGCGATCGGTGGCATCCATCCGTCTGTCGACGCCGAACGGCTCCAGGATGTCGCGGAAGCACTCGGCCACGCGGGAACCGTCGAGGTCTCCGACGACATCCGCTCGTCGAAGTGGGGCAAGCTCATCGTCAATGCGGCCGAGCTGGTGCCGTCGGCCATCCTGGATCTGAGGCTCGCCGACGCCATCCGGGTGCCGGGCATGTACGAGTTCATGCTGCAGTGCGGGAGCGAGGCGGCGCGAACAGCCGTCGCCTCGGGGAGCCGTCTCCGGCCGATCTTCGGGATGACGGATGCCGCACTGCACGACCCGGACGTGTTCGCCGAACAGCTGCTCGGCCAGGTGCTGAAGCGCTTCTCGTCGCCGACCACCCAGACGACGTCGCTCCAGGACTGGATCAAGGGTCGTCGAAACGAGGTCGCCGAGATCAACGGGCTCGTGGTCGACGAACAGGAGAAGCTCGGCGGGGCGGCCCCGGCCAACGCGCTCGTCGTGGAGATCGCGCGGCGCATCGAGGCCGGCGAGCTCGAGCGGGGTGAAGCGAACATCCGCCTACTCGTTCCCGGCGGCGCCGGTGCCGGAGCGGCCGGGCCGGACCGGGCGGCGGCTGCTGCGGCGACGGTCGGTCGCACCTAGGAGGGGCGCCGATCCTCCCGGGGGAGGATGCCATCAGCCGCGGCGACAGCGCGTGCTGGCTAGGGCATCCGGTCCATGGCCTGGAGCACGTCGACGGCCGAGTTCAGGTCTGACCCACGGGCGTCGGAACCGCTCGTGTCGGCGGAGCCGGCCTCGGGTGTCGACTCGGCGAACGCCTTCCGGCCGGTGACGAAGAAGAGCCCCTTCGCCGGCACCGCTCCGTTGTTCACGTACATGTGCGGCCGCACCGAGTCGAAGTTCAGCGAGTCGCCGGCCCGGATCACGTAGGTGTCGAACTCGAGGTGCACCGTCAGCTCGCCCGACAGCAGGTAGGCGTACTCGTAGCCGCTGTGCCGCATCAATCGGCCCTCGACCGAGCTCGAACCGCCCGGGGCGTAGGTGACGAGCAGCGGATCGACCGGGCCGCCCGATCCGGTGGCCAGACGCTCCCAGCGAACCCCGTTCTCCATCTCGAGCACCGGGTTGTCGCTGCCGTGCTGCACGGCCGAGCGCATGCCCTCGGCAGGCCGCTCGGATCGCGCGCGGGGCTGGGCCTGTTCGTCGGAGAGGGGCGTTGTCTGGCCGAGCAGCTCGTCGAACGAGATGCCGAGCTGGTTCACCAGGGCGTAGAGCGTGCTCACGGACGGCTGCGTCTTGCCGTTCTCGACCTGGGAGATCAGGCTCGCCGAGACGCCGACCTCGGACGCGATGCTCCGGAGGCTCAGGCCTTTCTTCAGGCGTGCTGCGCGGAGCTTCGGACCCACTTCTTCGTTGATGTTCCACTCCTCTGTCTGTGCAGTCGGGGTTCACGTGTGGTGAACGCCGTTCCCGAATTCTAGAACCTGTGACGGAGAATGTGCGCGCATGATGATCAGATGCTTCACAATCGGCTCGTCTGACAATTAAGCTAGAGTGAACACCACGTACATGCTTACTGAACTTCGACAGCGGTGTCGGGGGAGAGGGTCTTCACAATGAGTACAGCAACTCGCGGAACAAACGCCGTCGACTGGGAGGAACGGGTCGACTTCGATCGTCTGCGGAGCGAACGGCTCGCCCGCCTGAAGGCGCAGCTCTCCACCTCGGAGCTCGGCGCCGTTCTGGCCTTCGACTTCTCGAACATCCGCTACATGACGTCGACCCACATCGGCACCTGGGCGATGGACAAGCTGATCCGCTTCAGCCTGCTGACCCGCGTGACCGACCCGATCATGTGGGACTTCGGTTCCGCCGCGAAGCACCACTCCCTCTTCAACCCGTGGCTCGACCAGACCACCGCCGAGGCCGACGCCGACCCGCACGCCCCCCATCACGGTGCGGTGCGGCCGCGTGCCGAGAGCGGCTCGCGGGCCGGGATCTCGACCCTCCGCGGTGCGTTCAGCCCCGACTCCGAGATCGCGGATCGCGTCGCTGTGAAGATCAAGCGCGAACTCGAGAAGTTCGGGGTGCAGAACGAACCCCTCGGCGTCGACGTCATCGAGCTGCCGATCCTGTTCGCCCTGCAGAAGCTCGGCATCGAGGTCGTCGACGGCCAGCAGGTGTTCCTCGAGGCGCGCCGCGTGAAGACCGGCGACGAGATCTCGCTGCTCACGCAGGCGGCGTCGATGGTGGATGCGGCCTACGAAGACCTGTACGAATTCCTGAAGCCCGGCGTACGCGAGAACGAGTGCGTCGGCCTTGTCTCGAAGAAGCTCTACGACCTCGGCAGTGAGTACGTCGAAGGGGTCAACGCGATCTCGGGCGAGCGCTGCTCGCCGCATCCGCACGTCTTCTCCGACCGCCTGATCCGCCCCGGCGACCCGGCCTTCTTCGACATCCTGCACAGCTTCAACGGCTACCGCACGTGCTACTACCGCACCTTCGCGGTCGGCTCGGCGAGCTCGGCGCAGCACGACGCCTACAAGCGCGCCCGGGAATACATGGACCGCGCGATTGCCTTGGTGAAGCCCGGCGCCACGACCGCCGACATCGTGAAGGTCTGGCCCAAGGCGGAGGAGTTCGGTTTCCCCGACGAAGAGGCCGCCTTCGCGCTGCAGTACGGCCACGGGGTGGGCCTGTCGATCTGGGAGAAGCCGATCTTCTCGCGGCTCGTCTCGCTCGATCATCCGGAGACCCTCGTCGAGGGCATGGTCTTCGCCCTCGAGACCTACTGGCCGAGCGCCGACGGCTGGGGCGCTGCCCGCATCGAGGAGGAGATCGTGGTCACGGCCACCGGCTGCCAGGTGATCACGAAGTTCCCGGCCGAAGACCTGCTCGTGGCAGGCAAGCGGTACTTCACCGTCGGCGGCGCCCTGCCGAACCTCCGTGACTCGCAGTCGCACCTGAACACGGCCGCGGGTCGGGGCGACGAGGGCGCCTGATGCCCGGCGCCAGCGGAGCAGGCAGCACCGCCGCGGCAGCCGACACCATCGGCTTCATCGGCCTCGGCACCATGGGCGCCGCGATGGTCGGCCGCCTGCTCGCCACCGGCCATTCCGTCGTCGTCTGGAACCGTTCCCGGTCGGCGATGGATGCCCTGGCCGCCCTCGGTGCGACCCCAGCCGACAGCGTGCACGATGTGCTGCAGACCGGTCTCGTCTTCTCGATCCTCTCCAACGACGAAGCGGTGCAGGAGGTGTTCTCGGCCGCCGAGCTCGCGGCAGCCCCCGAGGGTGCGCTGCACGTCAACATGGCCACGGTCAGCGCCGGGGCCGCGACCGCGCTCGACCGGCTGCACCGTGAGCACGGGGTCGCCTACGCCGCAGCTCCGGTGCTCGGCCGCTCGACGGTCGCCGAGCAGGGCGCGCTCACCGTGCTCGCTGCCGGTGCGGATGCCGACCTCGCCCGCGCTATGCCCTACCTCGAGGCGATGGGGCGGCGCGTCTGGCCGTTCGGCGTCGACCCCGCCGCGGCGAACATCGCGAAGATCTCGATGAACTACCTGATCATCCACGCGTTGCAGGCGATGAGCGAGTCGCTCACCCTCCTCGACGCGAACGGCGTCAACGCCTCGACGTTCGTCGACGTCATGGCGGACAGCCTCTTCCCGGGCCCCGTGTACTCGGGCTACGGAGCACTGATCGCCGACCGCCGCTACCAGCCGGCCGGCTTCACGACGCGGCTCGGCCTGAAGGATCTCGGGCTCGCAGAGCAGGCCGCAGCCGGAGCCGGAGTCGCTCTCACGACCGCGGCCGACCTCCGGGACATGTTCGAGGCGGCCATCGCCGACGGGCACGGAGACGACGACTGGTCGTCGATCGCCGAGGTCACCCGGGCCCGGTCGGCCGGCCATCCACCCACTACCGTCAACTAGGGCGCGGAGCGTCAACCCCACCCATGCAGCCAACCCCCATGCAGCCAACCCCCATGCAAAGGAGCATCACGACATGAAGGCAGCAGTCTTCCACGGCGCGAAGGACATCCGGGTCGAGAACGTCGCCGACCCCACCGATGTCGGCGAGTTCGACGTTCTGCTGAAGCCGTACTGGTGCGGCGTCTGCGGCACAGACCTCCACGAGTACGCGATGGGGCCGATCGTCATCCCGGCGTCGCCGCATCCGCTGAACGGGTCGACCGCCCCGCAGATCCTCGGCCACGAGTTCTCGGCCGAGATCGTCGAGGTCGGCCGCGGCGTCACGCACCTGCGACCCGGCCAGCGCGTCTCGGTCATGCCGCTCCTCTTCTGCGGTGTCTGCTACTACTGCCGCCGCGGGCTCAACCACCTCTGCCAGAAGATGGCGTGCGTCGGCCTGAGCTTCGCGTGGGGAGGCATCGCCGAGCTCGCCCTCGTTCCGGCCAGCCACGTGAGCGTGCTGCCAGATGGCGTCAGCGATCTGCAGGGCGCACTCGTCGAGCCCGGCGCCGTCGCCGCGTACGGAGTGGATACCGCCCAGGTGCGCCCCGGCGACTCGGTGCTCATCACCGGGGCCGGCCCGATCGGCGCGCTCGCGTCGCTCTACGCCGCATCCCTCGGCGCCACCGTCTTCATCTCGGAGGTCAACCCCGTGCGCGCTGCCCTCGCCCGGTCGTTGGATGTCGGGGAGGTGCTCGACCCGACCCAGCTCGACGTCGCCGCCTACCTGAAAGACCGGAACGAGGGCGTCGGTGTGGATGCCGTCATCGAGTGTTCGGGCAACGAACGCGCCCTCAACACGGCCCTCGCCGCCGTGCGGAGTGCCGGGCGCATCTCGCAGACAGGCCTTCACACGAAGGCCGCCGCGATCGACCCGATGGTGCTCTCGGAGCACGACATCACCCTCTCGGGCACGTGGTGCTACCCCGTCACCGACTGGCCGCGCATCGTCGACCTGATCGCCCGCGGGCGCTACCCCGTCGAGAAGGTCGTCAGCGCCCAGATCGCGATGGAAGACGTGGTCGCCAAGGGTTTCGAGACGCTGCTGTCGCCCTCGGGCGACCAGGTGAAGGTGCTGGTGAACGCGCGATGAGAGCTCTGCAGTACACGGTTCAGGATGTCGCGGAGGTCGTCTCCCTCGACGTCCCGGCCATCGCCGACGACGAAGTGCTGGTCGCGGCCCGCCGGGTGGGAGTGTGCCACTCGGACATCGACCTGCTCGAAGGCCGGTACATCATCCCGTTCAGCTACCCGTTGATCCCCGGGCACGAATGGTCGGGCGAGGTCGCCGCCGTCGGCTCCCGCGTGACGTCGTTCGCGGTCGGAGACCGGGTCGTGGGGGAGTGCGTCATCGGTGCCGACCACTTCGGCTTCTCGATCTCGGGCGCGGCCGCCGAGTACTTCGTGGCGAAGCCGTCGTGGCTGCACAGGCTGCCCGACGAGCTCTCGTTCGCCGACGGCGCGCTCGTCGAGCCGTTCAGCGTGGCGTACTACGCGCTCCGCCGGGTCGGCAACGTCGACGCCAGCGACACCCTCGTGGTGCTCGGTGCCGGGCCGATCGGCCTCGCCGTCACGGCCGCCGCGGCGGCGCTCGGCGCGCAGGTCATCGTCGTGGAGCCCGCCGAGGGGCGCCGGATGATCGCCCTGCAGTTGGGCGCGGCGTCGGCCGTGCATCCGGATGCCGCATCCGATGCCGTTCTCGCGCTGTCGGCCGGCCGCGGGGCCGACGTCGTGGTCGAGTGCAGCGGACGCCCCGAGGTGATGGCCCAGGCCCTCGAACTCGCCGGCTTCCGTGGCCGTGTCGCGTACATCGGCATCGACGTGGGGCGGATGGCGACCGCCCGCCTCGGCCTGATCCAGTCGAAGGAGCTGACGATCACCGGCTCGATCGGCTCGCCCGGCGTCTGGCCGGAGACCCTGCGCTTCCTGGCCGGGGCGAAGATCGACCTCAGCCCGCTGATCACGCAGGTCTTCCCCGCCGACGACGCGCTCTCCGCCCTCGAAGCCGCCCACAACCCGGCCACCACCATCAAGGCGCAGATCGAGTTCGCGGCCCCCGCCCTGTCCTGACCCCTCGCGCCTGCGCCCCGCCTCCGAATCGGGTGGGCAGTTCGGGCCCTGAAACCTGCGGTTTCGGGCCCGAACTGCCCACCCGATGGGGTAAAGCGGGGCCGTGAGCCGGCAGGCACGCCCCCCCCGTCCCGGCGGCCTGTTCCGGCCATGTCCGCTTCCGGCCGCACGGCGCGGCGGTTCGCGTCGGATGGTTCGGCGCCCGGTCGCTAAGCTCGCGAAATGGCAGCTGAACGACCTCGCGCGCGGCGCCTCCACGGGCAGGTCGCGGCCGCCGTTCTCCTGGCGGCGATCGTGTACGCCGTCGTCGTGCTTCTCTACACCGGCGGGCTCCGGGAGTCGGGCAACAGCTGCGTGCAGGTCGTGCAGGGCGCCGAAAGCGACCGCGTCAGCGTGAAACTGCAGCCCGCTGCCGTGAACGCCGTCAACCAGCGGCTGGAGTTCCAGCTCACCCTGCATGCGCCGGAGAGCATGCTCTCCCGCGACGGTTTCACAGCCGGGCAGGACATCAGCCTGCTGACTTTCCCCGTCGACGGGTCAAAGGTGCTGACCTTCGCCAAGGGGGACGCGCTCGGGAGCTCGACCCAGTCCGACTACGCCGCGGGAATCGTCGAGGAGTGGCCGTTCGACACCTACCGTGCCGAGCTGACCACGTTCGCCTTCACCGGCGGGGGCGACGGGCGGATCGCGATCCCCACCGAGGTGTGCCTCGACGACTCTGTGCCGGGCTGGCAGCTGCACACCAACCGGGTCGACGACACGGGCTACAGCGTCACCACAGCGACCGGCGACAGGCCGCTGCCCACGGTGGAGATCGTCGCCACCCGCTCCGCGAGCACCGTCGCCTTCGGAATCGTGCTGCTCGGCCTGATGGCGGTCATCCCGGTGCTGGTGCTCTTCGTGGCCATCAGCGCCTACACTGGCCGGCGCCAGGTCGAGGCCACCCTCACCAGCTGGATCGGCGCCATGCTCTTCGCCGTCATCCCCCTTCGCACGTTCCTGCCCGGCTCGCCGCCGGTCGGCTCCTGGATCGACTACCTCGTCGTGCTCTGGGTGATCGTGGGGCTCGTCACCGGGCTCACCATCTACATCCTCGCCTGGAACCGCTGGGGCACCCGGGCCTCCTCCCGCCGCCTCCCACGCGCAGCAGCCGAGCCCCGCTCGCCCGGCAGCTGAGCGCTGCGGGAGTTCCGACGACGCGGGTGCAATACCCCCGTGCGGCCCCGCGGGCCCGCCGGCGTCGTCAGCTACCCGCGTCGCCGTCGTCGGAGTGCAGCCACGAGCCCGTCGACTCGCGGGGGACGACCCGCACGGCTCCGCGGCGCACACCGCGGGCGGTGGTGCCGCCGATCGCCGCCACGAGTTCGAGGGCGGCCGACCGGCCCAGCTGCTCGAGGTTCATCTCGACGCTGGTGAGCGGCGGGCGCGCCTCTTCGGTGAGCACGTCCCAGTTGTCGAAACCCATCACCGCGACGTCGTCCGGCACGCTCCGCCGGCTCTCGCGCAGCTGGTCGAGGGCGCCCCGTGCCAGCTGGTCGCTGCCGCAGAGCAGGGCGTCGAACTGCACGCCGGATTCCACCAGGGACTCGGTGCAGCGCCGCCCCCAGCGCTCGCCCCACGGGCCGAAGAGGTCGGCGCCGCCGACGAGCGAGAGCCCGTGCTCGGCGAGCCGGGCTGCCGCGCCTGCGACGCGATCCTGCGCGGCCGAGTACGACGGATCGCCGTTGATGAACGCGATCCGCCGCCGCCCGCGCGAGAGCAGGTGGTCGACGGCCTGCCGCCCCGCGTCGAAGTTGTCGGGCGTGAACGACAGGTCTGCGGGGTCGTCAGAGGGGGCGTAGACGTACACCACCGGCACCTTCAGGCCGGCGGTGAGGGATGCCCGGGGGTTGGTGGTGCGCCCCACGACCAGCAGGCCATCCACCCTCTTGGCCAGCAGCATGCCGAGCTGGTGCCGCTCGCGGATCGAGTCGCTTCGGGCATCCGCCAGCAGCACCGAGGTGGAGCCGGCGCCGAAAGCGTCTTCGGCGCCGAGCAGAACGGGCAGCACGAAGCGGTTGTCGAGATCCTGGGTGAGCATGCCGATGGTGCCGGTGGTGGCCGAGTTGAGGGCCTTTGCGAAGGGGTTCGGCGTGAACGAGAGGGTGGCCGCCGCATCGAGCACGCGTTGGCGGGTCTCGGCGCGCACCTGGCTGACGCCGTTCATCGCCTTCGAGGCGGTGGCGAGGGAGACCCCGGCGAGTTGGGCGACGTCGGTCAGGGTGGTGGCCCCCGTGCCGCGCTTTCTGCCGTCCATCACCACCTCCGTCGGATCCGTGCGTTCGGGCTTTACCGAAACCCTACCGAAACGACCGTCGTGTCCTCACCACATTCTTGCCGCAGTCGGATCGAAGATTGTTCTTGACGCGGGTATCCGAGCACCATATAGTCATTCCCGAAACTACTTTCGGTCTTTTCGGTAACGAAGGTCCGACACTGCTTGAACACGTCACATTCAGAGAGGAATATCGTGAACATCTCCGCACAGAGGGGCCGGCTCGCAGCAGCAGCCGTTCTCTCGATCACCGCCCTGGTGGCGCTCTCCGCCTGTTCGTCGGGATCGGGATCGACGTCGTCGTCGACCGACGCCGCCGCAGCCGGTGGCACGTACACCTTCTGGGATCCGTACCCCCAGTTCGACGAGACCGCCGACTGGTCGAAGCTGGTGGCGAAGTGCGGCACGGATGCCGGCGTCACCATCCAGCGCACCGGGTACGACACGTCCGACCTCACGAGCAAGGCGCTCCTGGCCGGCCAGCAGGGCAGCTCGCCCGACATCCTGGTCGTGGACAACCCCGTCGTGTCGACGCTGGCGGATGCGGGCATCCTGACCACCACCAAGGACCTGGGCCTCGACACGTCGAACTTCGAGAAGAACATCCTCGCCGCCGGCCAGAGCAACGGCGACACGTTCGGCGTTCCGATCGGCGCGAACACGCTCGCGCTGTACTACAACAAGGATGTTCTCTCAGCGGCGGGTGTCGACATCGCGAGCGTCACCGACTGGGCGTCGCTGAACGCGGCCCTCGCCAAGGTCACCGCTTCCGGCAAGCAGGGCATCACCTTCTCCGGTATCGGAACCGAGGAGGGCAGCTTCCAGTTTTTGCCCTGGTTCTGGGGGGCCGGAGCCGAACTGACCGACCTCAGCTCGAGCCAGGCCGTCGATGCGGCCACACTCTGGACCGACTGGGTGAAACAGGGCTACGCCCCGAACTCGGTGATCAACAACACCCAGACCACCAGCTGGCAGGAGTTCCTCACCGGCAACTTCGCCTTTTCTGAGAACGGCACCTGGCAGCTCGCCGGGGCCGACAAATCGGGCCTGAAGTACGGTGTCATCCCCATCCCGGCGAAGGCGGGCGGATCCGCTGCCGCACCGACGGGCGGCGAGTTCGTCTCCGCTCCCGTGCAGAGCGACACGGGCCGCTACGCCACGACGGAGAAGATCATCTCCTGCCTCACCAGCGACTCGAACCTGCTGACCACCGACACCACGCTGTCGTACGTGGCACCGGTCGCCACCGTGCAGACGCAGCAGGTCGCAGCCAACGCCGAACTCACCCCGTGGGTCGCCGCCGTCGCCGCCGCCCGCGGCCGCACGAGTGACAACCTCGGCACGAAGTACCCGGTCATCTCGCAGGCCATGTGGGGCGGATTCCAGAATGCTCTCTCGGGCAGCCAGCAGCCCGCCGACGCGATGAAGGCGGCCCAGACCGCCGCTGCGGCAGCGCAGTAGGACGCACGCCGTGACGCTCACGCACAAAGCCGCCGCCTCACCCGCATCGCCGGGTGGGGCGGCGGTGCCCGCCACGACCAATCGCGGCTCGGGCGCATCCGCCCGCGACACGGCCACCGGGCGCACCCGCCCCAGGCCTCGTCGCCCCCGTTCCACGCAGTGGGCGGCGTGGGCGTTCCTCGCCCCGGTCGTCGTCTACCTGGTGCTGTTCTACGCGCTCCCGCTCTACAAGAACATCGACCTGAGCATCCGCGACTACACGGTGCGCTCGTTCGTGCAGGGCAACGCACCCTTCGTCGGGCTGGAGAACTACCTGAAGGTCTTCGCCGACCCGACGTTCGGGCCCGCGATCTTCCACACCGGGTTCTTCGTGCTGGTGTCGATCCTGTTGCAGTTCAGTCTCGGCATGGCTCTCGCGGTGTTCTTCTTCAACCGGTTCCGGTTGTCGTCGACGCTCCGGGCGCTGTTCCTGGTGCCGTGGCTGCTGCCGCTCATCGTGTCGGCGTCGACCTGGTCGTGGATGCTCAACAGCGACTCGGGCATTGTGAACTCCTTCCTCGAATCGTTCGGCATCGGCAGCATCAACTGGCTCACCTCTCCGCAGTGGGCCCTCATCTCAGTGACGATCGCCAACATCTGGATCGGCATCCCTTTCAACCTCGTCATCCTCTACAGCGGCCTGCAGAACATCTCCGCCGACCTCTACGAGGCCGCCTCGCTCGACGGGGCGAACGCCTGGCAGAAGTTCTGGCGCATCACGTTCCCGCTGCTGCGCCCGGTGTCAGCCATCACGATCCTGCTCGGCCTCGTCTACACCCTGAAGGTGTTCGACATCATCTGGATCATGACGAAGGGCGGCCCGGCGAGCTCGTCGACCACGCTCTCGACCTGGTCGTACCAGCTCGGCTTCGGCTCGACGCTGCCCCGCTTCGGCCCCGCCGCCGCGGTCGGCAACATCCTCATCATCGTCGCCCTCGTGTTCGGGCTCGTCTACATCTACCTGCAGCGAAGGGAGGCCAGGCGATGACCGCTCTGGCCACACCGCGGAGCACCGTCGCACCGCGCACCGCCGCCGGCGCCGCCGGCCAGCCCGGGCAGGCGCGCCGCCAGCGCCCCACCTGGTACTTCACTCTCATCGGCGTCGTGCTCACCGCGCTGATGCTCTTCCCCATCTACTGGATGATCAACGTCTCGCTGACGAAGACCGCCGACATGCGGAAGAGCCCGCCCAACTGGTTCCCGTTCGATCCGACGTTCTCGGGGTACCAGGCCGTGCTCTCGCAGCAGCTGCCCTACCTCGGCACCAGCCTCGTCGTCGGCCTCGGAACGGTCGTGCTGACGCTCGTGCTCGCCGCCCCGGCCGGGTACGCGCTGGCGAAACTGCGCCCGCGCGGCGGGGGAGCGGTGAGCTTCATCTTTCTGATCGCGCAGATGATCCCCGGCATCATCATGGCCATGGGGTTCTATGCGATCTACCTGAACCTGGGCATCCTGAACTCGATTCCGGGGCTGATCCTGGCGGATTCGACCATCGCGGTGCCGTTCGGCGTGCTGCTGTTCACCGCGTTCATGTCGGCGATCCCCGACGAGCTGATGTCGGCGGCGAAGATCGACGGCGCCTCGTACTGGCGAACGTTCCGGTCTGTGGTGCTGCCGATCAGCCGCAACTCGGTCGTGACGGTGTCGCTGTTCGCGTTCCTCTGGGCGTGGTCGGACTTCATCTTCGCCTCGACTCTCGACGGGGGCGGCAAGATCCAACCCATCACGCTCGGCATCTACAAGTACATCGGCAACAACAACCAGGAGTGGAACTCGATCATGGCCACAGCAGTCGTCGCATCCATCCCGGCAGCCGTGCTGCTCATCGTCGCCCAGCGCTATGTCGCGGCCGGCGTCACAGCGGGGGCGGTCAAGGACTGATGGTCACCTTCCTGAACCTGGGCCGCGCACTCGAAGTGCGCCATCGCCACGAGGTGCTCGTCATCGAAGCGTGGGGCGCCGACAGTGCCCGGGTGCGTGCAGCGCAGTATCGGCTGCCCGCCGAGAGCGCGGGGGCGCTTGCCGACACGGCTCCGGATGTCTCGCCCGACATCGTCGTCACCACGGGCCCCACCCGCGCCACCCTCGTCACCGGCGCCCTCACCGTGACGGTCACCTTCGACACCGCCGAGCCCTACCCCGAACCTCACCTCACCTTCTCCGACACGGCCACTGGACGGGAGCTGATCGCGGAGAGCCGCGAACACTTCTGGATGCCCGGGGCCCGCGTCTTCGTCGGCAACAACTCGGGCGCCGCCGAGGTGCACCAGCAGTTCCGCGCCTACGACGACGAGAAGCTCTACGGGCTCGGCCAGCGCACCCACGGCCGCCTCGACATCAAGGGTCTCTCCCTCGACCTCGTGCAGCGGAACGCCGAGGTGAACATCCCGTTCGTGCTCTCCTCCCGCGGCTACGCCCTGCTCTGGAACGTGCCCGCCGTCGGCCGCGTCGACTTCGCCGCCAACGCCACCCGCTGGCAGGCCGGCCAGGCCCGCGAGATCGACTACTGGATCACGGCAGCCCCCACCCCCGCCGACCAGCTCGCGCGCTACGCCGACGCGACCGGCCATTCGCCGGATCTCCCGGAGTGGGCGAGCGGGTTCTGGCAGTCCAAGCTCCGCTATCGCAACCAGGACGAACTGCTGGGCGTCGCACGCGAGCACACGAGCCGCGGCCTGCCCCTCTCGGTGATCGTCGCCGACTTCTTCCACTGGTCGGCGATGGGCGACTTCCGCTTCGACGAGACCGAATGGCCCGACGTGCCCGGCATGGTCGCCGAGCTGAAGGCGCTCGGCGTCGAACTGATGGTCTCCATCTGGCCCACGATCTCTCCGCTCTCGGAGAACTTCGCCGACTATCGCGACCGCGGGCTCCTCGTCGGTGCCGACCAGGGGGTCGAATTCCTGCAGACCATCCAGGACAAAGGCATGCAGACCCCCATGCCGGTCGGCTTCTACGACCCGACCAACCCCGGGACGCGCGACTACATCTGGGACCTGGTGGCGAAGAACTACCTCGCCCACGGCATCCGGGTCTTCTGGCTCGACGCCTCGGAACCCGAGCTGAACCCCGCGCATCCGGCGAACATGCATCTCTCCGCCGGTCCCGGGGCCGAGGTCGCCAACATCTACCCCCGCGACAACGCGCGGCTCTTCGCCGAGGGTATGGCGGCGGCCGGCGAGGAGCCCACCGTGCTGCTCTGCCGGTCGGCGTGGGCCGGATCCCAGAAGTACGGTGCCGCTGTCTGGTCGGGTGACATCCCTGCCACCTGGCTCTCGCTCACGCAGCAGGTGCGGGCGGGACTTGCGATCGCGGTCTCGGGCATCCCGTGGTGGACCACCGACATCGGCGGCTTCCACGGCGGCGACGCCAGCGACCCCGCGTACCGGGAGCTGGTCATCCGCTGGTTCCAGTACGGCGTCTTCTGCCCGCTGTTCCGGCTGCACGGCGACCGCGAACCCCGAACGCCGACCGGTTTCGAGATGACCGGCGGGCCGAACGAGCTCTGGTCGTTCGGCGAGGAGGCGCTGCCGATCCTCACGGGGGTGCTCGAGCTTCGGGAACGGCTCCGCCCGTACATCCACGACCAGATGCGGCTCGCCGCTCAGACGGGGCTGCCGCCGATGAGGCCGCTGTTCGTCGACTATCCGGCCGATGAGGCGGCGTGGATGATCGAGGACCAGTTCCTCTTCGGCCCCGACATCCTCGTCGCCCCGGTCACTGCTCCCGGGCAGCGCTCCCGGTCGGTCTACCTGCCGGGCACCGGTCGCTGGGTCGACGCGCGCTCGGGTGCGGTCTTCGCGGGCGGCCAGACGGTCGTCGCCGAGGCGCCCCTCGAACACATTCCCGTTTTCCTCCGAGAAGAAGCCCAGGTGTCCCTTGTCCCATGATGTCGCGGTGACCCTGCCCTCTCGGCCCCCGGGCGGCGGTTCGAGCGCCGGCCCGGGGCTGGCCCTGCGCGGCGGCCCGGTCGCGCCCTCGCGCTCGCGCCTTCGTCCCCTCGGTCCCGACGAGATCAGCGTCGACGGCGGATTCTGGGGCGAGCGCCAGACCCTGAACGCCGACGTCATCCTCGCCCACTGCGAATCGTGGATGGAACGCATCGGCTGGAGCGCCAACTTCGACCGCGTCGTCGACGGCACCGTCGGCCGCGCCCACTCCGGCATCGAGTTCGTCGACTCGGAGATCTACAAACTGCTCGAAGCGATGGCCTGGGAGCTGGCCCGGCGCCCGTCGCCTGCTCTGGATGCCCGCTACCAGGCCCTCGTCACCCGGGTCGCCGCGGCCCAGGAGCCCGACGGCTACCTGCACACCAGCTTCGGGCATCCGGGGCAGCCGGGCCGCTATTCGAACCTCGAGTGGGGGCACGAGCTCTACTGCTTCGGCCACCTGTTCCAGGCCGCTGTCGCGCGGCTCCGCGGCGGACACGACGACGAACTCGTCGACGTCGCCCGGCGGCTCGCCGACCACGTCTACCGCGAATTCGGCCCCGACGGACGATCGGCGATCTGCGGGCATCCACAGATCGAGGTGGCGCTCGCCGAACTCTCCCGAGCACTCGACGAACCGCGTTACCTCGAACTCGCCCGCCTCTTCATCGAGCGCCGCGGCAAGGGACTTCTCGCCACCACCATCCTGTTCGGGCACGAGTACTTCCAGGACGACCTGCCCGTGCGCGACGCCACCGTGCTCCGCGGCCATGCGGTGCGCGCCCTCTACCTCGCGAGCGGAGCCCTCGACGTGGCCACCGAGACCGGCGACCGCGACCTCGCCGACGCCGTCGCCCTGCAGTGGAGGAACACCGTCTCCCGGCGCACCTACATCACCGGCGGAATGGGATCCCACCACCAGGACGAGGCGTTCGGCGACGACTACGAACTCCCCGCCGATCGCGCCTACTCGGAGACCTGTGCCGGCATCGGTTCGGTCATGCTCAGCTGGCGGCTGCTCCTCGAGACCGGCGACCCGGCCTACGCCGACCTCATCGAGCGCACCCTGCTCAACACGGTGCTCGCCTCCCCGCGGGAAGACGGGCGCGCCTTCTTCTACACCAACCCCCTGCAGCAGCGCACCGCCGGCGCCTCACCTGCCGACGGCGTGCTCAGCGAGCGGGCGGAATCGAGCCTCCGGGCGCCGTGGTTCGAGGTCTCGTGCTGCCCCACCAATGTGGCGCGCACGCTCGCGAGCGTCGCGCTGTACTTCGCCACCGCCGACGCCACGGGCGTGCAGCTGCACCAGTACGCAGACGCCGCCATCCGCACGACCCTGCCCGACGGGCGGATCGTCGCCCTCGAGACCCGAACCGGCTACCCCTTCGACGGCGACATCTCGGTCACCGTACTCGAGCCCGTGACGGCGGCGATCACCCTGCGGGTTCCGTCGTGGGCCCAGGATGCCGCGACCCTCACGGTCGCGGGCGCGACCACCCGCATCAGCGGCGCTTCGGTCACGGTCGCGCGCACCTTCGCGGCCGGCGAGGTGTTCACGCTCCACCTCCCGATGGAGCCCCGGATCGTGCATCCGCACCCCCGCATCGACGCCGTGCGCGGAACCGTCGCCATCGAGCGAGGGCCCCTCGTGCTGGCCCTGGAGTCGCCCGACCTGCCGGGTGTGACTGACCTCCCGGGCGTGGCCGGTGCCTCCGGTGAGGCCGGGGCCCCGGGTGTGGCATCGAGCACCGAGCAGGCTGAGCTCGACCTGAGCAGGCCGCTCCGCTCGACACCGACGGGCGCCCTGGCCGCCATCGCGCTCCGCGCCGACGACGTGGCCGACGACGCCTCCTGGCCGTACGCGCCGGGTGCTCCCGTTCCCCCGGAGACCGGTCGGCCGCGCGAGGTGCTGCTGACCCCGTACTTCGCCTGGGCCAACCGCGGGCCCTCCACGATGCGCGTCTGGCTCCCCGTCGCCCCGACCACCTGAAGTGCGGCGGTCAGGCCGCGCGGTACTTGCTGAAGTCCGCGGTGTGGATGGCCGCAGCATCCATCACCGTGCGGAGGTTGTAGGCGGCGCAGTCCCTGAAGGTGCCGATGCTCGGGCGGCGGGTCGATCGTTCGAGCACGCCCTTCGAGGCACCGTTCGATCCGATGCCGGCCCGGTGCACCATCCATTCGATGTCGGGCGCCTCGTTCGTCAGGTACTCCATCACGGCTTCGTTGTCCCTGTGTTGGCCGTCGTAGCCGCGGGCGAGCGTCTTCCTGATGGCCCAGAGTGCCGGTGACAGTGGCCGTCCCGGAGCCTTGCTCAGCCCGCCGGCCTGGTAGAGGAACCGCTTCACGCCGTTCCTCCGCATCGCGGGCACGAGGCGCCGCACGAATTCGGTGTTGATCTTCTGCTCCCTCTGCTGCTCGACGTCTCCGAGCATCGAGACCACGATGTCGGTGCCGTGCACGAGGTCGTCGAGGTCGACGCCCCCGGCCGTGTCGCTCACCGATCCGCGGATCACCTCGAGATCGGGATGCTCGAGGGTGAGCTTGGAGGGGGTACGGGCGAGGGCCCGCACCCGGTGTCCGGCCTGGAGTGCGAGCGAGGTGAAGTGCTGCCCGGTCTGCCCGGTGGCGCCGAACACGAGGAAGGTCTGGGGTTCTGTCGGTGAAGTCATGTCGCCAGACTAGACAGTGTCTAGTAAATAGTCAATGTCTAGTCCGGGGGTAGACTCAGGGTATGACATCGCGGCCCTTCCATCACGGGAACCTCCGCGCGGTGCTGCTCGAACAGGCCGAACAGGTGCTTCGGGAGGGCGGTGTCGACGGGCTGTCACTGCGCGAGCTCGCCCGTCGGGCCGGGGTGAGCCACGGCGCCCCTCGCAGCCACTTCATCGACAAGCAGGCCCTGCTCGACGCCCTCGCCGAGCAGGGCTTCGCCCGCCTCACCGAGAAGGTCGGTGCGGCGATCGCAACCCCGGGTTCGTTCGAGGAACGCTTCCGCCGTGTCGGCCGCGCCTACGTCGACTTCGGCGTCGACGATGCGACCCTCATGGAACTCATGTTCGCTGCGAAGTCGAACCACCCCACCCCGGCGCTCGAGGCTGCGGCTGCTCGCCTCTTCGACACCCTCGACGGCGCGATGCCCGCCGTGTCCGGCGGCCCTGCCGAGCTGGGCGCGCCTGTGGGCCCTGCTGACTCGCCCGCAGAGCTGCGCTTTCGCTTCAAGCTCCTCTTCGCCGCGACGATGCAGGGCACCGCCACCCTCATCACCTCCAGTCGCATCACCCGCGCCCAGGGCGACACCATCGTCGCCGACGCGGCCGCCGCCCTCCTCGCCTCAGGCCTCGGCATCCGCCTCCTGCATTCGCCGGCATAGCTGAGACAGCTGGCGGTCCTTCGCCAAGAATCTCGCTGACCGGTGAGGCGCACCGCAATGTGTTCACTTTGCTTTCCGTAATCTGTTCAGTTCGAGGGTCGCACAGTGTATGGTTTCACAATGGTTGAATATCGCTCACGTATTGCAGATGCCGAATTGTTTGATCTCCGGCAAGCTGTGGGCGCCGTCCTTGTCGAGGGTCCAAAGGCTTGCGGGAAGACTGCCACGGCATCTCGGGTAGCGTCGACGGTCTTCTCCATGGATCAGGACCCGACAGCGCGGGCGTCGCTCGAATTGAATCCGGAATTCCTGTTCAAGCGAACGACCCCGATCCTGTTCGACGAATGGCAGGTGGCTCCCGATCTGTGGAACAGCGTGAGGCACGCAGTCGATACCGCAGGACGCGAGCGCGGAATGTTTCTCCTCACCGGATCGGCGACGCCCCGTGACGATGTCGACAGGCATTCGGGCGCAGGCCGGTTTGGAATCCTCCAGATGCGACCGATGAGCCTGTTCGAAACGGGACATTCGAACGGCGAAGTTTCTCTTGAACGGCTTCTCGGTGGAGCCGTCCAACCTGGCGGGGACAGCGGCCTCACCGTGCCAGAACTCATGGAGCGAATAGTGATCGGCGGCTGGCCCGACCTTCTCGATTCTGATGAAACCGCAGCACGTCGATGGCTGTCCGGGTATCTCAGACAAGTCATAGACGTCGACATTCCCTCCTTCGTGGGAAGACGCGATCCTCGAACGCTGAATCGTGTGATCGCCTCCCTCGGCAGGTTCGTCGCCCACAGTCCTGCGACTCGTGCCATTGCCGCTGATGCCGGAGGTGACCGAGGGCCCATTGCCCCGGCCACGATCTATAGCCATCTCGACGCGCTGGAGCGGTTGCGTCTGCTCGACAACTCCGAGGCGTGGCAACCACACATGAGATCGCGCGCTCGGCTGCGCGCAACAATGACTCGGTACTTCGTTGATCCGTCAATCGGAACGGCCGCGCTGGGCGTGTCCAGTGTGGACCTACTGAACGACCTTGAAGCCGCTGGGTATCACTTCGAAGCACTGGTGGTTCGCGACCTTCGCATCTACGCGCAGTCGCTCGGGGGGCGTATCGACACCTGGCGAGACGAGGATGGAAATGAGGTCGATGCCATCATTACTTTTTCCGGCGGTCGGTGGGCGGCGGTTGAGATCAAGATGGGCCAACGCGACGTCGACAAGGCGGCTGCGAGCCTGCTCAACTTCGCTCAACGCATCGATACCGGGCGGCAAGGAGAGCCAGTGGCTCTCATCGTGATCACCGCGACTGGCAGCGCCGGCCGTCGACCTGATGGCGTGCATGTCGTGCCGATCACTGCGCTCAGGCCCTGATGCGTTGGAAAACGGCATGACACCCGAGAGCGGCCGCTAGGGGATGATGCGGGCCTCGCGGTAGCGGGCGACCTTGTCGGCGAAGCTGTCGAAGCTGGTGCGGTAGTTCATGAAACCCGCATCACGGCTCTTGTTCATGCTGGTGAAGGCTTCGATGTTCCGGCCCAGGTCGCTGTCGGTGTGCCACCACGACGCGAGGCGGGTGATGTCGGTCTCCGCAAGCCCTTCGCGCGCGGCGATGCCGGCCCAGGCCTCGGCCATGCCCGACATCCGACCGTCGAGCGGGCGGGGCTCTCCCTCGAAGCCGACAGGCTCCACGCCGAAGAGCTCGGCGATGCGCGGCCACATCCAGCGCCAGCGGAAGACGTCTCCGTTGGCGATGTTGAAGGCCTCGTTCTCGCCGGCCGGCGTGGTGCCGGCCCAGATCAGCTGCTCGGCGAGCAGGTCGGCATCCGTGACATCCGTGACGCCGTTCCACTGCGTGGCGGAGCCCGGGAAGATGAACGGCAGGCCGAGTTCGCGGCAGAGGGTGGCATAGACCGAGAGGGTGAGCACCATGTTCATCGCGTTGCCGACCGCGTAGCCGAACACGGTGTGGGCGCGGTGCACGCTCCAGGTGAAGCCCATGCGCCGAGCGGCGGCGAACACCTCGTCCTCCTGGTTGTAGTAGAAGTTCGGCGACGACAGGCGCGGTTCGTCCTCGTTGAAGGGGGTGTCGGCCATGACGCCGGTCGCGTAGTTGTCGAACGGGCCGAGGTAGTGCTTCAGGCCGGTGACGAGAGCGACGTGCCTCACCGAGCCTGCGGGCTCGAGGGCGGCGAGGATGTTGCGGACCGTCGCCGAATTCACTTCGATGTTCTCGGCCTCGCTGTCCTTCTTCATCCAGGCCGTGATGATGACGAGTTCGGGGGAGAGGTCGTCGACGGCCGCCTGGAGGGAAACGGGGTCGAGCAGGTCGGCGGCAACCGGCGTCACTCCCGGGGTGAGCGAGACGCCCCCGCGCGAGAGGCCGAACGTGTTCCAACCGAGTTCGACGAGCTGGCGTGCGACGCTCTGGCCGGCAATGCCGGTCGCGCCGACGACGAGCGCTCGTCGTCGGGTGGTGGTGGTGTCAGTCACGGTGGGGTCGACCTCTCTGTGGATCCGCGCGGTGCGTACTAGAGAAATGTACACCTGTACTACACACTGTGAAAGCGCGTCATGCTCTCTTCGGTTGTCTGGGGACTGAGTCGCTCCCAGCAAACCGTTATCGACAAGCCCTTGTGAACACTGAGGGCAGTCTGTAAAGCTACACTCAACGTTGTAGCTCATTGTCGAGAGTGTCGACCCACAGCAGCAGGAGAAGGTATGTACGCAATGGAGCGGCAGGTCAGCGGTCTGAAGCGCCCGAGTCGTCGCGCGTCGAAGGGCCTCATCACGGTCGGGGTCGCGCTCGTCATCCTCCTCGTCGCCAGCGGTCTGCTCGCGCCGTCGAGTCTCTCACAGGGCGCCGTTCTCGGCATGCTCCCGTTCGCCTCCGTGCTCGCGGTCGTCGGCCTCGGCCAGATGCTCGTGGTGCAGCAGGGCGGCATCGACCTGTCGGTTCCGGGCGCCGTGTCGCTGGCGATCGTCATCGTCAGCCGCATCCCGAACGGTGACAACGCGCTACTGGTTCCCGCCATCCTGCTGGCCTTCGGTTTCGCGGCCGCGGCAGGGCTCCTGAACGGGTTCCTCGTCGGTCGACTCGGCCTCAACGCGATCATCGCGACGCTCGGCACCAACGCGCTCCTGTTCGCGGCGGTGCTCGGCATCTCCGGCGGTTCGCCCACCACGACCACCAGGCTCCTGCAGTCGGTCGCCGGAGGGCTCTCGTTCGGCGTCCCGAACTCCGTGTTCTTCGCGGCCGCCGTGGCGGTCGTCGTCATCCTGCTGGTGAAGAAGACCGTCGCCGGGCGCCGCTTCGAGGCGATCGGCGCCAACCCCGTGGCGGCCCGGGCGACCGGCCTGCGCGTGCGGGTGCACCAGATGGCCGCCTATGTCTGGGGCCAGATGCTCTACTGCATCGCGGGCATCCTGCTGGCCGGCATCACGGCCCAGCCCACCGCGTTCCAGGGCAACACCTACCTGATCCCCGCCGTCGCCGTCGTGGTGCTCGGCGGAACCTCCCTGCTCGGCGGCCGCGGTTTCCCGCTCGCCACCGTGGTCGCAGCCGTCTTCCTCAGCCAGCTCGACCAGTTCAACCTCGCCGTGGGTGTGCCGTATGCCGTGCGCACCCTCGTGCAGGCGGCAGCGCTCGCCGTCGGCGTCGCGCTCTACACAATCGACTGGTCGCGCGTGCGCGCCCGGTTCGGCAGCAGCACCAGATCCACCAAACCCAAGCCCACTCCCTCACCAGCCTGACAGAGCAGTCACATCACCTGCGGCAGAGAAGCCGCACCAAGCAGAAGGAACGACCCATGATGATTCGCAAACGGATCCTGTCCCTCACTGTCGCCCTCGGCCTGAGCGCCGTTGCGCTCAGCGCCTGCAGCAGCGGCGCACCGGGCGCCGACGCACCGGTCCCCACCGGCACGGTCGCCGGCGCACCCTCCTGGTGCGGCCCGAAGCAGATCACCCTCGGCCTGCTCGATGGCTTCGGCGGCAACAGCTGGCGCCTGATCACCACCGCTGCCGGCGCGGATGAAGTGAAGAAGTGCCCGAGCGTCACGAAGTACGAATACGCCGACGGCCAGGGCGACACGCAGAAGTCGATCTCCGACATCCAGGGCATGGTGGCCAAGGGTGTCAATGCTCTGGTCGTGTTCCCGGATGCCGGCGAGGCCATGCTGCCCGCACTCCGGAGCGCCTACCAGGCCGGCGTCGTCACGGTGCCCTACCGCGTGAACCCGGGCGGGAAGGACGGCGTCGACTACGACGCCTGGATCGGCGCCGACTTCAGCCAGGACGGCACCAACTGGGCCAACTGGATCGAGAAGAACCTGCCCGACGGCGGCAACATCCTGTTCATGAGCGGGCCGAAGGGCAACAGCCAGGGCGAGGACGAATACAACGCCATGACCGGCATCCTCGACCCGGCCAAGTACAAGTTCGTCGGCGAGACCCCGTTCGAGCCCACCAACTGGGACCCGGCTCTCTCGCAGCAGGTTCTGACGGCGGCCATCGCCAAGAACCCGAAGATCGACGTGATCGTGTCGGACTTCGGCCCGTCGCTGCTGGGCGCCCTGCCCGAGTTCCAGAAGAGCGGACGCAGCATCCCGGCCCTCGTCACCAGTGACGGCAACTCGCTCGGCTGCTTCTACGAGCAGAACAAGGCGGCCAACCCCGACTTCAAGATGATGACGGTCGCGACCGGCAATGACAACGTGCGCCTCGCGGTGCAGTACGCCGTTGCGAAGGCGACCGGCGGCCAGCTGCCGAGCACCACGAAGTTCGAGGCTCCGATCTTCGAGGACTCCGTGTCGAGCACCCCCAACCCGGTCGAATGCAAGTCCGACCTGCCGGGCGACATCTTCCTCTCGGCCGAGATGCCCGCTGCCGACCAGGCCGCCCTGCTGAAGAAGTAGAACGACCGAAGAAGCAGAACGACCGAAGAAGTACGACCCCCGCTGCACAGGAACCAAAGGTGATCTCTTGAACAATCAGACGTACGCGAAGGCGGAAGACCCCGTGGTGCTGTCGGTTCCGACACTCTCGCTCGGCGACATCACGAAGACCTACGCCGGCGTCGTGGCTCTGGAGAACGTCTCGTTCGACGTTCTCCCCGGGGAAGTACACGCCCTCCTCGGGGAGAACGGTGCCGGCAAGTCGACGCTCATGAACGTCGCCTCCGGTACCGTGCAGCCTGACAGTGGAACAATCCGGGTGGGCGGCGAGAGCATCGAGGTGCTGTCGCCGGCCCTCGCCGCCGCATCCGGAATCGCCATCGTGCACCAGCACCCCGCTGTGCTGCCCGACATGACCGTGCTCGAGAACCTGCAGGTGGCGCTCCCGGCGTCGGCTTTCGCCGGCGGGTCGGATGCCACGGCCTCCGTCGAGCAGATCGCCCAGCGGATGCTCGCCGAGGTGGGTCTCACCGCGCACCTCCGCGACCGCGTCGAATCCCTCACCGTGGCCCAGAAACACCTGCTCGAGATCGCGAAGGCGCTCGCGCTGAAGCCGAAGATCCTGGTGCTGGATGAACCCACCGCACCTCTTGGCCAGGACTCCGTCGACCTGCTGTTCGCCCGGGTGCGCACCGCCGTCGCCGAGGGTACCTCCGTCATCTACATCACCCACCGCATGGCCGAGGTGCGCCAGCTCGCCACGCGGGTCACCGTTCTGCGAGACGGTCGCTTCCGCGGAACAGCGGATGTCGCGAAGATCACCGACGACGAACTGCTGGCCCTCATCGTGGGCCGGAAGCTCGAGTCGACGTTCCCGCCCAAGCACCAGCCCACGGGCGACGAACCCATCAACTTCGTGCTCGACGGTTTCACCGCCGCCGGGTTCGCCGACGTGAACGCCTCCACGACCCGCGGCCAGATCCTCGGGGTGGCCGGTGTCGTCGGCAACGGCCAGAGCGAACTGCTGCGGGCCCTCGCCGGCCTCGAGGCGTTCACCGGCCGAGCGACGGTCGGCGACCGCGCGGTCACCCCCGGCGAGCTGTTGCACCGCGCCGGGTACATGCCGGCCGACCGGCACCGCGAGGGCCTGATGATGACCCTCACCGTGCAGGAGAACGCCGCGGTCTCTGCGCTGTCGAAGTTCAAGAAGTTCCTCTTCCTCAGCTCACCCCGCGAGGTCTCCGAGGTCGGCAGCACGCTCGACTCGCTGAACGTCAAGGCGCCCGCGATGGATGCGGTCGTCTCCTCCCTCTCGGGCGGCAACCAGCAGAAGGTCGTCATGGCGCGGGCGCTGCTCAGCGAGCCGCTCATCGTTGTGGCCGACGAGCCCACCCAGGGTGTGGATGTCGGCGCCCGGCTCGAGATCTACAAGATCCTCCGCCAGGTGTCGGCCTCGGGCATCCCGGTCATCATCGCCTCCTCCGACGCCAAGGAGCTCGAAGGACTCTGCGACCAGGTCATCGTGATGTCGCGCGGCCACGCCGTCGACCTCATCGTGGGCGACGACATCACCGAGGAGCGCATCGTGCGCGCGGCCGTCAGCTCGACGACGCACACGGTCGAGGTTCCGACCGTCCGCACGCAGCGGCCCCTGGCCGGTACGAAGGTGCGGTCGGAGGGCTTCGGCCGTTTCGTGCAGGGCGACTACGCGCCCACCGTGCTGCTGGTCGGCATCATCGTGCTGCTCGGCGCCTTCATCTTCAGCCAGAACGCCCGGTACCTCTCGGCGTTCAACATCTACTCGGTGCTGACGCTCGTCGCCGCTCTCGGGTTCATCGCCCTTGGCCAGACGATCGCCCTCATCATCGGTGGAATCGACCTCTCGGTCGGGCCGCTGGCCGGGTTCCTGGTGGTGGTCGGGTCGTTCTTCTTCAATGACGACAAACCGCTCTCGATCGTCGCCCTCGGCCTGGTGCTGATGTTCGTCATCGCGATAGCCACGGGGTTCGTGAACGGTGCGCTCATCCGGTTCGGCAAGTTCACCGCCATCGCGGCGACACTGACGCTCTACATCGGCCTGCAGGGCCTCAGCTTCCTGCTCCGCGACTCGCCCGACGGCTACATCGGCGCCGGTATGACCGCCGTCATGACCACGAAAGTCGGCCCCGTACCGATCGCCTTCATCGTGCTGGTCGTCGTGGCCGTCGCTCTCGAGTTCGCCCTCCGCCGTTCGCGCTGGGGCCGGCGCCTGCGGGCAACCGGATCCAGTGAGGAATCGGCCCGCCGCATCGGTGTGAACATCAACAGAACGGTCGTGCTGGCCTACATGCTGACGTCGATCTTCGCCTTCCTCGGTGCGATCATGCTGATGGTGCAGATCGGTGTGGGCGACCCCGCCCAGGGCGTCAGCTACACGCTCACCAGCATCACCGCGGTCGTGCTCGGCGGCACCTCGCTGCTCGGCGGGCGCGGAACCTTCATCGGCACGCTGTTCGGCTCGATCCTGCTGATCCAGGTGCTGAACGCGACCACCTTCCTCGGCCTCTCCCAGATGTGGCAGTACATCTTCCAGGGCGTGCTGATCCTCGCGGCGGCGGTGCTGTACTCCGTCGCCCGCTCGCGCAAGAAGAAGCTGGAGGCCCTCGGATGAGCGGCTCCGCTTCATCGCCTCGCGCCGCCGTGTCCACGGCAGCCGCTGCATCCGCTGCCCCCGACACCATGCGTGCGGCGTTCTACCACGGGCCGCACGACATCCGCATCGCCTCGGTTCCCGTGCCCGTCGCCCGCCCCGGCGAGGTGCTCGTGAAGGTACTGCGCTCCGGCATCTGCGGCACGGATGCCACGGAGTGGTCGGTCGGCCCGAAGGTGTTCCCCGTGCAGGGCACGCACCCCGTCACCCACCACCACGGCCCGATGGTGCTCGGCCATGAGTTCGTCGGCGAGATCGTGTCGCTGCCCGGCGAGTCGCTTCCCGGCGCCGGTGGGGCTCTGGATGTCGCGGCTGCAGCAGCGCTCGCTGTCGGCGACCTCGTGGCGAGCGGCGCCGGCGTCTGGTGCGGGGAGTGCGCTCGCTGCCTCGAGGGCCGCACGAACATGTGCGAGAACTACTACACGCTCGGGCTGAGCCTCGACGGCGGCATGGGCGGGTACGTCTCCGTGCCCGCGCGCACCCTCGCCGCGGTGCCCGACGGAGTCTCGCCCGATGTGGCCGGTCTCGCGCAACCGCTGGCCGTGGGCATCCACGCCGCCCGGCGCTCCGGAGCCGTCGACGGCGACAGGGTGCTCGTGATCGGCGGCGGCGCGATCGCGTCGTTCGTGCTCGCGGGCCTGAAGCACCTCGTCGCAGTCGACGTCACCGTCGTCGAATTCGCCGGACCGAAACAGGATCGGGCACTCCGCCTCGGTGCCGACCACGTGGTGAGCCCGTCCGACGCTCTGGCGATCGACGTCGAGGCGTCGTTCAGTGGTGCCCGGCCCGATGTGGTGATCGAGGCGAGCGGTGCTCCCGGCCAGCTCGCCGCCGCCGTCTCGCTGGTGCGGAACGGCGGCCGCGTGCTTGCTGTCGGACTACCGAAGGTGCAGCCGACGCTCGACGTGCACTCGCTCGTGTTCCGTGAGATCACGCTCGACTCGTCCCTGGCGCACGTCTGCGCCACAGACCTCGGTGCAGCCCTCGCGATCCTGGCCACGACCACCCTCGGCACGGAGCTCATCGAGCGGGTGGTGCCCCTCGACGAGCTGGCAACCCAGCTCGATCGTTTGGCCGCGGGCCAGGTCGATGGCAAGATTCTGATCGACCCCTGGTTGTAGAAGCCCGGCACCGGCCGCCGGCCCGGGCTCTGCAGAGGCCCCGGCCGCATCCATTCACGAACCTCGACGAAGCGGAACACACATGACCAACGCCCCCACCACTGCCTCCTCGTCTTCTTCTTCGGCTGAGGCCGACCTGCTCGCACGGGTGCCCTCTCAGCTCTTCATCGGTGGCGAGTGGGTGGATGCCCGCGCGGGCGCCACCCTCGATGTGCACGACCCGGCCACCGGCCTCGTCATCAAGCAGATCGCGGATGCGCGGGCCGAAGACGGCCTCGCGGCCCTCGACGCCGCTGTAGCCGCGGCCGACGAGTGGGCCGAGACGGCGCCCCGTGCGCGGGGCGAGATCCTCCGCGGTGCCTTCGACCTGCTGCAGCAGCGACGCGAGGACTTCGCCCTGCTCATGACGCTCGAGATGGGCAAGCCGCTGGCCGAGGCCCGGGGCGAGGTCACCTACGGGGGCGAGTTCCTGCGCTGGTTCAGCGAGGAGGCTGTGCGGATCGGCGGCCGCTACGGCCGGAACCCCGAGGGCACCGGCTCGATGATCGTCTCCGAGCGCCCGGTCGGGCCCGCGTTCCTCATCACCCCGTGGAACTTCCCGCTCGCCATGGCGACCCGCAAGATCGCTCCGGCCCTGGCGGCCGGATGCACGGCTGTCGTCAAGCCGGCCTCCCTGACGCCGCTCACCACTCTGCTGCTCGCGACCCTCCTCGAAGAGGCGGGCCTGCCCAAGGGCGTGCTGAACATCTTCACCACCAGCACCACGAGCGCGGTCTCCGACCCGATCATCGCCGACCCGCGCCTCCGCAAGCTCAGTTTCACGGGCTCGACTGCGGTCGGCCAGCAGCTCATCAAGCAATCAGCCGAGAACGTGCTGCGCATCTCGATGGAGCTCGGCGGCAACGCCCCCTTCGTCGTCTTCGAGGACGCCGACCTCGACAAGGCCGTGGAGGGCGCCCTGGCGGCCAAGTTCCGGAACATCGGGCAGGCCTGCACGGCGGCCAACCGCTTCATCGTGCACAGCTCGGTCGCGTCGGAGTTCGCGTCGCGCCTCTCGGCCCGCGTCTCCGCGTTCCGCATGGGTCGGGGCACGGAGGAGGGCGTCACCGTCGGCCCGCTCATCAACGATGCGGCCGTCGCGAAGGTGGATGCGCTCGTGAGCGATGCTGTGTCGCGGGGTGCCACGGTACAGACCGGTGGGCATCCGGTCGACGGCGACGGCAGCTTCTACGAGGCCACCGTCATCACCGGAGTGACCGCGGGCAGCGACATCCTGCGCGAGGAGATCTTCGGCCCGGTGCTCTCGATCGTCGAGTTCACCGACGAGGCCGACGCCGTTCGCCTGGCGAACGACACGGAATACGGTCTCGTCAGTTACGTCTTCACCGAATCGCTCGCCCGCGGGCAGCGGATGATCGACAAGCTCGACACCGGAATGATGGGCCTGAACGTGGGCGTGCTCTCGAACGCGGCGGCGCCCTTCGGCGGCGTGAAGCAGTCCGGACTCGGCCGCGAGGGCGGCACCGAGGGTATCCGCGAGTACCTCTCGACGAAGTACACCCTCATCCCGAACTCCTGACCCCCGCCCGCCGCCCTCCCGCCTGCCGCCCTCCTTCCCGCCCCGCTGCGTGCGTAATGGAGGACACGGGCGGAGTAGTCCACCACCCGGACGCACCGTCGCCCTTCTCCTCCGTTACGCGCGCCCCCCACACGCTGGAGGCGTCGCCCGCGGCTGCCGTCACGCCGTCAGTGCCGACGGTGTCCACCGGGGCCACGCGGCAGCGCCGACGAGTCGGCCGCGCTCGTAGCGAGCGACCACCTCGAAGGGGGTCGCGGCACGGCTGTTGTCGTAGACGGTCGTGCTGTGCGCGACGCACCTGGCTTCGGCGACCAGCCCCCACAGTCGCCGGTACCGTTCGCGGATCTTCGCCTCCGGCACGGTGTGCCCGCCACGCGCCACGCGGTGGGCGACACGCTGCACGGTGACGTCTTCGGGAACGAGGATGACGTGCAGGCTCACGAGGTACCCGGTAGCGACGCCCCGCCTGATCAGTTCGAGCTTGCTCGGGTGGCTGAAAACCGTCTCGGTGATGAACGAGCGCCGCGTACCGAACGCTCTGTCCCGCTCGGCTGCGGCGGCGGCTGACGCATCGTAGGCGTGCTGCGATTCGCTCCCGGGCCACCGCTCGGCGGCGATCTCATCGGCGTTGATGAAGGGGAGGTGGATGACCGGCTGCAGCACTGCGCGGACGAAGGTCGACTTGCCCGCGCCGTTCGGCCCTGCGAGCACGTGCAGAACGGGTGAGCTCACGCGGCGGATGAGGCGGAGGCCGGCGCGCCGGTCGCCGAGCCGTTCGCGCTCGCCGCATCTCTGTGGTCTGCCCCGTCGTTCACCACGATGACGGTGCCGTCGGCATCCGCCTCGGCCCAGGGAAGACCGGCCTCGAGGAGGTCGTCAGTGAAGTCGAGTTCGGCGATCCGCGCGGTTACGTTGTCATTCCACGCAACCCGCACGACGGCTTGTTCGCTGTCTCGCAGGTCGTCGTACGACGAAACGCCGGCCAGAACATCGGTGATCGCGGAATGCGTGACGCTCGGCGAGGACTCGAACTCCCGACCGATGCGCGCCCAGTGGTCGAGCTGCTGCGCGGCACTCCGACTCTGCACCTCGCCGGTCGCTTTCGCCGACTCGAACAGTTCTCCGTCGATCCGGGTTGGCATCGTCTTCATGGCGTGAGTGTAGCACTCCGCTACGCTGTCCCGTCTCCCTCTCGGGCCTCAGTCAGGCGAGCCAGACGAATTCGTGCGGGGCGAGGGTGAGGCCGGCGCCGAGCGGCACGGGCCGACCGGTGACGAGGTCGGTGCGGTCGGTGCGGCCGGCGGGCAGCCCGCCGAACCGCTCCGCGTCGAGCGTCTCGGCGTGGTCGGAGAAGTTCGCCAGTACCAGCACGTCGCCCCGCTGGTAGCCGAGCACGTGCGGGTTCCCGGTGTGGACGATGGTGAGCTGCCCGCCCGCGAACGCGGGAGTATGGCGGCGCACCTCGATGAGCCGCCGGATGCTCGCAAACAGCTCGCCCGCCCGGGTCTCCGGGTCGTCGCGGGTCGCGTAGCGCTCGGCGGGGTACGGCGGCCGTCCCACCCAGCGGCTGTCCTCCGCGTGCGCCGGCACGTCGAGGTAGCCGTAGTCGTTCAGCTGCCCCACTTCGTCGCCGAGGTAGATCAGCGGCACGCCGCCCGTGCTCAGGATGATGGAGTGGGCCAGCACGATCCGGTCCACGGCCCCGGCGTCACCGGCCTCGAGGCCCGCGAGCGACGCGGTCGTGCCCGAGATGCGGCAGTCGCCGGTGCGCGGGTTGTCCTGGAACGGCACGCCGCGGGCGAAGCTGCCGGGGAACCGGTCGACGTAGAACGCGTTGAGGAAGCGGCGGTGCTCGTATCCGTCGATGCCGAACTGCCGGGCATCCTCGTCGGCGAACGTCCAACCGATGTCGTCGTGGCTCCGCACGTAGTTCACCCACGCCGTGTGCGGGGGCAGTGCGTGTCGCTGCTCGAGCGCCTGCGCGAGCAGGTTCACCTCGCGGGTGGCGAGGGAGTTCCAGATGAGAGCCATCTGCAGAGGGTTGTAGCTCAGTTGGCATTCATCGGGCCGGATGTACACCACCACGTCATCCGGATGCACGATCGCCTCCGACTTGAAGAGCAGCGACGGGGCGGCGATGCGGCACACCGCATTGAACGCCTGCAGCAGCAGGTGCGCCTCGGGCAGGTTCTCGCTGGTCGTGCCGAGTTGCTTCCAGATGAAAGCCACGGCGTCCATCCGCAGGATGTTCACCCCCTGGTTCGCGAGAAAGAGCAGCTCACCGGCCATCGCCCGGAACACCGCGGGGTTTCGGTAGTTCAGGTCCCACTGGAACGAGTGGAACGTCGCCCACACCCACCGCCCGTCGGCCAGCGGCACGAAGGAGCCGGGGTGGTCATCCGGGAAGATCTCACGCGTCGTCAGCTCGTACCGGTCGGGCATCTCGCGGTCGTCGAAGATCAGGTAGAAGTCGTCGTAGAGCGGATCGCGCGCCAGCGCGCCCCTCGCCCACCGGTGTTCGTCTGAGGTGTGGTTGAACACGAAGTCGACGACGAGCGAGATGCCGTTCTGCCGGAGCTCCGCCGCCAGGGCGGTGAAGTCGACCATCGTGCCGAGATCCGGGCGGATGTCGCGGTAGCTCGACACCGCGTAGCCTCCGTCGGAGTTCTCGGCCGGGGCGAGGAACAGCGGCATCAGATGCAGGTAGGTGAGCCCCAGCTCCCGGAAGTAGGGGATGCGCGCCCGCACCCCCTCGAGCGTACCGGCGTAGAGGTCGACGTAGCAGACGCCGCCGAGCATCTGGTTCGACGCGAACCAGTCGGGGTCGGCCTCGCGCTCCTCGTCGAGCTCTCTCAGTTCGGCCGGCCGCGCACCCCAGGAGCGCCGCAGATCGGCCAGCAGCGCCTCGAGCTCGGCGCCGGCTGACGGCCGGTCGCCGTAGAGGCGGTCGAACAGGGATTTCAGGCGGGGGAGCTCAGCGCCGAGCCGTTCGTCGAACGTGGTCATAGTCACGAATCATGGCAGGAGTCGCCGCCGGCTTCCACCCTTGCGCGGAAGCCGGCGTGGGCCCGAGTCGGCGGTGGCCTGTGCCGGCCGGCGACGGCCGGCACAGCCCCGCGCCGCCTACAGCGCGCGGAGCCTCGGGATGACCTCTTCGCCGTACAGTTTGATGAACCGCTCCTGGTCGTGGCCGGGTGCGTGGAAGACCAAGTGGCGGAACCCCAGGTCGATGTACTGCTGGATGCGCTCGACGTGCTCGTCGGCATCCGTCGACACGATCCAGCGCGACGCGACCCGTTCGATCGGCAGTTCGTCGGCGAGGCGCTCCATCTCGCTCGGGTCTTCGACGCTCATCTTCTCGTCGGGGCTCAGCGCGAGGGCGCCCCAGAACCGGGTGTCCTCGAGCGCGCGCGCACCGTCGTGATCGAACGAGACCTTCATCTCCATCAGGCGGTCGACGGCGCCCTCGGCCCGCTCGCCCTTCGCGATGCCGTCTTCGAGCGCGGGCACGAGGGTGTCGGCGTAGAGCGACGGCGCCTTGCCCGAGGTCGTGATGAACCCGTCGGCGACGCGGCCGGCGAGGCGCGTCGCCGCGGGTCCGGATGCGCCGATGTAGATCGGTACGGGCTTCTCCGGGCGGTCGTAGATGGTGACGTTGTCGACCGTGTAGTAGTCGCCGTTGTGGGTGACGCGGTCTTCCGTCCAGAGGCGCTGGATGAGCAGCACGGCCTCCTTCAGGCGGGCGAAGCGCTCCTTGATGTCGGGCCACGGGATGCCGAGGGCGGCTTCGTTCAGCGACTCACCGGTGCCGACGCCCAGGATCACACGCTCGGGGAACATCTCGCCGAGCGTGCCGAACGCCTGCGCGATGACTGCCGGGTGGTAGCGGAACGTCGGGGTCAGCACCGAGGTGCCCATGACGATCTTCGACGTGCGTGCGCCGAGTGCCCCCATCCACGGGATCGCTGCAGGAGCGTGCCCACCGGTGTGCCGCCACGGCTGCAGGTGGTCGGAGATGAAGATCGACTCGAAACCGGCCTGCTCGGCCTGCACACCGAAGTCGAGCAGTTGCGTCGGGGTGAACTGCTCGGCGGAGGCCTTGTAACCGATGGTGAGCTTCTGGTCTGTCATCACATGTCCTTCTCTGGAAGGTCGGTCCGGGTGGATAGGCTTTCGCTATGTACCCTCACGTTGCCGACACCTCACGTTACGACACAATGCAGTACAACAGGGTCGGGCGGAGCGGGCTCAAGCTCCCCGCGATCTCGCTCGGCCTCTGGAACAACTTCGGCAACGACAAGCCGCTCGACACGCAGGCGGCGATCATCCGGCGCGCCTTCGACCTCGGCGTCACCCACATCGACATCGCCAACAACTACGGGCCGCCCCCCGGCTCCGCCGAGTCGAACTTCGGGCGCATCTTCGCCGAAGACCTCCGGCCCTACCGCGACGAGCTCATCATCTCGTCGAAGGCGGGCTACGACATGTGGTCGGGCCCGTACCAGGTGTTCGGTTCCCGCAAGTACATGCTGTCGAGTCTGGATGCTTCGCTGAAACGTACCGGCCTCGACTACTTCGACATCTTCTACTCGCACCGCCCCGATCCGGAGACCCCGATCGAGGAGACGATGGGAGCGCTCGCCCACGCGGTGCAGAGCGGAAAGGCACTCTACGCCGGGATCTCGAACTACAACCCCGAGCAGACCCGTGCCGCGGCGGCGGCGCTCGCCGAGTTCAAGGTGCCGCTGCTCATCCACCAGCCGCGGTACAGCATGTTCGACCGCACGCCCGAAGACGGGCTGCTCGACACCCTCGCCGACCTGGGCGTCGGCAGCATCGCGTTCTCGCCGCTCGCGCAGGGCCTCCTCACCGACCGCTACCTCGGCGGCACCGTGCCCGAGGGGTCGCGGGCATCCGAGGGTCGCTGGCTGCAGCCGGGCGAGATCGGGGAGACGTACCTCTCGCGGGCGCGGGCGCTGAACGACATCGCGGCGTCGCGCGGGCAGAGCCTCGCCCAGCTCGCGCTCACGTGGGTGCTGCGGCAGCCGTCGGTCACCACGGCGCTCATCGGTGCGTCGAGCGTCGCGCAGCTCGAGAACAACATCGCGGCGGTGCACGCGGCGCCGCTCACGGCGGAGGAGATCGCGCTCATCGACCCGCTCGCCGTGCACGGTACGACGCTCCGCTGACGCGCCCCGCCCCGCCCCGAGCGCCCCGCCCGGCCCCGCCCCGCCCCGCCGGCCGACGCGCCCCGGCTCACGCTCCATCGAGTGGGCACTTCGGGCCCTCTGACCGGGCCCCGGAGGGCCCGAACCGCCCACTCGATGGAGCCACGGGCGCCCGCACCCCCCGTTCGAGTGAACAAAGCGCTCATGAGGCCCCACCTGTGTCAGGCTCAGCCGACAACACAGGGGGATCCATGCAGGTTTTCACGCGCTCGGCCCGGGCGTTCCGCATCACGTCGACCACAACGCTCGTCGGCGTGTCGATCGCGGTTCTCGCCGGCTGCTCCCCCGCCACACCGGCCGCGACGCCGGCGCCGACGGTCACCGTGACGGTCACCCCGACCTCGAGCCCGGCCCCTCTGCCCACCTCGAGCCCGACCACCTCACCGGCCGCGACGACAGGCAGCGCCGTCACCATCGGATGCTCGGCCCTCGTCGCCGACGCGACCATCGCCGCCATCAGCCCCGACTTCAAGACCGACCCGGGCGCCGAGGTCTCGGGCGACAACAGCTTCGCGACCATCGTCGGCCTCAACGGAAAGCTCTGCTCGTGGCTGAACTCCGCCAGCGGGTCGAGCATCTCCGTCGGAGTCGCCAACCCCGGCTCGGCGGCCCTCGCGACGAACGAGGCGAAGATCAAGGCGTCCGGTACGGCCAACGCGGCCCTCTCCGGCACCTCGGGCAACCGCGGTTACGTCGAGAGCAACACCGAAGCCCCCGTGTTCGACATCTTCACCGAGTCCGGTTACTGGATCTCCCTCTCGTCTGTCATCTTCGACTCACCGAGCTCCGCCGACAGCATCCTCGCCAACATCCTGCAGACCCTCCCGAGCGGCTAACCTCCGTACCGGCCAGCCGCCTCCCTCGAAGGCGCGCGTCAGCGCCCGCGGAGCAACCACGGGCGAAGCGCCCGCGTCACGAACGGCAGCGCGAGGTACGTCATCACCGGCGTGAGCACCAGCACGGTGACGAGAACCCGCGCCCAGACCGGCCAGTCGCCGAGCAGGGGCGCCACGAGGTAGTTCGCCAGCACGCTGAGCGGATAGAACACGATGAAGATCGACACCATCTGCTTCCACCGCGGGGGAGTGCGCGGCGCCGCGCTGATCACCTCGACCGCTGACGGCTCGTCGAACCAGCCTTCGATGCCGGTGCGGCGTTCCTCATCGCCGTGTTCCACGAGTCCCTGCCCGGTGGAGACCCACCAGGCGCGCTCGGCCGATTGCTCCCATACGTCGAGGCTGGCGGTGTCGGCGAAGCGGAACAGCATGTGCCAGTCGCCCGACGACGGGTCGGGCCTGATCCACCCCGACCCGAGGTATCCGGGGTACGTGCTGATGAGATCCTGCCCCGACCGGGCCCAGGCAGCGGCTTCGCGCGCGCGGTCGGGAGAGACGGTGCGGGTCACCGCCACGGTGATGGGGCCGGCCGTTCGTGCTTCCTGGGGCTCTGTCATGCGTCCAGTCTGCATCCGCGCGGGCGTCAGGTCTGCACCGGGGGGCGTGCGCGTCAGCGTTTCGACTTCCGCCGTCTGGCCTTGACGGTCGACTGGATGCGCACCCACAGCTCACTGTACGAATGCGCGGCTTCGGAGTGGGGTGCATACAAGCCGACAGGAGCTCGCTCGCTCCCCATCCGTTCGATGACGACCGTGCTCGGAACGACGATGTTCGACACCGATTCGTGGGCCCGCGGGAGCTGAACGACGGCGTTGCGGTGCACGGCCTTCCGTCGGTCGACCATCGACAGGAACCCGAGAACGGGGGAGCGGGTCGGCGAGGAGTCGACGAAGTCTGCGACCTGCTCCAGGGATCGGAGCGACAGCGGCGACGGCACGAGGGGAACGACCACGAGATCGGCCGCGAGCACCGCGTTCTCGGCGACGAGCCCCGCACCGGGCGGGCAGTCGAGGATGACGACGTCGTAGTCGTCCGCGACACGTTCGAGCACGCGCCGGATCCGACCCGTCGAATCCTTCGCGTGATCGAGCACCACATCGAGCTCCCGGTAGCTGGCGTCGGCCGGCAGCAGGTCGAGGTGGCCGTAGGTCGTCGAGCGGATCGCGGCACGCACCCGAGTCGAGCCGTCGACGAGGGCCTCGGCGCCGCCCTTCAGCTTCGGTTTCACCTGCAACAGATAGGTCGCGGCTCCCTGGGGGTCGAGATCCCAGAGCAGCACGCGAAAGTCCTGGGAGGCCTCCCACGCCAGATTCACCGCGGCGGTTGTCTTGCCCACGCCGCCCTTGGTGCTGTACACCGCCACGATCTTCATCGCGGGCCCGCCTTCGTCGGCACGCTGAGTTCGCCGTGCTCGCCGCCGTTCGCAGTGCGCGGGGAGTCTGGTTCGACGACGAAGCTGGCCATGTCCCATTCTCTCCACTTGCGCGCCGCTACCCGGGAAGGCTGGCCCGGCAGCTGTCCCTCAGCGCGGATCGGGTCGGCGCATCCACTCCGGGGTGCCTGGCCTGCCTCCTGGTTCCCCGTCGGGAGGAGCTGGGGCAAGGTGGGGCGAATAGCGCGGGACATAGCCCCAGCTCCTCCCGAACGAACGAACGAACGAACGGGACTGGCGAGGGCGAACGGGACTGGCGGGGGCGGGCGGGAGTGGCGGGGCCGGGCGGGACTGACGGGGCCGGCTGGGGCCGGGGCCGCTTCAGACCGCGCGGCCGCGCCGCAGCGCCGCGATGAACCCGCCCACGAACGAGTCGCCGAGGCCGATCGTGGTGGGGGAGGGGTCGTCGAGCTGGAACCCCGGTATGCACACAGCGCCGGGCAGCAGCTCGCGCAGAGCCGAAGCGACCGCGACGCCGGCGGGGTTCTGGCGCTCGCCGGCCATCCCCTCGTAGTCGGCCAGCGTGAAGCCGTCGCCGAAGCGGTAGCGGGTGCTGGCCATCAGGATGCCGCCGCGGAGCGCCTCCCGGTAGCGGGTGGCATCCGAGGCGGGAGCTGCATCGCCCTCGCCGCCGGCATCGCCCGCAGCGCCGGCATCGCCCGCAGCGCCGCCGCCCAGCACCACCGACCAGTACTTCGTGTGCACCACCATGTGCCGGGCCGGAATCAGCTCGCCGATGTCCACCAGGGCCGCATGCACCGCCGAAGGGTCGAGCAGGTCGACCGCGCGGCCGAGGTGGTTCTCGAGTTCGTCCTCGTTCATCGAGTAGACGTCGATCGTGTCGAGCAGCGCGGTGAGCACCCGTGCGGTGAACTCCGGCCGGTGGAAACCCGAGTCCTCATAGAAGACGGTGGCATCGGGCGGCAGGCAGACCATCGCCATCCGGAGCTCATCGAGGCGCTCGTCGAGGGCCGCGGCATCCTGCATCGAATTGAAGCCGGAGACGAGGAAGAGCGACGCCTGCCGCAACGCCGCCGGCAGCTCAGGGCTCAGGTAGAGCGTCTGGTTGGGCGGGTCGTTCGAGTAGATCAGCCGGTTGGCGTGGCTGGCCGCCAGCACAGCGTCTCCGAGTCGAACGCGCGCGCCGACGGGGAACTGGATGATCAGGTGCGGGTCTGTCGTATCACCCGCCGCGCTGCTGATGTACGCGCTGCCGGGCGGGAGGAGCCGGCGCACGTGGTCGTCGATGCTCACGAGGTGCAGCGTGCTGGTCACCCCGAGCACCTCCATCGCGAGGGCCGCGCGCACGCCCGTTCCGCCGAGCGTCACGCGACTGGTGAAGCGCGCAGCGAACGCTTCGACGATGCCGGAGGAGGCGACGAAGCGCTCCCCCCCGGAACCGGTCTTCAGGAACGCCAGCACCGAGACCACGAGGTCCCGTTCGCTGGCGATCGGATGCTGCGTGGTGAGCTCCGCCACCGTGACGCCGTACTCGGCGGCGAGGTCTTCGAGCACGGCGGAATTCCAGTCGATCTCGTAGTCGACGGTGCCGCCGAGGCCCAGCACGGTTTCGGAGCTCACCATGCGACTAGTACAGCTCGGCCTTGCCGGCAGCTTCGAAGAGGTCGATCTTGTGAGCGGCGACCTTCTTCATGGCAGCGATGGCGGGCGGCTGGATGGTGTTCGGCTCGCGGAGTCCCTTGTTCTCGAGCTCCTTGCGCATTGCGTCATGGTACGCGGCTTTGATGTCGCTGGAGATGTTGATCTTGTTGATGCCGTACTTCACGGCCTCGGCGATCTCCGCGTCGGGGTTGTTCGAGCCGCCGTGCAGCACGAGCGGGATGGGCAGCAGGGCCTTGATCTCCTGCAGCAGGTCGATGCGGAGTTTCGGCTCGAGATCCTGCGGGTACAGGCCGTGGCTGGTGCCGATGGCGATCGCGAGGCTGTCGACGCCGGTCTGCGAGACAAAATCCACGGCCTCAGCGGGCACCGTGTAGATGATCTCGCCGCCTTCCTCGGCTTCCTCGTCGAGCTTGCCGATCGTGCCGAGCTCGCCCTCGACCGAGAGGCCGACGTCGTGCGCCGTGTCGACGACGCGCTTGGTGACGGCCACGTTCTCGTCGAAGGGGCGCATCGACATGTCGATCATCACCGAGGTGAAGCCGGCCTGGATGGCCGTGAGCATCTGCTCGTAGGATCCGCCGTGGTCCCAGTGGATGGCGACCGGGATGCTCGACTTGTGGGCGCGCTCGCGGATGGCCAGGATGGCCTCCACCCCCAGGTGGCTCACCTCATCCGGGTGGATGGCGATGATCATCGGCGCGTTCTTCTCTTCGCTGATCTCGAAGAGACCGTTCATCATGGCGTAGTCGCTGACATTGAACGCTGGAATCGCGAAGTTGTGTTCGTTTGCGACGGCGAGCAGTTCTTTACCGGTCATCAGCATGAGTGGGTGTTCTCCTTGTTTCGTGGTGGTGCAGGGTGGGCGTTGGGTAGGGGGTGCGGGGTCAGCTCTTGACCGAGCCGGAGGTGAGGCCGCCGATGAAGTAGCGCTGGAAGATCAAAAAGAGCAGAAGAACGGGGATGCTGCCCATGATCGAGATCGCCATCATCTGGTTCCACTCGTACGAGTTCTGCCCGATCAGCAGCTGGATCCCGACGGGCACGGTGCGAAGGTCGTTGGTGCGCGTGAGTGTCAGGGCGAACAGGTACTCGTTCCACGAGATCATGAACGTGTACACCGCGACAGAGACGATGCCGGGTACCGAGATGGGTACGAGGATCCGCCAGAGCGCCGTCCACGCCCCCGCGCCGTCGACCTTGACGGCTTCGTCGAGCTCTTTCGGCAGGGTGTTGAAGTACGCGGTCATCATGATGATCGCGTAGGGCAGCGTGAACACGATGTACGTCAGGATCAGGCCCGCGTAGGTGTTGTAGAGGCCGAGCGTCACCATGAGCCCGAAGAACGGGATGATCAGGGCGATCGGTGGTACGGCCTGGGTGCCGATGATGATGACGTTCATTACCTTCTTGCCCCGAAACTCGTACCGGCTGAACGCATACGCCGCCATGATGGCGAACACCACGGTCAGGGCCGTCACCGACAGGGCGACGACGTAGCTGTTGATGAAGAACCGGATCTCCTCCGGGTCGTTCAGCACGGCGAGGTAGGCGTCGAAGCTGAAACCCTGGGTGATGATCTGCGGCGGGTAGGCGAAGATCTCAGTGTTCGTCTTGAAACTGCTGATGAGCATCCAGAACACCGGGAAGCCGGCGAACACGGCGCCCACCAGCAGGCCGACGAGGAGCGCGACCCTCCGGCCGATCTTCCGGGGTGCCCGGTGCACAGCTGCGGCAGCGGTGACACCGCCGTGTACCGGGCCGTCTGTACGGGCATCCGTGGCCCGGGTCTTTGCGGGGGTGGTGAGGGTGGCCATGATCAGCTCTCCGATCGCTGGGAACGCACATAGAAGACGGCCACGATGAGCGAGAAGACCAGCACGATCACTGCGCTCGCCGAGGCTGCCGAGAAGTCGAAGCCCGTGAACGCGAGCTTGTAGGTGAACGTGCTCAGCATCTCGGTGACGCTGATCGGCCCGCCTCCCGTGGTGAGCCAGATGAGGGCGAACTGCTGGGTGGTCCAGAGCACGTCGAGCATGGCCATCGAGATGATGATCGGGCGCAGCTGCGGCAGCGTCACGTTGAAGAACTGCTGCACGGGGGATGCACCGTCGACGCGCGCCGCCTCATAGAGGTCGGCGGGTACGCCCTGCAGCCCCGCGAGGAGGCTGATCATGAAGAACGGGTAGCCGGCCCAGATGTTCATCACCGTCACCGCGAGGAGGGCGGTGGAGGGATCTCCGAACCAGGCGATGGGGCTGCCGGTGAGGTGCACCGACTGGAGCAGGTAATTGATGACGCCCTGCGGGTCGAGCAGCAGGCGCCAGAGCACCGCGATGATGGCGGCGGTGAAGAGCCACGGGAGGATGTAGATCACGCGGAACACGGCCCGCGGCACCGCCCCGATCAGCTTCGAGTTCAGCATCAGCGAGAAGCCGAGGCCGATGAGCAGGTGGGCGGCGACGCTCGAAACCGTGAAGACGAGGGTGTTGAGGGCGGCGTTCCAGAACTCCGGATCGGTGAGCAGGGTGATGTAGTTCGTGAGGCCCGCGAACGACGCGTTCTTGGTGGTGATCGCGCCGTCGGAGACCGAGTATCCGATGACCAGGATGATCGGAACGACCATCAGCGCGACCAGCAGGATCGCGGTCGGAGCCACAAAACCGTAGGGGGCGGATTTGCCCGCGAGGCGTGCCGATCCGAACCGGGAGGGGGTACGTCCCGTTCGCAGAGCTGTCATGTCTGTGCTTCTTTCAGGAGGAGAGGATCGCGCCGCACCCGCTGTGGGGGGTGGCAGATGCGGCGCGACCGTACTGCGTCGAGGTCTGGCAGGGGGCCTAGAAGGCCTTGGACCAGCTCGCCTGAGTGGTGGAGAGCATGTCGCTCACACTCCCGTCGCCGTTGAGCGTCTTCTGGAACTCGGTGTCGAAGTCGCGCATCAGCTGGTCTGAGGTGGGCAGCCCGACGAACTCGTTCGCGGGGTAGCCGGCCTGGTAGATCTTGAAGGCCTCCTCGTAGAGGGGGTCGGATCCGGTGAAGTCGGGCGTCGCCGTGCTGTTGGCCGGGAACCCGTGCGCCAGGCTCGAGATGTTCGCGTTGACGTCCTTGCTCATCATGTATTGCACGAACTTCCACGCTTCGGCCTTGTGGGCCGAGTTGTTCGAGACGCCGATACCCCACGAGGCGAACGGGATGCCGCGCTTGCCGGTGTAACCGTCTGTTGCGGGGATCGCCGAGATGCTGAACTTCAGATCCGGGTTGGCCTTGCGGATGGTCGTGATGTGGGCGAGGGAGTCGACCATCATCCCGACCTGCCCGTTGGTGAACTGGGTCACCTTGTCGGGCTCCTGCAGGGTGAACGTGCCGTCGGCCACGACCTTCGCGTCGTAGAGCGACTTCACGTAGTCGACCGCACTCTTCACGCCGTCGTTGGTGAGGTCGGGCTTGCCGTCTTTCAGCATGCTGCCACCGGATGCCCAGAGCCACGACATCACGTCGTTCTGAACGCCGTTCGGGTTCGTCGTTCCGAGCGGCAGGATCCAGCCCTTCGCAGCGGTCTTCGAGGTGATCACCTCAGCGTCGGTCAGGAACTCGCTCCGGGTCGCCGGGGGAGCGGTGACGCCCGCCTGGGCCAGAAGCGTGTCGTTCGTGAAGAGCGGGTAGACGAAGTTCACGACGGGGATCGCGTAGGTCGACCCCTCGATCTGCACCTGGCTCGAGAGCTGGCTGGCATCGTAGTTCGACGACTTCATCTCGTCGCTGAGGTTGTCGAGCGCGCCCTGCTTGACCAGGTTGTTGACCCAGGCCCCGTCGAGGCCGACCACATCGGAGAGGGTGCCGGAGACGCCGGCGGTGGTGGTCTGGTCCTGCAGGGAGGAGTACGGCTGGGTGAGGAGCTTGACCGTGATGTTCGGGTTCTCGGCCTGGAAGCCGTCGACGATCTTCTGGAGGTCGCCGTCGGGGAGCTCGGAGCCCCACCACTGCGAGAACTCGATGGTCACCTTGCCGTCGGCGCTGGTGGATCCGCCGCTGCTGCTGCAGCCGGCGGTGAGGAGGACAGCTGTCGTCGCGAGGGCCAGCCCTGCGAGCGTGACCCGACGGCCTCGAGCAACGTTGCTCATGTTCATCCAATCTTCGGTGATTGCTTAGTGTTACGGGATTATGCTGTTTTATGCGCTTATGAGCGTGATCTGATGCTAATGCCCGGAATCGTGCGCGTCAATACGAATTTTGCGGCATATCTTGGCAAACATTTCGAATATCAAACGCACAAATACGCGGAGGCATGCACATATCTGCTAGAAATGCTGTGTGGGTGATGCAAGAGACTCGGGCAATGGGGCGCAACCGGTGCGCCTTCCAGCTGGCCGCAAGGCCGAGATCGCCGCTTACGTGACCGACGTTGAGCAGGTCACCGTCGCCATGCTCTCCGCTCGATTCGGGGTCTCTTCAGACACCGTGCGCCGCGACCTCGACCAACTCGACGCCGACGGCATCCTCGTGCGCACCCACGGCGGCGCCGTCAGCCGCTCCGCCATGATCGTCACCGAGAAGAAGCTCGACGTGCGCCTGCAGCTGCACACCTCGGCCAAAGAGAAGATCGGCGAACTCGCCGCAACCCTCGTCGACGACGCCTCCGTCATCATGATCAACGCCGGCACGACCTGCCTCGCTCTCGCCCGGCACCTCCGCAACCACCGTGAGCTGACGATCGCCACCAACAACCTGCGGATCCCCGCTGAAGTCTCGCCCAAGGCCGTCAATGACCTCTACCTCTTCGGCGGTGCCGTGCGCTTCGCGGGCCAGTCGACCGTCGGCCCGGTGAGCTTCCGTGTCACCGGCCGCACCAGCGACCTCGAGCTGCGCTGCGACCTCGCCCTCATCTCGGTGGGCGCGGTCTCCGCCGATGGGGGCTACTCCACCAGCAACGTGAGCGAGGCCGTGATGATGGGGGAGATGATCTCCCGCGCCTCCCGCGTGGCCATCCTCGCCGACTCCTCGAAGTTCGGCGCCCCCCTCTTCGCGCAGGTCGCCGCTCTCGGCGCCGCCGACTACCTCGTCACCGACCAGGAGCCCCCGCCCGAGCTGGCCGATGCCCTGCAGCGCCACGGCGTGAAGGTGCTGCTGCCGCCTTCGGCGCCCGCCGCCTGACGCTGACTCTCGATTGCACCGGTTTTTCAGCTCATTCCCCTGGAATCAGAGAGCGGAGAGGCTCAGCTCTGCGAGGACTTCGATGAATTCGTCGGATACGGGTTGTCGGGCAATGAACCGTCGGAAGAGAACGGGGCCAGCGAGCATGGCAAATTGCTCGGCGGTGATGCTGAGCCCGGTGGGTCGTAGCAGTGCCTGCAGTGCAGCATGTCGATCGGAGACAATGCTTCTGAGCGCATCCGCGCTGTCTGCGTGCCGGTCGGCTTGCGCCATGAGGCTGGACAGTGCTGCAGCGGTGACCTCGTTCTGCATACCCGCTCGGAGGCTGCTGAGAAACTCAACCATGGTCAGGTGTGCGTCGGTTCCGCCTTCGGGGTAGCCGACGACGGGGCCGGTCAAGACGAGTTCAGCGAGCAGTTTCTCGCGGCTGGGCCAGTGGCGGTAGAGAGTCTGCCTGGTGACGCCGGCTCGGTCGGCCAACAGCGTGTAGGTCAGCGCGGCGGGGCCAACCTGGGGGAGGAGCTCGCGGGCGACGGTTATGACTCGGGCTTTGGTTCGGATGACTCGCGGGTTGGTGGATTCGATCTGTTCGGAGCGTGTTTCACCCATTTGCGAATCATACACTTCGTATGATTGACTGCGTCTCGCCCCACGGTGTTCCGCATGGCTCAGCCTTTTGATGAAAGAAATTGTCCCGATATGACAACAGTTATCAGTTCGCCTGGCGAGATCGGTACAAACCGTGTCGAGGCGTTCAGCGACGGCGTGTTCGCCATCGCCACAACGCTCCTGATTCTGGAAGTGGCCGTGCCGCACGCGGAAGACGGCCAACTCGGCTCAATGCTGCTCGGGTTGTGGCCGTCGTATTTGGCGTACGCGTTGGGGTTTTTCACGATCGCGGTGATGTGGATCAATCACCACTTCCTGATCGGTTTGCTGACGCGGATCGACAGGCCTCTGATTTTCCTGAACGTTGCCGTATTGGGCATCGTGGCATTCATTCCGTTCCCCACGGCAGTGATAGCTGAGTACATGATCGAACCCTCCGAGAGCAACCTCTCAGCTGCAAGCGTGCTCTACGGGATAACGATATTTCTCCTCACTGCGACGTTCACTGCTTTGTGGGCACACGTTCGCCGAAGCCCGAGGCTCTCCAAAGACTTCGTCGTGTCGAAGCCCATCTCCTCTCGGGCACTGGTGTTCTGCAGCATCGCCGCCGTTCTCAACCTCGCAGCAATCGGTATCAGTTTCGTGTTTCCGATAGTCGCGCTCGTGTTCTACACCATCGTCGTCATCCTTTTCGCCGTCGGTCGCCTCGCCCGGTAGCTTCCAGGAGTAGTCGACATCGAGGGGCTCGACTTCACCGCTCACGCTTGCACCTCAGGCGTTGTACCCCCGTGCTCAAGTAGTGATGCTGGCTAGGGCATATTTTTCGTACATGTCCCGCCGACAACCGGCCTGAATGACCACCACGGTCAGTACATCGTCCTGGATGCGGTACAGCACTCGGTAATCTCCGGTCCGTACCCGCCACTCGGGGCGTCCGGTCAGCTTCTTCGCCTCAGGCGGGCGCGGATTCTCAGCAAGCAGTTCGACCGCGGCCTGTACCCGGCGTTTGGCCTCCGGCGGCAGCTTCTTGCTCGCGCGGGCTGCAACCGGGAGTAGCTGGTTCTGAGAAGTCACGGAAGGAGTCCGAGGTCACGCTTGACGTCATCCCACGGGACAGGCGTCTCGCCCAACTTCTCGGTCTCTTCCCACGCGGCGTCCACTGCTTTGATGTCGGCAAGCTCCTCCGCATCCTCCAGCAGTTGCTTGAGCTGCGCAGCGTCGATCACGGCGGCGACAGCCCTACTTCGGCGGGTGAGATACACAGGCGCAGCACGCGCCTCGTCGATGATCGACGCCAGCTGTCCGCGGGCGTCGGTGATAGACGCGGCCGAGAAGTTCATCGGCCTGATCCGCCGCCGCGGCAAAGAAGTGCGGGTCATCGTGCCCGACTTCGCCAAGAGCGCCGCGACTCTCATCGCGCTCGGCGCCGACGACATCCTTATGAGCGACACCTCCGAGCTCGGTGCCATAGACCCTCAAATCGAGCTCTTGGAGGCCAACGGCAACGGTTCGATTCACTCCGCGCAAAGCTACCTCGACGCGTACGAGAAACACGCCAAGGCCCTGCGAGAAGACCCGACTGATCCTGTTGCCCGGCTCATGCTGAGCAAGATGGAGCCCGCGACCGTTCGAAAGCTCCAGCGGATCATGCGCAGATCGCGCTCCACTGCCAAGGACCTTCTTCGCAACGGAATTATTCGCGATGAGGAAGCTGCAGAAAAGACTGCCAACGACCTCTCTGATACGGAACGGTGACACTCTCACGGCCAAGTCATCAGCCACGAGGTTGCCCGTGGGCTGGGGCTCGAAATCACATACCTGCCCAGCGAATCCGACGAATGGGTCCGATACTTGAGGCTTTACTACCTTCAGATCTACGCCGTCGACGGCGCAGGAAGACTCTTCGAGAACTCCTACGCATCCATTCCCATGTAAGGAGCGTTCTCACGTACTTCCTGAGTCGCCGCCGGGTTAGGCTGGCCGGGGAGCCCCAGCTCCGACGGCGCTGCAACGACAGCGACAACCGGAACCGGAACCTTATCTGTTTCGTCGGCGCGAAGGGGCTCGTTCAGCGAACGTCGGCGGTTCGCTGGTCCCGGCGATACGCCGGTTGCGTGCCTTCACGAATCGGATCACGTTTCGGCGGTAAGCAATATAGGACTCAAGGGTTGCAGGCAGCGGTGACCCCTCAAACGGTGTAACGGGTCGAAAAAACTCGATGTCACCATGGTCGTCGACCAAGTCTTGAAGAAGAAAGAAATCGACGTATCCGTTGAAATCCGCGAACAGTGCGAAGAAGCTCGCGTACCGGTTGAGGGTTTCCCCGAGCGGGCTGCTTTCGCCCAGGTAATGGCGTCTGATGCATTCCAGGGTCAGATCGAAGCGGTCTTGGATTGCCTGATGAATACCTCGATGTTGGTTGATCGTCTGATCTGTACCAATCCGGTGGCCAGGGAAGACGATGGCCGCACCAATTGTGTACGGCAGGTCCAGGCTGTAGTCGCCCTCGACCTGACGCGAAAACGATGCCAGCCGGCGTGCGTGAGTGGATGCGATCATGTCGCTCGACAGCCGAAACTGGCCTAACACCGAGTCGTGAAACAGGTACGAGCCTTTGACATCCGTGCGTAAGGTGAATTCGGCCCCGCCGGGCAGTGGCTTGCTCCACAGAATCTGGTTGTACTTCCGCAAAGTGGCGCTATGCGCATCTGGGTCTTTGCCTGAGGGCGTGTCCAAATAGAAGTCGTACGTGGTGTCAATCAGTCGCATCTCACCAACGTATGGGACTGCCGTCAGTTTGCTTGGCTTCTTCAAGCTAAGACGTCGTGTGGGTCCACGGGTCTGCCCAGGGTTTGGTTGTCATCTGATCTGTGAGATTTCATTCTCGCTGGAAGGATGTCAGTCATGGCAAAGGCATATCCGAAAGAGTTCCGCGATGATGTCGTGGCGGTGGTCCGGAAGGGCCACGGCAACGCGTCTCAGATCGCGAAGGACT
>NZ_NBXA01000031.1 GCF_003399625.1 Subtercola boreus | reverse complement strand
ACAGGGCCTTTCTCGAGCTGGTGTGTGGTCGAAGACCATCAGCATCGAGGGAGGCCCGCTTCTATGCGCGGAAGCGACCCGGGGTGGGGAATTTCAGTGAGCAGAACTGGGGAATTTCAGTGAGCGCTGTCACCGGAGGGCGCGAACAGCAACTCGTTCCGGACGGGGCGTCCGCCGAAGGCCGTCGGGCGCATTTCGATCGAGCTCACCCCACAGCCAGTCGTCGGATCGGGGCTATCGCGATGGTGATTCTCGTGATCGGGCTTGTCATTCTGATCCCGCAGCTCATGTCTACTTTGTCCCAGATGCCCCCGATAGCTGAGAGCATCGGCACCTTCACGTCGCCAATCCGACTCCCGACGCGGGGCAACAACGCGGTATCAGCGTTCACCATCTCGGCCAGCACGGAGCGGGCGCTTCGCTGGCGATTCAACTGGCTTCACGATGGAGGGGCGGGATGATGTCGGGGGCGTGGATGCCCACGGCCCCAGGGCGCACCGACATGGTTTAGTCGGCGGACTCGGCCTCCAGCGAATCGAGCGCGGTCTCTAGCGCGTCGAGGTCGTCGATCGCCCCAGTACTGATGAGGTGTGCGCGATACACCACTTCGAGTTGTGCAGGATTGTAGAGCTCCCGAATCGCGGCCTGCACGGCGCTCTCCGCGGATGAGGTCCCGCGGGACAACTGTGATCCGGGCCTTCGCAATGACGGATACTGCTCGAGTTGCCTCCGTATTTCGGGCGCAAGGAGCTCGCCCAGGCGGCGACGGGATCCCCGGTCGACGTCCGGCGCCAGCGCCTGAAATGCCTTGTCCGCGTCAGACAAGGGCTCGTGAATGATCATCTTTCGTAGGTCATCCATCGTCGATTCATCCAAGACGCGAGAATAGATCATGACCATGGAGCGAGCGGCCTCGGAGAGGCCCCCCGCGACCTCACTGAATCCCGGGGGCATCTCGGGCGGGGCGCGGTGCCGCAAGATCAACGCGAGCTCGCCGCGAATCCGCTGAAGTCGAGTGACGGTAACATCGAGTTCTGTGTCGAGCACGCGAATCGCTTCATCAGGGTCTGTATCGGCGTGACCGAGGGAGGTGATCTGCGCGAGCGGAACGCCGAGAGCCGAGAGCCTGGTGATCTGAAGCAAGCGTAAGAAGTGTGCAACCTGATACTGCTTGTAGCCGTTGGTCTTGCGCTCAGGCTCGTCGAGAAGGCCTATCTCGTGGTAATGCCTGACGGCTTTGATGGTTGTGCCCGCGAGTTCTGCGAGCTGACTGGTGCTCCATGGCACGGTCTGCCCCTGTCGATCGTCCGGCGATTGCCCGGTACGGATGATTCAACTCCCTGCCCTCGGGGCACTGTCAAGTGGGGTCCCTCGCGAAGAACATCACGAGTAACCGGGTCTTCGTCCCGAGAGTCAGGGGCTAGAGAATGAGCTCGACGAGCGGCTGAACCAGAAAGCGAAGTGACAGCGCCTCATAGATCGCACCGATGACGAACAGCGCGAGCGCTGGCAGGCTCAGCCATCCGAGCTTCTTCAACCCGCGCAGGTAGCCGATCCGGTGGGTGCGCGCGCCGACGCTTGCGGGCCGGATCCACGATCGTCCGAGGAGATAAGCGCCGAACATGACAAGGGCGTAGGCCTGGAATTCAATGATGACAGTGAGGGAATGAGGGATCAGTCCGACCGTCGCGATGTCGGTGGTCGGGGCGAGGCCCGAACCGAGGGTGAAAGCGTGATAGGCGAACGCGGCAATCCCCGCAAAGGGAACGATGAGCGACGGTAGTACGATCCACGGTGCCGCGGTGGCAACCACGTTGACCCCGAAGATTACGACGGCGAAGAGCGCTGGGTTGAGAAAGAGCGACCGCACGAGATCACCCGTTCCGTTGTTCTCCAATGTCGCTCCTCGATCTGCTCCGAGTTCGGGAAAGATCACTGCAGCGATGAATCCGACGACGAATGCCCCGTAGGCGATTACGTTGATGGCCAGGTAGGGGCGGATGTCGGCGCGGATGATCTGAAGGGGGGTGCGAAGAAATCGCATGGATGCTGCTCCGTGAGTGAGTGAGTCATCGCGTATTCGCGACATCCATCACTCAACGGCATGCCCTGGGGGCAGGGTCAAGCACGCGGATTACACCCCGATGGTCACCCGTCAGCCTCCGGCGCTCGCAACATGCTCACCCGCCGCAGCACATCCAGCTGGGCGGCGTTGTACAGGTCGTGAATTGCCTCGCCCAGAGTGCTCTCGGCGTACCTTGCGCCTCGCGGAGCTCGACTTCCCGGATCGCTCATCCAGGGGTATCGGCTGGTGATAGTAGAGAGCAGTGGAGCGTAGTGCTCGGCCAGCGATTGCCGGGTTTCTTCGCCAGCGTCTTCGGCGAGGTTGTCGAATTGGGTATGAGCGGGGTCTTTCCTCAGATCGATGATCATCGAGCGCACATCGTCCATCTCGGCTGGTCCGAACACCCGCGAATAGATCATGATCAGTGCGCGATCCGCCTCAGAGATATCGACGGAGATCGGGCTGAACCCAGAGGGCATGTCCATCGATGACTGATTACGAAGGATCATCTTGAGTTCCGCGCTGATCCGTTGCAGGCGCTCAATGGTCTCGGCGAGTTGCGCATCGAGCACACGAAGTGCTTCTTCCGGTTGTGAATCCGAGCTTTCCATTACGGCAATCTGAGCCAGCGGCACCTCGAGATCGGTCAGTCGAGTTATTCGCAGCAGTCGAACGAGATGTCCGACCGAGTATTGCTTGTATCCATTGGACGTGCGTTCCGGAAGGTCAAGCAGACCGATCTCGTGATAGTGACGAACAGCTTTGACCGTTGTTCCTGCTAATTCGGCGATCTGACTGGTGCTCCACGCCATGATTCGACCACCTCCCCGATGGCTTGATCGAGCATTTCGAGGCCGAGCTGGATCTCGGCATCGGTACTGGTGAGGGGAGGGGCGATGCGGAATGTCCCGCCGATACCGGGCAACTGAACGATGTTCATGTGCAACCCCAGTTCGAAACAGCGCCGGGTGATCGTTGAGCCGAGGGCGTCGGTGTTCGACTCGATCAATTCACTCTGGTTCGACAACAGTTCGATGCCCTGCAGGAGTCCGCGGCCCCGCACATCCCCCACGACCGGATTGCGGCTCTGAATGTCGAGAAGCCCAGCGCCGAGTTGTGCGCCCAGCGTCGTGGCGCGCTCGTCGAGCCCGTCACGTTCGAGCACGTCGAGCACCGTGCATCCGACGGCCGCGACGAGTGGGTCGGACACATGGGTTGTGAAGAACAGGAAGCCACGCTCGAATGCGACCTGCTCGATCTCGCTGGAGGTGATCACGGCGGCGAGCGGCAGGCCGGCCCCCAGAGTCTTCGACAGGGTCAGGATGTCGGGAACCACCCCATCACGTTCGAAGGCGTACCAGGTTCCAGTGCGGCAGAGGCCGGTCTGAGCCTCATCGAGAATGAGCAACATACCTCTCTCTTCGCACTTGCGCTTGAGGGCCGCGAGGTAGCCGAGGGGTGGCTCGATCACGCCTCCGGAACTCAGGATCGGCTCGACGATGCAGGCAGCTAACGCTCCGGTCGATTGGGCGTCTACGAGGGAGAAGGCGAGATCGAGTTGCCGACGCCAATCGAGAACGCCATCCTCGTCGACGATGTCGGGTCGGTATGTGGCCGGCACCGGAATGGCGATATTGCCTGGGGCCGCGGGTCCGTAGCCGCGGCGACCGGCACTGTAGGTCGCCCCGACGGCGCCTTGGGTCATACCGTGCCATGACCTGGCGAACGATACGATCTCGTGCCCGCCGGTTACGAGTTTCGCCAGGCGGATGGCGGCCTCGTTCGCCTCGGCGCCGGTCGACAGGAGCAGGGTCTTCGTCAGCGGTGAGGGCAGCGAATCGGCAAGTCGGCGCGAGAGCTCGACGACGGGGCGCGACAGCATCCCGCTGTAGAGGTGATCAAGCTGTCCCACCTGACGCTGGACTGTTGCGACGATCTCGGGGTGGGAATGACCGAGAATCGCGCTCATCTGACCGGACGTGAAGTCGAGGATCTTGCGGCCGCTCTCGGTGTAGACGAAGCTGCCCGCCGCGCGAGCGATGATCTCCGGAACGAAGGGACTGCCGTATCGGAGCACGTGAGCGTCGGCATCCGCCCAGAATGCGGCCGATGCTTTGGTCGTGGGTGATGCAGTCGGAGAGGACAGGAGGTAGGTCACCACCTCACGATAACCAGCCCGAAACATGCGCGTCGATAGGTCCCTCTCTACCCTTCTGTGCGGCTGACCCGAACAATAAGCTGGGCCTATGACTCTCAACCCTTGGCGCCTTCGACTGCTCGACGTGTTCGAGCGAGTCGGCACGGTGCGAGGCGTTGCAGCTGAACTGATGCTGAGTCCCTCCACCGTTTCGCAGCAGTTCTCGGTGCTCGAGAAAGAGATCGGAACTCAGCTGTTCGAGCGCGCCGGACGGTCGTTACGACTGACTCCCACCGGACGAATGCTGGTCGACAAAGCCCGCGATCTGCGCGATCATCTCGATTCCATCGAGGCCGAGATCCGCGATGCGTCGAGTGGCATCGCTGGTCTCGTCCGGGTGGGAGGGTTCCCGAGTTCGGTCGAGCCGATTTTGATCGACACCGTCCGCAGCCTTCAGCGCACACATCCGCGTCTCGACATCGAGCTCCGAGAGATTGAACCTCGGGAGAGTACGACAGCACTCCACCAGGGACTCTGCGATGTCATCCTCACCGTCGACGAGCACGACGGCACGCTACTCACGCCGGCGGTCAGCGTCATTCCGCTCACGACCGACCGGCTACTCGTGGTGGTGCCCGAGGCGCACCGAGCGGCCGCCCTCGACGTGATTCCGGTGTCGGAACTCGCAGACGATCGGTGGGCGCTCGACTTGCCGGGAACCTATCTCGGCGAACTCGTGCCCCGACAGTGCCGCCTCGAGGGATTCGAACCGATTGTTGCAGGGCGCTTCTCGAGCTACGCCGTGCTCCTGGCGCACGTTGCCGCCGGGCTATCCGTCGCGGTGCTTCCCGCGTTAGCGGCGATCCGCCGCCCTGGCCTCGTCCGACGGCCCACCGTCGGCCTTGACGATCGTCGTATCGTCGCCGTCGTGCGGCGACCTAACCTCAATCGACAGGCGATCATCGCTGTCATCGAGGCACTTCGAGAGGTCGCCCACACCAAAGTCGTGACGGTCGAGCGATAGCTTGTCTTGCAGGCCGACCCCTCGGGAGGTCGGTTTGACTCTGCCCCTGGGGCATGGTCTGTCATGGACCCATGCCTGTTCTTTCCTTTCTCCCGACCCGACCACTTTTCGCTGCGTTGATCGTGTCGGCGGCAGTTCTCACCGGGTGCGCCTCGACCCCGGTGTCGGTCGGCCAGGCCGCGACCTCAGCCTCCACATCCGCGAGCACCTCTCGCGACACGACGGAGGACTTCGAAGAGCTGGAGCAGCGTTACCAGGCGCGAGTCGGCGTTTACGCCATCGACACGGCAACGGGCTCCGAAGTCGGCTGGCGGGATGACGAACGATTCGCCTACGCCTCGACGATCAAAGCTCTCGCTGCTGCTGCTCTCCTCGATCAGGTAGGGGTCAGTGGGCTGGCGAAGGCCATCTCCATCGACGCCGCGGATATCGTGACCTACTCACCCGTTACCGAAACGCGGGTCGGCGGCAACATGACGCTGGGAGAAATCGCGGAAGCTGCCTTGACCGTGAGCGACAACACGGCTGCGAACTATCTATTTGAAGAACTAGGCGGCCCGGATGCTCTCGGCTCGGCCTTGACCGAAATCGGCGACGACACGACAGTCGTGTCGCGGATCGAGCCCGAACTCAACGAGGCCGTCCCCGGCGACGACCGTGACACGAGCACGCCGCAGGCGCTCGCCACGAGCTTGGAGGCATACGTGCTGGGCGACGCGCTACCCGAGGCCGAAGCGACCCAACTCGAGTCGTGGATGACCGCGACCCAGACGGGCGACGACCTGGTTCGCGCCGACCTGCCCACGGACTGGACCGTCGGCGACAAGTCGGGGTCGGGAGGCTACGGTACCCGCAACGATATCGCCATCGTGTGGCCGACGGAGGGGGCGCCGATCGTCATCGCAGTCATGTCGAGCCGCGACGACGAGGACGCCGAGTCCGACGATCGGCTCATCGCAGAAGCGGCATCGACAGCCATCGACACGCTGAACCGGGTCGAGTAGGCCCCAATGAGATCGCCACACACCGTGCCGACACCGTCGGCGGACATGAAAAGAGCCATGCCATGATGTTCACCATCCCGATCACCGAGACGCTCCTCACCGGTGCGGCCGAACTCGAAGTTACCGAGAGGGGCTTCCGACCGCACCGACTTCCGCGGGATGTCCTTCGTCGGTTTCCCGACCCTCAGCTCACCGCAATGGAAGCCCAACCATCTGGGGTGACCATCGCCTTTCGAACGAGCGCGACCGACGTCGAACTCGTCTCGCATCCGATGCGAGCGACCTACGCAGGCGCCGAGCGACCGCGGGGTCGAATCGACCTGGTGGTCGACGGCTCGATGGTAGCCACGGACGAATTGACACAGGGCGACGCATTCGAGCTAGATCTCCGCGATGGAACGTCGACGTTCCATCCGGGCGTTCCTCACATCTCGGCGTTTCGCGGACTCCCTAGCGGAGACAAAGAGATCGAGATCTGGCTGCCGCACAACGAGTCTCTGGAACTGATCTCGATATCGGTGAACGCTCCCGTCAGCCCCTCAGAGAAGCCGGACGCGCGTGTCTGGGTGCACTACGGGAGCTCGATCAGCCAGGGCTCGAACGCCGCTGGCCCTACCGGGATCTGGCCAGCCATTGCGGCTCGCGCCGGAGGGTTGCGGCTTCGCAACCTCGGGTTCGGAGGGAGTGCGCTTCTCGATCCGTTTATCGCGCGAGTAATTCGTGACGCTCCCGCCGACTTCATCAGCCTGAAGATCGGCATCAACATTGTGAACCTCGACTCGATGCGGCTGCGCGCTTTCGTCCCCGCGCTCCACGGCTTCCTTGACACGATCCGGGACGGACATCCGTACACCCCCATCGTGGTGATCTCGCCGATCTTCTGTGGAATCCACGAGAACACACCTGGGCCGGGATCTGTAGATGTCGCCACGCTCGGCACTGACCAAGTGCGATTCCTCGCGTCGGGGGATGTCGACGACACGCGTTTCGGAAGACTAACGCTCGCGGTGATTCGCGAGGCGATGGCGGCCGCGATCGCGGGGCGCTGCGAACCGAACATGGCATACCTCGACGGTTTGGATCTCTACGGGCCCGGTGACGCCGACGAGTTTCCGCTTCCAGACGCACTTCATCCCGACACCAGAACGCACCACTTGATCGGCGAACGATTCACTCGCTCGGTGGTCGCTGGGTGGACGGCGAGGCCCTATGAATACCGATGATCAGAACGGACAGCCCGTGCAGGAGAACACGTCGCTGATAGTCGAAGACCTGCTTCTCCTGCTTCCCGACGATAGGTCGGGCAACATTCTGGGCGAGGGCGCGCTCATGTATCCCCTCGGTGGGGTGGTGCTCCTCAGCAATCTCCGCCAGCGGCGCGATTGCCGTGACATCGGCTCTCACATCGAGGGACTGAAGCCCTTCAGCCGCTCTCGCACGAACAACACGAGGAGACCTGTATGACGAACGACACCGCCTCGCCTTACGGCACGGCTGCGGCGAGCGCGTCTGATCCGTCCTCCCCTCGCCACCGACCGCGTCGTGCGCTAGCACTCGGCCTCTCCATCACTCTCATAGCCTCCGCGGCCGTTGCCGGTGTCGCCTGGCGAGCGAACGTGACTCCGCCCGCCGATGACCTCCAGAGAATCGTCGACGGGCTGGTCGACGGCGGGTACCCCGCAGCGCTAGCCACCCGCACAGATCCGGACGGAACCCATCATGAGGTTCGCGCTGGCGCAGCCGATCTCGAAAACGACTCCCCGGTTCCCGAAGACGGTGAGGTGCGCATCGGCAGCGCGTCGAAGACGTTCACGGCCGTGGTCGTTCTTCAACTCGTCGAGGAAGGGCTTGTGGAACTCGACACGGGCATCGAGCAGTACCTTCCGGGCGTCGTGCGGGGGGACGGGGTGGATGCGTCCGCCATCACCATCAGGCAGTTGCTTCAGCACACCAGTGGGCTGCCGGAGTACGCCGATCTCATCGCGGCCGATGCCTTCGCGGTCCGGGACACCTACCGATCACCACGAAGCATGCTCGATGTCGCTCTTCAACGGCCAGCGAGCTTTCCTGCGGGCGAACGCCACGAGTACAGCAACACCGGTTACATCGTGCTTGGTCTGCTCATCGAAGCGATCACCACTCGACCGTTGTTCGAACAGATCGAGGCTCGGATCGTCGAACCCCTGGGGCTGGATCACACCTACTTGCCCCGCGAGGGGGAGCGCACTATTCGGGGGGATCATCCGAAGGGATACCACGTCGACAAGTCGGGTGACCTTCGCGATATATCCTCGTCTGATCCGTCGTGGACCTGGGCGGCGGGCGCGATGGTGTCGACGCCGAGCGAACTCAACGATTTCATGCGTGCGGTCCTCGATGGCACGTTGCTCGACGAGCCGACGATGAAGCAGATGTTGACGGGGATACCAACGGGGGAAGAGCTTTTGCCGGGTTCTGAGTACGGGCTGGGAATCGAGAGCGTCGAACTGACCTGCGGAACCGCGTGGGGCCACTCGGGAGATATCCCCGGATTCCAAACACGAAACGCGGTCGCAGCGGATGGCACGGCGTTCACCGTTACTGTCACTGCATTGCCATGGGCCATCTTCGACGGACCGGAGGCCGAGCTGCTCGAGCGGTACATGATCGTCATCGACACGCTCGACCAGGCACTCTGCAACTCGGACGTCCCGACACCGTGACCCCTGATTGCTCTCCGGGGCATCTGAGCAGAGCATTCTGCAGGGAAAGCCGCAGGAGGTACCCGCGGTGAGATTCGCTGCGACCGTAGTCGGCGACCAGGAAGTCATCGACAGAATCCCGAAGGTGCGTTTGTCACACCCCGAGGGCGTCAGGTCACATCATTGGGAGGTGGAGTAGGGCGGTGAGGCCTCCGTCTGGGTTGGCGGTCAGCGTGAGGGTACCGCCGTGGGCTTGGGCGATAACGGTGACGAGCGGGAGGCCGAGTCCGTGGCCTCCCCCGGTGACACGGCTCCGGCCTGAGCCTCTCACAAAGGGTTCGGCGAGCTGGTGCACTGTTTCGGGGTTGACGAAGGCTCCCGTGTTGCTGACAGTGACATGGGTTCCATGGTCATCGCTGCTGACGAGCACGGTTGCGTAGCCGCCGGGGTGGTTGTAGCGGATCGCGTTGCGGATCAGGTTGTCAATCGCACGGTCGATCAGCACTGGGTTGGCATTCAGGGGCGCTGATTCGCCCCGCACGCTCAGCGTGATCTGTGCGGTTTCGGCGTCGGGGGCGAGGCGACGCGCGACTGCCCGAATGGTTTCGGCGGGAATAATCCGTCCGCGGACGAGGGCGACCTCGTCAGCTGCGGCGAGATCCAGCAGCGCATCGACGGTGTCGATGTTGGCGTTGTTCATCACGCGGACTCGTTCAGCGAGCACGCGCAGCTCGTCGGTATCGGCCTCGGGATCGGCAAGGGCGACGTCGATCATCGTCTTCGTGGTGGCCAGAGGTGTGCGTAGTTCGTGGGAGGCGTTTGCAGCGAACCGGCGGTGCGCCGCGAACGACCGCTCGAGGGAGCCCAGCATTGTGTTGAACGTGTCGGAGAGCCGGGTGATCTCATCTGCCGGCCCGACGGCCACGATACGGTGGTCGAGGGTGCCTGATGCAGCACGTTTCGCGGCGTCGTTGATGTCAGCGAGGGGTGCAAGGGTGCGACCGGCGAAATACCAGCCGAGCGCGGCGCCGACAGCAGCCATCACCGCCAGGGCAATGAACGACGCGACGAGAACATTAGTGAGGATGCCATCGATGCTGGACACGGACGACAACGCGGTCGTGCCGGCCGGCGTGCTGCGACCAGGTGTAGGGCTGCCGCCGAGAGGTATCGCCGCTTGGAATTCGTAGGTGGGCACGAAACGCATGTACAGGTAAACGATTGCAATCAGGATCACACCGCACCCGATCACCAGACTGGCGAACGTCATCGTGAGTCGCAACCGGAGGGTGAAGCGCCGCCCCCGCGGGGCCTTGAATTCGGTGTTCATCGAGTCACCGGCCGAAGCGGTAGCCGGCGCCCGGGACGGTTTGTACGATGCGGGGTTCACCGAGGCGTTTGCGGAGGTTGGCGATGGTGACGCGGATGGTGTTGGTGAAGGGATCTATGTTGGCATCCCAGGCCCGCTCTAAGAGGGTCTCGGCGCTGAGCACACCGCCATCGGCGTTCATCAGCGTGTGCAGCACGGCGAATTCTTTCGGGCTGAGTCGGATGAGTCGCCCTTCCCGGTACACCTCTCGGCGGAACGCATCCAACCGCAGACCATAGGCCTCAAGCACCGGGGGCCGTGCGGGTTGGGTTCGCCGCTCTAGGGCGCGCAGGCGTGCGATGAGCTCGGGAAACTCGAACGGTTTCGTGAGGTAATCATCGGCACCGAGTTCGAAGCCGGTGACACGTTCATTTAAGGCGCGGGCGGCGGTGAGCATCATGATCCGCACGTCCGGATGATCCCGCGCGAGGCGGGCGGCGACATCGTCCCCGTGCACCACCGGAATGTCGCGGTCAAGGATAACCACGTCGTAGCCGTTCTCATCCACTGCTTGGAGCGCGGCCGCGCCATCGTGGACGATGTCGGCAGCAATTGTTTCCCGGCGCAGACCCTTACCGATGGCGTCCGCGAGAAATGGTTCGTCTTCGACGATCAGAACTCGCACGACACGGCCTCCTAACGAAATGTGTTCGACCTAGGGAACCACAAACCATGTTACGGAAAGGTAAGGGATTTCTTGAACGGTGTGGTAACCGCCGGTTTGGTGGGCTGTGTGTGTCCGCGGAACCGCTGCGGCACACCATTCCTGGAGACATCCCAATGACTACACGCCGCACCTCCGCCCTGTCCGCCGCGATCGTAGCCGTGCCGCTGCTGCTGGTCGCGTTGGTCGGCTGCTCCAACCCAACCGCCCAGACCCAGAAAAGCTCTCCATCGGCTTCGAGCTCGGTTGAGGACTACGAGCTCGCCTTCGCGGACTGCATGCGCGGCCAGGGCGTTGACATGCCCGACCCGGACGACACCGATTCGTCGGTTGCCGCCAACAACGACCCCGCTTTCGGCGCCGCAGTCCAAGCGTGCATCACAGAGCTCGGCCCCGGCCCGGGCGGCTCGGGCACCACGACGACCGATGAGCAGTTCCAGTCGGATTTGCTGCTGGCAGCATGCCTGCGGGAGAACGGCATCGAGGTGCCGGATCCAAAGCCCGGTGAGGCAATCTCCCTGCCGATGGACAGCGCCCGCGACATCCTTCAGAAGTGCGCCGACGAAGCTCAAACGGGCGGCAACTGATGTCGACCACGGACGAGCCCGACTCCACCGAGACGGATACGGCCGAACGGCACCAGCAGTCGCCGAGACGACGAGGGCGGCGCGGCATCGGTGTCGCCATCTTCACCCTCTTGGTGGCCGCGGTAGCCGTGGGAGGGCTGTGGATTCTCACCGGCGCGGGAAACAATGCCGCTGTGGGAGCCGCAGACAAGACACCATCCGCGACTGAGGCGGTGCAGCAGGGGGATCTAGCGGGCAGTACCACCGTCACTGGGACGCTGCGCTACGCCGACCGCCGATCGATCCAATCAGCGACCGGGGGAACAATCACCGCGCTGCCTGCGGAAGGGGCGGTCATCTCCCTCGGTGGGCGACTGTATTCCGTCAACAACATTCCGATCTTCCTGCTCCGCGGCGGCCTACCCGCCTGGCGTTCGTTCGAAAGCGGCATGGACAACGGCCCGGACGTAAAGCAGCTCGAGGAAAGCCTTCGCGATCTCGGGCACTTCTCAGACGAACCCGACGAGCGGTTCACCTGGGCGACGGTTGAGGCGGTCAAAGCGTGGCAGGACGCCAACGGTCTCGATGACACCGGCACCCTGCCGCTCGGCTCCTTTGTCTTCTCCTCCAGCGATCTCCGCATCGGGACCGTCACTGTGAAGGTCGGAGATCTCGTCGGGGCCGGCACGGGACTGTTCGACGCCTCCAGCACCACCCAGATCATTGAAACAAATATCCCGCTCGCCGAACAGCAACTCGCCGTGATCGGCGCCGCCGTGAACGTGCACTTGCCCGGGGGAGCGACCACCACCGGAGTGATCGAATCCGTCGGAACCCCTACCGAGGTGGACGGTGCAACCGGTCAGAAACAGACAATGATTCCCGCCGTTGTCGCCCTCACCGACGCCACTGCCACTGCAGCGTTTCAAGAGGCTGCGGTATCGGTCGATGTGCCCAGTGAACGCCGCGAGAACGTTCTTTCCGTCCCTGTCGGTGCGATCCTGGCCCTCACCGAGGACGAGTTCGGGGTCGAGGTCGAGTATCCGGATGGAACCACCACGCAGGTGCCTGTGACGTTGGGGCTGTTCGCTGGCGGGCGGGTCGAGGTCTTCGGTGACGGAATCGAAGCCGGAACCCTCGTCGTGGTGCCGCGTCGATGAACCCGATCGTGTTCCTCGAGGACGTTGAACGTTCCTACGGCGAACCCCCTGTCCTCGCTTGCGCCGGCGTGACCTTCAGCATTCAGCAGGGCGAGTTCGTGGCGATTGTCGGACCGTCCGGGTCGGGGAAGTCAACTCTGATGAACTTGATCGGCACTCTCGACCGGCCCACCGCGGGCCGCGCTTTCATCGGCGGCTCCGACGTCGCGGCCATGAACGACCGTGACCGCTCCGCCCTCCGCGCCTACGAGATCGGTTTCGTGTTCCAACACTTCCACCTCGCCGACGGAGTCACCGCCTTGGAGAACGTCGCCGATGGACTCCTGTACTCCGGTACGGCCCGCTCCGAGCGGCGGCGCCTCGCGAAGATCGCTCTGGAACGAGTGGGGCTTGGCGGGCGGACGGGGCACCGCCCCAACCAGCTCTCGGGCGGCGAACGCCAACGCGTCGCCATCGCCCGCGCCGTGGTCGGCGACCCGCCGCTGCTACTGGCCGATGAACCCACTGGCAACCTCGACAGCGTCTCGGGCGCGACAGTTGTCGAACTGCTGTCCGAACTCAATCGACGAGGAACCACTGTGGTCGTCATCACTCATGACAATGAACTCGCCGCTAGGCTCCCGCGGCGTATCGCGATCCGCGACGGCAAGGTCGTTGGCGACTCTTCTAAGGCGGCCACCGCATGACCACACTCCCTACGGTCACCCGTGCAGTCCGGCCGCGTTCGAGGCTGCGCGGGCGCGACGTCATCGCTCTCGGTACCGCGGGGCTTCGTGCACGCCCCACCCGGGCGTTGCTTTCCGCGCTGGGCATCGCGATCGGTATGGCCGCGATGATCGCCGTCGTCGGAGTCTCCGCCTCTAGCCAAGCCCGACTGAACGATCAACTCGCGGAACTCGGCACCAACCTCCTCACCTCCACCGCTGGTACAAGCCTCACGGGAGAACAAACTGTCCTCCCGCCCGACGCCGTCGACAAGGTACGCCTCGTCCCCGAGGTCGAATCCGCTAGCAGCACCGCAGCTCTTCAGGTGTCGGTGTATCGCAGCATCCTCTCTGACCCGGCGGCGACTGGGGGGATCGCCACGATGGTCGCGGATGAGAACCTCCTCGATGTTGTCTACGGCGCCATCCGGACCGGGACCTGGCTCAACCACGCCACCTCCCAATACCCAGCGGTCGTTCTCGGTAATACCGCTGCCGAACGCCTCGGAGTAGTCGAACCCGGCACTCAAATCTGGTTGGGCGGGCAGTACTTTACCGTCATCGCTATCCTCGACTCCATCGCCCTCGCCCCCGAACTCGACACTGCCGCCTTCATCGGCTCAGACATCGCCAATCAGAAATTTGGCTACGAGGGCAACCCCACAACCGTGTATGAGCGGTCCTCGGACGAAGCGGTCGACAGAGTGCGCTCCCTCCTCGCGCCCACGATCTCCCCGCAAAGCCCGAACGACATCGACGTGTCGCGACCCTCCGACGCGTTAGCCGCGAAAAACGCCGCCAACCAAGCTTTCACCGGCCTATTCCTCGGACTCGGGTCGATCGCGCTACTGGTCGGTGGGATCGGTGTCGCGAACACCATGATCGTCTCCGTCCTCGAACGCCGGAAGGAAATCGGGCTCCGCCGCGCCCTAGGTGCTACCCGCCCCCATATTCTGGTCCAGTTCCTCACCGAAGCCGTTCTCCTCTCCGCGCTCGGCGGGGTGTTCGGCAGCATCCTGGGCATGATCGCGACCGCCACCCTCGCCGCGATCAACGGGTGGCCCTTTACCCTTCCGTTCCTCGCGATCGTCGTTGGCGTGGGCGCCGCATTAGTCATCGGCGGCCTCGCCGGGTTCCTCCCCGCCATTCGCGCCGCACGCACCCCACCCACAGCCGCGCTCAACTCGTGACCCTCCAAATGTAGATTCCGCAAGGGTCCGCTCAGGTCGGTGATGAGGACGGAGGCTTGACTCCGACGTGACGTCACAGTGTGCAGTGTAGGAATGAACATCACGGCCATCGCCTATCTCGGCTAACACTTTCTTTCCGTCCTCGGCAATGGGATCGCCGTGGTCGCTCTGCCGATGATCGTGCTTCAGATCACGGGGAGCCCGCTCAGCATGGGTGCTATCTCTGCTGCGACCGCCGTGCCCGCCGTCGTCATCGGTCTCGTAGCGGGCGTCGTCATCGATCGGTGGAACCGCAGGACGCTGTCCGTGGTCGCTGACCTGATCTCCGCCGCCTCGATTGCAGCCCTTCCGCCCGTCGACAGCATCTGGGGTCTCGAGCTGTGGCGGTTCATTGCCCTCGGTATCCTGGTTTCCTTCGGGGATGCACCAGGAGGCACCGCTCGCGAAACGCCTGCGCCGCCTATGCCGACGGGTGCGGCGAGCTGAAGTGCCGTGTTATGAACTGCTAGCACCCGCCCAAGGCATCGCTCTCAGGGCGATGCGCTGGCTATGCTCCTAGAGCCGTCAGTCACTCTCATCGAGTTCGAGCGCGTCGAGTGCTGCTTCGAGGACATCGAGTTCCTTCGCTTTCCCGGTGCTGATGAGATGTGAGCGGTAGAGCACTTCGAGCTGCGCGATGTTGTAGAGCTCGTGCATCGCCGCTTCGACGGCGTTCCGTGCGGATCCCGCGCGCGTCGGCGATTGCGCGATGGGGCTCTTCAGCGTGGGGAACTTATCCAGTCCGGCTTTCATCGCGGGGGCCAGAAGTTCCCCCAGCTTGCGACGAGTTGCCCGGTCCGCATCTGCGTGAAGCATGTCGAACTCCTTATCCACGTCGGTGCGGGGCTGTTCCTGGACCATCCCCTGCAAGTCCGCCATCGTCGCCTCGTCGAAGAGGCGGGAGTAGATCAGGACCAGTGCGCGGTCGGCTTCCGACAGCTCACCGGCCACGTTGCTGAATCCTGTCGGCAGCTCCGCTGGGGCACGGTGGCGCAGAATGAGGGCCAGCTCTCCCCGGATCCGCTGCAAGCGATCGATGGTCGCCTCCAGTTCAGCGTCCAACACATGGATAGCTTGATCGGGATCTTTGTCTGCGTGACCAAGAGCGGCGATCTGCGCCAGTGGCACGCCGAGTTCCGCAAGCCGGGTTATCTGCAGCAGGCGCAAGAGGTGTGAGACCTGGTATTGCTTGTACCCGTTCGACTTCCGCTCGGGCTCCTCAAGCAGTCCGACCTTGTGATAGTGCCGGACCGCTTTGAGAGTCGTGCCCGCAAGCTCCGCGAGTTCGCTTGTACTCCACGCCATGGTGGTTACTTCCATTCCTCGATGATCTGAATCCATTTCCGGTTCGATAGTGCGCGTCCTTCGATGTCATCCTCGGTCTCGACCCAGGTTGCATCAACCTGCTGCTCGGAGCCTCAACAACAGCGGAGGAGGAGACGCAGCGGGTGCGTTCGATCAGTCGGGCCCCGTGAATCTGGCAAGAGCAGTCGCAAATGCCACACCGGCGAGTTGGGTCACGAGTGCGGTCAGGATGACGTCCGACACGGCCTTAGCACCCCAATCACCACGCTCGAATTTCTTGCCGCGGGTGTGCACATCGCCCGACCACGGGATGTCTGCGTGCATCGAGGGGAGATTCTTGCTGGCCGAGAGCAGCGCGATAACCGCTGCAATCCGAGCCTCAGGCTCCGTGCCGTCTACCAACGCGGCCCTGACGGGGGCCAGCAATTGATCGCGTGTGTCGGTGTCTCCACCCTCGAGGCTGTGGGTGCGAATGAATCCGAGCAGACGGTGCGATGTCTTCTTGATGTCACCTCGGACCACGAGCCGATCCAACGTGGTCTCCCGCGACCGCGTCCCGATGTCGACGACGAGTGATCTAGTCCCCGTCGGGCTCTCGGGAACACGGTCCCACGCTCCCCGCAGAAGGGACGAGGCCGGCGCAGGGCCGACCCTTTGAAGCTGTCGTCCGTTTTCGATGAGTTCGATGTGACCCCGCGACGCGAGTTCAGTGAACATGGCGCCGCCGAGCACGTACATCAGGTTCAAACCCTCCCCGGCGAAGGTTCCATTGCGGGGGTTGAACAGAAGGAGCATGACCGCCTCCGGAAACGTCACTTCTGCGTTGACGCCGTCGGCCTCGTCGTCAGGCTCGAAAGATTCGTTTTCCTCGATGATGGTGTCCTCCGTTATTCGTCTGAACCGGCGACCGGTCACATCTGCCCAAAGCCTGGAGCAGCGGATATTGGTCCGGCCGAGATAGCCGGCCGTCTGCTGTTTATCAGTGAAGACCATGACCTCGGGACATGGTCAAGTCTGCGCATCAGGGTTCGAACTCGAAAAACAGGTGAGAACTTGGCGCTTGACCGTGCCCCGAGGTCATGGCCTCTAGTTGTCCGTGCAAGCTGTTCCACTCACCAGAGCGGCTGAACCTACGAATTACAACTCAGGCACGCACCGCGTCCGTTAACTCTCAGGAGAATCGATGAACAACCCATTTGGACCGTTCCAGGACCTGGTGAGTCACGTACCAGAAATTGTGCAGCCTCTCCTCGTCGCCCTCCTCGGCGCCATCCCGTTCGTCGACGAGGCCGCTACGGGCCTGGGTATTGTTGCCGGGATGCACCCGCTGGTCGCCTTTACGGCAAACGCGGTTGGCAGCAGCGTCAGTGTCGTGCTCGTCGTGCTACTCGGCTCGCGGGTGCGAGGAGCCATCCTTGCTCGCCGGGTGCGAAGCTCTGCTTCCGTCACGTCGCCGGACCTGGTTCCCGCAGCACACACGTCCGCGGTCACAGCCGGAACACCCCTGGTAGTAACCTCGGCCGTACCTCAGCATCAAGCGGAGGAGAACGAATCTAAAGGTAAGAAGCGGCTGGCCGGTTGGCTCGTCAGGTTCGGCGTGCCGGGTGCGAGCATCTTGGCGCCTCTGGCGCTTCCGTTCTCGTTCACCGCTCTTTTCTTCATCAGCTCCGGCGTGAAAAAATCTTGGGTCATCCTGTGGCAGCTCATTGCCATCGTCCTCTGGACCGCTGTCGTTACGGCGTCAGCGACGGCCGCCGTTGCCATGCTCTCCAATTAGAAAGATTCCCTCCTACCCGTGCTTCCCTACCCACATTCGACGGCTGACGACGTCTCGTGCTGCCACGCAAACCGATAGGGATGCCCCGAGTGGAAACCCTGCTTAGCGCACAAACAATCGGCCCCGCCGAGCTTTCGCTGCCTCCGACCTATCAGATTGACTTGACGTGGATCATCGTCGGCACCGTTGGGTCAATCGAGGATCCTCCACCGGATGCCCTCGCCTCGATCTGCCGCTGATCAATTCCGGCGTGCGAGTCCGCGAGCGATACGCCCTGCGAACAATCGCCTATGAGCCAGCCGCCGCTGCCTTCGCTGCTCCGCGACCTGTCTGGGCGAAAAGGTATGAGCTCGCGTTACAGCCATAGTGCGGGAGGTCCGAGAGCCGCGGTCGAATCAGGACCGTTCAGCAAGAACAACAGAACAGATTTGACTCGGCCCCGAGGTCATCGTGTGTTATTTGAATTCCCTAAGAAAGGACTCCGAAATGCCATTGTTCACCCGAGGACGAAGGCCCCGACGCGGCCTGCTCGCGACAGCCAGTTTGCTCGCAATCAGCAGCACTCTTACGTTGACTGCGTGCACATCTCCAGGTAAAGAGGAATTGGTGCAGACGCCCGACATCGTTTCACTTGCGGACTCTCTCGCCGACCAGACACTCGCCTGGGAAACGTGCGAATTCGAGATTCCCCTCGATCCGCCGACCGCGGATGTCTCCAATGTCGAGTGCGCGACCATCGAGGTGCCCAAGGATTGGCGCAACGTCAACCCCGCAGACACATGGGATCTCCGCATTTCCCAGGCCAAGAACATCGACGCGACCGATCCCGCCTACAACACCACGCTGCTCATTCATCCAGGCGGCCCCGTCAGCCCGGGTCTTCCTCTCGCTGCCGAACGTCAAGCCGGCACACTGGAACTCCGCCCGACGACGAATTACGTCAGCTTCGATCAGCGCGGAATCGGCCAGAGCAGTATTGTGACGTGCGACTACGAATACGACCCGGCAGGGGGCGTGGCGGGCGAGCAAGAGTCAATTGCGCGAGCGTGCTCCAATGACGTCGATGTCAAGACGATCACATCCGAGCAGACCGCCTACGACATGGACTTCATCCGACACCTGCTGAACCTACCGACAGTTACCTACATGGGCTCCTCCTACGGCACTTGGCTGGGCGCATGGTACGGATCCCTGTTCAGCGAGAACATTGATCGCATGGTTCTCGATTCGGCCATCGACATCACGCAGCCTGCGATTCAGCAAAATATGAATGCTCAGCACGTGGCCTACGATCGGCAGTTCCGCCTTCACGCGATGAACTACATCGCACGAAACGATGCAACCTACGGTCTGGGATCCGACCCGGAGGCGATCTGGGATCGGTACTTTGCAGCCTCTGCGGCCCCGGAACAGGCCAGCGCAGCACAGATGCTCTGGTACGCCTCAAACGCCGTGATCGCTATCAGCAAGAATGTCGGGTACCCGGTGATTGGGGAACTCGTCAAGCAGGTCATCGCCGAATCGGAAGCGTCTGCTGGCACGACTTCGACCGAGGCCGGCCCAGCCGCTGCAGCGATTCGCATGCTCGACAAATTTGACCCGACAGTTCTCAATCCTGCAGTGATTGCCGCAGGACGCGCCCAGTTGGAACTCCAGCTCGTCCCGCCGACCGACAAGGCGGAGACCCGCACATTCGCCTCGACCGTGGACATGATCTACTGCAACGACGGCGAATGGACACAGGGGGCCGATTTTTGGAACGAGTACAACACTAAAACGGCGAAAAATGAGCCGCTCACAGCGCAGCTTGGCCGTCTCGATGTACCGCCATTGTGCGCTTGGTGGCCAACCGAACAGAAGATGCCCTCTCCTACCCAGAAGTTCCCTGAGACGATCGTTCTGCAGAGTGAACTCGACCCCCTGACCCCCTACGAGTCTGGCGTCGCGACCGCCGCCGCTCTTCCCAACGCCACTCTCATCGCGGTGGACAACGAGGGCACGCACGGCGTCTTTCCTTATGGGACGACTGAGGTCGACCAGCCCATCATCGATTTCCTTCTCGGAGGAGAACGACCCCCGCAGAACATCAATGCTCCGGGCCACCCGCTCCCCGGTGAGTCGTCGGTGTTCGAGTCGTGGGTGCCGCTGACCGAGTCCCACGACGATGTACCGCGCTTCACGAGTCCTAGCGAGGCGGCAGAAGCCGGTACTCCGGTCAGCTAGATATACGACTTCCAAAAGTTGGTTCATGTGGAACGACGCGCCGGCTCGGCGTCAGCGACGAATGGTCGTCACCGAATTTCGAAATCGGTCTCGTCCGGCGCCGATCCGGTGCCTATGAGGAGGCGCGCTCGAGTTCCACAGCCTCCTGCCCCGTGTCTTGGTCGATCTCGGTCGTCTGTGATCCGTCGAATCGCCAGCCTTGGGGCTTTCCTAGACTTCCTAGGTAAATCTAGTATTATCCCAGGAAAGGGAAGAGGTTTACGTCATGGCTCGTGCAGGACTGACGCCAGGCCGCATCATCAGCGCTGCCGCCGACCTGGCCGACACCGACGGATTCGAGAACGTATCAATGTCCGCTGTCGCCCGGCACTTCGAAGTCAAAGACGCCAGCCTGTACGCACACGTCCGCAACCTGCATGAACTCCGGTCCGGGGTGGCGGTACTTTCCTTGACCGAGCTGGCCGATCAGGTCGGCGCAGCCCTCGCGGGGCGGGCAGGACGCGACGCTCTCGTTGCCTTCGCTGACGCATATCGCTCCTACGCGATGAGCCATCCTGGGCGGTACGCCGCGACACAGATGCAGTTGGAGCCCCAGGTCGCCGAACAGAGTGCAGCCGCGCGGCACGCGGCCATGACCAGAGCGATTCTCCGGGGGTATGGACTGAACGAACCCGACGAGACGGACGCGGTGCGCCTCTTGCACTCGACGTTTCACGGATTCGTCCTCCTGGAACGCGGTGGTGGCTTCAGCCGCGGTCCACGACCCGCCAGCGCATCGTGGGAACGAGTCCTGGACACACTCCACTCCTCCCTGTCCAGCTGGCCATCCAGTTGACAACCACAATGCTTTGAGAAAGGCCCATAGTGACACCGCTCAGCGCTTCTGACGTACGCGCTTCATTCATCAATACCTCCCTTCGGGAACGGAAAGCCGTTACGTTTCCACCCGACTTCGATACCCTCGCCTGGGCAGACCTCGACTACCTCGGCTGGAGAGACCCCAAACTCCCCGATGTTGGATACGTCATCACGCACCTCGAAGACGGTCCGGCCGGGATCATGTTGCGGAAGTCCGCCGGCCAGACCCGCTCCCGGCCGCAATGTGCCTGGTGCGAAGACGTCACCCTTCCCAACGACGTCCTGTACTTCACGGCGAAGAGAACGGGCCCGTCGGGACGGGCCGGCAACACCGTGGCGACGCTGGTGTGTGCGAACTTCGAGTGCTCCTCCAATGTCCGGAAGCTCCCCCCTCTCGCGTATAGCGGTTTCGATCGCGAAGCAGCTCGACTCGAGCGTATCGCGAAACTCGAACTGCGCTCGCGGACGTTCGTCGCCGACCTCCGCTGCGCCGAATAGCCCACAGCCCACAGGGCGCAGGCACCGCTGGGCCACCGGATCTGCAGTTCCTTTCCCCTCGCCAGCCGCGATAGTCGCGACCGCTCTGCATCGCAAACCTCTTCGCGCCCAGACGTCAGCGCCGCTGGCCTCAATCGTCTACCCGACGTAGTGCGCCTCAGGCAGTCCGTGTGCGCCGAGTCCGGCTTCGGGTACACGCCGCAGCGCTGCGATGACCCGGTCGGGATCGTCGGGGTCGTAGATTTCGAGACGATGCTCGGGGTAGCTGGCTTGCGACCAAAGGTCGTAGGTGGCTCTGAAGTCACCGGCCACCGGGTGGTGGAATTGCTTGCTGCCCGAGATGCATTCGCCCACGCGGCCCTCCGACCATAACGTTGCAAACGCGGAATCCTTCATGACGAGTTCTCCGACGAGCGCAATGAGGTCGGTGTCGTCCGGATGCTTCCCGCTGACCATCCGGTGGTAGGCGACGGTTTCCCCCGCCTCTTTCATCCAGTTCGGATAGAGAGCGCGTGTCTGCGGATCGAGGAAGAGCATGCGAGCCAAAGACGGGCGTTCACTCGCTATGCCCGGGGCAGAGAAAGGTAGGAATGGGGAGATGAGTGAATGACCGAGTCGGTTCCAGGCGAGTACATCGTCGCGGCGACCGAGAAGTACGGCTGGACGATCCGTGACGAAGTCGAGCATTTTGAGCGCCATGGGGCTTGCGACCTCAATGGGCGGCGCAGCGGGACCGCCCAGCGGCATTCGCGCTTTCGACACATCCAGCAGGTGTTCGGTCTCAGTGACTGTCAGCTGGAGTGCGATCGCGATCGCAAGCAGCACCTCGTCGGAGGCGTGACGGCTGTGTCCCTGCTCCAGACGCGTGTAATAGCCGACGCTGACACCGGCGAGCTGCGCGACTTCCTCCCGCCGAAGTCCTCGGACGCGCCGCCTTGCGCCGTAGCCGGTCAACTGCGTCTGATCTGGCAATAGGTCAGCGCGCTTGGCACGGAGATACTCGGCGAGGGGCCCTGGACTGTTCATAGTTCAACGTTATGTCCGACGGCCCGACCTAACCATTCCCTGTGATGAGTATGAATCAGGGGTATCTAGTAGCTTCGCCCGTGCCGATCGAGCATGGATGAATGAGATCATCCCCGCTTCCCTTGTACGCTCTCGCGCTGACGTCATTCGCTCTTGGAACCGCCGAGTTCGCCCCGAACGGTCAGCTGCTGTCCGTCGCTGACGGATTCGGTGTTCCGGTCGCCGACGCGGGACTGATCACGACCGGATTCGCGCTAGGCGGCGTCATAGGCGGGCCGCTCATCGCCGCAGCGACGCTCCGCGTGCCTCACAAGCTGCTCACCGTCATGCTGGTGACGGTTTTTCTCTTCGCAAATATCGGTACAGCTCTGTCGCCCACACTCCTCCTCGTCGTACTGAGCCGCGCGCTCGCTGGTGCCATGCTCGGCGCTTTCATGGGGGTCGCGATTACGATCGCCAGCGACATCGTCACGCCCGCCCGCCGCGGGCGCGCCATCGCGCTGGTCTTCTCTGGCCTGACCATCTCCAACGTCCTCGGGGTCGTCATCGGAAACCTCGCCGGTAACGCCTGGGGTTGGAGGAGCGTGTTCTGGTTTGTCACAGTTCTCGCAGTCATCTCCCTCTTTGGACTCGTCGCCGTCCTGCCTCTGAAATCCGAGGCCGTAGTTGCAGCATCCGGCAGCGTGGGCACAGCCCTTCGCACTGGAAGGCTCTGGCTCACCTACGCAGCGATGGCACTCGCTTACGGCGGCCTGTTCATCATGTTCACCTACGTCGAACCGATGCTCCAAGAGCGGTCCGGCGCCTCGCACGGCACGGTCGTCTGGCTGCTTCTCGTCTTCGGGGTCGGGTTGGTAGCGGGAACCCACTTTGCAGGAGTCTTCGCTGACAGATCCGTCCGCGCAACGACCGTGACGGCGATGGTCGTACTGATCGGGGCTCTCATCGCGTTTTCGTTCCTCGACACGAACATCGTCGCCGTCATTGTCTTGCTCGGCGTTCTCGGCGCCGCCGGATTCGGCATGGTCCCACCCCTGCAGTCGTTCGCCGTCGAAGTGGCGAACGTGACATCGCCGTTTATCTCAGCCATCGCCTCGGCGTCGTTCTTGGCGGGCGTGAGTCTCGGGTCCGCCGTGGGCGGGGAGGTGCTCCGCCGCGGGTTCGACTACAACGCCTTGCCAGTCGTCGGCGCCGGGCTCACGTCGGTAGGACTGGTGGTGTTCCTCACCGTCGCTGCGCTGCATAAGCGCGCGTTGCTCAAGGCCCAAGCATTCCCGGTACCGTTATCGATCAACTAGCACTGCCATGCCTCGACCTCAGGGTTTTAGTCGGAGTGTCCGGCCGCGAGCGGAACGGATCTCGTGCGCAGCGCGCGGTCATCCTCGATCTGCCATTCCAGTGCGCGATAGGCGAGCCCACGGTGGTTGCTCGTGAACAGCACACCGACGATCGTGATGAACGCGAAGACCGCGTCCAGGATGCTGTCGGGCGCGAGCAGTTGCAAAAGCAGATACCCACCGATGCCCAGCGACCACCTGACAACTGCGCCCGGCACGGACGGCCGGTTCTGCGGGCGCAATCGTACGACTGTTTCCCCGGGAGTCCGGCCCGTCCACAGCAGCGTGCCAAGGAATGACATCGCGACTCCTAGGCCGATGATGATGTCTGCAGCCCCATCGGCGGCAGGTGCCAGCCCGGTGGCGGTGAGGGTGATTGCGCTGTAGATCGCGGTGATGACGAGGGTCACCCACGATGCGATCACGACGTCACACAGCATCCCCAGCAACCGCCGGCGCCTAGTCAGAGCACGCGGAGCTGCTGGCGCCAGCCCGTCGCCCCGACGCAAGAATGCCAGTAGGGGTGCAACGAGCCACCCGACCAGCACTCCGGACGTGTTCGCGATCAGGTCGTCGACATCGAGAAGCCGGTATGCGCAGGGGTACAGCCCCCAGACTCCCGTGACCTGCGTCAGCTCGATGAGCGCGCTCGCACCGACCCCCACCAGCAGTGTGACCACCGCGCCGCGGCTGAGGAGCAAACGTACCAATACCCCGAGTGGCAGGAACAGAGCCACGTTCAGAGCGAACTGTTGCACAGCGGGGTTCCGCAGAAGACCGGGGCTCATGGACTGTTCCCGCAGGATGTCGAGCGCGAACTGCCCTGGCCGCAGTTGTACCCCGGCGCCACCCCCGATGCACAGTGCGACGATGTCGCTGGGCAGTGGGAGGAGCGTGTACGTCACGAGCGCCAACGCATAGACCGGAACGGTCAGGGCAACCAGCGTTCTGCCCAACGTGAGGGAACCATATCGACGCACCTGAACGGCGACGAAGGGCACGAAGAAAAGCGCAGCAACGACGACGCCACCGATGACGGCGATCATGCCGGATGCGACCGGGCTGCTCATTCCATCAATCCTGCGCGGTGGGTGTCGTGGCGGCGCAGACAACGCCGTCGCCAGCCGCGCTCGACTGTTGCTCGGTGACGGCGACGCCGTCCAGCAGCACCGTGCACTGAAGGATGATGCCGGGCACGCCCACCACGGAGATCGACACGTCATCGGCGGCTCGACCGATGGTCTCGAACTGCAGTGGGGCAGCCGACAGGTCGACCGTCTCCTCGATCGTCTGCCGCTCGCTCAGGCCGGTCTCGCGACTGCTGTATTCCACCTGCAATAAGGCGCCGTCGCTGGTTCCTGAAACAATGCCGACCTCGTAAGTCACGGCCTGTGACGGGTCGAGAACGCCGCACCCGCTGATGCCCAGAACCGCTCCCACCGCGGCCATGGTGACGATAGCCAACCGGGGGAACCTCCGCTTCGTGGTCGCTGCGTACTCTCGAGTGATGGTTTCAGTCATGTTGGCCTCTTTCAATTTCTGTATGGCGGGTCAGTCGTTACGTCGAGTTGCGTGCGTGAGGATCTGGTGTTGGAGGGGCCGGCACATTTCCGCGACCCCGACGGTGAGCGCGACACCCGAGAGCACGGTGGCGCCAATGAGCCGCACCCCTGATGCCTCGAGCCCGAACTGGCTCATGAACGGCGTGGCGAGCAAAAGGTCGACCCGACGGAGATACCCAGCGCAGCAGGGTCTATGGGGATTTTGGAGAGGTAGGACGCAATGACCCCGAGCAGTGCGACGGCAGAGACATTGCGCCAGGCGGCGCGCGGGTCACCGATGATCCGCCGCATGGCGATGAGCCGGGGAACCGACGCAGTCCGGAGTCCCGAACGCAGGGGCGGTCGAGGCCGATGATCATCCGCATTGTGGTCGACTTGCCGGCGCTGTTGGGGCCGAGAAAGCCCGTCACCAAACCTGGGCGAGCGGTGAAGTCAATGGAGTCGACGGCAGTCTTCGAGCCGTACCGCTTGGTCAGAGAGTGGGCTTCGATCACGCGTTCAACTCCGAGTCTTGCGTAACAACAACTGGCGGCGGATGCCGCCGATGGCTTCAGCCAACACCGTGTCCTTGGGGCATAGTCAACCGAAGCATCGGCCCCTCCGAATCGGATGAGCACAGTGGTGGTCTCACTTCCTGATTCGGAGTTCAAAGCTGCCCTTCGCCGGCTCGATTTGCTTGGTAGCGAACATCAGAGTGAGGTCAAGATAGGCAGCGCGCTTGCCCTGTGTCGAAACGTCGCCCGACGGGTTGTCGCCCTTGAGATGGTCGTCGTATATTGCGAATATCTCGTCGAATCAGCCAGCCCTACCCATTTTGAGATCACCGGTGGCCGGGTCGATGCCGTTGCCGCGCACATGGCCGCACGGCCCGAGCCAGCCTTGTTCGGGCCCTTCGTCGTTGTCGAGGAACTCCTCTATCGCTTCGGCGTCGGTGTTCCATCCCTTGAGCCCCTGGGTCATCAGGAGGGGGTTTCCTTCGGGAGTGATGCAAAGTCCCGGTCGTTCCCAGCTGGCGGTGTCCGCTGAGCGCAAGGCGCTCTGGTACTGAAGCATGCAGCCCCTTGGTTTGAACATGGGCGGCTGGCGCAATGGTCTCGACTCCGAGCGAGCTCAACGAGTTCATGCGTGCTGATCTGGGAGGCAGGCTCGTGGATGAGATCACGATGACGCAGATGCTGACGGGGTACCGACGGGCGAGGAGCTACTGCCCGGTTCCCAGTCCGGACCGGGAATTGAGAGCGTCGAGCTCAGCTGCGCAACGGCTTGGGGTCATTCGGGAGACATTCCCGGATTCCAGACTCGGAACGCCGTGACAGCGGATGGCATGGCGTTCACCGTCACCGCCGCCGCTTTGCCGTGGGCCATCTTCGATGGACCGGAAGGGGAACTGCTGGAGCGATACACGATCGTCATCGACACCCTCGACAAGGCTCTCTGTGACGCTGATGCGCCGAAGAAGTGACCCTGTTTCAGAATGATCTTGACCCTGCCCTTAGGGCATGGCATTGAATCGCAGTTGTCGAAAGTCAAAAGTCAAAAAAGACGGAGAAGCAGCAATGGCATCGAGCAACCATGACGCGAGCAACCGAGTAGTACCTGAGTACGATGAACACAACCTCCCTCCAGGACGTCACATGACCGCGTCCACGAACAAGAGGTTCGTCAAAAGAGAACAGACCGCGCCAGGATTGCCAGAACTCCTTGTTGGCGTGGCGGTCTTCGCAGCATTGTACGCGCTCGTCGCACTCCTCCTACCTCTCATTCAAGACGATGCGATCGCCGGGGTCGTCGGGCTCGTCGTGTCCGGACTAATGGGACTGATCGCAGTGGCGGTCGCAGTCCTCATCCGAAAAAGGGGGTTGTCTGCCTTCGGATTCCGCCGAGCCACAAAACGTCAGCTGATCGTCGGCGTAGTGCTCGGGATCGTCGCCTTCCTGATCGGTTCTGTGGGCACCGCCGTCTACACGATGATCAGCAACGATGCTCAGAACGTACAGACGACTTACCAGGCAGGCGCGGCAGGCGGCCTGCTGTCGATCGCGCTGACATTTGTCGCCGGCTCGATCCTCACGCCGATAGGGGAGGAAGCGCTCTTTCGCGGCCTGATCGCGAATGTCCTCATTGCCCGTTTCGGCGCATGGATCGGCATCATCGCAAGCGCGGCTGTCTTCGCGGTCGCCCACGGGATCAACCCCGTCATGGTCGTCGCATTCTTTGTCGGAATTCTGACGGCCCTCCTATTCCGTTGGTCACACTCGATCTGGCCGGGCGTCTTGCTGCACGGCGTCAACAACGCGATTGCCCTCTTTCTGCCCGTCATCATCGCCGCAGTCACCAGCTAGGTCCCTGACGCGCCTTATCGTCCCAATCGCTGCTGGTAGATCGTGTGGCCGTCTGGAATTGATTAAACGCTTAAGTCGAGGGGGCCATCATGCTAAAGAAGATCGATCTCACCGGAGTGTGGCGGGGAATGGTAGACCCGGCCGGTCCCACGGACCTCCCGCACGAGGCATACTCGCTTATTGGGAAAGAGTTCGGCGCGAAGATCCCTGGCGCGATACATGCTGATCTGCAGTCCGCCCGGATCATCCCGGACCCCTTCATCGATCAGAACGAAGATCTCGTTGCCTGGGTCGGCCGCACGGACTGGAAGCTCGAGCGACCCCTTCCTCACCTGACGAAAATCGAGCGCGTGAACCTGGTGTTCGACGGAATCGACACCGTCGCCACCATCCGCCTCAACGGCCGGGAATTGGGACGCACACGGAACATGCATCGCGATTACCGCTACGACATCTCATCCGTTCTTGTAACCAGAATAAACCCGACGCGCTCGCCGTGCACTTCACGTCGGCCTACACGGAGGCGGAACACTGGGAACGAACCCTCGGCCACCGTCCGAACGCCTACCCCCAGCCGTTCAACTTCATCAGGAAGATGGCCTGCAGCTTTGGCTGGGGCTGAGGACCGACCATTGTCTCGGCCGGTCTCTGGAGAGACGTGCGAATCGAAGCATGGAGCACCGCCCGGATTGTGTCAGTGCGCCCACTGGTAGACGTCGTCGAGGAGACGGGAGTGGTCACCGCTCACATTGCTGTCGAGCGATCCCCGTCCGGCATCGACCGGCGGCCGGCTCTCGCCGTCTCCGTCGGCGGCTACACCACTCGTGCCCGACTCGAACCGGGCGTGACCGAGGCAACCGTTGTCGTCGCCGTGCCGAATGTCATCCGTTGGCAGCCGCGGGGCCACGGTGATCCTCAGCTCTACCCGGTCGACGTCGAACTGTCCGCAGACGGCGCCGCCCTTGATTCCCGTGCTATGCCAATCGGTTTCCGCACCATCAGCGTCGACAGAGATCCCGACGAGCTCGGGTCCCCCTTCGTCTTCCGCGTCAACGGCACCCCTCTTTTCGCCAAGGGCGTGAACTGGATCCCCGACAGCATCCATCCCGGCACGATGACAGCCGAGCGCTACCGACACAGGCTCGGCCAGGCGACCGAAGCGAATGTCAACATGGTGCGGGTGTGTGGCGGCGGAATCTACGAAGACGACGCCTTCTACGATGCGTGCGACGAACTCGGCCTGCTCGTCTGGCAGGACTTCCTCTTCGCCTGCGCGGCCTACCCTGAAGACGAACCGTTCCGGAGCGAAGTCGTCGCTGAAGCCGCCTCGAACGTCACGAGGCTCAGCTCGCACCCCAGCCTGGCCATCTGGTGCGGCAACAACGAGAACCTCTGGATGCACGGGGACAAAGATTGGGAGTCAGAGCCCGGGGGCGACCTCTCCTGAGGCGAGAACTTCTATCTGCGAAAGCTTCCCGAAGTCGTCGCCGCCCTCGATCCGACCCGGCCGAACACGGAAGGCAGCCCCTGGTCGGGTAGTTGGGACAACAACCCGAACGATGAAGATCACCAGACATTTCCATTCGTGGGATGTCTGGAACTCCGACGGCTACTCCCACTACCGAGACAGCGCCCCGCGATTCGTCTCAGAATTCGGCTGGCAGGGGGCTGACGCTTGGCGAACGCTTCGAGACGCCGTCACCGACACCGAGCTCGAAGTCGATGCGCCAGCGGTGCTTCACCACCAGAAGGCAATCGACGGGCCCGCCAAGCTCGCCAGGAATCTCGGCCGACACTTCGCGGCGGCTCGCGATTTCGACGAGTGGCACTACCAGACGCAGTGGACCCAGGTGCAGGCGGTGCGCACCGGTGTGCTGCATTGGCGCGCCAACTGGCCCCGCACCGCGGGTGCGATCGTCTGGCAGCTCAACGATCTCTGGCCGGTGACGTCGTGGTCGGCGATCGACGGGGCAGGAAGGCTGAAGCCGCTCTAACACGCGCTGCGCGAGATGTATCGGGATAGCGTCGTCTCGCTCGAGCCCACGTCCCGTGGTCTGGAATTCTGCGCGGTGAACGACACGGACACCGAGTTGAACGGCGACGTGCTGGTCCAGCGGCCCCAGTACGACGGGACCGTACTGGATTCAGAACGCGTTCCGCTTTCCGTACCGAGGCGTTCGGTGGGCCGCGCGGCAGTTCCATCACACATCGGCGCACTCGGCGATGCGACGACCCAGGGCGTGTTCGCCGAGTTCGCGGGCGAGCGCGCCTTCTGGCACCCCTCGGTTCCTCGCGAAAGCACGATTGCGAGGAACCCCCCCTCGTCGAGGCGGTTCCCGTAGCCGGCGGTCTCGACATCACCGTCCACGCCCATACCCTTCTGCGCGACATTCTCGTCCAGCCCGACCGTATACACGCCCGTGCGGTTGTCGACCGGGGGTTCACGACTCTGCTGCCGGGAGAGTCGACAGTGTTCCGGGTGCGAGCGCCCGAGCTGCTGTCAGCGCAAATGGCTGACATGGACTACGCGGTTGTCTCCCTCGGATCCGTGATCGCCCCGAAACGAGCCATGGGACGCAGCTGATAGATCAACGCGAACGGAGGATCACGATCGCGGACATCGCCCAGAAGGCCGGCGTCTCGATCGCCGGGGTGTCGTATGCGCTCAACGGCAGAAAAGGCGTATCCGATGACACTCGCGATCGCGTGCTGCGCGTTGCGGCCGAACTCGGGTGGTCGCCCTACAAGCGTCGCCCGTTCGCTGGCCGGCGCGGGCACGGAGACAATCGGCCTCGTTCTGGCGCGAGACCCTCAGGTCATCAGCACCGAGTCCTACTACCTACAGTTCCTTGTCGGTGTAGAAACGGTGCTTTCAGAAAAGGGGTACGGCCTGCTGCTGCAGGTTGTCGCCACAAACGCCGACGACATCGTGACCATGGAGAAGTGGCGAGCTTCCCGTCGGGTCGACGGCCTGCTGCTCATGGACGTGCTCGTCGAGGATGCCCGCGTCAAACTCTCGTCTCACAGAGGCACGTTGGCGGCAGTGGTCGTCGCTGACCCAGCGTCGCGGGTTCGCTCACCTCGGTCTGGACGGACGACGCCACGTCGATGAGGGAGGCTGTCGACTACCTCGCTGATCTCGGCCACACCGTCATCGCACGTGTCTCCGGGTTCGAAGGCTTCTCCTACACCGTGATCCGGGATGCCACGTTCATCAAGGCGATGACCGCTCGCGGACTACGCCCCACAGTGATCCGCACTAACTACTCACCCGACGCAGGCGCGCAGGCAACACGCCGGGCGCTTTCCAGCGCCGATCCACCCTCCGCGCTGATCTTCGACAACGACATCATGGCCGTGGCCGCCTTGGGAGTCGCCGCACAGTTGGGTCTCCGCGTGCCAGGTGACCTGTCGCTGGTCGCCTGGGACGATTCCTCGCTCTGCGGGTATGTGCACCCCAAGCTCACCGCCCTCAGCCATGATGTCTCGGCCCTGGGTGCACACGCCGCGTCACGGTTGCTTGATGTCATTGGTGGTACCCCTCCGGCCGCCCATCAGGATGTGACGCCCCGGCTTCTTGTGCGGGCGTCGACGGGCCCGCACCGGTGCTAAGAGGGCGGCGGTGCGACACTGCGGCGGTCGAACCCGATACTTCGCTACCACCGGAGGGTCGGGTCCCAGCGAAGTTGGGAGCCACCGCGGGTCAAGTCGCCCTGGAAGTCCTCTAGGAGCCGGTCATCCTGTCGGACGTCAGACGGCTGCACGCTCCGGTTGAGGCAGAACACAGCGAGAGCTCCGACAGCCCCCCGATCGACCACTCCACGGGCTGGAGCCGATAGCTGCTGTTCGAGATGCGTGTCGTGCCGATGTTCTTCGCCGCGGGTAGGAGATTCCGCACGCGCTGGGGAATGAGCGAGCCCAGGGGGATCTCGAACGGTTCGGGCAACCCGCCGCCACCGGCGCTTCCCCCGGTCGTCGCGTGGCGGTCGATCCAGTAGTAGTGGCCGACGCCCACGGTGTCCCGGTACCGTTGGTCGCCACATGACATTTCACGCTCGCACGTGATCGTGAAGGTCCCGTGCAATTTCACCCATCACATGTTCGGCGTACGGCTGTATTGCTGCGGCAACGTGAGACTCGGTCAACACGGTCACCGAAACGCGAGTGCCGTCATCGTGCTCGACGACTCCCGCTTCGTGTCTGAGGTTCAGAAGCGTTCCTGTCTTCGACGACCATAGAGCAGAATCGGAGGCGAAGTCAGGAGCCAGACGCTGCCGGTGCACGTTCGCCGCCAGAAGCTCTCGGAGACGTTCTCGGGCCTGAACGCTGGGTCGGGGAAGAGGCCCTTCGGTGCCTGAAGACCAGATCATCGCCAGCAGGTCGCTGAGGCCCTGAGCGCTCCCGGAATTCGTCGAAGTGACATCGAGCTGATGTAGCCGGTGACCGCCGCCGGCGGTTACCTCGCCGATGGCCATCGAGTGCGCGAAGGCAACCTCGCTCCGCGGCAGGGTTTCAGTTGGTGTTCGCGTGTGGTCCGCAAAACCGTGCCGGATCGACACCGCACCTATTCCCCAGGCAGCCAGACTCGCTGAAACCTCGGCTGGCGGGACGAGTTCGAAGAGCGCGTCCGCCGCCGCGTTGTCGCTGAGGGACACGCAGAGATAGACCAAGTCGTCCAGTGCGAGGTCAGCGTGGTGGCGGAATCGTGTCGTCCCTGTGGGGCCGGGTGTTCCGACCCGCCCCGGCTGTACCCGAATCCGGCCCGCGCCGTCCAGATGGCCGGCAGCGATTTGATCGAGCACTGCGAGAGCAAGCGGCAGTTTCGCCAGCGATGCCAGGGGGTAGAGACGGTCCGTGTCGATGCCGACGGATCGACCCGAGTCCAGATCGCGGACGAGGATCGAGCCGGTCAGTCCTGCGGACGCCAGCTTGGAGTTGACGCGCGCTTTGAGTTCCGAGCCGGGTACCGGGTTCATCCGAATTCTTCCTGTTCCGCGCCGAACGCCGACTCGATGGGCATCTGCAGGACTGCTGACACCCTCTCCGTATCGCTTCCGCGCGGGCCCCGGATGGCATAGCTCCGATAGAGGGAAATATCGGCAAGCGCACGCCACTCTAGCTGGAGATCAAGGGCTTGCCGCTGTGTGCATAAAAGCAGGCCGTCCTCGCTGATGACGGCGGTCAGAGCGCCCGTCATGTTCGGAGCGACCCGAACCTGTTCTGAAGCCAGTCCAGAAGCATCCCGGAAACGGAGGAGGTGATCGCGCACAGCTGGAATGTCATCTTCCGGATCGATCCAGACCCGACGGAAATTTCCGGCGGGCAGTCCGCGATATGGGCGGAGCGAGGCGACGCGCAAAGGGTGGCTTCCCCCACCGTCACGAGAGGCCACACCCAGGGGGAAGCTCCACGTGCTCTCGCCCAGCGGCACAGCGACTACGGCTCCTTCAACAGTGTGCAGTCGTACCGACTCGTCGCGCTCGGCCGGATGAGCTTGGTGATAGTCGAGGGCCAGGTTGTCCGCTTGTGCTGTGGCGGCGACCTCAGCGAGCCCGATGACTGACCAGTTGGCTGGTACAGCAAGACGGTATGGCGCCAGTAGGGCCCGACTCGCGTCACGCTGAAACTCGTAACCCAACTCCACCAGACGTCGAGCGCGGGGCAGCATGATGCGACCGAAGGGTGTCAATGTCGCTCTCTTACCCGTCCGATCCAGCAGCCGACCACCCAATCGCTCTTCGAGGGCTGCCACTCTTCTGCTCGCGACGGATTGCGGAATCCGGAGGTGCGCGGCCCCGACCGTGAAGCTTCCCGAGTCACTTACGCTCGCGAACACCGAACATTCCGCCAACAGATCCATATCTGCATTATGTCAAAAATGCATCAATCCTGTCATTCAACGCTTTGACGCGATGATGACCGATGGGGTGGGATGTGAAGGGACTGCGAGAGCGCCGTCCGCAATCGACCGGAGGAATTGATGAAATCGAGGATTTCAGCGCGCGGATCTTGGATGCTCGCAGTAGTGATCGGAGTCAGTGCCACTGGTTGCAGCACGATAGCGCCACCCTCACAGACAGCGGCCGGAGCGACGACGAGCCCGTCTGTCTCCGCTGACCCGGCGCCGTTCGAAAAGCTGGAACGGCAATACGACGCGAGGGTCGGCGTCAGCGCCATCGATACAGCCACTGGGCGGCAGGTGAACTACCGGGCGGAGGAGCGTTTCGGTTACGCGTCGACACTCAAGGTGTTCGTTGCGGCAGAGTTCCTGCACGACGTTTCGGCGTCTGACCGTGACGGGAGGGTGAAGTGGTCCGAATCCGACGTTCAGGCCGCCGGCTATTCACCCGTGACAAGCGAGAACATCGAGACGGGACTGACCCTGTCGCAGTTGGCGGAAGCTGCCGTGCGGAAGAGCGACAACACGGCGGTCAACCTCCTCATCGCGCAACTCGGTGGCCCACAGGCCATCGATGCGGGACTCACTGAGCTCGGAGACAGTCAGTCCGAAGTCGTCAACGACGAGCCGCTGCTGAACAGAATCGAACCCGGCAGCACAGACGACACCACCACGCCCGCGACATTCCGCGCGAATCTCACCTCACTGATTGAGGGAAGCTACCTCGAACCGGCGGATCTGGCAATTCTGACCGGCTGGATGAGCGGGAACACGACCGGGTCCGCGCTCATCCGCGCCGGTGCGCCCTCGGGATGGACGGTCGCCGACAAATCCGGCGGTGCCGGCGGCATTCGGAACGACATCGCCGTGGTCACTCCGCCCGGCCGTGATCCAATCATTCTGTCGATCTTCACAAACACCCTCGATCCGGCCGCGGCTTATGATGACCGCCTCGTCGCAGAAGCTTCTGCCGCTGTATTCGACGAGTTAGGGGATCCTCGTGGCTGACACCTCATCGCGCCGGTTCTGGCGCACGGGTGGGAAAGGTGGAAGGGCGGTGGCGACGCGCTTCGGAGCTTTCTTCGGCCTTGTAGGTTTGAGTGCAGTCGCGGGCCTGCTGGTCACCGCCATGGTCACTCCGGCTCTCGCGGTGACCGGTCTCGCTGCCAACAACTCTATCGGCGTGTTCGAGAACCTCCCCAGCTACATCAAGCCCGACGCCCTCGCCCAGACCTCCAGCATCTACGGCAAGAACGAAGATGGCTCGAACGTGCTGCTGGCCTCGTTCTACGAGCAGAACCGGCAGACGGTCGGGTGGGACCAGATTTCGCAGTACGCGAAAGACGCCCTCGTCTCGACCGAAGACCCGCGTTTCTACGTTCACGGCGGGGTGGATGTGCAGTCCACGTTCCGAGCGCTCGTCGGCAACGTCGTCTCCGGTGGCATCAGCTCCGGCGCCTCGACGATCTCGCAGCAGTACGTGAAGAACATCCTCGTGCAGCGCGCCGAGGCCATCGACGACCCCGCGCAGGAGCAGGCGGCGTACGCCGAGGCCACTGCGCAGACGACGGATCGCAAGCTGAAGGAGGCCAAGCTCGCGATCGGTCTCGAGAAGGAGTACAGCAAAGACGACATTCTGCTCGGCTATATGAACATCGCGCTCTTTGGCGGGCGGGTCTACGGCATCCAGGCCGCATCCCAGTACTACTTCGGCATCAACGCAGGTGAGCTCTCCCTTCCCCAGGCCGCGAGCCTGATCGCGATCGTCAATGAGCCCGAGGCACTGCGCATCGACCTCGACCAGGAGCACACGGCGGCCAACAGGGCCAGGCGTGACCTGGATGTTCTGCCCTCGATGCTCAAAGAGCACACCATCACGCAGGCGCAGTTCGACGAGGCCATCGCGACTCCGGTCACCGCGAACATCACCGAGCCCTCGACGGGCTGCCAGACCGCCGTGCACGGGGCCGGATTCTTCTGCGACTACGTCAAGAAGGTTATCGAACAGGACCCGACGTTCGGCGGCTCGGCCGATGAACGCGACAAGAACCTCGCCACCGGCGGTTACCAGATCTACACCACGCTCGACATGAAGCTGCAGACCGAAGCCGATGAGACGGTCAAGTACTACGCGCCGTATGACGCGACGAACCTCGACCTGGGTGCCGTGCTCGTCACGGTTCAGCCCGGAACCGGCAAGATCCTGTCGATGGCCCAGAACAAGAACTTCAGCGAAGAACCGGATGCTCCCGCTGACGCCACGAGCATCAACTACTCCACCGACTCCAAGTACGGCGGCTCGACGGGATTCCAGGTCGGATCGACGTACAAGCTCTTCACGCTGATCGCCTGGCTCCAGTCGGGGCGCTCGCTCGGCGACATCGTGAACGGTGCAAACGGCCAGAAGTACGACCTCGCCTCTTTCGAGAACACCTGTGGCGGCGACCAGAACGGCCCGTACCAGCCCAATAACGACGCAGGCGAGCCAGGTGGAAAGGCATCCGTCCTCACCCAGTTCGAAGAATCGATCAATAACGGCTTCATCACTATGCAACAGTCTCTCGACCAATGCGCGATCCGCGATGTGGCGACCTCGCTCGGCGTCCACCGGGCCGACGGCGACCCGTTGTCGACCTACGTTTCAGACGGTTTGGGGACGAATGAGATTGCGCCGCTCACCATGGCAGCAGCCTATGCCGGCGTGATCAATGGTGGGTTGTTCTGCACACCTGTCGCGATCGAGAAAGTAATCGGCGCAGACGGCAATCCGGTGCCGGTGCGACAGACCGAATGCAACCAGGCCGTAGACCCCGCCATCGCACGCGCCGCGTCCTACGCGATGCAGGGCGTCGTGCAGTCGGGAACAGGAGCGCCCGGCAATCCTCGAGATGGCGTGCCGCATGCAGGCAAGACCGGTACGAACGACAACGAGGAGAGCATTTGGCTTGTTGGCGGTACGACGAAGCTCGTGACGGCATCCTGGACAGGGAACGTCACTGGCCACGTCTCGATCAGGCACACCGTCATCGTCGGGCCCGGAAGTGGGCCGGTCAGCGGCGGCAACACAAGGCTCTACATGTGGCGAAACTTCTACAAAGACGTTGGCGACTCCTACGGTGGAACGACCTTCGCCACGCCCAGCTCTGACCTGCTCACAGGCAGGTCAGAGCCTCCGCGAGTCGCCCTGCGCTAAGCAGTCTCTCGAACCGTGCACTCAGCTGACCACCCTCGTGGTGATCGTACCGGTGCCTTGGCCGCGGGCGCAGGGCGCGGCTAAGGGTCTTCCACGCACTTGGCCTCAATCCACGATCGCCGAGGCCTCGACCTCGACGAGCACGTCGGGCTCAAAGAGGTAGTCAACGCCGATGAGCGAGGCTGGAGGCATTGGTAGGGGCAGACCAATCTCCTCAGCCACTTGAGTGACGCCAGCCATAAATGCGTCAATCTTTTCCGGCGCCCAAGCGGTTACGTAGAAAGTAAGCCGCACGACGTCGCCGAACCCGGCACCAGCGCTGTCGAGCCCCGCGTGGGTATTGCGGAGTGCCTGTGCCACCTGACCGGCCAGGTCGCCCGGGGCAACTGGCTTACCGTCGCTCGTCCGAGCGATCTGACCGGCTACGTGGACATGACGAGCGCCCGTGCCAATAGCGACGTGATGGTAAGCAGCGGGCTGCATGAGGGCATCCGGAGAGATGAGGGTGACGGTCATGGGCGACTCCTATCGATTGTGGTACCTCATAGATACCTGGTAATCACCGGTCACTTCAACGAGACTAGGTCTCGTGAGCGACACCACAACCTCCCAGTCAGTCCGGTTCGAGATCGATACGCCTCATCGCGAGCTGCTCGACCAGGTGCTCGACAAATGGTCCCTGCAAGTGCTGAACGAGCTGTGCGAACGTCCGTCCCGCTTCAGCGAGCTGCGACGCCTCGTCCCTGCGGTGACCCAGAAGTCGCTCACCGCCACGCTCCGCCGACTTGAGCGGAACGGCGTCGTCGAACGCGTCGTGCTTAGTACCCGTCCCGTGGCGATCGAGTATCGCATCACACCCCTCGGAAAGACGCTCCGACCGCCGGTCGAGGCGATCCTCACCTGGGCGCACGAGTACATGCCGGACATTGAAGAGGCACGACGCCGCTTCGATGAGTGACCAAACCGATGCACGGCTCAGCAGCTGCTGGCTCGAAGACGAGGCCTTACCCGGCCTGTCGTCATGAGCATCGACGAGGATGCGCAGTCATCCGGTCCAGAGTCAAGTCGATACCGACCAAGAACATCATGGTTGCCGAGTTGCCTTGCTCTCGTCGATCCGGCTACTCCCTTCGATGCGTTTTCAAAACCAGGTTCAGTCAATTAACTGAGCGAAGGAGGTCACTGCGCTAAAGGGATCAGGGCCCACCGGGATCATGACGGATGAGGTTACGCCGGCCTCGCCGAGCTGGCGGAGGCGGCGGCGAACCGTCGACGGGGTCCCAGCAAGCGCCAGCTGCGCAACCCATTCGTCTGGCAGTCGTTCCGCAAACTGCGTTCGAGTGCGGGACGTCGTTCGCAGGTCGGCGAGTTCACTCGCGAACGGGAGGGGCGCGATGTGGGGTCCCCAGTCATCATCCCCGACGTATTGCAGCGCGGGGCGGGCAGTGGCGAAGGCATCTGCGTTTGTGTCGGCTACGACTGCGACGTTGTAAGCAACGATCCGGTGGCGGGACGAGGCGTCGATCTGTGCGCGCGCCACGCGGACGTACTCGGGGGAGCTCGGCTCCGCCAGCACTGTCCCTGCGGCCAGCCTGCCTGAGACTGCCAGCGACTTGGGCCCCCGCACGCCCAGGAAGATGTCCGGCACTACGTCCGGTAACGCTGACGGCTCTAGGGCTACGTCGCGAACATCGATCCGGCCGTCCGCAGCCACCCGTTCGCCGCGCAGGAGTGCGGTCATCGCCTGCACGTATTCCTCGAGAAAGCTCAGAGGCCGAGAGGGGCGCGCCCCGACCGAATCGAGCCAGGCCGGCATGCCATGGCCAAGTCCGACATCGATGCGTCTGGGGAACAGTTGGGCGAGTGTGGCGACCTCCATTGCCGCGAAGACCACGTTCCGAACCGCAGCCGGAAGGATACCGATACCGACACGAAGGCTTGTGGTGCTGGCCAGCACGGCTGCGGCCTGAGCCACCCCACCTCGAAACCCCCGGTCTTCGACGACCCACAGTTCTTGGAATCCGAGGTCCTCGACGTGCCGTGCGAAGTGGACGACCTCAGAGGCGGGGATATCACGGGGGAGGAGGATGCCGTGCGCCATCATTGCCATCAGCTCAGTGGGTCTCTTCGTCGGGGTGTTGCTGGGCGTAGCGCGGTCCGGCGTTGCCGGTGGTGAGACGTCGACGCACCACCACCAAGTACCAAAGAGCGGCGAGGACAACGATCCCGCCGAACACGAAACCGTTCCCAGCGAAGGCGGGGAGGAAGAGGAGCGCTACCTCGACAGCTACAAAGACGATGAGGGCGAGGACGAGCAGGGGGACTCGAGCTCGACCCAAGTCGAAGGTGCCGGGCTCCGGAGCCGGTATTGCTCCCCTAGCAGCTGCGATCAACAACCCGATCGTCTGGAGCACATACGTCGTGAAAAAGGCGAGTGTTGCGATTCCGAGGAAGTAGTTGAAGGCCTGCGGGCTGACCAGGGCAGAAAGAAGCAGGAGCACCGAGACGATACCCAGCGTGATGACAGCTGTCGACGGAGTCTTGCGCTTGGGCGCTACGTGTCGGAGGGCCTTCGAAAACGGCATCATATTGTCACGCGACATCGAGTAGAGAAGCCGGGTGCCGACAAGAACATTGGCGAGAAGGCAGACAAGAATGTTGGTGAGCGCTACAGCAACGACAATTCGCGCGAAGACTGGACCTAGCTGTTGGGAGATAATCTCCTCGATGGGTGTCGATGAGCCGGCGACGGCCGAGGCGTCTTTGATCGCGAGGGTGTAGACGAGGTACATCAGAAACTCGATCACGCATGAAGTGGCGAACGCGTAGAACATGGTGCGTGGGATGACCCGGCGGGCGTTCTTGGTCTCTTCAGCTACATCAGCGACGGCCTCAACGCCAACCAGGCCGAAGAACGGGCCGAGTGAAGCGGCGAGCCAGGCGAGGAGGTACGGGGTAGCGTCGTCGGGGCTCTGTCCTTGGAACAGCGACGAGAATGGCTGGGCGTTGTTGGGGATGGCAAAAACAATGATGGCGACGATGAGAGTTACGCCGACGGTGACGACGATCTCCAGTCCGACCCCGACGTTGTTGATGAAAGTTGCGAGGCGCACGCGGTAAGCATTGATCGACACGCAGACGAGCACGACCCCGACGGCGATGAGGATCTGGCCCGGCTGGGTGAGTGCCCATCCGAAAACGCTGCCGAGATAGCCGGCGAAGATATAACCCAGGCTCGTCATGCCACTCACCCAACCGATGAGAGCGCTGATTCCCGTAAACCAGCCGAAGCCGGGTCCGTTCAGCCGACTGGTCCACTGGTATGCGTAGCCCGCGAGAGGAAGTTTCGCAGCGATGTCGGCAGCGATCAACGTCCACAGCAGGAACACCGGGATAGCGAGGAAAAGAGTCCAGATGAAAGGTGAGCCGGCATTCAGATAACCAGCTCCGAATCCGGTGAACACCGCGGTCGTAGCGCTGATGGTCGAGAACCCAATGGCGAATGAGGCCAGCCTGCCCACCGACCGGTCAAGTTTCTGGGTGTATCCGAACTCTTGGAGCCTTGCATCCTCGTCGCCGCCTGAAGCGAGAGACGAAGTAGCGGGCGACGGGTTGACATGAGGTGCTGGATCGATCATGAGTGCTGTCCTAGCTCTTTCTCGTCGTGCGGCCAGTCAGCCACCGTTCGTTTCGAGAAGTGAACCGGTAAAGGCTCTCAGCTGGAAGTCCAGATGCCTTATCTACTGATAACACATGCTGATCACTCCGCAGTTCGGGCGGGCACACGGTCAAGCATGTGCTGCACGAGCTTTCGCGCTGACGTCGAGAGGCGTTCGGGGTCCCAAGCCAAGGCGGTATAACTGACAGGACGGTCGACTATCGGCACGAACCGAATGCCTGGTCTCATGTAGAGCCTCACCATGGACGAAGTCGTGAAGCTAATCCCGACGCCGGTGGAGACGAGCATGGTCTCCGCCTCATAGGTTGCGGCTTCGGCAGCGATGACCGCGGGTCTGCCGTGACGGGCGTCCGTCGCCATCCAGTAGTCGCGCCAGCCTCCTGCAGATTTCGGCGCCACAACAATCGGTTCGTCGAGCAGCTCAGCGATGCGGAGCTCGCTCCTATCCGCTAGTCGGTGCGTTCGTGGCAGGCAGGCGACCCACGACTCTTCCGCGACGATAGACATCTTGAGCTCGGGAAGATCGACGGGTGGCCTGATGAGGGCGACGTCGGACGTGCCCGCCGCGAGTCCCGCCGTGGGGTCGGAGAAGTTGTGCTCGATGGTCTCGATCGTGACTCCCGGCACCTCCTCGAGCCCCTCGATGAGCTGAAATAACAGATCGGCTCCCGTGCCGATGAGGTACCCAATGCGGACATGGCCGCGGTCAAGGAGGTCCGCCGCCGCCGAAAGAGAAGCGTCGACTTCGTGGATGGCCGCTCGCACCGATCGCAACCATTCTTCTCCGAACGCCGACAGGGCAACGGATCGGGTGTCCCGGTCGAACAGTCGGGCGCCGATCAATGATTCGAGCTGGCGGATGGCGGCCGACAGCGCGGGTTGGGAGATGAATAGCTTCTCTGCCGCGCGCCGGTAGTTGAGCTCACGGGCGAGAACGTCGAAGTAGCGCAGCAGTTGGACCGTGACGTTTTGACTCATCGGACCTCGATTTTCTCGATTGATAGGTTGCGGTTATTGGTTCATCGTAGCTTCAGACTTCTGCCGGCTCCAGCAAAGCGTCATGCTGATCCAACCTTCCGACCCAATGGAGAGCTGAGGACGATATGGTCACCCACCACCAAACGATCACACTGGAGACACCGGCCCGGCAGGAGTTCTTCGACGTAACGGCCCAGCTCCAGCAGTTCATCGTCGACGCAGGAGTTTCCAACGGGATCGTCATCGTCTATTCCGCACACACCAGCTGTTGCGTCATCCTCCAGGAGGAGTCGGAGGATCGTACCTACTACGGCACGCAACTTGTTCTGCAGGACACCCTGAACGTGCTCGCCAAAATTGCCCCGCCGACCCGCCATGAGGGCCAGTACCTCCACCCCGGCCCCATTCACATCCGAAATGCCGCAGAACTTCGCGGCGAGCTTCCGGAGTGGGGTTTGAATACAGACGGACATATCATTTCGTCGATTCTTGGCCGGTCCGAGGTCATCCCGGTGGTCGACGGTGCTGTGATTCTCGGTGAGTTCGGCCGTGCGTACTTCGGGGACCTCGACGCGGTCCGTGCCAGAACACGATCCGTGCATTTCCAGCTCATCGGCGACTGACCGTGCTGGTTTATGCCGTGGATGTCGGAACCACCAACATCAAGGTGGTCCTCTACGACGATCGGTTACAGAGGCTGGCTGGCGCCAGCCGGGAAGCGGTGTACGAACGAACCGAGAACAGAGTCGAGTTCGATCCCGGGCAGCTTTTCGACTTGATCCTCGACCTGATCAACGAATGTGCGCACCAGGTCGTGGGGACCGCTCAACAAGATGCGGTTATCGCGCTCACTGGCCAGGCCGAGTCGCTCGTGTTGAACGACTCCTCGGGTCAGCCGGTTCGTGCGGCGATGTCGTGGTTGGATGACCGAGCTACTGATGAAGTCGACGAACTCAATGAACGTTTCGACAGCGCGGATGCCTTTGCCATAACAGGTGAGCCGTTCCCTTCCTCCACCTGGCCTGCCGCCAAACTTCGGTGGCTCCGCACTCACGAGCCGCGGACCCTATCCGCGACCCGGCAGGTGCTCATGGTCAAGGATGACCTCATCCGGCGCTTCACGGGCGTGCCGCTGGGTGAGCTGACGACCCGCGGGTTCACCTACTTCTGGAACGTTCCGAAGGGCGAGTACTGGGACGACATGGTGGACTTCACCGGCGTGTCGGATGATTCGCTCCCCGACGTCGTGTCCGCGGGCGCCGATCTCGGCCCCGTTCGCCAAACTGTGCTGGATCGCCTTCCGCCAGCCAGGGGCTATCGCGTGAACTCAGGGGCCTTAGACCACTTCTGCGCCATGGTGGGCACGGACTCCTACAACTATGGTTTGGTCAGCGAGTCCGCGGGAACGGTGCTCTCGCTCTCCATGCTCCGGAAGGATTGGGCTTTCGATGCGTTAACGAAAGTGTCGTTCCATCCTGCTTTCGAAGCGGGTGACACCCTTCTGTTCAACGGAGCCGATAGTGGCGGGGTGGCGCTCGACTGGTATCGCCGCGAGGCGCTCCGCGAGCTGACCTACGAGGAGCTCGAGGAGAGCCTCACTACTCGGGCCCCCCGCGGACTGCTGCCGAATGCTCCGGTGTTCCTGCCCTACTTGACCGGAGTGAACCCACCCGACTATCTTCCGCTCGCCAAAGGCGCCTTCCTGGGGCTCGAGCTCGGTCACGACCGCATCGACATGGCCTACGCCGTGGAAGAGGGCGTCGCCCACCTGTTGAAACGGAATATCGACTACCTCGGCGGCACCGTGCGGGAGATCGTCTCGAGTGGAGGCGGAACGACGTCGCGATTCTGGAACCAGTTGAAGGCCGACGTCTGCGACGTCGACGTGCTTGTACCCGAAGAACGCGAGGCAACCTGTCGCGGCGCCGCGATACTGGCGCTCGTCGCGTCCGGCGAGCTGAGTTCGCGCGATGAAGCCGCCGCCCTCAACAAGCCGGCCGTGAACCGGTACAGGCCATCCGGATCAGGAGACCACGAATCGCGATATCGACTCTTCGATCACTACCTGCGAAGCCTCTACGCCCACACACCCGAAATGGAGAACTGATGATCACGCTGTGCTGCTCCTCACCAATGGTTCCAGGCGTTACACTCACCGAAAAGGCCGAGCTGCTCCGGAACTGGGGTTACGAGGCAATCGCCGTTTTTCAGCCTTTGCAGGCTTGGAATGCGGAGGTGCACACCGAGCTTCTTTCGCTGGAGAGCCAGACCGGCATACGGCCGGTCGAGTTCGTGCTGACCGACGACATCTACGGGCACGCTATGTCGGACGACCTCGAGCTGCGGCGCCGCTGCCGCGACATGTACCGGGAGGCTGCGGCCGTGTGCGCCGAGCTCGGCGCCGTCACGGAGATCGAATACGAGTACGGCCCGCAGAATCCGTTGCCCCTGTTCGATGCTTTCCAGCAACCGGATGAATCTCAGAAGACGGAATTCATGGACTTCTACCGTGAACTGCTCGCTGTCGTGGAGGACACCGACGGACGCATCCTGCTAGAGCCTCTGAACCGGTATGAGAGCAGGTACCTCAACAGAGTCGTCGACAATCTCGAGATCATCGATGCGGTCGCGCATCCGAATGGAGGACTGCTACCCGACACCTTCCATATGTCGCTCGAAGAGACTGATCTTGCGGAGTCGCTGCGATTGGCCGCCGAGCGTGTCGTGCACGTGCACCTCGGCGACAGCAACCGCCTGCTGCCCGGTAGTGGGCACCTCGACTGGGCCGCGATCTTCGGGGCGCTCTCAGACATCGGCTACGACGGCTGGGTCAACCTCGAGTGCTCGACCGAGGGAGATCCCGCCCAGACGCTTCCTGCGACCGCGGCCTTCCTTCGACGTCTGATCGCCGCATGACCGGGGTGCTGCAGGGTCCGTTCTTCGAGATCGGTCCGAAGAACCTGCTCAGACGCATACAGGTGGAAAGCTTGGCGCGTGCTGCGGGACTGGCGGGTGCCGACTACGGGGTCACGGTTGTTCTGACTGTTCCCACGGCGTTTGTCGCTCCGGTCGCCGACCTCCGCACCGGCGTTCTGGTCTTCGCGCAGGAGATGAGCACCGATGTTCAGGGCGACACTTTCGGCACGGTGACGGCCGAAGCTCTGGCCGATGCCGGGGCGGACGGTGTCATGCTCAACCACGACCGCAATCCGCTCGACGATGACACACTCGTGGTCGCCCTGGAACGCATGCGTGGGTCAGGTCTCGAAGCGATCGTCTGTGCGGGTTCAGAGCAGGACGCGCTCCGCTTCGCCGGCCTCGGACCAGCGGCGATCCTTTTCGAGCCCCCCGAGCTGATCGGCACGATGGGTGACCAACCGCGTGAGTGGATCCCGCGGGCGAACCGTGAGGTCAGGGAGCGCACCCCTGGGGTGCTGATGATGCACGCCGGGGGTGTGACTACCCCAGAGATCGCCCGTTCGATCCTGCAGGCGGGTGCCGATGGAACCGGATCAACCGGCGGTGTACTCAGGGCAGCCGATCCCCGCGCTGCCGCCCGGCTCTTCATCAGGGCAACCCGCGAGGGCTGGGACGATTCCGGCGGAAGAGCCCCGCACACTCCCTGACCACCTTCATATTCACCCCGTTATAAAACCACTATTCAGGAGCAAGACCATGCAGACCTCACTCACTGGCAAGACCGCTGTCATCACGGGCGGGGGACGCGGGATCGGACTGACCGTCGCCCGTGCCCTCGCTGCCGACGGCGCGGACATCGCGTTGTTCGACCTCCTCGACAACGTCGAGGAAACCGCGAAGCAGATCGCGGACCAATACGGGGTGCGAACCCTCGGTCGGCGTCTCGACGTCACGGACCAGGTCGCGACTGCGACTGCGTTCGATGAGGTGACGGAAAGCCTCAGCGTGCCACAGGTTCTCCTGACGGCCGCCGGCATCGAGATCAACGGCGACTCCGCCGACGTGACCGCCGCCCAGTGGCGAGCTGTCATCGACGTCAACCTGACGGGCACGTTCTTTTCCGCCCAGGCATTCGGGCGTGGTCTCCTTGCCGCCGGCCTACCGGGCAGCGCCATCCTCATCTCCTCCATGTCGGGGTTGATCGTCAACGTGCCGCAGTGGGCCGCATCGTATAACTCCTCCAAAGCCGCTGTCGCGCACCTCGCGAAGTCGCTCGCGGTGGAATGGGCGTCGGCCGATATCCGCGTCAACGCGATGGCACCCGGTTACGTTCTGACCGACCTCACCCGTCAGATCATCGAGAAGGAGCCGGCGCTCCAGGAGGAGTGGATCGCGCTGATCCCGCAGCGACGCATGGCGACCCCCGACGATCTCACCGGGCTTGTCAGTTTTCTCGCCTCCGAGGTGTCGAGCTACATCACCGGGCAGCAGATCGTCATCGACGGCGGCTACACGGCGATCTAGCCGGCGCCACGATTCGATCGAGGACAAAGCAAGGGCACACCAGACCGGGGCTGCTCACCTCCAGTCGCAGGCGTTTGTCGTTCTCAGATCAGGCGTAGCTCCTTCTCGGCGTTGGAGGCCGTTTGGAGCAGCGGTGGGAGATATTTTTGCAGCATCTCCTCGGTGGTTCCTCCGGTTGTGTTTGTTGTGCTCATGGAGATGTTGATCGCCGCGAGGACGGAACCGTTCCGGCCTCGCACGGGTGCTGCCAGAGAACGCAACCCCGGCTCGAGTTCTTCATCAACAAATGCCCATCCCTGATTTCGGATTTGGGTGAGTGCGGCGTGAAGGGCGGTTGGATCTGTGATTGTGCGATCGGTAAATGGGGTGAGGGTGCTCGCCTCGACTGCTGCCGTCGCGTCCAGTTCGGTCATTCCTGCTAGGAGGACCCGCCCGGTGCTGGTTGCGAATGCTGGGAATCGGGTTCCGATCGTGATGCGCACACTCATGATGCGTTCTGTTGCGACACGGGAGACGTAGACGATGTCGGTTGCGTCGATCACGGCTGCGGACACCGATTGGCCGACCGCGCGTGAGAGGCGTTCAAGGTGCGGTTGAACAATCTCGGGAAGGGACAGCGCCGACAGGTAGGAGAAACCTAGCTCGAGTACGCGAGGTGTGAGGGTGAATAGTCGTCCGTTGCTGCGGACGTAGCCCAGTTCCAGGAGCGTGTAAAGGAATCGACGAGCGGCGGCTCGTGGTAGGCCGGTACGTCGCCCAACGTCGCTCACGGAAAGTTCAGCATGGTCCGCATCGAACGCGCATATGACGGAGAGCCCTCGAGCGAAGGATCGCACGGAGGCGATCGAATCAGGACGGTCGGTTCTCGTATCTGATTGCCCGGGCATGAGCCTCATCCTTTCACAACGAGACGCGGAGTGTTCGCTGTGCGCCCATAAATTCATAGAGCGAACTTTTCGTGTTACCGTTTTCCGACACCAATGGAGGTATCAGGTCATGTCAAAACGGCCCATTGTTGATACGACGGCCGGCCGGGTGCAAGGTGTCCGGCACGGTGGTATCGACGTGTTCAAAGGCATTCCCTATGCCGCCTCTGTGGCGGCGAACGGGCGATTCCTGCCAGCTCGAGAGCCTGCCCCGTGGGCCGGTGTCCGCGACGCGGCCCAATACGGCCCCTTAGCCATGCAGGTAGTTCCAAACCGGGCGCCCGAACGGCGTTCAGCCGACCAAGCGCTGAGAGATCCATTCATCGGGAACCAGGATCTGTTCCGCCCGATGAGTGAAGATTGTCTCGTCCTCAACGTGTGGACTCCCTCCATCTCAGATCATCTCAAACGGCCGGTGATGCTCTGGGTACACGGTGGAGGATTCGTCAGAGGCGTGGGTGACGCCGACTGGCACGACGGAACACGTCTTGCCCGGGAGCAGGACGTCGTGGTGGTGCAACTGAATCATCGCCTGAACGTCTTCGGTTTTCTATCGCTCGTCGAGTTCGGCGGAGCCGACTATGCGAACAGCGGCAACACGGGTCTCCTCGACATCGTGACAGCCCTCCAGTGGGTGCACCGCACTATCGAAGCGTTCGGTGGCGACCGCGACAACGTGACGCTTTTCGGGCAGTCCGGTGGTGGCGCGAAGATCAGCGCGCTCCTGGCCATGCCCGCAGCCCAAGGCCTTTTCCACAAGGCTGTCGTGCAGAGCGGCTCCATCGTTCGCGCTCAGACACAAGACGAAGCGTCGTCAACGACGGCCGCGGTCTTCCGGGCGCTGGACCTCGCTCCAACCGACATTGATGGGCTTCTTCGATCTGCCCCGGAACAGGTGTTGGACGCATACGCGTCGGCGGTGAAAGCCGGCCATAACTTCATGCCCGTCGTGGACGGCTCGACGCTCTCTAACGACCCATTCGCCCCCGACGCCCCCTCGGTCTCCGCGAGCATCCCGCTGCTCGTCGGAACGACAAAGGACGAGAACCGACTAGAGCTGGCAACTGTGCCCCCGGGCTCACGGGAGTTCACTGAAACGAATCTGCAGACGGATCTCAACCGATTTGGGGTCTCCGACGAGGCGTTGGACTACGTCTGGCGCTCGTACGCGGCGCGGAGACCGGGCTCCTCTCCGGCAGAGATCTATTTCGACGTCAAGACGGATGCCTGCTTCCGTGCAAACGCAATACTGCAGGCCGAACGGAAAGCGGCGCAGAATGAGGCAGCCGTCTACATGTACCTCTTCTCCTGGGAAGAATTCAGCGGCCGCCTTAGATCTCCCCATGTCGTCGACGTGCCCTTCGTCTTCAACAATGTTGACCGCGCACCAGGGCTGACCGGCCCTCAGCCGGACCCCCGATGTTTCACGTTGGGAATGACGGTGAGCAGCGCCTGGGCTGCGTTTGCCCGTACAGGCTCCCCTCAAACATCCGGCCTACCCGACTGGAACCGCTACACCTCCGAACGGCGCGAAACGATGGTTCTAGGTTACGACAGCGAGGAGGTTAGCGATCCTCGCCGCGACGACCGACTCGCGATGCAGGCGCTCGGATCAGACTTCCCTCCGCTCGGAGGATGGGTAGGACTGGCACCATGACACGCATCCACTCAATTGAGACAATCGTTTTTGATCTACCAACCATCCGCCCCCACAAGCTTGCCATGGCGACGGTTACCGCTCAGAGCCTGATCCTGGTAAGGATCCGCGACGAGAACGGCAACGAAGGACTCGGCGAAGCGTCAGTGATCCCCCGGTATGGAGCGGAAACGATCGAGGCGATCCAAGTCGTGATCAATCAATATCTCGCCCCTCCCTTGATCGGCATGGACACCTCGCTCATTCGCCGGGTTCTAGCCATGATGGATGCGACCGTGAAGGGCAACTCGTACGCGAAGGCCGCCGTCGAAATGGCCTGCGTCGATCTCGCCGCGCGCGCCTTAGGAGTGCCGGCATCCACCCTGCTAGGGGGTGCTGTGCACGACCGGCTGCCGGTTCTGCTCGTTCTCAGTGCGGGCAAGGCCGACGAAGACATAGCGCTCGCCCAGGAGATGCTCGACAAGCGACTGCACAATCGCTTCCTCGTCAAACTCGGCAAGGATGACCCACGAGATGACGTGGCTCGCGCCATCGCCGTGAAAAACGCACTCGGCGGCGACGTCCGTGTGCACGCTGATGCTAATCAGGGCTGGGACGAAGCGTCCGCGACCTGGGCCATCGAACGGTTGCAGGACGGCGGCATCGCGGTCGTCGAGCAACCACTACCGACAGCAGAGATCGATGGCATGCGTCGTCTGACCGAGCGCTTTACCATCCCGATCATGGCCGACGAGGCCATCGACACGGTGCAGAGCGCTCTCGCGTTCGCAAGCGTGCGGGCCGCAGACGCGTTCTCGATCAAAGTCACGAAGCACGGGGGCCTGCTCCGAACCCGTGACGTCGCCTCCGTCGCTGAAGCCGCCGGTCTGACCCTCTTCGGCGGCACCATGCTCGAAAGCAGCGTCGGCACTGCCGCATACGCGCAGGTCTTCTCGACCGTGCAATCGCTCGACTGGGGATGCCAGCTCTTCGGACCTCTGCTGTTCGCCGACACCATCACGGAGCACCAACCGGTCTACCGCGACTTCCATCTCGAAGTGCCTCACGGCCCCGGCTTCGGAATGAGAATCGATGAGGACAAACTCTCCCATTACCGCCGAGACTCCGCCAGCGCCGACCACATGACCACCGCCTAGGACAGGACCATCGCATGCCCTACATCATCGAAACCTGGGACAAACCCGGTCACCGCGCACTTCGCGCCCATGTACGCGCGGAGCATCTTGTCTATCTTGACAACAACAGTTCCCGCCTTCTCGCCTGCGGCGCAAAGCTCGAAGACGACGGAACCGACCTCGGAGGCGGCCTCTACATACTTGACACCGAACGTCGCTCGGACGCTGAGCAGTTCATCAGCGCCGACCCATTCAGCACAGCCGGACTCTTCGACCGGATAACCATCACTCGCTGGCGAAAAGCCTACCTGGACAGCAAATGCTTCCTACCCAACACCGACACCAGCACCAGCGCTACACCTGCCGACTCAGGGGGTCTGTGAATGCCATTCGTCGACAACGACGGCGCCCGGCTCCATTGGAAGCTCGAAGGCTCAGCCTCTTCGAATCTTGTACTCCTGAACTCGATCGGCACCGACATGAGCCTCTGGGACGAGGCGATGCCATACCTCCTGCCGCACTTCCGCGTGCTGCGGATAGACACACGCGGCCACGGCGCGTCAGACGCGACCGACGGCGACTACTCCCTGTCGATGCTGGCCGGCGACGTCCTCAGCGTGATGGATGCTGCCGGCGTCCAGCGCGCGATCGTCGCTGGCGTCTCGCTCGGCGGGATGATTGCCATGGAACTCGCGCTGAGCGAGCCACACCGTGTTGTCTCCCTCGCGCTGATCTGCACATCAGCCCGGGTGGACGCCTCCATCTGGGTCGCCCGCGTCACACAGGTTCGACACAACGGGTTGCAGAGCGTTGCCGGGCTGTCAGTCGGCCGCTTCCTCTCCCCGAGCTTCGCCCAGCACCATCCGGAGGTGGCGGCCGATCTCTGTCGAAAATTGATGTTGATGAACCCCTCGGGATACGCGGGAGCCGGCGCAGCGATCCGTGACATGACGCTGCTCGATCGCGTCGGAGAGATCACCGTCCCCACCACGGTCGTCGCCGGGCTCCGCGACATCTCAACTCCCCTCGACGAGCACGCCGCGATACTCGCTGCGCGCATCAGTGGATCCCGGCTGTTCGTCATCGATACCGCCCACCTGGCGCCGATCGAGGCTCCGGAGACAGTCGCCGGGATCATTCTCGACACGAGATCTCAGAACACCACCCCTCGTATGACCAATGAATGGAGCAATGATGCTTAGCCCTGAACTCGCCGCTGTCCTCAAGCGATTCCAACGAGAGGGAGACGATGTCGCCCCAGAAGACTTCGACCTGGGATCGCTACGATCACTCATCGACCTTCAGGCCAAAGACCAGCTGACGCTCGAAGGCGCCCACTTCGAGACAGTACAGCTCGGCGGAGTCCCAGCTGAACGCGTCACCGTGCCCTCCGCGCGGGAAACGGACTTCGTCCTCTTCTTCCACGGTGGCGCCTACATGTTCGGGTCCTCGCGCGGCTACAGGGGCCTGACCTCGACACTCGCGGCAGCGGCCGGTGCGACCGTGCTCTCGATCGACTACCGGCTGGCACCCGAGCATCCCTTCCCGGCCGCCGTCCTGGATACGACCGCCGCCTACCTCGCAGTCCTGGAAAGCGGAATATCCGCGTCGAAGATAGTCTTCGCCGGCGACTCGGCGGGCGGCGCACTGGTCCTGGCGACGATGCTGAGCGCGCGCGACGCTGGACTTCCCTTGCCAGCAGCCGGATACACGATGTCGGCCTGGCTAGATCTCGCAGGCGAAGGGGCCAGCTTCACCGAGCTCGAAGAGATCGACCCGATCATGACAGCAGAAGGCGCCCACGGCGGCGCGGCCGCCTACCTCCAAGGAACGCAGACACGGCACCCATGGGCCTCCCCGCTCTACGCAGACCTGACCGGGCTACCACCGCTACTCCTCCAGGTCGGCTCGACGGAAATGTTCCTCGACGACACGACCCGTACGGCCCGCAAAGCCGCCCTCGCCGGCGTGCACACCGAAATGCAAGTATGGCCGGATATGCCTCACGTCTGGCACCGCTTTCCTTCCACCCTGCCCGAAGCGGCTGCCGCCCTGAAATCTGGCGGCCGGTTCGTGCGCCACAATCTCGAACAGACACGAAACTCAAACGGGCACGCCGCTAGCCAATGACCGTAACAGGAGCCCAAACCTTAGCCTTGGGAGTGTCTGGATAATTGTGTGTCGGTCTGGCCTGATCCGAAAGGGAACGGCTGTGACTGACACGACCGGAATGATGGATGGCGCGATGATTGATCCTGTGAGCCGTTGGGTCGGCCGAGGTCACGCGTATACGCGTAGGCGACAAGCCAGTACTCGGTGGCACACTTCCTCGCCTGTCGGAGGTCGTGCACAGGCTGGGAAAGACCCCACCCGCCGTCCAGCTCGGGTTGGGGACGTGCCTACCCGGGTCGCCTGACCGTCGTCTATTCTCGCGTGACGAGAATGCCACATGTTTACTTGACATCAGATTCTCTGGCGGGAGCGTCTTGCAACCCTTAGATAGCAAGACTTCTCACCGGTCCCGAAGTCGTTCCTCTTATACAGGGACAGTTTGTGGAGTTGATCGCAAAGAGGCGGTGTTTTGTGGTCGAAATATGGCGCCAGCTAGAACGGTCTCTCGGTTCTTGGGGAAGAACACCTTGATTGAATTGCTTTACTCAAGCTAAGCAACGATATGCCAATTCTGTGAAGATATACAGACTGTTTTTCATGGTCTCATAGGAGAAGACTTGTACCCCAAAGAGGGGTGCTCCTTTTTTCGATCGAACAGAAGGTTGAGACTAAAATGCGTAAATCGTGGCTTACAAAAGCGGCAGTCGTTGATTTGGCTCTAGCCACCCCGATCTCGATGGCTCAATCTGCTGCCGCAGTAGAAGACGAACCGATTACGGGCACGGCCTCACTGCACTTTGCCGGGTACGACGTACAACGGGCCGCGGAGAATGGGTTCGACATTCGTACTGACTCGGATGGCCTGCAATACGCGGTTCCAACCGGCACGCCTGAGGGCAGCCTGGATGGCGCTACTCCCAAGTACAACCCCACCACTGGGGAAGTGGTGAGCATCCCGGGAAGTGCAGCTCGGCAGCCGGCAAATGGTGACTGCGGCACGTCTGACTTGGTTCTCTACGACAACACCACTGGTCATACTCAGTACGACCTGAACGGCGCCTTTGGTGCAGCGGTCTCGCACACGTGGAGCGTCGCTCTCACGTCGTCCATCGATGCAGGTAGTGAGCCGCTCGACGGGCTGCCGCCATTCCCCGGCATCAGCTTTAGCTGGGACACGAACTTCACCCACGATGTTCAGGCCATCGGAGGCACAACTCTTGAGGCGGTCGCCGGGGGGACTGTCACGACAACATTGGGCACCTGCTACGGCGGCAATCCCATCTCCGCGGTGGTGTGGCAGGATTGAGAACCATCATCGAGGCCCAAGCAGAGCGCCGACACAACTATGAACGTGCCCGTGCGTTCGACGCACCGATCCTTCGATCTCTTCATCCCGATGCTCTCCTGGTTGGTTATTCGATCCGGGGTGAAGACAGAGCCCCCCATGGGAACAGGGACCGGGCAGTCGAGGCCAACCATGTTTCCGTCGCCAGCTTAGAATCTCCGGATCCGCTCGCCTTTACCACCAGGACGTGGAAATTCGGGAATCATCTCGATCTGGACTTTTACCTGCATGCGCTTGATTATCTCCACGTTGGCTCTTCATCAACGTCAGATGGTTCCAGTCCCAAGCTGGCGCGTGATGAGCTGCTGCATCTTCTCGAGGAAGCCGACCAACACGCCGTCGAGATATCTGTCGACGGCGAACGATGGAGGGGAAAAGTAGTGCGCCTTCAAGGTGCAGAGTTCGTCCGGATCTCTGAGCCCCGCCAAGCTGCAATGATCACTATCGCAGCCCCTGCCGAATTCATTGCTGCTGACTATTCCAGTCAAGTACCAGTACTGGAAGACAAGTAGCTACCATCGGGCTGTTTACATCTGCGGAACTCGCCGCAATGATCGCGGTTCAAGGGGCTCTGACTCCCGCCTGCACGAGTGTCATTAGATGCAAAAGTTTCTAACATTCAAGCGGAGGCTGGGCTTATCGGCTTAGTCTCCGCTTTTTGCAGTTCGCCTGCCCCCTTTATGCTGCGAGAAGTTCGACACCGGAAAAGGGTCTGTCAAGAATTCGGTGTAACTAGTGTTGTTGTGGGTTAGCGTCCGACGGTGAGTCGGCCGTTGAAAGTGATGTCGAACGCGTTGAGCGCGGCCTTCCATCGTTGGGTCCAGCGGGCCCGCCCTTGGCCGGTCGGATCCAGGCTCATCACGGCCAGGTAGACACATTTCAGTGCGGCTTGCTCATTGGGGAAATGTCCCCTGGCGCGGACCG
>NZ_NBXA01000030.1 GCF_003399625.1 Subtercola boreus | reverse complement strand
GGCCCGTGTCGATCACCAGCCGCGCCGCCTCACGGCGATACTCCGGCGTATAAGTCTTCCTCTTGCTTGTGCCCATCACGGACATCCTCCCCGACAGGCCCGCAAACACGCGAAACCCGCCTGGTCAGTGTCCGGAATTCGGGGTCAACCTCACCCCCGTCGAGTTTGAGACAATTTACACAACCGCAAACGCGGCCTGAAAACCATCAACCCCCAGTGACAACCAAACTCTGGGCAGACCCTCCCGCCCGTAGTGCTTTTCCATGGAACGTCACCAGCAGCATGGTCTCAGATCGCGACGAAAGGTTTGCTGCCGATGGGTCGACAGCACGTGCATCTGTCTGCCGATCTATCGACAGCAGTAAGTGTGGGAAAGCGGAAAGCACCGGCGCCGGTAGTACTCGAAATCGACACGGTGAGAGCCGCGAACGCCGGAAGTCGGTTTTGGCTGGGCAATGACACCATATGGCTCAGCAACTTCATCGATCCCGGCTCAATCCGTCCGCAATAGATCACTTCACCGGGGAAGGTCTCGCCGCCGTCCAAACCGCGCGGGCCTACGCCTGCTCAGCCTGTCACGGTGAACGTCCAGCTCGAACGCTGTGCCGTCGGCGCCCATCCCGCTTCTCGCAGCCACCTCAACCAATTCCGTTGACGGTCCGCCCTCCGGCTCTGCGCACTGGAACGGCACGATTTGACCATGGGGTCGTTATCGCGTGAGGAGCCTGCCGGCATCTACGATCGGAGGATGGCAAGCGACGAGCGCAAAAAATACTTGGGTATGTACCCGAAGGAGCTGTTCTACCTGGCAAGCGGCCTCCTACTAGGGGTGGCAGTCCTGTTCTTCGTTCTGAAATTGCCGCTTCTGTCCATTCCCTTCGTGGTTCTGGCTATTGTCGCTTTTACCCAATCGATCCGACTTCGCAGGGCCGAGTATGTCGTGCCGCCCGAGGAGGACAACCGGCCGTAGCACGGCCTGGGTTGTTCCGGTTCAGGTCCCCGCAGGCGGAATACTTTTTCGCTCAAAAGCACGAAGGCGACAATTTAGCGGCCACACGTGCGATTATTTGCTCATGACAGACGTGGGGGTCCCGTTCGGGTGCACAGTGGCTATTCTCGTCGCGGCCGCAATGACCGTCACAGGCTGCACGTCAGGCCCCGCCCCTGAACCAATAGCCCCAACTCAGACCGCGATACCGACGCCGACCAGCAGCCCACAAGCTTTGCTCCCACCAGCAGCAGATTCCGGGCCCGATAGCTTCGCAACCGGTAAGGCCACCAAGGTCAACCTCGACGCATTCACCCACACCGTCGCTCAGGGAGACACGGTCCTCGGAATCGGTGGCCGATTCGGGGTCTGCTACGTCGACCTCTACTCCGCCAACACCAACCTCGAGGGACACGCTGGCGACCTCGAGGTCGGCCAGTCCCTGAAGGTCGTACGCGACAACACGATCATGCACGACCCTGATCTGTGCCTAGCCACCGACATCATCTACACCGGCTGATGGATCTACCTGACAATGACCAGGCGAGACCATCGACCAGACGCAACCTCATCCTCGCGCTCGTTCTGGGCTGCGTACTCCTCGCCGTCGTTGTCGGTGTCGTGGTCGGTGGGATTTCCTATGTCGTGGACGCCGTCAGCCCGCCCGATGGCTGCAACGCCAGCGGGTACTGCCACAACGACAACCTCGCCGCGATACAGACCTACACCGGCTACGAATTCCCTCCCGGCAGCGAACTCCTCGACTCAAGCGTCGGCGCCAACAACTTCACCAACGAGTGGAGCGCCACCGCGCACGTCGCCCTCCCCCCAGGCACTCCCCTCCCCACCTCATACGACCGCTTCAGCACCATCACCGTCACGGGAACAGACGACCAGGGACGAACCCTCATTCAAGTTTTCACAACCAACAGCGAAGGCGGTGTACCCGGCGGCGAAGAAGGTTTCCCAGGCTAGCCGGGAACCAATCGATTAGATTCCGACAAAGCTTCGCTGGTGGGTGAAACCTGGACTTTTTGACGAGCTTCGATTGAAGATCCGGTAGTCGACCTTGGAACTCGACATCGACGCACGTTCCTTGGCCTTCAGTGGCAGCGGACAAGCTAACGATCGCGCAGTGCCCTGGAGGGAGGGTTTGATGACTGATGAGATGGTTGGCCCAGAGCGCACTCGTTCGATGAGACCGGGCACTCGAAGCAGCGTGAGACACCTCTTGATTGCCGTACTCGCTCTGTCAGCAGTCGTTTTAGCAGCTGTTCTTATCCTCTCGACGGCGATCAACAACTTCGCATCCTCCACTGCAGGCGACTCTGCCAACTGCAACATCTGGGGCAACTGTTCCGGTCTCAGCCTCGCCGACATCAGCACCCAAACCGGATACAACTTCCCCCCGAACAGTGAAGTACTCGAATCCTCCGAAGGCGACGGCTTCTTGAGCAACGACTGATCTCTACTCGCAAGGGTGGCCCTCCCGAAAGGGACGGACATTCCAACCTCCGAGAATGTGGCGAGCTCGATCAGTCTGATCGGAACCGATGACGCTGACCGTCTTATCGTCTCCGTACACACATCCTGATACCGACGGCCTGGGCGCAGGACGGCTGACCAATGGCGCTGTCACAACACGGTCAGTGAGCGCTGAGTTAAGAACGCCTACGCCTTCGTCTACGAGAACGGCTGACCCCAGGACTATCTACGGACCGTCCCGCATTGGGTCCGTCAACCGTCGCGCGTATCGTTCTTAGGCTTTGCCTCAAGAGGTGGTTTGTCAGGTTCGCCCGTGTTTGCCCTTCCCTTGGACGACAAACAGGCTCATCCTTGAGCGATGAGGTGGGCATGGGTTGTAGCTGCAATGGCGATAGCCATCGTCACACTTCTTCTTTCTTTTGGTCTCCAGGCGGGCAGCTGCGTCGACTACGCCTCGGACGCTGGCGAATGCACCAATGGGCCGATAGCTGGACCAATTGGCTCCTGGGTACTCGCAGGTGTCGGCTCGTTGGCGGTGGCTTACTGCGTGTTTCGCGCCGCACGTTCCGACCGGACGACCTGAGCTCGAGCTACCGAGCGGGTCGCCAGCGCGGTGGACTGATTCGACCCTTGTCGTCCGGTGACGTATCCCGTCAATGGGTCCGGTCTCGGATGGCCCGGGGTCATGGCATTAGAGTGCGGGCATGGGCACTGAACTTACTCGTCGCGTGATCCGCCTGTCCCCTGATTATGGCAACGTGTGGTCGCTGTGGGAGAGCAGTACCCCCGAACGACCGACGAACTACTCGATGAAGCCAAGCGACTACGGACTGTCCGAGGAACTTGCTGACAGGCTACGGCGCTGGCACCAGGAGTGGGACGCGCAGCGTCTCTACGAAAAAAGCTGGGACACACCAGAACAGCAAGAGCGCTGGAACGAAGAAGGTCTCTCGATCGCTCATCAGCTCCACTCCGAGGTCCGACACTACGCGGACGTGTCGTATCGAGGAGAACTCTTAGCCTGAAGTCCAATTTGACGTCCGAGGATGGAATACGGGCGGATGCGTTCAGCTTCCGCCCTGCATGGGCGGAACTGGCTAGGTTCGAAGTATGTTCCTTTCAGATCGTGACCCGATCGATTTCCCGGCCCCGGAAACCATCAGCAGCGCCGCTGAACGTTTCCAAAGCCCGATAATCGAAATGCTTCAGCAGGCGGCGCTGACAGAGCTGGGCGTGGGCACGGTGAGTTCGTCTGCGAACGGCGGCCCGACCACTGTCGAATCGGTCGCTATCAGCTACACCCTGTGGCGAAACCCGGCCAACCGTGACGACCCCGCGAATCTGGCCGACCTGACCGAGAAAATGAGGGCCTCGCTCGAGGTGACCCCGGTCAAACCTCTACCGGAGTGGATGATCGAACGGGTCAAGCTGATGCGTTACCCGACGTTGTGGGAAGCGGTCCTGACAACACGGCCCAATGATGGTGCGTGGCAGACACCCGAATCTGTCCTGGTCGACCATGTGAACCATGTGCTAGGGAACACGTTCCGCGACGAACGGGTGGTGGGCGGGTTCCCGGGCGAACTGGACGCCCCGGTGACAAAGCGCCACATCGAACACGCCCCGGTTGTACTGGACAGCACGGTGGTCTCGGGTATGCGCATTGATACTGACACGCACGTCTATGCGGTCGGGGCTGATCTTGGCGATCGCATCTTCACAGCGGTCATCGCCCGGGAACACCTCCCCCACCTCGACATCGCTTTCCAGACCCGACCAATGGGCCCCGCGAACAGGTAACGAATCTTGCACCACCGTGGCCGCACTCACTGCCCTGCTCCTCATCGTCAACAGAAAGAGAGCGCCTGCCATGACTTCTGAAACCTTTAACACAGGTGACATCCTGAGACGCGTCATCGCGGATGGCCGTCTCTCCCCGGAAGCCTTCGAATCCATCACCGGCATCCCCCGCGATGCACTCACACCATTTTTGGCCGTCACCCCGACGGGCACTCCGGGCATGGCTACTCCGCCGGCGATTCTCACCAGCGACCAGACCTTACGGCTCTCAAGTCTGGTCGCGCAGCTCACCGCAGGGTTCGAGATAGACGACGACGAACGGGTCCGGGGCATCCTCGAGACCTTGACCGTGCAATTCCGACTGACGTCCGACAACATCTCCCACTTGACCCAGATCCACGCCGCCGACATCGAGCTGTTCATCGCTGACCCGGCCACCGTTTCACCAGAGGTGAGATACCGGCTCGCAGTCAGGGCCTCCTACCTCCTGAACGCCATCGGAAACGCTTCACCGAAGTACGTGACCCAGTGACACCCATCGACCAACGCCCGGCCGCGGACTTCCCCGAAACCGTCTTCGAAGGTCCCGCCGAGCCCATGCCGGCAGCAATCGCCAGGGGAAGAGTCCAATACACGTCAAAGAAGCCGTCCAGAAGCCAAGTAAGGCACGTCGACGGATATGCCCCGTTCCTGAAGTTCAGCGCCAACAACAACATAGAGATCAACCAGACCGATTTTCGGTCGCTGTTGGATGTCCTCCGGAAATATGCGGGTCCGATCAGCGCCGACCCTTCTCTCCGTGCAGCGACAGCTAGGTACGTCGGCAACACGCTAATCGCAATGCACGGAGATGCGCTCTGGCGGGCATTCGAAGGGAACGGCGCTACGGCCGGGAATCAGCACAGGTCGTTCGATGTCGAGTTTCTTATCGATCGGATCGGCCAAGCCGACGACACATGGGTAGCCGGGTACCTGGAACTCGTAGAGAACTGGGCCAAGAGCTAAACCCACTACACCTCTACACTTCGGCGCACTTAATACCCAAGGGGCGACTGGGCCGTCGCCCAGTTCCGTTCCGTTCCGTTCCGTTAGACGGTCGCTTACTGCGTGTTTCGCGCCGCACGTTCTGACCATACGACCTGAGCTCAAGCTACCGAGCGGGTCGCCGGCGCGGTGGACTGATTTCGACCCTCGCCATCCTGTGACGTATCCCGTCGATGGTCCGTTCCTTGACATACGTTCGACTTGAGCGGAGGGTTGGCCCATGGTTAACGCTGATCAGGTAGGCCTCGCCGAAGCGGTCAATCCCGCCTTACCGGAATTAGGCAACATGCTCTGGATCGTCTCAGTTGCCCTGATCCTGACCCTCATCGTCGCGGCTCTGAGCACGATCTGGACGTCAAAAAACCAGGGCCTGCTGTCAAGAGTTCTTTGGACGGGGCTAGTTGCTTTGGTACCAGTCATCGGATCGGTCGCGTGGTTCATCTACCGCGGTTCAAGGTCGCGTCCGGCCGTAGCTTCAACGAATCGGTTCTAACCCTCGCCTCTGCACCTGAGTTCGACCGTCCCACTTAGGGTCCGGTCACCGGGATGCAGCGCGGCAAAGTTGAACTCTTCGGTTAGGCAGACGTGAACTCAATGGTTCGCGCTTGCCAAGGGAACTGTCTCGTAACGAACCTTCACTGTTCTGGTGAATTCGAGCACCCAGTGCCGGTACACGGATGCGAGACATTTCTCGCCTCACGAGCTCGCACACATAAGAGGTACCGACCGCCTCGCGAGACGTCCTGCGTCCCGAGGGATGCAGGACACGATCGGTCCGGCGATTTAACGCATCTGTGTAATCGTCGTTGGCTTCATCATCGCGGCGGCCAACTTTCTCGTGCGCTTTCTCCGCCGCGACGGGAACGATCTCTACGCGCGATTCCGCCAACAGCTCGGACGTTCCATTCTGTTAGGGCTTGAGTTGCTCGTCGCTGCCGACATCATCCGCACAGTGGCAGTGGCTCCCACATTCACCGGTGTCCTCGCCCTGGCAGGAATCGTGCTCATCCGAACCTTCCTCAGCTTCTCCTTAGAGCTGGAAATCACAGGATGGTGGCCTTGGCAAAAACGCCAGCACGCTCATCCGGTCCAGCGACCATCGCAGGACTGACATCGATCGCTCGCCCCACGTCATACGCCCTCGTTCTCTGTTCAGACGGGAACGCTAGGTTTTCGCAACTTTGGCAGCCGCACCAAGCTGAGACAGGGAGCCAGTAAATTCCCGTTTGAGATCAGTCATCAGGCTGACTGAGACTGCTCGTCAATGGAGTCAGGCAGAAGCCACATACGCCGAGTTCGACGCTAGATTCCCGGACCCCAGTCAAAGCATTGCGTTGGGCGGCGTCGGGGGCAGCGGAGGTGGTGGTGGTGCTGGTTCCGGCGTGAAAGCCACCGTCGGCGTGGGGGTTGGTAGGAGTCGGGGTCGGAGTGGCTGTGATGGTTTGGGTGGGAGGTGCCGTGAGCTTCATCTCTGTCGTGCAGCCAGACACGGTGGTCACGACGGCGATGCCGAAGGACGCACAGGGTGAGGGCGGCTGGAACGTTCGACGGAGTAACCCAGGGCTGATTTGACGATCCTGCACGACGGTTTTTTCGTCCGTTGTTTGGTTTGCATGGTCGGCGCCGCTTGCCGAAGGCGTCCCTGATGTTCACGAGTTGGCTCCGGTCCGCGTGGCGATGTCGTCGAGCCACTCCCGCAGGTAGGGAAGGAGTTCAGCCGAACGCTGTTCGGTTCCTCGCGCGGCAACAGTGATGATCGCCTTGTCGGTGATCAGCGTCAGGGAAGCGGAGACCGGCTCGCCGCCGACGCCGCCGAGGGGCTCGGCGAACAGTGTGCCGTTGCCGAGCGGCTGTTCGGCGTTACTGATCAGCCGTGCCTGCGCCTCTGCGCGCTGCCGGCCGTCGGAGGCAGTGTCGATCGTACCGACGATGACGGTCAGCAGCCTCCCCGTCTGATTGGAACCGTAGGCACAATGCACCCCGACACTGTCGCCACCATCCAAAGCCCGATATCTACTGTCGTCAATGGTCGTCGCTTCGCCGAAACGAGGGGACCATGCCGGCAGGATGCTCGTACCGACCGCTCCGGCGCAGGAGGCCGGCAGCTGGAAAGTGGTGGCCGCTTGCGCGGAATTGGTCGGCTGGGGGGAAGAGAAGGTCGGCGTTGTGGGAGCAGTCAGTCCGACCCGGTCGCTGACCTTCGCCAGCCACCCTGAGAGAAGAGGCATCAAGCCCGGACCGTCTGCTGCGGAAACACCGTTGACACGCACAGAGATCACAGCCTCGTCTGCGACGAGGACCATCTCTGCGGTTGCAAAGTCGATGCCGGGAGTATCGCTGTAGTACAACGTCGACCCGTCCGGCTGGACTGCTGACTGCATCCCCTGGTCTTGGAGACCTTGCTCACTGGCTGCGCGGGGGTTGTCCGCAGAAAAGACGGTGACCGAGACGCTCAGAGAAGCGAAGGCTGTCTCCGCTGCGCCGTAGGAGCAGTCCCCACCAGCCACGCGCGGTCCGCCGATAGGAGACCCCAGCTCAGAGATGAGAGGCGCGTCCCCGTACCGCGCCGACCACTCGGCGATGATGCTCGGGTCGACAAGCGACGCACAATCGTCAGGAAGCACGAAGTGGTGGGGCGGAGCTGGGGTGCTGGTGTTGGGTGCGCTGATGCCGCCGCTCTGCCACCCTCCGATCCCGAGAGTGTTTGAAAGGACGAGGGTGATGACCGCGACTGCGGCAGCGATCCCGCCGAGCGCGATGAACGCGTTGCGCACGCGATGTCTTTCCGGTATCGGGTGCGGTGCAGGCCGTGGCACTGACCGTGCAGGCGCGAAGGCTGGCTCGTCTGTGCTGATCGTTGCGACATGTCGTCGGGTTTTGCGCAAGCGGGCGGGCGTGGCTGCGGTGTCGGCAATGTGCTGGAGAAGTGTGGCATGTCCGAGTGCGAGAGCGTGGTCGGTGGGCGCGGGAACGGTGTCGCCGAGGTTCCGGAGTGCGGTCAGTTGGTCCATGAGTTGGTTCCTGTCAGCCGGGTGCGTGCCGGGTCGATGATGGCGGCCGCGGCCTGGAGAGTTTTTCGTGCCCGGTTCAACCGGGATCGCACGGTTCCGACGGGAATCTGGAGCGCGATCGCGATCCCGGCGTAATCAAGGCCCGCCCAGGTGTGCAACAACAAGGTGTCGCGGTCACCGGAGCGCATCGTGGCCAGCGCCGGGCCGAGAGCTCGGACGGCCAGTTGCGCATCGATCATGTCGTCGGAGCGTTCTGGCGGCGTCTTTTCATTGCGGGAGCTGGCGTCGTGTTGCAAGCCTGCGGTGATGAGTGTGTGGAGGGTGCGGGCTTCTACCCGGCGATGCGCTTTCAGCAGGTTCGTCGCTATCCCGTAGAGCCACGGCAGCGCGCTCGCCCACGCCAGGTCGAACTTCGTTCGCCGGTCGAACGCGACAAGGAAAGTCTCGGACATGATGTCATCGGCGACCTGCGCGCCGGCGCGACAGGCCACGTAACGATGGATTGTGGCTGCGTGTCTTTCATAGAGCTGCCCGAAGAGCTCCGGGGATGTCCCGGAGCGGAGAATGATGTCGCTGTCAGTGCTCACAACAGGTTTTGCACCCCCGCGGTTAAAAAGTTCACGCTTCACCACAATTTCTTGACTTCTTTTCCGGACTCCTCGAGTGAAGTGCCGAGCGCGGGGTTCGTCGTGCCCCTCGGACCCGTCAGCGCAATCGCCTCAATCAGTACCTCCCCCAGGAACCGTCACGACAGGTGGTCAGAGACTTGACGCCGTCACAGGTGCGCGACCACAGTCTTGGGCTCTCTTCCGCGAAGGCTACCCGGCACGACGGTCTCGATGGGTACGCCGCTGTTGGCCCAGCCGAGTCCGACTCACGATCGACGTCGGCTACCGAGGTTTCCCGCGTCCCTCAGGCGGATCCGATCCTCTTCTTCAATAGCTCACTGATCTCTGCCAGTTCGGTGTCTGACTTCGGGAACAGCCCGAGCATCCCGCTACCGAGGATCACTAACGGATAAGTCACGATCCCGCTGCTGAAGACGAACTGCAGTTCTAATGCACGGTCAGTTCGCCTCGATTCTTGAACCAGGCCCGCATCAACTCCTGGCCAGCCACCTGTGAACCTCGCGGTGTCACGGCCGTGAGAATAAGCGACGTCGGGTGACTCCGCTTCAGAGCACGCATGCGTGACCGGTTCGGCCCAGCAATCAGCATCATGAGGACGAAGACGAGCACGAGCGCTAGCAACACATCGAGAAGCAGGCTCATTGCGCTAACCTATCTGCTCGCGGCTCATGTCGCGCCAAACTAACCGCAACGCATCGCTCTCCGCCGCGGAGTCGCGCTTCCCCTTGGTTGAAAAAAGCACCATCACCAGATTGACCGAGCCCACAGCCGCAGATCGCACTCCTCAGACCTGAGGCTGACCCCGTTTCCCGGACAGGTGGTTGGTTGGTCAGGCTGCCAGTGTGAGCTGGCGGCGTTCGTACTCTAATGGACTGAGGTAGCCGATGCCGGAGTGGCGTCGGCGGGCGTTGTACCAGC
>NZ_NBXA01000029.1 GCF_003399625.1 Subtercola boreus | reverse complement strand
ACGACCGGGACGCTGTGTCCGAGGACGTCGTCCCATTCCGTGACCGCATTGTCGATGACGGTGCGGATCCGGACCGGGGACGCGCCCCGGCGGGCGTGCGCGGTGATCCGTAGCACGTTCTCGTGACGGATCCGGAACGCGACGACATCCACCGCCGCGATCTCGGGCTCCCGGGTCAGGGCGTCCTCGAGGACCTGCGCTGCGACCGTGACATCGACGAGGAGGTCCCCGCCGGTGGGGGTGTCCGCGGTCGCGTTCTGTCTGACGGTGAGCAGGTTCTGGGTGCGGCCCCGGCCCTGCCGGAACACGAACCAGACCAAAACCACGATCAGGATCACGGCGGCGGCCGCCGTGGCCCAGAGGATCCACGCGTTCGCCTGGAACGTGCCCGCGACCTGCCCGTTCGCGTTCTTCGCGCCCGCACTGATCGGCTGCTGCAGGTCAGGAAGCAACGCCCCCACCGCCAACACAGCACCCCCAGCAAGCAGGACCAGTCCGACGGCGAAGAGGAACAAGCGGTTCAGGAAACGGTTGGTGGAATTCATCAGGCCACCTTTCCCTTCTTCGAGATACGCACCCTCGAACGCAGCGCCGGACGGTAGTCGTAGGAGCCGACACTCTGCGTGACGGCGTCCTGGATCGCCTGCCGGTTGACAGCACGCCCGGACGTGGGCGTGACATCGACCCGCACCGTGCGCGCACCGACACTGACGCTGATGTTGTCGGGATCGACATCACCCGCGTAACTGACAGTGCGGGCCAGGGACTGGGCGATGACACGGTCATCGACGACAGCGGCCGTCCGGTCACCGATACTGCCCCGGCGACCCCGACGACCCGGCGCGAACGACACAACGATCAGTACCACACCGATGACAGCGACCACGGCGCCGATCGCGACAAGAAGCGGTACCGGTGATGACGCTGCCGCCAACACGGACGACACAAGATCCTGAGGGGTGATCAGCAGCGGGCGCTGCCCGATCGCGGCGAGCACCGACTCGACACCGAGATACGCCAGAGCGAGGACCAGGATGACAGCGATACTGATCGCAGCCCCGGAACGCGGGGAGCGCGACTCGCGTCGCACGACCCTTCTGTAGAGAGCGGGGGTGGTCATGACACTCTCCTTCGTTCCGTCAACTGCACACCCGTGATGTGCAGATCGATCTCCGTGATCGACGTCCCCGTCAGGGTGAGGCTCTGTTCCCGGATGGTGGTCTGCGCCCGGGTGAGGCGCTCCACGATCGTCCCGGGCCGGCGGGCGCCCGTACCGAGCGGGGCGACGTGGATCGGCGCACTCGCGGTCATCGTGAGGTCGCCGTCATGATCGGACAGGCTGACAGAGACATCTTTCGCGTCCACGCCGAGCTGCTCCGCGGTGACGGCCGACACGACACGGCGCACAGCGCGCGGCGCGATCGTGTTCCGACCAACCGCAGCGTCACCGGATACCGAGTGACCGGATACCGAATGACCGGATACCGTGTGGCCGGCCGTCACCGCCGGGCTCACGAGGACCGCCGCCCGCGGAGCGCGTCCGTCACGCCGCGGACATCGAGCTTGCCCTCAGCCACCCGGCCCACGGCATACCCCACCGCGACGAACAACGCCACGAGGATCATCGCCCAGAAACCGAACGCGACAGCAGTCAACGCGAGCACCGCGCCGACAAGCATCCCCCGATTCGTCGGGGTCACTGAACGCGGCTCTCGGTGTCGTCATCGTTGTCGTCCGACGGGATGTACACATCAGAGATGGTCACGTTCACCTCGGTGACCTCCATGCCCACCACGGTCGAGATGGCGTCCGTCACGCTCGCGCGAACCTCGTCCGCGAGCTTCTGCAACTCGACAGGGTACTCCGCAACCAGGACGATGTCCGCAGCGACCTGCTTCTCTCCGACCTCGACCTTGACACCCTGGCCACGGTCCTGCTGATTGATCGCGTTCCGGATCGCACCAACCGCACGGGCACCAGCATTACCGAGGTCATGCACACCAGCAACCTCACGGGCCGCGATACCAGCGACCTTCTCGACAACACCATCAGCGATCGTGTTCTTACCCGTCGACGAGCTGCTGTGCGCCGGGCTCTTCGGAACGGAAGTAGGGGTGATGTTCGTCATGATAAAACTCCAGGGA
>NZ_NBXA01000028.1 GCF_003399625.1 Subtercola boreus | reverse complement strand
GTGGCGGCGCGGGGCGGCGGGGCGGGGCGACGGCGCGGGGGCGGCGGGCCGCGTCAGGCGCCGCGGCGGAGGGGGACGCCCGCGGGGCGGAGCAGCGCCGCGAGGCGTGTCGGGCTGTTGGCGCGCTGCCAGTCCCAGCGTCGCACCGAGAGGTCGATGTTTCGGAGTCGGTCCTCCCGCAGTTTCTCCAGGTAGACGACCTCGCCCGGCGAGCGGCCCTCGAGGTATTCGGGCTTGAGGTACTTCTGGCGGCCATCCACCTCCCCGACGAGCCGGACTCCGGGCCAGTGGAAGTCGGTCGCGCCGATGAAACCGTCGGCGTCGAAGAATTCCGACTGCAGTTCGGGCATCACGAGACCAGCGAGGTGCATGCTCACCCGGCTCACGGATTCGGCCGGCGAGTCGGCGAGGTCCGTTGCGAACTCGAGAATCGCGTGAGCCCGGCGCCTGCCTCGGGTGACGCACGCAACCTCGATGGCATTCAGCATGTGTTCTCTTGTGAGGTGCCTCTTCCGTTTGCGATGGAGGACGTAGTCGGCCGAGGCGACCGCCGACCCGAAGGAGGCGCAGGCGGCAAGATCGGCCGTCGTGCGAGCCACCGTGGTGACGAGCAGCCCGTTCACCTCCACGATCTCGGCCGTGTCGAGCCGTGTCGGGTGAGCCACCGTTCCCGGTCGGGAGCGCCCGCCCGACGTGCGTTCCATGAGGCGGTGGATGTCTGTCGGCCATGAGCCGAGGATCGGGATCCCGTGGACGACCGCCGCTGACCAGTGCGAGAGCACCGGACGGGCGCCGACGGTGGTGGATGCTGCGCGACAGACGGCGAGGTACTTCTCGGCCTCATCCAGCGTGCGCCACGTGTCGGTGGCGACATAGACGCCGGGCCGGAGCCGGTGGAGTGTTCCCCGGGTCGAGGCACGCGCCAGTTCGCGACGGTGGCCTCCCGCGCGCTCGACATCGCGAACGCTGATCATCCGGGGATCGATCGACACAGTCATAAGGAGAGAATGAACCTTCGATGCAGCCGCAACAGAGGGCGCGGAGCTTTCTGTGGAGAACTCGCCGATAGAGGCGCCTGTGGAGGATTTCCGGAGATACAGAGGAAATCTCGGTAGCGTGGAACCGAAGCCGAAGAAGCCCCTCGTGGAGTCACATCAGCAGGCGAAGGGGTCAGCGCTCGGGCAGACGTCATGGCGAGTCTGATCTACTGCTGCATCACCTCGCTCGGCGGCTACATCGAGGACGCCGCGGGCTCAGTTCCCGCCGACATCGACACCGCGCGCACGCGCCTCGAGCCACGATTCGACCCCGTGGCTGCGGCCCGGATGAGGGCCGAAGCGAGCCGGAACCTCGTCGTCGTCGGCGGTGCTGCGCTCGCGGCCCACGCGCTCGCCGCGCGGCTTGTCGACGAGGTGCATCGGTTCGTCTCGCCGGTGATCGTCGGCGGCGGCAAACGGTTCCTCCCGGCGGGTCTGGATGCCCGGCTCACCCTGCTCGCCGAACAGCGTTTCGGCAACGGCGTGGTCTTCCTGCGCTGATCGGGTGCCCGGTGTGGACGGACAGCCGGGTCAGTAGGATCCGCCGGGCCAGACGGTGTCGAAGACTGGTCGAGGGACCGGCGGTCGCTAGGCTCAGCACGTGAGCATCCCCGTGGCGGCCCGGAAGCCGCGCCTCCCGCGCATCCCACGCATCTCGCGCCGCATGGCGGTCGTCGTGGCGATCGTCGTCGTTGTCTACGCGCTGGTCGGGGTGCTCTACCTCTTCAGCGGCCGGATCGGGTCGGATCTCACCATCGCTGATCCACCCGCCGGCGGGGTGAGAGTCCTGCTCGTGCCGCAGAGCGTCGATGCCGCAGGAGAGAGCATCTCCATGCGGCTCGAGCTCGATCCATCCTCGGAGCTCACCGGTGCGGACGGAGTGTCACTGGCGCAAGGCATCACGGTCGCTGTCACACCGGTCAGCGGCAGCCCGACGATCAGCTTCGCCAAAGGTTCCATACCGGGCACAACGAGTATCACCGTGATCGCACCGGGAGCTGTCGAGAACTGGCCGTTCGACACCTACCATCCGGAGGACTTCGCTGTCTTCGCCTACCTCACCGAGGGAGGTGTCGCCGAGGCCCTGCCGACCACGTTCTACCTGCAGGGTTATCTGCCTGGCTGGGGTATCTCCGACCCGAAGATCGTCGCCCCCACCGGATCCGCGACCATTCCCACCGTCGACATCACGGCCTCCCGCTCGTGGAGCACCCTCGCCTTCGGCATCCTCCTGCTCGGACTGATGGTGCTGATCGCAGCCCTTGTGCTCTACGTCTCCACCACCGTCTATCGCGGCCGGCGGAAGGTCGAGCCCTCTTTCATGAGCTGGATCGGCGCCATGCTCTTCGCGACCATCCCGCTCCGAGGCTTCCTCCCGGGTTCTCCGCCGATCGGCTCGTGGATCGACTTCCTCGTGGTGCTGTGGGTGATCGTCGCGCTGGTGACCGGTCTCGGCATCTACGTCACAGCGTGGACTCGCTGGGGCAGCCCTGTCGACATCCCCCCGATATCGGCTGCCAGTCCCACTGCCGCCGGCATTCCCACAGCCGCCGGCATTCCCGCCGCTGGCGCTCCGGCACGCGCGCCAGAAGAATAGCCCCATGGACCAGACCGACGTGCGACCCGGCGCCGACGATGCCCCCGCACGCGGCACCACGACCGACCCCGCCGACGCCAGGGGCCTCACCGCGGCCGAGGTCGCCGAGCGCACCGCCGACGGACGCACCAATGCGTTCGTCCAGAACTCCAGCCGCAGCATCTGGAGCATCGTGCGGGCGAACGTGCTCACGCTCTTCAACGGCATCGTCGCGGCCTGCTTCCTCGTGCTGCTCGTGGTCGGGCGCTGGCAGGATGCCCTGTTCGGCTTCAGCGCCGTCGCCAACGCCGTGATCGGCACGGTGCAGGAGTACAGCGCCAAGCGCGCACTCGACCGCCTCGCCCTGCTGAACGCGCCGAGCGCGCGGGTCTGGCGGGACGGCGCCGAACTCGAGGTGGCCATCGCCGATGTGGTTCTGGATGACCTGCTGGTGCTCCGCGCCGGAGACCAGGTGGCGGCCGACGGCCGGGTGGTGGATGCCCGGGGCCTCCAGCTCGACGAGTCCATGCTGACCGGCGAATCCGATGCCGTCGAGAAGACTCCGGGCACGGAGGTGCTCTCCGGCTCGATCGTGGTGGGCGGCGAGGGCCGCGCCGTGGTGGTGCGGGTCGGGGCCGACTCCTTCGCCAATCGCATCGCGAATGAGGCCAGGAAGTTCTCGATGGTCACATCTGAGCTTCGATCATCCATCAACCGTGTGCTGAAGTGGATCACCTGGATCATCGGCCCGCTCGCCCTGATCGTGCTGAACTCGCAGATGTTCGCGCAGGGGGGCTGGGGCGAGGCGATTGCCAGCGGGCGGTGGAAGGACGCGGTTGTCGCCACGATCGCCTCCGTCGTGGCCGCGGTGCCCCTCGGGCTGGTGTTGATCACGAGCATCACGTTCGCGGTGGGCGCGGTGAAGCTCTCGCGCCAGCAGGTGCTCGTGCAGGAGCTGCCAGCCGTCGAGGGCCTTGCGCGCATCGACATCATCTGCCTCGACAAGACCGGCACGCTCACCCAGGGTGACATCGTGTTCGACGGCGCGCATCCGGTCGCAGGCACCCAGCCGGACGACGCCCACCCGGGCTGGAAGCAGGTTCTGGCCTGGTACGGCGTGCAGAACGATGCGAACGCCACGGCCCGCAGCCTGAGCTCCCAGTTCGGTGATCAGCCCTCGACCGCGCCCGTCGGCACCGTACCGTTCTCTTCTGCCCGCAAGTGGAGCGCGGTCGTGTTCGACGATGGGATGTGGATCCTCGGCGGCCCCGAGATGGTGTTCCCGGATGCCGGCCGCACCGAGGTGGGCGCCCCGGCAGACGGGGCTGCGCTCGCCACCCGCGCCACCGAGCTCGCCGCAACAGGCCGCCGCACCCTCGTGCTGGCGCACGGCACGCCCACCCACGACGAGACGGTGCCAGCCGACGCCGTGCCCGTCGCCCTGCTGACGTTCCGCGAGAACATCCGGCCCGACGCCCGTGAGACGCTCGACTACTTCGCGGCGCAGGGGGTCGCGGTGCGGGTGATCTCCGGCGACAACCCACAGACCGTCGCCGCCATCGCCCGCGACGTGGGCCTCGACGCACCGCACGGCTTCGATGCGCGCGAACTGCCCGAAGACCAGGATGCCCTGATCGCCCTGCTCGAGACCACGACGGTCTTCGGGCGGGTCACCCCCGAACAGAAGAAGCGGATCGTCGTCGCGTTGAAAGCGGCCGGGCACACCGTGGCCATGACCGGCGACGGCGTCAACGACGCGCTCGCGATCAAGGAGGCCGACATCGGCGTCGCCATGAACTCGGGCGCCGCAGCGACGAAGGCCGTGGCCCGGCTCATCCTGCTCGACGGGCGATTCTCGCATCTGCCGCACGTGGTGGCCGAGGGGCGGCAGGTGATTGCGAACATCGAACGCGTCTCGATGCTTTTCCTCACGAAGACGGCCTACGCCGCATTCCTCGCGCTCGTGTTCGGGGTGCTGCTTCTCCCGTTCCCGTTCCTGCCGCGCCAGCTCTCGATCACCGACGGGCTGACCATCGGCATCCCCGCGTTCTTCTTCGCGCTGCTGCCGAATGCGAAGCGGTACATTCCCGGTTTCCTGCGGCGTTCACTGACCTTCGCCCTTCCGGCCGGGGCCGTCGTGACGCTCGGTCTGGCGGTCTTCGCCGTCGTCTCGGCGAACCTCGGAACGCCCCAGGCCGAGATCCGCACCGGCTCGACGCTCATCCTCACGGTCATCGGGCTCTGGATACTCGTGGTGCTCTCCCGCCCGGTCACCCCGTTCAAGACCGTCGTGATCGGCGCGATGATGATCGGGCTCGTGCTCGTCTACACGATTCCGATTGTGGGCGACTTCCTGCAGCTCGTCGACCCGTCGTTCGAGACCGCCGCGCTCATCCTGGTCGTCTCGGCCGGCTGCATCGGGCTCATCGAGATCGTGCGGTTCGTGCATCGTCGGCTGACAAGGCGCGACGAGATGAGGATGCTCGGCGGCCAGGCCGCGAACCGGAGCCTGCTGCACCGTCCGGCCGCGGGCGCGCCCTCAGCTCAGACCGGGACGGTGGATGCGGCGAAGTAACGCCCGCCCCGGCCGATCCAGAGCGGCAGGATGACCACGGTCGAGATCACCGCCTGCACGATCATCCCCGCGGGGCCCTGGCCGGTGTCGGCGATGAAATACACGGCGGTGAGCACGAAGCTGATCAGCAGGAGCCCGGTGACGCACCAGCGCGCGACGCGGTCGCCCCTTGCGATGCCCGAAGCCAGGGCGACGGTGAGCAGACCGAACAGCAGCGTCGCCGCACCCACGAGGGTGACGACGAGGCGTATGCCCTCGCCGTCTTCGATGACCTCGGGCAGGTAGCGCGCGAAGATCGCGAGGATGCCGAGCAGCACGTCGAACAGCCCCGCGACGTAGGTGAGCACGACGACGAGCGTCACGACCCCCGGGCGCCGCATCCGCGATCCGGCCTGCACCGCGTGGGAAACCTCTGTCATGCGCTCCAGCATACGGCCGCGCTCTCTTCCGAGCTCAGACCGGCCGATCGGAGGCGTCAGCGGTACTGCTGAATGAGCTGTCCCATCGTGGAGAGGGCCGAGACGACCTGCACCCCGACCACGATGAAGGTCACGACGACCAATCCGATGTAGGCCCAGATGACGGCGAGGCCGCGGCCGCTCTCCTTTCGCACCATGACGGTACGGCCGATGAGGTAGACGACAGTCAGGAAGCCCCACGCCCAGTGGAACCGGCGCGCGAAGCCCAGGCGGCCGAGGCGTCTCCAGTCGAAGTAGGCGCACACGACCATCCCGGCCCAGATCAGGAAGCTCAGCAGTTGGATCAGGAGGTACCCCGGCGTGAGCATGTACGAGCTGCCGAAGCTCCGGCTTCCCGGGTTCGCCAGCGCCTGGCGCATCGACTGCTCCATCACCGCGCTGAGGTTGAAAGGGATGAGGGAGAGCAGTGACACGACCGGCAGCAGCGTGAAGAGCCAGATGAACACGTTGTAGACCGGCGTCGACGCGGTGACCGTCGAGGTCGCCGCAGACGCGACGTACGGCTGGTTCTGGAGGTGCTCGGTCCACTGCACGCCGTCCCACCAGCGGAACGTCGGCGAGCCCGGCGCGGTCGGGTACCAGCCGGGTGCCGCGGCACCGGCGGGAAGACGGTTCGGATCGCGCTGGGGATCATGAATGTCGGTCACGGTCAGCCTTTCGAGGGGGTGCACTGCGCTGGGTAGGGGTCGCTCGCCCGGGGGCGACCCCGTCGTGGCGCACTCGACACATTAGCGCTCCGGGCGGGGTGAGGCGCTAGGTTCGACCTATGCGGCTTGGCGTTCTCGATATCGGATCCAACACGGTGCACCTCCTCCTCATCGACGCGCACCCGGGGGCACGGCCGATCCCGTTCGGCTCGTTCAAGCGGGCGTTGCAGCTGGTGGCCTTCCTCGACGACGACGGGGCGATCAATGAGAAGGGCCAGCGCGAGCTGCTCGACTTCATCACCGAGGCGGCTGCCTTCGCACGCACGCACGACGCCGAAGACCTGCTGGCGTTCGCCACGTCGGCCATCCGTGAGGCGGCGAACGGTGAGGCGGTTCTCGCCCGCGTGTATGTGGAGACGGGCATCCGACTCGCCGAGCTGAGCGGGCCGGATGAGGCGGCGGCCACGTTCCTCGCTGTGCGGCGCTGGTACGGCTGGGGTTCGGGCAACATCCTGAACCTCGACATCGGCGGCGGGTCGTTCGAGCTCGCGATGGGGGCGGATGAGCATCCGGAGCTCGCGCTGTCGGTGCCACTCGGTGCCGGCCGACTGACCTGGGACCACCTGCCGGGCGATCCGCCGAGCGCGAAGAGCGTGAAGGCGGCGAGGCGATACATCCGCGAGACGCTCGAGGAGCCGATCGCGGCGCTCAGGCAACTCGAACCGGCGACGATCGTGGCGGCGACCTCGAAGTCGTTCCGGTCGCTGGCACGCATCACGGGGGCGGCACCGCGCGCGGCGGGCCCGTACGTCAGACGCGAGCTGCACCTCCGCGATCTGACGCTCTGGGCGAACCGCCTGGCAGCGATGAGTGTGGCCGACCGGGCTGAGCTGCCGGGGGTCTCGGATGTTCGCGCGAAACAGATGCTCGCTGCGGCCCTCGTGGCGGAGGCCGCGCTCTCGGGCCTCGGCATCGCGGTCGCCCAGATCTGCCCGTGGGCCCTCCGGGAGGGCCTCATCCTGCAGCGGTTCGACCAGCTGCGAGCCCTCTGACACCAGTCGCCCCCCGCCCCAGCCGGGCGCCCTGTAGGATGAAGACCTGCCCGACCACGTGGTCTGGGGACGGTCAGGCGGGCACAGAGTGTCGTGCAGATCCGAGGCTCGAAACCTCCAGCATCTTCGTTTCTTCAGAAGCCTGGGGGTTTCTCCATGTCCGACGCACTCCGCCTGCCGAACGCGATCCGCCTGCCCAACAGGTGGCTCTCGCTCGCCGTTCTCGCGCTCACCCAGCTCGTGGTGGTGCTCGACGCCACCATCGTCACGATCGCGCTTCCGGATGCCCAGGCCGAGCTCGGGCTCAGCGACCTCGAGCGCCAATGGGTCGTGACGGCTTACGTTCTGGTCTTCGGCGCGCTGCTGCTGCTCGGCGGCCGTGTCGCCGACTACTGGGGCCGCAAGCGGGCGTTCCTCGTGGGCCTGCTCGGCTTCGGGATCGCATCGGCGCTCGGCGGGATCGCCCAGAACGGCACCGAGCTGGTGATCGCCCGGGGGCTTCAGGGCCTGTTCGCCGCGCTGCTGGCCCCGGCCGCGCTCGCCCTGCTCACGGTGACCTTTGCTTCGGGCAAGGACCGCAACACCGCCTTCGCCGTGTTCGGCATCATCGGTGGTAGCGGCGCGGCGGTGGGACTCATCCTCGGCGGTGTGCTGACCGAGTTCACCAGCTGGCGCTGGTGCCTTCTCGTCAATGTGGTCTTCGTGGTCATCGGATTCATCGGCGGCATCCTGTACCTGCGTGAGAGCCGATCGGAGGGCGAGAACCGCCTCGACATCGGCGGCGCCATTACTGTCACCCTCGGCCTCGGCTCGCTGGTCTACGGCTTCAGCCTCGCGGAAGACGGCTGGGGTTCGGCCAACACCATCGGTTTCCTCGCGCTCGGGGCGGGGCTCCTGGTGCTCTTCGTCGTGATCGAGTCCCGAGTGGCGCAGCCGCTCCTGCCGCTCCGGGTCGTGGCCGACCGGGTTCGAGGCGGAGCGTTCCTCATCCAGGCGATCATCGGCAGTGTGCTGATCGGCGCCACGCTCTACCTCACGTTCCACTTCCAGATCGTGCTCGGCATGCGCCCGCTCACGGCGGGGCTCGCGAACGTCGCGATGACCATCGTGATCCTGCTGGTCGTGCCGTTCCTCACCAAGATGCTGCCGAAGATCGGCCCGCGGCCCCTGCTCATCGTGGGACCACTCGTCGGTGCGGCCGGCCTCTGGTACCTCAGCGGCATCACGCCCGGCGGCAACTACTTCACCGAGGTGCTGCCCGGGCTCGTGCTGCTCGGCATCGGGCTCTCGATGCTCTTCGTCACGCTGCAGAACCTCGCCCTGGCCGGTGTTGCTCCGCACGACGCCGGTGCGGCATCCGCCACCGTCAACGCAGCGCTTCAGATCGGCGGATCGATCGGTGTCTCCGTGTTCACTGCGATCTACGCCGGTGTCGAGAAGTCATCCCTCGAGTCGGGCGTTCCGATGTTCGCGGCCTTCACCGACGGCTATTCGGCGGTCTTCGTCGCCGCTGCGATCGTGATGGTGGCGGCATCCGTGATCGCCGTGATCTTCATCCGCGGCTCGAAGAGCGAGCTGCTGCCGCAGGGCGAGCAGCAGCTCGCCGCGCACATGGGCTGACGCGCCGGCGCCGGCGCCCGCGCCTCCGCCGCCCGCCCGCGCGCGACCCGTCGAGGCGAACCACCACGATCGAGTGGGCAGTTCGGGCCCCTTGGGGGCGATCTGCGGGCCGAAACTGCCCACTCGAGCATCCGGCAACCGCCCGGTCTTCCGCGGGCGGGCCGGCGGGCGTATGTTCGGGGCATGGCAACCTCGAACGAATGGACCTTCGACGGAACCGACGGTGAACGCGTCGCCCGCACCTGGGGCGGTGCCGCCGACCGCGGCGATGCCCCCGAACCCCGGTATGTCGTGCTGCTCGCGCACGGTTACGGCGAACACATCGGGCGCTACGAGTACGTCGCCGACTGGCTGGTGTCGCGCGGCGCGATCGTGCACGGCGTCGACCATGTCGGCCACGGCAAGAGTGCCGGCGAACGGGTGCTCGTCGGCGACTACGAGGATGTCGTGGCCGACCTGCACACGCTGTTGGAGCTCGCCCGGGCATCCGCACCCGGCTCGGCCGGCCGGGCAGACCTTCCCGTCGTGCTCATCGGGCACTCGATGGGCGGCATGATCGGCGCGCGTTTCGCCCAGCGCTACGGCGGAGAGCTGGCCGCGCTGGTGCTCTCCGGCCCGGTGCTCGGCCGCTGGCAGGTGGTGGATGACCTGCTGCTGCTCGACCCGATCCCCGACACCCCCATCGAACCGTCGACCCTCTCGCGCGACCCTGCGGTCGGCGAGGCGTACGTGGCCGACCCGCTCGTCTGGCACGGTCCGTTCAAACGGCCGACCCTCGAGGCGCTGAACGCCGGCCTTGCGCTGATTGCCCGCTCCGGCGACCTCGGCGCCCTTCCCACGCTCTGGATCCAGGGCTCGGATGACCAGCTCGTGCCGCTCGTCGACAGTCGTGCCGGCATCGAGGTGATCGCGGGTTCGGCGCTCACCGAGCACATCTTCCCCGGGGCGCGCCACGAAGTGTTCAACGAGACGAACCGGGACGAGGTGCTCGGCACGGTGACCGACTTCGTCGACGGGGTGCTCGGCGGCTGAGGATGCTCGGCCGGCGTGCTGCTCAGCCGGCACAGGGCTCAGCCGGCGTTGTGTTCAGCCGACGTTGTGCTCAGCCGGCGTGGGGCTGGCCCGTGGACGCGCTCGTTCCGCCATCGACGGCGAGGATCGCGCCCGTGATGTACGCGGCATCCGCACTCGCCAGGAACAGCACGGCGGGTGCGATGTCGTCGGGCGTGCCGGGGCGCGCCAGGGCGACGCGGTTCGTGAACGGGGCGAGCGCTTCGGGGGTCGCCGCCATGTGGTCGGTCATCTCGGTGAGGGTGAAGGCCGGGGCGACAGCGTTCACTCGCACGCCCCGGGCGCCCAGGTCGAGGGCGAGCGACTGCACCATCGCGTTCACCGCACCCTTGGTGGCGTTGTAGGCGGCCTGGCCCCAGTCGCCCCGGAGCCCTGAGACCGAGGAGACGGCAACAATGTTGCCCTGTGAGGCGACGAGGTGGGGGAGGGCCGCCTGCACCGAGAACACCACCCCGTCGATGTTCGTACCCTTCAGCGTCGCCCATTGCGGGTCGGTGAGTTCGTCGATCTCTCCGCCGAAATACACGCCCGCGTTGGCGACCAGCACGTCGAGGGCCCCGAAACGCTCCACCGTCGTCGCAACGAGGGCGTCGACGTCGGCTCGCGCGGCGATGTCGCCGGGCATGACCAGGGTGCGGGCATCCGGGAACCCGCTGATCGTCTCCGCCAGGGCTTCCGCACGTCGGCCCGAGACGACCACGTTCGCATCGTTACCGAGAAAGTGTCGCGCGATCGAACGGCCGATCCCGGAGCCGGCCCCGGTGACGATGACGGTCTTCCCGCTGAAGGCGTACGTGTTCGTGGTGGTCACGGGGCTCCTCTGGTCGGCTTCCTCCAGACTGGTCACGCGGGGTCAGGGTGCGGCGACCGGTCCCACGTTCATCCAGTCGACGGTGTTGCTGCAGGCGAGGATGCCCGCGGACGCCACGAAGAACGCGGTGAACGAGTGCGGCGGGTAGATGCGGTAGCCGTCGCCCGGGACGACAGTGCAGTTGCCGGCGAGGGGCCCGCCGGCGGCATCGATGTTGGTCTGCTGGAGCGGGGCGGAGACACTCTGGCCCGGCTGCAGGGTCACCGTGGCGAGCGTCTGGTCGGTCTGCCTGGCGGGGGAGCCCAGCTGGGTGCCGTTGCCGTCGCCGACGATCGAGACCCCGGGTGCGCCGCGGAGGTCGCAGGCGCCCGCGCCCGTGTTGGTGAAGTCGACCGTGAAGAAGACGGACCCCGCTGCCGCGCCGCCCGCGGCCGGGGTGACGGCGACAGCCAGCGCACTGTCGGCACACTGGCCGGCCGGGGCGTCCGGGTCGACCTGGCCACCCGCCGTGGCAGTCGGGGTGGGGGTGCCGGTGGCGGTGGATGTCGCGGGAGCCGTCGGTGCGGAGGTGACGGTGGTCGTCGTGGTCACGGTCGGCGCGGGTTGACCGGCCGCGCATCCGGTGACGGTGAGGGCGGCGGCGGCAACGACGAAAAGTGCGGCTCGGGTGTTCATGCCCCCCACGCTAGCCCCCGCCAACGACGGGGGCGCGTCACTGGCCGCCAAATGTGCCGGTCCAGTCGCTCCCGCTAGCCTGAGAACATGGACGAGGCTCGGATCGACGTGACGACGGTCGAGATCATCGGCGGCGCGGAGGCGGGGAGACTCGAACTCCACAGCTACGACGAACACTGGGTCAGCGCGTACCTCGATCACCGGCGACGCATCGCGGAAGCGCTCTCGGCTGTGCGCACTGACATCGAACACATCGGTTCCACGTCGGTTCCGGGGCTGGCCGCGAAACCGATCGTCGACATCGTCGTGACGGTCGACGACATCACCGCCGAGGAGGACTACCTCCCGGCTCTGCTGGCCGCCGGATACGAGCTGCGCGTGCGGGAGCCCGGGCATCGTCTCGTGCGCACACCGGAACGGGATGTCCACGTGCACATCTACGAACGGAACGCCCCTGCCGTAGGGGAGTACCTCCTGCTCCGCGACCATCTTCGCGGCGACCCGCGCGACCGCGCCCTCTACGAGAGCACCAAGCGGGAGCTGCTCAGCCGGCAATGGAACGACATGAACGAATACGCGGAGGCCAAGACCGATGTGATCCGCGAGATCAAGGCGCGGGCGAGGGCGGCGCGCGGCGACTGATCCGCGCGGTGCGGCGAGCCGCCCCCGCGCGGTGCGGCGAGTCGCGCCGCGGGATCTACTCCTGCGGTTGGGTCGTGTGAGCGGCGAGCCAGCTGACGGTCTGCGCGAGGGCGGCCTGCGCGTCGGGCAGTTTCAGGTGGAACTGGTACTCATGGGGGAGCTGTGGCTCGTGGTCGGCCGGCCAGAACAGCTCGGTGACATCGACCCCGCGGGCCTTCAGAGCGTTGCTCATCGGCACCGACTCGAGCCAGGTCAGTTCGTCGCCGTTGCCGCCGCTGATGTAGGTGGGCGGAAGATCGGCCGTGACGAAGTCGATCGTCGACATGGTCGAGCCGACGGAGGTCGACGACCACTTCTTCGTGCCGGTGTATGCCCAGAGCGAGACCTGGAGTCCCCACGCGAAGATACCGTCGAGCTCCGCCATCGAGGTCATGTCGTACACGCCGCAGTTCAGGATCATGCCGCGCAGCTGGTTGGCGGAGAGCGCAGGGGTGATGCCGAGCAGATTGGCGTAGTCGGCGTTGTCGGTCAGCACGGCCAGTTGGCTGGCGAGCTGGGCCCCGGCGGAATCACCCGCCAGGACCAGTTGGGTGGGATCGACGTTCAGCTCGGCGGCATGGCTGTTGATGTAGCCCAGGGCATCGTTCAGCTGGAAGACAGCGGTCGGGTAGGTGGCTTCGGGGCCCCGCGAGTAGTTGACGCCGATCGTCGTGTACCCGTGCGCCGCGAGGATGCGCAGGTAGGGTGCCACGTTCTCCTTGCTGCCCGCAATCCAGGCCCCGCCGTGCACCCAGACCACCGTGGGAAGGGGCTTCGTGGCCGAGGCGGGAGTGTAGGCATCCAACTGTGTGTCCACCCCGTCGTCGCCGTACTGCACGTCGAGCTGCTCGGTCAGTGGGGTGTCGGTCACGAAGGGTTCCATCTCCTTCACGGCACTGTTCCCGCCGGCCTCGAAGACGGCGCGGATGAGCATCGCCGACGGCCACGACGTTCCGGACGTCACCAGCAGCACCACGAGCAGGATCGCGGCCACTACGGCCAGGCGGAAGGCGGCCCGGGATGACAGGAGGCCGGGCCGGACCATTCGTGCGGATCTCGACATGCCTGAAGTCTGTCGGGCATCCACCCCCGGTGTCCACTCTCACCGAGTGATGACGGCGACCCGCTCTTCGACGACCTGCTGCAGAAGGCGGGCATCGAGGTCATCCCGATCATCCGCGACGCCGTCGACTACTGAGGCGCGCCGCCGGCGCGTCAGAACCGCCTCAAATGGTTGGAAAGGCGGTCCGGGCAAGCAAGAGCGTGAGTCTGCCCGCTTCGAACAACTCTCGAGGTGTTTCGGAGAGGTCGCCGCAGGGTGCGACCCACCATTCAAGAACGCCCGATCGCCGGTCGTCGTCATCGAGGGTGCTGGCCAGGTGCTCGTAGAGATCAGCGTTGATGGCACCGACGAGCGGATGTATGTCGCCAGAACGGGCGTCGATCTGAAAGGTGGGAAAGAATTTAGCCTCGCCCACCGATGTCCACATGAGGGCATGGTGCTTCGTGAGGTAGTTCAGCCAGCTCCGTCGCCCCTTCGGCTCTCTACTGTGGAGGAGGTCGCGCAGGGTTGCAGTGCTTGCGACGGAGAGACCAGCGAGCAGGCCGATGCGTCTGGTGGTTGCGGGGTCGCGTCGATAACTGTCCGACCAGAGGCTGGCCTCGCCCCATCCTGCTGGGAAACCCAGAGCGTCCAGATCGATTCTGAGTTCCAGGGTCCGGGTCTGGATCAGGTCGCGGACACGGAGGCGCCACTCGGATTCAGGCGTGATGCGAGCCAGGAGGAACGAGAGGATGGAAATCGTTCCGTACAGTCGGCGTCGCGATTTCTCGGTCAGATGCGCCAGTTCGGGGATGCGGGGCACCGCGGCCAGCTCAACGTCGAAACTACGATTCCAAAGCCGTGAATGGTGGGCGCAGAGGTTTCTCACGTACCTGATGTGGTTCAGCCAGTTGGACAGAAGGGCGACGTCACCCTTGCCGTCCTTCCCCAGAAGATCGAAACCGACAGCGATGGAGGCACGGTCATCTTCGGAGGCACCGTCGTACAGCTGTCCGAGAGTTCCCAAGGACATGACCTCGGTCGCCACCCACACAGGAAGGTGTGGGCCATATATGGCGCGGAAATGCGCCGCGAAAGCCTCTCGGGAACGGCGTTCCTGTTCGTCGAATCGCACGAGCCATTCCTGATGTCTCGTCACAGCTGTTCGTTCTGGACGCACTGCAGCGAAAGCCGGGTTCAAGGACGCCGGATCGCGATGAGCAAACGTGTTTCGACGGCCCAAGGTGTGGCCGATCTGGAATCGAAGTGCGATTTCGACAGTGTCCAGCGCCTCGAAGATCGCTGTGCGAAGGTCGCGATCGAAGTCGTAGATGGCGCAGACATGCTGCAGCATCGTCCCGGGCAGGAAGGTCGACGACACCATCGCGTGGCCGATCTCGTCGACAAGACGCTCGCGGAAGGGGTACCAATACCCTGAAAGGCGGTAGTACCCGATTCGCGTCAGCAGGCTTTCCGCCTCAGCGCGGTCGCCCACATCCATGCCGCGAGAGGCGAGGAGCGTGACCTGCTCGCGTACGGTCAGATACGGTTTGGTGTAGGTACTGTCGGAGTGCATGTTAAAGAAAACTAGCCGCCTCCCGGTGAAGGGATAGCGACTAGCCGTGTTGAGGAGAGAATAACACACAAGTCTGAGAATGCTCTGCGGATGTGTGCTCGAAGCTGGCTGCGCCGTCGCCCGCGCTGGCCCGCTGCCGAAACCTCGAGGCGCGTCAGAACTGCCAGGGGTAGGGGCCCCAGTCTGCCTCGCGCTTCTCGAGGAACGAGTCCCGGCCCTCGACCGCTTCGTCGGTTCCGTAGGCGAGCCGGGTCGCCTCGCCTGCGAAGATCTGCTGGCCCACGAGCCCGTCGTCGACGGCGTTGAACGCGAATTTGAGCATCCGGATCGCCGTCGGCGACTTGCCGAGGATGGTGTTCGCCCAGGCGTAGGCCGTCGACTCGAGCTCGGCGTGGGGCACGACCGCGTTGACGGCGCCCATCTCGTAGGCGCGCTGGGCGCTGTACTCCTCGGCGAGGAAGAAGATCTCGCGGGCGACCTTCTGCCCCACCTGCCGGGCGAGGTAGGCACTGCCGTAGCCGCCGTCGAACGAGCCGACATCGGCATCGGTCTGCTTGAAGTGGGCGTGCTCCGCGCTCGCGATGGTGAGGTCGCAGATCACGTGGAGGGAGTGACCGCCGCCCGCTGCCCAGCCCGGGACCACGGCGATGACGACCTTCGGCATGAACCGGATGAGGCGCTGCACCTCGAGGATGTGGAGCCGGCCCGTGGAGTGCGTACCGTCTTTGTACTGGTAGCCGTCGCGGCCCCGGATGCGCTGGTCGCCGCCCGAGCAGAACGCCCACTTGCCGTCCTTCGGGCTGGGGCCGTTGCCGGTCAGCAGCACAACGCCGATGCGGGTGTTCTGGCGGGCATCCTCGAGCACCCGGAACAGTTCGTCGACCGACTGCGGGCGGAACGCGTTCAGCACCTCCGGCCGGTTGAAGGCCACCCGGGCGACCCTGCCCGCGGTGTCGTGGTGGTAGGTGATGTCCGTCAGGTCGGAGAAGCCATCGACGGGCATCCACACGGATGCATCGAACAGGTCGGAAACGTTGGTCATGACGACAGCTTATTCAGCCGCGCGGTCGGGCGGGCCGGGCGGCTGACGAGTCGTTCAGCCGCCGAGCGTGACGCGCAGGATCTTCTCGTCGCTGTTGTTCGGCACGCTGTCCTTGTCTCCGAGAGTGCTGGTCGTCAGCCAGAGCCCTCCGCCCGGCGCAGGCTCGACGGTGCGGAGCCGCCCGTAGGTGCCGTTGAAGAGCACCTGCACGTTCGTCAGGGCGGTGCCCGAGATGACCTCCCGGTAGAGCCGGGTGCCCCGCTCGCACGCCACATAGAGCACATCGCGCACGATCGCGATGCCCGAGCAGGAGCCCTCTGAGGTGGGATACGTCTGTGCGGGGGCGCGGTAGCCGGCCGTGCCGCAGGTACCCGTCGTGCCCTCACAGGCTGGCCAGCCGTAGTTGCCGCCCCGCACGATGAGGTTCGTCTCGTCCATCACGCTGTTTCCGAACTCCTGCTCCCAGAGGCGTCCCTGCGAGTCGAATGCCAGGCCCTGGGGGTTCCTGTGGCCGTAACTCCAGACGTAGTTGCCGTAGGGGTTGTCGCCAGGCACGGTGCCGTCGGCGTTCATCCGCAGCACTTTGCCGTTCAGTGAGGCGAGGTTCTGCGCGTTGTCGCCGTTCTGGGCGTCGCCGGTGCTCGCGTAGAGCTTCCCGTCCGGGCCGAAGCGCAGGCGCCCACCGTTGTGGAACTTGTTGCGGAGGATTCCGGTCAGCAGCACCTGCTCGCTGGACGCCACGAGAGTGTCGTTCTCGACCTTGATGCGAACGATGCGGTTGTCGGTCGCGGTGGTGTGCATGATGTAGAGCCAGTGCGTGGATGCGAAATCGGGGGCGATCGCCAGCCCGAGCAGCCCGCCCTCACCGTCGGTGCTCTCGACGTTCGGCACCGTCCCGAGGGTCGTCTTCGCCCCCGTCGCCGGGTTCAGGTGGGTGATGTCGTGGGCGTCCCGCCGACTGTAGAGGATCGACCCGTCGGCGAGTGTGACGAGGCCCCACGGGATGTCGGTGTCGACGCCGACCTGGCTGACCGAGCAGACGGCCTGGGCGCATCCGGAGCCGGTCTTCACTGACACGGAGGCGCTGTGCGTCGACACGTTCGCCTGGCTGTCCCGCGCGACGACGAAGTAGCCGTAGGTCGTCGCCGGGGCGAGTCCGCTGTCGACGAACGTGGTGGCGGGGGCCGCGGATGCCGTGCCGGTCACCGCGCCGACCTTCACCGAACCGCGATAGATGTCGTAGGCCCGAACGCTGATGTTGTCGGTCGAGGCCTTCCAGTTCAGTGTGACCGCCGTTCCCGAGGCGGCTGCCGTGAGCCCGGTCGGCGCGGTGGGCGGCTGCGTGTCGGCCTGGCAGTTGGGAGGGGTGATCGACACCGTCTGGCTCGCCTGGGACACATTGCCCGCGGCATCCCGTGCATTCACATAGAGCCCCCACGTCGCACCCGCGACCACCCTCAGGTTCGCGCGGCGGGTTGGGGCGGCCACCGAGGTCATCAGCTGGCCGTCGTGGTAGACGTCGTAGAAGGTGACGCCCACATTGTCGGTCGAGACGGTCCAGCCGAAGCCGACGCTGTTGCAGGTGAGCGTGCTGATGTGGGCGTCGCCCGGAATGCTCGGCGGGGTGGTGTCGGGCACCAGGCTGGTGCTGAATTTCTGGCCGGCGCTGCCGTTGCAGGTCAGCATGCCCACGGGGGTGCTGTTGGCTGTGGCGCCGCCGGTGACGTCGAGGCAGAGGCCCGACTCCAAGCCGGTGATCGTGCCGTTCGCGTTCAGTCGCCACTTCTGGTTCGCGCCGCCGTTGCAGGTGTAGATCTGTGCGCGTGCGGGGGAGGTGGTGACGTGGCTGGCGACGTCGAGGCAGCGGGTGTCGCCGAAGGCCTTCAGCTCGCCGGCGGTGCTGAACGTCCAGCCCTGGTTGGGCTGGTTGTTGCAGTCGTAGATGTTCATGCCCGTGCCGGGTGTGGCCACGTTGCCGGTGACGTCGAGGCAGCGGCCGGAGGGGGTGCTCAGGATGCGGGCGGGGGTGGCCGCGCCCGTGGTCGATACGGCCTGGGCCGCGGCGGTGGCAGCAGCCTGGGCCGGGGCGACCGCGGGGCCGGCGAGGGTCACGGCCAGCGTCAGCGCGACGAGGGCGGCGCCCAGGACGACAGGGCGGGAGCTTAGGAATCGGTGCAGCGACATAGCAGGGCCTCCGCGGCCGAGGCTACTCCCGAAGGTGAGCCGGTGTCACGCCCTTCCGGCCGGTTCCGGCCCAGAGGGTCAGGTCCAGGCGCGCGCGGTGCGTTCCGCCCAGTACTGCCCGGGCGGCTCCGCAAGCGCGGCCAGGGCGTCGTCGTCTGAGCGTGGCGGCCCGGCGTCGAGGTTCTCGCGCAACTGCGCTCCGGTGACGGCCCCGGTGAGCACGATGTCGGCCCACGGATGCGCGAGCGCCGCCCCGAGCGCGAACCCGGCGAGCGGCTGGCCGTCGGATGCAGCCAGTGCCGCCGCCGCGCGCTCGCCGCCGTGCACCTCACCCGCCGCACCCGCACCCCCCGCGCCCGCGTCGCCGCCATCCGCGCCGTCCGCGCCGTCCGCACCGCGCGCCGTCAGGCGCCCGTTCGCCAGCGCCTCCTTCACCACCACGAGCCACTTCGCGTCGTTCGCCCGGGCGAGGGCAGCCCCCGCGGACTGTTCCAGCAGGTTCCACGTGCACTGCACCGCGCTGAAGGGCGAATCCGGCATGGCGAGGGCGGCGTCGATCACCGCGGACTGGCTCGGTCCGCTCGTCGAGAACCCGACCCGCACCCCGGCCGCCGCGATCTCGCGCAGACGGTCGAGCAGTGCACTGTCCGCGAGGGCAGAGCTGTCGGGCGTGAGCGAGTGCACGAGGTACACGTCGGGCGACCCGCCGAGCGCGTCGAGCGTCTCTGGCCACTGTGCCTCGAGCATCCGGAGGCTGTGCTCCTTGCGTTCCTGCACGGCCGCGTCCATGCGCCAGCCGCCCACGTATTCGTAGCCCCACTTCGAGCCGATCGTGAGTTCGTCGCGGCGTTCCGGATGTTCGGCGAGCCAGGATCCGAGGAACTGTTCGGCGTGCCCGTACGACCGCGCGGCGTCGAAATAGCGGATGCCGAGCATCCACGCCCCCTCGAGCAGTCGGTGCGCGCGGCTGCGCATCACGTCGACCGACCTCTCGGTGCCGGCGCCCAGATCGTCTCCCCGCCCGACCGTGATGTACGCGGGGCGGCCGATGGCGGCGAGCCCGAGTCCGAGGCGGGAGGCGTTGTCGCTCATGCCTCCGACCCTACCCGCGCTGCCGCCTCTCGCTCCCACTGGGTGCATCCGGGCATCCGGGACCGAACTGTCGGGGAGATGTGCGAAAGCGCAACCCCCCGCTGCCCCCGCCGCCGCCCGCGTAGCGTCGAAGCATGACCGATGACCAGTACACGTTCCAGGATCCCTCGAAGATGTTCGCCGACATCACCCCGTCTGCGCAGTACCAGGAAGGCGCCGGGCTCGACTCCGAACTCGACGACCGTGCCGACCGCGGAGAGAAGACCTACCGCGGCAGCGGACGGCTCGCCGGTCGCAAGGCGCTCGTCACGGGAGGCGATTCGGGGATCGGCGCGGCTGTCGCGATCGCGTTCGCGCGCGAAGGCGCCGACGTCGCGATCTCGTTCCTGCCCGAGGAGCAGGAGGACGCCGACCGTATTCTCGCCCTGATCGACGAGGCCGGGCAGAAGGGCGCGGGTTTCGCGGGTGACATCACGAGCGCCGAGTTCAGCCGGAGCCTCGTCGCCGACGCCGTCGCCGCCCTCGGCGGGCTCGACATTTTGGTGAACAACGCTGGAAAGCAGCAGTTCGTCGAAGACCTGCTCGAACTCTCCGACGAGCAGTTCGACGAGACGTACAAGACGAACGTCTATGCGATGTTCTGGATCACGAAGGCCGCGCTCCCGCACCTCGCGCCGGGTTCCAGCATCATCAACACGTCGTCGATCCAGGCGTACTCGCCCTCGGAGACCCTCGTGGACTACGCCTCGACGAAGGCCGCGATCAACACGTTCTCGAAGGCGCTCTCGCAGCAGCTCGCGCCGAAGGGCATCCGCGTGAACGTCGTTGCGCCCGGCCCGATCTGGACTCCGCTGCAGACCGCGGGTGGCCAGCCCACCCAGGAGCTGCCGACGGTCGGCGAGCAGACGCCGCTCGGCCGCTGGGGCCAGCCGTCGGAGCTGGCGCCGGCCTATGTGTTCCTCGCGTCGGGCGAGTCGAGCTACGTCGTCGGAGAGACGCTGCACGTGAATGGCGGCATGCCGACGCCGTAGCCAGCTCCCCCCCCCTCCCATCGAGTGGGCAGTTTGGGCCCTGTATTCATGCTTTTTGGGGCCCGAACTGCCCTCTCGATCAGGGTGCGGCGCGGGCGAGCGGGGCGGGGCGAGCGGGGCGGACGGGCAAGGCGGGCTGCCCGCCGGGCGACTCCCATCGAGGGGGCAGTTTCGGCCCCATAGCCGCGTGTTTTGGGCCCGAATCGCCCACTCGATGGAGGTGCGGGGCGGGCGCCGTCAGGCGCGCGGCGGGTCGTAGACCGGGATGCCCGCCGCCACCGCGACCTCGCGGTACGCGGCCCCGAGCGACTCCGCCGTCTCGTGCGCATTCAGTCCGCTCGGGTTCGGCACGACCCAGAGCGGCACCCCGCCGAGCGGCTCTGGCTGGAGCCCCGGCGTCGCACGGGGGCGCCCGAAGGCGGCACGGTAGGCCGTGACACCGAGCATCGCGACCACGGTGGGTGCAATCATCCGCACCCGTCGTTCGAGATCGACGGCTCCGGCCACAAGAGCTTCGTGCGAGAGTTCGTCCGCCCGGGCGGATGCCGTAGCCACCAGGCTCGTGATGCCGATGCCACGCGCTTCGAGGTGGGTCCGGTCATCCGGCAGCAGTCCGTCGCTGGCGTCGATGCGGTGGTCGACGATTCCCGCGCGGAAGAGGGCCGGGTAGAACCGGTTGCTCCCTCCGCCGAAGGGCGCCTTTACGGCGACAGCCCGGAGCCCCGGGTTGATGCCGACGAACAGGAGGCGGACGCCTGGCCCGGCGAGGTCGGGGAGGGTGCCGCCGTGGAAGGCGGCCAGCTGGGCGCGGCTGAGCTTCATCCCTGCACGATACGCCGGTCAGTCGGCGCTCTGGGCCCAGTGGCTGTTGCCTGTGTGGTCGCCGTTCGCCGCATCGATCTGCGCCCACGTGTTGTAGCCGACCACCACCGACAGCACGATGCCGAGCGCTCCGAGAGCGGGGCGGATCTTCGTCAGGTACCTGTTCATCGTGTCCTCCTCGGTTTTGTCCCATCGTGGGTGCAGTCCCTATGAGCACTCAGTGAGAATGCTGGACGTGCGCTGGATGATCAGCCCGGGCATCCGGACGTATTCTGAACTCATGGCACGCGAACTCCTGCACGACACCGAGCGGCACCGATACTCGCTGCGCGTCGATGGCGCCCTCGTGAGCGCGGCGGACTACGTGCTGCGTGACAACACCATCTCGTTCAACCACACCTTCACCGACCCGAAGCTCCGCGGCAGGGGTTACGCGAACGAGGTCGTCACCTACGCCGTCGACGACGTGGAACAGAACACGACCTATCGCGTGGTGCCGATGTGCTGGTACGTCGGGCAGTGGTTCGACGGGCATCCGGAGCGCGCCGCCCTCCTCACGCGCTGACCCCCGCCACCCGCAGCGCCCCCGGGCGCTCCCCTCTTGTTTTGCGGAGGCGGGGGAGCGTTGTGGGTGTCCGTCAGGCGCTTTTGAGCCATTCGCGAAGGGCGTGACGAATGACTTCGCTTCGGCTCACGTGCTCAGCCGCGGCTCGTTGCTCGAGCGCCGACTCGAGCTCCGGGTCGAGCCGAATGGTTGTCACGTGAGCCACCGAGCTCCCCATGCGGGGTCGACCGCGGCGTTTCAGGTCTGTTGTGTCGTAGCCGATTTCGGCTTCATCTGCCCACTTCTGAAGCTGGGCGTCTGAGACCGGCTCGCCGTTGATCGAGTTGTCTGCCATGTTCCTCACCTTCAGTCCAGTAAATCGTAATAGGCCTTGCGCGCTTTCATCGAGTGGATGATGAGTTCGCGTTGGTTGTCGAATGTGAGGACAACCAGCTCAAGCAGCTGCCCGGTGGTGTCGAACCCCAGCCGGAGTTGCCTACTCGGATTGCCTTCTTCAAGGTCGATGGAGAAGAGACCGCCGGTTGCGGCTGCGATCGAGTCCGCCGGCTCAATTCCGTGTTTCAATGCTGAGTGGTGCACCTTCACCTGATTATCGTATTACGAAAAGCGTTGGCTGGTGAAGCTTTCCTTTGATGGCTGAGGAATCGGCACGCCGCCTCAGGCGTGCGGCACCGGCCGTTCACCGGGCGTCAAGGTGCCGGATGCCCGGAACCGGGATGCTCTGCGTGGGGAGAGCGACCGCGCGCCTCCCGAGGAAGTGAGAAGCATCGTGCCTGCCCGTTGGCGTTTCCCTGTCGGGATCGTTCTTGCCGCTGCCGTTCTGGCGTCGCCGTTCGTCGGACTCCAGACCGCGACCGCTGCCCCCGTCTCGAGCAGCGTGAAGATCAACGAGGTCGAGTCCAGCGGCGGCACGCCGGGCGACTGGGTGGAGCTTGCGAACACCGCCGCGACCCCCGTGGACCTGTCGGGCTACATCGTGAAGGACAACGACGACACGCACGTGTTCACGATCGCCGCGAACACCACAATTGCGGCGAACGGATTCCTCGCGCTCGATGTGGAGACCGCCTTCGGCCTGGGCGCATCCGACTCCGCCCGGCTCTTCGCGCCCGACGGCACGACCCTCGTCGACTCGTACACCTGGACGTCGCACGCAAACCCGACGTACGGCCGCTGCCCCGACGGCACCGGCACCTTCACCACGACCCTCGCCTCGACGAAGGGTGCCGCGAACAGCTGCACGCCGCCTGCCCCGACTGTGGCCACCTCCGTGAAGATCAACGAGGTCGAGTCCAGCGGCGGCACGCCGGGCGACTGGGCCGAGCTCGTGAACACCTCGGCGGTGGCTCTGGATGTCGCGGGCTACATCATCAAGGACAACGACGACACGCACGTCTTCACCATCCCCTCGGGCACGAGCATCGCCGCGAAGGGGTACCTCGCGCTCGACGTGGAGACCGCGTACGGTTTGGGCGCATCCGACTCGGCCCGGTTCTTCGCGCCGAACGGCACGACACTCATCGACTCCTACACCTGGACGGCTCACGCCAGCACGACCTACGGACGCTGCCCCGACGGCACCGGTGCGTTCCAGGCGACCACGACGTCGACCAAGGGCGCGGCCAACGACTGCGGCCCGGCCACGCCGACCACCCCCACCACGCCGACCGGCCCCACGGCCGAAGCGTGGCCGGGTGCGGCATCCATCGCCACCGCAGACCAGAACGGCGCAATCGGCGGCAACCTGAGCGGCCTCGCCTACGACCCGTCGGGCACCAGCGCCCGCGGAACCCTGTGGGCCGTGAAGAACGGTCCGAGCACGCTCTACAAGCTGAAGTACAACGGCAGCGCGTGGGTCTCCGACACCTCCGGCACGGGAGCCTTCGCGGCTGGCAAGTCGCTGCACTACGCCGACGGTACGGGCGATCCGGATGCCGAGGGTGTGACCTTCACCGGCGCGGGCCCCTCGGGCGGCGCCTTCGTGTCGACCGAGCGCAACAACAGCGTCAGCTCGGTCAGCCGCCCCTCGGTGCTGAAGTTCGACGCGACAGGCGCAGCGACCAGCGGCGCAACCAGCCTGAACGCCACTATGGAGTGGAATCTCACCGCCGACCTGCCGGCCGTGGCGCCCAACAGCGGTCTCGAGGCCATCTCGTGGATCTCCGACTCCTTCCTCACCTCGAAGGGCTTCGTCGACGAGAAGACCGGAGCCGCCTACAACCCCGCGACCTATGCCGATCACGGCAACGGGCTCTTCTTCGTCGGGCTCGAAGCGAACGGTGCGGTCTACGCCTACGCCCTCAACCAGGTGACCGGCGGGTACACCCGCGTCGCCACGATCGCCAGCGGCTTCACGGGCGTGATGGATCTCGAGTTCGAACAGGAGTCGAGCCGCTTCTGGGCAGTCTGCGACGACACCTGCAACGGGCAGTCGGCGATCCTCGAGATCGCACAGTCGGGCACGAACAAGGGTCACTTCGCGGTGACCCACGTCTATGACCGACCGACCGGCATGCCGAACTACAACAACGAGGGTTTCGCGCTCGCACCGCAGGCCGAGTGCGTGGCCGGACAGAAGCCGGTCTTCTGGTCGGACGACACGAACGACCAGGGCTCCGCGCTCCGAAGCGGCACGGTGAACTGCACCGTCATCCCCGACACGACGCCACCGGTGGTCTCGGCGGCGCTTGCGGGTCGCACGCTCACGCTGTCGGCGACGGACTCCGGATCGGGCGTCGCCACCATCGAGTACCAGCTCGACACAGCCACCGCGTGGTCCCTCTACAGCGCTCCGGTGGTGCTCGACGGCAGTGCCCACGCCGTGCGCTACCGGGCAACGGATGTCGCGGGGGTCGTCAGCTCGGTGCAGACGCTCTCGGCCTCCGCGACCGCCCCCGCGGGCATCCTCACCCTGCAACCGCAGGGCGTCGCTCGCACCATCGAGCCGAGCGGCACCGTCTCTGGCCTCGGCGCGCGGCTGGTCGATGCGAACCTCAATCCGGTGGTCGGTCTCAAGATCGCCTTCCGGATCACCGGCCCGGGCACGTTCGTGGGCGGGGCGACCTCGACCAGTGTCGTCACGAACTCGGCCGGAATCGCCCTGGCGCCGGTCGTCGTCGGAACAGCTCCCGGCTCGGTCGTGCTGACGGCCGCGCGCTCGGGGTCGACGACGATCGCGCTGCCGACGATCACCGTCGCTGCACCGGCCGCCGCCCTCACGGCAACGGTGGCGGCGTCGACGGCTGTCGTGGCGGGCAGGGTCTCGCTCACGGTGACGGCGACGAACACCTCGACGGTACCGGTCACAGTGCTGCTGAAGTCGACCTACGGAACGAAGACCTTCACGGCCGTCGCGCCCGGCGCCACTGTCACGCAGACCTTCAAGACATACGTGGCAGCGGTGGCGGCCGGGTCGGCCACCGTCGTGCTAACGGGTGATGCCGGCCAGCGCAGCCTCGCTGTGCCGTACGCGGCCGCCTCGGCGAACTGACGTCGTCACCGCGGCGGCACCGTCTCGCCATCGGAGCACCCGACACACCAGAAGAGAGAAATCATGCACAACGAGCCGTCGACCGACCCTGATGACCTCGCGAACGGATGGTCGCCCAGCCGTCGCGCGGTGATGCGCACGGCGGTCTGGAGCATGCCGGTCATCGCTCTCGCCGTCGGCGTGCCAGCGTTGGCCGCGTCGGGCGCTGCAGCGACGATCACTCCGCCTGACCCGATCGAGGCCGGTATCGGTGACTCGGTCCCGCTGGTCTTCACGGTCTCCGAGAACGGCGCACCCTTGGCGAGCGGAGTGCTGACGGTCACCCTGAATGACACCAGCGTGGTGTCGTTCGATCCGGATGGCGAAGGCTACTCGAGCCCCACGCTGGCGTCGTACACGATCACCGACGGCTACGCCTTCCCGCTGGTGATCGTCGCCGCGTACGGCACCGTCACGGGGTCGGCGACGGTCGGCGGAGTGACGATCTCGTTCGCCGTGCCGGTGTCGGCGGGCTGACCCGCCCCCCGCCCCGCCCACTCGATGGCCTCAGCGGGCGCCGGCGCTGGCCGAGCAGCACCCCGGCGACGACCAGCCCGGTGCCGATCGCCTGGCGAGGGCCGAAGGGCTCGGCGGCCAGCAGTGTGCCGAGCAGCACGCCGGTGACCGGGTTGAGCAGCCCCACCAGGCCGACGGTGCCGGCCGGCAGGTGGCGGAGCCCCGTGAACCACGCGACGAAGGCGAGCGCCGTGGCGACCACGGTGACGTAGCCGAAGGCGAGGGCCGCGGTGCCGTCGATCGCGGGGGGAGCCCCCTCGACGATAAGCGCGAAGGGCAGCACCATCAGCCCGCCGGCGATCAACTGCCAGGAAGTGATCGCCAGGGTCTTCTGTGCGACAGCCCATTTCTTCGTGAGCACGAAACCGAATGACGACAGCAGCATCGCTGCGAGGGACGCGAGCACTCCGGCGGGTTCGATGGACGCGGTGCCGCCGAGCAGCATCGTGCCGACCCCGATGAATCCGACCAGGGCGCCGAGCAGCGGGAAGAGGGTCGGCCGGTCCCGCAGCAGCGGCCACGCGACCAGCATGAGCACCGCCGCGGACGTCGCCATGATGGTGGACGCGATGCTCGACGGAAGGAGCTTGGACGCGAGGTAGACCAGCACGAAGAACGCGCCCACGTTGAGCGTGCCGAGTACGACAGACTTCCACCACCACGATCCGTGCGGACGGGATCGGGCCAGAGCGAGCAGCAGCACTCCGGCGGGCAGGGCACGAAGCACGGCGCCCCAGAGCGGATGATCGAGCGGCAGGAACTGGCGCGTCACATAGTAGTTCGAGCCCCACGCGATCGGCGCGATGGCGGTGATGAGCAACCACCGCCAGGCGACGGGGCGGGAGGTCATCCGAAGGCCGGTATCTTCCATGGAAGCGACTATAGCTTCCTCGGAAGTTATAGTCGAGTGTGCACAGGGATCGGGTTTCAGGCATCCAGGCGGAATGGCGGCGCGAGCGCCCCGACCTCGACGTGTCACCGCAGGGGGTGATCGGCCGGCTGCACCGGCTCGCCGCGCACCTCACGGCCGAGCTGACCGTCGTGTACGAGCGGCACGGCCTGGGGGAGGGCGAGTTCGACGTGCTCGCGGCCCTGCGGCGTGCGGGCGAGCCCTTCGAACGGGCGCCGGGTGAGCTCGCCGAACACACGATGGTGACGACCGGGGCGATGACGAAACGTGTCGATCGGCTCGTGGCCGCGGGCCTCGTGGTGCGCCGTGTGGCTGAGGGAGACGGGCGGCGGCGCGTGGTGGCACTCACCGCCCGCGGGCGTGCGGTGATCGACGAGGCGTTCACGGAGCACATGGCGAACGAGCGCCGGCTCGTCGACCTCGTTCCGGCGGCCGAGCGCCCCGCCCTCGAGGCGCTGCTCGCCGGCTGGCTCGCCGCCTTCGAGCGCCCCGGGCCCGACCGCGCCTGACCCGCCGCCCCCTCCCCGCCTCCCGCCCCCCACCTCCGGATCGAGTGGGCAGTTCAGGCCCTCACGATCCGATTCACGGGACCGAACTGCCCACTCGATGGCCTCAGGCGGTGCGCGACGACTCGAGCGCCGAGGCGACCGCGGCCTGCACGCGCGCGTCTTCCGCGGCGAGGCGCGAAGCCGCACGGCGGCGTCGGAGGCGCACCCCGAGCACGATCAGCGCGGCGAGCACGAGGATGATCAGCAGCAGCATCCACGGCACCGCCCAGCCCGACGCCGATGCAGTCACCGGGTCGAGGTCGGTCGTCGAACCTGACGCGTCGATCACCACAGGGACGATGCTCGCCGACGCGCCCAGCCAGAACGATGCGGGGACGCCCGGCACCGGCACCGACACGTTCCAGCTCTCGCCGGGGAGCAGCTGCGGGGGAGCATCCAGCGCACCGGCGGACGCACCGAACCAGCCGAACGGTCCCGCCACCGAGGCCGACTGCTGGGCCGAGAGAACCGCGTTGCCGGTGTTGTGCAGCGTGTAGCCGATCGTCGCGTCGCCGCCGGCGAACGGGTTGAGGCCGCCGTTCCAGTCGACGTGCATGTTCTCCACGGCGAGGGCTGGTGCCAGGTCGCCGCCCACGCGGAGGGTGATCTTGATGCCGAGCCGGCGGTCGACAGAGATGCCGTTCTCGGCGCCGGGCTGCGTCAGCGAGGTGACAATGCCTCCCGAGTAGTCGCCGGGAGTCGCGTTGGCGGGCACCGCGAGGGTGAAGGGGAACTCGGTGGTCTCGCCGGGCGCGACCGTGATGTGGTCGGTGCCGCCCGCGACCCAGGCGCCCACGCCGACGGACTCCGTTCCGGCCACGACGAGGTCGAACTGGCCGCTCTCGGTGGTGTATCCATCGGCGGCGTACACCTCGAGGTCGACGGCGGTGTCACCGTGGTTCGCCACCACCAGGGCATCGGCGACCGAGGCGCCCGGGGTGATCGCGTAGTTGTAGCCCGTGCGCTCTGCGCCGAACTGGTTGGATGCCGTGCGCACCGTCCACGTCACATCATCCCCCTCGGCGTGGGCGACCCCGGCGGGCATCCCGATGACACCGACGAGGGAGAGGATGGCGACCGCCACCGCGAACGCCACCGTGGAGAGGGGGAAGCGGGCTGATCTGTGCACGTTCATGATGTCCTTGAGGGGTTAAGAGCGAATGCCCGGCGGGGTGCGAGCCATCAGGCGCACACCCCGCCGGGGCCGTTCAGGTGCTGCTGCCTAGCTGCTGAGCGCGGTCAGCGTCAGGGTCGCGCGGTAGCTTCCCTTGTCGACGGAGCCCGGGATCTTCAGGTCGAGGTCGGCGCCGAGCGAGGCGGTTCCGCGGGCGTGGCCCTGGGTCGCCGAGCCGAGGCCGCGGGAGACCGAGAGGCCGTCGCCACCGTTGTAGCCGGACTGGATGGCGACTCCAGCGGTCGCACCCGCCCCGGCGGTGACGATCTTCGGCGTCCAGCCGAGGTTCTTGCCCGAGAAGGTGGCGGTGCCGTCGCGGAAGTCGCCGACCGATGCGGAGATCGACCACGGCGACTGCGTGTGACGGGTGTCGGAGACGACGATCGGGTTGATCGAGCCGGCGGCCTGGAAGTACTGGCCGTTCACCTCGGTCGCGGTGCCGAGGTCGACGAGGCGGTTGCCGCCGTCGATCGTCCAGCCGAATTCACCCGGGGCGGCGGTGGGAACCGTCACCTGGATGTCCTCGCCGCTGCCGTGGTTCGCGTGGATCGTGACCGAGTCGGTGACGGAACCCACGGGCTGTGCGGCAGTCGCGCCGCTGTTCGGGCCACACCACGCGACCTTGCCGAGCTCGACGGCAGCGTTCGGCGCGGCGCACGTGCCGGAGCGCACGTTCTGCACGACGAGCTGGTCGGACTGCACCTGCACCTTGACGTACGAGCGCACGTGCTCCTGGTTCTCAACGGAGTCGTACCAGTAGTTCGACGGATTCAGCGGATCGGCGCCGTTGCCGGCACCCGTGGTGCCGGAGGTGTCGGGAGCCGTGATGTCGTAGTACTTCGAGCCGGAGGAGCTGTTCGCCGTCACATAGATGACGCCGCCGGGGCCGGGGAACACATCGTTCGCGCCGGGCTGTTCCGCCGGGTTCGCCTTGATGCCGTTCTTGATCTCATAGCTGCGGGTGTAGACGTGGTCGTGTCCCTGCAGAACGAGGTCGACGCCGAGGTTGGAGAAGGTCGTCGGGAAGTCGACGCGGCGCACCTTGTTGTCGCTGTCCTTCGCGTGGTCGGCCGCGGAGTAGATCGAGTGGTGGTAGACGAGAACCGTGTACTTCGCCTCTGCGCCGTGCTGGGTGACCACGTCGGTGACGTAGCCGACGTGCGCGGCATTTCCGCCACCGCCCTGTGCGGTCGAGTAGCTGTTGCTGTTCAGGTCGATGAACAGAACGTCTTTGTAGATGTACCAGTAGTCGCCACCCGAGGTGTTCGACGCGGGGTTGCCGTTGGAGTAGTAGGCGGATGACCGGTCGGTGTTCGGGGTGGAGAGGTGCTGCTCGTAGGCCTTGCCGCCGACGTCGTGGTTTCCGATCGTCGCTGCGTAGGGAACCTGGCGCAGCTGGTCGGGCGCGAGGAACGAGTCCCACTGCGCCTCGGTGTTCGCGGTCTCGACCTGGTCGCCGCCCGAGACGAGCAGTTCCGCGTTCGGGTTGGCGGCGGTGGCGACGGCGAGCGTGTCGGCCCAGCCCGCGCCATCCTTCGCCACGTTGCCCGACGAACCGATCTGCGGGTCGCCGAGGAACAGGAAGTCGTAGTTGCCGTCGAAGCTCTGCGTCTTGAAGCTGTAGGCCGCGGACCAGTTGCCTTCCGAACCGACCCGGTACGAGTACGTCGTGTTCTCGCTGAGCCCTGTGATGGTGGCGTGGCGGTTGTAGCCGCCGCTGGTCGCGATGTTCGCCGCGCCGATGGCTGCGAACGTCTGGGCGCCCGCCGGGAATGCGCCCGCGACGATCGCCGAGGTCGGCGCGAGCTGCACCTGCTGGCTGGTGTCGGCCGAGGAGTACCAGGACACGATGCGCTGTGATTCGCTCGCACCGACTCCGAGGATGACCCCGGTGAGGTTCGCGGTCTCGGCCGCTGAAGCGGAGGGGGCAGCGAAGCCGCTGCCGACCGAGACGCAGCCCACGAGGGCTGCGGCGGTCAGGATCACGGCAGCGCGGTAGCGGGTGCGCCGCCGCCCTGCTGTGAATGCTGTGGGGGAGGACATGAGTCGTCCGTTCTCTTGGGGTTCCCGTGAGGGGAACAGGTTGACTGCCTCACGCTCTCGGCGCGGAGTGAACGGCGGTTGAACGGATGTCTCTGGGGTAGTTGATCGAGTGCGAATGTTCTGAGCCGATTCACACGAACGGCGCGGCTTTCTCACAGGTCCAGGAGGCGTTCGACGAACCAGATGAGCCCGAACACAGAAACCGCGACCGCAAGGGCCCCCGTTGCCCACAACCCGATCCGCGGCCGGCGGCGGCGCAGCAGTGCGAGCAGCGGGAACAGTGCGGCGATGATCGCGACCTGCACCGCCTCGATCCCGAGGTTGAAGACGAGCAGCGACCAGAGGAGGGTCCACGACCAGGGTTCGTCGATCCCGAGTGCCGACGCGAACCCGAGACCGTGCACCAGTCCGAACAGGAACACCACCCCGAGTCGCAGCCAGCCGGCCCGGTCGAGCCCGAGCGGCCCGCTCGACGAATCGAGCTCGTTCGCGGCATCCCCCCGCCGCCAGAGCCGCCAGAGGTACCACGAGGCCACGACGGCGATCGAGAGGGCGATGATCGGTTCGATGATGCGGGCCGAGACCGAGATCACGCCGGTGGCGGCGAGGATGAACGTGACGGAGTGCGCGAGTGTGAACGTCGTCGCGGCGAAGATGACCTCGCGGAACTTCCGCGATCCCGCGATGAGCGCCAGCAGGAAGAGGATGTGGTCGATGCCGGAGAGCAGGTGCTCGGCGCCGAGGTGGAAGAACTCCCAGAACCGCTCGCCGGTGCTCTGCTCGGTCGAGAAGGAGGGCTGGTTCGCGTCGAGCGCAGCGGTTCCCGAGCGTTCGTCGATGTCGTAGGTGAGGATCGTCTTCGTGCCGGTGACGTAGCCCTCCGAGTCCCCGAACAGGGTGCTCGTGACGATGTGCCCCTGGCTTGTCGGGGCGCACGCCTGGTCGAGGATGATCTTGGCGTAGGGAACGCCCTGCTGGAGTGTCTCCGTGATGTCGCCGGCGAGAGTCGGGGTGCAGGTCTCGCCTCCGGCCGTCACGGTGAGATGGCTGGCCAAGTAGGCGGCGAGGGATGCCTCGTGGTTCGCGAGCACGGCAGGTCGGGTCGTCTCGTCGCCATTCTCGAAGGCATCCGTGCCCGCCAGGAACAGGTCGTTGTCGTGCTCCGCGTCCGCGGCGGAGACCACCAGCAGGTCGTATTCCAGCTGGAGTTCGGTTCGGACAACACCCTGTTCTGCCGAGCTGACGTCGATGTAGGCGACGGAGGAGAAGCCGTGGGCCGATGCCGACGAGGCCGCACCGAACGCGGGTGCGAAAGCCAGTGCGACGAGCGGGAGCGCCAGAAGGGCGCGGTGGATCCGGGTGGACATGGTTCTCCTTGGGTCAGCTAGGGAGGCTGTCGTGAACCGGTGAACGGAGTGAGGACCGACGGCCAACGAACGGGGAACTCTGGGCCGGATGGCGCATCCACGTCACTGGAGTGACCGAGGATATGGAAGCACGCGACCACGCCCCCCGGCCCGCCCCGGCCGGGCCCGATCCGAGACGGATGCCCCTTTGCGATTCCGCGCCCGAATGCTCACTGTCCTCGTTCTCGCGAGCGGTGGTTCTGCGCTTCTCTCCGGCTGCGCCCCCGGCGACAGCTGGGCAGAGCCGCATCCCGCCCCGACCCTCGTGGGAGCTGTCGGGGCGGGGTTCCTGCCCGAATCCTCACCCAGCCCCGAGGCGACGGTGCAGCCGAAGGCGGGATCGTGGGACGACGTGCATCCGTCGAACGGTCTCCGGGTCGTGTTGGTCACCGCCGGCGGCGACGACCCCACCCGCACGCTCGTCTCGGCCGTCGAGTCCTGGGCGACGGCCGAGAACGTGGAACTCCGCACCGTCTCGGCCGGCGACGACCACGTCGGCGGAATCGTTCAGGCGTTGGAGATGAAGCCCGACCTGGTGGTGAGCGCCGGCAACGACCTCGTCGATGCTCTTGCGGTCGTGACGCCGAGCCACCTCGAACAGGACTTCCTGATTGTCGGGGCCGAGATCGCCGAGCCCACAGAGAACGTCACTGCCGTCGACTGGACCGGCGCGTCGTTCCGCGGTGTCGGGCTCGGAGCAGCCTCCGAGTACGACGCGGCGACCTTCACTCCGGAGCGCAGCGAGCGGGCCCTTCGCGCGGGTGTCGCCTCCGTGCTCCACGGCCAGACCGGCGTGGTGCTCTGGGTCGACTGAGCCCTGAATCAGTCGAGCTGGGCGCGGGCCGCATCCATCGCCTCGAGCACGGCGAGGGTGTGCGCGTGCGGCATCAGCGTCGATTCGGTCAGGCCCGCCGCGACCGCGCGCTCGAGTTCGAGTGCCTGGAACTGCATACCTCGGGAATCTTCCATGCCGCTGGCGGCATATGGCTCCCATGACTCGACGAGCCGGGTGGGCCGGGAGGCGTCGTGGCGCTGGAACGACGTCCACGCGAAGTACGGGGCGTCGAGATGGATCCAGCCCTCGTCGCCCATGATCGACGCATCGTTCGGGCCGGGGTGCTCCATCGAGAACGAGAGTGTGGCAACCGCGTCGGGGTAGCCGAGATGCACCTGCAGGCCGAGATCGACGCCCGCAGCATCCACCCGCCCCGTCGAGGCGATCGAGCGCGGCGTTCCCAGCACGTCGACCGCGAGCGCGAAGGCGTAGACCCCGAGGTCGAGCAGCGCTCCGCCGGCGAGCGCGGGGTCACCGTGCCGCCCGGTCGGGGAGAGGTCGAGCCGCTGGTGGTGCGCCGTCGTGATCGCGCGCACAGTGCCGATGTCACCCCGGGCGATGCGCTCCCGCACCGCGGTCATCGTGGGGGTGAACCGCGTCCAGAGCGCCTCCATCACGAACACGCCGGCCTCGCGGGCGGCAGCGAACACGCGGCGGGCGGATGCCGCGTCCACGGTGAACGCCTTCTCGACGAGCACGTGCTTGCCGGCCGCGATCGCCAGCAGCGCCTGCTCGGCGTGGAAGGCCTGCGGGGTCGCGATGTACACCACGTCGACGTTCGGATCCGCGCAGAGCGCCTCGTACGAGCCGTGTGCCCGGGCGATGTCGAAGCGGTCGGCGAAGGCCCTTGACCGCCCGGCGTCGCGTGCACCGACAGCGGCGAACCGGATGCCCGCCGCCGACGCATCCGCCACGAAGACGCTCGCGATCCTGCCCGCGCCGATCACTCCCCAGCCGAGTCCGGCCTGTCGCTCTGCACTCATGGTCCCCATCTCTAGCACGATGTGCCCCGGGTCGGGCGTGTGCTATCGTGCCTTTCAGGACATGTAACTGGTCACGCAGGCAGGATCCGAACGTCAGGCGAGAGTCGACGATCGGGTCCTTTTTTTGTGCCCGAATCACCCCGGACCGAAGAATCCAAGGAAGGACTCCCATGGCCACCCAGGAAGACGCGAAGGCGATCATCGCCGGCGTCGGAGGCGCCGCGAACATCGCCGGCCTCACGCACTGCAGCACACGGCTGCGGTTCACGCTCATCGACGACGCGAAGGCCGACCTCGGCGCCCTCAAGAAGCTGCCCGGCGTGCTGAGCGCCGTGCAGAGCGGTGCCCAGACGCAGGTCGTCATCGGCAACGGCGTCGTCGGCGTCTTCAACGCGGTCGAACGTGAGCGCGGCGGCAGGGCACAGGGCGTCAGGGCACAGGGCGACGCGGCGAACCGCGCACGCCGGCCTCTCACCTGGCGCCGCACCGGCGGCATCCTGATGGACTTCGTCGTCAGCATCTTCTCGCCCATCGTTCCGGCCATCGCCGGCGCGGGCATCTTCAAGTCGCTGCTCGTCGGTGCCGCGGCACTCGGCTGGCTGCCCGCCGACTCGCAGAACTACAAGCTGCTGGCGGTCATCCCCGACGCGGTGTTCGCGTTCCTTCCCCTGCTCATCGCCTACACGACGGCCAAGAAGCTGAACGTCAATCGGCCGCTCGCGCTCGGTGTCGTCTCGTTCCTGCTGTTCGCGAACTTCAGCGCCCTCATCAATGCCGAGGGCGGCGCGGCTCTCTTCGGCATCACGGTGCAGGCGGTCGCGTATGCCTCGCAGGTCTTCCCGTCGATCCTCGCCGTGTTGCTGCTCTGGCCGCTCGAACGCTTCTTCACGAGGATTTCTCCCGGCCCGATCCGCGTGTTCTTCGTGCCCCTGATGTGCTATCTGATCGTCGGTCCGCTCCTCATGCTGGTGCTCGGCCCGGTCGGCTTCTGGCTCGGCTCACTCCTCACCGGCGCGATGATCGGCCTCTACAGCCTGCTCGGCTGGGTTGCCGTCGCCGTTCTCGCAGCGCTCCTGCCGTTCATCATCGCCGTCGGCATGCACAAGGCGTTCATCCCTCCGACGATCGCCACGATGGCGGCCACCGGCCGTGACTCGTTCTACCTCGTCGCCTCCCTCGGCCACAACGCGGCGGAGGCCGGCGCGTGCTTCGCGGTCGCCATCCGCACCAGCAGCAGTCGCCTGCGCGCCACCGCCATCTCGGCCGGTGTGTCTGCGATCTTCGGCATCACCGAACCCGCGCTCTACGGTGTCACGCTCCAGAACCGCAAGGTGCTCCTCTCCGTGATGGCCGGTGCATTCGCCGGCGGCGCCTACCTCGGCCTCACTGTCGTGGCCGCTTTCGCGGTCGTCGGCCCGGGGCTCGCGAGCTTCACGATGTTCGTGGATGCCGCGAACCCGATGAACATCCTGAACGCCGCGATCGGCGGGCTCATCTCGGTCGCCGTCGCCTTCGTGATCTCGGCTGTCCTCTGGAAGGACTCGACCTCGCCGACCATCAGGAAGGAACTCGAAGACGCTGCCGAGGGTCTGGCCGACGAGGACTTTCCGGCCGAGATCGCCGCCGAGTCGCTGGGGGGCTCCGGACACAGGCTCCAGACGCACGGCGCTTCGGCTCCGGATGTCGAGGCAGCACCGTCTCGGTCGGCAGGCCCCGGCCACTACGGCCTCATCGCGCCGCTGACCGGCACGCTCATCCCGCTCGCCGATGTGGACGACCCGGTGTTCGCGGGCGGCATCCTCGGCAACGGTGTGGCCATCCGGCCGACCTCGGGAAGCGTGCGCGCCCCCATCGCCGGAGTCGTCACCTCGCTGCTCACCTCCAGGCACGCCATCGGCATCACTTCCGACGGCGGCGTCGAGGTGCTCGTGCACGTCGGCATCGACACCATGAAGCTGAACGGCCAGCACTTCACCACCCACGTCGCCCAGGGCGACCGCGTCGAAGCGGGCCAGCTGGTCATCGAGGCCGACCTCGCCGCCATCGAGGCGGCGGGCTACGACACCACCACCCCCGTCGTCGTCACGAACTCCGACCGGTTCGCCGTCGCCGCGAGCGCAGCCGCGAGCACAGGCCTGAACACAGCCGGCACCATCACAGCGGGCGAGCCTCTCGTCCAGATCACGGAGAAGGAGCTCGCCAATGGCGTTGCCTGACGGATTCATGTGGGGCGGCGCCATCGCCGCGAACCAGGCCGAGGGCGCCTGGAAGGAAGGGGGCCGTGGCCCCGCCGTCACAGACGTGAACAGGTACCGGCCCGAAGCCGATCCGAAGCTCTACGCGATCCATCACCACAACACGGTCGAGAGCATCACGGCGGCGATGGCGGACGACGACGAGGTGTACTACCCGAAGCGGCGCGGTATCGACTTCTACCACCGCTACCCCGAAGACCTGGCGCTGTTCGCCGAGATGGGCTTCCAGACGCTGCGGGTCTCGATCGCCTGGACGCGCCTCTACCCGACGGGAGAGGAGCTCGAGCCGAACGAGGAGGGCATCGCCTTCTACCTCGGGTTCTTCACGGAGATGCGCCGACTCGGCATCGAACCGCTCGTGACGCTCTCGCACTACGACCCGCCCCTCGCGCTGGCTCTGAAGAACAACTGCTGGCTCGACCGCTCCACGATCGGTCTCTTCGAGCGCTTCGTGAAGACCTGTTACGAGCGCTTCGGTCACCTGATCACCTACTGGCTGAGCTTCAACGAGATCGACGGCATCATCCGCCACCCGTTCACCTCGGGCGGGCTGATCGAGGAGACCGTCGAGGGCGACTTCGAGGAGGCCTGCTACACGGCGCTGCACCACCAGTTCATCGCGTCGGCCTCGGCGACGAAGATGCTGAAGGAGATGTGGCCCGAGTCGAAGCTCGGCTGCATGCTCACGATGCTGACGACCTACCCCAACACGTGCCATCCGGACGACGTCGTGGCGACGCAGGAGAAGGAGCGCCTGCTCTACCTCTGCACCGACGTGCAGGCGGGCGGCGCCTACCCGCGACTCGCGCTGAACCTGCTCGAACGACGCGGGGTCACGATCCCGTTCGAAGACGGCGACGCGGAGCTGCTGGCCGAGTACCCCGTCGACTTCATCAGCTTCAGCTACTACATGTCGATGACCGAGTCGGTGCGGCCGGATGCCGAGCGCACCCCCGGCAACACGATCCTGGGAGTGAAGAACCCGTTCCTGGAGTCGAGCGAGTGGGGCTGGCAGATCGACCCGGTCGGCCTCCGCGTCTCGCTCATCGACCTCTACGACCGCTACGGCAAGCCGCTGTTCATCGTCGAGAACGGGCTCGGAATGCGCGACGAGGTGACGGAGGAGGGCCGCATCCACGACCCGTACCGCATCGACTACTTCCGCGCGCACTTCGAGGAGATGATCAAGGCTGTGGATGAAGGGGTGGAGCTTCTGGGCTACACCAGCTGGTCGCCGATCGACTTCATCAGTGCATCCACCTCCCAGATCACGAAGCGCTACGGCTTCATCCACGTCGATATGGACGATCTCGGGCGTGGGACAATGGAGCGTCGCCGGAAGGACTCGTTCTTCTGGTACCAGAAGGTCATTGCATCGAACGGAGCCGACCTGTCGTGATTCCCCCGCGGGTGTCGACGGAGATACCCATGCAGAGCATCAAGAAGGTCCTGAACTCCAGCGTCGTGCTCGTCGTCGATGAGCACGGCGTGGAGCGGGTCGTGCTCGGCAAGGGCATCGGCTACGGCCGGAAGCCCGGCGAGCTGGTCGCTCCGGATGCGGCGCACCAGGTCTTCGTCTCGCTGCCCGAGCGCGACCAGTCGAATCTCGTGCAACTGCTCGCCGAAGTGCCGGCCGAATACGCCGACCTCACGCACTCGATCGTTGAGCTGGCCGAGGAGGCCGGTTTCGAACTCGACCCGCACATCTACCTCACGCTCACAGACCACCTGCACTTCGCGGTCGAACGCCAGCGCAAGGGGCTCGTGACCGTGAACCGCCTCGCGTGGGAGGTGCGCACGATCTATCCGCGGGAGTATGCGATCGGCGAGCAGGCCGTCTCCCTGCTGCTCGAGCGTTTCGGGGTGCAGCTGCCCCCGGAGGAGGCGGCGAACGTCGCCTTCCACCTGGTGAACGCCGAGGTCGGGAACGCAGGGGTCGACTCGGTGCGCGTCGTGCAGCTGGTGAGCCAGGTGGCGACCATCGTCACGCACTCGACCGGCGTGCAACTGCATTTCGACGACCTGCACGGGGCGCGGTTCGTCGCGCACCTGCAGTACTTCGCCCAACGCTTCTTCGCGGGGCGACTGGCCACCAGCGACGACGACTTCCTCTTCACCAACCTCAGTGCCCGCTACCCGTCGGCCGTTCTCGCGGCCGAGCGCGTGCGGGCGCTGGTGCAGCAGGAGTACGACCAGACCCTGCCGAACGAGGAGATCGCCTTCCTCGCCCTGCACATCGCGCGGGTCGTCGCCGACTGAACCGGTTCCCGACCACCTGACCGCTCGACCACCTCCCGACCACCCGATCGCGTCCCGACCACCATGCCTCTCGACCACCTCCCGACCTCCCGGAGCTCCATGACCGACAGCGCCCTCCGCATCCACCTCGTGCGTCACGCCGAGACCCTCTTCAACGTGCGGCGCCAGCTCCAGGGCTGGTGCGACTCGCCTCTGACCCCGCGCGGTCTGCGCCAGGTCGAGGCGCTCGGTGAGTACTTCGCAGGGCTCCCGCTCGTCGCCGCCTTCTCGAGCGACCTCACCCGCACGCGCACCACCACCGCGGGGGCCCTGGCCGGGCATCCGCACCTCGTGCCCGAATGGATGCCCGCCCTCCGCGAATGGAACTTCGGCGGCTGGGAGGGCCAGCCGAACCCCTCCCTCTGGACGCCGATCTTCGAGGCGCACGGCTACGTCTACGGAACAGCCGGCCACTGGGACCAGCTCACCGTTGAAGGTCCCGACACCGTGATCGACCTCATTGCGTCGACGGACACATCGGGGATGGCGGAGGATGCCGCCGCCGTGAACTCCCGGATGCGCGACGCGGTCGCGGCCATCCTCGGCGCCGCAACCAGTGGCGACGTACTGGTCGTCGCCCACGGTGCCGTGCTGCAGTCGCTCGCGCCGCTGCTCGCGCCCGGGGCCCGGATCAGTCCCGGCTACCCGAACTGCGGGGTGACGACGGTGACGATCTCGGGCGGGCGGGCCACGCTCGGCGAGCTCGACGCGAGCTGTGCGCTTCTGGATGAGTCGTTCCCCGCACTGGTGCTGCCGGGGGCTGCTCCGGTGGCCTGACCCTCCGGCCCGCCGGCGGAGCCGCGGCGTGGCGACGACCCCGCCCGAACGTGCCCGGCCCCTAGAATCGGGGGTGAAGCGACCGGTCGAGGGGATGAGCGGGTCGTTCCGAGTACGGCCCCACGGTCATCCGCGAGTCGAGGGAGGGCACCGATGGCGTTCCTCGCTGCGATCGTTGCCCTCGTCGGTGTGGCGGTCGCCCTCGCAGCGCTCGTCTTCCTGCACCTGGGCCGCACGGGGCTGAGCCCGATCACCGCGGCCGTCAGCGAATACGGCATCTCGGCGCTCCGCGGCGGTTACCGGGTCGCCACCGTCGCGCTCGGGGTCGCGGCCATCGCCCTCGGTGTCGCCATCACCTTCTACCTGGCTGTGCCGAACCTCCCCGCGTTCCTCTTCCTGCTGCTGTTCGGCGTGGTGCTCCTCGTCATCAGTTGGGCGCCGACGGATGCGCCCGGGACCCCGCGCACAGGAACGGGCCGCGCGCACACCGTGCTGGCGACGCTCTTCTTCGCGTCGGCGACGGTGGCCGCGTTCCTGTGCAGCGCCTCGTTCGCGGGGGATCCCGTCTTCGGACCGATCGCCGGCCCCTCCAGCGCGCTCGCGTGGGCGATGGCGGCGCTCGCGGCCTTCGTGGTCGCCACCGTCGTCGCGCCGGCCGCGCGCCCCGTGTTCGGGCTGGCCGAGCGGCTGCTCTACGCCGCCGTCCTGCTCTGGATGACGGTGGTGGCCGTCGCCGTGCTGGCGCGCTGACGCGCCCCGCCCCCTCGCCGCCCGTCGCTCTCGTTCCGCGCCGATTTGGGTCATCCGCCCCTGCGCGCGCACGCGCTGTTGACCCAAAGGGGCGCGCTTCCGGCTCGCAGGCTGCTAGCGGGCTGCTCGGCGGCGCGGGGGGATCGTCCGGGGGGATGAGATCCGGCCGCCGGGCTGGGTGCGGGGCGCGCAGACCCCTAGCGTGAAGACATGCCCGCCCCGCTGAAGCTCCTGCGCCCCGCCATCCTCCCCGCCATCGCGGTCGTCTTCCTGGTGCTCTGGATCATGGCCGAAGCGGGCCGCATCCACGCCATCTCGTTCTACATCGCCCTCGCGGCGTATGCCCTCGCCATCGGCATCGCCCGGGAGTTCCCCCGTATCGCGCTCGGGATCCTGCTCGTGGTGCCGCTGGCCCAGGCCGCCGGGCTGCTCGAACGGCCGCAGTCGACGACCTGGCAGATCGCTGGGGCGAGCATCCTCGTCGCCTTCGTGGTCGCAGCCCACGCCTCACCGCGCGTGCGCTGGGCAGGCCTGCTCATCGTGGTGCTGCACGCTGTGCTCGTCGGCTTCCTGCTGGTCTTCACCGGCGACTGGCTGGGCTGGGCCGGGGGAGGGCTGCGGTCGTCTCCCGGCGAATACCTGCGCTACGCGATCACGCTCGCCGTGGTGGGCGCGGTGTTCTGCGCCGCAGCCTGGACCGCCGGCTTCGCGATGACGGTCAGCGCCCGCCGCCGTGACGACCGCAGGCTCCTCGACGAGGCAGAGGCCGAACTGACGCTGGCGGCCTTCGAGCTGCAGGGCGTCAAGGAGCGTGCGCGCATCGCACAGGAGGTGCACGACGTGCTCGCCCATTCGCTCGCTGTCGTCGTCGCCGTGGCCGACGGGTCGCGCTTCCTCCGGGAGACGAGGCCCGAGACGACCGACCTCGCTCTGCGGGAGATCGCCGACACCGCGCGCACCGCCCTCGGCGACCTCCGCGGGCTGATCGAGGGGCTCCGCGACGAGCTGCCCGATCGTCCGCAGCCCGGCCTCGAGGATCTGCCCGCGCTCACCGCCCGGCTCACGGCGGCAGGCATGCCCGTCGAGGTGCAGGCATTCGGGGACCCGCGCCCGCTCACCCCCAGCCAGGAGCTGGCCGTCTACCGCATCGTGCAGGAGAGTCTCACGAACGCGCTGAGGCACAGCGGTGCGCATCCAGCCGCCGTGGTCACCCTCACCTGGGAGGGCCCCGGGCTCGCGCTCGCCATCACGAGCGCCGGCGACGGCGTGCCTCCGGGGTCGGCGGCCGCGGCATCCCCCGTGTCGGCAGGCGGGGCGTCTGAAAGCTCGGCAGGTGGGGCACTGGATGCCCGGCCGGGGTTCGGGCTGCGGGGGATGACGGATCGAGCCCGGCTCGCCGGCGGCTGGCTCACGGCTGGCCCGGGCGACGGTGCGAGTGGTGGCGACGACACCGACTATATCGTGACCGCCTACATCCCCGCCGCGTCGCAGGCATCTCAGGCGCCGGGGGAGGAGGCCGCGTGAGCCCGATCCGCGTGCTGGTCGTCGATGACCAGCGACTGTTCGTCTACGGCATCCGGATGCTCATCGAATCCCAGCCCGACCTCGAACTCGTCGGCTCGGCCGGCGACGGGGCAGAAGCCGTGCGACTGGTCGAGGATCTGCGCCCCGATGTGGTGCTGATGGACATCCGGATGCCCGTGATGGGCGGCATCGAGGCGACGCACCGCATCACGCGGGGGTCCGGCGGCGCTCCGGATGGGGCCCTGCCGCGCGTCATCGTGCTGACCACGTTCCAGCGGGAGGAGGCGGTGTTCGAGGCAATGAAGCACGGGGCGAGCGCGTTCCTCACCAAGGATGCGTCGCCGGAGTCGGTGCTGGAGACCATCCGCACCGTCCACGCGGGGAATGCTGTCGCCTCACCCGCTGCGACACTCGCGCTCGTGCGGGAGTTCGGGGCTGCACCGCCGTCCGGGCCGGGCCGCCGACCAGCACCCGGCCCCGCCCCGCTTGACGCCCTGGCACCCCTCACCCCGCGCGAACAGGAGATCTTCCTGCTCGCCGCCACCGGCCTCAGCAACGGCGACATCGCGGCGTCGGCGTTCATCAGCGAGACGACGGCCAAGACGCACATCCGCAGCATCCTGTCGAAGCTCGCCCTGCAGAGCCGCGTGCAGATCGTCGTCTTCGCCTATGAGAACGGGTTGCTGAGGCTCTGAGCCGGGCGGGGTTGGCCGGCTGCCGGGTCGGCAGGGTCGATCGCCGGCGCGATCGCCGGGTCGCGGGGGCCGGATGCCGGGTCGGCGGGCCCGGGTGCGGGTGCGGGTGCGGCGGTGCGGCTGCGTGCGGCCGTGTACGCGGCGACGGCGAAGGCGATCCCTGCGAGCACCAAGCCCACTGCGCCCGGGTAGCCGACTCCGGGCGGTGAGTCGTACGACGGATTGATCGGTTCCAGCAGCACATATTCGACGAGCTGGTCGCCGGCGAGTGTCGCCAGCAGCGGCACGCCCCAAGCGATACGTACGCGCACTCCCGTCGACGTCGCGATGAGCAGTGCGGAGGCGGTGATCGGCACCGCCGTTGCTGCGAACCAGACCACGAGGCCCACCGCGTAACCGGCGACCCCGAAGGCGCTTCCGCTCGCGGCGGCGAGCAGCTGGCTCACACCGACCAGCGCGAAGACGGCTGCGGCCCCGATGCAGAAGATCCGTGTGACGGAGGCGCTCCGGCTCTGCAGGGCCGGCAACGACCTCGCTCCGAAGAACCAGAAGGCCGCCAGGAGCAACGACGAGATACCGGCCAGGGGAACGGCGACGGGGATCGCCTCGAACGGTTGGCTGACAATCTTGTAGTCGAACGTATGGTTCTGGATCAGCGCACATTCCATCCCACCGAGATCCCGGATGCACGGGGCCCACCTGATCGTCGCGGCGACCGCCTGCAGCGCCCCCGCGGCCAGCAGCAGAACGGAGAGCGTCACGAGCGGCCTCCGTGCGTGCATCCGCGCCGCCGTGCTCGTCCGTGCGCTGCCTCTGCCTCGCGCTTCGGCGCTGCTCCCGCCTCCGGTTCCGCCTGGCTGTGCCGATGCTGGTCGCCCCATGCCCCGATCCTCCACCGAACCAAGGCCCACCGCTACCGGGCCCGGGTGAACAGATCGCAGCTGCTGGCACACGCGATCACACCGGGCAGGAATTGCCCCGCGGCGGCGAGTCGGAGCGAAGGCGATGCTGGCTAGCTGTTCTTCCGCGCGGGGGCGGAGTCGCGCACTACCAGAGTCGGCCGGAACACGGTCGCCGAGTGCCGATGGGTGTCGTCTTTCTCGGTGATCTCGGCGAGCATCATCTCAACAGCGGCATTGCCGAGGGCGAACTTCGGCTGGTCGACCGTGGTCAGTGGGATGGGCGCGTCTGCCGCAGGGGCGAGATCTCCGTAGCCGACTATCGCGACACGGTCGGGAACCGCGATCCCGTGATGCGCGAGGCCGCGCATCAGGCCGATCGCGAGCAGATCGTTGGTGCAGAAGACCCCGGAGGGCAGTTCCTTCTCGAGCAGGCGTTCTGCGATTTCCACACCGGCTTCGGTCGTCATGTCGTCGACCTCGTACTCGACCAGCGAGTCCGGATCGCGCCCGGCGGCGCTCAGGGCGGCCCGAGCGCCTGTGCGGCGATCGGCGCACTGGGGGATCGAGTGCGATCCGTTGACCAGCACGAAGTCCGCATCGCGGCTCTCGAGGAGGTGCTGGGCGGCAAGTCGGCCACCGAGCACGTCGTCGATCGAGGTCGAACAGCCGTCGGGAGATTCGCGGTCGATGAGAACGAGGTGCGTGCCGAGGGAGCGCAACCGGGAGAGCCGCCGGTTGTCTGCGGTGAGGGGAACGACCAGCGCCCCGGCGGCCCTGTGCTCGGCGAGCATCTCGAGCTGGTCGAGTTCCCGGTCCGGGTCGTCCTGGCTGTTGCAGAGGATCACTCCGTAGCGGTGCCGGTCGGCGGCGGCGGTGACCCCTCGGGCGATCTCGGAATAGAACGGATTCGAGATGTCGGGCACCACGAGCCCGATCAGACGGTTGCTTCCCCGCCGGAGGGAGGCGGCAGCCGTGTTCGGCACGAAGTCCATCTTCGCGATGACGGCGAGCACGCGGGCTCGGGTGGCTGCAGAGACCACATCCGGCCGGTTGAGCGTATTGGAGACGGTGGCGATCGATACGCCCGCTTCTTTCGCCACGGCGAGAAGCCCGATGCGGCTGCCTGTTTCTCGGGCCATCGATGAACCTCCAGGAGCAGGGCGATAAGGACAGGGTACGGGATCCGTCGCACACTGAGACGAAATTAATCGTTACAAACTGACTTTAGACGATCTCGATCAGTCAAATAAAGGCATCTGGACGGATCCTGTCGACGAGGAGCGTCGAATAACTTGAATCGTTTTAGATACTCCGCTAGTGTCCAGACATCGCACGATTTTCCCAATGGAGGGTGAGACACCGGTGTCTTCCGTATTTGACTCGCAGTTCGTTTCGTCGGCGCTCGCTCCGCGGCGAAAGACGGTCACGAAGATCGGACTGGTCGCGGGCGGTCTGGCCGCCTACTGGCCGCAGTTTCCGCATCTCCTGCCCCAGCTCGAAGAGTCCGCGGCCTTCGTCCGCAGCCGGTTCGAGTCGATGAGTGCCGAGGTGGTCGACGTCGGTTTCATCTCCGATGCCGAAGAGGCTGCGCTTGCCGCAGAGACGCTCAGGATCGCCGACCCGGACCTGGTCGTGATCTTCCTGACGACCTACCTCACGTCTTCGATGATCCTGCCGATCGCCCAGAAAGTGACGGCGCCCGTGCTGATCATCGACCTGCAACCGTCGTCGAAGATGGACCATGACTCTTTCGGAACAGGTGAGTGGCTCGCCTACTGCGGCCAGTGCTCGGTTCCCGAGGTCGGAAACCTGTTCCGGCGGGCCGGGGTCGCCTTCCGCTCGGTCACCGGGCATCTCCGGGAGGAACGGGCATGGACGCGGATCGACCGCTGGGTGATCGCGGCCGGTGTCCGGGCGCGCTTCGAGGGGGCGCGCCACGGTCTGCTCGGCCACCTCTATCCCGGGATGCTGGATGTCGCCACAGACCTGACGCGCGTCTCGACGACGTTCGGATCCCACATCGAGGTTCTCGAGCCCGACGATCTCCGGGTTCGGGTCGAGGAGGTCACCGCTCTGCAGACGGCCGAACGCAGGGAACTGGCGCGTCAGATCTTCACTATCGACGATTCGGTCAACGACGAGGACTTCGACTGGGCCGCGAAGGTCTCGGTCGGGCTCGACCGTCTGGTCGAAGACTTCCGTCTCGACTCCCTGGCGTACTACCACCGGGGCCTGGCGGGTGAGATCCATGAACGTCTCGGTGCCGGCTTCATCCTCGGGTCGTCGCTCCTCACGGCCAGGGGTATCCCCGCCGCGGGCGAGTACGAGCTCCGCAACAGCATTGCAATGCTGATCAGCGACGCGATCGGCGCCGGCGGATCGTTCACGGAGATCCAGGGCATCAACTTCGACGACGGTGTCGTGGAGATGGGCCACGACGGCCCGGCGCATCTTGCGATCAGCAACGAGAAGCCGGTTCTCCGCGGGCTCGGCATCTTCCACGGTAAACGAGGCTACGGTGTCAGCGTCGAGTTCGACGTGCAGCCCGGCCCCGTGACGACCCTCGGGCTCGGGCAGGAGCACGACGGCAGCTACGTGCTGGTCGCATCCGAGGGCACGGTGGTTCCGGGTCCGCTCCTCCGGATCGGAAACACCACCTCCCGCGTCGACTTCGACTGCCACCCCGGCGAGTGGGTCGACGCGTGGAGTTCCACGGGAGTCAACCATCACTGGGCCCTCTCGGTCGGGCACAACGCCGCCACGTTCCGGGCTGCCGCGAGTCTTCTCGGTGTGCCGTTCCGCGAGGTGCGGGGTACCGAGGTCGTCGACCGTCCCGTTCTGCTCTGACGGTCATCCGGGCGCATCCATCCCCCCCCCCACCTCCCCGAACGAAAAGGCAGGCAGAACCCATGATCGAACTCGTTCCCCGATTCCCCCGCACGCCGCCGGCGCCGCTCGTGCGCACACCTGTGGCCGCACCGCGGATCGCGCTGGTCGCCGGAGGGCTCGGCGCCTACTGGCCGCAGTTCGACGGCCTCCTCGACACCGTGGGTGAGACGAACGTCCGCATCACGGCGCACCTCGAGGAGCTCGGCGCGACCATCGTCGACTTCGGGATCGTCTCCGATGTACCCGAAGGTGCCGCGGTGGCGAAACGGATCGCCGCCGACGATGTCGACATGCTCTTCCTTTTGGTGTCGACGTACCTGACCAGTGGGCAGATCCTCCCGCTGCTGCGCGACCTGAACGTTCCGATTGTGGTGATCGCCCTTCAGCCGTCGCCGAAGATGGAGCACGACACCTTCGGAACCGGGGAGTGGCTGGCCTATGCCGGCTCGGCCGGTCTGCCGGAGATGGGGGTGGCTCTCGAACGCCTCGGCAAGCCGGTGCACGCCGTAGCCGGACACGTCGACGATGCTCGGGCTTGGGAACGCATCTCCTCCTTCGTCGCCGTCGCACGCACGATGCGACTCCTCCATTCGGCGCGGCACGGCATGATGGGGCACCTGTACCCGGGAATGTTCGACATCGCGAGCAACATCACATCGGTGTTGAAGACCCTGGGCGGGCATGTCGAGATCCTCGAATACGACGACCTCAGGGTGCGCTACGAAGCCGTGACGAGCGAGGAGATCGACGCCGTGGTCGAGACAGTCCAGGCGACTTTCAAGAAGGCCCCGGGGGCGGATGCGGAGAACATCCGCTTCCAGTCACGCGTGTCTGCTGCGCTCGACAGGCTCGTCGCCGACAAGAACCTCGACACGCTGGCGTACTTCCACTTCGGGCAACCGAGTGACATCTACTACCAGCTGGCCTCGGGCTTCCCCATCGGCGCCACCCTCCTCTCGAGCCGAGGCATCCCGACTGTCACCGAGTTCGAGCTGCGCGCGGCGATCGCGATGCTGATCACCGGGGCGCTCGGCGGCGGCGGAACCCTGACAGAGGGCCAGGCTCTCGACTTCGACGCCGGAGTCGTCGAGCTCGGCCACAACGACGCCGCCGACATGTCGATCGCCGAGACGCCGCCGACGCTTCGAAACCTTGCGGTCTTCCACGGCAAGGGCGGGGGAGGCGTTTCGATCGAGTGCGGTGTGGCACTCGGGCCGGTCACCCAGTTCTCGATCGGGGAACTCGGCAACGGTCGTTTGAAGTTCATCGTCTCCGAGGGTGTCGCGGTCGACGGCCCGCACATCAGGATCGGCAACACGACCACGCGGGTGGACTTCGGATGCGACCCGGGGCTCTGGACCGAGCAGTGGGCGATGTCGGGGTCGACCCACCACTGGTCGATGGGGCGCGGGCACCTGGCCGGCGACATCCGGCTCCTCGCCGGTCTTCTCGGCGCAGACTTCCAACTCGTTCAACCCTGAGAGAGCATCGGTAGAGAGGCAGAACCCATGGCATCGACAACAGTGACAACCACGACAGAGACAACCACCGAGGCGACGTCCACGGCGCTTCCGCCCCTCATGAAGGCGTGGGTGCTGCATGGCAAAGAGGACATGCGGCTCGAGGAGCGACCGGTGCCGACCCCCGGGGCCGGCGAGGTTCTGCTGCAGATCGGCTCCGTCGGCGTGTGCGGGTCTGACAAGCACATGTTCTTCGAGGGTCGGGCCTCCAGCGACATCCTGCGAGCCCCGGTTGTTCTCGGCCACGAATTCGGCGGAACGATCGTCGGTGTCGGCGAGGGCATCGACCCGGCCCGCCTCGGCGTGCGCGTCGCCGTCGAACCCCTCGTTCCCGACTGGACTTCCCGCGAAGCCCGCGAGGGTCGGTACAACATCGACCCGAACCAGCGGTTCTTCGGAGTTCCCGGGCTCGACGGCGCGCTGCAGCAGTATCTCGTGGTGCCGAGCGACAACGCCCACGCGATTCCCGATTCGGTGTCGGATGATGCGGCCGCCATGGTCGAGACGATCTCTGTCGCCCTCAACGGAGTCGAGAAGGCGGCTCTGCCGATGGGATCACGCGTGGTCATCGTCGGCGGCGGACCCGTCGGTCTCTTCGTGGCGCAACTCTGCCGGGCCCAGGGCGTCGGAACCATCGCCCTGGTCGAGCCGCAGGAGTCGCGCAGGAACGCAGCCGCAGGGTTCGGCTGCGTGACCTACTCCGACCTCGCGGAAGCGGGCGGGGACTACGACGCGTTCATCGACTGCACGGGTGTGGCGTCGGTGCGCCACGACGGCTGTTACACCGTGCGCCCCGGTGGCCGAGCCGTCTTCATCGGCGTCGGCGCGGAGGATGCCACTGTGCCGATGCCCGCCGTGATCGAGCGCGAAGTGTCGATCCACGGCGTCATGCGGTACGCGTTCACCTGGCCGAAGGTCATCGCGATGCTCGAGGCCGGCCTCATCGAAGCCGACGGCCTGGTGTCACGCACCCTCCGCATGGATGACGCCCTCGAGGCGTGGACGAGGCCGCTCGCGACCGAGGTGAAGACGATGGTCCTGGTGGGCGAGTAGCGCCGGCCGGCTCAGCGTCGGCCGCCCTCGCTGGCGGTCGACCAGGTCACCACGACCGTGTTCGACTCGCCGGGCCCGAGCGTCACGAGAGGGCCGAGCACTTCGAGTTCAGCCAGGTGGGCATCTGGATGAAGCCCCGCCAGCTCCCCGATCGGTGCGGCCGTCGGGCGCTGCAGCCAGACCTCGGTGCGACATCCACCGTCGGGATACTCGGCCCCGTCGACCGGCCGCATCGAGAGCATGAGGGTCGTTCCCGAGCGACGCCGGAGTGCGATGGCGCCGGAGCCGCCCACGCAGCCATGTTTCGAGATACCCGATCCCGTCTCGAAGGACACCTGCTGCGGCCCCGGGCGGGCGGATGCTCTGCCTTCGTAGAGACCGAGTTCCCGCATCTCGGGCAGCGCGGCCCCCTCGAACGTGATGAGATCGCCAGGGGTGGTGCGCACCTGGCAGACCTCCCAGGGCGACCATCGGATCGTGCGGCCGGAGATGTTCTCGAGCGTGATGGCTTCGGCGAAGTCGGGCTGGTCGCCGGCGAAGGTGAAGACGCGCGTCATCCTGAGCCCTGAACGTGCATCAGCCGCACTCAGGAGGCTGACCGTCACACTGCCTGTGTTCTGGGTGACAGCGGATGTCCACACGCCGCTGTCGAGCACCGGATCGGGTGGCCCCGCCCACTCGTCGGGCCCGTTCCAGCCCTGGGGAGCCGGCCAGGTCTTCGAGCCGCCGACGTTCGCCCACGTGCCCATGCCTCCCTCGCCCTGGGGCCACTCTGTGAGCGGGGTTCGCGGGTGCAGATCATCGTCGAGGAGGGCAGGGTTCTGCCAGAGGAGTTCCTCACCTGCCAGCGACAACGCCAGGAGCCGCCCGCCTCTCGTGGGTGCGAACACGGCGCGATACGAGCCTGAGTCGACCGTGAGGAGCGGAAGATCCGGCGAGCCGGAGGTGCGGACGGTGGGCTTGCTGCTGGCCGCATCCGTCACCGGACCGGTGCTCCTTCCGGCACCAGCACGACCTTGCCCTCGGCACCGGCCGCGGCAAGCCGGTATCCCTCATCCGCTTCGAGAAGGGGGAGGGTGTGGGAGACGACGATCTCCGGATGGAGCCCGGCGTGTGCCAGCATCCGCGCGACATCCTCCATGCCCTGCAGGGAGGTGACCCAGGAGGCGGTGAGCGTCAGCTGCTTGTGCAGCAGGGTGTCTGACACCTCTGTCTCGAGTCGCCCGCCCTCGCCGAGAAGCCCGACCCGGCCCCACTCGGCCGCGCACTCGACTGCGGTGGAGCGGCCGGGAGTCGTACCTGAGCAGTCGACGGTCACCTGGCAGCCGACCCCGTCGGTGAGGCCGAGCACGGCGGCTGTGGTGTTCTCGTCGGCGACCACGATGTCGTCGACGAGGCCCGTCGACTTCACGAACTCGATCCGCGCGGCGCTCCGCTCGACGCCGATGATGCGTCTGGCTCCGAGCATCCTGCCGAGCATTGCGGCAGCGAGCCCCACCGGCCCCAGCCCCACGACGAGCAGGTCTTCACCCCCGCGGATGCCGGTGCGCTTCAGGCCCTCGTAGGCAGTGCCGAAGCCGCAGGCGATGAGGGCGCCGTCGACGAAGGTGAGGTCACCGAGCAGCGGTATGCACGTGGATTCGTCGACCAGCACGAATTCGGCGTGCCCGCCGTCGCGCTGCCATCCGTACGACGCCTTGTGGGGCTGGTCTGTGCAGCTGATGAAGTAGCCGGAACGGCAGTTGCGACAGCGCCCGCACCCCTGGATGTGGTAGACGATGACGTCGTCCCCGACACCGAACCGGGTGACTCCGGCTCCGGCCGCGACGATCCGGCCGCTCGGTTCGTGCCCGGCGATCACCCCCTTGTAGGCGGGCGCCCCGTCGAGGCCCTTGTGGGTCTTGTACCCCCGGTAGATGAAACCGATGTCGCTGCCGCAGATGCCGGAGGCGCCGACGTGCACGACGACCTGGCCCGGGCCCGGTTCGGGCTTCGGGAACTGCCTGATGACGGCGGTCTCGTCGCCGGGGAGGAATACGCCGTGCATTGTCGGTGAGCCTTTCGATGGGAGGGTCATGGAGTTCAGTCTGTTCCGTCGGGCTCGGTGGCGTTCAGTTCAGCGGAGATCGCCCTGTGGAGGTTCCGGAGCCTGGTCGTCCGCCGGTCGCGCTCGTCGGTGGGTGAGTCATGGAAGAGAAGCATCGAGGGGAGGGAGGTCGCGAAGAAGTCGACCTCTGCGGGCCTGACCGCGTCGTCTTCGATGAAGCGGAGGAAGGCATCGAGTGCCTCCTCCGCCTCCGTTCTGCGATTCAGTCGCTGCAGCGCGACGATCGCCCAGGCGCTCCGCTCTGTGAAGGTGGCGACCATCATTCCGGAGAAGTCCCCCGTGGAGGATGCCGCCCTCTCCCACGCATCGCGGGCCGGAGCCGCCTGGCCGAGGCGCGCCAGCGCGTCTCCTCGAAGCAGGTGCAGATCGGCGGCCGTCGCGAACGGATGGCGGGCCTCCCCGAGGGTGCTGGGCGGATCCAGAGCGCCGTCGAGCACGCTGACCGCACCCGCGGCATCGCCGTCGGCGAGCAGTCGCCGACCGTGAGCGAGAGCCGCCCGGTCCCAGGCTGTGAGCACGATGCCCTCGCCCCCCTCCCAGGGTTGGAAGCGCCGCCCGGCCAGAATCGTCTGAGCCTCATCGGCCCGCCCCAGGGTTGTGAGCAGAACCGCTCGTTCAACCGTGAGGTCATCCCGTTCGGCCACGAGGTCGGGCCGGGCATCCAGTCGCGCCAGACGCTCGGGAGCGCCGACTCCCGTGCGCGCTGCGAGCTGGTCGGACTCGTACAGCAGACGCGAGTCGTTCGGCCTGGCGGCGGACGCCGTTGCGAAGTGGAGCATCGCCTGTGTCGGCGAATGTTGCACGTTATAGGCCGCAATACCGAGGTTCCTCTCCAGGAGGGCGCGGGTGTCGGGATCGGGGTCGAGCGTGGTGCCCCGGGTCCAGGCGTCGACCGCATCGTGCTGCCTGTCATGCGCGAAGTACCAGCTGCCGAGCAGTGACCAGAGCAGGGGCTGATCCGGTGCGAAGGCGGCCACCCGCAGCAGGGCGTCGATGTCGTCGAGCCGGGACGGGAGCGCATTGGTCGCGTCGAGCGAGGCGGCGCTCCGGATGTGGGCGCGCGCCCGGTCGAGGTCTCCCACGCTGAGCGCTGACGCCGCGAGGTGGTACGCGACCAGCGGTCCGACGTTGACCTGCCCCGAAGCCGATCGCACGACGGCCTCGCCCGCGCGGACGAGCAGGCGTTCACCCTGCACACGGTCGCCCATCGCCACGTACTCGAGGGCCGTGTCGAGGAGCGTGGGTGCGTCATCGGTCAGGCGGAGTCCGGCGAGATCGCGCGCCCACTGGTCGAGAGGGTCGAGCCTCAGGGTCTCGTCGAGAATCGCCGTGGCCTCCTCAGGGCGACCGAGGGTTCGGAGCAGCACGACGAGCAGATCCCGAACCTGAAGGTGCTCGCTGTCGCCGCGGAGGGCCTGCCGGGCATGCTCGAACGCCCCGGCCGGATCCTGCTCGGCCAGCATCCGGGCGAGCGCGAGGTGCGCCGCGGTCGACTGCGCCGCGTTCCAACTCGATGTGGCGAAGGCCTTCTGTGCTTCCGGCAGGCGACCGGCGCGTCGGAGCGCCAGGCCGAGGCGGTAGTGGGCTTCTCCGTCTGGCGGGTTCGGCGCCCACCGGGTCTGCCGGGAGACGGCACGCTGCAGGTGGTCGATCGCATCGTCGTAACGGGCCGATTCGTAGCGGAGCGCGCCGAGTGCGGTGTTCGACCGCAGATCGTCGGGGTCCCGTTCGATCGCTTCGAGCCAGTAGGGCTCAGGAGACCGGGTGGCGTGCCGATACTGTTGCAGGTAGGTGGCTGTGAGATGCAGCTCCTCGATCGTCGCGACATCCTCCGGCGCGGGCGGGGCCACGGCGGGGGAGGGCTCGAACAAAGGCTCCCCGGCCGGGCGCCAGCTGTGCGCAACGAGCGTACGACCGCCGTGGACAACACGCACTTCGAGCTCGGAGGCCGCGACGCCCACGGGCGCTGCCCAGTCGAAGACCGCGGGAGCATCCGGCGCCAGATCACGCTGCACCGCGCTCACGACCGTTCCGTGCGCATCGAGGAACTGGATGATCGCTCCCGCGGCCCGGGCCGTGGTGGCCACACCCACCCTCAGTTCCCCGCCCTCGAGCATGGTGACCCGCAGCGCCCCGTCACGCGTCGCCTGCATCGCGGGACCGATCGAGGAGATCGGGTACCAGAACTGGCTGAACGTCTTGGTCTCGCCCGGTGCGAGAAAAGAGAAGTCGGGCTGGTTGTCGGTGTAGACCCCGGCCATCAGTTCGATGTAGGGCCCGTCTGTGTCGGTGAGGTTGGCGTTCCAGGTGTGCCCGAACGGCGCGTCCCCCCATGTCCACTGCTTCTTCCCCGGTGAGATCGACCGGTCGGCCCAGTGCACGAAACCCGCAGCCCGGGCGTGGTCGTAGCCACCGAAGAAGGATTCTTCCGAATCGACGACCATGTACGAGGTGGGTACCGGGATGTTGCGGTACCAGTCGAGTCGGTCGGCATCCGGATGGTCGGCATCCGCCCGGGCGGGATAGTCGACGCCGTAGTACTCGCCCGACGCCGCCGGAAAGCCGGTTGTAGCCCGTTTCGCATGGTCGGCGACATGGTGCACGTCGGTCGGGAAGAAGGACTGGTAGTCCTCGTTGACCGCTGCCGCGACGTTCGCCCACCAGAGGAACGTCCGGGTCTGCTCCGAGCGGTTGAAAAGCCGCACACGGGCCTCGATCACCGAGGAGCCGGGTCGGAGCCTGATCCCGTGCATGCCCTTCATGCGGTCGAAGGGGTCGTGGTCGGAGCACCAGACCGTGACACTGCCATCCTCTTCGCGCTCGATCGACACATCGGTGGGGAGGTAGGTCGCGGGTCGGTGGTGCTGGGGCCAGTTGAACTCGACCCCGCCGGAGATCCATGGGCCGGCCAGACCCACGAGGGCCGGCTTGATCACGTTGTTGCGATAGAAGATGTCGTAGTCCGCCGACTTGTCGTAGGCGATGTGGATGCGACCACCCAGCTGCGGCAGGATGACGAGCCGCAGCCATTCGTTGTCGAGGTGGATGGCCTGCCAGCTGTGGGGGTGCTTCTCCGTCTCGACACGCTCGTGGAACGGAAGCGGGAAGACCCTTCCCGAGGAGCCCTGGTAAACGCGCGCATCGAGGAACTGCGGGTACCGATCCGGTTCGGCGGTCGCGTACGTGTCGATTGTGAGCGCCTCAGGCCAGGCGGCGACAGCAAGCTGGTCCTGGTCGGAGGGGCGGGAGGGGAGGTCGATCTTCGACTCTTCACTGAGCATGCCGTCATCGTACGGAGACCGTCAGAGCGAGGGAAACGACCGATCCGGCGATGATTCTGGATGAAACGACGATTGTCGGATCATCCCTTGGCGTGGCCGCGGTAGCGTAGCGGGGTCGTGCCGTGGAGGGCCTTGAACTGCCGGGAGAAGTAGAACGGATCGCTGTAGCCCGCCATCCCAGCGACGGTCGCCACCGCCAGATCCGTCGTGTCGAGCAGCTCGCGCGCGCGGGCCATCCGCAGCTGCACCTGGTAGCGCAGGGGAGTCGTTCCGGTCTGCTGGCGGAAGAGCGCAGCGAAGTGCGAGGGGCTGAGGCGGGCGACCGCTGCCAGATCGGCGATCGAGACATCTTCTGCGAAGTTCTTCCGCAGGTGCTCCCTGGCCCTGTCGATGGCCGAGAGTCGGGGCGACTGGGGCGAGCGCTCCGAGGCCAGCAGGGAGAGCAGGTGCCAGGCCGCTCCGGCTGCGGCGAGGAGGCTCGCGTCGGTCTGGTCGTGCTCGAGAGCCCGAACCGACTCGTCGACAAGCTCCGAGATCCGGAACGGGTCGGTGAGCTCGCGAACGGGCGACGAAGCGGTGAGAGTGGTCACGCCGAGGAGGTCGACGAGGTCGTCTCCGGCGAGATGCATCCACCACAGCGTCCAGGGATCGTCGGGGTCTGCGCCGTAGGCGTGCGCGGTTCCGGGAGGGATCACCAGTGCCTGTCCGGGCCCGACCCGGTGGGTGGTGCCGGCGATCGAACACCATCCCGTGCCCTGGGTGCAGACGATCACGATCGCCTGGGGGATGCCCGTTCGCCGTGTCATCCCGTGGGAGCGGGCCCGCGGAAAGAAACCGGCGTCGGTGACGAGCAGATGAGAGGTGGCCGGGCTCGCCAGCGCCGCCCGGATCTGCGGAACGGGAAGCACGCGCAGCCGTTGACCGGGGAATCCTTCTTCGATCAGCACTCCACGATCTTTGCGCGGTTTCGTCGTTTTATCCAGTTTCATCCGAGGATTGCCACTTCCGCGCCGGGATGTGCTCTTCGTACGATTGCCGCAAGCCGAAAGGTCCCGGTCGCGGTTCCTCCGGTCGGTAGAAAATCGTTTAAATTCTTCCACCGCTTTTTGTTGACTGAGCTCTCTCCCATTGCATAAGGTGGGCGATGCATCTTGAATTTAACCGTTTCAATAGCGCCACCACTTCCAGGGCGGCGTACAACCAAACACGGCAGGTCTGTCGCCGAGGCGCAGGCCAGAAAGAGGTCATTGTGGATCTCCAGAGAAAAAGGAAGCTGATCGCCTCTGTCGCGATCATCGGTGCGATGGTCATGACGGTCGCCGGATGCGCGGGCACAGGCGGCAACGCGGGATCGACAGACAAGAGCATCACCGTCGGCGCGATCTACCTCGATACGCAGGGCTTCTACGGTGGGGTACAGCGCGGCGTGCAGGACGGCGCGGCGGAGAACGGCACCACGGTGAAGGTGCTCGAATCGAATGCACAGGACGACGCCTCGAAGGAGAGCACCTTCGTCAGCACGTACATCACCGCCAACGTCAACGCCATCCTCCTCTCGGCCGCGTCGGGTGAGAGCTCGATCCCGGCCATCAAGCAGGCCTTCGACGCCAACATCCCCGTGATCTGCTACAACACCTGTATCGCTGACGAATCGGCCCAGAAATACGTCTACTCCTACGTCTTCGGCGACCCGGTGAAGTTCGGGGAGCAGATCGGCCAGGCGGCAGCGGACTACTTCATCGCCAACAACATCGCCGCGCCGAAGATCGGGGTTCTCAACTGCGAGTTCGTCGAAGTCTGTGTCCAGCGCCGCGAAGGCTTCGAGAACGTTCTGAAAGAGAAGGTTCCCGGCTACACCATCGTCTCCAACCAGCTGGCCACCGACCCGACCAAATCCATCGACACGGCTACGGCCATGCTCACCGCCAACCCTGACACCGACGCCTTCTTCGGCGAATCGGGCGGCGCTGCGATCGGCGGCGTCAAGGCGGTCGAGCAGAACAACCGTGTGGGCAAGACCGTCGTCTTCGGCTCCGACATGACAACCGACCTCGCGAACGCTCTGGTCAAGGGCGACGTGCTCAAAGCCTCCGTGGATGTCTCCGGCCAGGCGGTCGGCAAGCTGGCCATCAAAGCGGCGATCGATGCCGTCGGCGGCGTGGCAAAACCTGCGAGCATCAACGTGGATGCTCCGATCGTGCTGTACACCGGGCCGGAAGACGGCAAGAAGTGGCTCGAGGCGCACGCGAACGGTATCCCGTAACCAGCCCTCGGCGGTGACGGCATGAGTGGTACGCCCGAACTGCAGACGACAACCGAGAAGACGCTCACGACGAAGTGAAGGACACCAGTGACTGACTCACTCCCACACACCACCGCAGACCTGGTGGTCGACGTGCGCGACGTCTCCAAGCAGTACCCGAACGTCAAAGCACTCACCCGGGTCGACTTCACGGTCAGCCCGGGTGAGGTGCGGGCGCTGCTCGGCAAGAACGGCGCCGGCAAATCCACGATGATCCGGCTCCTGTCGGGAGCGGAGACGCCGGACAGCGGGCAGGTCTTCGTCGGAGGCCACCTTCTCGGCACAGGCGGGATCGACGGAGCGCGAGCTCTCGGTGTGCGTACCGTCTATCAGGAACTGTCCCTGATCCAGTCGATGACGATCGCCGAGAACATGTTCATGGGTCACTGGCTGCGCAATCGCACGGGCATCGACTACCGAGCCATGGCGGCTGCCACCGATCTGGCTCTGAAGCGTCTCGCGCTCGACTTCCGACCCAACCAGCTCGTCTCTGAGCTCGGAATCGCCGACCAGCAGATGGTCGAGATCGCCCGTGCGCTGATGGACGACCTCAAGCTCCTCATTCTCGACGAACCGACCAGTTCGCTCTCTGCCGGGGAGGTGACCCGGGTGCTCGACGTCGTCGCGCAGCTCTCCTCTGAGGGTGTTGCCGTCATCTATGTGAGCCACCGGCTGAGCGAGATCAGGCGGGTGGCCTCCAGCGCGTCGGTGATGCGCGACGGCCGACTCATCGACACCCGCGCGATCGGCGAGCTGACCACCAGGGAGGTGGTGCAGATGATGCTGGGCGAGGCGGCATCCGAGATGGAACCGATCGAATCGGCGCCAGACGGTGCCGGCGAGATCCTGATCTCGGTGCGGGGGCTGACGCTCGAACCAAAACTCCGGAACGTCGACCTCGATCTCCGGGCCGGCGAGGTGATCGGCATCGCCGGTATCCTCGGATCAGGCAGAACCGAGCTCCTCCAGTCGATCGCGGGGATCGTTGCCCCCGATTCCGGATCGATCACCATGGCCGGCAGGGAACTCGCCGGCAGAGGCAATGCCCGGGCCCTCAGAAGCGGGATCGGCATGACGCCGGAGAACCGCAAGGAAGACGGCATCTTTCCGCTGCTCGGAATCGACGAGAACATCGTGGTCTCCGACTGGCGTCGGGTGAGTTCGGGCGGAGTGCTTCGCCCGCGGCGGGTTGCCGCCGCGGCGCAGACGATCGTCGACCAGATGTCGATCAAGACATCGTCCACCCGCGCCGAGTTGAACACCCTAAGCGGTGGCAACCAGCAGAAGGCCGTAATCGGCCGCTGGCTCCACGCCGACAGCACGGTGCTGCTGCTGGATGAACCGACCCGGGGAGTCGACATCGAGGCGAAAGCCCAGATCTACGCCCTCATCAGAAATCTCGCTGCCAGTGGCCGGGTCGTCGTCTTCGTGTCGAGCGAAGTCGAAGAACTGCCTGCCGTGTGCGACAGGGTCTTCGTCCTTCGCGGTGGCGAACTCGTCGACGAGTTCGTGGCACCGAACATTTCAACCGACACACTTCTGGCCACCGCCATGGCCGAACACTGAGAACCCGCAAGGAAATTGGACATACGATGACGAACTCGCCCGAAACCCTCACGACGTCAGAAGGCCGCACAGGTTCCCGCCGCCGCTTCCGAGTGGAGATCGGCTCGCAGCAGATCAACATCATCGGACTCGTCGTAGGAATCGTGGTTCTCTTCGTTGTGCTGTCGATCCTGGCGCCGAACTTCGGGACACCCCGCAACATCTTCAGCATCCTGCAGTCTGCGGCGAACATCGGGATCATCGCCTGGGCCGCGACCCTCGTGATCGTCGCGGGTGAGATCGACATCAGCGTCGGTCCCGCTGTGGCGTTCTGGTCGGTCATGCTGGCCGAGATGGCGGGGCCCTGGGGGTTCGGTCTGCCGCTGGCCATCGTGCTGACCCTGGTGGGAGGAATCGGCATCGGCGCGTTCGCCGGCTGGTTGCGCGCGAGATTCGGAGTTCCTTCCTTCGTGGTCACGCTGGGCCTCTGGCTGGCGCTCCGAGGTCAGGCCCAGTTCATCACGAACGCACTGCCGGTGCCGATCGACGAGAGTCCCTTCATGGACTTCCTCGGTGGAACGCTTCCGGGCGGCATCCCCGTGAATGTCGTGCTGATGTTCGTGCTCTTCTTCATCTACGTCTTCATCGCCAGGCGCACCGGCTTCGGACGCTCGGTCTACGCCGTCGGCGGCAACGCGAAGGCCGCAGTGCTCAGCGGTATCAAGGTCGCGCGCGTGCGCGTGCTGGTCTTCGTCGGCACCGGCCTGCTGGCTGCCGTCGTGGGGATCGTCACCGCAGCGCGGCTCAGCAGTGGCAACGCGGCAGCGGCCACCGGGCTCGAGTTCGATGTGATCGCCGCGATCGTCGTCGGCGGAACCTCCCTCTCCGGTGGACGGGGATCGATGCTCGGCACACTGCTCGGAGTGATCTTCATCGCCGTCATCGGCAACGGTCTGATCCTCCTCGGCGTCAACCCGTTCTTCCAGAACGTCGTCAGCGGTGTGATCATCGTCGGCGCGGTCCTGGTCAACCTGGCCCTCGCGCGCCGCGGCTCCGCCGAGGCCGTCTAGCTTCAGAATCGGCTCCTTCGGGATCGCCTGAGCGGGTTCGCTTGAGCGGGATCGACGTCATGTGTACGCTGTTCACAAGACCTGACCCCGATCATCCGACCCGCCGGAGGCTCCCATGTGCCGCAACATCCACACCCTGCACAACTTCGAACCAGCCGCGACTGGCGACGAGGTGCACGCTGCCGCGCTGCAGTACGTGCGCAAGATCAGCGGCACGTCGAAGCCCTCGAAGGCGAACGCGGAGGCCTTCGACCGCGCTGTCGCCGAGATCGCCCACATCACGGGGCACCTGCTCGAAGACTTGGTGAGCTCGGCCCCGCCGAAAGACCGCGGGGTGGAGGCGGCCAAGGCGAAGGAGCGCTCGGCGCACCGCTTCGCCGCCGCCTGACCGCACGGGGGCGAGCCGAGGAATGAAAAAAGCCCTACTCCAAGTAGAAGCCTCGAAGTAGGGCAGTGGCTCCGACCGGCATCGATCCGGTGACCTTTCGATTTTCAGTCGAACGCTCTACCAACTGAGCTACAGAGCCGAAGAGGTGAACCCCTCCAGAGGCCGAAAAACCCTTCCCGAGGGAAGGGCATTCGATCCTTTGCGACCCTGACCGGACTTGAACCGGCGACCTCCGCCGTGACAGGGCGGCGCGCTAACCAACTGCGCTACAGGGCCAAACTTGTGAAATTTTCTGTGTTGAAAAACGGTGCCGCAAGTAATTCTAGCGGCCTGGTGACCCCAACGGGATTCGAACCCGTGCTACTGCCGTGAAAGGGCAGCGTCCTAGGCCGCTAAACGATGGGGCCGTTTTTGACAACTCAACGAGTATGCCACACGGATGCCCCTCCTCGCCAATCGTGTTCCGCGGTGGCGGCGAGCAGTTTGCGGCTGGGCATGGTCTGTGCAGATCGCAACTGTCGGCGTGGGGCGCTCCGCTCCCAGCAGGCCCGATTACTGTGGCCGAAAGCCACGTGGGCGACGGATGCCCGGCCCACCCCACTCGACAGGACGAGCTCGTGACCGAACATCCCGCCACTCCGCCCCTGCAGAGCCGTGCCTCCCACGTGCAGGGCGGCGCTGTCGCGCGCCCGCGCCGCCCGTTCCGCGCGCTCGTGCAGGCGGCCGCGGTCGCTTTCGCGTTGGTTCTCGGTGACGGACTCGCGTCGGAATCCGCCCGCGCCGTGGACTACCCGAGCTGGGAGGACGTTCTCGCAGCCCGCTCGAACGAGGAGTCGAAGCAGGGCGAGATCACGCGCATCCGGGGCCTGATCGCTGGGCTCGAAGCCGAGACGGTCGCGGCGCAGGCGCTCTCCGAGCAGCGCGGGTCCGAGTACGAGACCGCGCAGATCGCGTTCGACGAGGGTGTGCGGCTGAGCGACGAGCTCGACGGCAAGGCAGGGGCGGCCACGGCCCAGGCGCAGACATCCAGTCAGCGAGCCGGAGCCTTGGCGGCACAATTGGCACGCTCCGGCGGGTCGAACCTGTCGGTTGCCCTGCTCGGGAGTTCCGGCGGCGGCGATGTGGATGCTCTGCTCTACCAGCTCGGAGCCCTCAGTAAACTCACCGAGCAGACCTCGCAGATCTACGAACTCGCGGCGCAGGGCCGCAACAGCGCGGCGGCTCTCGCCAGCCAGGCGGCTGTGGCGAAATCCGCGCTCGACGGGCTCAGGCTTGCTGCCGAGCAGGCGCTCGCCGAGGCTGCGGCTGCGCAGGCGGCCGTCGAGACGGTGCTCGCTGAGGAGCAGAGTCGCCGGGTCGAACTCGCGTCGCAGCTCGATGTGCTGGTGTCCAACAGGGCGGCGACAGAGGCCGACTACCAGGCCGGTGTCGTCGAGCGGGCGCGCATCGCGGAGGAGCAGGCGCGGGCCGAGCGCGAGGCGCGGGCTGCGGCGGAGCGCGAGCGGGCGGCGCGGGGCGGCGGCAGCAGTGATGGCGGCAGCGGCGGCTCGGGCGGGTCGCCGGCCCCCATCGTCATCGGCCCCGGCGGCCAGGGCTGGAGCAGCCCGCTCCCGAACGCGAGAGTGTCGAGCGAGTTCGGCAACCGGTTCCACCCGATCGACGCGGTCTGGCGCCTGCACGCGGGCATCGACCTCGTGAGCCCCGGAGGCACCTGCGGCGCGAACGTCTACGCGGCATCCGCTGGCACCGTGACCTTCGCGGGGTCGAACGGCGGGCTCGGCAACGCCGTCACAATCAACCACGGTGGCGGACGCACGACGGTCTACGGCCACAACACGTCGCTCGTGGTGCGCTCGGGCTGGGCCGTCGCCGAAGGCCAGCTCATCGCGAAGGCGGGCACGACGGGTGCGTCCACCGGATGCCACGTGCACTTCGAGACCCGCCTGAACGGCACGGCGCAGAACCCCCGCCAGGTGCTGGGACAGTACGGCGCCGGCTTCTAGCCGCCCCCGCGCCCGACCGGCCGGCCCGCCACCCCCGGTCGGCCAGCCCGCCCGCTCCGTCCGGCCCACCCCCGGTCGGCCCGCGCCGCCCCGTCGCCCCCGCCCGGCCGGCCCGCCCCGCCC
>NZ_NBXA01000027.1 GCF_003399625.1 Subtercola boreus | reverse complement strand
TGAAGCCCCTGCAGACCTCGGGCGACACCGCGATCCTCGAGGGCACCACGGTCCACGTGTCCGCTGACGCCGCCGCACTGCTGAACAAGACCTACGGCACCACCGCCGTCAAGGAAGGCCTCCTCGTCGGCGTCGCCAAGATCACCGTCAACACCAAGTAACACCTCCCCTCAACACGTGTGACCCCTGCCTCGGCAGGGGTCACACGTGTTTGTCGGGCACTGGGCGGGAGTCGCGAATGCGGTCCAGCGACCCATGGTTCCGCGCAGTCGCGGGATCACTGTCAAGGATTAGCGATGTCGCCGGCTCTTGAGCGCTGCGCGGTCCGTTCGGCTGGCGTGGCCCGAACCTCAGGCGCACTTCGCCGCCTGATGGAATCTGAGAGAGTCTTTCGTCCTCTGCTTGTGCGTCTCGGGCCATCCCAATGAAGGCTGCTCTCGCAGCCGCATTCGTTCCTTTTTTGCCCCGCGCAGCCTCTCGGGCTGAAGCGCGCCCTCTCGACGGTGGTGGTACTCAACCTCGACCGCGTCGCCGAGTTCGTCAGCCAGTCGCTTCGCCAACCCCAGACCCTGTTCGTCGAAGGCGGAAGGATCGGTTCCTGGGCGCCATTCGAAGAGGTCGGTGAGGCTGGCGTAATCGGGAAACACCCGTACTACCGTACTGAGGGACTCCGCTGCATCGCTCACAACGAGACGCTAACCGGGTGGCGTCATTCAGGGACCCTCAGCGGCACGAGTGTTGTCTCGCGATCGGCATCTCGGCGTCGTATCCCCGAGGCAGGGTCGAAGCGCCAGAAAGGCTGGCAGAATCATCACATCATGGGTGTGAATGCGAGTTGGAAGCTGAGTGCTGGGATGCGTGCAGCCAGGGTCGGTCATACCTTCGTCGCAGTTTTGGTCGTTGGCTGCACGGTGGGTTTGTCCGGGTGCACAAATGATGCCCTCGCCCAGCAGTATCGAGAAGGAAGTGGAAAGAATTACGTCGCTGGCGACGGCAGTATTACCGAGATCGCGCCGGGGAACCGCACCGGGAGCATCACTTTCACCGCGCCCCAGCTGGACGGAACGAACTACGTATCCGCGCCCGCAGGAGAGGCGGGGGTGACGGTCGTGAATTTTTGGTATGTGAGCTGTGCTCCGTGCAGAGCCGAGGCGGCAGACCTCGAAAGCGTGTACGAACAGACTTCGAGCCCCACTGTCCATTTCGTGGGCGTGAACATCCGTGATGAAGCCGAAACGGCTCAAGCGTTCTTGACCACCTACCAGGTCACCTACCCGACGGTCCTTGACACCAACGGGGCTGTTCAGATCGCGTTCGCCGGTCAGGCGGCAAAGCTCTACACCCCGAGCACCGCGATTCTCGACGGTGACAACAGGATCAGCGCGATCATCTCCGGCCACGCAGACCCGGGCATCCTCAAGTCCCTCATCGACTCGGCCAACAGCAAATAGCAGCTCCGGGGGAGGAGCTCATTTGCACGGCGCGACGCCCGGGTCGATCGGTGTGGCGGCGATCGCTGTTTCGAGGTCTGCCAAGAATGTCTGACCACCATTTTCGGTGTTGTTGATCACAAGCTGTGTCACCGGTTTGCGGCCGTGCGTGGTCGCTGTTGTGTAGGCCGGGTTCGAGTCGTCGATGATCCATTCCACCGTCCCGACCGGCAGGCACGGCAGGGAGGTTGGGGGCTGAACGGGGAGGCCGCAGCTCAGAAGAACGGATGCAGGCGAACCCCAGGCAGCGGTCGCCTGCGCGTTTGTCTCGCGCAGGTCCAGGTCCTCAAGCTTGTCCGGCAGGCGCACCATGATTTCCGCGCACGCGGGGTCTGTCGCGTTGGGTGCGGCGTCCATCGCAACCGTTGGTGCGCACCCCGTCACCAGCAGAACGCACGCTGCGCCACCAAGGAATGCGAAGGCCCTGCCGAAAAGTCGACGCCGTCGACGAACTTCAGAGCTCATGAACGCTGCTTGTCGTTGTGGGATTCAATGTCTGTGCCAGTCCGATCAGAGAGGTTCCGGCGACGGTACACCAGCAAACACTCAAGACCGCGAAGACCTGTTTGATCACGTCGGCTGCGTGAAGTTCCTCCGCTGTCCCGATGTACGTGGCCCCACTGTCCATCAGGGCCAGAAGACCGTAAAGGAGAAGTGCAGGGATCAGGCCGGCCAGCGCGCCGGCCCACCATGTTCGTCGACGGATCACACCGATCACACCTGCAACTGCGAGCATGTAGAACAGCAGCGCGGGTAGAACTATGAACGCAGCGAAGGCCAAAACGCCGGCCATGCTGCCAATCGCGTCGGAAATGGTGCTGCCGGGGTTGAGGAGCGGAAACTGAAGCACTCCGATGACGAACAGCCCGACCGCGGTCATGACCGTCACGGCGAAAGAGTAGACAAACACGCGCACCACCCCACCATCGCACAACCGGACTGAATCCGCTCCGGGGAGGGACCTCTACCGGGACGCCTCCGATCCCGCGCGACGGGAGGACATTGTGGGCGAGCTTTGTGCAAGTCGGAAGTAGCCGGCTGGAAGCTGGAGCTTCGGATCGCAAGACTGACGTTGTCCAGTGCTGGCTAGGTCAGTGGCCGGCTTGTGTTGTCGATCGGGGGTGAAAGAGTGCGGACGTGTGCCGCGACGACGCCGAGGGGGAGGAGGGCGTAGATCGGTGCCAGCGCGAACGAGATGGTTGGCGTGGTTAGGTGTGGCGGGCGAGGAATGTGGCTGTCTTCAGGGTGAGCCGTGGTTCGGCTTCGCGAAGGAGTCGAACAGTCGTCGTGATGTTACGGGGGTCGGGGTTTCCCGCTCGGCTGAGGGTTTCGCGGGCCCAGGTGACCGCAGCCGTCGGCGGTTGTCCGCCAGCGGGCAGGGTCCCACCGAAGAGGGCGTGCAGCCGCGCTCGGGGGTCCTCTTTGTCTCCGAATATTTTTGCTGCCCAGGTGCTTTGCATCGTCGCTCCTCCTGCTGCTGACTTTACCGACTGTGGATGTCCGGCACATCCGCCTCGCGGCGGAGGCGCGGCTGTCAGTGGTCGTATAAGTCGAGGAGGATGTGGGATGCCGCAGGCCCTCCGTCGGCTGCGCGCATGCTGCTCGACGGCTTCCCGGTTCTCGGGCTTCACCTTGCGAAACGTCACATCGATCATCCGACGAGCCTACGGGCCGACGCTTATCGGGACGGGATTGAGGTCGCCGGGGGTGGACCTCTCATGAGCGGTGAGGGAAGACAGCTGCTTTCCGTGGTTGCCTGTTAGGCTCCTGGAATGATCAGACTGTCGCTCACCTTGGGATTTGTCGGGATTGCACTTCTCATCTGTGCCGTTGTCCTGATCATCATGTCGCCAGGCTCGTTCGTGCCATATCTGAATGCGTTTGTGGCCATATGTGTCGGCGTGGGTGGGTTTCTTAATTACAGTGCCCGAAAGAAGGCCAAGTCCAACCAGCACTAGCAAATGAACTAGTGCAGCTCCGTTCCTCAGCTGGCAGCTGTCGAATCGAGGTTCGGTCCAGCTACGGAACCATTGACGGGATACGTCACCGGATGGCGAGGGTCCGAATCAGTCCACCGCGCCGGCGACCCGCTCGGTAGCTCGAGCTCAGGTCGTCCGGTCGGAACGTGCGGCGCGAAACACGCAGTAGACGACCGCTAGAGAGCCGATACCTGCGAGTACCCAGGAGCCAATTGGTCCAGCTATTGGCCCACTGGTGCATTCGCCAGCGCCCGAGGCATAGTCGACGCAGCTGCCCGCCTGGAGACCAAAAGAAAGAAGAAGTGTGACGATGGCTATCGCCACTGCAGCTACAACCCACGCCCACCTCGTAGCTCAAGGATGAGCCTGTTTGTCGTCCAAGGGAAGGGCGAACACGGGCGAACCTGACAAACCACCTCTTGAGGCAAAGCCTGAGAGCGATACACGCGACGGTTGACGGACCCTGAGCGGGATGACGGAGAGCACGGCTGCTGCGCGGTTCACAGCGGTGTGCCGTTTGCGTCCAGATCTTCGGGTTCTGCAAATTTCGACGTCCCACGTCAGGCTGGGGAAGTGTCCCGGATCGGAGCGATGATTGGAGAACGAGATCTAGAAGGAGCGGGTGCTTAGTTCCTTGATTCTTTCGATGTAGCCGTCAACTACTCTTGCGCCCTCGAAGTTGTAGACGCCGGGTCCTGTTTTGTTCACCGCGGCAGGCAGTACGACTCTGACTTGGTCGGTTTCGATGTCGAACACGATCCTCGAAAGGGGTCTCAGTCCAGCCATGATCTGCACCCGGGAGATGTGGGTGATGTCACTCTAGGGTATTGAGACATGGTCGGCTCGTTTCCCGTATCCCCACCCAAGGTGTACCCCCTCGCGGTCTACGTGGACAAGGTAGAAGACAAGTAGCAAGGGCGGGCTAGAGCCCAGTTCGCGGAGAGCCTGTCTGAGCCCGGGCCTTACGTCAGAGGTGAAGGCGAGAGCATCCGGTCGCTCCGAGATCGCCCGCGCACGACGGCCATTAGCGCGATGACCGATCATGGCGAATGTGGCTATGACGACGGTGAACACGACTCCGCTGATCGCGACCGTGGTCGCGAATACGAAGGCTCCTTGAGATTCGTCGAGGCTCCCAACGGCATCGGGGTTAAAAAGCAAACCTATTCTGAGCACGATGAAGATCCCGAATACTGCTACGAACGCGCCGCCAACGATCTGCATGGTGCGGGACTTTGACCTGGCCGTCGGAACCATCGGGAGATACTCCTTCTGCTCGCCACCTCACATGTGGTGCAAACGAGAGGGCATCGAATATCCAGTGTGCATGATCTACGACAGTGTCAACGCAATCAGTGAGGACCGATTCGATGGAACCGGTCTTACACAATGCAGTCGATAGCGCCCAGTACGCCGCAGGGCGGGCGTCCAACGGGATGACTTCGACTCGAGCGGTTGCCGTTTCGACTACTTAGCGAAGTCCCGGATGATGCTCGTGGGGATGCGCTCGAGAATGGCGTGTCGCAGGGTCTCGAAGTTCACCGCATCGGATTCGTCGATGGTGGTAGACCGTCCTCGATGGTCGATCAGTGTGAGCGCGTTGTCCTGGGTGATTCCGACGAGGCGGATGTCAGCGAATGCGATCTCGATGGGCCTGCGCGACGAGGTTTCGACCAGATGGGTCGGCGTGATCGAGAGAGCGGATTTGCCGTCTCGGGATGGCCAGGTCGGCAAGTGGGACACGTCCGCAGTGCCACCGCCGGCAGACCTCTGCTGCCATGGCCAGTACTGATCTCGCGCGATGATCGAACGGTCGGGCAGGTCGCTGCGTTTCACCTCGGCCTCGTCGTAAGCGACGATCAACGTGCTGAGGTGGTTGCGGAGCGCCTGCCGCAGCGATTCGCTCGTAGCTCGTTGCGCGTCCCGCAGTCTTTGGATGCCCGAAACGCTGGTGCGGTCAAGAAGGTGATCGATCGCTGCCGCGTGAAGGAACGATGCGTGGGTCGTCGTATCCGCTTCTTCCAGGTCGGCTGATTTCTGCACCGCAAGGACGGTGGCAGGGGAGAACCCTTTGCGGCTGATCCGTCGAAGCGCGGCGATGCTCATCCGGACGGTCCTGGCCGTGTTGCGGGGAAGGGGGTCCAGTACGAACGCAATTTCACAGCTGCGCTCGTCGACGCGGGTGGTGATGACTCTGACTGAGTAGATCAGGTTCAGGTCGTAGCGCAGCGTCGCGATGAGTTCGTGCCAGAGCGCTTCGGCCAGGAATTCCGCGACTCCTTCTTCGACGACGAGCGAGAGCGCGACACCCTCTTTCGCCGATTCAACGAGCACGGGTGTGTCGATGCTCGCGAGGTCCGCCGTCGCACGGTCTGGGGAGCCGGGGGGCAGGATGACGTTCAGTGTTTCCGGGGATGGCGAGGTGAAGGTCAATATTGCGTTATCGGAGACGAACCATTGGGCGCTCCAGTCGATCACCTCTTGGCGGGTAAGGCTGGCTGTTCCGGGGACTCCGAAGTTGGCGCTGCCGATCCCGGGGATGCCATACCGGTAGGTCAGGAGGCCACTTGTTGGAGAGGCGTACTGAGTTGGGCTTTCAGCCTCGACAGACAGCTTCTCCGCCACGAGGACAGCATCGCTTATCGAAGAGATGCGGCAAACCGCTTCCGCGACGTCGTTGAGGAACCCGGCTACGTCATCCGGGTCACCCCACGCGGTGAACACCACAGACTCCGAGGTCGTCACGGCGTCGTGCGCGACAATCACCGGCTGCACCAGGTTCAGGACGACGTGTTCAAGCAGATGGGTGATACCCAACAATGTCGTGGGTTCGTCCTTGAAGCCCACTCCGAAACTCAGCGTCCCCGAACACGAGCCGGGAAGCCTCGCGCACCAGAGCACGGTGCCATTGTGAAGTGTTCGGGTAAAGCCATCCATTTCGCAATGATCGCAGAACCGGGCTATCTGATCCGGACCCGAACGAGGATCGAAACCCAAGTGCTGCTAACGGCCCTGTTTCGGGAAGCCAGCCTTAGGTACGGTGAGAGCGTGAAATCGAACAGCGCGTACGGAGTAGACCTCATTCTGTTGTTTCCCGACTACGCCGACACGACGATCTGGTTCATGGGCCCGATCAGCTACGCGCAAGCGAAAATATCTGCCGAGCTCGCCGTTGCGCTTCAGGAATGGGAACACTCCTACTACGCGGGGCTTGATGCCGACTTCAATTGGAAGAGTGTCGAGCAGAGAAAGAAGTTCCAAGAACGGGGAATGGAATTGGCTCGGAGCCTGAGCGCCGAGGTTGGCAAAGATTTCACCGTCGAATATCGGGTGTTCGAAGAGCAACCGCACCATCACCACCTCACTTCTGCCCACACGGCGACAAATCCTTCCGCAGCGGCCGCATTTCATGCACTGGCCGACTGCTTACATTCGCGTAAGCACCCGCCTCTGCCGCTGTGATGGTCTGAGGTTGACCCCGAATTCCGGACACTGACCAGGCGGGTTTCGCGTGTTTGCGGGCCTGTCGGGGAGGATGTCCGTGATGGGCACAAGCAAGAGGAAGACTTATACGCCGGAGTATCGCCGTGAGGCGGCGCGGCTGGTGATCGACACGGGCC
>NZ_NBXA01000026.1 GCF_003399625.1 Subtercola boreus | reverse complement strand
TTCTGCCCCGCCCGGCCGGCCCGCCCCGCCCGGCCGGCCCGCCCCGCCCGGCCGGCCCGCTCCCGGCCCGCCAGCCCGCCCCCATTTCTAAAAGAGGACCCCAGGCACGTTGCGTCCTCCACCGACGCAGCGGGGCGGTGATCCTCTTCTACGTCGGTTAGGGAGTCTCGCGGACGGGGCCCACGGGCGTCACTCTGGGTCCCACGGGCAGCGGCGCCACAGCGCCCGCACGCAGAGGAGGGGACGAGCATCCGGTGCCCGTCCCCTCCTCCACAGGGCGCCTGTAGCGCCCGCTCTGCACAGAACCTAGTGCGTGCCCTCTTCGGCGAGCTTCGTGATGCCATTCTGGATGATCTGTTCAGCGTCTTCGGCCGAACCCCAGCCCTCGGTCTTGACCCACTTGCCGGGCTCGAGGTCTTTGTAGTGCTCGAAGAAGTGCTCGATCTCGCTGCGGAGCTGCGCCGGGATCGAGTCGACGTCGGTGATGTGCGCCCAGCGCGGATCCTTCGCCGGCACGGCGATGACCTTCGAGTCGATGCCGGCCTCATCCGACATGTTGAACACGCCGACGGGGCGCACCTTGACGCCCACGCCCGGGTAGACCGGGTACTCGAGCAGCACGAGCACGTCGACCGGGTCGCCATCGAGGCCCAGGGTGTTCTCGAAGAACCCGTAGTCGGTGGGGTAGACGAAGCTGGTGAAGAGCACGCGGTCGAGGTAGACGCGGCCGGTCTCGTGGTCGACCTCGTACTTGTTGCGGCTCCCCTTGGGGATCTCGATGACGGCGTCGTAGCTGGCCATGGGCGGTGCTCCTTCTGTGGGGTGTCTGCGTAGCCTCGACCGCCGCGCATGCCGGTCGGCGAAACTGCAATAACGTTACTGGATGCACCCCGCCGCCCGCCGCCCACGCCTGACTCCGGCCATGGCTGACGTTCGCCGGGCGGTGCGTGAGGCCCTCGCGTCGTTGCCGGAGCGTCCGCAGGGGCCGGTTCCGGATGTCGCGTCGGTGCCCGCGCGAAGTACCCCGCCCGCCCGGCCTGCCCAGGGCTCCCCGCCCGCCCCGCCCGCCCCCGCTGCCCAAGGCACCTCGCCCACCCCGCTCGCCCCCATCCCCGCCACCGCACCGCTCGTGCTCGTGGCGCTCAGTGGCGGCCCGGACTCCCTCGCACTCGCCATCGCCACGGCCTTCGAGGCGCCCCGTGCAGGGTTCCGGGCCGGCGCGGTGGTGGTCGACCACGACCTGCAGGCGGAATCGGCGGCGGTCGCCGAGCATGCCGCCGGCCAGGCGCGCGATCTCGGCCTCGACCCGGTGGTCGTCATCCGGGTGCGAGTCGACCCGTCGAGCCCCGACGGCCCCGAAGCGGCTGCCCGCGCCGCCCGCTACGCAGCGTTCGACGATGCCCTCCGCGCGTCTGCTGCCGCCGCCACGCCCGCCGCCGCCACGCCGGCTGAGACCACGCCGGCTGAGACCGCGCCGGCTGAGACCGTGCCGGCTGAGACCGTGCCGGCTGAGACCGCGCCGGCTGAGACCGTGCCGGCCGAGACCGCGACCGCGCCGACCGCGCCCGCCGCGGCGGCCCTGGCCGCGCCCGGCGCGAGCCGCATCCTGCTCGGCCACACCCTGGACGACCAGGCCGAGACGGTGCTGCTCGGGCTCGCGCGCGGCTCCGGCCCGTCGAGCCTGTCGGGCATGGATGCCGTGAACGGGGTCTTCGTGCGGCCCCTGCTGGGCATCCGGCGCCAGATCGTGCACCGGTCGGTCACCGATGCTGGCCTTGTCGCGTGGAACGATCCGCAGAACCTCGACCCTGCCTACAAGCGGGTGCGGGTGCGGGAGACCGTGCTTCCGATGCTCGAAAGCGAGCTCGGACCTGGCATAGCGGAGGCGCTGGCCCGCACCGCCGACCAGTTGCGCGAAGACGACGAGGCTCTGGATGCCCTGGCCGCCGAATGGGCCGCCGAGATCGTCGAGCATGCAGAGGCCGGTATCGCGGTGGATGTGCACGGGCTCGCGTCGAATCCGCCCGCGCTGGCGCAGCGCATCGTGCGTTTCGTCGTCGCGTCGGAGTTCGGGGTGAGCCTCAGCCGCACCCAGACCCTCGCGGCTCTCCGGCTCGTCACCGAGTGGCACGGGCAGAACGGGGTCGACCTGCCGGGCATCCACGTCGCCCGCACCGGCGCGCAGCTGGTCTTCGCCCGCCGCTGACCCGCCGCCGCCCGCCCGCTGACCCGCCCGCCCGCTGAGCCGCCGCCGCGGCCCAATTCGCCGCCTGCCCGCTGACCCGCCCGCCCGCTGACCCGCCCGAGCGCCGAGCCGCCGCACGCTGACCTGCCACCGCCCGCCCGGGAGGAGCTCAGCCCAACCGACGCGTTATACGGCTCGGATCGGCACAGCTCCTCCCGGGCGGGGTCGGGAGGCTCGCTGCGGCAGCGCCCGGCCCAGCGCCCGGCCCGCCACCTTCGGTAGGCTCATCGCATGGATTCCAGCGACGTCTCAGGCGACCTCACCTCCGTTCTCATCACCGAAGCCGAGATCCACGCGAAGATCGCCGAGCTCGCGCGCCGCATCGAGGCCGACTACGCCGGGCAGGATGTTCTTCTCGTCGGCGTGCTGAAGGGCGCGGTCATGGTGATGGCCGATCTCGCCCGCGAACTCCGCCTGCCGGTCACGATGGACTGGATGGCCGTCAGCTCCTACGGCACCAGCACGCAGTCGAGCGGGGTGGTGCGCATCCTGAAGGATCTCGACAGCGAACTCGAGGGCCGCACCGTGCTGATCGTCGAGGACATCATCGACTCGGGCCTCACCCTCTCCTGGCTGCTCGGCAACCTGCGCTCCCGCGGGCCGGCATCCGTCGAGGTGTGCGCGCTGCTCCGGAAGCCCGATGCCGTGCGCATCGAGCTCGACGTGAAGTACGTGGGGTTCGACATCCCGAACGATTTCGTCATCGGCTACGGCCTCGACTACGCCGAGAAGTACCGCAACCTGAAGGACATCGCCGTACTCGCCCCCCACGTCTACAGCTGAACGAACGAGTGGGCAGTTCGGGCCCCCAAACCGTGGTTTGGAGGGCCCGAACTGCCCACTCGATTGAGGTGCGGGGCCGGAGCGCGAACGCGGGGCGGCCGGGCGGTCAGTGCGCCGAGACGGGCTCCGGGAGGTCGTCCGTCGCCGAGGCGGGGGAGGCGGGGGAGGCCGGGGAGGCCGGGGCTCCGGGGGCGTCGGACGCTCCGGATGCCGCCTTGGCGGCGGCCTCGGGGGCGCCGGGGCCGGCGGCAGCAACCGGCTTCCGGCGGAACAGCAGCACCGCGAGGATGCCGCCGAACACGAAGAACCCGGCACCCCACCAGTACGCCGTCGCGTAACTCGCCACCGCGGCATCCGCGGCCACCGCAGCCGACGCCGGCAGGTGCGACGCCACGTACCCGGTCGCAGCAGACGCCGCGAGCGTGTTCAGCAGCGCCGTGCCGATCGAGCCACCCACCTGCTGGCTCGTGTTCACCATCGCTGAGGCGACTCCGGCGAACCGGCGGTCGACGCCGAGCGTTGCCGTCTGGATCGACGCGGGCATGATCGTGCCCATACCGAACCCGAGGATCATCAGCGGCGGCAGGATGTCGGCCGCATAGATGCTCGTCAGGTTGAGATGCGTGAGGTAGACCATGCCGGTCGCCCCGAGGAGCATGCCGATGGGGACGAGGACCTTCGGGCCGAACCGCGGCAGGAAGATGTTGTTGCCCAGCTGCGCGGCGAGCACGAGCATCAGGATCATCGGCAGGAACGACAGCCCGGTCTGGATGGGGGAGTAGCCGAGCGACGCCTGCAGGTAGTAGGTCACGAACAGGAAGATGCCGAACATGCCGGCACCCGCGATCAGCACAGACGAGTAGGCGGCACCGCGGTTGCGGTCCAGGATGATCGCGAGAGGCAGCAGCGGGTGCGCGGCCCGACGCTGCCAGAGCACGAACGCGACCAGCAGAACGACGGCCGCGGCGAGGAAGCCCCACGTGAGCGGGGAGTCCCAGCCATCCGTCTCCGCGTTCGAGAAACCGTAGACGAGGCTGAACAGCGCACCGGAGACGAGGATGGTGCCGGGTACGTCGAGCTTCGGGCGCGGGCCCTCGCGCTTGGCGTTCACCACGAAGATGACGGCGCCGATCACTGCGATGACGGCGATGAAGACGTTGATGTAGAGGTTCCAGCGCCAGTCGAACCGTTCGGTGAGGAACCCGCCGAGCAGGAGGCCGATGGCCCCACCGGCGCCCGCGATCGCACCGAAGATACCGAACGCGCGTGAACGCTCCTTGGGGATGGTGAAGGTCGTGGTGAGCACGGCGAGAGCCGTGGGAGCCAGGAGGGCCCCGAAAGCACCCTGCAGCGCGCGGGCGAAGACGAGCATCCCGAAGCTGTCAGCCGCACCGCCGAGCGCGGAGGCTGCCGCGAAGCCGATCAGGCCGATGATGAAGGTGCGCTTCCGGCCGATCAGGTCGGACACGCGGCCGCCGAGCAGAAGGAGGCTGCCGAAGGCGAGGGAGTAGGCGGTGACGATCCACTGGCGGTCGCCGTTGGAGAACTGCAGGTCGGCCTGGGCGGCCGGAAGGGCGATGTTGACGACGGTCGAGTCGAGCACCACCATGAGCTGGGCGAGCGCGACGACAGTCAGCGTCCACCAGCGGCGGGAGTTGACCGCGACCGGCGCGGCGGGAGAAGTCTGGGACATGTTCTGAACTATATACGGTACTGTCAAGTATCGGAACCATTCAGTTCTGGAATTAACACTGACGTAACCTTGAGGTTCGCAGAAGAGAAAGGTGGGTGTTGCAATGACGCAACCCGACCCCACGATCGCGTCGGCACCGAAGCTCGGTCGAAAGCGCGACCACACTCGCGACCCCGAGATTCTGGATGCCGCACTCGCCGTGCTCGCCGAGACCGGCTACGACGGGATGACCATCGACATGGTCGCGGCCCGGGCGAAGGCCGGCAAGGCGACGCTCTACCGTCGCTGGCCTTCGAAGGCCGAACTCGTGATCGATGCCGTCGCCTGCATGAAGAAGAACATGCACGGCAACGAGCCTCTGCCCGACACGGGCACTCTGCGCGGAGACCTGGTGGCGATGATCAAGCCGCACTCCCTGCAGGAGAGCGATACGAAGCTGCAGATCATGGCGGGGCTGATGTCGATGATCTCCCAGGCGCCGGAGCTCGCCGATGCCGCCAACGAGGCGATCATGAAGCCGCGTACCGAGCTGAACAGGGTGCTGATGCGGCGGGCTGTCGAACGCGGGGAGATCTCGCCCGACTGCGACATCGACACGATCTCGATGATCACCCCGTCGATGGTGGCCTACCGCACCCTCATGCTGAAGAAGCCCGTCGACCGGGAGTTCCTGCTTTCGCTCATCGACGGGGTCGTGCTGCCCGCCCTCGGGCTCGGGCACGAGACCTGGTCCGAAGCTCTCTCCAGTTAAGCCCACGGGGAACACGCAGGCGCCGTCCAGCCCGGCACAGGTAGCCTTGCCGAGTACTTGGTGACCAGAAAGGTGCCGGCTTTGCCGCAAGAACCTAAAAAAGACATGAGCGTCAGACGCATTTTCCGGTCTCCGATTCCTTACATCATTCTCGGAGCCATCGCCCTGTGGATCGGCTTCGGTCTGATCACCGGGTCGGGTTTCCAGCAGGTCAGCACCCAGCAGGGCCTGCAGTTCCTGAAAGACGGCAAGGTCTCCGAGGCGCTGATCATCGATGGCGAGCAGCGCGTCGACCTGACGCTCGCGACCGCCGACTCGAAGTACGGCAGCAAGGTGCAGTTCTACTACGTGGCCCCGCGCGGCTCCGAAGTGATCGACGCGGTGACCGCTGCGGCCCCGGCCGACGGCTTCAACGACCAGGTGCCACAGACGAACTGGTTCCTGTCGCTCCTCGGCATCCTGCTGCCCGTACTGCTCATCGGTGCCTTCTTCTGGCTCATGCTCTCGGGCATGCAGGGCGGCGGCAACAAGGTCATGCAGTTCGGCAAGTCGAAGGCGAAGCTCGTGTCGAAGGACACCCCGAAGGTCACCTTCGCGGATGTCGCGGGCAACGACGAGGCCATCGAGGAGCTCGAGGAGATCAAGGACTTCCTGAAGGACCCGTCGAAGTTCCTCGCGGTCGGTGCGCGCATCCCCAAGGGTGTGCTGCTCTACGGCGCCCCCGGCACCGGCAAGACGCTGCTGGCCCGCGCTGTCGCAGGTGAGGCGGGCGTTCCGTTCTACTCGATCTCCGGATCTGACTTCGTGGAGATGTTCGTGGGCGTCGGCGCCAGCCGCGTGCGAGATCTCTTCGAGCAGGCCAAGCAGAACTCCCCGGCCATCATCTTCATCGACGAGATCGATGCGGTGGGCCGCCACCGCGGCGCCGGAATGGGCGGCGGGCACGACGAACGCGAGCAGACCCTCAACCAGCTCCTGGTCGAGATGGACGGCTTCGACGTCAAGACGAACGTCATCCTCATCGCGGCGACGAACCGCCCCGACATCCTCGACCCCGCGCTTCTTCGCCCGGGCCGCTTCGACCGCCAGATCGGCGTCGATGCGCCCGACCTGAACGGTCGGAAGCAGATCCTCGAGGTGCACGGCCGCGGCAAGCCCCTGGCTGCCGGTGTCGACCTCGAGGTGCTCGCCCGCAAGACGCCCGGTTTCACGGGTGCCGACCTGGCGAATGTGCTCAACGAGGCGGCGCTGTTGACTGCGCGTTCCAATGCACAGCTGATCGACAACCGTGCGCTCGACGAGGCCGTCGACCGCGTGATGGCCGGCCCGCAGCGCCGCACGCGCATCATGCGCGACAAGGAGAAGCTGATCACGGCCTATCACGAGGGCGGTCACGCCCTGGTGGCGACGGCGATGAACAACACCGACCCGGTGACGAAGATCACGATCCTGCCCCGGGGCCGTGCGCTCGGATACACGATGGTGCTCCCGCTCGAAGACCGCTACTCGGTCTCCCGCAACGAGCTCCTCGACCAGCTGGCCTATGCCATGGGCGGTCGCGTCGCTGAGGAGGTCGTGTTCCACGACCCCACCACGGGCGCCTCGAACGACATCGAGAAGGCGACCGACACCGCTCGCAAGATGGTGACCGACTACGGTATGTCTGCCAACGTCGGTGCGGTCAAGCTCGGCAGTGCATCGGGTGAGATGTTCCTCGGCCGCAACATGGGGCACGAGCGCGACTACTCCGACCAGCTCGCCCAGCAGGTCGACGCGGAGGTGCGGCAGCTCATCGAGGCCGCGCACGACGAGGCGTGGAGCGTTCTGAACGACAACCGCGACATCCTCGACCGCCTGGCGACCGAGCTCCTCGAGCACGAGACTCTCGACCAGCACCAGCTCGCCGAGATCTTCAAGGACGTACGGCACCTCCCGCCCCGCCCGCAGTGGCTCTCCAGCCAGAAGCGTCCCGTGTCGACGATCCCCCCGATCGACTTCAGGGCGGCGAAGGCCCCGATCGACCTCGGCAAGACCGACGGCGCGATCACGAGTGAGCCGGAGCCCGAGCTGAAGCCGAAGCGCGCTCCGCAGGCTCCGCCCCGTCCGGCGACCGCCTAGTCCGGCCAGGGCCCGGTGGCGGTTGACAGGGGACGCGTCGAGGCTGCGGTTTATGAACTGATCGCAGCCCTCGGCGAGGACCCGTCGCGGGCAGAACTCGAGAGTACGCCCCGGCGGGTCGCCGAGGCGTACTCCGAGTTCTTCTCCGGTGTGGGTGTGGATGCCCGCGACCAGCTCGGTGAGACGTACCCGTTCGGTGGCGACATCGACGGTGGCTTCGGCGGATCCGTTGGACCGGGCGCCGCCTCCGGCGCCTCGCCCGAGCCCGTGCTGGTGAAGGGCCTGTCGTTCCGCTCGGTGTGTGAGCACCACCTGCTGCCGTTTCGCGGCACGGCTCACGTCGCCTACGTTCCGCGGGACCGGCTGGTGGGCCTCGGCCGGATCCCTGCGGTCATCGAGGTTCTCGCGAACCGGCCGCAACTGCAGGAGAGGCTCGGCGAGCAGATCGCCAGCACGCTCTCCGAGGGTCTGGATGCCCGGGGGGTGCTCGTTGTGCTCGAGGCCGCCCACGGCTGCGTCACCCTGCGCGGCCCGCAGCAGGTCGCCAGCACGACAGTCACGGTGGCTTCGCGGGGCTCGCTGTCGGAGCCCGCTGCCCGCGCGGAGCTGATGGGGCTGATCGGCGCGGAGGTGTCCTCGTGAGCGAGGTCGGCGCAGCGTTCTCCCGGCGGCGCCGTTCCGAGCGGAGCGAACCCGTCGTGCCCGCGACCTTCGCCGGGCTGCCGACTGGCCGCACCCTGGTCATGGGCGTGCTCAACGTCACAAGCGACTCGTTCAGCGACGGCGGCCGGTGGCTCCGCACGGAGGCCGCCACAGCCCACGGGCTCGAGCTGGCCGCGGCCGGCGCCGACATCGTCGACGTCGGGGGAGAGTCGACCAGGCCCGGAGCGCACCGCGTCGCCCCGGCGGAGGAGCAGTCGCGGGTGCTGCCGGTAATCCGGAGCCTCAGCGAACAGGGCGTGGCGGTGAGCGTCGACACGATGAACGCCTCGACCGCCCGGCTCTCGGTCGAGGCGGGCGCCATCATCGTCAACGATGTGTCGGGTGCCCTGGCCGACCCCGACATGACCTCGACGATGATTGCGCTCGATGTGCCGCTCGTCGTCTCGCACTGGCGCGGGCACAGTGACGTCATGAACTCCCGCGCGACCTACGACAACGTGGTGTCGGAGGTGGCCCACGAACTCGAGTACCGGGTCGCCGAGCTGATCGTTCGCGGAGTGGCCCCCTCGAAGATCCTCGTCGACCCGGGCCTCGGTTTCGCGAAGAACTCCGAACACAACTGGCAGGTACTGGGGCACCTCGACCGTCTGGTCGCCTTCGGGCTGCCGGTCGTCGTGGGTGCGTCACGAAAGCGTTTCGTCGGTGAGCTCGTCGACGAGCTCGCGTCGATGGATGCCCGCGACTTCCCCTCCGCGGTGATCGCTGCTCTCGCGGCCCAACACGGTGCCTGGGCCGTGCGGGTGCACGATGTCGCCCTCACGAAGTCCGCTCTCGCCGTGGCGGAAGCGTGGAAACGCGGTGCCGAGTGACGGCAGAGCCCGGGGCATCCAGTAACCTCGCCAGAGTGCCAGACGAACTCGACTCCCTCACCCTGACCGGCCTCACGGTGCAGGCGAACCACGGTGTGTACGAGCATGAGCGCCGTGACGGCCAGTCGTTCGTGATCGACCTGACGGTGTGGCTCGACATCGCCTCGGCCGCGGCATCCGACGACCTCGACCAGACGCTCAACTACGGGGTGCTCGCGCAGCAGGTGCACGATGCCGTGGCGGCAGACCCCGTTGATCTGATCGAGACCCTTGCCGAGCGGGTGGCCGGTGTCGCCCTCGCCTCGCCTCTGGCCAACCGGGTGCGGGTGACCGTGCACAAGCCCGAGGCCCCCATCGCCGTTCCGTTCACCGATGTCTCGATCACGATCACGAGGAGTCGCGCGTGAGGCGTGAGAAGCTGCGCGTGACACTGCCGGTCGTCATCGCGCTGGGCAGCAATCTCGGCGACCGCGACACGACCCTCCGTGAGGCGATCGCCGAGATCGGGCGGCTCGACGGCGTGTGGGTCGACGAGGTGTCGAGTTTCTACGAGACCGACGCGCTGAAGCCCGAAGGTGTCGACCTGGATGCGCCCGCCTACATCAACGCCGTCATCCTGGTGCGGTCGGCCCTGACGCCGCACGATCTCCTCAGCGCCCTGCAGAGCATCGAGAAGGCTCACGACCGCGTGCGTCTCGAGCGCTGGGGGGATCGCACCCTCGACCTCGACATCGTCACTTTCGGGAGCCTGGTGCAGCACGACGACATCCTGACACTGCCGCACCCGCGTGCGTTCGAGCGGGCGTTCGTGCTCGCTCCGTGGTACGAGATCGAGCCACGCGCCGAGATCCCGGGCCGCGGACCCATCGCCGCCCTCCTCAAGGCGACCTACGAGAGCCCGCGACTGCACGCCCGGTGGTCATCGTGAGACGCACCCGCCCGGTCACTTTGGTGCTGCTGGCTGTGGTCGGCGGGTTCGCGGGGTTCATCGTCGAACTCGGGCTCGCCTCCTCGGGTCGGCCCATCATCGCGCTTCCCCTGTCGCTGTCGATCACGCTCATCGCTGCGGGCGCCATCGTCGTCTCGCTGGCCGTGCCCATCGCCCGGGCGATCCGGGGGACCAACCAGAACCCGATCAACCCGTTCCGGGCGATGCGGGTCGCCGTGCTTGCGAAGGCGTCGAGCATGGTCGGCTCGCTCATCGCCGGCGTCGGGGTCGGTGTCGTCGTGTACCTGCTGTCGCGAGCCGTGATCCCGACCGTCTCGACGCTCTGGCTGAGCATCCTGGCCGCTGTCGCCGGAGTGGTCTTCCTGGCCTGCGGGCTCGTCGCCGAGAAGCTCTGCACACTGCCCCCCGACGACCGCGACCCCGACCATCCGGAAGCCGTCGCCGACCGCAGGCGGAGCTGAGCGGATGACCGACCACCGGCTCGACTACGGCGGCTCGTGGCGCCGGGTCAGCCGCAAGTACGTGGGCGTCGTGGTGGCGGAATCGATCGTCACGGGCGTGGTTCTGGCGGGCATCAGCCTCTTCTTCGTGCTCGTCATCGGCGCCTGGTTCGGCTGGTGGATGCTCGGAGCCGCTCTTCTCGTCACCGCCGTGCTGCTCGTGGTGGCCCCCCGGCGGGCCCGGGCGATCGGGTTCCAGCTGCGGGATGACGACCTGCTGTTCCGGCAGGGGATCATGTTCTTCCGCATCGTCGCGGTTCCATACGGCCGGATGCAGCTCATCGACGTCAACCGAGGACCGCTCGCACGTGTGCTCGGCCTCAGCGACCTGAAGTTCGTGACCGCCGCTGCGTCGACCGGGGTGTCGATCCCGGGCCTTCCGGAGGCCGAGGCCGACGAGCTGAGGGACCGCCTGGTGGCCCTCGCCGAGTCACGCCGGTCGGGGTTGTGAGCGAGGCTGTGGGCGACGGCCCGCACCATCCCGCGGCGCCTCTGAGCGTGCGCCGGGCCGTCGAGCAGCTCACCGACGGGGAGTGGCATCGCCTGCACTGGGCCTCGCCGCTGCTGAAGGGCGGCATCGCGTTCATCGCGATCCTCGCCTTCGTGCTCGCGAACCTGCGGGAACGCCTCGTCGAGCTCGTGATCGGCCGGAGCGGTGGGCCGACCGGCCCCGGCGGGGGAGGCCAGGGCGGCGGCGGGGACGCTGGCCGCACCTTCAACGGCGACCCGATCAGCGCGATCTACGAGACCGGCTTCACGGGTGTGGCGATCCTCATCGTGATCGGGGTGCTGCTGCTTGCGGTGGCGCTGTTCGCTGTGGCGTGGCGGATGCACACCTTCCGGATCGGCGTGGATGCCGTGGAGGTGCGGAGCGGAGTGGTCTTCCGCCACAACCGCCAGGCGCGGCTCGACCGCATCCAGGGCATCCACATCACCCGTCCCCTCTTCGCGCGGCTGTTCGGGGCGGCCCGCATCGAGCTCAACGTGGCGGGGCAGGACGCGAAGGTGGAGCTCTCGTACCTCGGCTCCCGGCAGGTCGACGAACTCCGCCGCGAGCTGCTGCGCCGGGCGTCTGGCGTGCAGCGCGCCGAGGTGGCTGCGGCGGTCGCGGCTGCCGCCACGCTGCCACCCGCAGAACAGGACCGCGAAGCCGGCATCCTGAACCGGCGCGTGCACGAACTCCTCGGCCCGGAGCGCGATCTCGACGCCGCCCCGCCCGAGTCGGTCGTGAAGATCGGCCCGCTCCGCATCCTCGGTTCCCTGGTGGTCAGCGAGTTCACCCTCGTGCTGCTGCTCGTCGTCGCTGCACTCTTCTTCTCGACCCTTGTGCTGCACCGCTACTTCATCCTGTTCCTGCTGCTGCCGAGCGTCCTCGGCTCGCTCGGCTACTACGTGCGGCGCTTCTCGAAGGCGGCCCGGTATTCGATCGCCGCGACATCCGACGGCGTGCGGGTGGGTTTCGGCCTGCTGAGCACGAGCAACGACACACTGCCACCGGGGCGGATCCACGCGATCGAGGTCACCCAGCCGATCCTGTGGCGGCCGATGGGCTGGTGGATGATCCGGATCAACCGTGCCGGGCATGCGTCCGGTCGCGCGGGATCGTCGGCGCCGCACACACTTCTGCTGCCCGTCGGGCGCCTCGCCGACGTCGAGAAGGTTCTCGCCCTGCTGCTGCCCGGGCTGGCGGGCGCCGACACCCAGGGTCTCGTGATGGAGGGCCTGGTCGCGAGGGGGCGTGCGGCTTCCGGATTCTCGCGTGCTCCGCGGCGAGCACAGTGGCTCCGTCCGTTCTCGTGGGGTCGCACGGGTCTCGCCCGCACCGACGACGCTGTTCTGCTGCGCACGGGATTCTTCTGGCGGCGACTCACCGTGCTGCCGCTCGCGCGCCTGCAGAGTGTGCGCGTGTCGCAGGGGCCGGTGCGGCGGATGCTCGACCTCGCCGAACTCCACTTCAACACGATCGCGGGGCCGGTGCGGGCCGAACTCGGGGTGATCGACCGCCGCGCGGCCGTGGCGGTTTTCACCGAGGTGTCGGCGGCGGTGGTCGAGGCGCTCGGCGCCGACGGCTCCCACCGCTGGGCGTCCTGACCCCCGCCCCCGCAGCCTCCCCGCCCGCCCGTTCAGGCTGCGGGTGCCCCGCGCAGCCGGTAGAACAGGAACGGCACCGCCGAGAGCAGGCAGCTGACCGCCGGCACGACCGTGATCGACAGGAAGATCGTGTTCTGCATGCCGGGTGTCACGGTCACCCCGGATTCGTAGCCGGCGATCACGACGAACAGGCCGAACACCAGCACGGCCAGCGCGTTCATGATTTTCGACACGAATGTCAGGGACGCGAACGAGATCCCGTCGTTCCGCACACCCGTGCGCGCCTCGGCGTCATCGACCGCATCGGCGATCATGGTCGCCTGCACCACCCCGAAGACTCCGAGGGTGAGCCCGGTGAGGAAGATGAAGACGGCCAGCGCGACGATGCTCTGGAACCCCACGAGGTACATGGCGAGATAGAACACCGCCCCGGCGACCGAGCTGGCCACCATGAGGCGCCGGGCCGACATCCGGCGCAGCAGCATCGGCGTGAAGAATGAGGCCAGAACGAGTCCCAGGATGATCGCCGCCCCGATGAACGTGAAGAGCCCCGCGTTGCCGTAGGCGATCACGACGAAGACCGCGCCGCCGGCCTGCACGACGAAGCGTCCGAAGCCGAGAACGGATCCGACCAGCACCATCAGCAGCGGGGTGTTGTGGAAGAGCTCGCCGAACAGCTGCCGGAATCTCAGGCGCGGCGCACCGACCGCCGCAGGCCGCTCCCGACCGAACACGAACGCGGACAGGTACAGCCCCATACCGATGATCGCGACGAGGAACACCGCCCGCGACCATCCGGCACCCGTCGTCTGGTCGGCGGCCGACGCCGACGCGGGCGCGAAGCTCAGCAGCTGGGCCAGCCACGGCATGCCGAGGGTCGCGAGTCCGAGCGAGATCGCCCCGAAGGCCCGCACCCGGGAGATCACCCGGTTGCGGGAGACGGGATCTGCGAAGGCCGAGCCGATGAGCCCCCACAGCGGAACATCGCACACCGTGTACGCAAAACCCCAGAGCACGTAGACGATGCCGAAGTAGACGAGTTGGGCGGGCTCGTCGATGGTGGGAACGCTGAAGAGCAGTCCGGTCAGCACAGCGACGGGCGCCGCCGAGAACAGGATGAACGGGCGCATCTTGCCCCAGCGGGTGCGGGTCATGTCGATGATGCTGCCCATCACCGGATCGCTGACCGCGTCGAGGATCTTCGCCACCGCGATGACCGTCGTGACCACGGCGATGCCCGCCGTCGTGATGTGCGCGTACTGCAGCAGGTACACCAGCAGGAACGTCGTGACCGTCGTGAGGATGGCGTTCTGCCCGAACCCGGCCACAACGATCGCGATGCCCTGCGTTCGGATGGACGGTGTTCGAGCAGCAGACGGCACTGTCTGCGTGGTCATGTCTCAGCCCTCCAGGAGGATCGTCTTGATCTCGAACGGTGTGAACTCGAGCCTGTCGAGATCGGCATCGCCGGTGGTGCGCTCGATCAGATCGGTCTCGCTCGCTCGCGAATGCTCGAGTGTTGTTCGGAGCGCAGCCGTCGTCGGTTCGCCCAGGCTCTCGTAGAGGCGCACGATCACGCCGCGGCCCTCCTCCGCCGGCTTGATCGTCTCGATGACGATTCCCGGATGATCGACCGATGCCACGCTGTCGAACGCGGCGCCCGGGGCGATCAGCAGCGGGTTGTTGAGCCGGTATCCGTCGCGGATCACCTCGGTGAGCGCATCCGGAGCGAACGGGCGGAACGCATACGTGAAGGTGTGCAACCCGCGGTCGGCCGTCTTGTCGGGGAACGTGGGCGAGCGCAGCAGGTTCAGGCTGATCAGCCCGGCTTTGGCCCGGTGCCCGTATTTGCCGTCGTTCAGCAGCGCGAAGCCGCCGTCGGCATCGGATGTCGCCAGCCACTTGTGAGCGCACACCTCGAACTGGGCCGTCGACGGGGCGTCGAGCTCGGTGGTCGCGCGTTCGATGTGCCCGAACTGGATCTCGCACTTCGCCACGTCGCCGTAGTGCGCCGGCCAGAAGTCGGCGCGGAGCATCCGGTGCGTCTCGTGCCAGTCGACCCGGGTCTCGAAGCGCACCAGTTCGCTGCCGGACTCGAGCACGATGCGCTGCTCGATGCTGCCGCGCTTGAAGGTGTAGGTCTGGCTCCGGATGATCCGGGGGCCGTCGATCGTGGTGTCGACGCTCGACGGGCGGAGCGTCCGGGGCGTTCGCTCGGTGTACTTCTGGCCGATGTCCCAGGCGTCGAACGGCCATTGGTAGGGGTCGCGGTGAAGTGTCAGGCGGTTGAGACCGCCGGCGGAGTGCTCTCTGCCGTGGGCGTCGAGGCAGGAGTCGATCGAGCCGTCGGCGGCGAAGCGCAGGGTGAGGATGCCGTTGGCCATCGAGTCGGCGGTGTGGTGGAGCTCGGGGAAGGGTGACGCGCTCGCGTCGAGAGGCACGAGAGGCGCAGCCGCGTAGGGTGCAGTGTCGGCCTGGTACCAGAGCCTGTCGACCTTGACGAACTCACGGCGCGGAAACGAGGTGAGGTTGATCGCGGAGTCGGGGGTCGCGACATCCTGAGCACCCGGCAGGCGCGCGATCAGCTCGGCGCTGTATGCGTCGGCGGCCGCCTCGATGCGCTCGTAGGCCTCCACGGCCTCACGATTGACGCGCTCGATCGACGAGCCGGGCAGGATGTCGTGGAAGTTGTTCAGCAGCAGCGCGCGCCAGTGCGGCTCGAGCACGACGGTGCTGTCGTCGCCCACCATCGCGGCCAGCGCCTCAGCCTCGTGGAGCTTGCGCCCGGCGAGGCGGTCGTGCTTCTTGATGAGGGCCTGGGTCGTGTACGTGCCCTGGTGGGTCTCGAGGTAGAGCTCGCCGGTGTGGGTGTGCGGGAGGTCATCCACCTTCTGTTCGAGCCCCCGGAAGAAGTCACCCGCCGAACGGTACTCGACCCGCGGCAGCCCGCGGAGGTCGTGCTCCCGCCCGGTGACTTCGAGGTGCACCTCGTTGGGTCCGCCGCCGCCGTCGCCCGAGCCGAACACGAGCAGGGCGGTGTTGATGGCGCGCTCGGGGTACTGCTTCAGCCCGGTGAGGAGGCCGTCGGCGGCGCCCCGGCTGTTGTAGTCGCCCTCCGGGGGCATGTGCACGAGCACGCTCGACCCGTCGATGCCCTTCCAGACGAAACTGCGATGGGGGAAGACGGTCACCTTGTTCCAGGCGAGTTTGATGGTCTGGAACCAGTCCATCCCGCTCTTCGAGATGATCTGAGGCAGGTTGCCGCTGTAGCCGAACGTGTCGGGCAGCCAGCAGAGTCGCAGGTCGTCGTCGCCGAGGCCGAACTCCGTCTTCAGGAACCGGCGACCGACGAGGGACTGGCGGATGAGCGCCTCGCCGCCCGCGAGGTTCGTGTCGGTCTCGACCCAGAACGAGCCCTGGAGCTCGATCCGCCTGGCTTCGACGGCCTGCTTCACCCGGTCGTAGAGCGCGGGCTGTTCCTCCTTTATCCAGAGCAACTGCTGCGGTTGGCTGGTGCCGTAGAGGTAGCCGTCGTGCTCCTCGATGGTGTTGAGGGCACGGATATAGGTGCGTGCGGCCTTCCGGTGCGTCTCCCGGAGCGGCCAGAGCCACGCCATGTCGAGGTGGCCGTGGCCGATCGCGCTGTAGACGAAGTCGCTCTCGGAGCGCGCGTCGAGGGAGGGGGCGAGGGCGATCCGGGCGCCGCGCAGGTCGCCGGCGGCGAACCGGTCGTACGAGGTGTGGAGGGCTTCCCGGATGCCCGCTTCGAGCGCCTCGTCTTCGGTGGCGTGGGCCAGAACCAGCAGGGTCAGGTAGTCGTAGTAGAGGTCGAAGGCTTCGTCGCTCCGGGTCGCGACATGGGCGCCGTGATAGACACCCCTGCCCACCGCGTAGAGCAGCAGGCCGTTGTAACTCACGTCGGCGAACAGTTCGACGGCCCCGTTCGCGCCGGGCTCGACGTGGTGCAGCGGCCGGTACTGGGCGCCCGCGTGCGGCAGGTCGCCCTGCAGGAACACGGTGCTCACCGAATCGATCACCTGCCCACCCGCGTCGTGCACGAGGGCCTCGCCGCGGATGCCGAGCATCACGACGGTTCGCGGATCGCCTCGCAGCTTCTCGGGAATGGTTCCCGTGAGGCGGATCCAGGCACAGTCGTGGGTCTGGCCCCACGACGTTCCCGGGCGGGCTGCGGTGAAGGCGTCCGGGTCGAGGTCGCCGAACGGGATCGGTTCGGGCGAGCGGATGATCTCCGCCTCGAGCGGCGCGACGACGGTGTAGATGCGGCGCCGGATCCGTCGCAGCTTGAGGTAGTCGCCGGGTTCTGTGGCGGCGATTCCGAAGAGCCAGGTCACGAGGTTCGCCATGCGCGGTCGCTCTCCCTCACAGGTGGCCGCGGGCGGTCGCTGCGGTGCGGTTCGCGGGGTGCCAGTTTAGCGCGGGTGGGTGCCTGCGGGTCTCGCGGATCGCACGGGGTGAGGGATGCGGCGTGCGGGATGCGGGGTGCGGTTGGTGCGACACTGGAGCGCATGGCCTCACCGCAACAACGTTCCGGACGACTCGGCATCGGCATCATCGGCGCAGGCCGGGTGGGGCCGGTGCTCGGGGCCGCGCTCGCGGGTGCCGGGCATGCGATCGTGGGCGTGTCTGCGGTCTCCGACGCGAGTCGCGACCGGGCGGAGGCCATGTTGCCCGGGGCGCCGATCCTCGAGATCCCGCAGCTGATCGAGCGGAGCGAACTGGTGATGCTGGCCGTGCCCTCCGCCGAGCTGGGCGCGCTCGTGGAGGGGCTCGCGACCGCCGGTGCATGGCAGGCGGGGCAGCTGGTCATCCATACCGCGGCGCCGTTCGGGATCGGTGTTCTCGCGCCGGCGATCGCCGCAGGGGCGATCCCGCTCGCGATCCATCCCGCGATGAGTTTCACCGGATCGAGCATCGACATCGCCCGCCTTGCCGGAGCGTACTTCGCCGTCACCGGGCCGGCCCCCGTGTTGCCGATCGGCCAGGCGCTCGTGGTGGAGATGGGCGGCGAGCCGGTCATCGTCGCGGAGCGCGACAGGGCGGCCTATGCCGACGCGATCGAGACGGCCACCACGTTCTCGAGCTCCATCGTCGACCAGGCCACGGGCATCCTCGGCGGAATCGGTTTCGGCTCGCCCGGCCGCTTCCTCGCTCCGCTGGTGCGTTCGAGCGTCGAGAACGCCCTGGAGCGTGCCGTCGGTCCCGAGGACTCGCTCGGCCTGCCGCTCGGCTCCTGACGTAGCCGCGCCTGCTGCCGACGCAGCCGCCGACGGCTCCGCCTCGCCGATGCCCCCCCCCGCCCCCCCCCCCCCCCCCCCCCCCCCCCCCCCCGCGGGGCGCAGCGTGACCCGGAACGCGAGTAACATTCTGGGGGCGGCAGCCGGGCAGCGTGGGAACGCGGTCACCCGGCACCGCTTCACGGCCGGCGGTCGAACGACTGCCCCGGCGCGGCGGATGCACGAGCATCCGGAGTCCGGCTGGCCACGCGGAGAACCACGTCCGCGCAGCAAAGGAGACCCAGTGCCGACACTCGCTGTCACGATCGCTGAGGTGCGCGTCCAGGTCGCCGCCCGCAAGACGGATGCCCGGGGCCGCGGCGTCGCCGAACCGACCGTCGCCCTCGTGCCCACGATGGGCGCTCTGCACAACGGGCATCTCGCGCTCGTCCGTCGCGCCCGGGAGATCGCCGACGTTGTCGTCGTCTCGGTCTTCGTGAACCCCCTGCAGTTCAGCGAGGCGGAGGATCTCGACCGGTATCCGCGTGACCTCGACTCCGACATCCGCACCCTCGACGGCGACGCTGCCGGTGCAGAGGCGATCGTGTTCGCGCCGACCCCCGGCGAGATGTACCCCGACGGACGGACACAGACCAAGGTGACGGCGGGCAACGTCGGCAACCTGCTCGAGGGCCGCAGCCGCGCCGGGCACTTCGACGGCGTGCTCGTCGTGGTGTCGAAGCTGCTGAACATCGTGCAGCCCGACGTCGTGCTGTTCGGGCAGAAGGATGCCCAGCAGGTGTTCGTCGTAAGCCGCATGGTGCATGATCTGAACATCCCGGTGAAGGTCGAGGTCGTCGAGACCGTGCGGGAGGATGACGGACTGGCCCTCTCCAGCCGCAACCGTTTTCTCGACGAGCGTGAGCGTCTCGCGGCGCGGGTGCTGTCCCGCACGCTCGAGGCTGCCGACTCCGCGGCCGACGGCGGCATCGACTCCGTGATCGCGGCGGCGCAGGCGGCGGGCATGGGCGAACCTCTCGTCGACCTCGAGTACCTCAGCGTGGTGAACCCGACGACGTTCCTGCCCGTCGACGACGGCTACCACGGCAAGGCCATCGTGCTGGTCGCGGCCCGCGTCGGCGCCACCCGCCTCATCGACAACGAGACCGTCTACCTCGGCTGACCGCCCCCCCGCCCCCCCGTCGCCGGCGGTTCTGCCGCAGAATGTCGCTTCCGCGAGTGCGCGCGCAGGCGCCGAAGCGACAAACGGCGCGGAACCGAGTTCCGGGCGGGCGCGTAAACTGGGGGCGACTTTCGAGGAGCACGCGCCGTCATGACTGAACACCCCAAGCACGCCCAGCCCGAGCCCGCCGCCGACAGCGGGACCGACAGCGGCGCCGACGCCATCGACCTCGCCGCGCTGAAGGCCGCCGAGGAACAGGACGCCGAGGCCGCCGCAGCGGACGCCGCCGCGAACGAGCAGCAGGTCATCCGGATGGCGAAGCGTGAGCGGATGCTCGAAACCGGCCTCGACCCGTACCCCGTCGGCGTCGCGGTCACCACGACGATCCCCGCCGTGCGCGCCGAGTACGGCGAGCTGGCCGCCGACGAGACCACGGGCGTCACCGTCGGCCTCGCCGGCCGTATCGTGCACCTCCGCAACACCGGCAAGCTGTGCTTCGTGAGCCTGCAGTCCGGCGACGGCACGCGCATCCAGGCCATGGTGTCGCTCGGGGCCGTCGGCGATGAGTCGCTGGCCTCGTTCAAGGAGTTCGTCGACCTCGGCGACCACCTCTTCGTGAGCGGCGAGGTCATCTCCAGCCGCCGCGGCGAGCTGAGCATCATGGTCTCCGAGTGGGCGATCGCGTCGAAGTCGCTGCTGCCGCTGCCGAACCTGCACAGCGAGCTGAACGAGGAGACGCGGATGCGCAGCCGATACCTCGACCTCATCGTGCGCGACGACGCACGCAAGATGGTGCGCACCCGCGCCGCGGCTGTCGCCAGCATGCGCAAGACCTTCGCCGATCGCGCCTTCATCGAGGTCGAGACCCCGATGCTCCAGACGATGCACGGGGGGGCCGCCGCCCGCCCCTTCTCCACGCACAGCAACGCGTTCGACACCGAGCTGTTCCTCCGCATCGCGCCGGAACTGTTCCTGAAGCGCGCCGTCGTCGGCGGCATCGACAGGGTCTTCGAGATCAACCGCAACTTCCGGAACGAAGGCGCCGACTCCACGCACAGCCCCGAGTTCGCGATGCTGGAGGCCTATGAGGCCTACGGCGACTACCACACCATGGCCGAGCTGACGCAGACGCTCATCCAGAACGCCGCGATCGCGGTCGCCGGCAGCACGACCGTGACCTGGGCCGACGGCACCGAGTACGACCTCGGCGGCGACTGGGACCGCATCAGCATGTACGAGTCGCTGAGCGAGGCCCTGACGGCAGCGGATGGCGGGGCAAACCCGATCCGGATCACCCCTGTCACCACCACCGACGACCTGAAGGCGCTCGCCGACCGCGAGGGCATCGAGATCCACCTGCCGAACCACGGCAAGTACGTCGAGGAGCTGTGGGAGCACTTCGTGAAGGGATCGCTCGTGCGCCCCACCTTCGTCATGGACTTCCCGCTCGAGACCAGCCCGCTCACCCGCGCGCACCGCAGCATCCCGGGCGTCGTCGAGAAGTGGGACCTCTACATCCGCGGCTTCGAGCTCGCCACGGCGTATTCCGAGCTGGTCGACCCTGTCATCCAGCGCGAACGTTTCATCGAGCAGGCCCGTCTCGGCGCGGCCGGCGACGACGAAGCGATGCGGTTGGATGAGGACTTCCTCCGCGCGCTCGAATTCGGGATGCCCCCCTCCGGAGGCCTCGGAATGGGCGTCGACCGCCTGCTGATGGCGCTGACCGGGCTCGGTATCCGCGAGACGATCCTGTTCCCGCTGGTGAAGTAGATGGCCGACTTCGGCGAGAAGGCTCCGGATGTCGCGGGGCAGCCCGACCCCGAACACGACGACGGCCCCACCGAGGCCCAGAAGCGCAAGCGCCTGATCGCGTCGCGCGTTGTCGTCGCGGGCGTCGGACTCACCTTCCTCATCGTCGGATTCGTGCAGTTCGTCACCAAATAGGCGCCCGGGGCAGCTGACAGGTTCGCCGCGTATCCTTGGAGCACAATGAATGATGTGATCGCGGCCCTCGGCGCCCTCCTGCCGACCTTGGCCATCGGCCTGCTGTTCTGGTTCGTGATGCGTGCGATCATCCGCTCCGACAAGAGCGAACGGAAGGTGCTCGCCCGCATCGAGGCCGAAGAGCGGGCGAAGCGCGGCCTGTAGCCTGTCCACCATCCTCGAACCGATACGGTAAGAGCTGGCAGTTCGGCAGGCGAAGGGAGCCCCCCATCAGTGGAGTCCAGATGACGGAGATCGTCATCGTCGTTCTCTTCCTCTTCGATTTCGGGGTTCGAGTCACAGCCATCATCGTGGTGCCCCGCAATCGGCGCCCGAGTTCCGCGATGGCGTGGCTGCTCGCGATCTTCCTGATCCCCTACCTCGGACTGGTCGTCTTCCTTCTGATCGGAAGCTATAAGCTGCCGAAGAAGCGGCGGGAGAAGCAGCAGGCCATCAACGACTTCATCATCGAGACGACGGAGGGCATCGAGCAGGTCTCGAACGATCATCCGTGGCCCGCGTGGCTCCGGTCGGTGGTCGAGCTCAACCGCAACCTCGGCGCCATGCCGCTCGTGGGCGGCAACAAAGCCCGTCTGATCGGGGACTACTCCCAGTCGATCGCCGAAATGACCGCCGACATCAACCAGGCCAAGAAGTTCGTGCACTGCGAGTTCTACATCATGTCGTACGACTCGGTGACGGCGGATTTCTTCCTCGCCCTCGAGAACGCGGTGAAGCGCGGTGTGATCGTGCGGGTGCTGCTCGACCACGTGGCGTCCTTCCGCTCGCCCGGGCACCGCAAGACGTTCCGCAAGCTCCGGCAGATCGGCGTGACCTGGCATTTCATGCTCCCCGTGCAGCCGCTTCGTGGCAAATGGCAGCGCCCCGACCTCCGAAACCATCGCAAGGTGCTGGTTGTGGATGGCCGGGTGGGCTACATGGGCTCGCAGAACCTCATCGACCGGAGCTACAACAAGCGCGTCAACCGCCGCCGCGGCCTGCAGTGGCAGGACCTGATGACTCGCGTGCAGGGTCCTGTGGTGAACGGAATCAACGCGATCTTCATCACGGACTGGTACAGCGAGACGAACGAACTGCTCGTGCGGGAGACCGAGGCCATCACGCCGGGCGTCGTCTTCGAATCCGATGATGCTCTCGACTGCCAGATCGTGCCGAGCGGCCCCGGGTTCGACGGCGAGAACAACCTGCGCCTCTTCCTCGCCCTGCTCTACTATGCGCAGAAGAAGATCATCATCACGTCGCCCTACTTCGTGCCCGACGACTCGATGCTCTACGCGATCACGACCGCGTCGCAGCGCGGGGTCGAAGTGCAGCTGTTCGTCTCGGAGATCGGCGACCAGGCCCTCGTCTACCACGCGCAGCGCTCGTACTATGAGGCGCTGCTCCGCGCGGGGGTGCAGATCTGGATGTACAAGGCCCCGTACATCCTGCACGCCAAGCACTTCACCATCGACGACGACGTGGCGGTGATGGGATCGAGCAACATGGACATCCGTTCGTTCCAGCTGAACATGGAGGTGTCGATGATGGTGCGCGGCACGGCATTCGTGCAGCAGATGAGAGCGATCGAAGACGGTTACCGGGCATCCAGTCGCGAACTCACCCTCGCCGAGTGGGAGCGTCAGCCGCTTCGCTCCACCGTGCTCGACAACCTCGCGCGCCTCACCTCCGGGCTTCAATAGGTGAGCGCTCGGTGCGGCCTGAACGGCCGCTCCGCTTCAGCGCGGCTCGCCCCGCATCGACTGGGGAGTTTCAGTCGGTTCGCGGCGCGCACACCGACCGGAACTCCCCAGTCGATCGGCCGGCGGGGAAAGGGCGGGGAAGTGGCTTTCGGGCTTGAGCGCTGGAGTGCTTCAGGCTAAAGTGAGGTTTAATCACTCAGGTCAGGAGCATCCATGCCCGTTCTCTCGAAAACCCGACCAGGTCTTCGCGCGGTGGTCGGTGGAGGAATGCTCGTGCTGCTCTTGGGTGCCGGCGGGCTCGCCGCCACGGCTGATGAAGGTGTCGAGTCTGCGCCGTCGCCTCTTCCCGACGTCGCTGTGGCGCCGCAGGAGGTGCCGGTGGTGGCGGATGCTCCCGAGGTCGTCGTGGCTGTGCCGGACCCGCTGTCCGCCGCGGTGGTGGATGTCCCGGTGTCGCTGCCTGCCGCGGCGGATGTCTCAGCGCCGCTGCCTGCCGCGGCGGGTGTCCCGGAAGCTGCAGAGGCCCCGAGAGTGGCAGAGGTCCCGGAGGCCGTGGCGGAGGCGCCGGAGGCCGAGCTCGTGCCCGTTCCCGTCGTGACGTCTCCGGCCCTCCCGGCGGGCACGGTGGGAGTCGACTACGCCTACCAGCTCACCGCGAACGTGACGCCGGCCACGTTCTCGGTGACCGGCCTGCCCGCCGGTCTCCGTTACGAGTCGTCGACCGCACGGATCACCGGCAGGCCCACCGTGGCGGGTACCTTCTCGGTGAGGCTGGAAGCATTCGGATCCGCGGGCGCCGACTCCAGCCTCGTCCGCTACGACGCCCTCGTGATCGATGAGCCGACGGTCACTCCCGCGGCCATCACCTCCCCTCCGTTCGGCCCCGCCACAGTCGGTTCGCCCTACTCCTTCCAGCTCACGTCGAACGTGTCTCCTGTCACCTATTCCGTCACGGGACTGCCGGCGGGGCTCCGGGCCGACCCACGGAGCGGTCTCATCTCGGGAACCCCGACCGCTGCGGGCTCGTTCATCGTCCGACTCGAGGCAGTAGGGGAGCACGCCGGCGACACCTCCTTCGTCGTCTACCAGACGCTCGTGGTGAACGCCGTTCCCGTCGTCGTGCCCGTCATCACCTCACCGGCGCCGACGGCGGGTGTCGTGGGCACACCGTACGTCTTCCAGCTCACGTCGAATGTGCCGAAGGCGAGCTTCGTCGTGACGGGCCTGCCGAAGGGGCTGGTCGTGGATGCCGCGACCGGCCTTATCCGGGGAACACCCCTCTCGGCGGGCACCTTCACCCTCAGCCTGACCGCTCTCTCGACGAAATCGCCCGATTCACGTTTCACGGTCTACGTTCCGCTCGTGATCGGCCAGGTGATCGACAGGGGTGAAACGCCGGTGCCGGTGCCCGTCCCGGTGCCCGTGCCGGGAGAGTCCGCCGACGGTGGTGACGCCACGGGCGCTCTCGCTTCCCCGGGAGGTGCCGCAGTGTCGGCGTCTGCTGCAGCCGACTATTCCACGCCCGTCGCAGCTGCACTCGTGAGCCGCGGCGTCACAGCTGTCCCCGGGGCGTCGGCCCGGTTCGCGCAAGCGCCCTCGCTGGTCTCGACCCTCACTCGCCCCTCCGCGGGGACGCTCGCCGAGACCGGCCACCCGGCGATCGGACTCCTCCCTGTTGGCCTCGCCGGGTTGTCCCTGTTCCTCTGCGGCGCAGGTGCGCTCGTTCTCCGACGGTTCAGGGTGCGGTGAGCCCGGGTTCGTCGGGCGAGGGTGCGATCCGTGCGTCAGGGGAGGCGGGCGATGAGGGCGAGGAGCTCGGTGTAGAAGGCGGGGGCATCCACGGTGCGGGCGTAGAAGATGTTGCGGGGCAGGTCGGTGATCTGCCACCAGTCCGCCGCGAGCATCCCCATCGTCAACTCGCTCGAGATCTCGACGCGGGCGTTGATCTGCCGCCCGCCGAAGAGCTCCGGGTAGAGGCAGTAGAGCGGTACGACGGGGCCGTGCAGGGGAGCGCCGTCGGTGCCGTACTTCGCCAGGTCGAACTCTTCCGAGAAGGTGAGGAGGGCATCCACCACCCGTCCGCAGTGGTTGCCGAGCGCTGAGAACCGGTCGAGGCGCTCGCGGGTGTTCTGAAGCTGGTGCGTCACGTCGAGCGGCAGCATCACGATCGGAATGCCGCTCCGCAGCACGATGTCGGCCGCATGCGGGTCGACGTAGATGTTGAACTCGGCGGTCGGCGTGATGTTGCCGACCTCGAAGTACGCACCCGCCATCATGACGATCTCGCGGATGCTCGCCGCGATGTCGGGCGCCTCGACGAGCGCCACGGCCAGGGTGGTCATGCTGCTGAGCTGGAGCACGCTCACAGAATGGGGCGCGGCGGCTCGGAGATGCCGGATGATCGCCTGCACCCCCGGCTCGTCGTCCGCCGTCTGGCGGGGCTCGGGGAGGGTGTAGCCGTCCATCCCCGTCTCGCCGTGCACATGAGCGGCCGTGACGAGTTCGCGCACGAGGGGTCGCGGGCAACCACGGTGCACCCGGATCCCCGTCCGCCCCGTCAGCTCGACCACCTGCAGGATGTTCCGCACGGTGCGGTCGAGCGTGGTGTTGCCGGCGCTGCCGACGATGGCGAGAACGTCGAACTCCTCGGGCGCGGCAAGGATGGCCATGAGCGCTGCCGCCTGCTCCTGGCCGGGGTCGGTGATGATGATCGTGGGGCGCTGCATGGGTGTCCTTCCACGGGATCGGGATGGGTGGCGATCGGGATCGGGGTGGGGTGCGCAGGTTTCGATGTGCGCGCCTCCGGGAGATCGGGCGGGCCCAGACCGGGGGCGGCCGCGAAGCCGCGACCACCCCCGGTCTGGGTGGAGCCCGAAGGCCCGGGCCCGGCCGGCTACGGAGCCGAGGGGCTGTCGATCGTGATGCTGCCGTCGATGATCGAGGCCTGGAGCGCGTCGATCTCGCCCTGCAGGGCCGGGTCGACCTTGCTCTCGAAGTCGTGGAACGGCGAGATCGCCACGCCCTTGTTTGCGAGGGTGCCGACGAAGGCGGTGTTGTCGAAGGTTCCGGATGCATCCTTCTCGATCACCGAGGAGATCGAGAGCGGCATGTCCCGGGCGATCGAGGTGAGGAAGAGGTCGGCGTCGGTGGGGTCGGAGACCGCCATGTCGGTGTCGACGCCGAGCAGCGCCTCACCCTTGCCCGAGTCTCGGATCGCGGCGACCGTGCCCTGGTAGATCGGCCCGCCGACGGGGAGGATCAAGTCGGCGCCCTGCTCGATGAAGCCCTGGCTGAGCACCTTCGCCGCGTTGATGTCGGTGAAGTTGCCGGTGAAGGCGCCCTGCTGCGTGGCGAAGTCCCAGCCGAGAAGCTTGACCGACTTGCTCTTGTCGGCGTTGTACTTTGCCACGCCGAGCGCGAAGCCGTCCATGTAGAGCGTGACGGGCGGGATCTGGGCCCCGCCGTAGGTCGCGACGATGCCCGACTTCGAGTAGCTTGCCGACGCGTAGCCGACGAGGTAGCCCGACTGCGAGGTGTCGAACACGATCGACTTGACGTTCGGCAGGGTGATCGAGGTGTCGTCGATCATCAGGAAGTTCACGTTCGGGTTCGCCGTGGCTGTGGCTTTGGTCGCGTCGGCGAGAAGGTAGCCGGTGGCCACGATGGTCGTGCAGCCCTGGGCGACGAGGCTGTCCATGTTGGGCTGGTAGTCGCTCTCGCCCTCCGACTGCACCTTCACGTACTTCACGCCGAGCGCTGCCGCGGCGTCGGTGACTCCCTGGAGACCGAGCGCGTTGAACGACTTGTCGTCGAATCCGCCCGAGTCGGAGACGATGCAGGGCAGGAATCCGGCGGTGACGCTCGGCGCCGCGCTCCCGGCGGCGGCAGTGGTTCCAGACGAGGCGGGTGCGGATGCGCAGCCGGCGAGCAGCAGCGAGACAGCGGCCAGCGCGGCGGCGCCGGTCGAGAGGCGGCGGGCAGTGGTGTTCATGTGGTTCCTCCTGGTGGGGTGGGGTGCGGGTGTGAATGGTGCGGGTGCGGGTGGTGCGGCTTGTGGGTGTGGTGCGGATCGGGACCCTGCGGGCGAGAAGGGCACGGGTGGTGGTGCGGGCGGCGGCCCTGATCCCCTCATCTCGGCGTCTCCACCCAGGCGTAGATCTCCCAGATGTAGCCGTCGTGGTCGACGAAGTAGGTCGAGCGGGCGCCCCACTCGAAGACCTGCGGTGGCCCGGACGCCACGAGCCCGAGAGCGACGAGCTCCGCAGCGAGAGCATCCACCTCGGGTCCGGTCTCGAGTTCGATGGCGAGCATGACGTGGCCGCCGGCGGGGCTTCGGAGAGCGGGCGCGGCAGCCGACGCTGGCGCACCACTTTGCACGATGGTGAGCTCGAGCGCACCCGCGTCGAACACCATCGAGTCGGGCCCGGAGCCGGCCACGCCGAATCCGAGCGCCCCGAGGAACGCGGCCGTGCGCGCCAGGTCGGTCACGGTCAGGGAGACGGCCGCCAGCCGGTTCTCCCCGGTTGTCGGGAGTCTGCGGATGATCGTGAACCCGTCAGGGTCGCGGAACGTCTCGCCCGCCTCAGCCGGCAGCTCGAGGGTGACGGTGAATGGCATCCCGGCTCCCGCAGGGTACGCAGCCCCCACCGTCTCGGCGATGCTCCACTGCTCCCACAGGGCCAGTCGCGCCCCGTCGCCGAGGCGGAAGTCGGCGAACCGCACATTGCGCATCCGCGGCTCGAGCCCGACCACGCCCGAATAGAACGCGTCGGCGCGGTCGATGTCGGCCACCACCAGGCAGATGTCGTCGATTCTCACCGGGGTCCCTCCGTTTCGGGCCAGGCGCCCTGCTGCACGCGGTCGTAGACGCGGGTGATCGCCGGAGCGTAGGCGCGGTTCTCGGCCACGGTCTGCCGGTGGCCGGCCAGGTACTCGTCTGCCAGCTCGCGGAATTCGCCCAGCACGGCGCGCTCGTCGATGGGCGTGAGCCGGCCGTTCTTCACGATGAGCTCGCCGTTCACCCAGACCTCGCTGATGGAGGTGCCGTTCTCGCTGAACACCAGTTGGCGGGCTGCGTCGTTCAGTGGGGTGAAGTTCGTCGTGAGGGTGAGGTCGAACACCACGAAGTCCGCTCGCTTGCCGGGCTCGAGGGATCCGATCTGCCGCGTCTGGTGCAGAGCCTCGGCGCCTCCCCGGGTGGCCGCCCTGAGCACCTCGTCGGTCGACGGCCAGGTGGTGAAGTCGGGGCTCGTCACGGTGTGCAACAGCGCCGCGGTCTTGATGGTGTCGAGCATCCGGAGCGAATCGTTGCTCGCAGTGCCGTCGGTGCCGAGTGCGACGCTGGCCCCGGCATCGTGGAGGGCCCGCCAGGCGAACACGCCGGAACCGAGCTTCAGGTTCGAGACGGGATTGTGGATGATCGTGGCCGACGACTCTCCGAGCATCCGGATGTCCTCGCCGCCCAGCCAGATCGCGTGGGCGAGCGCCGTGCGGTCGGTGAGCAGCCCGAGGGTGTCGAGGTGTTCGACGATCGTCGTTCCGTAGCGCTCGCGGCCCATCACGGCCTGCAGCCGTGTCTCGAGCAGGTGCAGGTGCAGTACGGAGTCGTGGCGACGGGAGAGATCGTCGGCGGCGAGGAGCAGTTCGTCGGTGCTCCGCTGCGGAGCGCTCGGGGCGACAGCGTACGACAGGCGGCCGCCCGACCGGCCGTGCTGGGTGGCGAAGGCGCGCTCGCTGAAGTCGACGAACGCGTCGACGATCCCGGCGCTCGGGGGCATCTCCGTGCGGGAGGCGGCGATGCCCTCAGCAGGCAGGAGATCGGCCGCGAAGGGCAGCCGATCGGCGTAGGCGACATCGGCGACGCCGCCGGTGCAGGTCGCCCGGATGCCGATGTCGTCGTAGGCATCGAAGACCGCAGCAAGGGACTCCTCGGTCTGCCACGGCAGTTCGCCGACATCGTCGAGCACGGCGGTGGTTCCGCCGCGGAGGGAGTCCATGGCTGCGACCAGGGTGCGCAGGTACACGAGCCGGGGCGGCATGGGGTGGGCCGCGGTGATCGGGTAGGTCTCGAGGGTCCACAGTTCGAGGGGGAGGCGCTCGCTCGTTCCGCGGAGCAGCGACTCCCAGGAGTGCATGTGCGCGTTGATGAGGCCGGGCGTGATGAGGAGGCCGGTGGCGTCGACGATGACGCAGTCGGGTGCTCCGGATGAGTCGGAGGGGTCGACCTCCCCGGCAGGGCCGACCGCCACGATCGTGTCGCCATCGACGAGCAGGTCGCCGCGGAAGACGGCGCTCGAGCGTGCGTCGTCCATGGTCATCAGCAGGGCATTCCGCCAGAGGGTCTTCATGTGTTCCCTGCGCTTTCCAGCGCGGTTGAGCGACCCGGATGAGGGGTCGACGAATACGGGTGGGGTGGAGCCGGGTGATGGCGTCAGAGGATGACGGGGCGAGGTCGCCCGAGAGAGCGGCCGTCGCTCATCCAGTGGCCGGCGGCCAGAGTGCACCGGATGATTTGCCGGGCCGGTCCGCGGCGGGCTACCGGAGCACCGGAGCACCGAGGCGAGAGAGAACCGGCAGAGCGGGGCCGCCGCAGACGATCAGCGGGCAGACCTCTCCCGCGGTGCGGGGCGGCTATCTGCCGAGCGAGAAGACGGAGACGTTGTGCGCTCCGCTCCGACGGCGCAGGCAGAACCAGGGCAGAAAGCCTCGGGTTGCCGAATCGGTCGTCATACCGGCAAAACTAGCGCGCCTGTGTGACGCTCACGTTTCGTGGCCACTACAAGTCTGTTTCGGAAGACGGCGCAGGGCGGCGCAGGGCGGCGCAGGGCGCGGCAGTGCGTTGCAGGGCGCGGGGTCAGTCGCGGGGCTTCAGCCGCACGGTCGGCAGCTCTGGCGCGGGCAGGGGTGAGCCCTCGTTGTCGCGGGTCGCGCCGGCGACGCGCGCCGTGAAGAGCTGCTCGGTTCCGGGCGGCGGCGGCCCGCCGACTCCGATCGCCTCGGCCTGCCAGGCCGCCCGATAGCCGACGACCTCGTCGTGGGTGCGTCCGACGAAGTTCCACCACATCAGGATCTTCTCACCCAGCGGCTCCCCGCCGATGAGCAGCAGTCGGACGGCGGTGTCGCCCGCGGCGATCCGGATGCCCGTGCATCCGGTGGGCAGGTAGGCCAGTTCGTGCGCCTGAACGGAGGTGCCGGCATCCGGAGCCGACGTCTCGCCGCCCGCCAGCGACCCGCGGATGCTCACCTCGCCCGAATCGACCAGGATGCCGTGCTCGAAACCGGCCTCGACGCCGAGCTCGACCACCCCGCCCGCGGGCAGGTCGAGCTGGGCGGCCACCAGCGGGCTGAAGAGGGTGGCGTCGGCCGAGACGCCGGCGAGCGAACCCATGAAGACCTGAACCTCGGCATCGCCGACCCGCACGCGCCGGGCGGCCTGGCTCTCGAAGGCGGGCGGCATGTGCCGGGAGGCGTCGGGCAGCGCGACCCAGAGCTGCGCCCCGTGCAGCACCTTCGTGGCCGGTGTCGACACCTCGGAGTGGCTGATCCCACGCCCCGCCGTCATCAGGTTGAGTTCGCCCGGACGCACAATTGCGTGGCTGCCCACACTGTCGCGATGCTCGATCTCCCCTTCGAACAACCAGGACACGGTCTGGAGCCCGGTGTGCGGATGCGGCGGCACCCGCATCCCGCCCGAGGAGGCGACCGGCTCCGGCCCGTAGTGGTCGAGGAAGCACCACGCGCCGATCAGGCTCCGCTGTCTACTGGGCAGGGTGCGCCGGACGGTCATCGCGCGCGGCCCGCCGAGCGGAACTTCGCGGGGCGTGAGGATCTGCAGCCGCACCGGGGACGCATCCGCGGAGCCGCCGGAACACTCCAGGATCTCGCTCGGGTGCCGTTCCAGGTTGCTCACCGCTCCAGCGTAACCGGCGGGTGGGTGTCGGCCAATGTCTCTCGCGCGGGTACACCTGCGTTGTGTGAACCGGTAGCGCGTTACAGCCGAAAGGCCCACGGCGTCTGATAGGTTCGGGCCAACTGCCGGGGGCCGGCACACAGAATTGTGAGTAGGGGAACGTGAAGATTTTCACTGCGGCTGTGGCCGCTCTTGTCGTCGTCGGATCGGTGTTCGCGGCGACGCCGGCGATGGCATCGAATGCGTCGGGTTCGCTGCCCGCCGTCTCGGGTGCGACGAACGTGTCGGCCGTCTCGACAGACGCTCTGCCGTTCGCAGCGGATGCTCTGCCGACGCTCGACCCCGCGCATCCTGCCGCACCTCCCGCTCCGGCCACAGCCGCCCTTCCCGCGGCCGCACGGCAGGCGTCGACCGACCAGTCACAGGTCTCGCGCGCCAACGGATCCGTCACCATCTCCGGCACCGTCACGGTGGGTGCCAATGCACCCGGAAAGCCCGTCGCCGGTGTGATCGTCACAGCGACCCAGGTCGACTCGAACGACAAGACGATCGCAAACACCGATGTGCTGTCGACCGGCACAGGAGCGTTCTCGATCACCGGTCTTCCCGACGGCCTCTACTACGTCTCCTTCTTCTACGACGGCGACCCGGCCGGCGCCACATCGATGTGGTGGGGAGCCACGGCGACCAACCCGTTCGGAAACAAGGCGGTCAGCCTCACCGGCAGCCAGACGCTCACGGTGACGCAGCTCCTGCAGCCGACCGGCACGCTGGGTGGTCGGGTCTCCACCGGCGACCGGCAGACGGCGCCGGCGACATCCGACATCGACCTGTTCCTCGCTGTGCGGCTCGACTCCGACAACAAGTACCACCCGGTGCTGCAGCTCGGCTGGGACACCGCGGGGCAGTACAGCGCGGCATTCGTGCTGCCCTACTCGGACTACGCCGTCTTCGCGATCAACGACGCGAACCCCTCGTACGAGGCCGTGTCGAGTTCGGATTCCTTCAGCATCGGCGCGAACCAGAGCATCCGCCGCGACACCATCGTGACCAGGCTGATCGCCGCGGTCGGCGGGGTCTCCAACGGCACGAACGCCTTCGTCAACGCGCTCTACTGGGACTTCCTGTCGCGTTCACCCGCCCAGGCCGACATCGTCTTCTGGAACCGCCAGTTCGCGGGCGGCGCCGGACTCGGCGCGGTCTCCACCGGCTTCGTGACCAGTGACGAATACCGTCTGATCCGGATCGATGCCGCGTACTCGAAGATCCTCGGTCGCGGGCCCGACGCGGGTGGGCGAGCGGACTGGCTGCGCTGGATGCAGCAGGGCCTCATCACAACCGACGACATCGAGACCTCGTTCTACGCCTCACAGGAGTACTTCGACAAGCAGGGCGGCTCGAACGCCTCCTTCGTGCAGGCCATCTACACGACCCTGCTGCACCGCGACGCATCCTCAGCCGACGTGTCCTTCTGGTCGAGGCTCATCGCGCAGAACGGTCGTGCCTGGGTGATCGCGCAGTTCTGGGACTCGACCGAGACCATCTCCGAGCGCGTCAGCCTCATGTACGCCTCCTACCTCGGACGCACTCCCGACCCGGCGGGCCTCGCCAACTGGGTCGGAACGGCGCTCCAGCTCGGCGACTCGGGCCTCCGCTCCGGTCTCTCGGGCAACGCCGAGTACGTCAACCGGGCGCAGTACCGCTTCGGCGTCTGACCCTCGGGAGCACAAAAAGCGGGCGGTGCCGATTCGGCCCCGCCCGCTTTGTGTGCACGTGTCAGTGGCGGGTTCTGGATGCCCGGCGGCGGCGACTCGCGACGATCAGCCCGGCGAGGCCCGTGCCGAAGAGCAGTCCGGCCGCGATGCCGGCGGGGGCGAGGTCGCTCCGGCCCGTGTTCGCGAGTCCCGTGGCCGTCTGGCCGGCGGCATCCGGAGTCTCGGACGGCGTTCCGGGCAGCGCTGACGCACCGGGAGTCGCGCCCGGCGTCGGAACGGCGGGATCGGTCGACGGAACAGTCGGACCGGGCGTCGGGGTCGACGTCGGCGGCACACTCGACTGGTCGAGCCGGTCGAGCGTCACGAGGCGTCCGAACTGGTCGAACGAGGCCGCGACCGTTCCGCCCGAGGTGTACTGCCCGGGCACCGTGAACGAGTACGAGTAGCCCGTCCCGCCCTCCAGCTGCATCAGGTAGATCGTCGACGAGCCGAGCGACTCGGGAGCGCCGTAGACATAGTTCGCCACGGTGAACGAGTCGTTCGGGATGATCGAGGTCGGCGCGACATCCGTGACGGCGAGGGGCAGGTCGGCGCCGGCATCCCACGTCGTCGGCGAAACGGTCGACGTGGCGATCGGCGTCAACTGCTCCGCCTCGGCGGCTGTGGCCGGGATGGCCGGGGCAGGAATCGGGCCCAGAAGGCCGAACGGGTTCGAGCTCGTGTTCGACACGCTCGGGTAGCCGTAGAGCACCGTCTGGCCGCGGTAGATGTTCACGTCGGCACGGAAGGTCGCCGGGTTCTGGTTGTCGTCACCGCTCGGGCCCCCGATGTCGATGCGCACGTAGCCGGCGAAGTTCACCAGGGCGACCAGCCCGCCGGGGGTGGCGGTCGCGCTCACGACGCTGGAGGTGCCCGGCGCGGTCGGATCGGCGACGGTCGAGGTGACGAGAGTGCCGAACGGGTAGCCGTCCAGTTGCAGCAGCAGTGTGCCGGTGTCGAGCGGATGCGCGGCGGCACTCGAGCCGTCCGGAGCCTTCGGCAGCGAGGCATCCCCGACCGAGGTGACGGTCGCCAGGCGACCGTACTTGTCGAAGGAGGCGACGACGTGCCGGCCGTAGGAGAACTTCCCCGGCACCTGGATCAGGTACCGGCCGTTCCGCAAGGGGGTGCCGCCGACAGCTTCGGGCGCGCCGTAGTAGGCCCCCTCGGGGGCGTCGTAGGCGTAGCTCCTGAGGTCGTCGGTGTAGCCGGGGTTACCGACCCCGTTGGGGCTCACATCGGTGAAACTCAGCAGGGTCGTGTCGCCGGGGCCCTGGGGGTCAGCAGAGACGGTGAAGTGCGTTGTCGGGATCTGCGCCAGTACGTCAGCAGACGTGGCCGGCGGTTTCGGCGCGACGTTGCTATCGAAGTGGTACTGGAACGTGTCGTCACTCGACTGGTACGTGTACGTCGAGGTCACCCCGCGGTAGATGCTCGCTGCCTGGCGGTGGGCGAATGTGCCGGGCAGCGGCGCCCCGCCCCGTTCGTGGACCTGCCCGTCGGCCGACCGGAGGTAGACCGCGGTCGGTCCGGCGAAGTCGCGGAGGGTGACCGACCCGTCGGCCCCGATCTCGCCGGTCACGGTCGACACGGCGGTCGAGTCGGCCGGATCCGGCGTGGTCACGGCCACGGTGAGCCCCGCCTCGGCGGGGTCGAACTCGAGCACGATCCCACCGGTGTCGATCTCGTGCCCGGCGAGGGGCGTGACCGGGCTGCTCGACGGGAAACCGGTGTTCGCCGAGGCGGGCGATGCGGCGCCGAGCCCGACTGCGGCGAGGCCGAGCACGAGCGCTGCGGCGAGGATGGTGCGCACGGAGCGCGGACGTGATGTCACTTGTTCCCCCTGATGGTTCGCGTTCGACAATGAACCTCCTCAGCATAGGCCTGTCGCCGTGATAGCTTTTGTCAGGCCGGGACGTCGGCACACAGGGGTGCTTTCGGGGGTTGTCCATGAAGAGGTCCTTCGCCGTCGGAGTCATCGTCGCCCTGCTCGCTTCGGCTGGCCTGGCCACACCCGCGGCGGCTTCCCCCGCGGCGACGGCACGCACCGGCACGGTGCAGGGCACCCTCACCGCGGTGTCACCCGATGGTGACCGGGCGAAGAACCACGTGATCGGCGGTGCAACCGTGACGGCGTACGAATTCGATTTCACCGACCGCTTCCACGACACGGTGCTGTCGAAGACGACGACGGTGACGGATGCGAAGGGCCATTACGTACTGAAGGGGCTTCCCGACGAGGTGGATCTGAAGTTCGATGTGCCCGACGTCTTCGGGCATCCGACCTCGAGGTGGTACGAGGAGGACAACGATCCGACCTTCACGCCCCATGGCACCGACCTGTACGTGAGCGCGTCGGCGGAGGCCGTCGCTGACGCGACCATCGGCGTGCCCGGCGCCGTTTCGGGGATCATCCGGTGCGCGGGATGCACACTCCCTCCTGCATCGGAACTCGAGGTGCATCTCATCGCCGACCAGTCGAACGGAGCGGCCAACAGCGTCTCGATGGTGCACCCCGATGCCACGGGCCGGTACTCGTTCCCCGATGTGCTGCCGTGGAAGCGCGGCGGCGGGTACCAGATCGCCGTGCGCTACGACGGCGCCGCTGCGATCGCTCCACTGACCACCTCCGGCAGTTTCACGGTGGCCGCAGCCCAGACGCTCTCCGCCGATGTGAGCCTGTCGGTCGGTGCGCCCGCCGTCGTCACCGCCCATGGCGGATCGGGGGATGCGGCGCGGCTCGGAGGGGTTGTCTCGATGGCAGCGACCAGCGACCATTCTGCGTCAGTGGCCGCGGGAGCAACAGTGGCGGCGTACCTGCTCGACGCCGACAGCCAGTACAGCAGCATCGTGGCGACTGCCACTGCGAACAGCCGGGGCGAGTGGGCGATGGACGGGCTGGTCGGCGGCGACTACGCGCTGAGGTTCGAATACACCTCGCCGACCGGCCGCAAGGCCGCGGCCTGGCTCGGCGACAGTGCGGCGTCGCCCCCGTACGGTGTGCGCACGTCGCTTCCCGCCCGGGCGTTCTTCCTCGCGAACCAGGCCCTCGTCTACACGGCAACGGTGACAGGGCACATCTCCTGCGAGCAGTGTGCGACACCTGTGGATCCCGCGTTCCTCGATCTGGAGCTCCTCGCTCGCAATTCGCCCGCGAACGCGTTCGGGGGCATCAGGAAGATCGCCCCGCCGGCCGCCGACGGCAGCTTCCGCATCGACGGGGTGCTCCCGGGAGCGGAGTACGAGGTGCAGGTGACCTCTCACAGCCCGGACGCTTCCGTCGGCCACCAGGCGACGTCGGCCATCTTCACCCTGACCGAGTCGGGCACCGCCACGGCCGATGCGGTTCTGCCGTCGGTCGTCACGGGCTTTCCGCGCTCGAGCCCGAGCGTCCCGGATGTCTACGCCCTCTACTGGGACTACCTGCACAGAAGGCCCTCCCAGCCCGAAGCCTCGTTCTGGGTGAGCAGGCTCGATTCCGGACTCAGCACGTCGTCGACCATCGCCCGCTCGTTCGTGGAGAGTGACGAATACCGGCTGCTTCGCATCGACGCGGCCTACCAGTCGATCCTCGGGCGGGGAGCCGACCCCGCGGGGCGGGCCGACTGGCTGCGCTGGATGCAGCAGGGCACTATCACCACCGACGACATCGAGACCTCCTTCTACGCGTCGGCCGAGTGGTACCAGACGCACGGCAACACCGACCAGGGTTTCGTCGGGGCGCTCTATTCGACCCTTCTCGGCCGGAGTGCGGGCGCATCCGAGACCGCCTTCTGGAGCCGTCTCGTTGCGCTGCACGGGCGCGCCTGGGTCGTCGCGCAGTTCTGGGACTCACGGGAGACGATCGCCGGCCGCGTGAGTGCGATGTACGCGTCGTACCTCGGCCGGGTTCCGGATGCCGGTGGGCTGGCCACCTGGGTCGGGGTCGCCCTCGCGATCGGCGATTCGGGACTGCGGGCCGGGCTCACGTCGAGCGACGAGTATCGCGCACGGGCTGCGGCACGCTACATCCAGCAGTAGCAGGGTCGACTCCCGCTATGCCGAGGGCGAACAGAGCCCCGAGGCCCGGGACTCGTCGTTAGCATTTATCTACCGGTTACCGTCACTGCCCCGGTGCCTGAGGAGTCAGCATGTTTGAGAGATTTACCGACCGTGCCCGTCGCGTCGTCGTTTTGGCCCAAGAAGAGGCCAAGATGCTCAACCACAACTACATCGGCACCGAGCACATCCTGCTCGGGCTGATCCACGAGGGTGAAGGCGTCGCTGCGAAGGCGCTCGAGTCGCTCGGCATCTCGCTCGACGCTGTGCGCGAGCAGGTGCAGGACATCATCGGCCAGGGCCAGCAGCAGCCCACCGGCCACATCCCCTTCACGCCGCGCGCGAAGAAGGTGCTCGAACTGTCGCTCCGCGAGGCCCTGCAGCTCGGCCACAACTACATCGGCACCGAGCACATCCTGCTCGGGCTCATCCGCGAGGGTGAGGGCGTCGCCGCGCAGGTGCTCGTGAAGCTCGGCGCCGACCTGAACCGGGTACGCCAGCAGGTCATCCAGCTGCTCTCGGGGTACCAGGGCAAGGAGGCCGTCGCCGTCGGTGGCAACGACCAGGCTCCCGACAAGGGGTCTCAGATCCTCGACCAGTTCGGCCGCAACCTCACGCAGGCAGCGCGCGACAACAAGCTCGACCCGGTCATCGGGCGCGAGAAGGAGATCGAGCGGGTCATGCAGATCCTGTCCCGCCGCTCGAAGAACAACCCTGTTCTCATCGGTGAGCCCGGCGTGGGCAAGACCGCGGTCGTCGAGGGCCTCGCCCAGGCGATCGTGCGCGGCGATGTTCCGGAGACCCTGAAGGACAAGCAGCTCTACACGCTCGACCTCGGATCCCTCATCGCCGGTTCACGGTACCGCGGTGACTTCGAGGAGCGCCTGAAGAAGGTCACGAAGGAGATCCGCACCCGCGGCGACATCATCACCTTCATCGACGAGATCCACACGCTCGTCGGTGCCGGTGCTGCCGAAGGCGCGATCGATGCGGCGAGCATCCTGAAGCCGCTGCTCGCCCGCGGTGAGCTGCAGACGATCGGTGCGACCACGCTCGACGAGTACCGCAAGCACTTCGAGAAGGATGCGGCGCTCGAGCGCCGGTTCCAGCCCATCCAGGTGGCGGAGCCGAACCTGCCCCACACGATCAACATCCTGAAGGGGCTCCGCGACAAGTACGAGGCGTTCCACAAGGTGTCGATCACCGACGGCGCCATCGTGGCTGCGGCGAACCTCGCCGACCGCTACGTCGCCGACCGCTTCCTGCCCGACAAGGCCATCGACCTGATCGACGAGGCCGGCGCGCGCCTCCGCCTCTCGATCCTCTCGGCCCCGCCGGAGCTCCGTGAGTTCGACGAGCGCATCGCGACCGTCCGTGGTCGCAAGGAGGCTGCGATCGAGGAGCAGGACTTCGAGAAGGCCGCGTCGCTCCGCGACGAGGAGAAGAACCTCCTCGGCGAGCGTCTGCGTCTCGAGAAGAAGTGGAAGTCGGGTGACGTCAAGGCGTCGGGCATCGTCGACGAGGGGCTGATCGCCGAGGTGCTGGCCCAGGCCACGGGCATCCCGGTCTTCAAGCTCACGGAGGAGGAGTCCTCCCGGCTCATGTTCATGGAGAAGGCGCTGCACGAGCGCGTCATCGGGCAGGAGGAGGCCATCGCGGCTCTCTCCCGCACGATCCGCCGCACGCGGTCGGGCCTGAAGGACCCGAAGCGCCCCTCGGGCTCGTTCATCTTCGCCGGCCCCACGGGTGTCGGTAAGACGGAGCTCGCCAAGGCGCTCGCGGAGTTCCTGTTCGACGACGAGAACGCCCTGATCTCGCTCGACATGAGTGAGTACGGCGAGAAGCACACCGTCTCCCGCCTGTTCGGTGCCCCTCCCGGGTTCGTCGGATTCGAAGAGGGCGGCCAGCTCACCGAGAAGGTTCGCCGCAAGCCCTTCTCCGTGGTGCTGTTCGACGAGATCGAGAAGGCGCACCCCGACATCTTCAACTCGCTCCTCCAGATCCTGGAAGAGGGCCGGTTGACCGATGGCCAGGGCCGAGTGGTCGACTTCAAGAACACCGTGATCATCATGACCACGAACCTCGGCACGAAGGACATCACCGGTTCGCCGATCGGTTTCCAATCGACCACGAACGTCTCGACGTCGTACGACCGCATGAAGGGCAAGGTCAACGAGGAGCTGAAGAAGCACTTCAAGCCCGAGTTCCTGAACCGCGTCGACGACACGATCGTGTTCCCGCAGCTGTCGAAAGACGAGCTGCTGCAGATCGTCGACCTGTTCATCGGGCGTCTCCGCGACCGTCTGCTCGATCGCGACCTCACGATCGAACTGGCGCTGCCGGCGAAGGAGCGCCTCATCGAGGTCGGGTTCGACCCGTCGCTCGGTGCCCGGCCGCTCCGCCGTGCGATGCAGAACGAGATCGAGGACCGGCTCTCGGAGCGGATCCTGCAGGGTGAGCTGAACGCCGGCGACCACATCTCCGTGGACTTCGTCGACGGTGAGTTCACCTTCGCGACCCGCTCGCCCGAGCCGCTCGCGGAGATCACCGCGGCCGACGCGATCTCGATCGACAAGGTCTAGCGCTCCAGCCCTCGCGGCTGCCCCAGGGCCCGTCCACCTCCGGTGGGCGGGCCCTTCTGCGTCCCCACGCTCGCCCTCCGCCGCGGGACCCTCTCGCTCACCGCCGGTATCGGTGAGTGCGGGCCGATCAGCTGAGGGCGGCCGGCCTGCGGGCCGCTTTCGGCAGACGCGCCCGCGCTCACCGCAAAACCACTCAGCGTCTGGCGGCGGGCGGGCGCGTTTTTGGGTTCGGGGGCGGGTGCGGGAAGATGGAGGATGCCCGACACGACGCCCGCCCCCGCCAGCACCGCCCCCGCCGCAGGTCTGGGCGCGAGCGCGGAGCGCGGCAGTGGCAGCGGCGGGAGCGTCACGGTGCGACGTGCGCGCACGAGCGACATCCCGTGGATCCAGAAGCTCACCGAGCCGTTGGTGCAGGAGCGCGTGCTGCTCGGCAAGGATTCGGTGGTGCTCTACGAGGCGGTGCAGGAGTTCCGTATCGCCGTCGACGAGAACGGCACTCCCGTCGGCTGCGGCGCGCTGCACGTGTTCTGGGAAGACCTCGGCGAGGTACGCACCCTCGCCGTCGACCGCGAGCACCTCGGCCGGGGGATCGGCCACGCCCTGCTCGAGCGCATCGAGACGGATGCCCGTGAGCTCGGCCTCAGCCGCCTGTTCTGCCTCACGTTCGAAGTCTCGTTCTTCGAGCGGCACGACTTCGTCGCCTCGCCGCTCTCGCTGGTCGCGCCGGAGGTCTACGCCGAGCTCGTGCGCTCGCCCGACGAGGGTGTCGCAGAGTTCCTCGACCTGGCCCGCGTCAAGCCGAACACGCTCGGCAACACGCGCATGCTGAAGCACCTCTGACCGTGGCCGGCGTGGCTGGCCGGGCGGCCGACCCCGGGCATCCTGATCCGTACCAGGTGTGCGTCTGCTACCTGCTGCGGCAGGCTCCGGATGGCCGGGCCGAGGTTCTGCTCGGCCGGAAGCTCACCGGGCTGGGCATCGGCAGACTCGTCGGGCCGGGCGGGAAGATCGAGCCGGGGGAGAGTGCCATCGAGGCGATCGCTCGCGAGGTCGAAGAGGAGACGGGCATCCGTGTCGCCGCCGCAGACCTGCGGGAGGTCGGATTCCTCGACTACGAGTTCCCGCACCGGCGCTCGTGGAGCCAGCAGTCGTCCGTGTTCACGGCGACGCGCTGGGAGGGCGAGCCGGTGGCCTCGGATGAGCTTGCACCGGAGTGGTTCGCCGTCGACGCGATCCCGTTCGAGCTGATGTGGGACGACGCGAAGTACTGGCTGCCCGCGGTTCTCGCCGGCGGCGGGGTGCGGGCCTGGTTCTCGTTCGCGGCCGACAATGCAACGGTCGCCGCGAGCGACCTGCCGCTCGCCTGACGCCCCGCACTCACGCGCTCCCGCCCGCTCCCGCCCGCTCCCGCCCGCTCCCGCTCCGCTCCCGCTCCGCTCCGCTCCACCCGCTCGCACGATCGCCCCGTCCGTCCGTCCACAGCCGTGCCGGGCCGGCCCCAGACCGACGACAGCGGGCCCGGCACCCGCGCCTCCCCGAAGGAAGGGTGCAGGTGCCGGGCCCGCAGGGCGCCGCGCGAGGGCGTGACTCAGGCGTTGACCGCCGCGGTCTCCTTCGCGTAGTCCTCTTCGAGCGAATCGACAGGCTGAACCGCCGCCCGCTTGATGTTCTTCGCCACGATCACGAGCAGCGCCGTCACGACGGTTCCGATCAGGATTGCCAACAGGTACAGCAGCGGCTCACCGACGAGAGGTGTGACCCAGATTCCGCCGTGCGGGGCGCGGAGCGTGGATCCGAAGGCGGCGACGAGTCCGCCCGTGACACCCGATCCGATCATCAGCGACGGGATGACGCGCAGCGGGTCGACCGCGGCGAACGGGATGGCGCCCTCGGTGATGAACGACGCACCCAGGATCCAGGCGGCCTTGCCGTTCTCGCGCTCGGCGAGAGTGAACAGCTTCTTGCGGATGACCGTGGCCAGCGCGAGTCCGAGCGGCGGGGTCATGCCCGCAGCCATCACGATCGCCATCACCTTGAACTGCACCGAGTTCGGGTCGCCGTCGAGAGCGACGGAGGCGAGGCCGGTGGTGGCGAAGGCGTAGGCGACCTTGTTGACGGGGCCACCCATGTCGAAGGCCATCATCAGGCCGAGCAGGATGCCCAGCAGCACCAGGTTCCCGCCCGACAGGCTGTTCAGCCAGTCGCTGAGGCCGGTGCTGACCGCCTTGAGCGGGGCGCCGAGGATGACGAACATGATCAGGCCGGTCGCGAAGGTGGCGAGCAGCGGGATGATGATGACCGGCATCAGCGAACGGAATGCGGCCGGCAGCTTGATCCGGCTGATCCCGAGGGCGATGAAGCCGGCGACGAAGCCCGAGACGAGCCCGCCGAGGAAGCCGGCGCCGACGGTCAGCGCGATGGCACCGCCCACGATTCCGGGGGCGATGCCCGGTCGGTCGGCGATCGCGAAGGCGATGAAGCCCGAGAGCACCGGCACGAGGAAGGCGAAGGTCGCGGCCCCGACGAGGAACATCAGGCCGGCCCAGTCGTGCGAAGAGAAGGCGTTGAAGTTGCCGATGATGTCGGCGGGCTTGACCGCCACGATCTCGTAGCCGCCGATGATGAAGCTCAGCGCGATCAGCAGGCCGCCGGCCGCGACGAACGGGATCATGTACGACACACCGGTCATCAGGTACTGCCGGATGCGCGTGCCGATGCCAGCGCCCTTGGGCACCTTGGTGGCGAGCTCCGGGCCGCCGGCAGAGGCGGAGCCGGTGGCAGCAGCACCGGCAGCAGCAGTGCCCGCGGGCGTTGCCGGCGTCGCCGCGAACAGGTCGACGGCCTGCTGGATGACCGTGGGAGCATCCGCGAGTGCCTTGCTGACCCCGACCGTGACGGTGGGCTTGCCGGCGAACCGGGCCTTGTCCTTCACCTCGAGGTCGGCGGCGAAGATCACGACGTCGGCCGCGGCGATGGTTGCGGCGGAGAGCGGGCTGGAACCCGCTGCGCCCTGGGTTTCGACATCGATCTGGTAGCCCGACTTCTTCGCGGACTGCTCGAGGGCCTCAGCGGCCATGTAGGTGTGGGCGATGCCCGCGATGCAGGATGTGACGGCGACGATTCTCACGGGAGAACCACCTCTCTGGTGACGATCTCGGCGACGGCGGCAGGGGAGCCGGCGTCACGGAGGGACTGGCGGAAGTCTTCGTGCACGAGCTTGCGGGCAAGCTGGGCGAGGATGACCAGGTGGTTCTGGTCGGCACCATCCGGTGCGGCGATGAGGAAGATGAGGTGCGCGGGTCCGTCTTCGGCTCCGAAGTCGACACCGGCGGGGCTGACGCCCACGGCGACGCTCGCCACGTTCACGTGGGTGGAGCGGGCGTGGGGGATCCCGATGCCGCCGGGAAGCCCGGTCGCCATCTGGGCCTCGCGGGCGCGAACGTCGGCAAGGAATCCGTCGAGGTCGGTGACGCGGCCCGCTTCCGCGAGCTTCGTGGCGAGCATCCGCGTCGCCTCGTCTTTGGTCGGGGCGGCCAGGTCGACGATGACCAGTCCTGCCTCTGTCAGGGGCGTGCTTGAAGCCATAGCGTCAGTTCTCCTAAGGGGGTGGTGAGGGGTGGGGTTTCGATGAGCCGAACGGTCTCCGGATGGATGTCGGCGGGGGAGGGTGCCTGGCTGCCGGGCAGCTGCACGGCGGCAGCACCCCAGGCCACGGCAGCCGAGAGGCGCGCGGGAAACGTGCCGTCGGTCACGCTGAGGTACCCGGCCAGAGCGCTGTCACCGGCGCCGACCGTGCTGACTGGTGTGACGGGTTCGGAACCCGCCCACCAGAAGTCGTTCTCGCTCACCAGCAGCGCGCCATCGGCGTCGAGGCTCACGAGCATCGCCGAGCCCTGCAGGGTGAGGAAGTGCCGCGCTGCGTCGACCACATCGCCGACGGTCGCGAGCACCCGGCCGGAGAGCTCTTCGAGCTCCTCCAGGTTCGGCTTCATGAGAGTCGCCGTGCCGCTCGCCGCGGTCACTTCCAGGGCCTCGCCCGAGGTGTCGACCGCAAACGGCACACCGAAGCTGGCGGCGAGTTCGGCGAGGTCGCTGTAGAAGTGGTTCGGGATGCCCGGGGGCAGGCTGCCCGATCCGACGAGCCATTCGGGGCCGAGCTTCAGCTGCTCGGTGATGAGGGCCGTCAGGCGGGCCAGCTCGGTGGCGCTCACCTGCGGTCCCGGCTCGTTGAGCTTGGTGGTGCCGAGGCCGTCGACCACGGTGATGTTGGTGCGGATCGCCTGGGCGATGATCGTCGACACGCTCGTGATGGAGTGGGCGGCGAGCATCCGTTCGAGCTCGTAGCCGTTCACCGCATCGGCGGGCAGAATGGCCGTGGTCGCGACGCCGTTCAGGGCGAGTGCCCGGGAGACGTTCACGCCTTTGCCCGCAGGATCCCGCCGAACCGATGTGGCCCGGTTGACTTCGCCGACGACCAGCGTGTCGACCGTCAGGGTGACGTCGATGCTCGGGTTGGCGGTGACGGTGAGGATCATGCGCGCACCACATCGGTGCCGGCGGTGACGATCTCGTCGTACAGCTCGCCGTCGAGCCCCCGGTCGGTGATGATGACGTCGACAGCGGAGAGCGGGGCGACGAGTCCGAAGTCCTGCCGGCCGAACTTGCTGTGGTCGGCGAGCACCACGACGCGACGGGCGGCGGCGACCAGGGTGGACTTCACGATGGCCTCGTCGAGATCGGGTGTGGTGAGGCCGCGCTCGACCGTGAGGCCGTTGATGCCGATGAACGCGACATCCACCGACACCGTGGCGATCGCCTGCTGGATCCAGGGTCCGACGGCTGCGAGCGTGCGCCCGCGGATGTGGCCGCCCAAAAAGTGCAGGTCGATGTTCGGCTTGGTCGAGAGCAGCAGGGCGACGGGCAGCGAGTGCGTCACGACGGTGAGCTCGCGGTCGGTGGGCAGCAGCTCGGCGAGGCGCACGGTGGTGGTGCCGGCGTCGATGATGATGGATCCGCCGTCGGGCACCTCCTGGAGGGCTGCGCGGGCGATGTTGCTCTTCTCGACCGAGAGCAGGCTCTCCCTGTCGGAGATGCCGGGTTCGATGCCCAGGCGGTCGACGGGGATCGCTCCGCCGTGGGCGCGCTGCACGAGTCCGCGGCGTTCGAGCGTGGTCAGGTCGCGGCGGATGGTCTCCGGTGTGACAGCGAGGTTCTCGCTCAGCTCGCGAACGTCGACGCGACCAGCTCGACGCGCCTCATCGAGGATGGCTTGGTGGCGTTCGGTGGCGTACACGGTGGACTCCGTTGTCGAGGGTTCGATCTGAAACAAACATCGCAGATATTTGCTTTGTTTGTTTTACCCCCGATTGTGTCCGGTTGTCAAGTGTGTGCGCGCAGAAACCTCACGAGGTCGTTCGTTGCCCGTCGGGAGACGGCCATGATTCCGGGGTAGGTGACCCAGCCGTGGGTCGCCTCAGGATAGATCTGCACCTCGGTCAGCACCCCCGCATCAACCAGTCGCTCGGCGTAACGAATTCCCTGATCACGCAGCACATCATGGGAGGCGAGCTGCACCAGGGCAGGCGGAAGCCTGCTCAGGTCTTCGGCTCGCAGAGGGGCTGCGCGGGCATCCGATCGCACGGTGTCCTCCGCTTCGTCGCCCAGATAGAGGTCGAAGAATCGTCGCATGTCCGTTTGGTGCAGAACGGGCTTCTCGGCGTTCTGCCGCATCGATCGGTCGTCGAGCGTGGTGTCGGTGACGGGGTAGATGAGGCCCTGCGCGGCGATCTGTGGGCCGCCGCGATCGCGGGAGAGTTGTGTCAGCACAGCGGCGAGGTTGCCGCCCGCGCTGTCGCCGAACACCGCAAGGCGATCCGGGTCGCCGCCGAGCGCGTCGGCGTTCGCGGCCGCCCACTCGAGTGCGCTGTACGCGTCATCGACGGCGGCGGGGAACGGATGCTCCGGGGCGAGTCGGTAGTCGACCGCGATCACGATGGCGCCGAGCTCCGCGGCGACCCGGCTCGGGAGCCAGTCGCACATGTCGAGGGCGCCGAACAGGGTCCAGCCGCCGCCGTGGAGGTAGAGCGCGACGGGGAGGGGGCCGGTGCCGGGGGGAGTGCCGGGCTTCGGCCGGTAGATGCGCACGGGCAGGGCTCCGGCCGGGGTCGGGAGGAAACGATCATCCACCCGCACCCCCCGGTGCCGCGCGCCGAACAGAAGCCGGCGGGCGAGCGCCGGCACGTGCTGCATGGTCTGGTTGTGGGCGATGTCGGTCGGGCTCATGGTGGCGATGTGCATCGAGGGGAAGCGGTCCATGACCCAGCCCCAGGCGCGCACGCGGCGCGGGATCGCGGTCATCGGGTGCCGCTGGCGGCGTGGCTGCCGCTGCCGGCCCCGGCCGCACCGTGTCCGCGGGCGTCCGTCAGCCGCGGCGACCGCGGAACCCCGGACGATGCCACTCCGGCGCTGAAGACCGACAGGGCCACATCGCTCCGACCGAGCGACAGGCGCTTTCGGAGGAGCCCGTGCGCCAGGGGGGAATCGATGAGCTCCGAGTGCGGCGAGACGACCAGCCCGAGCCGGTGCGCGTGCAGCCACAGACGCTGGAGCACGCGTCCCGCTTCGAGGGCGTCGGGTTCCGAGACGCCGATGCGGCTGTCCATCGCGGCCGTCACGCGCGGACAGTCGTCGAGCGCGGCCAGTCGGGCGTTCGCGACGAGCACCAGGTGGGTGGCGGACTCCGACGCGCTCTCGCCGAGCGACAGGGAGAGCGGGCGGAGGGTGCGTGCCCGTTCGAGCGACTCGGCAGTGCGTCCCACGATTCCAGCGGCGCCGAGAAGAGGGTCCCGGATGCGTCGCCACCGTGTCGCCGGGGTCGCGAGCCGGGCCAGTGGGCTCGGGATGCCGAGCATCACGTCGGTCATGCCGTCTTCGGTGTACCGCGGGTGCGCGGGGTCGAGGCGGAGCCAGTGCAGCAGCTCCTTCGCCACGCTCGGGCGCGATGCGGTGAACGCGATCCCGAGCCGGCTGAGGTACGACATCGCCCTGTCGTCGAGCCTCCGGAGGCTGAGCCACGGTGGAAGGTCCACGTCGCTGAGGTTGTCCCAGGTCGCCGGATGACCGACCAGGCGTCCGCGGAACACCGCTCTGTCGCGAACCTCGGCGGAGGTGAAGGGGCGCTGGGTGGTGGGTGGGGCGCCCGGTTCGGGCACCGCCAGCGGCACGGGCACCCTCAGCGGGGCGGCCGTTTCGAGGCTGACGCGCAGCACCGGGCGTGCGGGGTCGGCGGGCCCGGAGAGCGGCAGTTCCTCGAGTCGTTCCAGGGGTGCGAGGGTCTGCACGCGCGTGTCGAACCCCGCCTCGGCGGCGCCGATGGCGAAACTCTCGACCCAGGCCCCGAGCGACAGGACGACGTCACGAAAGCTCGGATCGCCGGCCGGCAGGGTGCGGCTCGGCACCACGCTCACCTCGACGGCGCCGCCGCCGCCGGTGCCGGACGAGCCGCCGCCGGTGCCGGACGAGCCGCCGCCGGTGCCGCTACCCCCGCCATCCGGGTCGCCCCCGGCACAACGGTCGCCGCCACCCGCTCCGCCCACGATGTGCGGCGACCACGGCTGGGTGTTGTGCGGCGACGGCGCCCGCCCCGCCAGCGCGATGAGGCTCTTGAGCAGGCGAATCGAGTTCGGGTCGGTCACGGGTGGTCTCCCTCTGGGTCGTTCGTGCGGGCTGCGGCACCCCGGGCATCCGGCGGCAGCACGGGGCGCCGGTAGAACGTGTAGCCGTGCAGCGGGCGACCGCCGAACCGGGTGAACTGTGCCGCCGACGCGGGATTGTCGCGCCCCACATAGGTGCTGCGGAGCGCGCCGTACCCGCCGGCCACCAGGTTGGCCTGCAGCTGGCGGCTCAGCAGGCTCAGGATGCCCTGCCCCTGTCTGCCCGGATCCGTGCCCTGGATGACGAGGATCGCATCCCGCCGGTAGTCTCCCCGGGTCGCGAGCAGCTGCAGCTGCCGGATGAGCGTCAGTCGCCCGCCCACCCGTTGCACGAATGCGGTGATGTCGGGAACGACCAGCACGAATGCCACAGCCCGGCCCGACGCCTTGTCGCGGGCCAACAGCAGCAGGTTCTCGTCGAGGAGGAACGCGAGACCGTCGGTTGCCGCAACCATCTCGGCGGCGGAGATCTCGGTGTAGTACGGGAGCTGGGCGAACGAGGCATTCAGGAGCGTCAGCAGCTCCGGGATCAGCCGTTTCATCTCCCGCTTCGATCCATGCTCGAGGCGGAGGCCCGCCGCAGTCCATTCCTCGGTCTCGGGTGCGGTCGCTGGTGCCCGGCCCATCTCGACGATCCAGGTGTCGGCCTCGCCCCAGCGTTCGAACCCCTCCGCCTCGTAGACGATCGGGGTGAGGGCGTCGTTCCAGGCGGAATCGACGAAGCCGCGCTCCTCGAATCCCGAGGTGATGACGCCACCGGCCTGGTTCGGCAGCAGTGACACCGGGCCTAACAGCGCGGCGGCGCCCTCATCCGTGGCCCGCCGCTCGAGTTCGTCGAAGAGGGCTGCGGCCGCCTCGCCGTCGCGAAAATCGGTGGCGCCGAACAGCTGCAACCGCTCGCCGAGTCTCGCATCGAGCCGGCGGTCGGTGTGCGCTGTCGTGCGGCCGACCGCGGTTCCTCTGCTGTCGCGGGCGAGCAGCAGCGCGATGGGCTCCGGATGCGGGCTCCGCCCGGTGAACCACGATCGGATGCTCGCCTCGAGCAGTGGCACGGCCAGGTTCCGCGGCTGGAGCCGGAGCGGCAGGGCGATGAACTCGGCGAGCGCGGCGCGGGTGGTGACCTGCTCGACGGTGACGCTCATCGGGCGCCCCCGTCGGCGCGGGGTGCGGGTGGCGGCGGGGTGGGCGGGGGCGCCGTTCCGTCCCCGGGGGCCTCGCCGGCGGCGAGGTGCAGGCGAATGTACCCACCCGTGCCGTTCCTGGTGTCACGGGTGATCCACTGCATGAGCGTGCGATGGGCCGGAAGTCTGGCGAATGAAAGCAGATCGTCGCGCGTGGCGAAGAACGCGAGGGTTCCGAGGGTGAAGGGCGGTTCCCAGTACACGGTGTGCCAGATGTAGCCGCGGAGCGGCTGCATCCGCGCCACCATCGGATACCAGGTGCGGGACAACTGAACGAGTGCCCGCGGCCCGCGATACTTGGTCGCCCCGATGAACATGGCACGGGCATCCGTCACCGCGCGCGCCGTCTCCGCGGGCGCCTTCCCCATCGATATACCGAAAACTGTCTGTTTGGCGCGAGGATACCGACCATTTTCGGTGTGTCGATTGATCGCGGACGTGGCCGGGGCGGCTGCGGTGGGGTGGGCGACGGGCGGTCCCGGGGTTCCGTGTCCGGCCTCGACCGAGGTGGGGGTGAAGGTCGGGATGTGCGCCATCACATTGCCTTCGGCGCGCCACACTCCGTTGCTGTAACCGTTCGGGTCGGCGACCAACAGTCGGGTGTGGCCAGACGCGCGTTGTAGCTGGCCTCTGTAGAGTTCCGCGCTCTCCTGAGACGAAAAGAGGGCAATCACCCCCCGGATGCTCTGTCGGCGAAAACCACGGTGCCAGACATACCCCTCTGCCCGGCGCAGTTCCCCGAGGGACCGACGAGACACGGCGGCGGCGTGCAGGCCGAACTCCCCGATCACGATCGCCTCGGCACGACCCTGTCTCGGTGTCTGCGAGAAGTCGGTGGTCCTCATCGGTGTCCGGTGCGCTCCGCACCCACCCCACCGCGGTCCGCGGCATCCACCAGGTAGACGTTCTTGATCTTCGACGACCCGTGCTCGAACACGCCCGTGCCGTGGTCGTGCACCTCGATGCGCACGTCGGCGGCGGTCGGATCCTCCTCGAGCGACTGGGCGATGTCGCGCGAGACGCTGGCGAGGTGCCGCAGCACGCCCGACGCTGACGCCTCGCGGAGCCTCTGCCGGTCATCCGGAGCAAGCGTTGCGCCGGAGCGCAGCTGCAGGTGGATGACGGGCCGCTGCTCGAGCCCCCCGATGTCGAGCAGGCTGAGCTTGAACGACTCGATGGTGGAGGCGAACGGATTGTCGAGGTACAGCCCGTTCTCCACGTCGATCGGATAGATGTTGGCTCCCATGTACGAGATCGTGGAGTCCTTTCGCCCGAAGAGCAGCACGAACGGCAACTTCATGCGCTGCGACGCGAATGCCCGCTCGAAAGCGAGCGCGAGCCGTGGGAAGTGCCCGACCAACGCCTGCATCTCGGGGAACGTCACGATCGCCGCCTCGTCGCCGATGTTGTAGCGCACCTTCGGGCTCATGATCGCGGTCGAGTTGAGCGTCACCAGCAGTTCGCCGTCGGCGGTCGTCTCGAGGTATGTCTCAAGCGGGTTGTACTGGAACACCATCGGCGTGCGGTCCTCATCCGGCCCGAGTACGAGCGCCCGCAGGTCGCTGTTGGCCACGAGGCTCCGCCGCAGCCAGACCGAGAGGTCGCTCTCACCGGCCATCCCGATGGTCAGATCGGATGCCCCGTAGCCCGAGTACACCCGCACGAAGCGTTTCTCGATGTAGTCCCTGAGACCCTCGGTCAGAGCTTCGCCGCCCACGAAACCGTTGAGCTCATAGGCGTCCCAGTCGAACCCCTCGGCGTCGAGCCGGTCGCGCAGGTGCTTCAGAAAAGGAGGATAGGCGCTGATCAGGTAGGTGTACCCCGGGCCGAAGTGCGCCAGCGTGTCGACGATCTTGTCGATGTCCGGCCCGGTGTTCTTCACCATCGCGATCTTCGACATCGCCTGGCCGGTGTTCGTGCCGGTCGCCCAGGCCCCCATCGAGAACGCGTTGATGCAGAAGAGCCTGCGACTGCCGAACAGGAGGGTGATGTAGCCGGCAACGTTCTTGTGCACGGTGTCGAGTTCGTCTTTGGAGCGCATCCAGTTGTAGGGCTTGCCGCTGGATCCGCTCGACTCGTCGACGACTGTTCCGACGGTGACGATCTCACCGTTCCAGCAGCGCTCCTCCTCCGAGTATCGGTCGACGTACTCCTTCTTCGACGTCGGCTGGTACGACGACAGGTTCCACCAGTCGAAGACGAAGTCGTGCTCGTCGAGGTACCGGCGATAGGCGGGCACGTCGAGGTAGGCCTGCTGGCAGATCGCCCAGGCGTTCCAGCGGGCGAACCGCTCGAACGACGGGTGGTAGTGCCGGGCGGTGAAACGCCAGAGCACGGGGTGCAGCCGGTAGACGCCGTAGAACGCTGTGACGATCGCCGTCGAAAGGCGCAGCACCGCTTGGCGAAGCAGCCGCCCCGGCCGCGAGTAGTGCGGGTGGGGCGACCGGGAACTCGGCCTGGACAAGCGATCTCCTCCCGGGAATGCCGCGACGATCATCCCCGGGAACAGTCTAGATGCTCAGACGAGCTCAAGCTGAGAATTCGTCAGACTAAGCCGCGAGTGCGGAACGGCGCCCCGATCATCCTCCGCACTACTCTGGAGACGACGGACGCAGCACTGCCTGCCGGTCGAAGGAGATCACGATGGTGTTGAACGGTGTCGGAGTCGGTCGGTCGGTCGCTGTGGGCCCGACTCTGCGGATGCCCGAACCTCTCGCCGAACCGGTCGACGAGGTCTCCACCGAGCCGCAGCCTGAGGCCTTCGCGCGAGTGCAGGCCGCCCTGGCTGCCGTCTCGGCCGACCTCGAAGCGCGAGGCGAGAAGGCCGGTGGCCAGGCGCAGGACGTTCTGAACGCCCAGTCCCTGATGGCCGCTGACCCGACCATCGTCGAGGACATCGAGACCCGCCTCGGCGACGGAAGGACCGCCGAGCGCGCGGTGTTCGAGGCCTATGCCGGATTCCGCGATCTGCTCGTGCAGATGGGCGGCTACATGGCCGAGCGCGCAACCGACCTCGACGATGTCTCCCGCCGCGTGATCGCGAACCTCCGCGGGGTGGCGGCTCCGGGCATCCCCGAGTCCGACGCGCCGTTCATCCTCGTCGCCCACGACCTCGCCCCCGCCGACACGGCGCTGCTCGACCTCGACAAGGTGATGGGGCTGATCACGCGCGAGGGTGGGCCCACCTCGCACACCGCGATCCTGGCTCGGTCGAAGTCGATTCCCGCCATCGTGGGGGTCGAGGGCGCCGAGAACATCGCCGACGGCACCTTTGTGGTGCTGGATGCCGCGGCCGGCACCGTCGACACATCGCCTTCTGACAGCGATGTTGAGGATGCCCGCCAGCGCATCGCCGAACGCGCGAGCCTCGCCGCGGCTCCCCTGACGCCCGGCGCGCTCGCCGACGGCACGGCCATCCCGCTGCTCGCGAACCTCGGCTCGGCCGACGGCGCTGCAGAAGCACTGGCCGCCGGCGCGGAGGGCGTCGGGCTGTTCCGCACGGAATTCCTCTTCCTCGACGCGAGCGTCGCGCCGACGGTCGACGAACAGTTCGTCGAGTACGAGCGGATGCTGCGCGCCTTCGCAGGCAAGAAGGTCGTCGTCCGCGTGCTCGACGCGGGCGCCGACAAGCCGCTCAGCTTCCTGAACGACGCCCCCGAGGAGAACCCGGCGCTCGGGCTCCGGGGGATCCGTGCTCTGCGGGCGAGCGAGCAGATCCTGATCGACCAGCTCACCGCGCTCGCGCGGGCGGAGGAGGCCGTCAACGGCGCCGGGGTGCTCGGTGCCGGGCGGCACGGCGGGGGTGGCGCGAGCGAACGCGTCGACCTCTGGGTGATGGCGCCGATGGTCGCCGACGCCGACGACTCCGAATACTTCACCACCGTCGCCCGGGAGCTCGGCATCCAGGTTGCGGGCGTGATGGCCGAGGTTCCCTCGTCCGCGCTCGTCGCCGACCAGATCTTCGAGACGGCCGACTTCGTCAGCATCGGAACGAACGACCTCACCCAGTACACCCTCGCCGCCGACCGCCTGCTCGGTTCGGTTGCCAACCTGCAGGATCCGTGGCATCCAGCCGTGCTCCGCCTCGTCGGGATGCTCGGGCGAGCCGGCCTCGACGCCGGAAAGCCGGTCGGCGTGTGCGGCGAGGCCGCCGCGGACCCCCTGCTCGCCGTCGTGCTCGTCGGGCTCGGCGTCACCTCCCTCTCGATGACGCCGGCAGCCATCGCCGACGTGCGGGCCGAACTCGCCCGGCACACCAGGGCGGAGGCCGAGGCGCTCGCACGCGCAGCGCTGAAGGCGACCTCTGCTTCGCGGGCGCGCATCGCGGTGACGAGGCTCGCCGCCGCGAACGCCGTCGGCTAGGGCTCTTTCGCGGGCACGCCAGCGATGTCGCGGGGCCTGTCAGACGCGGCAGGTACCCTGAGGCCATGACAACCCCGCGGCCCCGTCGACACTCGCCGAAGGTGTACCGGAGGCGCCGGGCCGTTCTGCTGCTGGGGCTTCTCGTCGTGGTCGTCGTGGTCGTGCTGCTGGTCATCCTGAAGCCGGGTTCCGGTTCGAGTGCGGCGCCGGTGGGCAACCAGCAGTCCGCGGTTCCGAACGGTTCCGCGGCAGCACCGGGCACCGCGGGGGCTCCGGATGTCGCGTCCTCAGCGTCGCCTGCCGACCCGTCATCGACCGGCGCTGCAACGGGCGCCGCCACCGACGGTACGGCCGCCTGCGCCGCCGGAAACATCACGGTCACCGCGATCACCGACGCGAGCAACTACGCCGCAGGCGTAGTGCCCCAGCTCTCGTTCAGCATCGTCAACACCGGATCCACGGCCTGCACCATCGACGCCGGCACGTCGAAGCAGGTCTACACGATCACCAGCGGCACCGAGACGTACTGGGTGTCGACCGACTGCCAGAGTGCCCCCTCCGACACCCCCGCCATGCTCGAGCCCGGCGTCGTCGTGACCTCCACGCCGTTCGCGTGGAACAGGGTGCGCTCGTCGCCGTCGACCTGCGCGGGTACCCAGGCTGCGGTTCCGGCCGGCGGCGCGTCTTACCACCTCACCGTCGCGGTGGACGGCATCGCCTCGGCGGCGACGGCGCAGTTCATCCTCTACTGAAGACAGCCCCTGGGGCGTGTCTTTTGACTGTTGGGGTGTCCGAGCCCTCGTGGAACGGTGTCCTGCCTGCGTTCCGGTTTTGGCCCTGCGTCCACTCCATGCCGGGTTCCTCATCTTGAGCACCCCGGACGGCCCGGCGCGAGATTACGCCAGTCGGGGTGTTCAGGGCGGAGGGCGCGCGCTACTGTCAGTTGCCCGGGTTACTATTTCGCAACGCGTTGCTAACATCACGAGAAGGGGAAGGTGGCACCATGACGACAGCGGTCGACATCGCGAGCTACATCGAATCCCGATTCAAGTGGGGTTTCGACAACACGAAGACCCAGAAGCTTGTGTACCTGTCCAACGCCTGGAGCCTAGCGTGGACCGGTAAGCCACTGACGGCTAACCCATTTGAGGCTTGGGTCAATGGGCCCGTTGAGCGCGAACTCTGGAAGCTGCAGCGGTACTCTTTCGTTCCCAAGTACGAGGGTCAACTCTCTGCAGAGGATAGGGAGTTGATCGACTCCGTTCTCGCGGCATATTCGGGCATGAGCGCCCTTGAGTTGGTTGAAATCTCCCATGAGTCTCCTTGGCTCGCCGCTCGTGGTGATACCCCTCCGAAAGTTCCGTCATCAGCAGTGGTTGACGCGAAGCTCGTGAGAGAACATTATTCACGCTTGGCCATGGCTGGCGAAGGGCCCAAGCGGTTGGGCTCGGCGCGAATTGCGGACGCTCGAAGTGTCGCTGAAACAGCGCGCACAGTCAGCGCTCGCTGGAAGGAAGCACTCGACCTGCTCGCTAGCCGGTGACGCAGTTCCTCACCGTCGACGAAGTCATTGACATCCACGACGAGCTGTCCGGCGCGCCACTGATTGATCGTTCGAAGCTTGAGGGTGGAGTAATGCGGGCTCAAGCCACCTACGAGGGGGCATACCTCCACCCGTCTATCCACATTCAAGCCAGTGTTCTCTGCCACTCCATCTGCCAGGCGCACGAATTCCTCGACGGCAACAAGCGGACAGCTTGGGTCTCTATGGTGACGTTCCTGTCGATCAACGGCATCGAGATCGCGGACTTGTCATCAGAATCGGTGGCCCAGTACATGGAAGAAGTTGCCGAACACATCCATACCGAGTTCGAGACGGCCGAGGTCCTGTTCGCCCTTTCGCTGTGATGGTCATGGCGGAAGGCGTCAAGTGCGTTGTCGGCCAATGCGCGGGCGACCGATCGAGCGCCTGATCGCGGATCACGACGGATCATTTACTGAGCCTAGCCAGCCGGGACTCTTCGCAGTCTTTGTCTGCGTCCTCTCATGATGATGATGTGCTCGAGTCGCGACAGTCCTCGAAATCTTCTGCGCCGAGAAAGTAGCAGAAGGGCGCGCGCTTGGAAGGTCTCTGTCTCAGCAGATCGGGAAACCAGATGGGCTTTGCAAATGTCCAGCAGGCGATCTCGATGTGCGCCGAACCACAGTGACGCGAGGGTCGCGAGACCAGGCCGCCGCCTGCTGTGGCCGGTTCGGTGCACATTCTCATAGTTGATGAAAACCGCGACATCCTGCAAGGCCGAATTCCTGTGTGTGGCCTCCCGAACGAAAAAAGCCCCACCAATCCGCAAGGACGGTGGGGAGCAATTTCTAAAGTTTGCATCGACGCCGACGCGATTGCAAGTCTTCCCCAGAAAGGCAAAGAGCTCCGGGCGGTCGGTGGGTTGTGCGCGCTGCGCAGGAGCTTCTGAGCTGGTGCCGGACGGTTCACTCTGCTACTCACCTGACAGCGGTTCTTCGCACAAATCTCTCGGAGGAAATACTGCCACGGCGGCAGGAGGCGTTCATCTCGCCGGGTTAGCATCGCAGCATGCCCACACTGCGCCCGCCGAGATCGCGCCCCGGCCGCGAACGCGGGGATTCGGGTGCCGGCATGCCAGGCGCGCTCGACGTCACGACGGCCCAGGGTGTCGCCCGCGGCATCCGGGAGCATGGGGTCGAGACGTGGCGAGGGTTGCCGTATGCCCGGCCGCCGGTGGGGGAGCTGAGATTCCGGGCACCGCGCGCGCCTGAGCCCTGGTTCGGGGTGCGCGATGCGCGCGGTTTCGGGGCGGTCGCCCCGCAGTCCCGCGAGGGCAACTTCATCGGTGCTGCGAAGAATGCGGCGATGGGCGAGGACTGCCTGACCCTTAATGTCGTGCGGCCGGTCGGGCGGGGACCCCTGCTGCCGGTGATGGTGTTCATCCACGGCGGTGCGTACAGCGTGGGATCGTCGGCGGAGGTGCCCCACAACGGCGACACTCTCGTGCGGCAGGGAAACGTGGTCTACGTGAGCTTCAACTACCGTCTCGGCGCGTTGGGTTTCCTCGACTTCACGGAGTACTCCACGCCGGAGCGCACGATCGAGAACAACCTCGGGTTGAAGGACTGCGTCGCTCTGCTCGAATGGGTGGCGGCGAACATCCGTGCGTTCGGTGGCGACCCCGACCGAGTCACGCTGTTCGGGGAGTCGGCCGGCGCCAACGCGGTGACGACGCTGATGACGGTGCCCCGGGCATCCGGACTCTTCGCGCGCGCCATCGCGCAGAGCTCACCCACGAACGCGGTGTACCCGCCGTCGCAGACACGGCTGTGGGCCTCGGAGTTCGTAGAGCTGCTGAGCGCGCGGGTCGCGAACGACAGTGTCGAGAACACCAGTGCAGAGGATGCCGGCGAGTTGCTGGTGACGGCCGACTGGCGGGACCTCGTTCGGGCGACGGATGCCCTCACGACGACGGCGCCCGACCTGCACCCGGGCACGATCGCGCTGTGCCCGGTGATCGATGGCGACTTTCTGCCCGAGCGCCCGCTCGATGCATTCAAGGCCGGGCGCGCGCATCCGGTGCCGCTGATCATCGGCACCAACGACCGCGAGGGATCACTGTTCAGCGGCCGGCTCGACATTCTGGCGACGACGCCCAAACGCATCCGAGCGATCTTCGCCAACACGAAGAAGAAGGCGCGGAAGGCGATCAAGGCGGAGTATCCGGGCCTGCCGGTGCGGCGGGCTGCCGCAGACTTCGGCGGGGATTTCGCGTTCTGGTATCCGACGGTGAAGGTGGCGGAGCGGCACGCGAGGTACGCTCCGGTGTACTTCTACCGGTTCGACGTTGCGCCTCGGCTGGTGCGGCTTGCGGGATTCGATGCGACCCACGGGCTCGAACTGTTTGCGCTGTTCGATCGGATGGGCGGGGTGTTCGGGCGCACGATGACGCTGCTCGGCGGGCGTCGGTCGTTCCTGGCCGCGGGGGCGCGCATGCGTGCGTACTGGGTGCGCTTCGCATACACGGGATCGGTTTCGGGCTCAGGGTTCGGCGCGATGACGAACGTGGTCGAGTGGCCACGTTACGACGAGGAGTCGCGTCGGACTCTCGTCATCGATGCCGTGGATCGGGTCGAACTCGACCCGCGCGCATCGCGGCGGGTGGCGTGGCAGGCCTTCGTGCCGCACGTGTGACGCGCCCTGCGGTGCGGGCCAGTGATCTCGATCGTGCCTGCGCGGAGACGAGGGGTTCGCGGGCGCATCACAGGTGCGTTCCGGCGATTGTTCGGGCTGCCCCCGCTCTGCCCTACGCCGTCTCGAAGGCGGAGACGAAGGCCTGGCGGATGCCCGTCTGGCCGGGGCCGAGGATCTTCGTGAAACCGAGGCGACGCGCCTCCGTGGCGCGCAGGTCGCTGGATGTCACGGGGCGCACTTCACCGGCGAGGCTGATCTCGCCGAAGGCCACGAAGTTGTGCGGGAGTGCCCTGTCGTTGTTCGCCGACGCAATGGCGAGGGCGATCGCGAGGTCGGCCGACGGCTCGGTGAGCTTCACCCCACCGACGGTCGACACGTACACGTCTTTGTCGGAGAGCTTCACCTTCAGCCGCCGCTCGAGCACCGCGAGCAGCATCGAGACGCGCGAGGCGTCGACCCCGTTCGTCACCCGCCTCGGGTTCGGCGCTGTCGTGGCGACCACGAGCGCCTGCACCTCGACGGGCAGGGCACGGCGCCCCTCGAGCGCCACGGTGACGCAGGTGCCACTCACAGCCTCGGCGCCCCGGCTGAGGAACAGCCCGCTCGGATCCGGAACCTCGCGGATGCCCTCCCCGGTCATCTCGAAGCAGCCGACCTCGTCGGTCGGCCCGAACCGGTTCTTCAGGGTGCGCACGAAACGCAGCGACGTCTGGCGGTCTCCCTCGAACTGGCAGACGACGTCGACGAGGTGTTCGAGCACGCGGGGCCCGGCAATGGAGCCGTCTTTCGTGACGTGCCCCACGAGCAGCACCGGCAGCGACCGCTCCTTCGCCACACGGATGAGCGCCGACGCCACGGCCCGCACCTGCGTCGGCCCGCCGGCCGCACCCTCGATCTGTGAGCTGCTCACCGTCTGCACGGAGTCGACGATCACGAGATGCGGCATCACGGCGTCGATCTGCCCGAGGATCGTGGCGAGATCGGTCTCGGCGGCGAGCATGAGGGTGGGGGAGAGGGATCGGGTTCGCTCGGCCCGCATCTTGATCTGCCCGACCGACTCCTCGGCGCTGACATAGAGCACCCGCAGGTGTTCCTGCGCAGCCCGTGCCGCGACCTCGAGGAGGAGTGTCGACTTGCCGACACCCGGTTCGCCCGACAGCAGGATGGCGACACCCGGTACCAGGCCGCCGCCGAGCACCCGGTCGAACTCGGTGATGCCCGTTGCCCAGTGCATCGCAGCGTCGGTCTCGATCTCGGTGATCGGCCGGGCGATCGACGCCTCGTCGATGTTGGCGGGGCGCACCTGGCCCTGGAGGCCGGTGGACTCTGCTGCGGAGACGACCGTGCCCCACGCCTGGCACTCGCCGCAGCGGCCGGCCCAGCGCAGGGTCGTCCACCCGCACTCGGTGCACTTGAAGTTGCTGAGGGGCTTGGTGGGCATACCTCCACCCTAGGCTCGGCCACCGACACCCGTGGGAGCCGCGGCGAAAGCTGTGGAGAAACACGGATGCTCGCCCCTGTGGAGGAGACGAGCATCCGAGACGCTGAGTCAGCCGCCGGATGGCTGAGGAACCCTATCGGCGCAAGTTGCCTCTTCGACCAGCCGATGCGGCACATGATATAGTGACGAAAAGTCAGGAGCTGATCGTGATCTGGTGTCTGTTCATTTGTCTCGGCGCCGTCATCGCCGTTCTGGCGCTGCTGCTCATTATGCGAAGTCGCGCGACCGGGAATCCGGATTCCTTTGAGCACGCGGGGCGCGACCCTGATGGACCCATTCGAATCGAAGCGCAGATCGCCGTCGCGCGAATTGCGAGAGGCAGCGGCGGTCAGCTCTGACTACGCCTCGGGGTCGACCGGGTCGGCGAGCTTCTTGCCCTGGGCGACCAGGGTGGCGGAGCGTTCGGCGAGGCGACGGCGCACCTCGGCCTGGGCATCCTCGATGACGCGCGCATCCAGCGGCGGGTTCACATTGTTCGATGCACCGTGGTATTTCTCGATGTAGGCGTCGAGCTCGGGGCCCGACTCCCAGGAGGTGATCAGGCAGTAGCGCGGCTCGGGGCCGACCTGCCAGACGGCGTGCCAGAATCGCTGGGTGTCGACGATGACCTGCGCGCCGGCGGGAAGCGGGATGCGCACTTCGGTGTCGGGATCGAAGCGGTCCTCGCGGAGGATCAGCACCGACGACGGGTCATCCGACAGGTTGAAGAAGCCACGGACGATCCATCCGGTTCCCTCGGGGTTCAGGCGGTTGTTGTCGTCCTGGTGCAGGTTGTAGATGGCGTTCGTGTAGTCGTTCGGCTGCAATTCGATGACGCGGCAGCGGCCGATGTTCGCTCCGGGCTCCTCGGCACGGGCCTTCAGGATGGGCGCGACATCCACGTTCGCCTGCACCCAGACGCCGTCTTTGTCGGTGCGGGGCGGCGTGTGGTTCCAGAATCCGTTGCACTCCATCTCGCCGAACGCGCTTGCGAGGGGGGCGAAACGGGTGACGCCCGACGATTTCCAGTCCACGAATTCGAGGTCGAGCCACTCTTTCGGGTCGCCGGCCTGGTCGTAGGAGTCGAGGATGACGTAACCCTTTTCCGCAAAAGCGGGTGAGGTGATGAAGCTCATGTGGGTGAATGTGCCTTTCTTCTGAAGACCGAGCACGTTTCTACGAGTCCTGGTAAGGCGAGCCTAACACTCGGCCCCCGAGGGGCGACGGGAAATCACGGCGCTGTGACCCGATCGGAACCGACCGGGCCGGCGCCCTCGAAACGCCTGAACACCTCGTCATCGGCAACGGTATGACGCTGCCCGCCGGAGAGGATGATGTCGCCGCCATCGACCGTCAGCTGGGTGGCGTGAGCGGCCAGTGCGGCGAACACGGCGGCGCGATGCTCGCCGAGCGGCACGACCACGTCGCCCGGGGCTGAGGGTGCGTCACCGTTCCAGTCGGCCACAACCGTATAGAGAGGGATGCCCGTCAGCCTCGATACGGCGACGGCGGCGTCGTGCATCCGCACGTGATCCGGATGCCCGTACCCGCCGTTCTCGTCGTAGCTGACCAGAACGCGGGGAGCGACATCCCGCACGACGTGAAGGACATCTTCGACGATCTCGTCGAGTGGTGCGAGGCTGAGCGCGTCGGCCGGGGCATCGTCGGCCGCGATGGCTCGGCCGCCGGGGCCCCACTGCATGCCCGAATCGGAATATGTTCGCGGGGCAAGTGCAGCTGCTCGTGCTCCGGCGACGGCGGCACCCGCGGCGGCGCCGACACCGGCACCGGCACCGGCGCCGAGGAAACGGTGGTCGTCGACTCCGAGGGCGCGCATCGCGGCGGCGAGTTCCGCGACGCGAACCGCCGCAAGCTTCGGCGTGCCCTCCAGCACCTTGAGCGGCCCGGGCACGACCTCGCCCCGCTCGCCCCGGGTTCCGGTGATGAGCACCACGCGATATCCATCCGCCGCGAGGCGTGCCATCAGCCCACCGGTCGCGAGAGTCTCATCGTCGGGATGGGCGTGCAGCAGCACCACGGATGCCCCGGGGTGCCCTTCGAGTTCGGTGAACGGCATCCACCCAGCGTATTGCTCCCCGTTCGGGAGGAGCTCAGCGAATGTGCCGCGCTATTCGGCGCACATCGTCTGAGCTCCTCCCGAAGGGGATACGGGCGGCCCAATCGCGTCGAACCGCAGCCCGTGGCCGCAACAGGCCGGATCCCGGCCCCGCCCGACGCCCCACCCGCCGCGCACGCGCCCCGCCCCGCCTCAGTCTCCCTTCACGTTGAGGATCTGCCGCAGCGTGTGCCGCACCTCCACCAGGTCGGCGGCGTCCGCCATCACCTGGTCGATCGGCTTGTACGCCGCCGGGATCTCATCGATGAACGCCGCCGTGTCGCGGAACTCGATCCCGACCATCGCCTCCCGCAACTGCTCGTGCGTGAACTCGCGCCGCGCCGCACTCCGGGAGTGCGAACGCCCCGCGCCGTGCGGCGACGACTCGAGCGCGAGCACGTTGCCACGCCCGGCGACCACGTACGACGCCGTGCCCATCGACCCCGGGATGAGCCCCGCCTGCCCGGCTCGCGCCGAGATGGCGCCCTTTCGCGACAGCCACACGCTCTTACCGAAGTGCGTCTCCTTCTGGGTGAAGTTGTGGTGGCAGTTGATGCGTTCCACATCTTCGACCGCATCGCCCATGAAGTCGCTGAGCTGGCGGATGACCCGATCCATCATCTCCTCACGGTTCAGCAGAGCGAAGTGCTGGGCCCAGCGGAGCTCGGCGATGTACCGATCGAACTCCGGCGTTCCCTCCACGAGGTAGGCGAGGTCGCGGTCGGCGAGCGGGATCCACCACTTCGTCATGAGCGCCTGGGCGACCCTGATGTGGTGCTGGGCGATGCGGTTGCCGACCCCGCGGCTGCCCGAGTGCAGGAACAGCCAGACCTGGTCGTTCTCGTCGAGCGACACTTCGATGAAGTGGTTGCCGCTACCGAGCGTTCCGAGCTGCAGCGCCCACGCCTTCGCGCGCGTCGCCGGGTCGAAACCGGCCTCGACGGCGAGGGCCTCGAGCTCGGCCACGCGCGGTGCGGCGGTCGCGACGATCTTGTTGTTCTTCCCTCCCGCCGAAAGCGGAATGGCGCGCTCGATCTGTTCGCGCAGCTCGCTCAACGGTGTGCCCTGGGCGACGCGGGCTGCGACATCCAGAGCCGTGAACTGCGTCTTCACCGCGATCATGCCGCAACCGATGTCGACGCCGACCGCCGCGGGCATTACTGCACCCAGCGTCGGGATGACCGAACCGACCGTGGCACCCAGCCCGAGGTGGGCGTCGGGCATCAGGGCGAGGTGCGGGTAGATGAACGGCATGCGCGATGAGGTGCGGGCCTGCTCGAGAGTGTTCTCTTCGAGGATGCTCGCCCACGACAGCAGGCGTTCGGTGATCTTCTTCATGACCTTTCTTTCTTTCTGTGGGTGTTGGTGTTCGACGATTCAGCAACGCAGAAAAGGGCCCCGACCTCGATGGTCGGAGCCCACGTGCAGAGAAGTTTCTCTACGGAGCGACGAGTGAGTCGAGGATCTGCGGATGCCCGTATTCGGGCAGATCGGTGCGAAGCATGGGCTGCTGCTGATAACTGCGCATGGCCTGCTGCTGATAACTGCGCATGGCCTGCTCCGTTCCGCTGGTTCTCGTTGGGATGTGTGCCCGTGCGGCACAGCCTTGGAACGATACTCGGGCGCTCACTCCGTGTCAACAGAACGCCTGGTTTATCCTTGACGCATGGCATCCCGCATCCACGTCGAGGTCAGTCGCGTCTACACGCCAGACGGCGACACGTACGCCCGCGTCAACACGATCGGCACGACCGGCGTGCGCCCCTTCGTGCTCGTGCCGGGCATCGGCGTCTCGTCGACGTACTTCGAACGCCTCGCTCCGAACCTCAACGAATTCGGCCCGGTGCACGCCCTCGACCTGCCCGGGTTCGGCGGGGTTCCGCACCCCGACAGCGCGATGACGATCCGCCAGTACGCCGACCTCGTGGGCAAGGTCGTCGACGACCTGGGGCTGGAAGACCCCATCATCGTGGGGCATTCGATGGGCACGCAGATCGTGAGCGACCTCGTTTCGCGACGCCCGGAGATCTCGACACTGGTGCTCATCGGCCCGGTCGTGAACCCTCGGGAACGGTGGATCGCGCGCGCGGCCCTTCGCTTTCTGCAGGCCGCCTGGCACGAGCCGTTCAAGGTGAAGTTCCTGGCGATCAGCGCCTATGCGGTCTGCGGCTTCAAGTGGTTCTCACGCATCCTGCCGGAGATGATGCAGTATCCGATCGAGAAGGCCCTGCCGAACATCCACGCCCACACGCTGGTGATCAGGGGGCAATTCGACGCCGTCGCGCCGCGGGACTGGGTCGAGGAGGTCGGCCGGCTGCTGCCGAACTCCCGGCTCTGGGAGATGCCGGGCGCGGCGCACTCTGTGATGCACGCCCACGCCGAAGAGGTCGCGCGGCTCTGCGTCGAGCATGCCGAGCAGGCGACGAGCGACACGCCGCTGAAGGACTCGGACATCATCCGTGTGTACGACACCTCGGCCGACGACATTCCGGATGCACCGACGCCGGTGTCGATTCCGGATGCCGTCGCCGCCGTCAAGGGCAGGCTGACCGAAGCGGTCGGGGTCGCGCGCGGCGACGACGAGTTGATCGCCGAGGGCAAGACCCTGCACGCGGAGGCGATGGAGCAGGCGGGGGACGCCCGGAAGGCCGGCGAGGAGTAGCGGATGGTGCCCGGATTGGCGCCCCGCTGCGGGGTGCCGTAAGGTATTCCCCGGTACCGTGTCCGAGCGGCCGAAGGTACATGTCTCGAAAACATGTGTGCTTGAAAGAGCACCGTGGGTTCAAATCCCACCGGTACCGCCATTGTCAAACCCCCTGCCTCCCCTTCGCACCGGGCCAGTCAGGGGGTTTTTGGCGCGATTGAAAGGTCGGCACAAGCCGGGTTTGCCCTCGAGGACTTCTCCGCGCTACGGTACGTTCGCGATCAGGTCGAGGGAACGCCGATAACGATGCCGGTCCTCGGGAGGCGGCACTGAATCGAGAGGTTGTGAGGGGATGCGTGCGCTCACTCTGAAGGAGATCGGCGGCAGTCTCGAGGTGGAGACGGTACCCGACCCCGAGGTGCCCGACGGCGGGGTGGTCATCGAGGTTCTCGCAACAGGCCTCTGCCTGAGCGACTGGCATGCCTGGGCCGGTCACGACGAGATCGCCCTTCCGCACGTGCCGGGGCACGAGTTCGCCGGAGTCGTCGCGGCTGTGGGTCGCGGTGTCGGGCGCTGGTCGGTCGGTCAGAGGGTCACGGCGCCGTTCATCGAGGGCTGCGGCGCCTGTGACTGGTGCGTGAGCGGCAATGCCCAGGTGTGCCCTCACCAGCAGCAACCCGGGTTCACGCACTGGGGCTCGTTCGCCGAGTTCGTGGTGATTCATGCCGCCGACACCAACCTGGTCGCCATCCCGGAGGGCGTGACTTTCGAAGCGGCCGCCAGTCTGGGCTGCCGCTTCGCCACGGCATACCGGGCCCTCGTCGGTCGCGCTGCTGTGCGCCCCGGTGAATGGGTCACCGTCATCGGCGCGGGAGGCGTGGGTCTCAGCGCCCTCCTCGTGGCGAAGGCCCTCGGCGCGAACGTGATCGCCGTCGACCGGAACCCTGCGGCCCTGGCGGTCGCCACCTCACTCGGCGCCGACCGGGTACTCCTCGCCGACGGCACCGACGTGCCAGAGCGTGTGCAGGAGGTGACAGAGGGCGGCAGCCACGTCTCCGTCGACGCTGTCGGAAGCGAGCAGACATCGTCTGACGCAATCCTCAGCCTCCGTCGGAGGGGGCGACACGTGCAGGTCGGCCTGATCCCGCCGACCAACGGCCACCCCCGGGTGCCTCTCTCGCGCGTGATCGCCTGGGAACTCGACCTGCTCGGCAGCCACGGGATGGCCGCGACCGACTATCCGCCGATGCTGGCCCTGATCGAGTCGGGTGTTCTGCGACCGCAGGATCTCATCTCGCGGGTGGTCGGACTCCGGGAGGCCGCGGTGCTCCTGCCCACGTTGAACCACTCGACCCACACGGGCATCACGATCGTCGCTCCAGGGCGGTCTTGAGGAAGGGCGCGGTACGGCTTTCGGCGCTGCCCGCGACAGCCTCCGGCGTGCCTTCGGCGACGATCTGCCCGCCGGCGTCTCCGGCTCCCGGCCCGAGGTCGATCACCCAGTCGGCCTCTGCGACGACGCGCATGTCGTGCTCGACGACGATGACGGTGTTCCCGCCGTCGACGAGTCGCTGGAGGTGACCGATGAGGCGGTCGGAGTCGGCCGGGTGGAGCCCGGAGGTGGGCTCGTCGAGGAGGTAGAGGGTGTCGCCGCGTTGGGCGCGCCGGAGCTCTGACGCCAGTTTGACGCGCTGCGCCTCCCCGCCCGACAACTCCGTGGCCGACTGGCCGAGGGAGATGTAGCCGAGTCCCACGTCGAGGAGGGCATCCAGGTGCGGAACGACGTCGGTGTCCTCGTCGAAGAACTCGCGGGCGCGGCTGACGCTCAGGGCGAGAACGTCGGCGACGGTCATCCCGTTCAGCCGGATCTCGAGGGTCTCGGCGTTGTAGCGCGTTCCTGCGCAGGCGGTGCACGGCGCGTGCACGGTGGGCAGGAACAGCAACTCGACCTCGATCATGCCCTCACCCCTGCAGACCGGGCACCGCCCGCTCGGCAGGTTGAACGAGAACCGGCTCGCGCCGTAGTGGCGCTGCCGAGCCTCAGGCGTTGCGGCGAAACGGCGCCGGATCTGGTCGAAGACACCGGTGTAGGTCGCCACGTTCGACCGTGGCGTCCGCCCGATCGGCTTCTGGGTCACCTGCACGACACGCCGCACGCGATCGGCCGGACCCGATGCACGACCGGAGGTCGTCGTCGGTGACCCCGAGAGGAGAGGATCCTCGGCCGCCGATTCTGCCTCGCCTTCGACTTCCTCGGTGGCGCTGGCGAGGTCTCTGGCGAGGAGGTCGGGGATGCCGTGGTTGAGGAGTGTCGATTTACCCGATCCTGAGACACCGGTGATTGCGGTGAAGGCTCCCAGCGGAAAGGACACGGAGACATCAGACAGGTTGTTCCGCGTGACATCGCTGAGGACGAGTCGCGTATCTCCGGGTCGCCGCTGGCGGAGGGGTGCGGCCACCGGATCCGAGTCGTCGAAGAGGTAGCGGCGGGTGACGGAGTCCTTCGCGCTGCGGAGGCCTTCGATCTCGCCCGAGTAGACGACGGTGCCGCCGGCGATGCCGGCACCCGGGCCGATGTCGACGATCCAGTCCGCCTCCCGGATGACGTCGAGGGAGTGCTCCACGTAGAAGACCGTGTTGCCGGAATCGCGGAGGCTCTTCAGGATGCCCACGAGAGCTTCGGTGTCTGCGGGGTGCAGGCCCGCCGACGGCTCGTCGAGCACGAAGACGACACCGAAGAGGCGAGAGAGAACCTGCGTGGCCAGGCGCATGCGCTGGAGTTCCCCCGACGACAGGGTGGGGGTCGTGCGGTCGAGCGTGAGGTATCCGAGCCCGAGGTCGATGAGCGGCGAGAGCCGCCCCCGGAGTTCGGAGACGAGCCGCTGGGCGGCGAGGCGCTTCTCCGGAGGCAGGTCTCCTTCTGAGGACAGGCGAGAGGTTCCCCAGTCGGGGAGGAGCACCCTCTCCATCAGCCGGGTCACCTCCTCCAGGGGCATCGAGGAGACCTCGGTGATGTCCCTGCCTTCGAAGGTCACGGCGAGGGCGTCCGGCTTGAGGCGCTTGCCGCCACAGGTGGGGCAGCGCACGCTGACCAGGAAGCCGGCCGCCTTCTCGCGCATCCGTGCGCTCTTCGACGAGGCGAACGTGTCGAGGACGTAGCGTTTCACGCCGAGGAACGTGCTCATGTACGACGGTTCCGCCCCGGATGCCACGGCCTTCCGTACATCGCGTGGCGAGAGATCGCGGAAGATCGGCACCTGTGGTGACTCCTGGGTGTACAGCGCCCAGTTCCGCTGGTCGGCGGGAAGGTCCCGCCACGGCACGTCGATGTCGTAGCCGAGGGAGACGAGGCTGTCCTGGAGCTGCTTGCCGTGCCAGGCCGTCGGCCAGGCTGCAAGCGCCTTCTCGCGAATCGACAGGGAGTCATCGGGAACCATCAGGTCTTCGGGCACGTCGTAGACCCGGCCGAGGCCGTGGCACTCGGGGCAGGCGCCCTGAACCGTGTTCGCGGAGAAGTCCTCGGCAAACAGCATCGGGGCGCCGGCCGGGTACGTTCCCACCCGGGAGAACAGCATGCGAACCACGTTCGCGACGGTCGACGCGCTCCCCACCGTCGAGCGAGCCGTTCCGCTCGTACGGCGTTGCGGAAGTGCCACGGCGGGCGGCAGGCCGTCGATCGAATCCACGTCGGGAACGCCGACCTGGTCGATGAGGCGCCTCGCGTAGGGGGCGACGGACTCGAAGAACCGGCGTTGCGCTTCGGCGTAGACCGTTCCGAACGCCAGGGAACTCTTTCCCGATCCCGAGACCCCCGTGAAGGCCACGAGAGCGTCGCGGGGGATGTCGACGTCGACGGATTGCAGGTTGTGCTCCCGGGCGCCACGCACGCGCACGCGCCCTGATCCGGTTGTGGCTGGGGAGCCGTCTGTGTGGTTCATTCCGACTCTCTCTGGTTGGTTCAAGCGTAGGCGAGCCCGGGAATCACAATCGTTCACACAGTCCACCGTTTTTTTCGATCCCTGATGGTGGCGCGGCAGATCGGCTTGACTACCGTCATGCACATCAGCCACCCGCACGTTCGGCCAGGCGGAGCCTCTCCTCGGAGGCCCCGATGAGTGAGAGACGCCGAAAGGAGATCGGGGACCGCAACGAGCCTGTCGAGGACGAACTCGCTGAATCGTTCGACAACACGATCGAGGAAGGCGCCGAGCGACTGCACCGAACCTGGCGCGCCATTCTGATCACCGGTTTCTTCGGCGGACTCGAGGTCGGGTTGGGCGTGATGGCCTACCTGGCAGTGCTCCACCAGACCGGGGATCACCTGCTCGCCGGACTGGCGTTCAGCGCCGGTCTCGTCGCCCTCTTCCTGGCCCACAGTGAGCTGTTCACCGAGAACTTCCTGATGCCTGTCGCCGCGGTCGTCGCCCGGGAGGGGAACATCGGCCAGCTCGCCAAGCTCTGGGGCGGAACCCTCGTCACGAACCTCATCGGCGGCTGGATCTTCATGTGGCTCGTCGTGCAGGCTTTTCCCCAGTGGCAGGGCACCCTCTCCGAAGCCGCCCTCCATTTCACGCAGGCACCTTTCGGGCTGCAGAGCGTGGTGCTCGCGGTTCTCGGGGGAAGCACGATCACGCTGATGACCAGGATGCAGCAGGGTACCGAGTCCGATCCGGCGAAGATCGTCGCCACGGTGATCGGCGGGTTCCTTCTCGCCGGACTGCAGCTGTTCCACTCGATCCTGGACTCACTCCTCATCTTCGGCGCCATCCAGTCGGGGGCTCCGGTCACCTATGCCCAATGGCTGGGGTGGTTCGGCTACACCCTGTTGTTCAACATGCTGGGCGGCCTCGTGCTCGTCACAGCCCTACGGCTCCTTCGCACGAAAGAGCTCTTTCGTACCAGGGCCACGGCGAACAGCGAGAGCTCGGGCGGGCCGGGCCGGGCGCCATCCGAGCTGTGATCGAAGGAGAATACGGCGCCTGTAGCCGCCGCAATTCCGGTCCGGACTGTGCCCCGGACCCCGTCTGGCCGGGTGATGGCCTCTGATCGGTGACCGTTTCGTACCCGTGGATCGAGGGTGAAATGACCTGATCTATATCGATATTCGCTACATATGCAATCCTTTTCGATATGCTCGCGTCATGACTGGGTTCAATTTCGGGGTGTTGCGGGCGCTTCTTGCGGTTCAATACCAGGGCGACCCGTCTGCGGTCATCTGATGGGGAGGATCGCTATCAGAAGAGTTCTGACGGTGACGGGCCAGGCGATGCTTTTCGTGGTGATCGGTATCGCTGTTCTCGTGACGGCCGTTTTTCGGAGCCGGACTGATTCGTTCGGTCGGTTCACGCTCATCCTCGGCGACTGGGTGCCGGCACCGCTTGAGGTCATGGCCATCCTGACCCTTAGCGGCCTGGCCGTCCTGGTATCTGGTGTGTCGTTGGGCCCGGGGCCGACCAAACGTCGTCGGGCAGTATTACGGGTCGGGATTGAGCTAGTTCTCACACTCGGTCTGCCTGCCATGTTCATCGCAGCGGTGCTGTGCGGCAACAACTACTTCCAGATACTCCCGGAAGCATCGGCCGGCGGATGCCGAATCGTGATCCAACACCGCTTTATCAATGGCGCCGTCGGGATCGTCCAACCCGATGAGGTGACAGTGCACTGGATTGGGGACTGGACCGCTGATGACTTCTACGACCCCTTCGCATACGGTACCTACTCACTTGTCTGGCGTGACCGTGACGGGAACCTCAACGTCGAGGGCGACGGTACCGACCCCGCCAGCTGGACCGGCCCTGACTCCGCGCTTCACTGCCACCGATGATGCCCGACTTTCACCCCATCAGCGAGCGGGCGGGGGAGTAGATGTACTTCTTTGTGGCGTTACTCGTTCTGCCCCTGACTCTTCTGGTCCTGTGGACGACAAGCTTCGCGTGGCTGACAAACGCCCGTCGGCTGCGGCGCCTCTTCACCGCTGAGCTAGCTCTGTGCGGCGCCGGCGCCCTTGTCGCGATCGTGTTGATCACAACGACTCCGCCTGACGATCTCGGCGCGGGCGCGGCGGACTTCACCCCGGTCTGGGGATGGGTGCTTCTGTTCAGCTCCGTGCTGTCCTGCATGATGGTTGCTGTGCTCTGGGCGCTCACCGCCCTCCTCGCGCTCCGGCACCAACGACCGCGAGACAACACAAGTGGCGAGTCACATATCGTTCGCAGTACCGTGGGCCGTCATCCCGTCCTCTCAGCTGTTGCCGGGACCGTCGCCTTGTTCCTGCTGGTCATCGCCCCCACATCGCATATTTTCCACACCAATCGTGATGATCTGGTGCCACCGGATTCCGTCTCTGCCGAAGTGGACGCGTTCCGTGCAACCCTGAAGAACACCCCCGAAATCATCAGTTCGGACGTCGTGGCCAAACGCGGCGGGTACGGCGGCGACGGGTCACCGAACAACCCCAGCATCTGGCTCATCACCGCAGCCGTCACAGCCGCGCCGGGAACAACGGCCGCTCATAACGCCGCTGACATCCTCCGCCAGGGGCTCGCGACCGCAGGATCCGTGGTTCGTTCCTTCGGGGTCCTGACCGTGACGGGTGACGGATACTCTGACACGACCGTCGAATTCGATGACCAGCAGGATTCTCGTACGGTCGGCAAGCTCGTCGACACAGGCCTGCTTCTTCGAACAGTGCCGGGGGTGCAGGCCGTAGCTGTTTCTGACAGTGCGTTGCCGAGCATCACAATCGCCTCACCCAGCCGGTGGTCAGACACCGTCAGGGACCTCCGGGCCCAACCCGGTTTTGGTTCAGACGCCCTCCCCTCGGTCACTGTGATCACGCCCGGCCGTGCCGGTAGTGATGCGCTGATCGGCTCTGTTGTCGTCGACCGAACCGTCCCCGACCAAGTGACCCTCACCGGGCTCGCTACGATCGCCAACCAAACCGGTGTGACGTCGCTCGTGTACGACTCGGCACGGCCCCGCGGTTCGCAGGCAGGATGGCGACCGACGCTCACCATCACCACCACCACGACGGCAACGAGGGGCGACGTCGCGCAACAGCTCACGGCGTTCGACACTCAGCCCGCCCTCGCCGTGGGAACACCACGCGCCATCTACACCGTGAACGCCGAAACCGACGAAATCGGATCAGGAATCACTGGCTACCTGGGCCTGCCCGAGGGCACCCCGGAACCAGACGACCTGGCGCCCCTCCCGGAGCCGCCCCCGGATCCGGAGATGCTGGCGGCGACGTGCGCGGAGAACGAGAAGCTCGTCCGCACGCTCCTCGACAACGGCGGTGACCTCGCCGGGATCCACGGAACACCGTCCATCGACACCACCAACTGCGCAACAGGAACAGGAACCACGGTTGTCGGCCGGGTCACGATCCCCATCTTCGACATCGCCGACACCGCAGACCCGGCATACAACACGATCGTCGCATCCTGGAACAGTCAGGGGTACACCAGCAAAGACCGCGCCGGCCCGCTAGAGCTCCGCACGGGCGGGCCGCTGAAACTTCTCGCCATCAGTGGTGGACCTGCAGGAATAACCATCACCGCCACCTCCTACTGAACATCCCGGAGGCGGCGAGCGGTGGGGACGCTCAGACGCGTTTGTCCTGGTCGAGCAGCCACGTGTTCCAGTCGGTGAAACCGGCATCGGTCATCAGGGTTGCCCGATCGGCCAGAGCAATGAGGCCTGCACTGTCGGTCCGGGGATCGACGATCTCGATTCGCTGCGTGCCACGGATGCGGACGACTGAGGCGATACCGTTCGTGTCGAGCGCCCAGGTGTCCGGGGTGATCTGGTCGCAGGTGTTGCCGGGTGATCCGCCGACGTCAGGATCGAGGATCCAGCGACACACCTCGGACTGGAGGGTGAGGGTCGGATCAGTGGGCGCTGCGCTGATGGTGATGTCGCTGTCGTCGAGGTGAAAGTCGTCGCGGGTGGTCGCATCCGGATCCGCCGAAAGGTAAACGACACTCTCGTACGAGCTGGGAGACACGTACCGGATCGTGTACCCGGGGAGAATGAAAGGCTGCGTGTTCATCTCGTCACGCCGGGCGATCTCTGCCCGGTCCGCCGCAGCATCCCGCTCACCACGCTGAACTTGGAGCGAGACCAGAGGAACTGCGATCACCACAAGTTGCACGGCGAGGGCCGCGACCCCGACCAGCCGCGCCAAACCTGACAGCGTCACCAGGCTCGCTGTCGCTGCTCCGAGAGCGACCAACGCGGTGAACGGCAGAGCCGGAATACTCCCGAACCAAGGAAGACCTACGCCGGCGATCGACAGGGTGGTGCCGAAACCGAACACGGTCGCGGTGACCGCGATACACCACCACCAGTGGAACCGAGCGGTGAGAGCCCGGGTGATGAGAGCCAACGTCACGGCGTAGAAGGCCGGGGAGACCACGACGACACCGATAGCGACGCCAATATTCGTCAGGGCAGCGTAGAGAAGAACCCAGAACAAGATCTGGACGTACAGAATAGTGAACACTCCGACGCTGAGGGGGAGCTGCCACAACCGTGCGCCACCCACATGCCCTCTTGGTTCGACTGGCGCTTTCGGGTAAGGAGCCGGGCTGTCGGTCAGCGACATGATCGCAGAACGGGCGAGAGTGCCTGGAGTGCTGAATCTCCGTGCCGTGGCCAATTTACGATCAAAGATGTCCCCACCGTTGTGATGTTTCCACATGCGCGGTTGCTCTGGTAGTCGACAGTTGTGCGGACACCGTGGGCCGGCCAAACCCGGAACTCTGACCTCGAGCGGGACGCTGGTAGCTACCGGCGCTTTTGAATGCCGGCGCCGACGCCGTGCTCGAGCTCGAGAGTTCGAAGCTGCTCGATAGATTTCGTTCGATTAGTCCACCCGATGACGATGAACGTGACGCCCGCTCCAAGCTGGAAAAGGCGGAACACATCGAAACGGAATATCAACTCGATCACTGCAACAGCGATGAAAAGCACACCAACCAAGATGCTAGTGATACCGAAAATCCGTGTGCGGTCGATCGCCATCCGCCGTTGGATGGGGCTCTTCGGACTGCCACCGTCGTTCACTCGCTCGACGCTACATCAGGCGAGCGGTAGGACAAAGACACTGCCAATAGCTCGACGTGGAACTAAACGATAGGCCCGGTCATCACGACCAAGACGTGGGATGGCTTTTCATCACTATTCTGAGTGTCAGCCCGACCTACGGAGAAAGCCTCATGCAACCAATCAACATCGTTTTGTTAGCTGCAGGTTTTCTGCTCGCACTGGTCGCTGCGGCATCCTCGCAGGAAGGGTGAGGTCTGGAGCTCGACGAGGAAGGTGATGCTGGCCCTTGGTTTGGTCGGGGCGGTACTGCTCGTAGTCAACTTGCTCGTCGACGTAACGCGAGTTGCGGGGTCATAAGACCCGTCGCAATCTGGCACGATAGCCGCGCACCTGCAAATAGGTCTGGGGGGAGCGTCATTCGACGGACCTCAAGCGGGACGACTAAAAATGAGGGTTTCTGGCAAGGCTTTGACCGGGCCAGCCCGCAGCCGCCGGATCTGTTGCGCAAACGCTGACTTGGCGGCGGCGTGCGCTACTGTCCGACGACTTTCGGATGCGTTCGAAGGTACAACGGCGAAGCCGTTGCTTGGACTGCGAAAAGAGCAAACATCACGCAACCCAGGTAGTCGATCCAACCCGGATTGACGATGACGTTGACTACGGTCGCGACAACCAACGCTGAGGACCCGGCGAGAGGGAAACTTCCTTGTCACAGGGCTTTTCCGAGCAGAAGCGAATCGCCGTGTACGTCGTCGTCCTCTTTCTCGCCAGTGCTGACAAACCCGAGCTTCCCGTGGACTCGCAGCGATGCGGTGTTCCACGCTCGGACGCCCCTCGTCTACCCTGAGGCGTTCTGGGCCACGGACAGCGTAGGGCTTCGATGAGAGCAAAGGTGTCGTCCGCCGGCGGGGCTTGCTGGCGGAACAGCATGCGCGGCCGATAGTGCTGCGCTGAGCATTAGCCCGGAAGTGTGACCTGTTTGGGCGATAGACGCACTGCTTGCCAGTCGCCTTCTGTCGATTAGAGGCCTGACCGTGCTTGCGCCAACCCCGAATTCGTCACTGACCCGAGGTGCCGCTGTCTGACTATGCATGCCGGTGGCGGAACACGCTTGGCGGCGGTGCATGGGGGAACTACCAAGCGATTTCGCGCTGGGGCTCGGCCTTGCGTCGCTGATGTTCTGTGTCCTGGCGGAGTATGCGTGGCGGCAGCGATAGATCGACGCTCGATATCGACGGGCTGACCGAGCTAGGTGGACGATAGACGAGGTTTGTGACGACTTGGACGACTACGACTACGGCGACGACGGCACCGATAACGAGCGCGGGGCTGAGGCTGGCAGCCGCCAATCTCCGCCGCGCGCCCCGTCAGACGATCAGAGTCACCAGGTCGAATCGCCTCGGATCACGGCATCCGATCCGCCATCGATGAAGACGACCTGGCCGCACAGGTGCGAGTTCTCCTCGCTCACGAGCCAGGCCAAGAGGCGGGCCGGCACGATCGGTTCTGCGAAGCCGTTGAGCGGCATGGGAACCCCGGCCCGCATCTGCTCCCGACCCTCTTCGGTCTCGAGGAGGGGAGCCGTCATTGGTGTGACGATGACGCCCGGGGCGATCGCATTGAGGGGGATGTTCGCACCCGCCCAATCTGAGGTCGGCGCCGTGCGGCGGATCCACTGGGCGAACGCCTTCTTGGTCGAGCCGTAGATCAGCGAGCCCGTCGATTCGTCGCCCGCAAGCACCTCAGCGCGGGCAAGGGCTGCAACCTCGTCCCCGTCGGTCATTGCTGCCACCAGCTCATCGTCGTGCGGGTGGAGGCTTGCCATCGAGGCGACACCGGCGGCGCGAGGAGCATTAGACCCGGCCAGCAGCGGGCGAAGGCCTTCGAGAGTCGCAACCATGCCGAAGAAGTTGACCGCGACAGTCGCCGGAATCGGGTGCGCGAGCCCCGCGATGGCGAGAATGCCGTCAATCGTTCCGCCCGACTTCTCACGCACCTGCTCGACAAGCGCGGCGCGGCCCTCATCTGTGGTCAGGTCGACGTTGACGTCTGTTCCGCGCAGGTCGACGCCGATGACCCTCTCGCCGCGACTCTGCAACAACTCTGCTGTGGCCTTTCCGATACCAGACGCGGCCCCCGTGATGACGAATGTTCTGACCATCTCAACTCCTTTGTTCGAGAAAATACTTTCCAAGGGAAACTATATACCTGGGCGGTACGCTTGAACAGTGAGCAACGAACGGGAGCCGCGGCTGCATTACCGCTCCGACCTGGTGCAGAACATGACATCGCTGCTCACGATGTGGCATTCCCCGCGATTCCATCGCGACATTCTCACGGAGCGAAACCGATCGCTCAGCACTTTGGAGATGCGCCTGATCTGGACCCTCGGTTCGATGGGCGCGTCACGCCCATCCGAGCTGTCGACCGCACTCGATGCGACTGCTACCAGTGTGAGCAAGGCCATAGCGAAGATGGATGACGCGGGCTTCATCATTCGCGAACCCAGCCCGGATGATCACCGTTCCCACACGGTGCTCCTCACTCCCGAGGGCCGCCGCGCCGCGCAGGAGATCTACGACGTCGGTGACGTCATGGTCACCGAGATCTTCGCTGACTGGACCGAGGAGGACGTCAGCCAGTTCAGTGCCCTGCTCGCCAGATTCGCGACCGAGTCGGAGACCTTTGCGCGGCGGATTCACCGTGACACAGCGGAGCCCGGTCGCCCACAAGTCGAGTAGGCGCCACGAGGCACGTCGCGGGGGAGTGGGGTGCCTCAGAAACCTCAGCTTGATGAGCCGGCGTTTGAACCAGACTGGGGGGCGGCGAATTCGACGACCGCGAAGCCGAGCTGCAGTGATGCCTGAGACCGCGTCACGCGGTAGAGCACTCCACCGACAGCGTTCGCAAACGGCGCACGGTGAGCCGGTGGAGCGGATCAGGCGGCGCGTGGCGAATTGGTCCCGTCAACGGGCCCTCAGCGGGACGGCCTGGATGCGCGCCAGGGACGCGTGGGAGTAGGGCCCAAGGCAGAACTTTATCCAATTCGGAGAAAGCGGACTAAAAAAGCTAAAGCGTGAAATCGTAGGGCGGACCTTGAATGGGACGGGGGTCGTGATTGAAGTCCTGTCCCACTTAGCATGTTGGATGGCTATCGCCGTAGTCGTTGGACCTCGATGAGGAAATCATCGTTCGGATCATCGATGTCGTGCAGTCCGGTATCGAACGCGCCGAGTGCTTTCTGCTCGGCGAACCATTCATCGTCCCGGCCGTGCCTGATCATAAGATCAGGGAACAGCGTTCGAATTTGGACTTCTGTATTAGCCCTCAACCACGTCCATTTCGAAGACGAATTTTTGGCGTATCCGACCGTGAAAACTGGCCGGTCTTGGCCAACGCTTGCGCTGTCGATCTCTCTCTGCTCGAGGATGTTACTGAGTAGGTATTTCGGTTCCTCGCCTAACGTTTCCGCGAGGTCTGGTCTGCGGTCTCGCCATTCGAGATATTGAGCCTCAGACATCCCACTGGGAAGGGCTTCCTCATCGATGACGTCGAGTTCCGGATATAGAGTCAAAATCGATTCCGCGGACTCTGCGTAAACGGCTCGCCAGATGGCCCCGATGCCGTAGTCCCAAGCGACCAGGTACTTTCGTAGAGTCATGAATGGAGGTTACTCCCGCGTGAAAAGCTGAATCCTGAATTCCTACGATCAGGCATCGAAAGCCGGACCCTGAACGGGACTGTCCCTCGAGGGTTAGTTGCGTGGTGTTGAGAGTCCGAGTCGTGCACAGACGACTTGAGCTGGTTCCGTGGAGGGGAAGACCCCGAGTCTGTGGTCGGGGAGTTGGCAAGCGATGAGGAGGGGAGTCGGGAACATTTTCCCGGCGGGGATGTTGGCCCGGTCTTGTTCGAAGGTGCCGACGACCCAGGATGCGGAGCACTGATCGATCGCGAGTGCTGTGCGTTCCGCGAGGGGCGTCGCCTGCTCGGTTGTTTGATCTCCGGGAAGGTACAGGGTGGTGAAGTGTGTCGAAGTGAGGTCTGCTGCTCCGTAGCACTCAGCGGTGTAGTTGATCTGGCCTTGCGAAGCTTGTGCGATGACGAGTGCGCCAGCGGTCGTGCCCAGGGCAAGAGCGCCCGCTATTCCCAGGGCGGCAAGGCGGTGCTTCTTCGTGCGGGCCCGTTCTCGCACAGTGATGGTGGTAAACAGATCGACTTTCATCCGTGCGTAGTCGGAGTCGCTGGGAAGTGAATTCGGCGTGTGCTGGATGGTCATTGGTTCCCTCTGATCGTGTGGAGTTCGCTTCGCAGGTGGGTGCGGAGCCGGGAGAGTCTGTTACGGATGGCGCCCTGGCTGGTGGCGCTGAGTCGGGCTGCCTCGGCGTAGCTGCGACCTTCGATGATGCAGAGCCGGAACACGGTCTGGTCGGTCTCTGAGAGCGCGGCCATAGCGGTCGCTATGGCCGCGCGGAGCTCGACGGTCAAGGCAGTGGGTTCAGGGCCCGGCTCACGGCTTGGCGTTGTCTCATCGACAGGCGCACTGCTGTGCCGGCGCAGGTACGTCTCACGTGCGCGGAGCCGGTTCATGATCTTGTTCTTGCCGGTGACCAGGAGCCACGGGAGAGCGGAGGAGCCGACGAGTGTGATCGTGCGGCGGCGTTCCCAGAGGGTCGCGAATACGTCCTGGGTGATCTCTTCGGCGTCTTCACTGTTCTGGAGATGGGTGAGCGAGTAGGCGTGGACGGTGCGGACGTGCCTGTCGTAGAGGCTCTCGAATGACCGCTTGTCGCCTTGGGCGCATCGTGCCAGAAGTGTGTCATCAGTTATCGCGTCCCGGGGTGGGGGATTCACGATGCCGGGATCAGCTTCCGAAGAGGTGGTCATATTCCAGTAGTGTCCGCCGAACACGATTCATCTCACCATCGGCGGGTGTTTCTTTGACCGGGTAGCTCACGGCGAGCTCACTAATTCGCTAGCAACCCGGCTGGCGTAGCCCAGAGCTGCCCGATTACGCACCCTTACCGGACGGGTTCGCGGACCTTCGGCACGCCATACTGGGGTCATGCGGTTGTGGAAGAATTTCTTTGTCAGCAGGCACGTGGCGTTGGTCGTTCTTTTCCTATCTCTGCTTGGTTTCGTTGGCTCGATAATCTGGAACTACACGGCCCTCCCATTTATCTTGGTTGTTTCCGCCGTCACGGTAATCAATTTCGTCTGGCTGGCGCGAAGCCAGTTCCGCGCGCCGCTTCCCGGCCGCGATTCCAGCTCGGGGAACAGAGAGTTCGCCCCAGCGACTGACGGTGAGCGGGACTTGTCCTGGAAGGTTTGTCGAGCAAGTCATTCGCCGAGTTATGTGCGGGCGGCGGCATTTGTGCCCCTCTTTCTTGATCCCTATGGCCCAGCTAGTGTGCAGATCATGGGTGGAATCTCTAGGCGGCGCTGGGTTTTGGGCTTGACGGGTGTGGTCATCTGGATTGATCCCTCTCTCGTATGGGGGCAGTAGTCAGCCGGGACGAACGATTTTTGCCGCAATTACGTTTCTAGGCTTTGTGATCTTCATCTGGGCTATCAGGAGGACACCGAAGAAGCCGCCCGCAGAATAGGGCGATGCAGAAACAGCGGCACCGATACCGTTTACCGGGCCCTCAGCGGGACGGCCCCGCGCGGTTCGAGGCGCGTCTGCTACTTTGTGAACTTGATCCCCTGAATGCTGCCGTCGTCGAGAGAAATGTGGACGCGGTACCCCTGCCACGTGCCTGCCGCGAGGTCGGCGTCATCGAGGTCGAAGCCGGTGTAGCAGTCGGTTGTTGATGAGTACGGCAAAGGAGCCGTCCAGAGGATCCTTCCCGTGCAATCGACGCGGATCAGATTGTGGGCTCGGTTGTCTTGCATCTCAGACCAGTCGAGCAGGACTATCGCAGATTGGCGATCAGGCGTCAGCGTGGCACGAAGGACCGAGACTTCGATCGGCTTCCCTTGCCGCGCGCGTTGGCCATCATCGCCGCTCGTGAAGCGGAGCGTGCCATCGATCACGTCGACCCTTAGATCTGCCATTGGGCAAATCTAACCGTCGGGCAATCGTTTCGCGGACCCCAAACGGTTCAACTCGGGAGTATCGCCGCTAACGCTTCGATCTCAACGAGCTGGCCGGGATATCCGAGAACGGTCACGCCCAGAAGCGTGCTCGGCGCATCATGGCTACCCATCGCGGCGCGGAACGTCGACCAGGCAGCGTGCAGATCTTCTTGTCTGGCTGATGCCACCAAGAGTCGGGTGCTCAAAATGTCTGTCATGTCAGCTCCTGCGCCTTCGAGGGCAGTGACCATATTCTTAAACGCCGCCCGTGTCTGAGTTTCGAGTGAGCCTAAAACGATGACGCCGGCAGCATCTAGCGGACATGCTCCGGCTAACGCGATAACTCTTGCTCCGGGAGGCGCGACAGCGGCGTACGCGTACTGCGCCGAATTGGTCAGCGCTTCGGGTCGGATGAGCTCGACGGGAGGCATATTCGGACGCTACCAGAGCTTTGGTCGACTACCCACCGCAAGGCGGGCGTTGTGCGGGTAGTGCCGGTCAGTAGTGTTCACGGGTCTGGAGGATGACGATGTGTTCGTCAATCACGTAGTAGACAAGTCGGTTGCTGTCGTCGATGCGCCGTGACCATGCCCCGGTGAGGACGTGTCGGAGGGGTTCTGGTTTCCCGATGCCGGCGAAGGGGTCGCGAAGGGTGTCGGTGATGAGTTGGTTGACGCGCTTGAGAGTTTTGCGGTCCTGGGTTTGCCAGTAGACGTAGTCTTCCCACCCATTGGGGTCGAAGACGATTGACCGTGTCACGCGTCCAAGAGGTCGTGGTGTTCGAACTCGCCCCGCCGGGCCCGCTCGACCGCGTCGAGGAGCCGTTCGGCGTTGGCGGGGTTCCGGAGCAGGTAGGAGGTTTCCGTGATCGCGTCGTAGTCTTGTTTGGACAAAATCACGACGTTTCCGTGTTTGGACACGACCTCGATGGTGGTGTGGTCGTCGTTGACCTGCTGGATGAGCCCGAACAGGCTCTTTCGCGCTTCGGTTGCTGTGATCGCCGACATGGCCGCCTCCTATATCTAGTACCTGATAACGTACCAGCCGATATTGAGTGTTGGGTGGGGGTGGACTGTTGACGGCAGGGCCAGGCCGGTCGCAGGATGCGGCATGAATAACTTACTGATCGGGTATGCCCGAGTCTCAACGAACGAACAAGACCTGACCGCGCAGCAGAACGCGCTGGAGCGGATGGGTGTCACCCCGGACCTGATCTACACCGATCATGGTCTGACGGGTACCAACCGGGCCAGGCCCGGTCTTCGTGAAGCTCTCGCTGCGTGCCGGAGCGGCGACACTCTCGTCGTTGCGAAGCTGGACCGGCTGGCCCGGTCGCTCCGGGATGCGAAGGACATCATTGATGAGCTCACCGCGAAGGGTGTGAAGCTCAGCATCGGAGGTTCGGTGCATGACCCCAACGATCCTGTCGGGAGGCTGTTGTTCAATGTTCTGGCGATGGTCGCGGAGTTCGAGTCCGATCTCATCCGCGCCCGAACGCGTGAGGGTATGGCGGTCGCCCGGGCGAAGGGCCGGCTCCGCGGCCAGCAACCCAAACTCTCGGGCCCTCAGCAGAAGCATCTGATGGAGGTGTTCGGAGCGGGCACGCACTCCGTCGCGGAGCTAGCCGAATTGTTCAGCGTGGGCAGATCAACGGTCTACCGAACCATCGAAAGACACCGTGAAGTCATCGCTCCGATCGCACCTATCTCGGCTACGCCTGTCGTACGCGGAGGCGCCACGGTTAGGTCGAAGCGGACGCCGGCGGCGAGAGTCTGGTAGGCGCGTTCCGTTTGACCCGTCCGGTGATCGCGTTCCGCAAAGGTGAGGTAAACGGAACACGCCAGGCAGCGAATCGAGGTCGTGTGCCAGGGCATTACCCCTGTGCCCTCGGCACCGACCATCTACCGAGGTTGTTCCGCTGCGGCGAGTTCGTGCCTATATAACGTGGCGCGTGACCAGCCGACGAGCTGGGCTGCGTCGGCCGCAGTTCTGCCCGCCTTCCGTGCAGTTCGAACGATCTCAAGTTTTTCCGCGATTACTTGAGGGTCACTGGGTGGCCGGCCGAATCTTGTGCCGGCTGCCTGGGCGACAGCAATGCCGGCGTTGACGCGTTCGACGATGAGCTCGCGCTCGTACTCAGCCAAAGTGGCGAGCATCCCGAGCATCATCCGGCCTGTCTTCGTCGACGGATCGATGCCGTCCGACACAGACTGCACGTTGATGCCGGCTTGCTGCAGCGACTTCACGGTGTTGAGCACATCGGTCAAGGATCGGCCGAGTCGGTCGATTCGCCAGACGACGACGGTGTCGCCCTCGACGGCGTGCTCAAGGAGCCGGCTCATCGCGGGTCTACTCGCAGCGACCTTGGTGCCAGATGTGACATCGGAGAAGATATCCCGTTGCTGCACGCCGATCTTCACGAGTGCGTCGACCTGCAGCTGGGCATCTTGCGCCGCGGTGCTTATGCGCGTGTACCCGAGTAGTCTCATGACGTCATCATGCCTCAGGAACTCCTGAAAACAGGAGCGAGACACACGTGGCTACGAGATGAGTTTTTTGGAGGCACCGTCAGCTTGGTTCGCGCGAAGTGCTTGGTTGTTGACGGTTGAAGGGCGAGAGCTTGGGAGGACGCGGGTCGTGTTTCTGAATGAACCGATCGGTTCGCCTCATCTTTCGGAAATGATGAGGCGAAGTTGACGTTCGAATTGGCGTCCTTGGATGTCGGTCGGAGTGATGCGTACGTAGAGATATTCGGCGGTGGGTACCCAGCGGGGTAGTTCGTCGGCGTGGGGCGAGTTGGGGATCTCTGGCCCCAGCACGATGGCAGTGCCTTTCAGGGTGATGCTCCAGGAGCCGTTTTCGATTTGCTCATCGATTTCGAAGACGACGCTGTTGTTGGTGAGGAGTTCGCGGAGTTTGGTGCCTCTGGCTGTTCTGAAGACGACTGATTTCCCGTCTGCAATGTAGTTGACGGGAAAGATCTCGGGTTTGTTGTCGACGCTCAGGCCGAGCCGGCCGATGTTGTTGGCCTTGAGGAGGTTCCAACAGTGCTCGACGGAGAGTTCTGTGACGGGACCTTGCGGGGACCATTCATCGAAATCTTGGGTTGTCATGACCATGGTGGAGTTCCTTACTTTATGGGTCTGCTCGTTCGGCGGGTTGAGTGATGCTAGATGAGCCAGCGGTATCGCTGTACGAGGGGAAGCTTCTTCCACGCGTGACCGAGGCCCCAGGTGTCACCGGCGGAGAGCGCGGCGACGGTGATAAGGGCGAGGGCGTAGATGATGTGGTAGTCGACGAGGGGGTTGGTGGAGGCGGCGTTCTGGCCGAAGGACCATTCGGCGAGGTACATGAACAGCATGATGATGGTGCCGGCCACTGCGCTGACGCGGAGGCCGATACCGAGGATGACGGCGATGCCGATGGCGAGCATCCCGAGCATGAAGAGCACGTCGGTCGTGGGGCTGGCGATCGCGGCATAGAACGGCTTCAGCGGCCCGACGACGGAGGGGCTGTTCAGGAATCCCTGGCTCGGTGTTCCGCCGTTGACCCATGCTTTCGCGGCTGGGGTCGAGTATCCGAGTCCGAGGAGCTTGTCGAGGAAGGCCCAGAGGAAGATGAAGCCGGTCGCGAGTCGGAGTACCGCGAGGATACGGCGGGCCGTGGCAGAGGACGCGGTCGGGGTGGCCGAGTTGCGGTTGAGGGGGCGTTCCTGGCCGGAGGTGGTGGGGTGTGTGAGGGGTTGCGCGGTCACGACGTACTCGCTTTCTGTTCGGTGGAGTGACGGGTCGGGTGAAGGGTTTGGTCAGGCTGCGGGCGCGGGCCCGTCAGAGGGGGCGGCGTCGGGGACGGGCAGGAGCCCCTGCTCTGCGAGGGAGGCGTTGACGATGTTTTCCTCGAGGATGTCTTCTGCGGTCTCGATGTGGTCGGTTTCGGACACATCGTTCGGGGTGGGATGTTTCACGAGGGTGCTCCTGCCTTCTGTGGTTCGCGGGGCGCCGGATTGTCCGGTAGTGCTGTTGCGGGTGTGGCCGGGTTGAAGCTTGCTTCGTGTGGTTCCTGGTCGGGTGAGCCGTCCCGCCAGGACGGTTTCTTGAAGTGATAGATGAGCAGGGCGGCGCTGACGAAGACCACGAGCCCGCCGGCGACCAAGGCGACGTAGGTGACGGGGTTCCCGATCGGGAGTTGGGTTGGCGGGAAGAACGACACGAGTAGCGCGAACGCGACGGCGATGAAGCCGATCCCGGCGACGATCCACATTCCGATTTTGCCGCCGGGGATCTTGAAGGCGCGGGGGAGGTGGGGTTGGGTGTAGCGCAGCCGGATCGCGGCGGCGTACATGAACATGTACATCACGATGTAGAGGCTGATCGTGACGGTGGAGATGAGGAAGAACGCTCCGCTGACATCGGCTGTGAACAGGTAGATCGATGACACCGCGGTGACGATGATGGCCTGCAGGATGAGGATGTTCCGTTGCACGCCTGCCTTGTTCGTTTTCTGGAGGATCGGCGGCAGTACCCCGTCGTGCGCTGTTGTCAGGAGTGCGCGGCTCGGAGCGGAGATCCACGCTAGTGCGCCACTGAGTGCCCCATAGCAGACGAGCACGGCGAGGATCTGTACGAGCCAGTTCATGTTCCACAGCCCCACGAGCACGGTGCCCATCGCGTCGAACACTCCTGTTTGGAGGACGATGTCGTTGTAGGGCACGAGGCCGGCGACGGCGATGGAGCCGAGGAGAAACACGGCGACGGAGATGCCGGAGGCGAGCAGCATTGCGGCGGGGAAGCCGCGCCTGGGGTTCTTCATTTCTCCGACGTGCACGGCTTGTACTTCGACGCCGGCGAAGAGGAGCATGATGTTGCCGAGGAATGCGAGGGAGCCGAGCCCGGTGAGCAGGGGTAGCAGGCGCGGGGTGCTGTCACCGTTCACGACGGTCGCGACAGCGGGATCCGTAGCTGTGGTCCAGCCCATCGCATGCCCGGTCGCGGCCCAGTAGATGAAAAGGCCGAGCAGCGCGGCGCCGGGGACGACGGTGCCGACGAGGAAACCGTATTTCGCGATCTTTGCCAGCAGTGCGTTGCCGCGGAGAGCGACGAGGGTCGCGAGCCAGTAGCTGACGATGCAGAACACGCCGACGTAGACGTGTGCCTGCGCGAGCCCTGCCTGATTCAGTGCGTAGGCGGCGGCTGCTGCGGCGAACGCGAGTCCCGTGGGGTACCAGACGACGTTCTGGATCCACTGCAGCCAGATGCCGACGAACCCCCAACGCTGCCCGAACGCTTCACCGATCCACGTGTATACGCCGCCCTTGCGGTTGGAGAACGCGCTGCCGAGCTCCGCAGAGATCAGGGCGGCAGGGACGAGGAACAGAAGGGTGGCGAAGCCGATGTAGACGAACATGGTGAGTTCTTCTTTGGCCATCACGGGGAGCCCTCGAAGGCTCGTGACAACGGCGGCCGCGGTGAGGAACGCGACCGTCGGCACGGTCATGGCAAGGTTGTTCTTTTTCTTCTTCGATTCGAACGATGTCCGCTTGGGGCTGCTCATGAGTGCACCAGCTCACTGGGGACCGCGGCGGTTCCGGTGTGGCTGAAGCTCGGGGCTTCGGCCGCGGTTAAGGGACGCGAGGGCGGCCGGTTGTCGAGTTTGGTGATCGCGTTGCCGAGGTCCGCGAGGAGAAGGTCGGCCATGTCGATGCTGAGGCCGTGCCGCACGATGATGCGCTGCACCGTCACTGCCTCCTGGTTCGGTGGGAGGGTGTACGCGGGAACGAGCCAGCCGCGGGTGCGGAGTTCCTCGGCGAGGTCGAAGAGGTTGAAGCGTGAGTTTTCGCCCGCGAGTTTCCACGTGACGGCGGGGATGCCCTCTTGCGGATTGCCGTCGAAGACGATGTCGAACCTGCCCGTGTTCAGGATGCCCGTACTGAGGTGCTCCGCGACGGCGTACGTCGCGGACTGTACCTTCCGGTAGCCCTCTTTGCCGAGGCGGAGGAAGTTGTAGTACGACGCGACGACTTGGCCGCCGGGGCGGGAGAAGTTCAGGTTGAAGGTCGGCATCGAACCGCCGAGGTAGTTGACGTTGAAGATCAGCTCCTCGGGCAGGTCTGCGGCCTGACGCCAGATAACCCAACCGCTGCCGAGGGGTGCGAGACCGGTCTTGTGGCCGGAGACGTTCACGGATTTGACGCGCGGCAGCCGGAAGTCCCACCGGATGTCGGGTGCGCAGAACGGGGCGACGAAACCGCCGCTGGCGGCGTCGACGTGGATATCGATGTCCAGACCGGTGCGCAGCTGCAGGTCGTCAAGGGCGGCACTGATGGCGTCGACGTCTTCGAACTTGCCGGTGAACGTCTGCCCGAACGTGACCACGACGGCGATGGTGTTTTCGTCACAGAGCGCAAGGGCTTCCGCGGCGGTCATCACGTTGCCGGCGTTCATGGGGGCTTGACGGAGTTCGATGTCGAAGTAGCGGGCGAATTTCTCCCAGCACACCTGCACCGGCCCGCAGACGAGGTTCGGCCGGGACGTGTCTTTGCCATCCGCTTGGCGGCGGGCCTTCCACCGCCATTTCGCGGCGAGCCCGCCGAGCATCGCCGCTTCGCTTGAACCGGTCGTGGAGGTGCCGATAGTGGTGGCCGCGTCGGGGGAGTGAAACAGGTCGGCGAGCATGTGGATGCAGCGGGTTTCGAGTTCCGCAGTTTGGGGGTATTCGTCTTTGTCGATGATGTTCTTGTCCAGCGAGTCATCCATCAGTTGCCGGACTTCGGGTTCGACCCAGGTGGTGCAGAACGTGGCGAGGTTCATGCGGGCGACGCCGTCGAGCATCAGTTCGTCTTTCACGAGCTGATAGACGTCGCGGGGTTCCTGCTCGTGCTCGGGGAATCGGGTCTTGGGTGCTCGGGTGGTCATCGGGGTGGAGGCGAAGATGTCGTCCATCTCGTTGTCGGCGACAACGTCGGGGTCTGTGCGTGTCATGGTCCTTCTCGTTTTCTGGTTGTGAACGGTTCTGGAGTGGGGCTTGGGTCACCAGGTGTAGATGCGGGGGATGATCTCGTCGCGGGGGACCTGATCGGGGCCTGGGTACACGATGACGACGGGGACACCGTCGGGGCCTGGCCCTTCGACGATGTTGAATCCGTCTACTGTTTGAGCGGTGACGTGGGGGGAGAGTTCCCGGAGAAGGCTCTCGCAGCGACGGAGGTCTTCGAGGGTGTCGGCGCTCCAGATGAGATATTGGATCCCGATCGCGCCGAGCGGATGTTCGGAGCGAGACCCCACTTCCCGCAGGTAGAGCTGGTAGTCACCGGGGCCGACGAGAAGAGCAGCTGACGTGTCACGCGCGGTGACGGTGGCGTTCAGCAGCCGAGTGTAGAAGTCGATGGACCGGTTGAAGTTCTTCACGAACATGACCGCGGAGGAGAGTCTCACAGCTACGCGGTGGGTTTAGGCGCCGTCGTCGTGCATGACGAGTACGGGGCAGTGGGCGTGCCCGGCGCACGCGGTGCTGACCGAGCCAAGGAGGAGGCCGGCGAAACCGCCGTGGCCACGGCTACCGACCACAAGCATCTCGGCGCCCTTGCTCAGCTCGATGAGCACTGCGGCGGCGTTGCCCTGCCTGACAGTGGGGGTGAACCACTCCGGCGCGGTGCCCTCGAACACGTCTTTGACCGTTCTGGTCATGATCTGTAGCGCGTCGGTCTCGGGGGACCAGTCGGTGAAGTTGTAGCCCCCGTATCCGTTGGGGATCTGCCAGGCGACAACTCCCTGCACGGCCGAATGGGATCCGTTTGCGAGGGTCACCGCTTTCCGGAGGGCCGCTAGGGACGAGGGGGAGCCGTCGAGTCCGACGACGATGCGGGTGGTGCGGACGAGGTTGGCCTGCTTGTCGAAGGCGACGGCAGTGTTGTATTCATCAGTCGTGACGCCAGTGCCGTCGACGCCGAACCGGGATACCCGTCCGTCGGGTTCTTCTTCACCGGTCGGGGGAACCGTTCGGTCATGCGTTTCGGGTGCCGTGGGGAATGTCATGGTGTCAGATTCGCACCGGTCGAAGACCCTCAAACAGGGTCTTTGGTCACAACCCTCAGAACGCAACCGGTCGGCTGGGCGAGTTCATGCGGTGGGACCAATGGCACTACTCACGGGTGGGCTGTGCCGGGCAGAGTCATAGCGGTGGGGCGAGTGTCCCTGCCGGGATGAGGGGTACCTGATGAACCGGGTAGCAGGGAAAGTCGCACTGATCACGGGAGGGGCGCGCGGCATGGGTGCCTCCCACGCCCGCCGCCTTATCGCTGAGGGCGCATCGGTCATCATCGGTGATGTCCTTGATGCCGAGGGCATCGCGCTTGCTGCGGAGCTCGGCGAGAAAGCCCTGTTCGTGCACCTCGATGTGACACAGGAGCATGAGTTTGCGGCTGCGGTGATCGTATCGAAGGAACGCTTCGGCACGATCGACGTCCTCGTCAACAACGCCGGCATCGCTACCGGGGCACGGATCGCTGAGTTCGAGCTTCGGTTGTGGCAGAAGACGATCGATATCAACCTGACCGGCGCGTTCCTCGGCATCCAGGCATGCGTTGCGGAGATGGTCGAGCAGGGCAGCGGCTCGATCATCAACATCTCCTCCGTCGAGGGGCTCCGCGGGAGCGCGAACCTGCACGCCTACGTCGCAACGAAGTTCGCCCTCCGCGGCCTGACCAAATCCGTCGCTGTCGAAATCGGTTCGTCCGGGGTCCGGGTGAACTCCGTACATCCCGGGTTCATCACCACACCCATGACGGCCGGCATCTCGGCCGATCAACTGCAGATCCCAATAGGCCGGGCCGCTGACCCGTCCGAGGTGTCCTCGCTGGTGCTGTTTCTGGCCAGCGACGAATCCCGGTACTCGACCGGGTCTGAGTTCGTCATCGACGGCGGTCTGACCGCCGGGATCCCGCACGCCTGATGCGGAATTCATTCGTCGTCATCGGGGACCGGCTCGTGACCGTCAGCCCCCAGACGACCACTGATCTGGGCCGGATCGCCGACTGCGCGCGCATCGCGGAGCAGTTCTACCGCGCCGCGGAGTGCCAGCAGAACACCCGGCCGGCGTTCGTCACCAGGGCGGCTGGGGAGGTGACGATCAGCGGCGCGAGTCCGCTGGGTAGCACGATGATCGTCTGCGCTCCCACCTGCAGCACAGCAGCCGTTGCGAAACACGTTGCAGCGTGCCTCGCAGCCGGGAACACTGTAGAGCTGGCCCTGTTCGAACCCCCCTGCGCACTTCTGCTGGTTCTTCTCCTCATTCTGGAAGACGTGCTGCCCGAGAGTCGGTTCCGGGTCGTGTCAGAGCGCACGGGGTGGCAGATCACCAGCGCAAACCCGACGGTCGTCGTGCTCACGGAGACGGATGCGTTCCTGAACGACGAACCCCGTGTGCGGTTCCGGGACCCTGCGAGCAGCTCGCCCACGAACGAGCTGGTCAACTTCTACACCCGATCTTCGACCGTGCGTGTGCCTGCCGGTCGGGACTCGAGGTGAAGGATCGCGGCCTGGGTGCGGCGTTGCAGCCCGAGTTTGCTCAGTAGCCCTGAGACGTAGTTCTTCACCGTCTTCTCAGCCAACGACAGCTGCACTCCGATCTCTCGGTTTGTGAGCCCGTCAGCGATGAGGGGGAGAATCTGTTTCTCACGGTCTGTCAGAGCATCAAGTCGGCTGTTACCGGTGGGGGCCACAATCCGTTCGACGACTTTCCGCATCAAGAGGGGGTCGAGTAGCTGCTTGCCTGCTGCGACCTTTCGGAGGGTCTCCACTAATCCGCTACCCCTGATGTCCTTCAAGACGTAGCCGGCAGCCCCAGCCAGGACTGCCGCGTCGATGGCGTCGTCATCGTCGTAGGCGGTAAGGATCAGGCAGCGAATGTTCGGGCTGGCGGATCTGACTTCCCGGCACAGGTCGATGCCGCTACCGTCGGGCAGCCGAACGTCGAGGAGGACAACGTCGGGTTGGGTTGCGGCGATGCGTACTTCTGCCTGGTGCACGGTGCCGGCTTCACCGACAATCTCGATGTCGTGCTCAAGTCCCAGAAGGCCCGCGATGCCGCGTCGCACCAACTCGTGGTCGTCGACCAGGAACACACGGATCACAGGTTCAGACCATTCTCCGTACGAGTACTGGGTGTGAGGAAGTAGGGCACTCGCCACCGCACAACAGTGCCCGTGCTAGAGGAGTGGAACTCCGATGTTCCGCCGCGGATCGTCGCGCGCTTTTCTATGTTTGCCAGCCCGCTCCGACGGGTGGTGGCCGGGCTTCCGTGTCCGTCATCAGTGATCTCTAGCGTGATGTGACCCTCCGCCGCGGTGAGTGCCACAGACGAATGCTCAGCCGAGGCGTGTTTGGCCGTGTTCGTCAGCGACTCACGCACAACCGCAGTAACGTCTCCCGCGAGGTCACCGGTGACGAGCAGGTCTACGGGGCCGGAGAAGCTGACGTACGGGGTTGTGGTGAGGCTTGGGGCGAGCTCGTTCACAATGTCGATAATCGAGTGCCGGATCGTGTTCCGGGTCTTCTCGACCGGCGCGGAGAGAGCGAAGATCACCGTCCGGATCTGTGAGATGCTCGCATCCAGGTTCGCAACCGTCTGACCGATCCGCTCGGAGAGGCTCTCGTTCTGCACCCGCCCCGCGATGCTTTGCAGTTCAAGGCCCGTGCCGAAGATCTCTTGGATGACGTGATCGTGCAGGTCCCTCGCGATCCGGCCGCGGTCTTCGAGGAGGGCAAGCTTTTGCCTGTCGCCGCGGGCCCGGCCGAGTTGCATGGCGACACTGGCCTGGCCGGCGAAGTCGGCCGCCATCTCGAGGTCTGCGATGGTGAAGAGTTGGGCGCCCTGCGCGCGGGCGAGGAACAGAACACCCTCGGCCGTTCCCGCAGAAATCAGCGGTACCGCCATCACCGGCCCGAGCCTCACGTGGCCGGGGAGGGCGATATTGCTGTCGTCAAGCAGTCTGGGCTGCTTGCCCTCGAGCACTGACCCGGAGACAGAGTGCGCGGTGGAAACCCGGGCGCCATGCACGTCAGACTCGCTGAGACCCAACGCGGTTTCAACGACGAGGGCGCCGGGCTTGTCGGTCGGGAGGAGCACGCAGACCAAATCAGCGCCTGACAGCCCGAAGACACGGTTGACGATCAGCGCGATCGAATCATGCCGCTCACCCGACAACAGCGCAGCCGTGATCTCGGCCGATGCGGCGGACCACGCCTGACGCCTCTTCGTCTCAGCGAACAGGCGGGCGTTCTCAATAGCGATGCCCGCGGTCGCGGCAAGAGCGGTGACGAGCTGTTCGTCCTCGTCAGTGAATTGCCCGGCGGCCTGACTGCTGAGGTAGAGGTTGCCGTAGACCTCATCTCGCACCCGGACGGGCACACCGAGGAAGCTGTCCATCCGGGGGTGCCCACCCGGGAACCCGGAGGATCTCGGGTCGTTGCCGATCGTGACCAACCGGATCGAGTGCGGGGAATCGATCAGCGCGCCGAGGAGACCCTTTCCCTCGGGCAGGTGTCCGATCGTGTTCACCTCGTCCGGGGTCATCCCGACATGGATGAACTGGTCCAGCCCGCCCGAGGGTGCTATCACGCCCAGCGCTCCATATTGCGCCCCCACCTAATCGACAGCAGCCTCGACAATCCGGCGGAGCACTGTGGGAAGGTCGAGCTGCTCGACGACCGCCCGGTTCGCTTTCAGAAGTGCCCGCAGCCTGGTCTCGGTGGTCATGTTGTGAGGCATGATTCGCTCCTTCTCCTGCGCGGCCGAGGGCCGCTGCCGCGTGGTCTGAAGCAACGCCGTAAGGCTACTCCCTCAGAACTGTTCGCCGCACAGGATCGGGACTTTCGACTCTGCCAAGGCGCCCGGTGCTCTGTCAGCCTCGGTTCATGAGTCGAATCGGGAACACGTTGAACAGTCACCCCGCAGAGTCGATCGTGGTCGGGGTCGACGGTTCCGCGCCGAGCCGGGCCGCGATCAGGTGGAGCATGCACCGCGCTGCAGCCACGGGCTCTAGCGTCGTTCTGGCCCATATCGTCAAGGATTCTCTGACCGTTCCTCCGGAGCATATCGAAGCCGAAATTCAGCAGACCGGCAACGCGTTCCTGCAGGCCGAACTCGACTTTGCGCACCTCATCGAAAATCATGTCCCGGTCACCGCCCTGCTGCTGCAGGGCGATCCTCTGGAGCAACTCGCTGCCGCGTCGGAACACATGGTCATGGTTGCGGTCGGCACCCATAAGACCGGGTTCGTTCAGGGTCGTGTTTTCGGATCGAAGTTCATACAGCTCGCCGCCCGAGCTTCAAGCCCCGTCGCGTTCATCCCCAACTTCGCGAACCGTCGCCGCGGCGGTGTCGTCGTTGGGGTCGGAGATGCGACAGAGGGGCAAGAGACCATCCGGTTCGCTGCCGCGGAGGCAGCCCGAGACGGTCACGAACTCACTATCGTGCACTGTTGGGAAGCACCCCGAACTACCACCCCACGAACGCCAGAAGAGCAGTCCCAAGCTACCCAGTTCGCTTCCCTCCTCTCAGAAACGGTCCTCGCCGACGCGAAGGTCGTTGCCGGGCAGGCGCAGCCAGAGCTCTCGATCCGGGTTCGGAGTGTGCATCGGCCCGCCGCTGAGGGCCTGATCGACGTATCCGCCGCAGCTTCGTTACTCATCATCGGCCGCTCTCACCGAAATGCGAGCCTTCCTGGAACGGTCGGCTCCACCGTTCACGATGTCCTGCTGAACCTCGGCGGCCCCACCGTCGTCATCCACGACACCCTTCCGATCCGGCGCCGAACGTTCGCGCACAAGATGCGTGACGTCACAGCACACCACTGACCCTCGCCGGCGTCTCCCGGGTCCGAACAGGGTGGGGACCTTCGGCTCTACTCGGGGCCGCTTCGGCACCGCAGTGTTGAAGTATGCAAAACAGCGAAGAACCCACCGCCCTCATCATCGTCGCCGTCGACGGCACCAGATCCTCCGTCGCGGCCCTCCAGTCCGCGAAGAACTACGCCGAGACACACAACGCACGGCTCCGCGCCATCTCGGTGTGGAGCAACGTCAACACCTACAGCCCCTTCATGCTCGAGTGGTCACTAGGCGAAGACGCTCGTTTCCAGCTCGAGGAATCCTCACGCGAAGTGTTCGGCGACGACCTGCCGGACTGGTACGAACAGGAGGTCGCTGAGGGTTCTGCAGCGAAGGTTTTGATCGAAGCAAGCAAAACAGCCGAGCTGCTGGTCGTCGGTAGCCGCGGGCACGGCGGCTTCGCCGGGCTCTTCCTCGGTTCCGTCAGCGCCCAGTGCGCCGCACACGCTCACAGCCCCGTGATGATTGTCCGCGAACACAACGACCTCACCGCCACCTCCGCCGGGGCGCCGATCGTCGTCGGTCACGACGGATCCGCCAACGGTGACGACGCCCTCGAATGGGCGCTGAACTACGCCGAGAAGCTCGGCGCGCCCGTCGAGGTGGTGCGGACGTGGAGCATCGACCGGATCCCGCCGCAGTTCAATGAAGAGTTCGGATACGTGCCCTCGTTCGATGAAGTGACCGCGCGGGTACGCCGGGACCTCATCACCGAGACGGCTCACCGGATCGGGGAGCACACCGGCACAACGGTCACCCTTGTTGCGGCCATGTCGCAACCGGCCGAGGAGCTCATCAAACGTTCCGAGCATGCCCGCCTCCTCGTCGTCGGCTCCCGTGGCCGCGGTGGGTTCGCCGGCCTGATGCTCGGCTCGGTCAGCTCCGAATGCGCATCCCACGCCCACTGCCCCGTCGCCGTCGTACCCAAGAGCGCCGCCGCGCACCCCGACCTATGACCCAGGTGAGCACCCCCGTGATTGTCGCAATCGACGGCTCGAGCGCGTGCGGGTGACCCGTGAAGCGGTGATGGCGCACCCGATGGCCGAGTTGGTCCGCCGCTCGCAGCACGCCCGGTTGCTTGTCAACGGTTCGCGGGGCCGCGGCGGGTTCGCTCGTCTTGCGGCTCGGATCATCAGTGCTGTCGCTCTGAGCCTCGGCGTGGTCCCTGCTGTCGGTGGGATCTTTGTTCCAGCGAACTATCTCCCGGCCCGGGCGGCCTTTTGTCAGGTTCTGGCCATGACGACGATGGTGGGTGAGGCGAGATCGAGTAGCACTGCATGGCTGACGGAGCCGTTCAGGAGACGCCGGAGTCCGTGCTGTTGGCGGCTGCCGATAAAGAACAGGGAAGAGCAGGCGGCAACATGCAGGAGAGAGCGGACCACTGGTCCTCTGACCAACTCGCCCGAGATGCGCGCGCAAGGAACCGCCGCCTGAACGGCCTCTCTGCACCGGTCAAGGATGAGCTGGTTGGTCTGCTTCAGCTTCCTGAGAGATGCTGAATCGGGGAGTATGTCCTCCCAGCTCGGCGGAATTGGCCAAGCATAGATCATGCGCAACTCACGCCCCGAGAGCGCGACATCACGGGCAGCGAACACGGCTGTGTCCACAGACGCAGGTGAGCCGTCAACGGCGACGGTGACCGGGGCTGCAGTGTCAGTGCAATGATCAGGAATAAGCGCAATGGGACCATGAGACACGCCCGCCAGCATGAGACCGAGCGAGGCGCGCTCCGTCGTTCCGAAGCGTGTGGGGGCAGAGAACCGTGTCCGCAAGCTCGCCCGGTGCTCGCATGTGCACGGCGTCGGGTAGCTGCTGAATGTCCCGTCCCCGGTGCTCGATCGTTTCCTCGTCTTGAATCATCGGCTGTAGAACCCAACCATCGCCCGCGGCGAGACAGGGACACCGGATCGGACCCGGTCTCTGTTCGTCAAGAACCATTGATCAGGGGTGAGGATGATGATCGCCGTTTCCGGTCCCCGTCCGCCCCAGCCCGCCCGGTCGTGCAACACGGAGAACACCCCCTCCGGAAGGATTTGCTGCAGTGCGGCGATGACCGCCGAGAGTTCGGGTTCGGGTTGCTCGAAGAGGGCGAGCTCGACGCAGTTTCGGGCGACCAGGGCGGCAGCGATGTTCTCCGTCACGATGAACGGGTCGCACGAGGGTGCGCTGACGATCAGGGCTGTGCCGATGGGTCGAGAGGCACTGTGCACCGGCTGGCCAAAGATCGACGACGGCTGGTCCGCTTCAACCCTCGAGATGTGGGGAGCGCTGTGGCGGAGGAAGATCGTGAACTGTTTCGCTGCGGTCTGGCCGTGGGCGCTCAGGCTCAGGGCGGTGATGATCCGGGTGAAAACTCTCTCGAGATTGGCGCGGGAGCTGACCTGCCACCGCGAAGCTGCATCTGCAGAGGAGACGCCGTCCCGGTGGGAAGCAGCCAGGCCTCTCGGGTCGGTTGCCGGTTGCGGGAGGGTGATGGCGCGTCGCAACCGCGTCTCACGCGCGGACGAATCGGTCGCAGGGAGAAGTGTCATGTTCCGAGCGTCCACCCGGCGACCTTGGAACCCTAGAGCCGAAGGTCCCACAAACCAGGCGTGGGACCTTCGGCTCTGTCCAGCGGCTGACGGCGCGGCGAAACTTCACCTATGCGAACCAGCAACACTTCCGCGCACCATGCTCACGAAACCAAGGCACGTTTGAGTCAGATGCCGAACTGGCACACAGAGCACGAGGCCGGCCTCACGACAGGTCAGCGCGCCGCCGACGCGCTGCGGAACGGGATGGGCAGTTGGCCGTTCATCGGCATATTCATCACCCTGATGGGTGTCTGGGCAGGCGTCAACACCATCGCGCTGAAAGATGGGTCGTGGGACCCCTACCCCTACATTCTTCTGAACCTCTTCCTCTCCATGCTCGCCGGTCTTCAGGGTGCGATCCTCCTGATCGCGGCGAAGCGGCAGGACTCCATCAGCGCAGCAATGGCGAAGCACGACTTCGATACCAACGTGGCGTCAAAGACAGAGATCGACCGGCTCCTTCAGCTCGGCGAACAACATCTGCAGATGATCACCGAACTCACAGAACTCGTCAACGCCTTCGCGACTTCCGCCGCCGCCCGTGCCTGATCCGGAACGCGCTCCTTCCCGGCTATGGCGCCGCTACCCTGTCGTGACCCTGACCGTCGCCGTCGGGGTCATCGGTGGCGTGCTCTGGCTGGCGGGCTTCGACCAGGTCGCACGGTGGCCTTTCGGCGTGTTCGCGCTGACGATCGCCGGGATCCAGTTCGCGCAGATGATCGGTCGGCTGCGCCAGGGTCAGTTCGGCATCGACGTTCTCGCGATCATCGCCATCATGTCGACCGTTGCGGTGGGTTCGGCTTAGATTGCCCAGGTGGTCTCCACTGAGGCTGCCATAGACACGCCGGCGGGAAAGCGTTGGAGGACTTCGCTGCGGGACGCGCCCAGCGCGAGCTCACCGAGCTTCTGGACAGGGAACCGCAGACGGCGCACCGTCTCCAGCCGGGATCCTCCGACGCCGAGGACATCACTGCGGCGGACGTGCGGATCGGGGATCGAATTCTCGTCCGATCAGGTGAGGTGGTCCCCGTAGATGGCACCCTGGATTCCTCGTCAGCGGCGTTTGACGAGTCATCGTTGACAGGGGAGAGTCTGCCCCGGACACGGAGTCAGTGCGAACAGGTTCTGAGCGGGTCAGTGAACGGCAACACGTCGGCGATCATCATAGCAACCGCGAGAGCAGCAGACAGCCAGTACCAGGCCATCGTGGCCCTGGTGAAACAAGCCGCAATCAATAAGGCACCGGTCGTTCGTCTCGCAGACCGGTACGCGCTTCCGTTCACCGTCATATCGCTTCTGCTCGCGGGGATGGCGTGGGCGTTCTCGGGGGACCCGGTGCGTTTCGCGGACGTCTTGGTGCTCGCGACACCGTGCCCGCTCCTGCTCGCAGCTCCGGTCGCCTTCATGGGAGGGATGAGCCGCGCAGCCCGGGAGGGCATCATCGTCAAGGGCGGGGGAGTGCTCGAGATGCTCGCCCGGACACGCACCGCGGTCTTCGACAAAACAGGCACCCTCACCGAAGGCCGCCCCAGTATCACCCGGATCAATACCCTGCCGCCGTGGAGCCAAACCGAGCTGCTGACCCTCGTTGCGTCCGCGGAGCAGCTGTCGTCCCACGTGCTTGCCGCATCCATCGTCGAGGCTGCCGCCGCCCGGAGGCTCACCCTCCAACCTGCGCTTCGATCCTCGGAGGTAGCCGCCCGGGGTGTCGAAGCGACGGTCGCGGAGCATCTCGTGTCCGTCGGAACGCTCGCATTCATCCAAGCGGTCGATCCGGCTACAGTCCCGGCGACCCTCTCCGGGGGTGAGATGGCGATCTATGCCGCCGTCGATGGCCGGTTCGCTGGCACCATCATCGCGACAGACACCGTGCGACCGGAAGCTGCGGGCACCATCGCGGGGCTCCGCCGACTCGGTGTCGAGCGGGTGCTGATGCTCACCGGGGATGCGCGGGCGACCGCTGATCATGTCGCCCGCGCGGTCGGCATCACCGAGGTGCGCGCGGACTGTCTTCCCCGGGACAAGGTCGAGGCCGTCCGGACCATCACAGAGCGACCTGTGCTGATGGTCGGCGACGGCGTCAATGACTCACCCGTTCTCGCGTCGGTCGACATCGGGATCGCCATGGGCGCGCGCGGTGCGACTGCAGCAAGCGAGGCCGCCTCCGCGGTCATCCTCCTCGATGACGTGTCGGTCGTGCTTCGGGCCGTGCAGATCGGGCACGACACCGTCCGTATCGCTTTGCAGAGCATCTGGCTCGGCATTGGTCTGAGTGTCGGTCTCATGGTCGTCGCGGCGTTCGGATACATCTTCGCGACCCTTGGTGCGGGTATCCAGGAGCTCATTGACCTCGCGACGATCCTCAACGCCCTCCGAGCCGTCAGCGCTGGCAAGCGCAGCCTACCCTCCGTGGCGGCGAGACGAAGCGCGGCATAACGTGGGCATGCGGTGCTCAGTAACCCCTGGCCCGGTCGGGGTTTCGGCGGTGGGCCGGCTACCTCACGCTCGGCACCGCCCTGGTAGCGCTCGTCCTTGTCTCGATCTCGAAGGAATCAGGCGAAAAACTGGAGGCCCGCGTCGGATCGAACGACTTCATCCAGGCCCACTCCGAACTCGCCGACGGCCTGCTGCCCTGGACCATCGGACTCGTCGTCATCGCCGCCGCTCTCCTCTAGTTCACCGCTCGTAGAGCGGCGCACACGCGCATCCGTCACCTCCGGCGCCCCGATTACGAAGGATGTGACGCGTGCTCGTAAGTGGATTACCGTCACGCTCCTCGTGCTCGCACTGGTGGTCGGGGGCGGAACGACGATTCAGGCGATACTCATCGGCCACAGCGGAGCTATGACGGTCTGGTCTGAAGACATGGCCATCCCATGACAGCCGCGACCGGCGCGATCGGCGCACGCCTCGGCGGCAGCCGCGCCCTCATCGCAACGCTGCGAGTCGTCGCAGGCGGCGCGCTCGCCCTGATCGCCACCTTCCTCGTCGGAACGCTCCTGGGCACAGCAGGCGTCGTCTAGCCCGGCCGGACCGGCGACCCTGACGGGTCTGCAAACTGATGACTTTGTGCCCTACAGCCGGCACGGTGCCCGGTGACATGGTCTGACTATGACGACATCCCCGCACCACACGGCAGCCTCCCAGGAACTCGAACCGACCAAGGCGCAGGCGATCAAAAGCGACCCGCCACGAACGTCCGCGCCGGTCCTCGTCGGCGTCGACGGGTCCTCGCAGAGCATCTACGCGCTCCGACGGACCGTCCGGCTGGCCGACAGTCTCGCCGCTCCCGTTCGCGCCGTTCTCGTCTGGAGTGCGAAGGAGCCGGCTGGCCGCACCGGCGTTCACACACGCCGCGACGCAGACAAGGCCATGAATCTCGTGGTGAACTCCGTCTTCGGAATCCATCCGCCGTCATGGTTCAGCAAAACCGTCCGGGAAGGCGAACCCGCGAGCGTGCTGATCGAAGAAAGCTCCGGATCACAGATGCTCGTCATCGGGCACCACGGCAGCAGGGACCTCAACGACCGCGACCTGGGCTCGGTGAGCGCGGCGTGCGCCGGACGCGCGCGCTGCCCGGTGCTCATCACCCACGATGTTCGACCTGGCGCCGAACTCGAGTGAAGAACATACCTCTTGGTGAGCCATCGCAGCATCCCACAGCCCGGCCACCCTTCCAGGTCAGCATCACACGCTCCGGTGGCCTCGCCGGTCTGGAGAAATCCTGGTGCGCCACCGCGATGGAAGCGCCAGACGTCGACAGCTGGATGGCCTTCTGCGCTCAGCTGCCCTGGCCGAAAGCGGGCTCGTGTTCTGCGGGCCGGCGGCGGCTCTGGAAGCGGACGCCGGTGACCGTCTCGGGTGTGACCATGAAGTAGTTCCACTTCTCCGAGCTCGTCATGGTATGAAGGGTCGTGAGCCCGGATTCTTGGATCGTGACGTCGTCATTGAGCCGGCTCACCTGGCCACGCATGACGACACTGAACCGCTTGCCGCCTTCTGTGCCATCGATCTCAACAGCGACCTCGCGCCGCTTGGAGAGCGCGAGAATCTTCGTCCCCGGAGCTCTTCGGAAATACAGGGCCTTGGACTTGACCAGGAAGTTGATCGGGAAGATATCCGGTGGAGTTCCGGAGGCGTAGAAGTCGGAGTACTTGGTCATTTTTGCGTTTCGCTTCCTGTTGGGCACGTATTTCGAGCTCGGCCGAGCTCGACAATTCCGAGCGCTTATTAGGCGGTCTGAAGGGGCGAGTATTCCTTGATGATCGCCAGCTCGGCAGAGTTCCGCGCGTTTTGATAGTCCGCTCGCTATGGTGGGAAGCGCAGGTGGTTTTTCGGGACTTTCGGCACTGGCACCTCTCCCGTGGTGGGTCTGGACTGGTCTCATGGTCATGAACGCCGCAATCTCCCTTCACCAGCCGGACGCTCTCCCGTTCGCTCCTTCAACAGTGCCGAACTCGTGGATGTGGCGCGCCCCGCAGGATCCATCAAACGAGGACCTACTCCGTTTGAATACCTGGTGGCGAACAGCCAACTACCTCTCGATCGGGCAGATTTACCTTCTCGACAACCCTCTGCTCCGAATCCCTCTCACAAGGGACCACATCAAACCCAGGCTGCTCGGGCACTGGGGAACAACACCGGGCCTGAATTTCATCTACGCCCACCTCAACCGCGCCATCCAACAGCGGGAACTCAACACCATCTACGTGACCGGACCGGGGCATGGCGGACCCGGGATGGTCGCGAACGCCTACCTTGATGGCACATACAGCGAGGTGTACAACACCATCGACCAGAGCGAGAACGGTCTGCGGAAACTCTTCCGACAGTTCTCCTTCCCCGGAGGCATTCCCAGTCACGTCTCCCCAGAGACGCCGGGGTCGATCCATGAGGGCGGCGAACTCGGCTATTCCCTGTCGCACGCATATGGTGCGGTATTCGACAACCCGGACCTGCTCGTCGCGGCGGTGGTCGGTGACGGCGAGGCCGAGACCGGGCCGCTCGCGACGAGTTGGCACTCGAACAAGTTCATCGACCCGCTCCACGACGGCGTCGTGCTGCCGATCCTTCACCTCAACGGGTACAAGATCGCGAACCCGACCGTTCTCGCCCGCATTCCCGAAAGAGAACTACTCGATCTCATGCGCGGGTACGGGCACACTCCCTATCTCGTCTCCGGTGGGTTCGATGGAGAAGACCCCATCGAGGTCCACAAACGGTTTGCCGTGACCTTGGACTCCGTTCTCAACCACATCGCGGAGATCAAAGCATCCGCGGCCGCCGGGACCCTTCCGGGGCGCCCCGCATGGCCGATGATCATCCTCCGCACACCGAAAGGGTGGACTTGCCCGAAAGAGATCGACGGTCACCCGGCCGAGAACAACTGGCGCTCCCACCAGGTGCCGTTGGTTGATGCCCGGGATACCGAGGCTCACACCCGGCTTCTCGAAGAGTGGCTCCGCTCATATAGACCCGAAGAGCTCTTCGATTCATCCGGAGCTCCGGTGGCGCTGGCGACGGCGTTGGCCCCTGAAGGCAATCTGCGGATGAGCGCGAACCCGGTCGCCAATGGCGGGCTGCTCCGAACGAAACTCCGCCTTCCGGATTTCCGGCTCTACGCAGAACCGGTGCCCGCGCCGGGGAGCACGGTCGCTGAGGCAACGAAGGTGCTCGGCACCTGGCTGCGGGACGTCATCATCGCCAACCCGCACAACTTCCGAATCTTCGGCCCTGACGAGACCGCATCCAACAGGCTGAGCGCAGTCTTCGAGGCCACCGACAAGCAGTGGGATGCCGAGTACCTCCCCATCGATGCAGACAACCACCTGGCCTGGGCTGGACGTGTGGTCGAGATGCTGAGCGAGCATCAGTGCGAAGGCTGGCTGGAGGGCTATCTGCTCACCGGTCGTCACGGGATCATCAACTCCTACGAAGCGTTCATCCACATCGTCGACTCGATGTTCAACCAGCACGCGAAATGGTTGAAGACAGCGCGCACCATCCCCTGGCGGCGACCCGTGTCCTCCCTCAACTATCTGCTGAGCTCCCACGTCTGGAGACAGGACAACAACGGGCTCTCCCATCAGGATCCGGGCTTCATCGACCACGTCGTGAACAAGAAATCCGACGTGGTGCGGGTGTACCTGCCGTTCGATGCGAACACCCTGCTCTCGACCTATGACCACTGCCTCCGTTCGGTCGACTACGTCAACGTCGTCGTCGCCGGTAAACAGCCCGAGTTCAACTGGCTCACCATGGATCAGGCAATCGATCACTGCACCCGCGGGCTCGGCATCTTCGAATGGGCCGGCACCGAGGTCGCCGGAGGTGAACCCGATGTCGTCATGGCGGCAGCGGGCGATGTTCCCACTCTGGAGATTCTTGCCGCAGTTTCGATCCTCCGCAGAAGGATCCCGTCTCTGAAGATCCGGGTCGTCAATGTCGTCGATCTCATGCGGCTGGAGAGTGACACGGAACACCCCCACGGTCTCAGTGACCTGGAGTACGACAGTGTCTTCACCGCCGACCGGCCCGTGATCTTTGCGTACCACGGCTACCCGTGGCTCATCCATCGCCTGACCTACCGCCGGCACGGTCACGACAACCTCCACGTCAGGGGTTACAAGGAGGAGGGCACAACGACCACCCCGTTCGACATGGTGATGCTCAACGATCTGGACCGGTTCCGCCTGGTGATGGACGTCATCGACAGGGTTCCCGGGCTGGCCGAAACGCAGTCCGTTCTGCGCCAGGAGATGCAGGATCAACGGCTGCACGCCCGGGAGTACACGCGGGCCCACGGCGCCGACACCCCTGAAGTGGCGGACTGGGTGTGGTCGACGGAATCCTCTGTGACTCCTCCGCTGGCGGATACGGGAGCCGACAACGTCTGAGCGCAGCGCGTCCGCCTATGAAGAGGCTGTGCGGGCGGTTCGGGCGGGCGAGCTCGATGCGGATGATGCAGCGGAGAGCCTGACCGCCCAGATGACCGGTGGGGAGGTTCTCGGTCTTCTCGATGGAGACTCCCCGCGGTGGTTGCTGCCTTTCATTCCGCTCCTGCTGGGTCGGCGCCCCTTCGTGGCGGGGGAGGTCCCGCGGCTCGGCATCCCCGGCATCCGGTTCAGCGACGGTGGCCGAGGCGTCGTGATCGGCGCGTGCACCGCTTTTCCTGTCACGATGGCACGGGCTGCAACCTGGAATCCCGCACTGGAGGAACGGGTCGGCGTCGCGATCGGTCTGGAGACCCGGGCGCGGGGAGCGAACTACTCGGCGTCGGTCTGCGTCAACCTGCTTCGTCACCCCGGGTGGGGGCGGGCGCAGGAGTGCTACGGGGAGGATCCTGTGCTGACGGGCGGGATGGGGTCTGCCCTGACCCGGGGTGTGCGGGTCAACGTGATGGCCTGTGTGAAGCATTTCGCTCTCAACTCGATGGAGAACGAACGCTTCGAGGTCGACGTGACAGTCGACGAGCATGCCCTGCACGAGGTGTATCTGCCGCACTTCAAGGCCGTTGTCGACGCCGGAGCCGACTCCGTGATGAGTGCGTACAACCGGGTGCGGGGCGAATACATGGACGTCAACCGCGCCCTGCTAACCGATGTGCTACGGAACGAGTGGGGCTTCACCGGGTTCGTGACGAGTGACTGGGTGTTCGGCACCCATGATGCGATCCTCAGCCTGCGGGCAGGGATGGATGTCGAGATGCCCCTGCGACTGCTTCGCGCCCGTGACCTGCCTGCTGCCGTTCGAAGCGGGCAGGTGGCTGATTCGACACTCCTGCTGTCTGCGCGGCGCATCCTTCGAAGCAGCGTGATGCACGCCGCCACTCGAGAGCAGGCGAGCCCGGGCACCGCCGTCATCGCGTCGCCGGCGAACCGTGCTCTTGCCCGACAGGTTGCCGCCGAGTCCATCGTGCTGTTGAAGAACGACGCCACTGACACCGCACCGCTCCTGCCGTTGGCCCCCGCCACCCGTCACCTCGCCGTGATCGGACGGCTCGCGTCGCGGGCGAACCTCGGCGATCACGGTTCGTCACGAGTTCGACCACCGTCGACAGTGTCGCCGCTTCAGGGGCTTCGTGAGGCACTCCCGCTGGTGCGGATGACAACGTCATCGGGGCGCAACCTGCGAGCAGCCGCCACGATGGCAGCCAAAGCAGAGACAGCGATCGTCGTCGTAGGACTGGACCAGCACGACGAGGGGGAGTCGGTCGTCACTGGAGGCGTCGACGTGGGCGTGCTCGGACGATCCGTCGGATGGGCACTTCTCCGCAAACCGCTCGTCGGCCTCGCTCACATCGTGTCGCACTTCGTTCGAGGTGGCGACCGCCGTTCGCTGGAACTGCGCCCCTCCGATGCGCGCCTCATCCGCAAAGTGGCTGCCGCCAACCCTCACACCATCGTCGTGCTCATTGGCGGAAGCGCGATCCTGACGGAAGGCTGGCGATACAGCGTACCGGCGATCCTCCTGGCCTGGTACGGCGGGATGGAGGGAGGTCATGCGCTGGCCAGTGTGCTGACCGGTGCCGTGGAGCCCGGCGGTCGGCTGCCCTTCGCGCTCCCGACGACCGCCGCACATCTGCCGCCGTTCGACAGCTCCGCGAAATCGGTCGTGTACGACGACAAATGGGGCCAACGCCTGCTGGACGCCGATGGACACACCGCCGCGTTCCCGTTCGGGTTCGGCCTGAGCTACACCACGATGGAGCACGCACTCCTCCATCACCGGTTCGACGACGCAGACCGAAGCGCTCACGTGCGGGTGACGAATACGGGATCTCGCCTGGGCTCGACTGTCGTACAGATCTACGCCGCAGACGTGTCTGTAAGGAGGCCGGTGGCGCAGCTGCTGGGTTTTACGAAAGTGGCGCTCCAGCCCGGCGCTGAGATGACCGTGCAGGTCACGCTCGATGCGGGCCCGACGCTGCAGCGAGACCCGGCGACACGGCAGTGGTCGTCCCGCGCGGGCGATTGGGCTCTGCTCGCCGCCCAGCACAGTCCCGTCAGCTGGGCAGATGCCGTGCCATTACGACGCGTCGAGGGGAGTCAGGCGGGGAGGATCTGACCCGGTGCCGACAGTCGTTCGATACGGACGGGCAGCAGGTCGTCGCCCCGGAGCACGGCGCGAATCAACCGCCGCTCTCCTCTCTGGGGCGACGCTGGTGACGCGTCCTGTCGCAGCACCAGGCGCTCGCTCGAAACGCCGTATCGCTTCTGCAGACCATCCAGCTCCTTGGTCTGAACGAGTGCGATCGTGCTGCCCGTCGTATCGTCGATGAGGCGAACCAGCGATGAGGCACCAGTACTGTCCGACGCGACGACGCGCCGCTCGGCCCCGGTGAGGATGCTCTTCTGCGCCGCACGGCTGATGACCAGCGGACGGGACGCTCCGCCCAGAAGGCTAGCCAGAACATCTGCGGCGGCATCCGGGCGACCGGTTCTCTTCGCGGCTGCCTGCATCCGCTGCAGGCGTCCCGGATCACGCAACAGCTCATCGATCTTCCAACCGATCGTCGCGGCCGTGTTACAGCGGATAGCTGCACCCTGCTCCATCAGGTAGTCGCCGTTTCGAATCTCCTGACCCGGGATGGGGTCGATCAGCACCATGGGAAGCCCGGCCGCCATGCACTCCGACGCCGACAGCCCACCGGGCTTGCCCACGAACAGGTCGGCCCGGCGCATCAAGAGCGGCATTTCGGGCGTGAAGCCCAGCACACGGTAACGGTCCCCGGCCGGCGCCACCAGCTGCTCGATACGCTGCCGGAGGGCGACGTTGCGCCCGCACACGACCGTTGCCGTGAACGGGGATCGCAGATGAAGCGTCTGCCGTACGACCGCGACGGCGTAATCGCTGCCGGATGCGCCCGCGGAGATCAGCAGCATCGGGGGCTCATGACTTCCACGAACCGTTTCGGCGCTCGGCTGGGCGGCGATCGGGATGCCGGTGGCTGCGATTCGGTCAGGGGGCAGACCGAACGCCGACAGCTCCACCCTCGCCTCCTCCTGGGCCACGAAGAGCGCATGGAATGCGCCCGTGAGCCACAGGCCCTGAAAGTCGTAATCGGTCGACACAACCGCGGTCTTGGCGTTGATCACCCCGCGAAGCAGCAGCGACGCCACGAGCTGGGCGGGCAAGAAATGTGTACATACGATCGCGGTGGGTCGGAATCGTTTGATCGCACTGACAACGGGGAGGGCGTTCGCCCGCGTCCAGGGGTCGATCGGGCCGCGGCGCCGGAACGGGGGATTGCTCGCGTCATAGCCCCATTCGACCAGCCAGGGCACGTTCTCGACGAGAACGAAGTAACCTTTCCCCAGCACGTCACGGTACAGAGCACTGCTCGTACGGAGCACGTCCAGCACCTGCACCTCGGCGACATCGACGCGCACGTCGCACGCCTCGCGCACCGCCGCCGCAGCACTGTTGTGCCCAGATCCCACCCCTGCGGACAGGATGAGTACGCGCTCCCCTCCTCCGATCTGCCGTCCTTCTGCGGGCCGGCTCACTTCCGCACCAGAACGCGGCCCGTCTCGCGTATGGCCAGAAAGACGAGCGCAGTACCCAGCACGAAGGCCCAGTCGAGAATGCCGAGGGGCGCCGTGCCGAAGAGGCTCGCGACCACAGGCACGTAGACGATGACGAGCATGATGGCGACGGCCACAGCGACTGCCAGCCAGTAGGTGCGGTTCGTGAGCTGGTAGCGGGTGAAGAAGCCGTGCACGCTTCGCCGCTGGGTGATGCTCACCAGCTGACAGACCATGATCGTCACGTAGGTGATCGTCATGGCCTGTGCAAGCACAGCAAACGGAACGATGTCGACAAACGGGTCGACGGAGTTGCGCGAGAACAGCAGCAGGTAGTTCGCGAAAGCCAGCACGCCCATCACGCCGCCGGCGATGACGATGTCGACCAGTGAACGACGGTTCAGTATTCGCGCTGCTGGGTCTCGCGGTGCATCACTCATCGTCTCACCCTCCTCCGAATCACGCCCGAGCGCTGCGATCGGGAAGATCTCGCCGAGCAGATCGATCGCCAGAATCTGCAACACATTCAGTGCGAGCGGTACCCCGAACATTGACGCCAGACCGAGGCTCACGGAGTTCACTGTGAACTCCGCGATGTTCGAGGTCAGGCAGCTCAGCACGCCCTTACGGATGTTCTGGTAGATCGTGCGGCCGAGGCGCACGGCGCCGACGAGGCTCGCGAAGCTGTCGTCGAGCAGCACGATCTCCGCCGACTGTTTGGCGACATCGGTTCCGGATGCTCCCATCGCGACCCCGATATTGGCGTGCCTGAGCGCGGGGGCATCGTTGATACCGTCTCCCGTGACCGCAATGACCCGGCCGGATGCCTTCAACAGGTCGACGATGCGCACCTTGTCTTCGGGGGCGACCCGGCTGAAAACGGTTCCGCCAGCACCGGCGCGAGCCAGAACGTCGGCATCGGTCATCGTGGCGAGCTCTGCGCCCGTGACGACCACAAGTTCGCCGCCGGGGCTGCCGTCCGGTGCGACGAGTCCGGCCTGGCGTGCGATGGCAAGTGCGGTCAGCGAGAAGTCCCCGGTGACGATGTCGACCTTGACTCCCGCAGCGAGCACCGCCGCCATGGCAGCCGGAACTTCCGCCCGAATCGGATCGATAATCGAGACCAAGCCCAACAGTGTGAGATTGTGCTCGACGATCCCGAGATCCCCGGTCGCGGCATCCGCTTCGCTGACCGTGTGCGTGGCGAACGCGAGATTCCGCAACGCGCGGGAGGCCTTGCCGGTGTGGAGGGCAAGCAATGCGTTCGTGTCGGCGGCGGTGATCGGTCGCACCCCGGATCCCGTGTCGATGTGACTGCAACGCTCCAGGATGCTCTCGGGCGCTCCCTTCGAGAACGCCGTGACCACGCCGTGCTCGTCGCGACGCAGCGACGTCATCAGCTTGCGCGTCGAATCGAATGGCAGTCCGCCGACCTCGACGTACAGCTTCTGCAGAGCATCCAGATCGATGCCGATCTTCCTCGCCGCAACCAGGAGGGAGCCCTCAGTCGGGTCTCCGAGGATGCGCCAGGTCGGGGCATCCTTCGCTGGCGGCGCGAGCCGTGCATTGCTCGCCAGCACGCCCACCTGGAGAAAGGCGCGAACCCGCGACTCATTGTCGCCCGGCGAGGGAACGAGCTGGCCGGTCGGGTCGTAGCCACTGCCGGTGAGGGAGTAGCTCGAGTTGCCGACGACGATCTCGGTGACCGTCATCTCGTTTTTCGTGAGCGTTCCGGTCTTGTCGGTGCAGATCACGTGGGTCGCGCCGAGCGTCTCGACAGCACTCAGTTTTCTCACGAGCACGTTCTGGCGCGCGAGCGTCGCTGCTGCCGCGGCGAGGGCTGTGTTCACCTCGGCAGGCAGACCCTGAGGGATGAGTGCGCAGGCGAACCCGACCGCGAATAACAGAGCGACAGTGATCGACATATCGGACTGGATGACGACCGCGAGCACCACCACGGTGAGGAACCCGACCCCGAGCGTCACCCAGCGGGCGATCTTCGCCATCTCGAACTGAAGAGGACTCGGTGTGACCGGCGCGGAGTCGCTGAGACGGGCGATGCGCCCGAGCTCGGTCGCCATGCCCGTTGCAGAGACCACGCCAAGCGCAACCCCGGTGGCCACCGTCGTCGCCGCGTAGGCCATGTTGTGCCGCTCGGCTACCGGTACCTCATGGGCGATGTCGTCCGCAGACTTGCGGGTCGGGTCGCTCTCGCCGGTGAGCGCGAACTCGTTCGTCGAGAAGGCGGTGGCCTCGACGAGCCGCGCGTCTGCGGGCACCGTCGAGCCTTCGGTGAGTCGCACAATGTCACCCGCCACCAGGTCTCTCGACGCGACCTGGGCGAGAATTCCTGAGCGGACGACTTCACTCGTCGGAGCGACGAGGCGCCCGAGCGCTTCCATGGTCTTTTCGGCGCGGGACTCCTGGACGAACCCGATCAGAGTGTTAATGCCGACGAGAACAAGCAGAACGACAGTCGTCCCGACGTCACCGAGGGCACCCGTCACGACCGCGCTGGCAAGAAGCAGCAGGATCATCCAGTCCTTGAACTGGCGCAGGTACCGGCGGAGCCCCGACTCCTTCGTGAGGGAAACGATGACGTTGCTGCCATACCGCGCACGGTGGGCGATGACCTGCGGCTCAGTCAGCCCGTTGAGGGTCGAGTCGAAATCGTCGAGCACCGTCTGCGCACTCTCTAAGTACGGATGTTCAGACATAGTCACCCAGCAAAGCTAGGCGGATGGAAGACATCAGCGGCAGGGGCTAAGGTCCCAACCTTGACCCTCGAAAGGTCGACGCACGCCACCTCTGCATCACGGCCGGTGCGGTCTCAGAGGGTGTGATGGTCTGACTTGCCAGTACGTCGCAACCAGCAGGCACATCATCGGCGATGCTGACCCCGCGGGTCGAAGACCACCGCCGGGGAGGGTCCTGGTGTAGCCGGCTTCTTGGATATTCGTGGCCGACCTGCCAACGGATAATCGGCTTGCTCGTTCGTAGGCGCGTCATGATCTTGGTCGGCTGAGGACGTAAGGCCCTGTCTCTTGTCCTTGTGGCAGAGGAACATGGGCTGTAGGAAGGGGGTGAGGTCGATCAGAACGCTAGGACTGACCGCTGCAGAGGTGCAAGACCGGCGCGACCGGGGGCTAGTCAACACGATGCCGGATGACACCGGCCGCTCGTTGGCTCGCATTCTGCGGGCGAATCTGTTCACGCTCTTCAACGGGATCGTGGGAGCAAGTTTCCTTCTCCTCGTCGACGACCTTCTGGTACTGTGCCCGGGCGGCCAGATCGTCGCGGATGCAGAGCTCGTGGACGGCAGCGACATAGAGGTGGATGAATCACTCCTGACAGGGGAGGCGAATCCGGTCAGCGCAAAGGTCGGTCGCACACTCCTGAGCGGCTCGACGGTTGTCGCCGGTGGCGGACTTGCACGGGTCATTCGCGTCGGCACTGATTCATATTCCGCGCAGATCACCCTCGAGGCCCGAAAGTTCACCCTCGTGCGCAGCAAGCTGCGGGAGTCCAGTGCCCGGAACCCCGCTGGATATCCCTCGGGCTGATTCCCGTCGGTGCGATCGTCGTCAACGGGCAGATGCAGGCGGCAGGTGGCTGGGCTGCTGCGCTGTCCAGCGGCGCTTGGCGCGATGCGGCGGTGGCAGCCGTGGCGAGCATCATCGCGATGGTGCTGCAGGGCTTGGTGTTCATGACCTCTCTCGCGCTCACGATCGGGGCTGTCAGGTTGGCCCGCCGACGAGTGCTTGTGCAGGAACTCTCGGCAGTGGAGGGTCTTGCCCGCGTCGACATGTTGTGCGTGGACAAGACCGGCACCCTGCCTGATGCCACGGTGCCGTTCTCGAGTCGTTACAAATGGAGCGCGGCATATTTCCGTGAGGGAGAATCGCCGGAGACGTGGGTCTTGGGCGGCGCCGACGTGGTGCTGAGTGGCACAGCCGCGGGCGCCGCCGAGATGCAGCGGCAGGTCACCCGACTCGCCAGTGCCGGGCGACGCACGGTGGTCCTAGCGCATTCGCCGTACCTGCTGACATCGACGGTCCCTACAGTGGCGCCGGCCCTCCCGAAGGGGTTAGAGCCCGTCGCGGTGGTGGTGCTGCGGGAGCGGGTGCGCGCCGACGCGGCAGAGACGATCGGCTACTTCGGTTCTCAGGGTGTCCAGGTGTGTGTCATTTCGGGGGATGATCCGCTCACGGTCGGCGCCGTCGCGCACGAGATCGGACTCCCGGCGGGGCTCGTCGCGGCAGACGCACGCTCACTTCCCACCGACCCTGTCGCTCTCGCCGAGGTGCTCCGTACGGAGCGTGTGTTCGGTCGGGTCACGCCTCAGCAGAAGAAGGCAATGGTGCTGGCGTTGCAATCGCTGGGATACACGGTCGCGATGACGGGAGACGGGGTCAACGACACGCTCGCTTTGAAGCACGCCGACCTTGGGATCGCGATGGGATCCGGGTCGGCGGCCGCCCGAGCCGTTGCACAAATTGTGTTGCTGGATGGAGAATTCGCTCTGGCCCGCCAGCTGTCGATCGTGGACGGTATCAGCATCGGTCTTCCGGCTCTTGTCCTCGCGCTGCTTCCAAACGAGCGCAAATACAGGCCCGGTTTCATAAAGCGGGCGGCGCGGTTCTGTGTCCCGTCCGGGCTGGTCGTCGCGATCGCCGTGATCGGAGTTGTCACGTACGCGTCCATCGGTGTCGGTGCAACTCAGGCCGTCGTGCAGACCACGGCCGTTGTCACCCTCACCCTCAGCGCGCTTTGGATCCTTATGATCCTCGCCCGCCCGTTCACCCGCGCCACGACAATGATCGTGATCGGCGCCTACGCGAGCCTGGTGGTCGTTGTCGTGCTACCGCTCACGACTGATTTTCTTCGATTGACCATGCCTTCGCCGGAGCTGCTTTTCGTAGCGCTGGGTGCATCCGCGGTCGCAAGCCTGACCTTGGAGCTGCTCCACCGCAGGGCCACCCACCGTCCCGATGACAGATCGGTCGACCCGGCGGGGGCGGTTTTGCGACGAACTCGTCGATGACCATTCGCTGCATAAGACACATCAGGGGTAGAGGACTCTCCGCCTGATTTGGCCTGAGTCGGTGAGGCCACGGAATTTGCTGACTTCGCCGAGTTGGTAGTTGTCTGCTGTGGGGGAGAGGAGGATGGCTTCGAACGGGATCTCACCGCTCTGGGCGACGGCCAGGTGTCGGTACGTGCGGTGGCCCCGAAGCCAGCCGAGGTCGTCGTGAGCGCGGCTGGTGAGCGGGGCGTGGCCGATGAGAACGACGTAGTTGGCGAGGGGGTTCTGTTCGTGGGCCTGGTCAATCATTGTGTCGATTAGGTTCTTTGTGGGGTTCGGGGGGCTCGTTGTAGGCATCCGGGTTACCGTTCGCGGCCGCTTCGGATGAGGTGGTCGCTGATTGCTCCGGTGAGGATGTTGCCGCGGAACTCGATCAGTTCGCCGGTGCGGTGGTTGTCGGGCACGGGAGCCAGCACGACGATGTCGTTCGGCACGTATCCGGATTGAGCGACGGGGAACCAGCGGTAGACCTTCTTGCCCCGCGCCCATGTGCTGTTCGTCGCGGGCATGCTCCCGAGAACGATCGAGTAGGTGTTAAGAACGTCGTGACTCTTGGCGTGGTCGATGAGGTCATCGACCAGTCGTTTCAGTTGCATTGTGTTCCTCTCAGGCGGGCGTGGTCGTGGTGGTGGAGACTTTCGACGCTCCGAGAGCGCCGATCGCTGACCGTCTGACGTGGTCGCGGGCATGCTCGACGGCGGCGTCGAGGCTGGTGAAGTGGTGCTTCTGGTCGCGGAGCGCACTGATGACACCAAGCCTGGTGACGAGGCGAAGGTGTTCGGGTTGGATTCCCTTGATGAGCACGGTGACTCCGCGGCGTTCCAATCCATTGATCATCTCGGTGATGACCCGTGCCCCCGTCGCATCGAGCACCTGAAGCTGCGACATGCGAATGATGACCACCGTGACGTCTACGATTCTGGTCACGCGTTCGAGCATCCGGTCGGCTGCACCGAAGAAGAGTGCGCCGTCCAGACGGAAGAGGGCGATGTGTTCGTCTCCGGGTTGTGCGGGGCCGGGGAGTTCTTCCCGGTGCACGCCGCCTGATTTGGCCAGAGCGCGAAGGGCGAAGAAGGCCGCCACGGCGATCCCGATTCCGACGGCGGTGATCAGGTCGAAAGACACGGTGATGATCGCTGTGATGACGAAGACGATGGCATCGGAGCGGGTGGATCCGAGAACGCTTCGTACGGTGCTGACGGAGATCATGCGGGCAGCGGTGACCATCAGCACGCCGGCCAGTGCGGCGAGCGGAATCTGCGACACCACCCCGGTCGCGAGATACACGATCGCGAGCAGTACGAGGGCATGGATGATCGCAGCGAGCCGAGTTCTGCCGCCTGATCGGATGTTCACGGCGGTGCGAGCGATTGCGCCCGTCGCGGGCATGCCTCCGAACAGTCCGGACGCAACCGATGCGAGTCCCTGGCCGACGAGTTCCCGGTCTGCGTTGTACGGCCCGGTGTCGGAGATGGAGGCGGCGACCCGGGCGGAGAGCAACGACTCGATCGCGGCCAGAGCGGCGACGGTGAAGATCGGCCCGACCAACGCCCCGGCGTCGGCGAAGCTCGGCAGTGTCGGTGTCGGCAATGAGCTCGGGAGCAAGCCGATGCGCGCGAGCGGTAGGTCGAAGAATGCCGCGATGGCAGAGACGACGACGATCGCGATGATGGAGCCGGGGAGTTTACGGCTGATTCTCGGGGCGATGATCATGATGACGCCGACCACGAGCACCGTGAGGATCGGCCAGATCAGGATTGCCGGGTCGACGCGCGGGAACGACTGCACGGCTGAAACGAGGGCGTTACTGCTGGCCCCGGGTGTGCTGCCGACGGCGGAGGGCACTTGCTGGAGGAAGATGATGACCGCGATGCCGAGAGTGAAGCCCTCGATCACCGGCCAGGGGATGTACGACACGACTCGGCCGATTTTGAGTGCGCCTGCGGCAATGACCACAACACCGGCCAGTACGCTGACGACGGCAACCGCCGCCACGCCATGCGCTGCAACGACAGGGCCGAGCACGACGACCATCGCACCGGTTGGCCCGGAGACCTGAATGTTCGACCCGCCGAACACGGCGGCGATGATCCCGGCCACGATAGCGGTGACGAGCCCCGCTTCTGCTCCGGCGCCGGAGCTCACTCCGAACGCCAACGCCAGCGGAAGGGCGACGATTCCGACGGTGATTCCGGCGATCAGGTCTGCCCGCCAGGTGCGTTTGACCGACCGGTAGTCCTTCCAGCTTGGCAGCAGTGAGCCCAGATAGCGGGTCGGCTTCACGACGAGGTCGCGGAATCATCGTCGGCGCGCGAAACGGAGATGTCGGGCAGGTTCACCGTGGAGTCCAACTGCGCCCGCGTGTTCTGCAAGATCTCGACGAGCAGCGACCGCGAGATGGCGAGCAGGTCGGCGACCTGCGGGTACGCGAGCCGGTAGAACACCTGGCTCGCCCGCCTCTCGGCGACCACGAGGTTGTGCTTGCGCAGAACGGAAAGGTGCTGAGACAGGTGGGAGGCCTCAAGACCGGTATCGGTGAGGAGGTCTGACACCGAAACGTCTGGAGAGGCGGAGAGCACCTCCAGCACGCGAACGCGCACCGGGTGCGCGAGACCCTTGAAGAGGTTGGCCTTGACCTCGTAGAGCGGGCGGTGGTCGGTGCTGAATCGATCCGTTCGCGTAGTCGTGCTGTCCACCGTGACGTCTCTCCTGTAGTATCGGCTGTATCAATTCATCATATCGCAATATCACGCGGCGTGGAAGCAGCACCGAATGCACCTCTGGGGAGCACACTGATGTCCAGCGCAACTGTCCGGCCAAGTACACCTGAGCAGACCATCCCGGACGAACCGGGAACGAGCCGCCACCGCGGAATTCTCGTCCGCTGGATCACGTCGACCGACCACAAGGTCATCGGGTACATGTATCTGATCGAATCGTTCCTGTACTTCTGCTTCGGCGGAGTGATGGCCCTGATCATCCGGGCCCAGCTCTTCGAACCCGGGTCACAGCTGCTCGCGACGAAAGACCAGTACAACCAGCTCTTCACGATGCACGGCACCATCATGCTGCTGATGTTCGCCACCCCACTGTTCGCCGGGTTCGCCAACTTTCTGATGCCGCTGCAGATCGGTGCCCCCGACGTGGCCTTCCCGCGGCTGAACGCCTTCGCGTTCTGGCTGTACACCTTCGGCAGCGGTCTCGTCGTCGCCGGGTTCCTCACCCCGCAGGGCGCCGCGTCGTTCGGCTGGTTCGCTTATGCCCCGCTGTCGAGCACCACATTCTCGCCCGGCGACGGCGGAAACCTCTGGGTCTTCGGCCTCGTGCTCAGCGGATTTGGCACGATCCTCGGAGCCGTGAACTTCATCACCACGATCATCACCATGCGCGCGCCAGGCATGACGATGTTCCGGATGCCGATCTTCGTCTGGAACACCCTCGTCACGTCCATCCTGATTCTGATGGCGTTTCCCGTGCTCGCCGCAGCACTCGCGGGCCTCGGCATCGACCGCGTCTTCGGCGCCCACATCTACGACGCAGCAACAGGAGGCGTCTTACTCTGGCAGCACCTGTTCTGGTTCTTCGGCCATCCCGAGGTGTACATCATCGCCCTGCCGTTCTTCGGCATCGTGTCTGAAGTGTTTCCCGTCTTCAGCCGCAAACCCATCTTCGGCTACAAGACCCTGATCTACGCGACTATCTCGATCGGTGCGCTGTCGATCACCGTCTGGGCGCACCACATGTACGCCACGGGCTCAGTTCTCCTGCCGTTCTTCTCCCTGATGTCGATGCTGATCGCCGTTCCGACCGGGGTGAAGATCTTCAACTGGGTCGGCACCATGTGGCGTGGATCAGTGACCTTCGAGACGCCGATGGTCTTCGCGATCGGATTCCTGATCACCTTCACGTTCGGCGGGCTCACGGGAGTCATCCTCGCCTCACCGCCCCTCGACTTCCACGTCACCGACTCGTATTTCGTCGTCGCCCACTTCCACTACGTCATCTTCGGCACCGTGGTCTTCGCAATGTTCAGCGGCTTCTACTTCTGGTGGCCCAAATGGACGGGCAGGCTCCTGAATGAAAGGCTCGGAAAGTGGCACTTCTGGCTGTTGTTCATCGGCTTCCACACCACCTTCCTCATCCAACACTGGCTCGGCGTCTCCGGCATGCCCCGCCGCTACGCCACCTACTCCATCGACGACAGCTTCACCTGGATGAACCAGCTCTCCACGATCGGGTCGGCGATTCTCGCCCTCTCCATGCTGCCCTTCTTCCTAAACGTCTACCTCACCCGCAAGTCTCCAAAGGTCACCGTCAACGATCCCTGGGGTTATGGCCGGTCACTCGAGTGGGCCACGTCGTGCCCGCCCCCGCGACACAACTTCACCACGATGCCCCGTATCCGATCGGAATCACCGGCGTTCGACATCAACCACCCCGAGGCGGGAGTGCCCGTCGGCGTCGGCCCGCTCAGAGACGCACCGGATGCTCCAACCTCAGACGTGGGCAGTCAGAAAATCTCGTAGCCCTCAAGAGAAGGAGTTCGACCATGCCCCACACCGATTCGCTTGCAATGACCCTGGCCGAGGCGATCCTGATCGAAGACCACTTCGAGCACGGAGAACTCGACCCCCTTCTGCCCGGAACAAGCGAACTCCTCAGCGAGGCTCGCCGCGTGAGATTCGACGCGGCAATACCCCCGCCGAAGCCGCGGCCTCCGCAGGAGCATCCCCGGCGCCGCATCCATAGGGCAGCGATCGCGTGTGTGCTCGGAATGGTGGGTGTATTCGCAGTGACATACTTCACTTTCCTCGCGACGCCGCCCACCACCTGGTAGGAGGTCGTTCGTTCCTGCCGCGAGCCGTCGCTTTCTCCAGAGAAACGGCTCCGGCCCTTCGAGCAGTGAAAGAAACTCAGCGCGACAACGCTTGCCGACAAATGGCGGAGCCGCTCGCAACGAAAAGCATCGGCCTCGACCTGCGACGGGCCCGAATCTTTTCGAGTGCGATTTCGAGTACGACAAGGCCGTTTGCTTACCCAGCTGACGACGTCGATCGGACGGGTGGCGCGTTTCAATCGCGTATTGTCTGCGGTCGCCTCGGAGGAGGTTCAGTGAACAGGACTTTCGACTCTGCCGTCAGCAGGGGTGCGAGCTTCTACTTGAACCGTGTCTTTACCCGTTTCGACTAAGAGGTGCCTTCATGCCCGACGTATCCGTCATTCCTACTGGTGGTCGAGCGGCACCGCTTGAGCTGGTTCCGCGTGACCACCCCGCCAACATCGACCTGTGTGTCACCGAACCTCTCGACCTCTCTGAGTTGATCCGGACAATGGGTGAACGGTCCAGACCTGATCAGAATGACCTGTGACCCGTTCTGGCTCTACACCGCCGGCGCGTTTATTGGCCAGAAGCTAAACGTTGAGCGACAAAACCCCAGCGCAATGGCATAGATCTAGATCCCTGCCTACTGGGCCGACCTCGACGTCGTCAGACGACGGGACTTTAGGCACTACGGGAGGAGGCGTGGGCCACGACACTGACTACAGAGCGCCTCAAAAACTCCTAAAAACCGGCGCGAGACACGCACGACTACGAGATGAGTTTTCAAGACATGAGGCAATCGCGGAATCTCGCGGATTCTGGAGGCCGTTCCGTAGGGGAGTGGGGTGCCTCGTTAACCTTTAGCTTTCTGGGGTGGAGAGTTTTCCTTGGGCGCTGAGACCGTAGGACTCAGAGGGCTGCGGGGCACTCGTGTATCCGGGCCGACGCCGTGTTCCTCGATATGGTTCACTTCCGCCGATTCGAGAGCGCGGGGGAATGTTGCCAGCGACTGCCGTATGCGCCCCGCTGGCTGTTGGCGCGCGTGCCGGTGGTGCTGGGTTGAATACCTGGCTGCTTACCGCGGCCGGCGCGGGTCGGGTGACTGTTGGTTGTTTCTGTGTTCAAGGTGCGGCGGCGGTCGCCTCGAGCACGGCGAGGAGCGGCAGCTTTTGTACTTCTCGCTAATGGTCACTGCTGTGTGGTTGAGCGGGCGGTTCGACTGGTCGGGGTCGAGGACTCGGCTGTTTATCACTCGTGTCCGCGGGCGCTTGACCCCCGGAAAGCTCACACTGGGCACAGCCGGTTTCGCAGGTCAGGCCCCGGTCGCTCGTCGTCTGCGGTTCACCAGTCGTGCACGGTTCCGTCGGCGAGCCGGTTGTAGGGGAGGTAGGCCGTCTCGTACGGGTACCTGCCGGCCTCGTCGAGGTTCAGCGAGACCCCCAGCCCCGGCTCGGTGCCGGGGTGCAGCATTCCTTTCTGCCAGGTGAACGTCTGCTCGAACACCTCGTTCGTGCGGGTGCCGTGCTTCATGTACTCCTGGATGCCGAAGTTGTGGATCGCGAGACCGAGGTGCATCGCGGCGGCCATACCGACCGGTGAGATGTCGGTCGGGCCGTGCATCCCCGACTTGATCTGGTACTGCGCGGCATAGTCGAGCACCTTCCGCAGGTGGCTGATGCCTCCCGTGTGGGTGACGGCGCTCCGAACGTAGTCGATCAGCTGCTCGCGGATGATCTGCTGGTAGTCCCACACGGTGTTGAAGATCTCACCGATCGCGAGCGGCGTGGTGGTGTGCTGGCGGACGAGCCGCAGCGCCTCGGGATTCTCCGCAGGGGTGCAGTCCTCGAGCCAGAACAGATCGTACGGTTCGAGCGATTTGCCGAGCTGAGCGGCCTGGATCGGCGTCATGCGGTGGTGGCCGTCGTGCAGCAGGGGCAGTTCGGGCCCGAATTCGTTCCGAACCGCCTCGAAGACCGTGGGAACGTGGCGCAGGTAGCTGCGGGTGTCCCAGTCCTCCTCCGCTGGGCGGGCGCCGCGCTGGGCGGGCTCGTGGTCGTAGCGCACCCCCGAATTGGCTTCGAAGGTGGCGTTCGACGCGATGCCGTAGATCGACTTCAGGCCGGGCACGCCGGTCTGCACGCGGATCGCCCGGTAGCCCTGTTCCTGGTGCGAGCGGATGCTGTCGAAGAGTTCGTCCTGGGTCTTGCCCGAGGCGTGTCCGTAGGCGAGCAGCCCGGTTCTGGATGCCCCACCGAGCAGCTGGTAGAGGGGCATGTTCGCGGCCTTGGCCTTGATGTCCCAGAGCGCTACGTCGACGGCGGCGATCGCGGCCATCGTGACCGGGCCGCGCCGCCAGTAGGCCGAGCGGTAGAGGAACTGCCAGGTGTCCTCGATGTTGTGCGCGTCGATTCCGATGAGCAGCGGCGCCACGTGGTCGCGCAGGTACGAGACGACCGCGAGTTCCCGTCCGTTGAGGGTGGCGTCGCCGAGGCCGGTGAGGCCGTCATCCGTCGTCAGCTTCAGGGTGACGAAGTTGCGGTCGGGGCTCGTGACGATGACTTCTGCTTTGTCGATTCTCATGGGTTCTCTCCTTCGAGTGGGATGAGGCGGGGGTCGATCAGTCCGAGGAGGGCCTCGCTCGCCCCCTCCGGCAGCGCGGCGGCGGCGCGCACCTGGGCTTCGACGGCATCCGTCATCACACCATCGTGCAGCACGCCGCCCGGGAGCACCTGCGAGATCCAGCCCCGGATGACGCTGAGCGAGGCGTCGCCTGAGCGGCCCGCCGCCCATTCGGCGAGCACGACGGGAACGATGCGGATCCGGAGCTTCCCCACGGCGTCGTTCGCGATCTGGGCAAGACGGTGTTCGATGCGCGTGTTCCCGAAGCGTTCGAGGAGGGCCCGGCGGTAGGCGTCGAGCTGCAGGTCGACGTCGCCGGGCAGATGGATGACCGCCTCCGCCCAGAACGCGTTCACGGCGTCGAGGCAGCCGGGGTCGGCGATGGCGGAGGCGACGGTCTCGTGGCCGCGCTGCCGGGCCGTGTAGGCCAGCAGGCTGTGGGCGCCGTTCAGCAACCACAGTTTGCGGTTCTCGAACGGTGCGATCTCGTCGACGAAGCGAGCGCCGGCGCTCTCCCAGTCGGGGCGCCCGGCCGGGAAGTCGCCGGAGAGCACCCAGTCGGAGAACGGCTCGGTCATAACGGGGGCCGCATCGTGCCAGCCGGTGAGGCGGGTCGCGCTCTCGAGGTCGGCGGGGGTGGTCTTCGGAGTGATGCGGTCGACCGAGGTCGAGACGAAGGAGACGCTCCCGGCGATCCAGGCCGCCAGGGAGGGATCGATGTCCTCGGCGAGTGCCAGCAGGGCCGCCTCGACGATCGGCCCGTTCCCCGGTAGGTTGTCGCACGGCACGACGGCGATCGGGGCGGCGATGCCCGAGGCTGCCTCAGCGGTGCGGCGCTCGTTGAGGCCGAAGAGAAGCCGGCCGAGTGTGGTCTGGAGGCTGGGTGCTGCCTGGAGTGCGGATGCCGGCGGGGTGGTGGTGCTCGGCGCCGTCAGCCGGTCTCGCAACAGCGCCACGTCGGCGGCGACCGAGGGGTCGGCCGGATCGGGCCGGCCCGCGCTGTCGAGGCGGTAGCCGGCTTCCGTGATCGTGAGTGTGACGATCGCCACAGCAGGCTTCCGGAGAAGCTCCGCGAGGCGCGCGACATCCGCGCCGTCGTTCGCCTCGACGATACTGGTGATCACCGTTGCAGAGTCGCCGGATTCGGCTCGCTCGATGAGGGTGTAGAGGCCGTCCTGGGGAGACAGCTCGAGGGCCGCCTGCGGGCTCCGGCCGGTGAAGGCGGCGATGCCCCACTCGGCTCCATCGCTCGCGCGGGCCGTGTACCAGGCCTGGTGGGCCCGATGGAAGGCGCCGAGCCCGAGGTGCACGATGCGCACGGGTGGGGTGGGCGTCGGCAGTCCGGTGCGCCTTGCCAGGGCGTCGCGGGTGAGGGCTTCCCCGGTCACCAGTCGTGCACCGTTCCGTCGAGGCGGCGGTTCACCGGCAGGTACTTCGGGTTGTAGGGGAAGCGTGCAGCCGCCGCCTCGTCGAACTCGACCCCGAGGCCGGGCGCGGTGCCGGGGTGCATCAGGCCGTCGTCGAACGTGTACTCGTGGTGGAACACCTCGGCGGTCTGCGGCGTGTGCCCCATGTACTCCTGCACGCCGAAGTTCGGGATGGTCAGGTCGACGTGCAGCGCTGCCGCCATGGTGATGGGGGAGAGGTCGCCGGCCCCGTGCGATCCGCTCCGCACGCCGTAGAGTTCGGCGAGCGAGAAGATCCGGCGCAGGTGCGTGATGCCGCCGGCGTGCGACACCGACGTGCGGATGTAGTCGATCAGCCGCTCGGTGATGAGCGTCTGGCAGTCCCAGATGGAGTTGAACACCTCACCGACCGCGATCGGAGTGGTCGTGTGCTGCCGGATGAGGCGGAACGCTGTCTGGTCCTCGGCCGGGGTCGGATCCTCCATCCAGAACGGCCGGTAGGGCTCCAGCGAGGCACCGAGCCTGCCCGCCTCGATGGGCGTCAGCCGGTGGTGCACGTCGTGCAGCACGTGTATGCCGAATCCGAACCGGTCCCGCACGAAGTCGAACAGGCGCGGGGCGAAGTCGAGGTACGACGTGGTCTCCCAGCTGTCCTCCTGGGGCAGTGATCCGCTCGCCGGCTCATAGTGGCTGCCCTGGGCGGGGATGCCGTAGGTCTTCTCGACCCCTGGGATCGACGCCTGCACCCGGATCGCTTTGTAGCCGAGCTCGAGGTGGGCGCTGAAGTCGTCGGCGAGTTCTTCGAGGTCGCTGCCCGACGCGTGCCCGTAGACCATCACCCCGGTGCGGGCGGCCCCGCCGAGCAGTTCGTAGACGGGCATCCCCGCCGCCTTGCCCTTGATGTCCCAGAGGGCGACGTCGACAGCCGCGATCGCCGTCATGGTGACCGGTCCGCGTCGCCAGTACGCGCCTTTGTAGAGGTAGTGCCAGATGTCCTCGATGCGGTTGGCTTCGCGGCCGATCAGGAGGGGGACCACATGGTCGCGGAGGTACGACTCGACAGCGAGTTCGCGGCCGTTCAGGGTGGCGTCGCCGATACCGCGGATGCCCTCATCCGTGTCGATGATGAGCGTCACGTAGTTGCGGCCCGGCGAGCTGACCACAACTCGAGCGTCGGTGATGAGCATGTCTGCCCGTTCCTGGTGTGCCTGGGGCGTTCGTTTCCTCGCTGATGCGAACGACGGGTGGGGGGTCGGCGCAACCGTGGAGTCCCTCACTGATATACAAGTATGGCACAGGTGGACGAGACTGACGAGGTCGTGCGGATCCGGTTGCTCAGCGCCGTCGCGTGGGGGTGGCTGGGGCGAAGAGCTCGGGGCGGGCCGCCCGGATGAGGGCGATGTCGTCGAACACCTTGCGGAGGTGGCGCCGCAGGGCATCCGTCGCCGCGCCGGAATCGCCCCGCGCCACGGCATCGACGATGCTCTGGTGCTGGTCGATGAGGGTCGACATCTGCTGCGTGAGCGAGAGTGAGAGGCGACGGGCCCTGTCGAGATGGGCCTTCGCCTGGCTCACGGTGCGCCACGCAGAACCGTGCTGCGAAATGTTCATCAGCGCGAAGTGGAACTGCTCGTCGAGCGCGAAGAACAGCTCGGTGTCGTCTCGCTCATCGGCGACCCGCTGCTCGGCGATCAGCGCATTGAGGCCAGCGAGCTGTGCGGCATCGACCATGTAAACGGCCTCGCTGAGGGCGGCGAGTTCGAGCGACTCCCTGACGAACTGGGATGTCGCGATCTCCGCCTCGACGATGGGGGAGACGAGCGTGCCGACCTGGGGCACGACAGAGACGAGCTGCTCCTCGGCCAACAGGATCAGGCTCTCGCGCACGGGAGTGCGGGAGAGGCCGAGCTGGCCGGCGAGCTCGTTCTCCGACAGCTGGGAGCCGGGGGCGAGTTCGAGGGTGATGATCTTCTGGCGGATGATGTCCAGTGCCTGGCCGCGGGCGTTCCTCGGCGCTGTGGGCAGGAGGCGGGACGAGCCGACGAAAGTCATGTCCCCATTATTGCTCGTCTGGAAAACTTGCGTACTTGTATGGCAGTACTTGTATGGTAGTGTGCACGAGGTCGAGCAGATGCGACCTGAGTTGCAAAGGAGCACAGTCATGACGGACAAGACGCGGAATGCCGAGGCGGATCCGACCGCCGCCGAACCGGAACCGGCCACAAGGTCCGGCGAACTCGCCAAGGTGGCCGTCTCGGGCTGGCTCGGAACAGCCATGGAGTTCATGGACTTCCAGCTGTACTCCCTGGCCGCCGCTCTCGTCTTCAACAAGATCTTCTTTCCCGACGTGAGTCCCGCGATCGGCTTCATCGCCGCGATGGCGACCTACGGTGTCGGCTATGTCGCTCGCCTGGTGGGCGCGATCTACTTCGGCCGCATGGGCGATCGGATCGGCCGCAAGAAGGTGCTCTTCATCACGATCGCCCTCATGGGAGCGTCCACCACTCTCATCGGGGTACTGCCGACCTACGCCATGGTGGGCATCTGGGCACCGATCATGCTGGTGGCGCTCCGCCTGATCCAGGGCTTCGGAGCCGGCGCCGAGATCGCCGGCGCCTCGGTGATGCTCGCCGAGTATGCGCCGACACCGAGGCGCGGCCTGATCGCGTCCCTGGTCTCGCTCGGCACCAATTCGGGCACCCTCGCCGCCTCCGGAATCTGGGCGATTCTGGTCGCGACGCTGCCGAGCGACCAGCTCGAGAGCTGGGGCTGGCGCATCCCGTTCCTCGCGAGCTTCGTGCTGCTGATCCTCGCGGTGTGGATCCGTACCTCCATCAAGGAGAGCCCGGTCTTCGAGCAGCGCGTCGATGTCATCGACGGCGTCGCGATGACCCGCGCCGAACTCGCCGCCGCCGCGACCGGCAGCGTCAGCACGATCGAAGCGGGCCTCCACCAGCGGAAGGGGCGTGCCTTCCTCATCGCGCTCGGGCTGCGGTTCGGCCAGGCCGGCAACTCGGGGCTCATCCAGACGTTCCTCATCGGCTACCTCGCCACCACCCTGCTGCTCGACAAGTCCGTCGGCATCAATGCGATCCTGATCGGGTCGCTGGTCGGCTTCGCAACGGTTCCCGCGATGGGGCTGATCGGTGACAGGGTCGGCAGGCGGCCGGTGTACATCGTTCTGACGATCATCACGATCCTGTTCGCTGTTCCGATGCTCCTCATGATCAACAGCGGCAACACGACCCTCGTGACCATAGCCATCGTGGTCGGACTCAACATCGGCGTGCTCGGCCTCTTCGCGATGGAGAGTGTGACGATGGCCGAGCTCTTCGGCGCCCGCACCCGCTTCACGCAGCTGGCCCTCGCCAAGGAGATCGGCGGCATCCTCGCGACGGCGATCGGCCCGGTGCTCGCCGCGACCCTCACCGCCGTGACCGGATCGTGGTGGCCGCTCGCCGTCATGGTCATCGGGTACTCGGCGATCACCTTGGTCAGCGCGATCGTGGCGCCCGAGACCCGCGGCCGCGACCTGGTGCTGCTGCAGGATGCAGCATGAGAGCCGTCGTCGTGCACGGGCCGGAAGATCTCCGCATCGACGAGGTCGCCGATCCCATCGCGGGGCCGGGCCAGGTCGTCATCGCGATGGAGTGGGGCGGGATCTGCGGATCCGACCTCTCCTACTACAAGCACGGCGCGTCGGGTACGGCCGTGCTGAAGCACCCCCTCGTGCTCGGGCACGAGATCGCCGGGCGCATCGTGCAGGTCGGAGCGGGTGTCACGAACCTCTCCCTCGGCGACGCGGTCACTGTGCATCCCTCCCAGCCGGTCGGTGGGGCGCCCCTGCCCGACCGGCTCGCCGGCCGCACCAACCTGTATCCCGAGATCCGCTACTTCGGGTCGGCGGCGTTCGACCCGCACACCGACGGCGGGTTCAGTGAGCTCCGCGCGGTGGACGCCGGGATGATCAGGCTGCTGCCATCCGGCGTCGACACCCTGAGCGGCGCGCTCGCCGAGCCCTTCGCGGTGGCGCTGCACGCCGTGAACCGCGCGGGCGACGTGCGGGGCAGGGATGTGCTGGTGAACGGCGCCGGGCCGATCGGTTCGCTCGTGGTCGCCGCCCTGAAGTATCGGGGTGCCGCGACGGTCACGGCCGCGGACATCCAGGACAGCGCTCTCGCGATCGCAGAGGAGCTCGGTGCCACGACGACAGTGAACGTCGCCGCCGGCGGTGTGCTGCCGACTGACACCGAACTCGTCTTCGAGACCTCGGGAGCATCCGGTGCGCTCGGATCCGTGCTCCGCGCGACGGCTCGGGGTGGCACGCTCGTGCAGGTCGGCAACCTGCCGGGTACGCCGACGCCGGCCGCCCTCGGCGACCTCGTCACGCGCGAGATCACCTGGATCGGGTCGTACCGCTTCGTCGACGAGATCGACGACGCGCTCGAGGCCATGGCGGGCGGGGTCGACCTCTCGCCCATCGTGACGCACCGCTTCGACCTGGCCGACGCCGGTGCGGCCATGCAGGTCGCCGCCGACCGTAGAGCGGGCAGCAGCAAAGTCATGCTCCGGCTCGGCGCCTCCGACTCCTCTCCACTCCGATGACCTCGAGGAACCCGATGCCGACAACCGTCACGCCCCTCCGCCCCCGCCCCTCCAGGCTGCTGCTCGACACGAGGGTCATAGCGGTGCTCCGGGCAACCCACGCCGTCGAGTACGAACCCGTCATCGAGGCGCTCGTCGGCGGCGGGGTGAAGTCGATCGAACTGACCCTGAGCACGGCCGGGGTCTTCGAACACCTGCCCGCGCTCCGCGAACGTTTCGGTGCCGACGCCGAGATCGGAGTCGGCACGGTGACAACGGTGGCCCAGGCTGTCGAAGCGATCGAGGCGGGCGCTTCGTACCTGGTCACCCCCGTGACCTCGACCGGCATCATCGAGGCGGCGGTCTCCCGCGGCATCCCCACCTTTCCCGGCGGACTGACACCGACCGAACTGCACACCGGCTGGGCGGCGGGCGGTACCGCGGTGAAGGTCTTCCCCGCCTCGCTCGTCGGCGAGAGTTACATCTCGATGCTCCGCGGGCCCTTCCCGGGCATCCAGGTCATTCCCTCAGGCGGGGTGGGGATCGACGATGCGGTGCGATGGATGAAGGCTGGAGCGCTGGCCGTGAGCGTCGGCGGCCCGCTGCTCGGCGACGCTTTCGCGGGCGGCGACCTCCGCGCTCTCACTGAGCGGGCGACCCGGCTCGCCGCGGCTGTTGCAGAGGCAGCCGCGTGAACCTCCGCGCGCCACGGGCGCCCTACCTGGTGACGTTCGGCGAGACGATGGCCCTGCTGAAAGCCGAACAGCCCGGACCTCTGGCCCACGCCTCGTCGCTCGGCCTCGGCATCGGCGGCTCGGAGTCGAACGTGGCCATCGGTGTGTCTCGACTCGGGGGCTCCGCCGTCTGGTGCGGCCGGGTCGGCGACGACTCGCTCGGGCAGCTGGTGGTGCGGGAGATCCGTGCCGAGGGTGTGGAGGTTCGGGCGATCGTGGATGGGGGCGCTCCCACCGGTCTCATGATCAAGGAGCGCCGCACCGCCCACACCCAGAAGGTGACCTACTACCGTGCCGGCAGTGCCGGTTCGAGGTTCTCGGTCGAAGACCTCGACGAGGATCTCGTGCGTGGTGCGGGCGTCCTTCACCTCACGGGCATCACGCCTGCGCTCTCGGCGTCGGCTGCCGACGCGGTGTTCGAAGCGATCGGGCTGGCCCGGGCATCCGGAGTCACCATCTCGTTCGACCTCAACTACCGCTCGACACTCTGGAGCGCGGAGGCCGCTGCCGACGCCTACCGACGCCTGCTCCCGCTCGTCGACGTCGTGTTCGCGGGTTATGACGAGGCCGCGCTTGTCGTCGGCGAGGCGCCGTCCGAGGTATTGGCGGCCCGGCTCGCCGAGTTCGGACCGGCGCAGGCGATCATCAAGCGCGGACACCTCGGTGCGGTCGCCGTGATCGACGGCGCCGTGCACTGGCAGCCACCCGTGCCGATCAGCCCGCTCGACACCGTCGGAGCGGGCGACGCCTTCGTGGCGGGGTATCTGGCCGAGCTGCTGCTGCCGGGGGATCCGGGCGGCTCGACGCCTGAGGCGCGGCTCGCGCTCGCGGCGCAGGCCGGCGCGTTCGCGTGCCTCGCTCCCGGAGACTGGGAGGGACTGCCCACCCGCGCCGAGCTGCACCTCCTCGACACAGTGGAGCCCGTGGCACGCTGAAGCTCAGCTCCCCTCCCCTCCGCCCCGACGAGCGAGCCGCAGCTCAAACGCACGCTCGGCGGTTTCCAGGTCTTCGCGATCTCGTTCGCCTTCATCTCGGTGGCGGTCGGCGTGTTCGCGACCTATGGCGAGATGCTCCAGACCTCGGGGCCGGTCGGTATCTGGCTGTGGGTGCTCGCCGCCGTCGGACAGACGCTCGTCGCGCTCGTCGTCGCCCAGTTCGCCGCCCGCATCGCCCTGAGCGGCTCGTCGTACCAGTGGGCCTCCCGGCTCGCGAACCCGAAGGTGGGGTGGTTCTTCGGCTGGCTGAGCTTCTGGTACCTCGCCATCGCGGTCGTCACGATGGCCAACGCGATGGCGAGCCAGGCGGTGATGCCGCTGCTCGGAATGGACGCCGATGAAGGGATGGCGCGCATCCTGACCCTCGTGATCCTCGTCGTGCAGGCGGCCCTGGTGATCGCGTCGACGAGGCTGTTCGGCCTGATCACGTCGGCTGCGGTGGCCGTCGAACTGGGCATCATCGCGGTGCTGGTGGTCGGGCTGCTGATCGTGCTGGCTGTGACCGGGGGTGGGGATGCCGCCACTCTCGTCTCCCGCGGAACGACTCTCGGCGACCCGGACTACTTCGCCATCGGGGGAGGCCTCGCGGCCGGTGCGCTGATGGGGCTCACCACCCTGGTCGGCTTCGACTCTGCGGCGAACCTGGCCGAGGAGGCGAAGAACCCGTTCCGCACCGTTCCGCGGGCGATTGTGGGTTCGGTGATCGCGGCGAGCGTCGCGGGCCTCGTCTTCCTCATCGTTCTCACGGTCTCGATCAAGGACGTGGATGCTGTCACCGCCGATCCCTCACCGGTTGCGGCGATCATCCGGGGCCAACTCGGCCCGGTCTGGGAGCGGATCCTGCTCGGCGGCATCGCGTTCGCGTTCTTCGGCGCCGGCATGGTCGTGATGGCGGCCTGCTCGCGGCAGGTCTTCGCGATGGCCCGTGACGGCCGGTTCCCCGCGGCACGGCTGATGAGCCGGGTGAACCCGGTGACGCGAACGCCTGTTGCCGCGACGGTGCTGATCGTCGCCGTCGGCATCGTTCTGATGGTCGCGCTGCCCGGTGACGCACTGATCCAGCTGATCGTCGGGGGGACCCTGCTGCCGGCCCTGATGTACGGGGGCATCGTGGTGCTCTACCTGGTGGTTCGCGGCACGCTCGAGAAGAAGCCCGGGGGGTTCAGTCTCGGCCGCTTCGAACTGCCGGTCACCGTGGTGGCACTGGTGTGGGTGGCGCTGGTGCTGTTCGTGCTGGTGACCCCGCCCGATGCCTTCGTGCCCTCGCTCGTGGTGCTCGGGCTGCTTCTGGCGGGAGCGGTCTACTTCGCCTGGTTGATGATCTTCCGCCGTCGGGTGCTCGAGAGCGAACCCGACGGCGGCGGTCGTGGATGCTCCCGATACCAGCGCGCCTCGTCAACCCTTGTGCAGGGCTCGGTAGCGGAGGGGAGTCGTTCCGTGGATCTTCCGGAACTGCCTCGAGAAGTAGAAGGCGTCGTCGTAGCCCACGAGGGCGGCCACCGTGCTGACCTGGTCATCGGTCGTGTCGAGCAGCTCGCGGGCCCGCGCCATGCGCAACTGCGTCTGGTAGTGCAGCACGGGGGAGCCGGTCTGCTGTTTGAACAGCCACGAGAAGTGGGTCGGGCTGAGTCCGGCCATGGCGGCGAGCTGGTTCACGGACACCCTCTCGGTGAGGTGGTGTTTCACGAGGGGGACGTGGCCGGCCAGTTCATAGAGTGCGCAGGGCTCGGGCATAGGTGTATTTTCTAGGCTCCGGGCATGCCGAAAACGACACCCTTCCTCGACACCCCGTCCCTCAGCCGGCGCGCCCTTCTCGGGAGCATCCCGGTCGCCGCACTCTTCCTCGCGGGGTGCAGCACGACGGCGGCCTCTACCGCCACTGCCACCTCCACCGCGACCGCCATTCCGACGGCCGCTCCGGCTGCTCCGGCTGCTCCGGCTGCTCCGGGGAGCATCGCCGCGCTGGCGCAGGCATTCCAGGCGACGCTCAGCACCGACCAGCAGGCGACTCTGGTGCACGAATACACGCTCGCCAACGCCGAGCTGTGGTCGAACCTCCCGCAGGGCCTGCTGGGCGGCTCGGGCGGCATGGGCGGTGCAGGTGGCGCCGGTGGCGGCGCGATGCCGAGCGGCGCACCTGGCGGCAGCACCATACCGAGCGGCGCACCGGCCGGCGGCATGACCGGCGGCCAGGGCACGGGTAGCGCGGGCCCCCGGCTCGGCCTCTCGCTGGGTGACCTCAGCGACAGCCAGCTCGCCTCGTTCAATGCCCTGCTCGCGGCGGTGACCGGCAGCACTGCCGGTCTCGGCTACGACGAGATCCAGCAGCACCTCAACGCCGACGACTACCTCGAAGCGAACGGGGGCGGCAGCGACTACGGCCGTGCCAACTTCTACATCTCGTTCCTCGGCGCGCCCTCCGACACCGGAATGTGGGAGTTCCAGTTCGGCGGTCACCACCTCGCCGTCGCGAACACCTACAACAACGCCACCCTCGTCGGCGCCACACCCGCCTTCCGGGGAATCGAGCCGTTCAGCGCGTTCGACGGCAACGGCCGCACGAACCAGCCGCTCGCCGTCAAGGCCGCAGCGTTCACCGCACTGCTCGCCGGCCTCACCACCGACCAGCTCGCCACGGCGAAGCTCGGCTCGGTCTACAGCGACATCGTGCTCACTCCCGGCAACGACTGGGCCTTCCCCACCGCACACGAGGGACTGCAGGTCTCCGTGCTCTCCGACACGCAGAAGGCTCTCGTGCTCGCTGCGATCGCGGGGTATGTGAACGACATCGCCGATGCGGATGCCGCCACCATCCTTTCGAAGTACCAGGGCGAACTCGCCGACACCTACGTCGCATACTCGGGCACGACCGCCCTCACCGAGCAGAACGACTACGTACGCATCGACGGGCCGTCGGTCTGGATCGAGTACTCCATGCAGCACGGCATCGTGCTCGCCGGCAACCACCCACACTCGGTGTGGCGGGACCGCACCACCGACTACGGCGGAACGAAGGCGTGAACCGGGCAGCACGCACCGCCGGGGCGGGCCGGATGCACCGCCTCGGCCTCGGCATGCTGCTCCTGCTGGCCATGGTGACGGGGCTCGTCGTGTTCTCTGCCCAGTCGGCCTCGGCGCATATCCTGCCCACCACCACCGTGGTGCTCGACGTTCACGAGTCGGAGGTCGATGCGAGCCTTCGCATTCCCCTCGACGACATCGAGGCGGCCAGCGGAATCGACCTCGGATCGGGCAGCGCCGCCGAGGTCGCTGCCCAAGAAGACGCACTGCGGGCGTACATCCTCGCCCACTTCCAACCCACCTCCACCTCGGGCCAGGCCTGGACGGTCACCGTCGACACCTTCGGCTCGGGCAGCACCGAAGAACTCGGCACCGGCGTCTTCGGGTACATCACCGCCGTCGCCCACCTCACGCCCCCGCCCGGTCTGAGCGAGCGCGATTTCGAGCTCGGCTACACGGTGGTCGTCGACAAGGAGATCACGCACATCGTCATCGTCTCGGTGCGGTCGGACTGGGCATCCGGAGCACTCGGCACCACCCGCGAACTCGGCACCATCCGCCTCGACACCGTCACCGGGGTCGTCTCCTCCCTCGAGGTCGATCTCGGGGACGGCAGCGCATGGACCGGGTTCGTGAGCATGGTCAGTCTCGGCGTCGACCACATCCGTGACGGAGTGGACCACCAACTGTTCCTGCTCACCCTGCTGCTTCCGGCGCCCCTGCTGTCGATCAGGCGACGCTGGGCCGGGGTGGTGACGGCCAGGCGTTCGGTACGGCGTATCGCCACCATCACCCTCTCATTCACCGTGGGCCACTCGATCACCCTGGCACTCGGGGCGCTCGGACTGCCGGTACCGCAACAGGCCGTCGAGGCGCTGATCGCCGTCAGCATCCTGGTCGCCGCGGTGCACGCGCTCCGCCCGATCTTCCCGGGCCGGGAGGCCCTGATCGCGGGCATCTTCGGGCTCGTGCACGGCATGGCCTTCTCGGCCACCCTCACCGAACTCGACCTGTCGGGCGGGCAGCTGGCCCTCAGCCTGCTGGGCTTCAACATCGGCATCGAACTGATGCAACTCGCCGTCGTCGCGCTCGTGCTGCCGCCGCTCATGCTGCTCGCCCGCACCCGGCTGTACCGCCCGCTGCGTCTGGGTGCTGCCGGGTTCGCCGGCATCGCGGCGGCCGGCTGGCTTGCCGCCCGCCTCGGCCTACCGAACCCCGTGGCCGACGTGGCCGACGGCCTCGAAGGCGCCTCGTTCACAGTCGTCGCGGTTCTGTGGCTGGCGGCGGTGGTGGTCGTGACCCTGCATTCCCGTGCCGAGTCGCGCGCCCGTGTCGAGCCCGCAGGCAGCGGTGGAGCAGGGTCACCTTCTGCTCCGAGGCCAGTCGCAGGCGGCTTCAGCAGGCGCGACTCCGCCGGCCTCGCCCGCTCCTCGACAGGGGAAAGAACACCACAGCCGAAAGCCCCTTGGCTTTGGCGTGCTGGCGAGAACGTCTTGCGGCGGGCGAGGGGGGCTTGGGATCCGCCGGGGCTCACACGACGATCGCTGACGGACTACGATCCAACGTGGCGAGCATCCCATCCTCGTCTACCGTGGGCGTCGGGTGAAGTTGGGGAAGACTTCACCCGGCCGACTGAAAGGAGTTCGACCGCATGAAGAATACTGAATGGTCTGCGGGCAGATGGAGCACCGAACCCGAGCACGTAGAGGTCGACGACGACGGCATGCGCGTGACCGCCGTTGAGGGAAGCGACGCTTGGCGGATCACCTCGTACGGCTTCATCCACGACAACGCCCACGCTCTCCTCGCACCCCTGAAGCAGACCGCCGCAGTCGAGGTGTCGTTCGAGTTGAACTTCTCGGAACAGTTCGACCAGGCAGGTGTCTTCCTCCGCGTCAGCGACACCGAGTGGATCAAGGCCGGCGTCGAGTGGAGCGACGGTGAAGCGCACCTTGGTGCCGTCGTGACCCGAGGAGAGTCCGACTGGTCCCTCGGATCGACGTCAGGATGGGCAGGGCGCACCGTAACCATGCGGGCAAGCCGTTCGGGAGACGCGATCACGATCCGGGCCCGGGTGGATGAAGAATCATGGCGCCTCGTTCGGGTGGCGCCTTTGCGGGCAGAGGCCACGGTCACTGCCGGGCCGTACTGCTGCGCTCCGTCACGGGCGGGCCTCGTCGTTCACTTCACGTCATGGCGCACAACAGACGCGGACACCAACCTCCATCCCTAACTGCCCGCCCTCGCAGCAGAACCCCCGTATGGGTTCGGTTCGACGGACCAGATACTCGTGAGCGGAAAGGCTGCTTCGATCATGAAGCTAGTTTCGTTCCTCGAGATCAAGCGCAGTCGAACGGATTTGGATCCCCAATCGAGATGATGCCCATGCATTCTCGACATCGTCGAAGACTCTGGCTATTCGTGAGCTCGAACGCCACGGTGCCCATGGTGCTCTGGCCTCGGTGATGAACTCGGCAGCTGCTCGGTGGATGCTGTCGGCAACAGGTTGCGGCGGGGTCGGTCCGGCGAAAGCGGCCACTCCGTCAGCGCCCAGGCAGTCGGATGAGCAGATCGCTCGCGCACAGAGTCAGCTCGGGAGCGCGCCGCCGCGGATCAAGCGTGCGACCGATAGACGTGATGTGGCGTTCGGTCGGATGCTGCCTGGATAGCGATTCGGATCCAGGGGACTATCGGGATCGATGCGTGTGGCCGCGATCTGCATACCGAGGAATGGGTCCGCGCGGTGCAGTTCGAGTGATCGGGTCAGTTTGTGTGAAATGTGGCGAGACTGGACTAACGCGATGCTGTCAATCGCTCTGCGGAGGAACTGCCGGCCGAGGGTGACGAGTTCGAGCTGCGGGTTCCGAGTACGGAGGAGAAGAGGAGAACGAGGAGTCCCGCGGCGGGCACGACGAGGAGGCCGAACCGGAGCGAGGACGCGTCGGCGATCGCGCCGACGATCGGGGGTGAGATGAGGAAGCCGACGCGAAGGAGCCAGCTCACGATGGTGAGGCCTGTTCCGGGTCGGAGCCCCGGCAGGGTGTCGGCGGTGTGCATGGCGGCGGGGATGAGGCTTGCGACGCCGAACCCGGCGAGTCCGAACCCGATGATTGTGCCGGGGATGGTGGGGAAGGCGAGGGCGGCGCCCATGCCCACGAAGACGATGATGCCGCCAGCGCGGGCAACGGCGCGCTGCCCGAATCGGTCGACCATGCGGTCGGCGAGGAGGCGTCCGACGAACTGCATGCTCTGCAGGGCGATGAAGCCGAGCCCGGCGACGAACGCTGATGCGCCGAGGTCGCCGGTGAGGTAGATCGCAGACCAGGAGCTGCCGGCGTCCTCAACGATTGCTCCGCTGGAAGCAATGACAACCAGAGCAAGAATGACGCCGTACCGCAGGATCCGTGTCAGGTGTCTCTGACGAATGCGACCGTCTGCGCTGCCTGCCCCTGCACTCCCCGCTTCCCGCGATTGTGTCGTTGATGGTTCGATCTCGGGTTCTGGCCCGGTCAGCAACCATCGGTACGAGACGACAGCGATCCCGCCGAGGAGCACAGCGGAGATGGTGAGGTGCGTCAGCAACGGCACAGAGAGTGCAGCGGCGGCTGCGCCCATCACTCCGCCTGTCACGGCGCCTACTGACCAGACGGCGTGGAAGGAATTGATGATCGACCGCCCGAAGAGCTTCTGTACGCGCAGGCCGTGGGAGTTCTGCGCGACGTCGGTGATCGAATCCATTGCGCCTGCGATGAGGAGGGTGAGCGCCAGCACCGCCCAGCTCGTGGCGAAGCCGGCCAGGAGAAGGCCGATGGCTGTCACCAGAGTGGCGGCGACGGCTACGCGGGATGAGCGAAAACGCCGGATGAGCAGCCCAGCCGTCAATCCTGCAAGGAGCGCGCCCAGCGGGAATGCGGCAACAGCCGCGCCGAAGGAGGCATTCGTCAGGCCGAGGTCGTCTTTGATCTGCGGGTACCTCGGGATGAGGTTGGAGATGAGGGCGCCGTTCGTGAAGAAGAGGACGTTGACGGCGACTCGTGCGCGGCGAACTCCGCGCAGGGGACCGGAAGCCTGGGTCAGAGTAGAGGGCATTTCATTCCTGTTCGCGGGACGGCCGTGAACGTTCACGGTGCGCCAAACGTAGCAGTAGAGTCGGTTCATGGCAAAGAACTCGGGCGCGAGCACCATCGTCGACGTCGCGGAGCGAGCGGGTGTGTCCCGGCAGACGGTGACGCGGGCACTGAACGATATGGTCGATGTCAGCGCAGCCACCCGGGCGCGGGTCATTGCCGCTGCCATGGAACTCAACTATCGCCCGAACCGTGCTGCGCAGAACATGGTTCACGGGCGTCGCAGAACGGTCGGGCTTGTGCTCGAAGACCTTTCAAACCCGTACTTCGCCGAGCTCGCCTCAGCTCTCAGTCGCGCCGCGGCAGAGAGGGGATGGAGTGTGCTGCTGTGCGACATCGGCGGAGACAGAGAGAAAGGCCGGGCGCAGTTGGCATCGATTGTTGCGGGGGTCGACGCTCTCACCCTGACAGGCTGCAACCAGGACACCATGGATCTACTACCAGAAGCGGTGCTCCGAGGTGGGGCTCTCGGCCTGCCTCTTCTGATGCTCGATGGCGCAGACCACGCACGACTGAACGGTCGGATCGTTCTCGACGTGGATTCTGGGATCACGGCAGCGCTTGATCATCTCGTCGCAACCGGTCGGCGGCGGATCGCCTTCATCGACTCCGAATCTGGGCCGGACGACCGACGAAAGGTCTACCGCGCGTATCTCGAAGGCCACGATCTGGTGTGGCCTGCGGGCACGCCGGAAATCAGTGCAGAGGAGTCGATTGAGGGTGGCATGGAGGCCGCCGAGCAGCTCGTTCTGCGAGCCCCTGATGTGGACGCCGCGCTTGTCTACAACGACGTGATGGCCATCGGTGTGCTCAAGGCCATGTCGCGACTTCACCGACGTGTGCCAGAAGATGTCGCCGTGGTGGGCATCGACGGTCTCCAGATCGGGCGATTCGTGACTCCGGAACTCACGACCCTGTCGATTGACAAAGGAGAGCTCGCAGACGTCGCGCTCGACGTCCTCGACCGGCTGCTCGCCGGAAATCCTGCGGCTGCAGGGGAGGCGAAGGTCATCGGCTTGAGCCTCGTCGTGCGGGAGTCGACCTGATTCGGGTCAGGTTCGTCTCACTGCGACGCGCATTCCCGATGGGGCTCGTGCAGGTTTCTCGCCGATCGGGGTGTCGATTCGACCGCCACGTCACGTCCGCATCGGCTAGCCGTATCGCGGAAAGATGAGTTCGACGCTTGTGCCCTCGGACATCCTTTGCAGGCGGAGGGTTGCACCATGCTGCTCGGCGATCCAAGCGACGAGAGTCAGGCCAAGCCCGTGGCTGTCCGGGCTGCCTCCCACACTGACAAACGGCTGCACAACGTCGTGGCCTTCGGGGAGCCCGACGCCATTGTCGCGGACACTCACCGTGACTGCTCGGCCGTCTGTCTCGACACGGACGTTGATGATCATCGAACGCCCGTCGATGCCGCCATGCTTGGACGCGTTCTCGACGAGGTTGGTCAGTGCGTGTCTCAGGAGGCTGGGATCCCCGATGACGGTGACAGGCTCTGTGATCTCGACGAGCACCGACGGGCTGATGTGTTCGAGGTCAGCTGCGATCCGGTCGAGTCGAACCACTTCGTGCCGCGCGGACGCGGTTGCCTGATTGATCCGGGCAGCGAGGAGGAGGTTGTTGACCGTTCGCCCGGTGCTGTCGAGATCCTCAACGAACGATTGGAGGACGACAGCCTGAGAGCTGTCGCGCGATGAGTCGCGGAGCAACGACTCGGCTGACGCCCGGACCCGGGCGAGCGGGCTTCGCATCTCGTGTGCGGCCATGGCGACGAATTGGTCACGCTCGCTCACTGCGATCACTGCGGAACGGAAGCCGCGATGAATTGCAAGCGAGGCTACCGCGATCAGCAGCAGGTCAAGGATCGCACCCCCGAGGCTCAGTGGAAGGAGGATGTCGCTGTCGAGCGCGCGAGGTTGTGGTGCCGCGGCCACCACGGCGCCGCCAACGTCGGGCCCGTCGAACCAGGGAAGGGCGACCACCCGCCAGGAGTCTCGGTCGAATTCCACTGTCTCGCGAGTGCCGCGCTCGGAACCGTCCAGGATGGCGTCGGAGGCAGTACCGTTCAGCGCAGTTGTCTGTCTCGTCGAGTTGGTGGCAATGGTCTCAAGCGTGATGGAGGTCGCTGTTGCGGCGGTCTCTGCTCGGTAGATCACGAGGACTGGGGCCTGCTCGAAGACCGCGTCGTCGCTAACGGCATCCGTCCTTATCTGGCCCCCCTCGACATAGACCAGGGCAGCGGCGCGGGAGGCCAGCCCGTTGAGTTGCTCGTCGAGCGTTCGAGTGCGATTAGCTGTGTCGATGAAGACGAGGGTCACGCCCAGTCCGACAATTCCGAGCGTTGCGACGGCGACGAACGCGATGATGAGACGCACGCGAAGCCTGCGGATGATGCGTGTTGGCTGCGACGATGCTGTCGATGGCATCAGCGGATCGTGTAACCGACACCGCGAACGGTGTGGAGGATCGGAGGGTCGCCGAGCTTCTGGCGGAGCAGCCCGACGCGAACGTCGACGATGTTGCTGCGCGGATCAGCGAACTCGTCCCAACAGTGCTCGATGAGGTCGCTCCGTGACACGACATCGCCGGCGCGGCGCGTCAGGAAAGCAAGGATAGCGAATTCCTTCGCCGTCAGATTCAGTGCTCGCCCGCCGCGTTCTGCCCAGAAGGAAACGGTATCGACTCGCAGATCCTGATACTCGATCAGCGGTGCTTCTGCGGACACGGGGCGCCGCGCGATCGCCCTGACCCGGGCCAACAGCTCCCCGAGGGCGAATGGCTTCGTGAGATAGTCGTCGCCCCCGGAATCCAGTCCGTCGATGCGGTCATCGACGTCGCCGGCGGCAGTCAGGAAGATGACCGGTGTGTGATCACCCCGTGATCGCATCGTTTTGACGAGGTCGACTGAATCGCCATCTGTGACGAAGCGGTCGAACACTGCGGCACTGTATTCCGTGATGAACGTGCGTTCGTCGGCGCCGACGAGGCTATCGGTCTCGTCGACCGCATGCCCACGCGACCGCAGTGCGGCGCTCACGTGAGAGCGCATGACGGCGTCGTCCTCAAGCAGGAGAATTCGCATGAACCCAGTATCGCGTCTGTGCGGCTGGCGCAGGGCAGGCCTCGTTGTCGTCGGTTTGCGGCTACTTCGCCGCGCAGGCTCTGTAGACGTAGTCACCACTGTTCGGGGTCACGAGGTTGTGATCGCGAAGGATCATCGTTGCCGGGCGATGTGGGTCGGTGCAGGCATCGGTGAACCCCGATTCGCCGAGTTCGTCGGTGTACTCGATGTCGTACACAGCTTTATAGCGGTCGGTGTAGGAGGAGCACTCTTCGAACTCGAAACAGGACTCGGTGACCGCAAAGTCATAGCCCAAGGCTTTGAGCTTCGGAGCAAGATCGGCTGTGTTCTTCTGCGCTATCGCCAACCCCGACGCGTGCGCCGCCGCAGCGTATGCCTTCGCCAGAGCAAGGTTGTCGGCTGCGGTGAGGAGGCGTTGTGATCGGGTGTACGAATCCAGATTGTCGATTTCCACGGCCGCATATCCGGATTTCGCGCATCCGTCGATCCACGAGCCGACGATGTTCGTCAACTGAACCCGTTTGGCCTGGGTCGAGGTGTCGAAGATGTACTCGTCGGGCCAACCGGGATCGACGAGCGGCTTCCCCCCTTTCTGCAGTACCAGGTTGGGGTGCGCCTTCGCGAAGGACTTGGACTCATTCGGCTGGGTCTGAAACCCGTTCACGTAGCAGATGTTGTACAGGCCCTGTGCAGGCTCGGCTGTCCGGTCACGCTCCACGACGGACACTCCCTTACGCGGTGTGTAGGGGCCGCCGAGCTGGTAGTCGAACGGTGCGGCCGCCGGGGGCTGAACGATCTTCTTGACGTTCGCCGCCCCCTTTTCGGCGTTGCCGCCGGGCTGGGCCACACTCTGTGAGGTCATTACATCGGAACCGCCCGTCGCCGCGGACGCCGCACAGCTCGAGAGAAGCGCGGCTAGGGCCACACCGGCAATCAGGCAGGCGATCTTCTTATTCGAGGGCATATGTTGTCTCCGGTCATGTCGGTGTTCTGCCCCCTAGCATCCTTGGCTTCACATGACAGGAACATGACGCGGACAATCCGTTCACGTTCGAGAGTGATCGCCTCCACAGGACGATGACGATTCCGATGACGAGGATGCTCAGAGTGAAGGTGATGAGTGAGGCTTCGATTCCGAATTCACCCCCTGTGATGAGGGGGGCGCCCTGAAGTTCTATATCCAGAAAACCGTGTGGCTCTTGCCCTGAAACGGGCACGCCGAGGAGCGATTCCATGAGATTCCAGCCTGCGTGCACACCCATCGTCAACCAGAGGTTGTGCTTCCAGATGAAGAGCAATCCGAAGAGAACGCCGCCCTCGATCGCTATTGCGAATGAACTCCACAAGGTCGCGTGCGCGTTCAATTGGTGAGCCGCACCGAAGAAGAGGGCCGTGATGGCTAAACATGCTTTCCATCCGATGAGGGGCTGGAGGGCATGGAAAAGCAGGCCTCGAAAGACGACTTCCTCGATGACGGCCGAAACAACCACAAGAATGAGAACTTGAATGACATCACCAACTTCGAACGTCGAAGACACTCTGGGCACAGAGGCGCCGACAAGCACGGTCGCGAGGAAGGCCAGTCCCAGGAGTGCGGCGCCGAGTGGAAGTCCTACGACGACTCCGTACCGGATCTTCGACGAAGCGAGTTCGTCTGGTTCGCGGTTCGCCCACCGGCGCAGGATGACATTCTTGTAGAACCAGATTGTCGCCGCTGCCGTCAGTATGGCGGCAACCAGGAGCGCGACCTGCCCCGCCGGTCGGGCTGTCGAGGAGAGAAACTCGAATTGAACTCCGACGTTGTCGGCGAAGAACAGAATGAGAAATCCGATTCCGGCCCAGACGGGTACTCGACGCATTCTGGATCTGCCGAGTTCGGTCACTGTGACCTGTTCGCGTGGTCAGCGCGGTGATCAGGTGATCGTTGCAGAAGAGTCATGTTCCGCAGGCTAGGGTCGGACGCCTGTCCACGTCCTTTCGGCGCCTGAGCATCTGCTGAACGCTCCCTGATTGAGGGTGTGTAAGCGGGCTGTAATGGTTGTGCGCGATGCTTGTGGGATGAGGGTTCTGGTGATCGAAGACGAAGAGGCGATGTCGGCCTCCTTGGCTTGGGGCCTCCAGGCGGAAGGCTACGTGGTGGATGTCGCCGAGAACGGAATCGACGGTCTGTGGAAAGCCGAAGAGGTGCCCCACGATGTGATTGTGCTCGACGTGATGCTGCCCGGCCTGGACGGCTACCACGTCTGTCGCCGATTGCGAGCTCAGGGCATTTGGACGCCTGTTCTCATGCTCACCGCGATGGACGATGACCTTGACCACGCCGAAGGACTCGACAGCGGTGCGGACGCATATCTCGCGAAGCCTTTTGCATATCCGGTGTTGCTTGCGCACCTGCGTGCTCTCACCCGGCGTGGCCTTGGCGAACGACCTGCCTTGCTCACGGCCGCTGGCCTCACTTTCGACCCGTCAAGCCGCTCGGTGACGCGGGGAAACAGGTCGATCGAGCTCACCAGCCGTGAACTGTCCGTTCTCGAATATCTGATGCGCCACAAGGGCGCCGTCGTCTCGAAGTCCGAACTGCTCGACCATTGCTGGGACACGGCCTATGAGGGTGGTCCCGCGGTCGTGGAGGTACTCGTGCACCGATTGCGCCGCAGGATCGAGGCGTCTCACAGCATTCCGGTCATCCACACCCTGCGCGGCGAGGGATATCTCATACAGGACGACACGGTGTGAGTGACACGAGGAGGGGCTCACTGCTCTGGCAGTCGTGGCGCGGCAGACGGTCTCTTCGCGCGCGCGTCACCGGGATCGCGAGCGTCGCAATGACAACAGCGATCCTGGCAGGGATGCTGCTCATGTTCGTCGTGCAGACCAATTCAGTGCGCCAGAACCTCAGTGGGGGACTGGGCGAGTACGCAACTCAAATCGAGCGGGGCGCGACGGGCAACGGATGGACGACCCCGCTTGCCCGCTCCACCTTCGACGCCGTGTACGAGGCCCAGGTGCTCGCGGCAGATGGCTCCGTGCTTGCCTCCACCGCTTCCCTCGCCGGACAGCCAGCCGTCTACTCGCTGCCCGATGGCACCGACCAACCGCTGCGGTTGCCCGCCGCAAGCGGTATCGTTCCTGACTCGGCTATTGTCGTCGGCACCCGCGCCACCGTCAATGGCGAGCCCGTCGTCATCATCACCGGCACAGACACCGGCATCCTCGACCTGGTGACCTCGGAGTTCGGGCGGGTCCTGCTGATCGGAATGCCGATCATTCTCGTGCTCTCGATCGTGGCGGTGTGGCTGATCGTGGGGCGGGCCCTTCGGCCTGTCGAGCAGATCAGACGCTCCGTCAACGACATCACCTCAGACGATCTCTCGCGCCGGGTGCCGGAGCCAATGGTGGGCGATGAGATCGGGCAACTCGCGTTGACCATGAACAGGATGCTGACGCGCCTCGAGGTGTCGGCGCTCAAGCAACGACAGTTTGTCGCGGATGCCTCCCACGAGCTACGCAGCCCACTCGCCGCGATCCGCACCACTCTGGAGGTGGGTATTGCCCACCCCGACAGTGCGCCGTGGCCCGTCATCGCTGCTCGCGCGGCGGAACAATCCATTCGGCTCGAAACTCTCCTACAGCAGTTGCTCGTTCTGGCCAAGGCCGACGAGGGTGAACTCGGCGCACGGGGAGAGAGGGTCGACATCGCCGAACTGATCGCTCGCATTGTCGCGTCCACCCGGGTGGGTGCTCTGACCGTGACAGTTGCTGTGACGCCGGGGCTCGCTGCGCGGGGGAACGCACAAGACCTCGACCGACTGGTGCGCAATATCGTTGACAACGCCGTTCGCTACGCCAGCACTACGGTGGCGATCAGCGCGTGTCCTGTAGCCGACACCGCCGTGATCGAGATTGTCGACGATGGCCCGGGTATTCCGGCGGCGGAGCGGGAGCGGGTCTTCGAACGCTTCGTGCGGCTCGACAGCAGCCGGAATCGTTCGAAGGGGAACTCGGGGCTTGGCCTTTCCATTGCCGCCGAGATCGCCCACGCGCACGGCGGGCAGGTCCACATCACTGAATCGCTCACGACAGGCGCACACTTCGTGGTCGTCCTGCCCGCCGCGACCCGCGATCTCAGCCTGAAACCGTGAGGTGACGGTCACCGAGCCCTCTGGCTGGGCTCGAGCTGCCTCGATTTCGACCGTGACCCACAGGGCCCGAGGCTGTTGAATGGTCCCCGGGGTTATGCTGGGCTCCCCGCGAATAGCTGGGGCGGAGTTTGCTGGCGTGGGTGGGATCGCGGGGTGTAAGCGATTGTGACGGTGCAGAGCTGGTCGCTGACCGGGGCGGAAGCTCTTCGCGCGGCGCCGTGGATGATCGTGAATACCGGGCCCGGCGAGTTCCAGTACCAGGGTCGTCGGTGGATTTTCGGGGATGTGATCGTCTCCCGGATCGAGCAGTCCGAATGCCTGGTCGCACCGCGGCCTGTCGTGGACGTTTCGGACTCGGGCTACACCAGCCTTTTCTTCATAGACAAAGGGAGGTACTCCTTCCTCGGCGGTGACCGCACCCACACTTTCGCCACCGGTGACGCAGGCTGGGCTCCCGGCTGGGCGCACATCTCCTGCGAAACACACCTTCCCACCCGGTTTCTGGTGATCTCGGTCCAGGACCGTCTCTTGACCGGGCCGGGACGTCGCCCATCGGCGCCGGCAGGCCGGATCGATTCCCGATCCCACCTACTCAGGCCCACCCTCTCGTTTCTGAGAACCTTCACCGCCACCCCGAGCCCGGAACCGGTGTCTGCCGGGCACCCTTCGAAAGCCGTGTTCGTCGAACTCGCAGCAGCACTCTTCGCACAAACCCACACGTCGCACACCGAAGAGATGCGGGTGGAAGGCGCTTACGAAGCCGCAGTTGCGATCATTCAGGCGAGATACGACGACCCCGCACTGGAACCGGCGGATATCGCCAGACAGCTGAATCTGTCGCTGAGGCATCTCCAGCGGGCGTTCGCGGCGAACGGGCACACCATCCGGGAGACCATCCAGCACACCCGTCTGGACGCCGCAATACGCGCGATCCCGCAGAACGCCCACCCGCTGACGTTAGCGGCACTCGCGAAAGAGGCGGGTATGAGTCCTAAAGAACTCCGGCACGCCGCCCGCACCACCTTCGGGCTCACCCCGGGACAACTCCTCAGACAGACACGCACCGAACCAGAGTCATGACTGACTCGACTCCTCGTAGGACGCTTTTTCTGGTGGCTCAGACAGGCGGAGGCTGATCGGGTGCGGGCCGGTGGCGACGAAGAACCAGGACATCGACCGGCAGGAGGAGGATCAAATGGGGAAGCGGGCACCTGTCGTACAGTCCAACGAGCCAGGCGGCCTCGACCCACGCCCGCATCGAGGACCTCGTGACGCCGACTCCGACACCCACAGTGACGACTCCGGCGACCGCGGAACCTGTGGCCGGAACCCTCGACGCTGGCCCCGTGGCGGAAGGGGCGGCCGCACCGATGAACGGGTCGTTCCTGATGGATGTCTTCGAGGACGACCCGGCCGATCAGATGCTCATCGTCCAGGCGGAGGGTTCGTGGCCGGCGCTGGCGATTCCTTCTCGGGACGGGTGTTCACCACCTCGGGCAACCCTCAGGTCTTCGGCGACACCGGAGCGTTCTCGGAGGTCTTCGATGCGGACCTCCCTGGGGTGATGGCTATACAGACCAACGGCACCTGGACCGTGACTCCCACTCCCTGACCGAGAAGAGACCGGCTAGTGATACCCGCGAGGAGTTCCTGCCGGGGTATCACGTCGGCGCGAGTTGGGGTCTTCGCCCCACACGACGGTCACGGCGTTGCCGGGTTCGGCGAATTCTGCGGCCACCCTCGCGAGGGAGACGAAGACCTGGGCTCCGGTGATGTAACCGGCGTCATGCGAGATGCCCACATCGCTGCCGTCAGGCCTGGACGCATCAGGGTGGCCAGGGCATCCGCCAGAGACTCGCTCATGCGAACTCCTTCGTTCCGTACGGCCGAGAGTAGCGGTACCTCTGGACATTACCTATGGACATAGGTAAATTCAGGAGGGCAACGCAACGAAGCGTTGATATCCGACTTCGCAAAGGATGACGACCTGTGTCTCGATCCCCTTCCCCAGGCCAGAACAGCACGGCGGCCGTTGCCCTCCTGGCCGGTTATTCACTCGAAATGACGGGCAAGGACATACCCGGCCTGCTCGAGGCGAAGGACGCGATTCCGGCCGGCTCGAAAGTGAATGTCACCTTTCTCGGCAACGAGGATCTCGCCATGCGCATTGCTGCCTCGAAGGCGGTGATCGAGGCCGGCTTCGTTCCCGTACCGCACATCTCGGCCAGGCGGCTCTCGTCGGAGGCGCAACTCGAGGAGTACCTCGGCGCCCTGCAGGAGATCGGCGCCTCCGGGCACGTGTTCGCGGTCGGCGGTGACCCTGCAATACCCGAGGGTCCGTATGAGGACTCGCTCGCGGTCATCCGCTCCGGGGTGCTGCAGAAGTACGGAGTGCGTGAGGTGAGCATCGCGGGCTACCCCGAAGGGCACCCCGACATCCCGGGCGACGTTCTGTGGAAGGCGCTCGAGGACAAGTCGAAGGCGCTCTCCGAGCAGGGTCTGGATGCCACCATCCTGACCCAGTTCGCGTTCGACACCACTCCCGTCGTCGAGTGGATCCGGGAGGTGCGCACCCGCGGTATCGACACGCCGATCCGTGTCGGCACGCCGGGTCCCGCGGGCATCAAACGGCTGCTGAGCTTCGCGCGGCGGTTCGGGGTGGGTGCGAACACGATGATCGTCAAGAAGTACGGTTTCTCCCTCACCAATCTGATGGGCACCGCCGGGCCCGAGCGTTTCGTCTCCGAGCTCGGGGATCTGCTCGCCGAGGATGCGGGGTCGGGGCCGGTGAGCCTGCACTTCTACACGTTCGGCGGGTTGAAGGCGACGGCCGACTGGGCTCGCGCGTTCAGTGCGGACACGGCGCTGTGACGCTGCACACCCCGGCCCTGATGGATCATGCCTGCCTGATCGTGCATGGGCCCGACAAGCCGGGCATCGTCTCTGCGGTCGCGAGTCTCGTGCTTCGCAACCGCGGCAACATCGTGAGCCTCGCCCAGTACTCGGACGACCCGGAGGGCGGCGCCTTCTTTCAGCGCGTCGAATTCACCCGCGTCGATCTCGCGGGGGCATTCCCCGACATCGAGGCGGATCTCGAAGCCACGCTCTCGCCGTTCGGGTTGTCGTGGACCCTGACCGACCAGTCGATACCGAAGCGGATGGCGGTGCTGGCCTCGACGTCGGACCACTGCCTGCTCGATCTGCTCTGGCGCCACCGCCGCGGCGAGCTGCCGGTCACCGTGCCCATGGTCATCTCGAACCACACCACCACCGCCGAGGAGGTGCGGTCGTTCGGGGTGCCCTTCTTCCACGTGCCCTCGCAGGGCGAGGACAAGTCGGCGGCCGAGACGCAGATCGTGAACCTGCTCGCCGGCAACGTCGATTTCATCGTTCTCGCCCGGTACATGCAGATCCTCTCCCCGGACTTTCTCGAGCGGGTCGGCGTTCCGGTGATCAACATCCACCACTCCTTCCTGCCGGCCTTCGTCGGCGCCGGCCCCTACCGCAAGGCGAAGGAACGGGGCGTGAAGCTGATCGGTGCCACCTCGCACTACGTCACCGCCGACCTCGATGAGGGTCCGATCATCGAGCAGGACGTCGTTCGGGTCACGCATGCCGACTCCGTCGGAGATCTGCAGCGTCGCGGTGCCGATGTCGAGCGGGCCGTGCTCTCCCGAGCGGTGACATGGCATGCCGAGGACCGGATCATCCGCCACGACAGGCACACCATCGTCTTCTGACAAGCACACCGACACCCACACCGCACGACCGAACAGAGAGGTTCACTCCCGTGACCGAAAACCTGCAACACCTCATCGAGGCGACGAATCCTGTCGACCTGCTGCGAAACTCGCAGATCGGGTCGTACATCTACCCCGTCGTTCCGGCGGATTTCCAGAACTGGATCAAGGAGCAGACCGCCTGGCGGAAGACCGCCGTGCTGTACGACCAGTCGCACCACATGGACAGCCTGTTCCTGCGCGGATCCGACGCCCTCTCGCTGATCTCCGACACGGCCATCAACTCGACGGCCCTCTTCCCGGTGAACAAGGCCAAGCAGTACGTTCCCACCTCGGCCGGCGGGCATGTGATCGGCGACGGCATCCTGTTCCGCGAGGCCGAAGACGAATACGTCTACGTCGGCCGCTCGCCCGCGGCGAACTGGCTGCTCTACCACGGTGAGACGGGCGGCTACCAGAACCTCGACATCGAGGTCGACCGGCGTTCGCCATCCCGTCCGTTCGGACACGAAGTGCACCGCAACTACTACCGCTTCCAGATCCAGGGCCCGGCCGCCTGGCAGGTCATCGAGAAACTCAACGGTGGCCCGCTCGAGCAGCTGAAGTTCTTCAACATGTCGACGATGACGATCGACGGGACGACCGTCCGTACGCTGAGGCACGGTATGGCCGGGGCGCCCGGTCTCGAGATCTGGGGCCCGTACGAGGACCACGATCGCATCCACGCCGCCATCGTGAACGCGGGCGCCGAGTTCGGCCTCGTGCCCGTCGGCTCGAGGGCGTACCCCTCGAACACGCTCGAATCGGGCTGGATCCCGTCACCGCTGCCCGCCGTCTACTCGGGTGAGGCCGAGCGCGGCTACCGCGAGTGGCTCGGCGCCGACAGCTACGAGGCTACGGGAACGCTGGCCGGGTCGTTCGTCTCCGACAACATCGAGGACTACTACCTCACGCCGTGGGAGCTGGGCTACGGATCGTTCGTGAAGTTCGACCACGATTTCATCGGTCGTGACGCGCTGGAGAAGATGGACCCGGCCTCGCAGCGCAAGAAGGTGACGCTGGCGTGGGACGCCGAAGACATGACATCGATCTTCAGCTCCCTCTTCAACGTCGACGGCCCGGCCTACAAGTTCTTCGACCTCCCGTTGGCCAACTACGGATCGGCGAACTACGACTCCGTCGTCGATTCCGACGGAACGGTGGTCGGCTTCTCGATGTTCACGGGCTACAGCGCGAACGAACGCCGGGCGCTCTCTCTGGCGACCATCGATCCGAGTGTGCCGGAGGGAACCGAACTGAAGGTGATCTGGGGTGAGCCGAACGGCGGCACCAGCAAGGCCGCCGTCGAACCGCACGAGCAGTTCGAGGTGCGTGCCGTCGTGAGCCCGGTGCCCTACTCCACCGTGGCGCGGGCGACGTACCAGGGCGGCTGGCGCACCGGTTATACCGGAGAATAGGCAGCGCCGATCGACAGCATGCCAGCAGGGAGGAAGCGCGTATGAGTTTGAGGTACGCGCTTCTTGCCCTGCTGCGCACAGGGCCGCTGTCGGGCTACGACCTGCAGAAGCAGTTCTCTGTGTCGGTGGGGCACGTCTGGCACGCGCCGGACTCCCAGATCTACCCGGAGCTCCGGCGGATGCACGTCGACGGGCTGATCGAGCCCGAAGAGCAGGTTCGCGGCGTGCGTGGCACCCGGATCCTCTACCACGTCACGGAAACCGGCGACGCGGCGTTCCTCGACTGGATGAACAGCCCCCTCGAGTACCAGCGCGTTCGTGATCCGGCCCACCTGAGGGCCGCGTACCTCGAGTCGACGTCGCCTGAGCAGGCCACGATCTTCCTCCTGCGGCACATTGAACAGTGGCGGGACGAGCTCGGCCAGTGGGAGCGGGAGCTCACACGGATCGATGCCGTCGACAATCCGATGCTCGTCCGTCGGCTGGCGGTGACTCCCGAATCGGAGCATGCCCGAACCATCGCCTTCAAGCGTTTCACCTACGAGGGTCTGGTGGAGCGCGCGCGCACGGAGATCGAGTGGGCAGAGCGTGGCCTGGAGCTCGTCGACCGCCTGTCGGCGGAGGCGAGCCTCAGGGCACCTGCCGGTGATGCCTGACGGCCGGCTGGTCATCCTGGGTCTTGGCGGTGCTGATCGACCCGGTACCGACGTGATCGGTCAGTCGTTCGCTTCGAGCACCGCGACAGAGCGGGTGTCCTGGAAGGCACGGATGCCGAGGATGCCCTGCTCGCGCCCGATACCCGACTGCTTCATGCCACCGAACGGTGCACGCAGGTCGAGCCGGTCGGCTCCGTGGTCGTTGATCCACACATAGCCCGTGACGAGCTGTGCGGCGATCTTCTTCGCCCGCCCCTCATCGGCTGACCAGACCGATCCGCCGAGGCCGCCCCAGGAGTCGTTTGCGAGGCGCACACCCTCTTCGTCGGAGTCGATGCCGATGATCGGGATGACCGGGCCGAACTGTTCCTCGGCGACCACCCGGAGGTCGTGCGCCGGGTCGATCACGAGAGCGGGTCGCACGAAGTTGCCACCGGCGAGCTCGCCCCCCGGCAGTTCGCCGAACTCGAGCACGGTCGCACCCGATGCTCTGGCCTCGTCGATCAGGTCGTCGACGAAGGCCTTCTGCGCCGGAGAGTGCAGGGGTCCCATCGTCGTGCCCTCCTGCAGGCCGTCGCCCAGCACCGCCTTCTCGAGACGGGCGGTGAGGCCGGCGACCAGTTCGTCCTTCCGGGAGTTGTGCACATAGACGCGCTTGGCGTTCATGCAGACCTGGCCCGTGGTCTCGTAGATCGCGCCGAACAGCCGGTCGAGGTGCACATCGTCGAGGATCGCGTCGTCGAGGATCACCGCCGGGTCGTTGCCGCCGAGCTCCAGAGTCACGCGTGTCAGCGTCTGGGACGCCATCTGCATCATGCGCTTGCCACCGCCGACGGAGCCGGTGAAGCACACCTTGGCGACGTCTTCGTTCTGGATGAGGGCAGTCATCTCGGAGTCGCGGCCGGTCACCACGTTCAGCACGCCGGCGGGGAGTTTCTCGGCCACACGCTGCACGACGCGTGTGGTTGCGAGCGGCGCGGAGACAGGCGGCTTGACGATCACGGTGTTGCCCGCGAGAAGCGCGTGGGGGAGGGCGGCGGCGAGAATGGCGATCGGCCAGTTGAAGGGCACGATGATCGTCACCACGCCGAGCGGCTGGTAGCTGATCTCCGTCGTCACCGGAATGCCGGGCATCGGGGAGAGCACGGTCGACGTGTCGATCTCGTCGGTGTGCATGAGAGCGAGGTTCCAGCGGATCTCGAAGACGAGGGCGTCGATCCAGGACTCCATCCGGATCTTGCCGTTCTCCTGCGTGAGGATGGCGGCATCCTCGTCGCGGAGGTCGGCGATGCCGGCGATCGCCTCCGTCATCGCCGCAGCGCGTTCTGTCGGTGAGAGCGCCGCCCAGGCAGGGAACGCTGCCTTGGCAGCGGCGACCGCGTCGGCGACGTCGGCCTCGGACGCGGCGGCGGCCGAGCCGATGATGACTCCCGCGCGGGCGGGGTCGACGATCTCGAGGCGATCGACCGTGTGACGCACGGCGCCGTCGATGAAGAGCTCTGTCGTGGCAACGGACGATTCCGTGGGCGTGGTGATGGTCATTCGCGAGCACCTCTCTGTGACTGCGATGGTGTGAGCGTCGCTGCTCGCACCGTTGAAGGGTTACGCAGGCTCGTGTTCCCTGGGTAACAGGAGAAGAGTATCCCGAACCATCCGGCTTGGGAAGCGTGGTCTCAGTCGAGCCACGCCCCATCGTCGTTCGTCGCGTCGACCAGGCGCATGAGCAGGGATTCCAGGGTGATCAGTTCGGGCTGGGTCAGGGTGCGCTCGATCAGCCGCTGCGCACGGTAGGCGATGGGCCACATCCCGCTGTACATCTCCGCACCCTTCGCCGTGAGACGCAGTGGCCGGGATCCGCGGGGACCATCGCCCTGCTGGATCAGTCCGCCGTCGACGAGCCCGGCCAGCTTTCGCGAGATGACGGCCTTGCTCATGACGGTGTACCTCGAGAGCTCGGTTGCCGTCATGGCCGGTTCCTGTGCGAGCGCCCCGATGATCCGCCAGTCGGTCGTGCCGAGGTCGAACTTCTGCCGGAGACTCTGCGACTCGCGGACCGACATGATGTTCGAGAGGATCGTGATGAGTCGCGGTGTGAACTGGGAGAGATCGAGCGCATCCGGCAGGGGAAGATCGGACGGGAGCCGGTTCTCGGCCGGGAAGTCGAAGGCGCGAGAGCCGGCGCGCGACTGATCGGGGACATCCATGGGACTCATTCTGGCCCACCCCCGGATCCGCCCGGGACCCTCAGCGCTCCCAGATGTTGCCCGCGATCTGGATGACTTCGCGGATCTTGGCCCACTGCTCGTCCTCAGTGAGGAGATTGCCCTCCTCTGTCGAGGCGAACCCGCACTGCGGGCTGAGGGCGAGTTGGTCGAGAGATGCGTATTCCGCCGCTTCGGCGATACGGCCGGCGACCGAGGATTCCGTCTCGAGCGTGCCGGACTTGGTGGTGATGAGCCCGAGCACGACGATCTTCTGGCCCTTGGGGAGAAATCTCAGGGGTTCGAATCCGCCGGCCCGTTCGGAATCGTATTCGAGGAAGTATCCGTCGTAGTCGCACGCCGCCAGGAGGTTCTCGGCAATGGGCTCATAGCCCCCGGAGGCTATCCAGGATGACCGGAAGTTGCCGCGGCAGACATGGGTCGTGATCACCATGTCGCTCGGTTTGTCCCGGATCGAGTCGTTGATCAGCTTCACATAGGCGTCCTGGATGGTGTCGGTGTCCATTCCGCGGGCCCTGGCCTTCTCGAGTTCGGTCTCCGAACAGAGATAGGCCCATGCCGTGTCGTCGAACTGCAGGTAGCGACACCCGGCGGCGTAGAAGGAGGCGACGGCCGACCGGTACGCGGCCGCGAGATCGTCGAACAGCGAGTCGCGGTCGGGATAGAGGTCTGCTGGCACCGCGTCTTCGGCGAGCCTGAAGTGGAGCACCGTGGGTGAGGGGATGGTCATCTTGGCGACCCGATCGGTGTTCGCCTTCAGGAAGGCGAAGTGCGCGAGCATCGGATGATCCGAGGGAAAGCCGAGCCGGCCGGTGACTTCGACGGCCAGGGGCCTGATGGCCTGCCCCTGGAAGTCCATGCCGGTCGCCCCTTCGCCGAGTGTCACCCCGTCGAGCCCGGCGAAGAAGTCGAAGTGCCAGTAGGCGCGCCGGAACTCGCCATCGGTCACCGCTTCGAGACCGACATCCTCCTGCTGCCGGATCAGGTCGAGGATCGCCCGGTCTTCGATCGAAGCGAGCGCCCGATCGTCGATCGTGCCAGCTGCGTGCTCGGCACGTGCCGTGTGCACCGTCTCGGGTCGGAGGTAGCTCCCGACCGCGTCAGCGCGGAAAGGGGGAGGGGGTGTCGGCGTCATGGAGTCGACGTTAGCGCAGCCGATCTCCGCCCGGCACCCCGGGCCGCGATGTCACGGCGAGGCGAGCGGGATGCGCACGATGACCGTCGCACCCGCAGGTTCCGCAGGCTCGGTGGCTGAGTCGGAGCTCTCGGCCGCGGGGGAGGGCGCGGTCCCGATCCCGACCGAACCGCCGTGCCGTCTCGCGATCTCGGCGACGAGTGCCAGGCCGAGGCCGTAGTGCGCGTTGCCGGGGGCTGCGCCGGCCGCGGAGTCGGAGACCCGCCGGGTGCCGGCGAAGCGGTCGAATGCCCGGTCGGCGATGGCCGGGTCGAAGCCCGGTCCGTCGTCGATAACCCGGATGACCGCGACATCCCGCTCGCCCGAGATGTCCACCCGCACCGACGAGCGTGCGTGGTCGAGGGCATTCGTGAGGAGCGCGATGTGCAGCCGGAGGAGCGCAGCGGTCGCCCCGTTCACCATGACACTCCCCGTCGACCCGGTGCGGGCCAGCGTGATGCCGCGACGCTCCGCCTCATCCCGGAGTGTCGCGATGGCCGCGTCGGCGCTCTCGTTCAGGTCGACCGCCGTCAACGGCACGTCGGAGCGGGTGTCTGCGGCGATCAGCAGGTCGTCGAGGATGCCGGTGAGCGCCCGCGAGTCCCGCACCATGTCATCGACCGCCGTCGAGACATCCGGGGGAAGGTCGCTCCGTTCCCGGCGCTGCAGGAGTTGCGCCCGGGTGCTGAGGATGGTGAGCGGGGTGCGGAGTTCGTGGCTGGCGTCTGCGACGAACTGCCGTTGCAGGGTGAGCGCATCGGCGAGCGGGCGGATGGCGCGGCGTGCCATCAGGTAGGAGAGCAGGGCCGCCACGGCGAGGGCGATGAGACTGGCGATGATGAGCGCCTCGGCCAGGCGGGCGAGCTCCTCGCTGCCCTCCGAGAGATTCACCGCGACCTGCACGACACGGTCGCCGTGGATCGAGGTGTTGATCAGGTAGGTCTGGCCGTTCACGGTTCGCTGGGACTGCTGGTCGTTCGTCGGGTCGGAGCCCCGGTCCCTTCCGCCGTTCGCAGCGCCGTTCTCCGCGCTGTACGACCCGCCGTTCGCCGCCGCCGACGACGCGGTGGCTGCAAGCGCGGTGAGGGCCGCGGTGTCGACCAGCCCGTCGGGGATGTTCTGCGACGACGACACCTGCCCGTGCTGCACGACGGTGATGTAGGTTCCGCTCGGTGTCTCCTGTACCGAATCGAGCTGCGAAGCGACCACCACAGAGCGCTGGTTCGACTCGTTCACGGTCACGTTCACGATCGCGAACACCGTGCCGGTGACGATGACCAGAACGACGGCCATCAGGGCGATGAACTGCAGGGTGAGGCGGATCGCCGCGCCCCGCAACGAATCCGGAGAGCCCGTGCGCTTCATTTCAGCGGCCCGAGCCGGTAACCGATACCCCTGACCGTGGAGACGGCGCCCCGGCCGAGCTTCTTGCGCAGGTAGTGCACGTAGGTGTCGACCACACCGAGGTCGTCGGCGTCGGGAAAGACCGAGGCCAGCAGATCGGCGCGCTCGAAGACCTGCCCGGGCCGCCTGCCCAGCCTCTCGAGCAGCTCGGATTCCCGCTGCGAGAGCGCGACGGGCCCGGAATGGGCGAGCATCACAGTGCGTGATCCGGTGTCGAGCTCGCCCCCGGGTACACGCACGACCGGCGTCACCGTCTGGTGGCGCCGCAGCAGGGCCCGGATGCGTGCAAGAAGTTCGTCGATGTCGAACGGTTTGCCGAGGTAGTCCTCCGCCCCGCGGTCGAGCCCCTCGACGCGGTCGGCCGGGTTGCCGAGGGCTGAGAGGATGAGCGCGGGCGCCAGCACCCCGCGTGCGCGCAGCCGGGCCAGCACGTCGAGACCTTCGATGACGGGCAGGCCGCGGTCGAGCAACAGGGCATCGAATGGCTGGGTGAGGCCTTCGTGCAGCGCGCGCTGCCCGTCGCGGGCGACCACCACGTCGTAGCCCTCGCTCGTGAGCAGCTGTTCGAGCATCCCGGCCAACTGCCTGTCATCCTCGACGAGGAGGATGCGGGAGGTCGCGGTCATGAGGGCAGTCTAGGCGTCGTCGGGCCCGCGGTTCCGGATGACCGCGGGCGGCGTTCACAGAGCGAATCCATGGGCGCGGTGCATCCTCTCTGTCGCGACGATCGAGCCGTCCGCATCGACCGCGATGACGTCGACGCCGAACGTCTCGACGGCCTCATCGAGTCGTTCCCGGCCTCCCGCCAGGATGGCCGTGGCGAGCACGTCGGCCGTCACGATGTCGTCGGCCACGACGCTCACCTGCCGATAGGTCGAGGTGGCCCTGCTCCGCCAGATGTGTTCGCCCCGTTCGGTGGTTCCGGATGTCGCCAGGCTGGTTCGGCTGCCGTCGAGGTCGAACGTGCAGAGCAGGTGGCAGCGATCATCCGGGTCCACGACGGCGACGTGCCAGGGCGAACCCTCGAGGTTCCCGTCGACGAGGAGGTCGCCGCCGACGTTCAGCATCCAGTCGTGCACGTCAGCGGCAGAGAGCCCGGCGGCGGCAGCATCCATCGCCTTCGCCTTCACGAGGCCCGACAGGTCGAGTACCCGGTCGGGCCGGTGCGGGGAGAAGGAATCGTGGGTGAGGCTCCGCCAGTGCAGGGCCTCGGCATACAGGTCGCGGAAACGCTCGCTCGCCAGGGGCAGGGTGAGTGCGCCGCGGGCGATCTCGCTGATCTCGGAGTCGGAGCGGTAGAGACTGAACTGCGCGTCGAACTCGGCGAAGCACGTCTCGACGGCGGTGAGCGCCTCGGCGGGCGGCAGGTCGCCGGCGAACCGGATGCTCGCGCCGGTGCCCATCGTGTCGAAGACGTGAGTCGCCACGACTAGAGCCCCGCCTGGTCGAGGGCGGCCTGCAGCGAGGTCAGGTAGGCGTCGCTGGTGTAGGTGGCGCCGGACACCCCCTGCACCTTCGCCGACTGGGCGGCGAGCACTTCGGAGCGGAGTACGGGAGCGGCCCGGTTGCTGATCGAGACCGACCTGTTGTCGTCGTTCGTGAGTTTCAGGGCCACGACGTCGGTGATCGATCCGTTCGACACGACGACCTGCACCTGAACGCTGCCGTAGCGCGTCGAGACGCTGGTGCCGGTGAAGGTGCCGGAGACAGCGGCGGGGGCGGCCGGAGCTGCCGCGGCCGGGGCCTCCGAGGTGGTCGGAGCGGGGGTGGCGGCTGCTGAGGGGGTGGTCGCCGAAGGAGTCGTGGCCGACGGGGTCGTCGCGGCGGATCCGCCCGAGACCGAGGCCGATGACGCGTCGGGGGCGGCCTGGGTCTCGGCGAGACCGGTCGTCGCGGCGGTCTCGGCGCCCAGCTGCCAGCCGACGGCCAGAATGGCACCCGACGAGAGCACGCTCCAGACGACTGCGCGCCGCCTCACCAGTCGAACCTCTCGACGTGGAGCTGCTTCTCGGGCAGGCCCGCGGCCCGGGCATCCCGGATCACCAGCTCCGTCCAGGACTGGGGGCCGCAGACGTAGAGGTCGGAGACGAGCAGATCGGGGAAGGCCGAGGTGAGGGTCACCCCACGAGCCAGCGCCTCGGCCGACATCCACGTGGCGAGCCCCGGCGGGCGGGGGCCCACCATGCTGTAGACCGCGCTGCCGGTGAGGCTCGGCAGGGCGCTGACCTCCTGCCAGAGATACTGCTGGGAGGCATCGGTCGCCCGCAGCAGCACGGTCGCCTCGCCGGGCAGGAGCACCGAGCCCTCGAGCAGTGAACGCACCGGGGTGATGCCGATACCGGCTGCCACGACGGCCATTCTCGGCGCCGCCCGCACCTCGTCGGTGAAGATGCCGTACGGGCCCTCGATCGACACCCGTGTGCCGGGACGCACCCGCGAGATGGCGGAGCTGCCACGGCCGAGATCGCGAACGGTGATGCGGGCGCCCGTCGCCGTCGGAACAGCGGAGAAGGAGATCGGATGGGCGTGCCACCAGGTCTTCGCCGACCAGAACCGCCAGATCGCGTACTGGCCGCCTGCCGTCTGCAGTCGCCCCAGATCGCGTCCCCGGAGATGGATCGACACGACGCCCGGCGCGATGGCCTCCACAGCCGCGACCGAGATGTCGTGGCGTGCACTGCGGATCAGCGGCACGGCGAACCGGAAGACCCCGATCGATCCGAACGCCAGAACGTAGAGCGCGATCCAGTAGACGCGCTGGAGCGTGCCGTCGGCCAGAACCGCGCCGCTGGAGAGCTGGTGGGGGAGCGCGATGAGCACGGCCACGTAGCTGAGCAGGTGGATGAGGTGCCACGCTTCATAGGAGAAGCGGCGCCGCACGGCGACGACCGACGTGACGACGACCAGCACGAGCAGGCCGAGTCCGGCATAGCCCAGAACCAGGTCGGAGCCCTGGAGGAAGGCGATCGTCTCGGCGACGACGCTCGAACCGTCGGACATCGCGTAACCGATCGTCAGCAGAACGCCGTGCGCGAGGATCAGGTAGAGGGCGGGCTTGCCGAGGCTCCGATGGACGGCGATCGCGCGATCCTGCCCGACCGCGCGGTCGATCAGCGGGATGCGGGCGGCCAGCACGAGCATCACGAGGATGAGGTCGGTGCCGACCAGCCCGGTGACGATGCCGAGTGCGGTGAGCGCAGAGGCGACATCCCTGACCTCGGAGAGTCCGCCGTAGGCGAGGTAGAGCGAGACGGCCACCGCCACGGATGACCAGCAGAGCACGACCAGCAGGTCGGCCCGTCGGAGCCGCCGCCGGGTGCGCGTGCGCCGGGCACGGTCGACGCTGTTCGGGCTGGCACGGCGACGTGTGGCCGTCTGGATGCTCATGGGCGCTCGATTCGGTGGAGGGCGGTGCCGGTGGTCGGAGCCGGCGGAGTACCCGGCCATTCAAGAATCTCGCGAGATTCTTCCAGCTTTCTTAGTGCGGGCCCCGGCCCCGGGGCAGCGGTGAGGTAAGGCTCGCCACGCTGGTTTCCGGGCGACAGGCGTGCCTATGGTGACACCATGACGACCCCCAGCAGCGACTCCGACTTCGCACGCCAACCCGACGAACCGCACTCCGGCAGCCTGGCCGGGCGGTTGAACTGGCTGCGCGCCGGGGTGCTCGGAGCGAACGACGGCATCGTGTCGGTCGCGGCGATCGTCGTCGGTGTCGCCGGTGCCAGCTCCTCGACTCCCGCGATCCTCGCCGCCGGTTCGGCGGCCCTGATCGGCGGGGCGATCTCGATGGCGCTCGGTGAGTACGTGTCGGTGAGCAGCCAGCGTGACAGCCAGCGCTCGCTGATCGAGAAGGAGCGCGTGGAGCTCTCGACCGATCCCGACGGCGAGCTGCTGGAGCTGGCCGGGCTCTATGAGGCGCGCGGCCTGACACCCGACACCGCGCACCGTGTAGCGGTCGAGCTCACCGAGCGGGATGCCCTCCGGGCGCACCTCGCGATGGAACTCAACATCGACGAAGACGACGTCGTCAGCCCCTGGAGTGCAGCGGGCGCGTCGGCGCTGTCGTTCCTGATCGGCGGGATCCTGCCGCTCCTGGCGATCCTCCTGCCGCCCGAGGCAGTGCGGGTGCCGGTGACCTTCGCGGTGGTCATCCTCGCGCTCGCGGCAACAGGCGTGATCGGTGCCCGGCTCGGGGGAAGCCCCGCGGTGCGGGCGACGGTACGCGTGGTCGTCGGCGGGGCGCTGGCGCTCGTTGCGACGTTCGTGGTCGGGTCGCTGCTCGGCACGGCCGGGGTGGTCTAGCGGTTCGCCCCGGTCGTGCCGAGGCGGGCGCCTCATCACAGAGGTGTACGCCGAAGATCCTCACGCGGAGGGATTCGGCCCCGGGCTCCGTCTCCGTAGCGTGGAGGGCGTCCGCAAGAAGGAGTCCCTCTGTTGAGCGAATCACCCGTCCGCGCCCTCGTGCACACCGCGAGCATCCTCGACCCGACAGCGCTGCTCGAAGGGGCGGGGCCCTGGGTTCTCGCCGTGGTCATGGCGATCGTCTTCATCGAGACGGGGCTGTTGTTCCCGTTCCTGCCGGGCGACACGCTCGTCTTCACGGCGGCCCTGCTCGCGACGCCTCTCGGGCTCCCGTTGCCTCTGCTCGTCGTCGCGGTGGCGGCAGCTGCCATCCTCGGCGACCAAACCGGCTACCACATCGGCCGACGCTTCGGCCCGCGACTGTTCCGGCCCGACGCCCGCATCTTCAAGACGAAGCACCTCGAGCAGGCCGACGGCTTCTTCACCCGCTATGGCGGCCGCGCCCTCGTGCTGGCGCGGTTCGTGCCCCTGGTCCGTACGTTCGTGCCGCCGATCGTCGGAATGTCGCAGATGCCGTTCCGGTCGTTCCTCCTCTGGAATGCCGCCGGCGGGATCCTCTGGGCGCTCCTGCTCACGCTGGCGGGCTACTTCCTCGGCGGAATCCCGTTCGTCGCGAACAACATCGAGGTCATCGCGGTGCTCATCGTGATCGTCTCGGTGCTGCCCATCGCCATCGACATCCTCCGTCGCCGGAAGAAGGCCTGACATGAACATCCTGTATGCCCTCATCCTCGGCATCGTGGAGGGGCTCACCGAGTTCCTGCCGGTCTCCAGCACCGGGCACCTCACCGTGGTCGAGAAGCTCCTCGGCCTCTCGATCGACGACCCCGGCGTCACCGCGTTCACGGCGATCATCCAGTTCGGGGCGATCGTCGCTGTGATCCTCTATTTCCGCTCCGACATCGGCCGGCTGGCTGCGGCGTGGTGGCGGGGGCTGTTCGACAGTGGATCACGTCGCAATCCCGACTATCGCTTCGCCTGGTACGTCATCGCGGGTTCCCTCCCCATCGGCATCGTGGGGTTCGCGGCGAAGGACCTCGTCTCGGGGGCCCTCCGGAACCTCTGGGTCGTCGTGGCCGGCCTGATCCTCTGGAGCATCGTGATGTTCGTGGCGGAGCGGGTGGGCCGCCGATCCCGACCCGAAGAGAGCCTCACGCTGAAGGACGCCCTGATCATCGGGCTGTTCCAGTGCGTCGCCCTCGTGCCGGGGGTCTCGCGCTCCGGGGCGACCATCAGTGCGGGTCTTCTCCGCAACCTGGATCGGGTCGCGGCGACCAGACTGTCGTTCTTCCTGGCCATCCCCGCCCTGATCGGAGCCGGCGTCTACGAGGGTGCGAGCCAGGCCTCCGCTGTCAGTGCCACGGTCGGCTGGGCCTCGGTGGCCGTCGGTACCGTCGTCAGCTTCATCGTCGGCTACGCCTCGATCGCCTGGCTGTTGAAGCTGGTGGCGCGGCATCCGATCACGGTGTTCATCTGGTACCGGGTCGCGCTCGGTGTGGTGCTCGCCGCTCTGCTGGCGACCGGGGTGCTCGCCGCGACGTGACCGGGTGCGCGCCGCCTCCCGACCGGGGTGTTCGCCGCGGCCCGGCCGGGGTCAGCGGCTCGCGTCGGGGAAGCGATCGTTGAGGAAGCGTCCGTTCAGCAGCAGGGCCTCCGCGTCGCCTTGAACGGCGGCTTCGTGCATCCGCTCCACCGCACGTTCGAGCACGGTGAGCTGGGCCACGAGGGCGCTGTCGGGCGTGCCGCCGTCGGGGTAGACGTGGCTGCGGGCCCATTCCCCGGGCAGTGCGAGGTAGGCGCGCAGAGTGTCGGGCAGGTAGACGGTCGCCGTGCGCTCGGCGAAGGCATTCGCCTCGAGATCGCCGGAGACCCGCGGCAGCGTGTCGAGCAGCAACTCGACAATACGAGCGGTGGATGTCGCGGCTGCCGGTGGGAGCGACCCGCGGAGCTTGAACGGGAGGGTGCGGAGATCGGCCATCACGGTGTCGTCGCCGACCTCGACGGTGGGCCCTGAAACGGAGATGCCGAGCTTCTGCAGGGCGGCGGTGCCGGCATCCGGAGCGTCGACGGCCTCGCCGGCCAGTGCGGCGATCCGGAGCGCGAAGGCCTCGAGCCATTCCCGGAGCTGCTGGCTCCGCCGGGCGATGACGATGCCGCGCACCACGCGCCGGGTCTCGGCGGAGTAGGTGCCGGTGGGCGAGCAGGTGAGTTCCATGACGGATCCGCGCGTGGTGAGGGTGATCGCGCTGATCGAGCCGTCGCGACCGATGAGGCGGTCGGCGAGGGACTTCTGGCGCACGACCGTGAGCGACGTCGCGGCGACCTGGTGGGTGAGTCGGCCCCTGGCTGCGTCGACCAGGCCGCCGAGGAAGGCCTGGGGGTCGTCCACGCTGAGAACCTGCTCTGCCATGACCTGAGCTTAATCGCGTCGGCTGTGCATACCGCGGGCCGCGATCAGCGCGCAGACAACGATCGCGGCGGACGTTGCGATCAGCAGCACCCAGATCGGCGACACCGCGGTGAGCGCGGCGAGGATCGCGGGCAGCAGGAAGCCGGCATAGGTGAGCGAGTAGTACACGGCGGTCAGGCCGGCGAGGTCGTCGGGCGTCGCCATCGCCTGCACCGTGGTGAGCCCGGAGACCATCGAGAGCCCGTAGCCGATACCGAACACCGGGGCGGCGAGCAGCACGGGCCAGACCTGCTGCGAGGTGGCGGCCGGGATGAGCAACAGGGCGCCCACGGCGATGAGCGCCACCCCGACCAGCCCCGCGCGCCCACGCAGCGCCCGGAGGATCGGCCCGGAGACGAACTGCGTCACCCAGCCGAAACCGAGCGTGATCACCGTGACGAGCGTGGCGAAGCCGACCGCGAATCCCGGCACGGCCTGCCCGACGAGGCTCGGTCCGACCGCGAAGGAGAGCGCGGGTGCCGCGAAGACCCACGGCGCGAGGGGGAGGACCACGGCCACGAACCGGGCCCGCGAACGCTTCGGGATCCGCAGGTCGCCGAGCAGGCTCTTGCCCTGGCCACCGGATGTGCGCGTCTCCACCGCCGCGAGCAGAGCGACGAAGGCCGCCACGCTTGCCGCGATCTGCACGATGTAGGGCAGCACCGACGGCAGGGGGGCGAACTGGGCCAGCGCCCCGCCGACGCCGGCACCGCCGCCGAAGCCGATCGTCAGCACGGCGGATGCCCGGCGGGCGCCGGCCTCGGCTCTGCCTCCGCGCACCGACAGTTCTTTGACCCACGAGGTGCCGACGACCATGCCGGCTGCCACGCTCAGCCCACTCACGAAACGCCCGACGCAGAGCCCGGCGAGACTCGAGGCGGAGGCCGCCAGGATGACGCTCCCGACGATGCCGAGGACGACCCCCACGAGGAGGATCGGCTTTCTGCCGAACCGGTCGGACCATGCTCCGGAGAGGGCGAAACCGGGCACGATGCCGAGCACGTAGACGGCGACCAGGATGTTGACCTGCACCTGGGTGTAGCCGCTCTGCTGGCGGTAGAGCTGCAGCAGCGGGAGGAACTGGTTGCCGCCCCAGCCCAGCACGATCATGGCGGGTGCGACGAGCAGCCAGGCGCGTGCGCTGCTGGTTCCGGGATGTTCGCGGGTCACGTCACCAGCCTAGGCGCGCGGGTCGCCCGCTCCTCGCCGCGGGCCGACGTTTCGGCGAAGAAGGAATTTCTGGAAATTAAGGGGATTCCTCTTGACGAACGTTATTCGGCGATATATCTTTAACACATCGCCGAATAACGGCGACAATCTCTTGAATCAGAAAGGTGGACGTACCCATGCGTACCCACAACCAACATCACCACGATCATCCATCCGACAACAGCGAATTCCGCGGCCAGCCGTTCGGCGGGCGCGGATTCGGCAGGGGCGACGGCTTCGGCCCGGGCGCAGGCTTCGGCCCGGGCGCGGGCTTCGGCGGCTTCGGCCCCGGTTTCGGCCCCCGCGGGCCACGTCGCGCCGGTAAGGGCGACGTTCGCTCGGTCATCCTGTCACTGCTCGCAGACGGCCCCTCCAACGGCTACGGCCTGATCAAGGCCATCGCCGAGCGCACGGGCGGCACCTGGCGACCGAGCCCCGGCTCGGTCTACCCCACCCTGCAGCAGCTCGTCGACGAAGAGCTCATCGCCTCGAAGGGCGACGGTCGTCGCACCGAGTTCGAACTCACCGAGACGGGCCGTGCCTATCTCGAGGAGCACGCCGACGAGCTGAAGAAAGCGTGGGAGGCGACTCCCGGCCGTTCAGCGGCCGACACCGCCTTCCACGAGAGCGTCGCGAAACTCGTCGGCGTCATGCAGCAGTTCCGGCACGGTGCCACCGAGGCGCAGCGCCAGGCTGCGTCGGAGAAGCTCGACGAAGCTCGTCGGGCGCTCTACCTCATCCTGGCGGACTGACCGCCCGCGTCTTCAACTCCCGGCGAGTGCGCCGGAGATGTCCGAGCCGATCACGGTGGCGAGCAGCTCCTGGCCGTCGGCCGTCGGGTGCACGTCATCGTCCTGCATCAGGTCGGCCCGGCCCGCCAGGGGCTGGCCGATGTCGACGAACGCCGCCCCCACCGTGTCCGCAGCGGAATGGATGTCATCCGTCGCCTCCTGCAGTTCATCGGGCGGAGTCTCGTCTCCCCAGAACGCGCTCAGCGCGATGATCTGCGCCTCGGGCAGCGCGGCACGGAGCGACTGCAGCGTCGAGTTCGTCTGATCGGCGAGTTCGGAGCTGTCGACGCCCAGGTCGTTGTTGCTGGCCGCGATGATGACGATCGAGGGGTCGAGTTGCACGGCGATGGCCACCTGGTCCTGGAAGGTGTCGTCGTTGTCGCCCGGCTGCACGAACCCCGTGCCGTCGTCGGCGAGATTGGTGAGCTGCCATCCGTTCCGGTCGGCCAGGAGCTGCGGCCACGACCCGGACGGATCGTCGAGCCCGTGTCCCGACATGATCGAGTCGCCGATCGCCACCACGACGGGCGCGGCTGGCGCGGCACTCCGCAGCTGGGCCGTGTCGGCGCTCTCCGCGGCAGGGGGTGGTGCGGGTGCAGCGGAAGCGGGTGCAACGGGCGTCAGCGTCGGGGCTATCGCCGCGCGGGCGTCTGCCGCAATCGGGGCTGAGGCCGGGTTCGGTGCCGAAGCAGGTGTGGAGGTCGGTGCCGAGGTCGAGGTCGGCGTCTGGGTCGGCGCCGCAGAATCCGGTGTCGGCAGCTGATCCTGCGGCGACGACTGGTCGGCGGCCAACGGTGCGGCAGACATCGCCTGCGAGAGGCCGCCCGCCAGGCCTTCGGCGTCGACGTCGGCCACGGAGACGTGAGTCGCAGCGGGCAGCGCGACCAGGAGCATCCCGAGCGCCGCGACGCCGAGGATCGCGCCCACCACCCTGCCCGGTCTGTTCATCTGCCCGCTCCTTCTGTAGGGCACAACGCTACGCTCTGGTTCTGCGAACACGAACCTACGCATCGTAGGTATTCACCTATGTGGTGTAGCCTCGGGCCGTGCCTCGCCAGAACCTCACCCGCTCGGCCGTGCTCGAAGCCGCGGCCGACCTTGCCGACCGAGACGGCTTCGATTCGATCTCGGTCTCGCTGCTCGCCCGAACACTCGGCGTGCAGCCCGCAAGCCTCTATTCGCACGTGCGTGACCGGGCTGCCGTACTCGAGGGCGTGCACACGCTCGCCCTCGGGGAGCTCGCCGATCGGATCGCCACGGAGATCGCCGGCCGGTCCCGCCGGGACGCCCTCCAGGGAATGGTCGGCGCCTACCGCAAATTCGCCCGCGAGCGGCCGGGGCGGTGGGATGCCCTGCAGCGCCCGGCTCGCGCCGAAACCGTGCGGTCGGCGGAGGCCGCACGCCTCGTGGCGCTCACCTGGGCAGTGCTCCGCGGCTATGCGCTGCCGAACGATGAACTCGTGCACGCCACCCGTCTGGTCGGAGCGACGATCAACGGCTTCCTGGCGCTCGAACGGGCCGGCTCCTTCGACCATCGCGCCCCGGACACGGAGGCCTCCTGGTCGCGCGCGATCGACGTGCTCGACGGCGCTCTCGCCTCGTGGCCGGGGTCGCCCACCGCGCTCGCCACCGGGTCGCCCACCGCGCTCGCCACCGTCCCGCCCGCTGGCGCGCCCGCCGCCGGTCCGCCCGCGTCCACCCTTCCCACCCCCTCCGAGGAGCACCACGGATGATCGCCACCCCCTTCACCCCGGCCATCGTGCGCGGCGCGCTCGAACTCGAGCCCACCGCCCGCGGCATCCGGCCGCATCGCCTGCCCGCGTGGGTTCGGCAGCAGTTCCCCGACCCGCAGTTGCTCTCCCGCGAGATCCAGCCCTCGGGCGTGCGGATCGTGGTGCGCACCCGTGCGACCCGCATCGAACTCCGCACCCACTCCGCGCGGGTCGCCTTCGCCGGGGCGGATCGCCCCCGGGGCTCGATCGACGTCTTCGTCGACGGATCGTTCTGGTCCCGCGACGTGCTGCAGGGCGGAGATGCCACCGAGGTCGACTTGCTCGCCGGCACCACCAGGCAGCTCGAAGGCCCCGGGCACACCACGGTGGTCGGCGGTCTGCCCGCGCGCGACAAGCTCGTCGAGCTGTGGCTGCCCCACAACGAGGCGCTCGAGCTCATCGCGCTCGACTCCGATGAGCGACTGGCACCGAGCCCCGATCATCCACCGCTCTGGATGCACCACGGCAGCTCGATCAGCCACGGCTCGAACGCGACGGCCCCGAGCGAGATCTGGCCCGCCGTCGCCGCGCGCCGGGGCGGGGTCGACCTGCTGAACCTCGGCTTCGGCGGCAGCGCCCTGGTCGATCCGTTCATGGCGCGGGTCATGCGGGACACCCCGGCCGACCTCATCAGTGTGAAGCTCGGGATCAACGTGGTCAACTTCGACGCGATGCGCGTGCGCGCCTTCGTACCTGCCGTGCACGGGTTCCTCGACACCCTCCGCGACGGGCACCCGGGCACGCCGATCGTGCTGGTGTCGCCGATCTTCTGCGGCATCCACGAGCACACCGCGGGACCGGGGGCGATCGATCCGGCAAGCCTCGGATCCGGCGGGGTCAGGTTTGTGGCCAAGGGTGTGCCGGGGGATGAGGCCGAGGGGCGTCTCACGCTTGCGGTCATCCGTCGGGAGCTGCGGTCGCTGGCCGAGCGGCGGAGCGCTGACCCCGACCTGCACTACCTCGACGGCACGGAACTCTACGGGGAGTCCGACGCCGGGCGGCTTCCGCTCGACGATGCGCTGCACCCGGGCCCTGGAGCGCACCGCCTGATCGGCGACCGTTTCGCCGCGTTCGCCTTCGCCCCCGGCGGCCCGTTCGCCTGACCCGACCTGTTCGCCTGACCCGTCCCGTCCCGTCCTGTCCCGCCCGTCCCGGCCCCTCCCCGCCGCGCCCGCCGCGCAGGCGCTGCACTTTGTCGCTTCGGCGCGTGCGCGCGCAGCCGCGCAAGCGACAAACGTGCGCGCAAGCGACGTGGGGCGGCGGGGCGGGGGCCGCGCGGGAACCGCGGCGGCCGCGAGCTAGAGGCCCTGCGCCAGGCGGTAGTAGGCCTGGTTCCAGCGCACCTCGTTCGCGAAACCCTTCAGGGTGGTGGTGGCGTCGATCGTGAGGAGCTCGGTCTTGGCGATCGCCGCGAAGTCCTCGAACACCTCGATACCCACCGCCGTCGACATGACGGTGTGGTGGGCGGCGCCCGCGGTCAGCCACGCAGCCGCCGAGACCGCGAACGAGGGCTCGGGCCGCCAGACGGCGCGTCCCACGGGCAGGTTCGGCAGCGGGGCGCGCGGCTCGACGACCTCGACCACGTTCGCCACCAGGCGGAAGCGGTCGCGCATGTCGCTCATCGCCACCACGACGGCGGGGCCGGGATCGGCCGTGAAGACCAGCCGCACCGGGTCGTCCTTGCCGCCGATGCCGAGCGGGTGGATCTCGAGCGTCGGCTTCGCGCTGGTGAGCGAGGGGCTGACCTCGAGCATGTGGGCGCCCAGGATGGTCTCCTGTCCTTCGACGAGGTCGTAGGTGTAGTCCTCCATCAATGAGGCGCCACCGGGCAGGCCCGAGCCCATGACGTTCGCTGCGCGCACCAGAATGGCCGTCTTCCAGTCGCCCTCGGCGCCGAATCCGTAGCCGTCGGCCATCAGCCGCTGCACGGCGAGCCCGGGCAGTTGCGTCAGGGCGCCAAGGTCTTCGAAACTCGTGGTGAAGGCGCCGAAGCCACCCTCCTCGAGGAACGAGCGGAGCCCGAGTTCGATCGCCGCGCCGTCCCGGAGCGACTGGTGGCGGTCAGCTCCTACACGCAGCTCGGGCGCGACATCATAGAGCTCTTCGTATTCGGCGACGAGGGCGTCGATCCGGTCATCCGGAACCGCGGCGACAGCGTCGGCCAGATCGTTCACGCCCCAGGTGTTGACCTGCACGCCGAAGCGGATCTCGGCTTCGGTCTTGTCGCCCTCGGTGACGGCGACGTAGCGCATGTTGTCGCCGAACCGTGCGAGCTTCAGCGTCTTGACGGCCTGCCAGCCGGCCGCGGCGCGCGACCAGTCGGCGATCTGCGACTGTACGAGCGTGCTGGTCGCGTGGCCGACGACGGTCTTGCGGGCGACGCCGAGACGGGTCTGGATGTAGCCGAACTCCCGGTCGCCGTGAGCGGCCTGGTTCAGGTTCATGAAGTCGAAGTCGATGTCGGCGTAGGGCAGCTCGACGTTCGCCTGCGTGTGGAAGTGCAGCAGCGGCTTCTGGAGGGCCTCGAGCCCGGCGATCCACATCTTGGCGGGGCTGAAGGTGTGCATCCAGGCGATGACGCCGATCACACGGTCGTCAGCGTTCACGTCGAGGGCCGCGCGGCGGATCGAATCGCTGTCCTTCAGTACGGGCTTCCAGACGATCTTCACGGGTATGCCTGCAGAGGCATGAAGCGTCTCGGCGATGGTCCGGGACTGCTCGGCGACCTGGCGGAGCGTCTCTTCCCCATAGAGGTTCTGGCTACCGGTGAAGAACCAGATCTCGTACGGGTCGAGGGAGGTTTCGAGAGTGCTCAATTCAGGGATCCTGTCGGTTCTTGTCCGTAGACGTTCTGGTAGCGGTTGAAGAGTGAGTCGATGGATGCCGGTTCGATCGGCTGCGGTTCGCCGAGCAGACGGGTGAAGAGCACGGTGCGTGCCACGTCTTCGACCATGACGGCGGCCTTGACGGCGTCGCGCGCATCCTTGCCGATCGTGAAGGGGCCGTGGTTCTTCATCAGCACGGCGCGGGAGCGGTGGCCCGAGAGCGTCTCGACGATACCGCGGCCGATGGAGTCGTCACCGATGATCGCGAACGGGCCGATCGGCACCTCGCCGCCGAACTCATCGGCCATCGCCGTCGTGACGCAGGGGATCGACTCGCCGCGCGCGGCCCACGCCACGGCGTACGGCGAATGCGTGTGCACCACGCCGCCCACCTCGGGCATATGCCGATACACGTATGCGTGTGCGGCGGTGTCGCTCGAGGGCGAACGCTCGGAGCCGGGAGTGCCCTCGACCACTTCACCGTCGAGGGTGCAGAGGATCATGTTGTCGGGCGTGAGCTCGTCGTAGTCGACGCCCGAGGGCTTGATCACGAAGAGGTCGGCGCCGGGGACGCGGCCGGAGACGTTGCCGCCCGTCCACATCACGAGGCTCCAGCGGGTGAGCTGGGAATGGAGGGCAGAGACCTGCTCGCGCACGCGGGTGATCTCGGCGGCGTGCGCCTCGAAGGCGTCGGGGGTGGCGCTGTCTGTCATGGGATTCCTTCGGAGGGTATGGAGCGGGTGGATGCTCGATGCGGTGCCGGGCGGTCAGCGGAGGCGCTCGACGGCGGTCTGCTCCACAGCCAGCCCGGCGCGGTAGCGCTCGAGGTAGGTGGCGTAGCCCGCGACGTCGACCGGATCGGGTTCGACAGTGGTGAAGTCGGTGTCGGCGAACACGTGGTCGCGGAGGTACGTATCGAGGTCGAGACCCGTTCCGCGCGCGGGGCTGAGGGCCGATTCGTCCGGCCCGTCCGCAGCGGTTGCAGCGCCTGCCGAGGCACCGGATGCCCGCGCCGCCGTGTAGGCCGCCAGAACCGCGATCCCCCACGCACCACCCTCGGAGGCGGTCTCGGTGACGGTGACCGGAGCATCCAGAGCACCTGCCAGGAACCGCTGCGCAACACCTGCCGTTCGGAACATTCCGCCGTGGGCAAACAGTTCATCGATGACGACACCCTCGGCGGCGAGCACCCGCATGCCGAGGCTGAGCGTGGCGAAGACGCCGTAGAGCTCCGCACGGATGAAGTTGGCGAGCGTCAGACGGCTGTCGGGGGTGCGCACGATCAGCGGACGCCCCTCGTCGAGTCCCGCGATCGGCTCGCCGGCAAGGTGGTTGTAGGCGAGAAGCCCGCCCGCATCCGGCTCGCCCTCGAGCGCCTCGCGAAACAGGGTGTCGAAGACGGCATCGGCATCGAGCGGAGCGCCTGCGGCTGCGGCGAAGCGGCCGAACATGCCCACCCAGGCGGCGAGCTCACTGGCCCCGTTGTTGCAGTGCACCATCGCGACCGGGTCGCCGGCGGGGGTCGTCACGAGGTCGAGTTCGTGGTGCACCTCGCCGAGCGGACGCTCGAGAACGACCATTGCGAAGATCGAGGTGCCGGCGCTCACGTTGCCGGTGCGCGGGGCGACCGAGCGCGTCGCGACCATGCCGGTGCCGGCGTCGCCCTCGGGCGGGCAGAGCACGGTGCCGGGCAGGAGTGCGCCCGTCGGGTCGAGTAGCAGCGCGCCCTCGGCCGTGAGGGTGCCGGCGGGTTCGCCCGCCACGAGCACCTCGGGCAGCAGGTCGGCGACGGATGCGCCGGGTACCCGGCCACCGGCCAGCCCGTCGTACCGAGCGATGAGGGCGGCGTCGTAGTCGTTCGTCGCCGAGTCGATCGGGAACATGCCCGACGCGTCTCCCACCCCGAGCACCTTCTGCCCGGTCAGGCGCCAGTGCACGTAGCCGGCGAGGGTGGTGATGTGATCGATTCCGGGCACGTGGGGTTCGGCATCCAGAACCGCCTGGTGCAGGTGGGCGATCGACCAGCGGAGCGGGATGTTCGCCCCGAACGCCTCGGTGAGTTCGGCGGCCGCGGGCCCGGTGGAGGTGTTGCGCCAGGTGCGGAACGGCACCAGCAGTTCACCCGCGCTGTCGAATGCGAGGTAACCGTGCATCATGGCCGAGATTCCGATGGCGCCGAAGCTCGTCGGCAGTACTCCGTGGCGCGCCTCGATGTCTTCGACGAGACCGGCGTACGCCGATCGGATGCCCGCCCAGACGTTCTCGAGCGAGTACGTCCAGCGGCGGTCTTCGAACTCGTTGTCCCATGCGTAGCTGCCCACCGCGAGCACGTCTGAAGGGTTGTCGCCGATGAGGCAGGCCTTGATACGAGTGGAGCCGAGCTCGATGCCGAGGGAGGCGCGGCCGCTCCGGATCGCGTCTGCGCCGGAGGTGCCGGTGGTGGGGGCTGGGCTGGGCTCGGTCATGTCGCAAAGACTCCTTCGGCTCCGATGTGATCGATCACATGAGAGTGTACGTCATCGGGGCTGTGGATGCCCGCACAATCAGTTCGGGCTGCACGGAGGGCCGGATCCCGCTCTCGCCGAGCAGTAGCGCGACCGCCCGGCGACCGGCCCCGGCGAGGTCCTGGCGCACGGTGGTCAGCGCAGGCTGGTAGTAGGCGGCCTCCGGAACGTCGTCGAACCCGACGATGCTCAGCTGGCCGGGAACGGCGACACCGGCGGCAGTCGCAGCGCTCAGTGCGCCGAGCGCCATCTGGTCGTTGCCCGCGAAGATCGCGCTGATGCCCTGTGCGAGGAGCGTCTCGGCGGCCCGATAGCCCGAGGCAGCGCTCCAGTCGCCGGTGGCGACGAGCTGCGGATCGAGCCCCCTCTCCGCCATCTCCTCGCGGAACCCGGCCAGGCGCTCGGCGGCGTCGATCCAGTCGGGCGGGCCGGCGATGTGGCCGATCCGCCGGTGGCCGAGCGCTGCGAGGTGGGCCGTCGCGAGCCGGGCGCCCACGACCTGGTCGAGCGAGCCGCTCGTCTGGGCGGCGCTGCTGGCGCCGCCGCCCGCCGCGCCGCCGCTGCCTCCGGCCGGGTCACTACCGCCCGCCGCGCCGCCGCGCCCCGCGCCGCCCGCCGATACCGCGCCCAGCGACTGCAGCGTGACGTACGGCAGCGTGATCGCCAGCCCCTTCAGCGCCTCGAGCACCTGTGTCTGCGGGGCGATGACCACGAGCCCCTCGGCGGAGAGGTCCGCGAGGTGCCTGACGGCCTCATCGACGGAGTGCGGATCGAGGCCGTCCGCGTTCGCGATCGTCACGCTGTAACCACGGCTCCGCGCGGCGGCTTCGACAGCCGCGACGATGGAGGCAGGCCCGTACTCCCCGCTCGACGTGGACAGCACCCCGATCATCCGGGACCTGCTCGACGACAGCGCCCGCGCGGCGGCATTCGGACGGTAGTCGAGTTCGCGCATGGCGTCGAGCACCCGCTGGCGGGTCTCGGCGCGGAGGCTCGGGTGATCGTTCAGAACCCGCGACACGGTCTGGTGGGAGACACCGGCGGCTTTCGCGACGTCGAACACGCTGGCAGCGCGCGGCTTGGCGCCCTCGCGGGCAGGGTCGGCGGTCATCCTCTGATTATCGCGGGGTCGGCGTAGACCCGACGCAATCGATTCACCGAAAACTGTCGGTTCGAGCACCGCAGAGCGACAGATTTCGGTGAATCGATCGCGCAGAGGTGCCGCCGTGCGAGCGGATGATCCCCCGCGATCGGCGGGAGGTCCCGGTCCTGCGGGCGCGTGTGGCCCGGTCGGTGCCCCCACCCCACCCCGTCCACGTCCCTCGACTGGGGAGTTCCGGTCGGAATCTGCGCCGCAGAGCGACTAGAACTCCCCAGCCGATCGGGGTGAGGCGAGTGGTGGGCGGGGAATGTCGGGACAGTGGGGGGAGTCGGTCGGAAGTCGGACGTACGCTTGATGGATGAACCGTCCTACAGTGGCAACGGTCGGCGAGCTCCGGGCATCCGGACATGCGCTGAAATCGCTGCGAGCCGAAATCCGTGACAATCTGCTCGAGGCCCTCAGCGAGGGCAGGGATCCGTGGCCCGGCCTCCACGGCTTCGAGACCACCGTCATCCCGCAGGTCGAACGTGCGCTCATCGCCGGGCACGACATCGTGCTGCTCGGTGAGCGCGGCCAGGGCAAGACGCGGCTGCTCCGCACGATGTCGGGGCTGCTCGACGAGTGGTCGCCGGTCATCGAGGGCTCCGAGCTCGGCGAGCATCCGTTCGAACCGATCACCGCGGCGAGCAGGCGCCGGGCCGCCGACGAGGGCGATGACCTCCCCATCGCGTGGCGTCACCGCAGCGACCGCTACTTCGAGAAGCTGGCCACCCCCGACACGAGCGTGGCCGACCTGATCGGCGATGTCGACCCGATGAAGGTGGCCGAGGGCCGCAGCCTCGGCGACCCGGAGACGATCCACTTCGGGCTGATCCCGAGGAGCCACCGCGGCATCGTCGCGATCAACGAACTGCCCGACCTGGCAGAGCGGATCCAGGTCGCGATGCTGAACGTGATGGAGGAGCGCGACATCCAGATCCGCGGGTACGTGTTGCGGCTGCCGCTCGACGTTCTCGTCATGGCCAGCGCGAACCCCGAGGACTACACCAACCGCGGGCGCATCATCACTCCGCTGAAAGACAGGTTCGGGGCCGAGATCCGCACGCACTATCCGACAGAGCTCGACGATGAGGTGGCGGTCATCCGGCAGGAGGCCGAGCTGGCTGCCGAGGTGCCCGACTATCTCGTCGAGATCCTCGCCCGGTTCACGCGGGCCCTCCGCGGGTCGAGTGCCGTCGACCAGCGCAGCGGCGTGAGCGCCCGGTTCGCCATTGCGGGAGCAGAGACGATCGCGGCTGCGGCCATCCACCGCCAGGCCCGGCAGGGTGAGACCGAGGCCGTCGCCCGGCCGATCGACCTCGAGACGGCGGTCGACGTGCTCGGCGGAAAGATCGAGTTCGAGTCGGGCGAGGAGGGTCGGGAGGATGAGATCCTCGAGCACCTTCTGCGCACAGCGACGGCCGAGACCGTGCGGGCGCACTTCCGCGGCATCGACTTCGGCGTTCTCGTGGATGCGCTCGAGAGCGGCATCATGGTCACGACGGGCGAACAGGTTGCCGCGCGCGACTTTCTCGCCGGGCTCCCGTCGCTCGGCGAGAGCGAGCTCTACGACGAGATCTGCGACCGCCTCGGTGCCACGAACGACGGCCAGCGTGCCGGCGCCATCGAGCTGGCCCTCGAAGGCCTCTATCTCGCCCGCAAAGTGAGCAAGGAGTCGGGCGGCGGCGAGGCGATCTATGGCTAGAGCGAACCGGCGCCTGTCGCGGGGCTCCCGGTACTCGAAGTACGACGGCGGGCCGGATCCGCTCGCCCCACCCGTCGACGTGACCGAGGCGCTCGACGCCATCGGAAAAGACGTGATGGCCGGCTATTCGCCCGAGAACGCGATGCGCGAGTTCCTCCGGCGAGGCGGTCGCGACCAGGCCGGGCTCGACGACCTCGCCCGGCGCGTGGCCGAGCGCCGCCGGGAGCTGACCCAGAAACACAATCTCGATGGCACCCTGCAGGAGATCAAGGAGCTCCTCGACAGGGCCGTGCTCGAAGAACGCAAGCAGCTCGCCCGCGACGCGCTGATGGATGAGGGCGACAGGGCTCTCGCCGAGATCCAGCTCGACAGCCTTCCGGCATCGCCCGCGGCGGCGGTCAGCGAGCTGAACGACTACCGCTGGCAGAGTGCCGAGGCGCGCGCCGACTTCGAGAAGATCAAGGACCTCCTCGGTCGCGAGATGCTCGACCAGCGTTTTGCCGGCATGAAGAACGCCCTCGAGAACGCGACCGACGAGGATCGCGCCGCCATCACCGAGATGCTCGGCGACCTGAACCAGCTCCTCGACGCACACAAGCGCGGCGAGGACACCCCCGAGCAGTTCGAGTCGTTCATTCAGAAGCACGGGCAGTACTTTCCCGAGCAGCCGGCGAACATCGACGAGTTGCTCGACGCACTCGCGGCGCGCGCAGCAGCGGCCCAGCGGATGCGCAACTCGATGACCAAGGAGCAGCGCGACGAACTCGACGCGCTCGCCGCAGAGGCATTCGGGTCGCCCGACCTGATGGATGCGCTGTCGCAGCTCGACGGCCAGCTCCGGGACCTCCGACCCGGCGAGGACTGGGGCGGCTCCGAGGGCATGGACGGCCAGGAGGGCCTCGGCCTCGGTGACGGCACCGGCGTCTTCCAGGACATCGCCGATCTCGACGGCCTGGCCGAGCAGCTCTCCCAGTCGCAGAACAGCTCCCAGCTCGACGACCTCGACCTCGATGCCCTGGCCCGCCAGCTCGGCGACTCCGCGGTGGTGGATGCCCGCACGATCCAGCAGCTCGAGAAGGCCCTGCAGGGCACCGGTGCACTCAAGCGAGGCACCGACGGCACTCTCAAGCTCACCCCGAAGGCGATGCGCCAGCTCGGCAAGGCGCTGCTGCGGGAGGTCGCCGAGAAGCTCTCGGGCCGCGGTGGCAACCGCGACGTGCGCCAGGCGGGAGCTGCGGGGGAGCGCTCGGGCGCCACCCGCGAATGGGCATTCGGCGACACCGAACCGTGGGATGTCACCCGCACCATCACGAACGCGATCACCCGCACGGCCGGCGAAGGCGTCGCGCTCGGTTCGGGTGTGCGCATCGAGATCGGCGACGTCGAGGTGCAGGAGACCGAGGCCCGCAGCCAGGCCTGCGTGGCCCTGCTCGTCGACACCTCGTTCTCGATGGCGATGGATGATCGGTGGGTGCCCATGAAGCGCACGGCCCTGGCGCTGCACACCCTCATCACGAGCCGTTTCCGCGGTGATGACCTGCAGCTCATCGGCTTCGGCCGGCACGCCGAGGTGATGGACATCGAACAGCTCATCGGCCTCGACGCGAAGTGGGACAAGGGAACCAACCTGCATCACGCGCTGATGCTCGCGAACCGGCACTTCCGGAAGCACCCGAACGCCCAGCCCGTGCTGCTGATCGTCACCGACGGCGAACCCACCTCCCACCTCGAGCCCGGAGGCGACGTCTACTTCAGCTATCCGCCCGACCCTCTGACGATCGCGTACGCGGTACGGGAACTGGATGCCTCCCTCCGGCTCGGCGCGCAGACCTCGTTCTTCCGGCTGGGCGACGACCCGGGCCTTGCGCGGTTCATCGACTCGATGGCCCGGCGCGTCGGCGGCCAGGTGGTGGCCCCGGAGGCCGACGACCTCGGCGCCGCCGTGGTGTCGTCGTACCTCGGCTCACGCGGCGGGCACGCGGGCGGCGGCGGAGCGGGCGGCGGCGGTCCCGCGTCGCCGGGCGACTTCGGCGGCATGTTCGGTCGCGGCTGGGGCCGCTGGTAGCACAGCGCGCCCCCGCCTGGCCCTTCTGCTCGCGTCGCGACCGGCGCGCGATCGGGGTTCGCCGCGCCCCTCTTCCGCCTTCCCGCCCGTTCCTTCGGGAGGAGCTGAGCGAATCAGCGCCGCATAGCGCGGCACCTTCGCCCTCCTCCTCCCTGACGGACGGCGCGACCCCGCGGGCGCGACCCCGCAGGCGCGTCCCCGCAGGCGCGGGGACGCAGACGCGGGGTCGGCGGCCCGCTACTCGAGGAGCTTGCCGCCCACGGTGACCTCCTCGCGCATCAGCGCCGCGATCCCCTCGGGGATGGCCGGGATCGGCTCTCGCGTGACACCGTCCGGCGACCAGACGAGGTTGACCTGAAGCGCAGGATCGAGCTCGGGGTAGTCGCTCCGGTTGTGACAGCCCCGCGTCTCGCGGCGTTCGAGCGCCGCCTCGAGGGTGGCGCGTGCAGCCAGCGCGGCTGACTTCAGGTCGAACGCATGTGCCAGGTCCTGGTAGCCGGCGATATCAGGGTGCACGCCGATGTCGGCCATCCGCGCCTCGATCGCATCGAGTTCGGCGAGTCCGGCGAGCAGCCCTTCCTCCGAGCGCACGACGCCGGCGTGCTCGGTCATCGTGTTCCGGATGGCGCGCTGGAGCGCGCGCACGTTCTCGGGGCCGTCGCCTGCGAGCAACGCGTCGATCTCACCCCGGGCGACGGCGACCGCCGCGGATGAGCGGGTCTGGGCATCCAGAGCCGCCGAGTACGACGCCGCGGCCTGCCCGACGATCCGCCCGAACACGAGCAGCTCGATGAGCGAGTTGCCGCCCAGCCGGTTCGCCCCGTGCAGTCCCGACGAGGCCTCGCCGATCGCGTAGAGGCCGGGAACGTCGGTGGAGTGATCCTCCGGCCGCACCCAGACGCCGCCCATCGAGTAGTGCGCGGTGGGCGCGATCTCGATCGGATCCTTCGTGATGTCGAGCATCTGCAGCTCGAGCATGGTCTGGTACACGCGGGGCAGCCGGGTCATGATCGTCTCGCGGGGGAGGTGTGAGACATCCAGCCACACACCGCCGTTCGGCGTGCCGCGACCCTCCTTGATCTCGGTGTAGCAGGCCAGCGCGACGCGGTCGCGGGTCGACAGCTCCATGCGCTCGGGGTCGTAACGGCCCATGAAGCGCTCACCGAGGCCGTTCCGGAGGATCCCGCCCTCGCCGCGCGCCGCCTCGGAGATGAGTGTGCCGGCCGCGTTCTCAGGCTCGATGATGCCCGACGGGTGGAACTGCACCAGTTCGGGGTCGCGCAGGCGCCCTCCCGCCTCGACGGCCAGGCGGAACGAGTCGCCGGTGTTCTCGTCGCGCCGTGAGGAGGTGCGCCGCCAGATGCGGTTGTGCCCGCCGGCGGCGAGGATGACCGAGTCGGCGTGAATCAGGTACCGCGTGCCGTCTTCGAGGTCGAACCCATAGGCTCCGAACACCGCGCCGTCGTCGTTGACGAGGATGCGCGTGACATACACCGTGTCGAGGATGGGCACGTTCAGCTGCGCCGCCCGGTTGACCAGGGTTCGCTGGATCTCGAGCCCGGTGTAATCGCCTGCGAACGCAGTGCGGCGATAGGTGTGCGCGCCGAAGAAACGCTGCGAGATGCGGCCGTCGTCCTCCCGGGCGAACGGCATTCCGTAGCGTTCGAGGTCTTCGATGCCGCGCGCCGCACCCGAGGTGACGATCTCGACGGTGTGCGGGTTCGCGAGCAGGTACGACTCCTTGAGGGTGTCGGCGGCATGTTGCTGCCAGCTGTCCTCGGGATCCATGGTGGAGAGGGCGGCGTTGATGCCGCCGGCCGCGAGGGAGGTGTGGGCATCCGACTTGGACCGCTTGCCGAGGGCGAGCACGTCGACACCCGCTTCGGCGAGTTCGATGGCCGCGCGGAGGCCGGAGCCGCCGGTGCCGATGACGAGGACGGTGGTGGAGATCTGGCGTTCTGTGTGACTCATACCTTCACCGTAGGCACGGCCTGTCGATTACTCCAATGCATATATCCGGTTGAAATCATGCGCTTAGACTATGAATGTGAACCTCGAACAGCTCCGCAGCTTCGTCGAAGTCGCCCAACGCGGAAACTTCACCCGCGCGGCCGAACACCTGCACCTCGCGCAGCCCTCCCTGAGTCGCCAGATCGCCGCGCTCGAGCAGGATCTCGGCGCAGAACTCTTCGCCCGCGCCCGCGGCGGCAGCACTCTCACCGTGGCCGGCGAGTCTCTGCTGCCGCTGGCGAGACGGATGCTCGCGGATGCCGATTCGGTCCGCCGCGAACTCGCCGAACTCGCCGGCCTCGAGCGCGGGCGAGTGCGCCTGGGTGCCACACCGACCCTCTGCATCAGCCTCGTCGCCGAGGTGCTGAGCACCTTCCACGCCGCGCATCCGGGGATCGAACTGCACCTCTCGGAGCACGGCTCCCGGCGCCTCCTCGACGAGCTCGCGGCGGGTGAGCTCGACCTCGCGCTGATCACGACCTCCGACGCGGCATCCGCAGACCGGTTCACCGTCAGCCCGCTGCTCGCCGAGGAACTGGTCGTGATCTCGTCGGCCGCCTCACCGCCGGTGACGGGTCGCAGCAGCATCCGGCTCGCGGATGTCGCAGCCCTCCCGCAGATCGTCTTCAGCTCCTCGTACGATCTCCGGGCAACGACAGATGACGCCTTCTCCGCGGCCGGGCTCGCCCCCGACGTGGTGCTGGAAGGTGCGGAGATGGATGCCGTGTTGAGGTTCGTCGAACGCGGGCTCGGCGTCGCGATCGTGCCCGCGATGGTGCTGATCGACCGGCCCGGGCTCCGGTCGGTGCGGCTGGCCGCGCCCGCGCTCACCCGCACGATCAGCCTCGCGCGCCCGGCGGATGCCCGCCCCACCGCTGCCGTCGCCGTGATGCAGCGCACCATCGCCACCACGGCGACCGCCTTCGCTGTCCGCGCCGGCGCGACCATGCGCGCCGCTGCCGCACCCCGCGATTCGGCTCTCGCCCACGCTCCCGCGGTCAGCTGACGGGAATGACCTGCACGAGGTGGGAGACCAACTCGAAGTCCCTGGCGTTCCGTGTCATGAGCGGCACTCCGAGCGCGTGCGCCTGGCCAGCGATCATGATGTCCTTACTGCGTGCATGTCCCGGCCTGGTGCGGGCAACCGTTGCGGCCAGCACCCCGTAGGACTCCGCCGAATACTCGTCGAAGGGTATCCAGTCGAAGAGCGCACGGAGCTGCACGAGTCGTTGCTGTCGCTGGGCCCGGGTGGCAACATCTGTCGCCAGTTCGACCCCGGAATGAAGCTCCGCCAACGAGATGATGCTCGAGCCGAACGAGTCGTCCGGCAGATCCTTCGGTGGGTCGATGAGGATGTTCGTGTCGAGCCCGGCTGATGACATCGCTGGGGTTCTGCTTCAGATCGCGGAGACCGATGGTGGCTTTGCTCATGACGCCAGTCTGGATCACGTGTAGAACAAGAGCTACATACTGGGGTGTGGGGATGGTGGGAACGACGAAGGGGCCGCCGAACGGAAGTTCGACGGCCCCTCTTCAGTGCGCTGAGACTACAGCGCGCTGTTCCGCGATGAGCGTCGGCGGGTCACGAGGAACGCCGATCCGAGCGCCAGCATGATCGCAGCGAGAACGCTGATGCCGGTCACTTCGAGGCCGGTGTGGGCGAGTCCGCCACCCGTGCCCGAACCCGAGCCGCTGCCGCTACCCGAACCGTTGCCGCCGCCCGAGCTGCCGCCGTTACCGGGCGTGGGCGCCGGCGTGGCGGTCGGCGTACCTGCTGCAGCCTGGACCGTGAACGTGATCCGGGCTTCGCTGGATGCGCCATCGATGCTCTGGCGGACGACGAGGTCGTTCGCACCGACCACCACGGTGTCGCCGAGCACGATGCTCCACTTACCGTCGACCACAGTCGTGCTGCCCGGCACGGAGACGCCATTGACCGTGGCGCTGATCGTGGCCCCGGTGATACCGGCACCTGTCGCGCTGGCCGGCTTGTCGGCGTTGGCCAGGGTCGAACCGGCGACAGGCGTGATGATGCCGACCTGTGTCGGGATGACGCTGAAGACCGAGGTCGCAACCGGTGAGGTCTGGCCCTCAGCCGACTGGGTCACGTCGATCGAGTAGACCGTTCCGTAGCTGAGGTCGGCCGGAACGCTCCAGTTGCCTGAACCGTCGACGGTGTCGGTGCCCTGAACGTCACCCTTGACGGTGATCTTCGTTCCGGGGGTGCCGGTTCCGGTGACCTCCGTCAGTGAGGTGACGACGGAGGATCCGTCAGCCGGGCTGGTGATGACCGGAGCCTTCAGCGGCACGGGGACCACCTTGACCGAGAAGGACTTCTTCGAGGAGGTATTGAAGCCCGACTTCGCCTGCGCCGTGAACTCGTAGGTGCCGAGGTCGCTGGGTGCGGGGAAGGAGAAGGCGCCATTGGCGTCGGTGTCGACGGTGAACGCGTCACCGGTCTTCGGGGTGATGATCACCGTCGAGGAGATGGGAGCCGTACCAGAGATGCCCGCGCCGCGCTCGACGTTGCCGCCGTCGGCCGGAGCCGTCAGGGTCGGAGCCGAGATGGCCAGCTTGACCGTGTAACCGTCGGTGTGCGCGAGGTCGTTCGGCAGGTCGGATGCCCACATGAACGCGGGCTCGGATCCGGTGGCCGGCGATCCGCCGCTCAGGATGCCGACAGCCTTGGTGCCCTGGAAGACCGCTCCACCGGAGTCGCCGTGGTCGGCGACGAGTGCGCTGCCGAAGCCGTAGACGATACGCCCACCGACATTGGCCCAGCCGTCGACGACGTCGACGGTGGCTCCATCGGTGTAGCCGGTCGTGCGACCGGACTTGGCAACAGCCTTGCCGACCTCAGCCGTGCCGACCGACGTGATGGTCTTGGTCGACTTCGACAGATCCTCTGACTCGGACGTGGTCCAGTCGGTGACCTCGGGCAGGGTGGTGGGATCCTTGTTGGTCAGGTCGATCACCGCGATGTCGATCGAGTCCTTGTTGTTCGTGCCCTTCGTGTTGCCGATCCCGCCGTACTGGGAGAAACCGAACGTACCGAGAGCTCCGACGATGGCGAAGTCGGTGGTTGCCCCGCCGCCGGCTTCGTCACCGCTCGGAAGGGTGAGGTAGGTGTCGGACGCTGCTCCGTCGGAGGTGCAGTGGCCAGCACTCAGAACCGCGGGCTTGCCGCTCGGCGACCAGGCGGAGAAGCCGATCGAGCAGGCCGCGCCCGTCGAGGGAGCTTCGGGGTCATCGGGCGCGAAGTAGCCGGCGCCGCCGACGACATCGTCTGTGGAGTAGTCGGTGAGCGGTGCGCTGACTGACTTGACGACGACGTTGTCGAACCGTGCGTCGAAGGCATCGAGCTGGCCCGAGGAGTCGCTGCCAGCCACCTTCACGACAACCACGTTGCCCGATGCGTCGCGCCCGACGGCCTGCACGGCCGGGTCGGAGAGCAGCGCAGCGGCCTGCTCCTGGTAGGCGTCTCCGCTGACCGGCGCCGGTGTGGCGGCGGTGTTCGCGAACGCGGCGGGAGCGGCGAGCAACCCGCCGAGGCCCAGGGACGCGGCTGCCACGATGGCAAGCGGCCTTCCGAGACGGTGTGATCTGTACTGCATATTGAGTTGATTCCCCCTGCTGGTGGTTCTGATGGATCCGGCGGAACTCCAGTGGCCCCCCGTGGAAAAGGCCCGCAACGAGTGCGGGCCATGCTTCGACCATAACGACTTCTGTTGAAGTTCACAAGATATCCACAGAGAGGTGCGATAGACCCGGAAACATGACGAAACTCATGCCTCGTTCCCTTTTCGGCCCCGTTGTAGCAGCTCTCTCCGGTCTCGCAGTGGTCACGCTGCTCGCAGGTTGCTCCTCAGCGGCACCGTCGACCGGGGCTGATGGAGGGGCGTCAGGCACGTCAATCCCGATCGTCGGGACATGGGGCGACCAATCACCTCGTCAGCCTTACCTGATCTTCGATGACGATTCGACGGTCTCGGGTAACGACGGCTGCAATTCGCTCGGATCCACCTACGAACTCTCTGGCGACACCATCACCTTCTCGCGTTCGACGTCGACCATGATGGCCTGCATCGGCGTCGATTCGTGGCTCTCCGCACTGAGCACGGCTGTGGTCGACGGCGACACGATGACGGTGAGAAACGAGAAGGGCGACACGATCGGAACCCTTTCCAAGTCCGCCTGACGCCACGAGCCGGTGCGTCCGGGGTCGGGAACCGGTGCGCCCGAGCTCAGCGCGACGCGGGCACGCGGGCGGGGAGCGCCTGGAAGAGCCGGTCGAACACCACGCGGCGGTCGAACTGCAGCGCATACTCGCGGGCCCGCCCGGCCCACTCCGAGCGCTCGTCGGGCGTCGTCTCGAGGATCGCGCGGTCGAGCGCCCGCGCGATCGCACGGGGATCCTCGACCGGCACGATGAGAGCATGGTCGCCGATCGCCTCGCCGATGCCGCCCGTCAGCGTGGTGATCACGGGCCCGCCGCCTGCGAGCATCTTCTCGGCCAGCGCGATGCCGAAGGTCTCGACGAACTCCGGCCGGGGCTTCGACGGCAGCACGAAGGCAGCGCATCCCGCCATCAGGTAGGGCTTCTCGGCGTCACCCACATCGTCGAGGAAGACGATGCTGTCGGCCAGGGGGGACTGCGCGGCGAGAGTCATCAGCGCGGGGGCCTGCGGTCCGCGGCCGGCGATGACGAGCATCCGGCCCTCGTGCGCACTGCTCTGCTCGAAGCCGGCGATGAGGTCTTCGACGCCTTTGGCCTCGGTGAGACGGGAGAGGAAGAGCACGTAGTTGCCTGGTTCGAGCCCGCGGGCGGCGAGCACGTCTTCGATCACGCGGTCGTCGAGGTTCGAGTACCGATCGGCGTCGATCGCCGGGTAGGAGACGGTGATGCGTCGGCGGCACTGTTCGCCGAAGCGGGTTCCGTACTGCGCGTCGACCCGTTCGGCCTCGGTGATGATGAGATCGCGGGTGTAGTCGGAGACGGCGACGCAGTGGTCCTGGCTGAGGTAGCTCGAGAGGATGTGCGCGGCAGCCCCGAGCCGGCCCTCCTCGACGGCGGTGCGCACGACGTTCGTGACGTCGGATCCCACGGCCTCGGCGATCGTGGTCACGTTGACCGGGAGCCCGGTGCTCCACGCGGCGCGCATCGCGTCGGAGACCGCAAGGGTGTGCGGGCTGAGGTAGAGCGACAGGCAGACGGTCGGCACGCCGTCGGTGAAGAGTTCGATCAACCGGCCGGTGATGCCGGCCAGGAAACGACCATCCGGAACCTTGTAGTCGCCCACCGGAGCCGGACGGTCGACGAAGATGCCCGGGCTGTGGGGCAGCACCGAGTCGAGGGGTTTGAGCGGCAGGCCCGCCCGTTCGAGCGTCTCGACCGGCCAGGTGACGATGCGCACCTCGTCGAAACCGCGTTCGAGCGCGGTCTCGGCGATGTTGCGTGCCTCGACTGAGTGGCCGCAGATCACAGGATCGGCGCGCACGACGATCACGAGACGGTTTTCGGTGGTGACCATGTTCACTCCTGGAGGGTTGCGAGGTGGAGGGGCCGGCTGGCGGGGGACGGGGCGGATGCGGTGGGGAGCAGAGTGGTCGACGGGGGCAGCTCGGTGGTGCCCCACTCGCTCGGTTCCGGTCCGAGCACGATCACGAGCTCGCCGCCACGGTGCAGGTCGGTGGCGCGGATCCAGGAGCGTGCGAGCGGTTCGTCGTTGAAACGGGCCGACTGCACGTATTGAACGGCAGCGGGTGCCGCATCCTGAGCAGACGTCGGGGCCGGTTCGACGAACCCTTCCGTGCGGATGGTGAACGTGTTCGCCCCGAGCCTGATTGAAGCAGCCTCGAAGGAGGGAGCGTTCACCAGGAACAGGTTCTGGCCGGCCACCGGGAACAGCCCGAGCGAAGCCCACACGTACCAGGAGCTGAGGCCCCCCGAGTCGTCGTTGCCCGGCAGCCCGCCGCGCCCGATGCCGAACATCTGGTGGATCACGTTGTGCACCACCTCGGCCGTGCGATCGGGCCGACCGGCGTAGTGGTACGCCCACGGGGCATCCATGTCCGGCTCGTTGTTCAGCCCCTCGAACCGCCCCAGCGCGTAGCCGGCGAGCAGTTCGTCGGCCGGCGGCCGGAGCCCTGGCTGGATGACCGGCTCCGCCCCGAACCCGAAGAAATCGTCGAGCTGCCGCACGAACGCCTCCGTGCCCCCGCTCAGCGGAATGCGCGAAGCCATGTCGTGCAGCAGCCGGAACGAGTAGTTGTAGAGCGTGCCTTCGTAGTAGGTGCTCTCCTTCAGCAGGCCGGAGGTCTCGTCGAAGGCGTTCCGCCAGCGGGTCGCCAGCTCGGCGAACTGGTCAGCCAGGGCTGTGTCGCCCACGTGCTTCGCCACTCGCGCCGTGCACCAGTAGCCGAAGGCGAGGTCGAGGGTGTGCGTGATCGGGTGGGTGACTCCCCGCTGCAGGAACTCCTCGCCGTAGGTGCGCCGGAGGTCATCCGACATGTGCACCAGAGCGCCGTTCCAGTCGATGCCGGGCAGGCCCAGCTGGCAGAGGTCGGCGAGGAAGGTGTGGGCGAGGGCGCTCGCCTGGCGGGAGAACCGGTCGCTTCCGCGAGCCATGCGGTAGCCGATCGGGAAGTTGCCCTCCTCCTCGCAGATCGTGAGGAGGGCGTTGGCGAGCTCGACGGCCCGCTCGGGCACCAGGGCCGTGAGCAGGGGGAGCTGGGTGCGGTAGATGTCCCACATCGTGGAGATGTCGAAGGCGAAGGCGCCGTCGGCCGGCCAGAACGGGCTCTCGTTCGGGGCCAGGCAGGGTTTGACAAGTGAGTGGTAGAGCGCTGTCGCGAAGACCGCCCGGCGTTCTTTCGAGGGCGTCTCGACGGTGATCAGCTTGAGGTGCTTCCGCCAGGTCTTGCGGGTGCGCTCGCGCCGCGATTCGAAGCGCGAGGTCGGGGCTGTGGAGCTGCCCGTTCCGGTGCCGCTGCCTGCGCCGGCGCCTGTGCTGCTCCCGCTCCCGACATCGTCGAAGAGGTTCTGCTTCGCCTGCTCGACGCCTCGCAGCGAGAATCCGATCCGCAGCTCGATGACGTCGCCCGGCTCGCTCGGCCCCGCCCACATCAGCCCGAAGGGGCGGAGTGTGGTGGGCCGGATGTGATCGAAGTCGAGACGCGTGCCGCCCGGCATGAGGCGCCGGTCGTACCAGAGCATCTGTCGCCACTGCGGACTGTCGCACTCGATGTACACCGACAGGGGAGCTCCCTCGACGACGATCTGGCCGGCCGCCCTGCCGATGCCGACCGATTCGAGGTGCGCGCGAAGCGGCAGCGTCGATCCGTACGGGATGGCGAGACCGCCCTGCGAGAAGTCGATCACGACGCGGGCGTTCCGGTGGCGCGGGAACGTGTAGCGGTGCACAGCGCTCTTCGGGCCCACGGTGAGCTCGGCGGTCACCCCGGAGTCGAGCGTCGCCGAGTACCAGCCCGGCTCGGCCAGCTCGTCACTCAGCTGCCAGGTGCGGCCGAGTACATCGAGCGGTTCCACCATCGGCGTCACCCGGAAGTAGTTGTAGTACTTGCGGATCGCTCCCGTGCCCGACTGCTGGAAGTGCGTGAAGCCCGAGGCGAGCTGCGTGTCGTGGATGGTCGACGGCACACCCTCCAGTGAGAGGTCGTAGCGGCCGTACCCCGTGGGGTAGGCGCCCGAGTACGCGCACGCCGACACCATGCCGAGCGGATGCGTCGCCCCCGGGTGCGTGTTGCCGATCTGCGGCTTCGGCCACCACCAGGTCGCGGCGAGCCCGGTCGGAGCCGGAAGCGCTGTCGGGTCCGTGCCGATGAACGGATCGACGTGGTCGATCATGCGGTGCCCCCGGGATTCATGGTGTGACGCTAGGCACGCCAGGCGACCGTGGCATTGCAGAGAGGTGAATGCAAGGCGAACGCCTGGGGGCCTCGCGGGGCCGTCAGGGCGCTCCCGCTCCTGGCTGGAAGGCGAATCTGCCTGCCGTCAACGTGTGCTTCATGTGTCGTACGGAGGCTGTCCATGTCGAAACGTCAGGGTGCTGACTGAACCTCACTGCCGAAGGCGCGGGGTGCACAGACCCATCGATCGAGGAACCGTGGCATCGACCCCCTACATCGCGTTCACGGAGTTCCGCTCCCGCGCCGACCGCGCGCTGAATGGCTGGTCGGGGTTCCGTGAGCACGTTCGGAGTGGCGCGCGGGCGATGGCCGAACTCACGGCCCAGACGCTGCCGCGGTCGTTCGACCCGAGGTTGGCACCGCTCGTCGGCGACGACGCGCCCGCACCGCCCGCCGCGCCCTTCACCGGAGGTATCTGGCGTCTGCTCGCCCTGAACAACAGGGAGATCGCGCGGAGCCTCTTCCTCTACGAATCCGCATCGGCTGCCAGCGACCACGTGCGGAAGCTCCAACACAGCGCCGACGGGCTCGAAGTGCACCTCATCCGGGGTCCGGTCTCGATGCAGCACGGCTGGTACGCGACCCTCAACAACGTGGCCGTCATGTCGTGCGGGCGCTGGTACCCCGCGGCTGGGCTCTGCCACGAGTCGGCGGTCTACAGCGTGACGGCGCTCCGCTCGGCGCGGGTGGCTCCGGATGTCGCGGCCTCCGCGGCACGCACCCTCGGCGCCCTGGCCGCCGACCGCCTGCGTGCCCGCACCGGTGCACCCGTCGGCGCCAGCGGCACCGGAGCGCAGTCGTGATGCGGGCGATCCTCGGCGGCGCGATGCTGGTCTTGGCGGGATGCCTCGTGGTCGGCGCGGTCGCTGAGCCGCCCCGGGGTGTGCCCGCGGGTGCGGCCGCCTTCGCCGCGGACGTGTCGACCGGTGGAGCCGCTGCTGCCGCCGCCAGCGGTGCGGCGAATGTCGCGGCGAATGCCGCCGCGACGGCCGGCACGACGCACAGCGCAGCCCTGCAGCCCGAGGTGCCGGGTGGCGGCGCCGCGCCGACGAGCGTTCCCGGCGCGGGCGATGCCGCCCTGGTCGATGCGACCTGGGCGTCGACGGTGGCGGGCCGCACGGGCATCCCGGTGCGCGCGCTCATCGGGTACGCCGGCGCGGCCCTCCGCCTGCAGGCAGAGCAGCCCGCCTGCCACCTCGGCTGGAACACCCTCGCCGCGCTCGGCGCCATCGAATCCGGGCACGGCACTCATGCCGGATCCACCATCGGCGAAGACGGCCGCACCCGCCCCGCGATCTATGGCCCCGACCTCGACGGACAGGCCTACGCCCACATTCCCGACAGCGATGGCGGCGCGCTCGACGGGTCGGCGACGGGGGACCGGGCGATGGGTCCGCTGCAGTTCATCCCGACGACGTGGCAGAGCTGGGGGGCCGACGGCAACGGTGACGGGGTGGCCGATCCGCAGCAGCTCGACGACGCGGCGCTCGCGGCGGGGCGCTACCTCTGCAGCTACGGCGACCTGACGACGGTGTCGGGCTGGCGGGCATCCGTCTTCGCCTACAACCACCTCGACAGCTATGTGGACCAGGTCGCGAAGACCGCGAACGACTACTCCACAGAGGCGGGTTGAGCGATGGATGCCCCGCCCTCCGGTCTGCTCTCCGAGCGGTTCGACCTCGGTGAACTGCTCGGCAGCGGCGGTTCGGCGTCGGTGTTCGTCGCCGTCGACACCACCACCGGCGAGCGGATCGCGCTGAAGGTGCTGCACCCGCACCTCTCGAACTCCGTCGCCGCGCGGGAGGCGTTCTTCGTCGAGGCCCGGGCCGTCGTGGGACTCCGCCACCCGAACATCGTGGGTGTGCTCGACTTCGGCGTGCACGAGGGCTCGGGGGAGCCGCTGGCCTGGATCGCCCTCGAACTCGCGCCGGGACTGACGCTGGCCGAGCACGTGGAACGGTCCGGGCCGCTCGGCTGGCGGGAGGCGCTCGCGGTCGGCGACGGGGTGCTGCGCGCGCTGGAGGCGGCGCATGCGGCGGGTGTCGTGCACCGCGACGTGTCGCCGGCGAACGTCATGGTCGGGGAGGCCGGTGCAGGGGGTGCCGACGGCGCGGGATCCGGTGCCGGTACCGGAACTGGCGCGGGATCCGGTGCCGGGGTACCGATCTCGGCGGACGCCGTGCGCCTCGTCGACTTCGGACTCGCCGATGCCGCGGGCCGCCCGACCCTTGCCGCGGACATCCTGCGCACGGAGCCCGAGCCGCCGACCGACGCGCAGCTCGGCGTGCTCGGCAGCGCGAACTACATGTCGCCCGAACAGGCCAGGGGGCTGCCGGTCGACGAGCGCGGCGACCTCTACCAGGTGGGCGCACTACTGCACTTCGCGCTCACGGCCCAGCCGCCGTTCCTCCGCCCCACCGTCACCGGCGTCATGCGCGCCCACGTCTCCGCCCCGCCGGCCGTGCCCTCGGTGCTGCGGACCGGTACCCCTCGCGGGGTGGACCGGCTCGTCGTTCGGGCGCTGTTGAAGGATCCGGCGCAGCGGTTCGTCTCGGCCGGGGTCATGCGGGCGGAGGTGCTCGCGCTCCTCGCCAGGGGCCCGGGCAGGCCCGCCGCGCCTGTCGCCCCCGCCACGATGGCGGCGCGCGCGGTTCGCGCACCCCGCCCCCCGGATCTCGCCACCGCCCGCCAAGACCTGGCGCCCAGCAACTCGGGGGCGCATCCAGACGCCACCTCACCCCCGCACCCTGTCGCGCTGCCCGCCGCGGCCGGCCGCTCGTCGGTGCGCGGCATCGTGGTCGCAGCGGTCGTGCTCACGGCAACCGTCGTCGCCGTGGCATGGACGCTCTCGCTCAGCGCCGCCCCCAGCTCCACCAGCGCTGTGCCGCAGCCGTCGACACCGGCGATCGTCGACCCCGCCGTGGCGGTGGGCGCTTCCCCGGGCGGGGTGGGGGCATCCGGAGCCGCCACTGCGAGCCCTGCGCCCGTGCCGTCGACGCCTGCCGCGAGCCGGGTCGTGGCCGTTCCCGCCCTCGTCGGGGTCGACCTGTCGGCCGCGCGCGTGTCGCTGCAGTCTGCGGGGCTGGCCGTCGGTGCTGTCACGCAGCGCGACTCCGCCTCGCCGGCCGGCACCGTGCTCTCGAGTTCCCCGGATTCCACGGCGGCCCTCACCCCCGGCGCGAGCGTCGACCTCGTGGTCGCATCGGGCTCCAATGCCGTGCCCGTCGTGACCGGGCTCGGCCAGAACGAAGCGGTGGCGCGCCTGCAGTCCGCCGGCTTCGCGGTCGTCGTGACGGTGCGCGCCCAGAAGGGCGTTCCGGTCGGGCAGGTTCTGGCGTGCGATCCCGCCGCCGCGTCGGTGTTGACCCTCGGGAGCGTCGTCACGATCACCCTGGCGGATCCGGGGCCGCCGGCGGGAACCCCGTCGCCCACACCATCGGCCCCCTCCTCGACGGCCGTCCCGACGTCTTCGGCGACCCCGGCCCCCGGTTCGGCTGCGCGATGAGCGGCTGGAGTTCCGGCCGAACGGCCTTCGGCCCGGACTTCCGCTGGAGCGCCCTGCACCTGCTCGCCGTCATCGCCGTGTGCGCGGTGCTGTGGGTGCCTTTCGTCCAGTGGATCGGCTCACCCGACAGGGACACCCTGCTCACCAACGCGGGCAGGTTCCTCGTCGTGTCTACGGCCTGCGTCCAGGTCGTCGTGATCGTGCTGGCAGTCCTCCTGCTGCTCGCGGCGGCGACCTGGACCGAGGAGGGAGCGCGAACAGGAAGCCTGGTCATGGGCTGGATCGGGTTTGTGGCAGCTCCCGGCTGGGCCTACTGTGTCGCCTTCTCGTACATCGACTGGTTCGACGTCGGAGTCGATGACAGGGTCGTGTTCCTGGTCATCTGCGCGCTCCTGGCCGTGCCCGCAGTCGTGAGACTGTCTGCGGTCCGGCTCCGCGTCGCGCTGGGGGTCACCGCGACGACTGGGTTGCTCGCCGCGACCGCGCTCCTGGCGATTCCCAGCGCGTCTGTGTTGCTGCTCGCGCCGGCGACCGCGTATTCGGCGGCGATGGTCGTCAGCGGTGCCTGCGCGAGACACGCCCGGGGCTGAGCCGACGGAGCTGAGGAGCAGCGCTCTGGTCCGTCCACAGATCATTCTCGGTCACCGCCCCCGCCACCCCGCTCGCCGGCTTCGCGACCTACACGGGTGTCACGGCATCCGTCGCCCGTGCCATTGGCCCCTTCGCGGGCATCCTCGCCCCCGCAGCCCTCCGCGCACGTACGTCGCCGCGGCTCGCCCGACGGCTCCGGATCGGGTCGTCCTCGCCTCCGTGTCCCGCACCTTCACGACCCCCATCCCGCTCCCGCGCCACGCCTGACCGCCGATCGCTTGCTTTCAGGCGATCCCGAAGACCTGCATCGCGTCGACCAGGATCTTCGCGTGCTTCACCGCCTTCTCCGCACGTTTTCGCGTGACGTAGCCGCCGTACTGATGTTGGCTCTTGTCTGCCAGGAGGCGTGCAAGCCTGCTCGACAACTCCGCGCCGCCGGGATGGACGGAGGCGAGGAGGGCGACGGCCACTCTGTGGTCTGATTCGTTGCTGCGTTCGCCGAGGGCCTTTCCGCAGATCGCGTCGGATGCAGCGATACCCGCACTTATGGCGTTCGATGCTGCGACCTGCGCCTCCGCCGAGGGGATCGCTGTCAGGGCCGAGTATTCCAGTCGTTCCTCCGCCACCTGGAGATGTTCCCTGGCGGTGCCGGCTCGTTGCGTGATGCTGGTGGGATCCATTGGCAGAATACGTGACATCTTCTCATTTTACCGAGAATCGCTCACTGTTGCTGCCCCGAGAATCGTCCGCAGGTCGGGCCCGTTGAAGGTGCGGGAATCCTGATGCCAGGACAGCAGCAGAGGATCGTCGGCACTTTTCAGGGCCACCGCGTCGGCGCCTGAGAGCGCGTAGATGTTGCACTCGTTACCCGTCCAACGCGGCACCTTCGAGGTCAGGGCGCTGACGACGCGCTCGGCCGCCTCGTCGTCGACGGTCAGAGGGAAGTACGCCACGAGATCGATGTCACTGTTCGCGGTACTCGTCCCTCGCGCCACCGATCCGAAGAATGCGAGTGTCACGATACGTGCTTCGCGAGTGCCGAGCACCGCCTGAACCTCTGTCACGATTCGCGCTTCGAGGCTGTGAACAACTTCGTTCGTCGCTTCAACCAGGGTCTCGATCGCCGGCCACAGGAGGTGTTCGCGATTGAGCTCGTAGACCGACGCGCTTCCCACTCGGCGGCTGAGCACTGTGCCTTCGAGCACCATCCGCTTCAAGGCGGTCTGGATGCCCGGATTGGAGGCGTGTTCGATGAGGTGAGCGACTCGTGAGCCCGTGAGGCCATCTGTCGTGCGAGCGAGCGTTGTGAAGATCCGACCCTCCAGCGATCGCACCAACGACGTCATGGGATGACTGAGATTCATAGCCGCCTGCCTCCTGCGGTTTTTTCATCCGTGTCGATGAAAAAACATTGATATGGATGAAATTGTACGACAAGCCATGGTGCGACGACTGCAGGCCGCCGCTCATTCCGCGTCCATCCCTTCTTCCCCGCCCGGGCCCCCGTCGTTCACCTTGCCCCCCGAGCATCGAGGGGTTGTGTTCCGCCTGCCTGAGGCGTGCCCGAGCAGAGGTGTGGTGAAGCGTGTCCGAAGACAAGTCGTTCGAGTCGCTGACCGACCTGCACGAGGCGCTCAACCGGCCGACGAGCGTGAAGGTCCCTGTCGAGCGCGTGTTCGCACCGGAGGTGGGTGGCGAGATCTTCGACGCGAACTCCCGCCAGCGGCATCCGGCCACAGCCACCCTCACCGACCAGCCTGAACCGACGAATCACCGCGACGCCGTCAAGCGCTCGCTGCGGTCGCGGCCGTCGCAGTCCGACTCGATCTTCAAGGGCGTCTCGCTCACAGCCGGCGTCACCACGGTGAGCATCATGCTGGCGGTCGGCATCTTCCTGTCGCTGCGGGCGAGCGACGCACTGCAGGTGTCGGGCATCAACTTTCTGCTCGAACAGCAGTGGTCGCCGGAGACCGGGCATTTCGGCATCGCGTCGGTCATCTTCGGCACATTCACCATCGCGATCATCGCCATGTTCGTGGGGGTGCCGCTGGCGGTCGGCACCGCGCTGCTCCTCTCGGAGGTCGTGCGCGGCCCGATCCGCTCGTTCCTGGTGTCGCTGGTCGACCTGATGGCGGCGGTTCCGAGTGTGGTGTTCGGGCTCTGGGGCCTCTTCTTCCTGCAGGCGGCGGTCATCCCGGTGTCGGCCTGGATCTCGACGTACTTCTCCTTCATCCCGATCTTCGCTGTCGAAGACGGATCGGGTGCCCGCCTCACCGAGGCCAGTGCGTTCACGTCGAGCGCTTTCATCGCGGGCATCGTGGTGGGTCTCATGGTGGTGCCGACCCAGACATCGGTCATGCGCGAGGCCTTCTCCCAGGCGCCGATGGGGGAGCGCGAGGCGGCGTTCGCCCTCGGCTCCACTCGGTGGGGCATGATCCGCACCGTCGTGCTGCCGTTCGGACGGGGCGGGATGATCGGGGGAGTCATGCTCGGCCTCGGCCGCGCCCTCGGCGAGACCATCGCGGTGTACCTCATCATCTCGCCGATCTTCACGATCAACTGGGAGGTGCTGAAGACCGGCACGAACTCGGTCAGCGCGCTGATTGCCCTGCGTTACGGCGAGGCGAGCCAGTTCGGTCTCTCTGCGCTGATGGCGGCGGGGCTCGTTCTCTTCCTCATCACCCTGGTCATCAACTTCACGGCGTCGTCGATCGTCGCCCGGTCGCGCTCCGGCGCCGAGACGAGCTGAGCCGAACGATGTCGATCACCACCCTCGAACGCCCGCTGGCCGGGAACGACGGCGACGACGGCGACCGCCGTAGAGACGCGCACGCCGAGACCGCCACAGCCCCGCCGGCCCCGACGCACATCCCGTCGAAGGAGGGCGTCGAGATCGGCCCGCGCCGCCGCCTCCGGGAGTCGACACTGGATGAACGTTTCAACATCCTCGGCGCGCTGGTCGCCGGCCCCACCGTCGCCACCCTGCTGTTCGGCTGGTTCACCCCGCTGACCGGGCCGATCGGCTGGGTCGTGGTCGCGTTCCTGGCGTTCATCGGCTTCTACATCCTGCTCGTGTCGCTCCGATCCGACCGTGAGGAGGTGAAGGACCGGGTTCTGACGGTGCTGCTCATCAGCGCGGGCACGATCCTGTTCGGTGCGCTCGCGTTCGTGGTGGTCTACACGGTGGGTCGCGGATCCGTGGCGCTGCCGCACCTCAACTTCTTCACCCAGACGATGCAGCTCGCCGGCCCCCTCGACGGGCTCGACGTGGGAGGTATCTCGCACGCGATCGTCGGCACGCTCATCCAGATCTCCATCGCGCTCGCGATCACGATTCCGCTCGGCATCACGACGGCCGTCTTCCTCAATGAGATCGGCGGGAAGTTCGCCCGGTTCGTGCGCACGATCTCCGACGCGATGACGGCGCTGCCCTCGATCGTGGCCGGTCTGTTCGTGTACGCGGCGGTCATCCAGCTCATCACCCATCAGCGGTCGGGGTTCGCGGCGTCGCTGGCGATCAGCGTGATGATGCTGCCGATCATCATCCGGGCATCCGATGTGGTGTTGAGGTTGGTGCCGGGGAACCTCCGGGAGGCGTCGTACGCACTCGGTTCGACCCGCTGGCGCACCGTCTGGAGCGTGGTGCTGCCGACCGCCCGTTCGGGGCTCGTCACGGCGGTCATCCTCGGCACTGCTCGCGGCATCGGGGAGACCTCACCCGTGCTGCTGACCTCCGGCATCACCGCGGTGATGAACCTGAACCCGTTCGAAGGCCCGATGATCTCGCTGCCGCTCCAGGTGTTCGACTTCGTGAAGTCGCCGGAACCCAACATCATCGCCCGCGGTTTCGGCACGGCCGCCGTGCTCATCCTGCTGGTGCTCCTGCTGTTCATCGTCGCCCGCCTGATCGGCGGCAAGGGCGCGGGGCAGCTCAGCGACCGCCAGCGCCGCCGCGTCGCCCAGCGGTCGGTGGATGACCTCCGGCGCATGACCGTCGAGCGCTACGTGCTCACACCGACCCCCACCAAGGAGCCCTCAGAGTGACCCCCCGCGCCCGTTTCCTCCGTTTTCTCACCGCGACGCTCGCACTCGTGGTTCTGCTGCTCGGCGTCGGCGGGGGAGTGAGTGTGCAGAGCGCCTCGGCTGAGATCTACCTGCCGATCACCGGCAGCGGGTCTACCTGGTCGCAGAACGCCCTCGACCAGTGGCGCAAGAACGTCGCTGCGAATTACGGTATGACGGTCAACTATTCGGGCAACGGGTCGTCGGCCGGCCGACAGGACTTCATCAGCCAGTCGGTCGACTTCGCGGTGAGTGAGATCCCGTTCCAGGCGCACCCCGAAGACAACTCGGCACCCGAGGTGCCGACCAGCGACTACGCCTACATGCCGATCGTGGCCGGTGGTACCTCCTTCATGTACAACCTGAAGATCGGTGGCAAACGGGTCACGAACCTGCGGCTCGACGGCGACGTCATCACGAAGATCTTCACCGGCGTCATCGTCAACTGGAACGACCCCGCCATCGTCGCCGACAACCCCGGCCTCGCCATGCCCGACAAAGCGATCGTGCCGGTTCTGCGCTCGGACGGATCCGGTTCCACGGCACAGTTCACGCTCTGGATGTCGAAGCAGCACTCCGACCTCTGGAACTCCTTCTGCACCTCCGTCGGCCGCCCCGCCCCCTGCGGGCTGACCTCGCAGTACCCCGGTTTCGGCAACGCGAAACTGCAGAGCGGTTCTCTCGGTGTCGCCGGCTACGTCAGCCAGGACTACGGAGAGGGCGCGATCACCTACGTCGAGTACTCCTACGCCCTGAAGTCGGGCTTCCCCGTCGCGAAGGTGCTGAACAACGCGGGTTACTTCGTCGAGCCGACGGCGCCGTCGGTGGCCGTGGCGCTCGTCGGCGCCCAGATCAACAGCGACCTCACGCAGGTGCTCGACGGGGTGTACAACAACACCGACCCGCGAACGTATCCGCTCTCGAGCTACTCGTACATGATCCTGCCGACGGCGACGAACAAGATCTTCACGGCCGAGAAGGGCAAGACCCTCGGCGCGTTCACGAGCTATCTGCTCTGCGAGGGGCAACAGCAGGCGCAGCAGCTCGGCTATTCACCGTTGCCCCTGAATCTCGTGCAGGCGGCCTCCGCACAGGTGAAACGCATTCCGGGCGGTCCGGCGGAAGGCGTCGACCTGGCGAAATGCAACAACCCGGCGCTGAAGATTCTCGATACGGCACCTCAGCCGGTCGACTGCGACAAGCAGGGCCCGAACCAGTGCACGACCGGCACCGCCGGCGCGGTCATCGACACTCCGGTCACCGGATCGGGTTCTGGCGGGAGTGCCGCCGCGGCCCCCACGGCTGACGGTGGAGCCGCGACTGTGGCCCCTGCTGCCGATGCCGCGGCGGCTGCGGCAGCAGCGGCTGCGGCCGCAGATCCGGCAGCAGCGGCGGCAGCCGGAGCTGCCGCATCCAACACCGCGGTCTACGACGCGAACGGGGCCATCGTGAGCGGGAGCGCCGCCGCAGGGGCCTCCGTGGCCGTCAGCAAGCCGCTGACACTGGCCGACCAGGCGTTCGGGCCGCAGCAGATCGTGATGATCTCGGCCGGAGTGCTGCTGCTGCTCGCCATCGTGCTCCCGCCGTTCGTCTCGCGTCGCCTGAAGCGCAACCGGTAGCCGACTCCCTGACGCCCGCTGGCCCCTGAACGAGGGGTCTGAACCCCCGGAATCATGCGGATCCCGGGGGTTCTTCGGCGCGCCGCGAAAAGTGAATCGCGCTCGCCCCAACGTGAAATCTGGCTGGGAGCACTCGTTCCCCGCACGTTCATCTGGGGGCCACTATCCGCCCATATTTTTACCCACGTTCCCCTTTCAAACCGCTGGATTCCAGCATGGAGTTCCCTGTGCCTTCTTCTCCCCGTCACCGCAGCAGCTATCGTTCGCCCCGGCGCACCTGGTTGCTCTCCGGAGCCACCGGCGTCGTCGTCGGGCTCTCGGTCGGCGCGATCGTCGCGCTCTCGGGAGTCGTGCTGCCCGGCGGGATCGCGCACGCCGACGATTCATCGGCTGTGACGGTGAAGGCCTCCGACCAGGACGCGGACATCGCGAACGCTCCGGCACCCGACCTCGCGGTCACCATCAGCCAGACGCGGGGACTCGTGTCGCAGGGGCTCACGATCTCGTGGACCGGAGGCAAGAAGTCCGAGCTGCCCTCCACCATCACCGGCGGGGCGGACTTTCTGCAGATCGCCCAGTGCTGGGGCGACGACCCGAAGTCCAGCACTCCGGCGCCCGATCGCACCACCTGCCAGTACGGAGGGTTCTCGAGCCCCGGCGCCTCGCGCGACAACTACCTGGGCAGCATCGACGATGTCGCTCCCCAGGACATGGACTACACCGTGCCGTCGACCAACTTCGCGGTGCCGACCTACACGTCGATCCCCTTCCGCGCTGTGACCGGCGAGACCGTGGCCTCGGTCAAGGACGGCGTGCACGACGAGACGGTCGACGTGAACCAGAACCCGTTCTTCACGAAGTACACGACCAACGAGGTCAAGTGGATCGGGTCGGGCGACAACGGTACCGGCAGCGCGAAATTCGAGGTGCAGACGGCGTTGCAGGCACCGGGCCTCGGCTGCGGCGCTCCGGTCACGGCAGCCGACGGCAGCAAATCCGGTCGCGCATGCTGGCTGGTCATCATTCCGCGTGGCGAAAAAGACCCAGGCAGCGCCGGTATCGACCAGTCGGGCCTCTTCTATGACACGTGGAAGCACCGCATCGCGGTCAAGCTCACCTTCAACCCGCTCGGCGTGAACTGCCCATTCGGCGCGGCGGAACGCCCGATCGCCGGCAGCGAGCTCGTGGCCGCCGCCGTGGCGTCGTGGCAACCGGCGCTCTGCAATGCGGCCGGCGGTTCGGTGTACTCGATCAGCACCGGAGCGGACACCGATGCGGCTCTGGCCGCGAACGGCACGGCCGTCGCGCCGCTCGCTCTGACCTCCCTGCCGCTGTCGGCCGAGGCCAGTGGCGGGGTGGACAATCTCACCTACGCACCTGTCGCCCTGGGTGGCCTGTCGATCGGTTTCGCCGTCGATCGCGTGCCCTCGACTGTGGAAGGCACCCCGCAGTCGGTGATCGATTCGGCGGGCCTGCCGTTCACGTCCCTGAAGCTCACGCCGCGGCTGGTCGCCAAGCTGCTCACGAACTCGTACATCGACTCGCTGCCGACCGGCGCCGACCGTTCGCACGTCGGATACAAGAGTCCCGAAGACCAGGGCAAGAACGCACGCAACCTCACACGGGATCCCGACTTTCTCGCGGTCAACGACCCCGAGTGGCAGCACATGAACGTCATCAGCCCCTCGGTGGCCGACCTGCTCGAGCCCCAGGGGAGGTCGGATGCCGCGACCCAGCTCTGGAACTACGTGCTCTCCGACCCCGCCGCCGTCGCCTTTCTGAACGGCGAGCCCGACGACTGGGGGATGATCGTCAACCCGTGGAGCAGCACGAACGACGAGGTCGTTCAAGCCGTCAGCAAGAACAAGGACTCGAAGGGCCTCGTTCTGCCTCGGGACAGCTTCCCGAAGACCGACCCGATCGACCAGAAGGCGACCGACAACGGCGGCGAGGTGAACCTGGTCACCTGGCGCCCCTACGTCAACGACCTCGACACAGGCGCCTACCTGACTCTGCGCGGCGACGGGCAGACCCTCGGCCAGTGGAACCCCACCGCGGCTACGCCGAAGTACGACAAGGCCGTGCGGAGCCTGCCGGGCGAGCAGAGTGTGCTCGGGCTGACCGACACCTCATCGGCAGCGCGCTACCAGGTGGTCTCCGCCGAATTGCAGAACCCGGCGGGAGAATTCGTCGCCCCGACGATCGATTCGCTGACCGCGGCTGCCGCAGCGATGACGGCCGCGCCGGCCCAACCGCAGGTCTACACGTTCGATCCGAAGAGCGAGGCGGCGAAGGCGGCCCCGACCGCGTATCCGCTGGCCATGCCCATCTATGCCGCCGTGAACCGCACCATGAACGACCCTGCGCTCCGGGCCGACTATGCGGCGTTCATCCGGTACGCCGCGACCAACGGGCAGACGCCCGGCGACACGCTCGGCCAGCTGCCGAAGGGCTACGCGCCGATCCCCTCGGGGTGGGAGGCGCAGGCACTCGTCGCGGCAGACACCATCGAGTCGGGGCGGCTGCCCGTTCCTCCGGTTCCCGAGGCGCCGAACGCAGCCGTCGCGCCGGCAGGCAGCGCGCTGACCCCCGCGCAGGTGCAGGCGGGCGTCGCCGTCGTCCGCCCGGCGGGGGGCGTGTCGGCCCCGGCCCCGGCAGCGATCATCTCCGCTCCCGAGACGGTGGTCGGTGCGACCGGTGCTGTCGCCGCTCCGCTTCTCGGCCCGGCGACACCGGCCGATCCCGTCGGCGGCCCGATCTCTGCCGCTGTGCCCGCAAGCCTCCTCGCCGGATTCGGTGCCGCCTTCGCGGTGCCGTTCCTCTCCCGCATCAGGAGACGCTCCTGATGCCCACATTCTTGGAATCCCGTGACCTCGGCAACGATTGCCGGCGCCGCACCAAGTCGAGACGCCGTGACTGCGGATGCTCGGTAATCACACTCAAAAGAAGGAATCACGCACAGTGAAAATCACGAAAGTTGTTGCCGTCTGCGCAGCAGTTGGCGTCGCCGTTGCCGGCATCGCATTCGCAGCCCCCGCGTACGCCGACCCGGTGTCGAACAGCTACTCGCTGGTCGGCTCAGACACTCTCCAGGATGCGGCCAACGCTCTCGCGAACGGCACCACCGTCACCGGTGCTTCGGTTCGCGTGACGGCCAGCGGTAACTCCATCGGCTCGTTCGACGCCTTCGGCTCCGACTCGATCCAGACCAAGGGTTCGGGCACCTACTTCGCTCGCCCCGCGGGTTCGGGCGACGGCGTCAAAGCGCTCAGCCGTTCCATCGACGGCGCACCGTTCTCGGTGTCCGGCAACTCGACGCCGGCCAGAGCCATCACCGGCCTGGTCGACATCGCCCGCTCGTCCAGCGGCCCCGGCGCAGCGGCGAACACCAGCGGTGTGCTGCAGTACTTCCAGTTCGGCCGCGACGCCCTGTCGTACGCCTACAACGGAACCGGCATCGACCAGCTCACCAAGGCGCAGCTCACGGCCATCTACAACTGCTCGCTGACGACGGTCAACGGCACCGCGGTCACCCCGGTTCTGCCCCAGGCTGCTTCGGGTACCCGCAAGTTCTTCCTGTCGGCCATCGGAATCACCACCCCCGGTTCCTGTGTCGTGCAGCGCGGAGACGCCGAGAACGACGGCACCGTGCTCGTCAACGCCGGTGAGCTCATCCCGTTCTCCGTCGCCAGCTGGGTCGCCCAGAGCAACGGTGCAGCACAGGACCGCACCGGAACCGCTCGTCTCGGCAGCGCCGAGGGATCCGTGGTTCCGTTCACCGGCGCCGACGGCAGCTTCGTTCCGAACCCGACCTACTACGCAGACACCACCTTCGGTCGCGACACCTACGTCGTCGTCGAGGCTGCCCGCGTGAACCCGTCGAGCCCGAAGTACGACCCCGCTCTCGCAGCGCTCATCGATCCCACCAAGTCGAAGAGCCTCACGAACTTCGGTTCGGGCCCCTCCACGTCGGGTGCGGTGAAGACCAAGTTCGGTTTCCTCGCTCCGTCGACCACCGTCTCCATCCGCGCGAACGCGTCCTAGTCACCACACACCTCGCTCTTCACAGAGAATCTGAAAGGCACACCAGAAATGTTGCGTAAGAACGCACTCCGCATCGCCGCCATCGGCGTTGCCGCCGCGTCGCTCGTCGGCGCCTCGGCCTTCTCGGCCACAGCCGCCACCTCGAACGGCTCCGACGCCGTCTACTACCTGTACGACTCCGGCACCGAGGCTCTCATCGCCCCCGGCAGCGTCAACCTGTGGGACGACGACCTCGTCGGTTCCCCCAGCGCCACCGACGCCCGCTCGCTCTTCGCCTGCCCCTCTGACGCGGAGACGGTGCAGACCTTCATCTCGCCGGTCGGCCAGGAGAAGGTGCGCTCCGCGTGGGTCGCCTACGCAGACGGTGGCTTCAAGCCCGGAACCAAGCAGATCCTCGAGCCCGGCGCCAACCTCGGCGCCCAGATCCTGGGTTCGCCCGGTGCCGGTTCGGTCCGGGCTGCCGGTGGCAACTACAGCGTCGGCTTCGCCTGCGAGAAGTTCAACAACGTGGCGCTCTCGTCAGCCGGTATCTGGTTCGCGCCGATCACGGTGACCGCCGGTAGCGGCAACTGGACCTACGCGCTGTCGACCGACAGCGGCCCCGTCACGCCGCCGACCCCCGCGAGCGGCTCGTTCGACCAGACCATCCAGGCGACCACGGTCGCCGGCCAGGACGGCATTCTGACGCTCGTCGCCCCCGCTTCCACCACCACCACGCTCGGCGCTGCAACGCTCGTCGGTGGCCTGTCGACCTCGACCGGCAACCTCGGCACCTTCTCGGTGAAGGATGGCCGCGTCGTCACTCACAAGGGCTGGACGGTGACCACCTCGGTCACCGACTTCACCAACTCGGGCGACTCGGCTGTCACCATCGACAAGAAGCAGCTCGGCATCGAGCCGCTCGCCGTCGGCACCAAGCCCGCCAGCGTCACGCTCGCAGGCGCACAGGTCGCCGGCTCCGCCGTCAACCCGGCTCCGTTCGCCTCGGCCGACAACACCGCCGCGGTCACGCAGACCGATCTCGACGCCAAGCTGACCTTCGTCGCCCCCGGCGACAAGCCGGCTGGCACCTACACCTCGAAGCTCACCGTCACGCTGGCTTCGAAGTAGTCGCACCACCTGCACACACCGGGGGGAGGGTCCGCGCGAGCGGCCCTCCCTTCGATGGTGCGGTGGGGCCGGGAACCGCCCCGCCGCTCCGCCTCCCGTTCACGTCTGGTTCACGCCTCGGCCCGCTGCCCGCAAACCTCTTTTGGATGAATGTACTGTGCCCGAAACAACCGCCCTCCCCTTGACGATGAAGCGTCTCGTCTCCTGCGTTCTCGCCGCGCTTCTCCTGGCGCTGGCGATGGTCGGTGTCTCCACGGCACAGGTCGCCCACGCCGACGACGAGTCCGGCATCTCCGGCTCGCCGTCGGACGGATCCGGTTCCGACGACCGCTCCCGGTTCAGCTACACGATCTCTCCCGGGCAACAGATCAGCGACAGTTACCTCGTCACGAATGCCGGCACGATCCCGCAGACCATGAAGGTCTTCGCAACTGACGCCTACAACACGGATGACGGATCGTACGGACTGCTCGACACGGATGCCGCACCCACCGGCGCCGGCAGCTGGGTGTCGTTCGCCGATGGTGCCACCCAGCTCTCGATCCCACTCGAACCCGGAGCGAGCCAGGTCGTGCCGTTCACCATGAATGTGCCGGCCGACGCCTCGCCCGGCGACCATGCCGCGGGGATCGTCATCTCGGTACTCTCGACCGACGGACAGGTTCTCGTCGACCGCCGGGTCGCCACCCGGCTCTACGCCCGCGTCGCCGGTGCGCTGCAGGCCGCCCTCACCGTCAGCAGCATCTCGGCCTCCTACGACGCCCAGCTGAACCCGTTCGACGGCACGACGACCGTGACCTACACCGTGCGCAACAACGGCAACGTCGCTCTCGGTGCGAATGCGGTCATCGGCGTCAACACCTACTTCGGCATCGCCGCGGGAACACTGCAACGTGCCGAAATCGCAGAGATGCTCCCGGGCAGCACCCGCACCCTCTCGGTGGTCGTGCCGGGCATCGGCCAGCTCGGATACCTGAACCCCTACATCAGCCTCGCGCCGACCGTCGACGCCGATGCCCAGGATCCGGGGCCCCTCGCCACGGTGGACCGTGACACGGTGGCTGTGGCGATGCCGTGGTGGCTGGTCATCCTGGTCGTCATCGCTGCACTCGTCTTCTTCTTTCTGCGCTGGCGCCGTGCCCGTGACGCCAAGAACGCCGTCGCCTGGGCCGAGTACACCGAGGCCGAGGCCAGGCGCCGGGCCGCCGAGCAGCCGGTGGCCGCAGGGTGAGCGGTTCAGGATCGCGTCTCGCGCTCGCCGTGGGTGCGCTGGTGCTGGTCGGGCTCGCCGGCACCGCACTGCTCGGGGCGAACCCCGCCCTGGCCGACGACACCGGTGGGGTCGGCATCACCGTGACGGTGTCGCCCGCTCCGGCGGAACCCGTCACGACATTTCCGCCCGCACCGACTCTGTCGGGCGTGAGCGGCAACGGCAGCCCCTCGCTGCCGAAGCCGTCCACCCCCGGCCTCGGCAGCGGTAGCACCGGCAATACCGTCGTCACCGGTGGGCCCGCTGCCTCCGCACCCGTTCCCACTGCGGACGAGTTCGATCTCGGCGGGATCGTCTTCGTCAGCGGTGTGACGTCGGGCTACGGCTGGAGCATCAACCCGTTCGGCGGTGACTCCCATGCGGAGTTCACCGTGCACAACGTGTCGCAGTTCACGATCGACGGCTCGGCCGGCTTCCAGCTGGTTGGCCCGTTCGGAAACGAGATCGCGCGGGTCGACGGCATCCGGATCGACCAGCTGAAGCCCGACGAATCGCGGGTCATCGAGGCGACCCTGAGTGGGCTCGGCCAGTGGGCGTTCTTCACCACCCACGCGACCTTCACGCCTCCCGAGAACGTGGCCGGAACGGCACTGTCGTCGATCACCCGCGACGGATTCATGTTCGTGCTGCCGTGGTTCGTGCTGGTACTGCTGATTCTGGCTGCCGGAGCGTTCCGGGTCGTCACGATCATCCGGAACCCCCCGCCTGTCATGGCAACGGCGGCGGGCGGGGGAGCGGCGTGACCGCGGTCATCGACGAGCAGGCGGCCTTCGCCCCTGAGGCTCCGGCCCGGGGCGCATCGCCCCGGGCCCCCCGGCTGGCGCGCGGAGGACGGGGGCCGAAACCGCCCCGGGCCCCCCAACCGCCGCGACTGCCCCGCCGCCCGCCGCCGTCCGCGCCCGGGCCCGTCTCGCCTCCCGGACCGGTGCAGGTCGTCGTGCACGGTGTGCTGCTGCTGGTCGCGGCGATGCTGTTCGCCTTCGCCGCCAACCTCATGGTGCTGAGCCAGGTGCAGCACTTCGTCGCCCAGCAGCAGCTCAGCAACGAGTACCGGGTACAGGCGCTCGCCGGCACGGCTCCGGTCAGCGAGGCCACGTTCGACGACCAGCTCGTGGCCGACGGCTCGCCGGTGGGTGTCATCGACATCCCCTCGATCAACGTGCGCGAGGTGATCTCCGAGGGCAGCTCTGCCGACGTGCTGAAGAACGGGCCGGGCCACCGCCGCGACTCCGTGCTCCCGGGCCAGGCGGGTATCAGCACCGTGATGGGGCGGGCGGCGGCGTACGGCGGACCCTTCTCGCGCATCCAGGAACTCGCACCCGGCGACAAGCTCTCGGTGACCACCGGGCAGGGCGAACAGCAGTTCGAGGTCATCGGAGTGCGGTACGCCGGCGACCCCGTGCCGACCTTCACGGGTGGCACGTCGAGACTCACCCTCGTCACTGCGAGGGGCCCTGCGTTCATCCCGACCGGCATCGCGTACGTGGATGCCGAACTGACCAGTGCCGTGCAGCCGGCCGGCAAGCGGCAGACCACCTACCTCGCGCTGCCGGCCGTCGACCAGGCCATGTCGACCGACACGACCACCGCGTGGGCGCTCGTCTTCGCGCTGCAGTTCCTGTTGGTCGTCGAGCTCGCGGCCGTCTGGGCGTTCCGCCGCATCGGGGCGCAGAAGACGTGGGTGGTGTTCGCGCCGCTCTCGATCCTCGCCGCTCTGTTCGTGGCCAATCAGCTCGCCCTGCTGCTGCCCAACCTGCTGTGATCGGCCGCACCGCGGCCGGCCTCCCGCCAGCCCAGCCCACAAACGACACGAAGTGACACACCATGACTGATCCTGCCCCAGACCCCGACGTGACAGAGGTGCTTCCCGCGCTCGGCAACCGGGGTCGACGTGTGCGGCCCCCGGGTGAGGTGGCTGCGTCGTCGCTGCTGCCCGACGCCTCGGCGGCGGCATCGAGTGCCGCTCTCGCGACGTCGGCGGACGCTCCGACGACGGCTCTGCTGAGCACGTCACCACCGGATCTCGCCAAGACGCCCACGCCCCCCGCATCCTCGAAGCCGGCGAGAGCCCCGAAGGCCCAGAAGTCGCCGAAACCGCCGAAGTCGCCCCGTCTGCCGCGCCTCGGCCGACGCGAGAACCCGCCCGTCGCCGCGCCCGACGAGACCACCTGGTTGCCCCTCAGCGGCGCACCCGGCCCGCGGGACTGGTCACCGGTCGCCGGCCCCGACACCGCCCCGGCGCAAGCGGCCTTCGACGGAGTGATCCCGTCCGCCGGAGTCGTTCCCGGCGCCCCGCCCCCCGGCTACGCTTCGGGATACGTCGCCCAGCCCCTGCCGGGAGCGCTGCTGCTGGCGGAGCGGGCGCCGCTCGCGGGGCTCGAGGCGCGCAACATCTCCGCCTGGTTCGGCGACCACCAGGTTCTGGATCGCGTCTCGCTCGACATGCCCGCCGGCGTGATCACCTCGCTGATCGGGCCCTCGGGCTGCGGCAAGTCGACGTTCCTCCGCATTCTGAACCGGATGCACGAACTCGTGCCGAGCGCCAGCCTCGCCGGTGAGGTGCTGATCGAGGGCACCGACATCTACGACCCCTCCCGAAAGCTCGTGGATGCCCGCAAGAGCATCGGCATGGTGTTCCAGAAGCCGAACCCGTTCCCGGCGATGTCGATCTACGACAACGTCGTCGCGGGCCTGAAGCTCACCGGCACCAAGGTGGGGCGCGACGAAAGGGACCAGCTCGTCGAAAGCTGCCTCACGAAGGCGGGGCTCTGGAACGAGGTGCGGGATCGCCTCCGTTCCCCGGGTGGCGGCCTCTCGGGCGGCCAGCAGCAACGGCTCTGCATCGCACGATCCCTCGCCGTCACACCGCAGGTGCTCCTCATGGACGAACCGTGCTCGGCCCTCGACCCCACCTCCACCCGGGTGATCGAGGAGACCATGCTCGAGCTCGTCAACGACGTCACGATCGTGATCGTCACGCACAACATGCAGCAGGCCCAACGGGTCTCGACCCAGTGCGCGTTCTTCCTCGCCTCGCAGGGCCAGCCCGGCGGCATCGTCGAGCACGGCGACACCGAGGCCATGTTCAGCGACCCCATCGACTCCCGCACCTACGACTACGTGAACGGAGTGTTCGGCTGAGGCCCGATGAGGCTCAGCCGCACTACCTCACCCAGCGGTGGGCTGGACGCCTGTCAGCTGAGCCCGGCCGAAACCGAACTCAGACACTCCGCTGTCAACCCCCGGGCATGTTAACCCGGCGTTCACCGAGCGCTCCTAACGTCTCCTCACAGAAACCCACCCGACGCCGAACTGCGACGCCAGGACCCCACACGCACGGCTGGAGGATCATCCGATGGACGTACTCATCACTGTCTTGCTCGTCATCGTCATTGCGCTCGTCTTCGATTTCACGAACGGTTTCCACGACACCGCGAATGCCATGGCCACCTCGGTCGCCACGGGCGCCCTGAAGCCGAAGGTCGCCGTGCTCATCTCGGCGGTGCTCAACCTGGTCGGGGCATTCCTCTCCACCGAGGTCGCCAAGACGATCTCCCAGGGCATCATCAAGGAGGGCGAGGGCGGGATCCAGGTCACCCCCACCATGATCTTCGCCGGGCTGGTCGGCGCGGTGCTCTGGAACCTCGGCACCTGGTACCTGGGCCTGCCGTCGAGCTCGACGCACGCCCTGTTCGGCGGTCTGATCGGCGCCGCCATCATCGGCGCGGGCGTCAACTCGGTCGACTTCGGCGTCGTGCTCTCGAAGGTGGTGCTGCCGGCGCTCTTCTCGCCCTTCGTCGCGGGGCTGGTCGCACTTGTCGCCACCTATGCCGCCTACCGCATAACGCGCCAGGCGCGCACCCGCGGTTCGGACCGCGGATTCCGTCACGGCCAGACGATCTCGGCCTCCCTCGTGTCGCTCGCCCACGGAACGAACGACGCCCAGAAGACGATGGGCGTCATCACGCTCACGCTCGTCGCGGCCGGGTACCAGGATTCCGGTACAGGCCCGCAGCTCTGGGTGATCGGTGCGTGCGGCCTGGCGATCGCCATCGGCACCTACCTCGGCGGCTGGCGCATCATGCGAACGGTGGGCAAGCGCATCACCGATGTGCAGCCTGCACAGGGTTTCGCCGCCGAGACGAGTTCGGCCGCCACCATCCTGATCTCCTCGCACCTGGGCTTCGCCCTCTCGACGACACAGGTGACCTCCGGTGCGGTGGTCGGATCGGGTCTCGGCAAGAAGCTCGCCCGCGTGCACTGGGGTGTTGTCGGCAAGATCGCCCTCGGCTGGGTCTTCACCCTGCCGGCGGCGGCGATCGTGGGTGGGCTCGCGGCCTGGGCCGCCTCCTCCAGCACGCTCGGACTCATCATCGTCGCGGTGCTGGCGCTCGTGCTGGGTGCCGGCTTCTTCGTGCTGGCCAGGCGGCACCCCGTGACGCAGGAGAACGTCAACGAGACAGGCGACGACGCCGCAGACGGTTCAGACGATGCGGGTGCTGAGCTCGCCGGAAAGAAGGCCTGACGACCATGTGGACTCCGGATGCACAGACAGCCGTTCCCGCCGCCCCGCACCTCATCGCCGCGGCTTCCGGCCAGTTCCTCGGAGTCGACTGGGGCGCCTTCGCGGTCGTCTTCGTCATCTCGTTCGTGGCGGCGGTGGTGATCGTGGTGTTCTACGCCCTCGGGCTCCGCCTGTTGGCCGCCGGTTCCCCCGACGACACCGGATCCGAGGGCCACGTCACGAGCGCGGCCCGGGGCGAGCGCCCCGTCGCTGCGACCTTCGGCGGCTACCTGTGCCTCGCCATCGGGGCCGCCGCGGTGCTCTACGGGCTCTACCTGATCATTCCGCAGTTCCACTGACCCGCGAACCCCGGCGGGGCGCGGCTCCGAGTTCGGCCGAGAGCTGTTCGGCGATCTCGGAGACGAGTCGCCCCGCGGCATCCAGGTGCCGGCCGAGGCGTGCCTTCGGTGCGCTCACGTTGATGGCGGCGACGATGTTGCCCCGAAAGTCGAAGACCGGTGCGGAGACTCCGACCACCCCCATCTCGAATTCCTCGTCGACGCTCGCGTAGCCCCGGCGGCGGATGTGCCCGATCTCGGTCAACAGGCTCTCGAAGTCGGTGATCAACGGGATTCCGCCCTCCGCCGCCGGTTCGGGAGGGAGCCCGCTCAGAGGTGCGACCACGGGCGCGACCGGGCCTGTGACAGCACGATCGTTGCCGTGCCGGTCGTACCAGCCGCGGATGTCGGCATCGCTCCAGTCGCTGATCAGCACCCGGCCGGCCGACGTCATCCAGGCGGCCACGCTCACGCCCTCCCAGGCGATGCCCCGGAAGGCGTGCTCGCTCAGCTGGCTGCTGAGGGTGAGCACGCTGTCGCCGCGGAGCACGCAGAGGTGGGCCGTCTCGTGGGTGGCGGCGACGACCCGCCGGAGGAAGGGCACCGCCTGCCGCACGAGCCGGGATTCGAGGGTGCGCGCCGCCAGGGCGTAGAGCTGGTAGCCCAGGCCATAGGTGAGGGTGGCCGGGTCGCGGGCGACGAGCCCCGCATCGGCGAGCGTCGCCAGAGTGCGCGACACCTGTCCCTTGTCGCGCCCGACCAGTTCTGCCAGGCGAACGACCCCGAGTCCGCCCGACTCTTCCGCCTCGGGCGAGCCGAGGACTTCGAGCAGTTCGAGGTCACGACGGAGTCCGGCGGAGTTCCGGCGGGGGGTTGGTACAGCATCCATGACCCCACAGTAGGCCCGTGGTTGTCATATGCACAACTGCTGTTGCGCAAAAGAACACCACCGACGTAGTGTCATCCGTGTCGCACCGGCCAGCACGGCAGCGTGGGGCCGCCACTCAACGAAGAGCAGAGGAGCTGTGCATTCATGACCGGATTCGACCTTCCGGGCCTTCTGGCCTTCTGGGGAAAGCGCTACGACGACATTCTCCAGCTGGTCGGCCAACACCTGCTCGTCGTGGCCGTGGCGCTGCTGCTCGCCACCGCCATCGGTGTCGGTGTCGGCCTCCTCGTCTGGAACAGCCCCGTCGGGCGCTCGCTCGCCGTCACGAGCGCTGCCGTCATCCTGACGATCCCCTCGCTCGCGCTCCTGGCGGCGATGATCCCGCTCTTCGGGCTCGGCTGGGTTCCCACGCTGATCGGCCTGACTCTCTACTCGCTGCTGCCGATCATCCGGAACACCGTGGTCGGGCTCCGCGAAGTGAGCCCCGCGATCATGGAGGCGGCCACGGGCATGGGGCTCTCCCGTGGGGCGGTGCTGCTGCGCATCCAGCTGCCGATGGCCTGGCCGGTGATCGTGACCGGTGTGCGCGTCGCGGCGCAGCTCACCATCGGCATCGCGGCGATCGGCGCCTATGTGGGTGGCCCGGGACTCGGCCAGATGATCTTCCAGGGCCTCAGTTCGCTCGGCTCGAAGAACGCGCTCAACTATGCACTCACCGGCACCCTCGGTGTCATCGTTCTGGCCCTCATCGTCGACGGCCTGTTCACACTCATCACGAAAACGACCACCTCGAAGGGACTGAGGGCCTGACATGACCGACTCCACAGCAGACACCGGCGCGTCACGCGTTCTGGGCGGCCGGCCCACAGAGGCGACCATCCGCACCACGACCACCATCACCACGGTGAAGAACACCAGCGGCGCCCACATCGAACTGAAGAACGTGAACAAGGTCTACGGCGAGCAGACCGTGCCGGCCGTCGAGAACTTCTCGATGGATGTCGAGCCCGGCGAGCTCATCATGTTCGTCGGCCCCTCCGGCTGCGGCAAGACCACCACGATGAAGATGATCAACCGCATCATCGAGCCGACCTCGGGGTCGATCACGGTCGACGGGCGCGACGTGCTGTCGCTGAACCCGAACGAGCTCCGTCGGCACATCGGCTATGTCATCCAGCAGATCGGCCTCTTTCCGCACATGACGATCGCCGAGAACATCTCGGTCGTGCCGAAGCTGCTCGGCTGGTCGAAGGAGAAGACCCGCAACAGGGTGGATGAGCTGCTCTCAGTGGTCCAGCTCGACCCGAAGACGTTCGCGGGGCGCTATCCGAAGCAGCTCTCGGGCGGGCAGCAGCAGCGCGTCGGCGTGGCTCGCGCCCTGGCCGCGGACCCGCCCGTGATGCTGATGGACGAACCGTTCGGCGCGACCGACCCGATCACCCGCGAGAAGCTGCAGGTGGAGTTCCTGCGCCTCCAGGAGTCGATCGGCAAGACGATCATCTTCGTGACCCACGACTTCGACGAGGCCGTGCGGCTCGGCGACCGCATCGCGGTGCTCAGCGACCGGTCGAAGATCGAGCAGTTCGACACCCCCGCGAACATCCTGAGGGCACCGGCCAACGACTATGTCGCTTCGTTCATCGGGCATGGGGCGGCACTCAAGCGTCTCGCGCTGATTCCGCTGTACGACGCGCTGCTCGGCAGGGCAACGGATGCCCGGGGCACAGCGTCACTGTCCGAGACCGATTCGCTCCGGGACGCCCTGGACCTGCTCGTGCTGACCGGCCTGCCGGCCATCGGGGTGACCGACGCAAGCGGAAAGGTCGTGGCATCCGTCACCGTCGACCAGATCTCGGCCGAACTCGGTGATGACGCGGGTGCCGGGGCGCCGGGGGTGCTCTCATGACCTTCGAGGCCGTGATCGAGCGCGACGTCAGCGTTGCACCGGCTGAACTCGGGGTTCGACGGGCACGGTTCTGGACCCTCCGCCGCATCGCCACGCCGATCGTTATCGTGCTGGTGCTGCTGGCCCTGTTCCTCTGGATCCAGACCCTCGAGATCGACTCGATCATGGCGCGCACCCTCAACGCCGACTACATCCTGCTCCGCACCAGGGAGCACCTCGAGCTCACATTCATCGCCTCAGCGCTGGTTGCCGTGCTGGCGATCCCGGCGGGCATCGTGGCCAGTCGCACCACGTCGCGGCTCCTGCGCGGAACGATCCTGACGATCGCCAACATCGGGCAGGCGACGCCGGCCATCGGTTTCATCATCCTGCTCGCGATCATCTGGCAGATCGGATTCCAGACCGCGCTCATCGCCCTGGTGGCGTACTCGTTCCTGCCGGTGCTCCGGAACACCATGGTCGGCCTCTCCCAGATCGACCCCAGCGTCACGGAATCGGCACGCGGCATGGGCATGACTCCGGGCCAGGTCCTGCGGCGCATCGAACTGCCGCTCGCGGTGCCGGTGATCCTCGCCGGGCTCCGCACCTCGCTGGTGTTCTGCGTCGGTGTGGCCACAGTGGCCACGTTCATCGATGCCGGCGGCCTCGGCGACATGATCGTCAACGGGCTGAAGCTGCAGCGCTTCCCCGTTCTCATCACGGGTGCCGTGCTCGTCTCCTGCATAGCCCTGCTGATCGACTGGCTCGCCAGCATCGCCGAAGACCTGTTGCGCCCGAAGGGCGTCTGACCCTCTCCTGCACCACACCCTCTCCTGCACCACACCTCCCCCCACACAGAAAGAGCACCATGAACCTCAAACGAACCACAGGGCTGCTGGCCATCCTGGCCGTCGGCGCCCTCGCCTTGACCGCCTGCTCAGGCGGAAGCACTGGCGCTTCCTCCTCGGGCAAGGGCGACGAACTCGCGGGTCTCTCCGGCGATGTCGGCGCGAAGGACTTCTCCGAGCAGTACATCCTCGCCAACATCACCAGCCAGCTCTTCAACGCCCACGGTGCGAACACCAAGGCCAACACGAGCGTCGTCGGATCAGCCAACGTGCGAGCTGCTCTCGTGAGCGACCAGTTCCTCGGCTACTGGGAGTACACCGGCACATCGTGGATCACCTACAACAACAACACGACCCCTGTGCAGGGCGAACAGGCCCAGTTCGACGCCACCAAGAAAGCTGACGCCGCCAACGGCATCGCCTGGCTCGACCCGGCACCCCTGAACAACACCTACGCGTTCGCGATCCTCTCCGACAAGGCGAAGGCGCTCGGCGTCACCAAGCTCAGCGACATCGCGAAGCTCCCGGTCGCCGACCAGACGTTCTGCATCGAGAGCGAGTTCTCGACCCGCGACGACGGCTGGCCCGGGGTCAAGAAGGCCTACGGTCTGGATGCCGTGCCCGACTCGAACGTCGCGCTGCTCGACACCGGGGTCATCTACACGACCACCGCCAAGGGTGACACCTGCAACTTCGGCGAGGTGTTCCAGACGGACGGCCGGATCCCGGCTCTCGGGCTCACTGTGATGCAGGACGACAAGTCCTTCTTCCCGGTCTACCAGGGAGCCTTCACGCTCAAGCAGAGCACCCTCGACAAGTACCCCGGCATCGCCGACGTGATGGCGCTGGTGTCGAGCAAACTCACCACCGAGGAGATGCAGAAGCTGAACGCCAAGGCCGATGTCGACGGTGACGATCCCGCCGACATCGCGAAGGACTGGCTGACCGAACAGGGCCTGATCTGATGACCTCGGGTCTGCAACTCGGCGAGAGCTTCGTCGGTGACGGCGTCAACGCAGCCCACGTCAACACTGTCTTCGGTGACCGCGAGGGCCCGGCCGGCGTTGCCTGGGCCACTGCCCTCGCCACCCCGAGCGCCGGCCACGTGCCGTTCGTGACGGTGCTCCGGCCCTCCCTCCCAGTGAAACCGCTGACGCTCTTCGTCACCAAGTCGGCGCCGGCCTCGGATGAGCACGGACTGCTCATCTGGGGCCCGGCCCAGGCCGGTATCGCCGCGGGAGTCGCGGAGGCGCTCGCCGACGGCATCGTCTCCCGCGAACAGGCCGACAGTCACGTCATCATCGCGGCGGTCTGGGTGAATCCCGGCGCCGACGATGCCGAGCAGGTCTACGAGAACAACCGGCTCTCGGTGCGCACCGCCCTCGAGAACGGCGTTCGCCTGCTGCCGTCGACCGACGATGTGATCGCCGCCCGCGATGCAGCCTCCAACCCGTTCTACACACCGAAGGCCAGAACCACATGAAGATCACCGACATCCGCCTCACGCGGATGGTGCTGCCGCTCGATCCACCGTTCAACGCGGCGTGGGATCCGGAACCCCGCCGGCTGTTCCCGGCGACGCTCGTCGAGGTCTTCACCGACGAGGGTGTCACCGGAGTCGGATCGGGTGACACGATGGACGGCTTCGACGCCTACCGCGACCTGTTCATCGGCACCGATCCGTTGCAGATCCTGAACCAGGTGCGCCGCATCGAGACGATCAACTTCCACGGCGGCCGGTACTGGCCGCTGGAGGCAGCGCTCTGGGACATCATCGGCAAGGTCGCGGGCCTGCCGGTCAGCGTGCTGTTCGGTGGGGCGCGCGACCGGCTGCCGGCCTACGCCTCGTCGGGGGAGCTGAAGAGCCCGGAGGCCCGGGCCGAGTCGGCGCTCGCCGCCCGCGAGCTCGGCTTCAAGGCCATGAAGATCCGGATCGCCCGTACGGCGCTCGCCGAAGGCGTGGAAGCGGTGCGCCGCACCCGCGAAGCGGTCGGTCCCGACTTCGACCTGATGGTCGACCTCAACCAGATGTGGCGGATGTCGGGAGACATCGACGCCGCGCTCCCGCTCGCCCGCGTGCAGCACGTGGCGGCCGAACTCGTCGACCTCGGCGTGCTCTGGCTCGAAGAACCGCTGCCCCAGGTCGATGTCGCGGGCGCGCAGCGCGTCAGGGCACAGACGGGCATCCAGATCGCCGGCGGGGAGATGGTGCGGTCGCTGCCCGAGATCATGGCCCTCATCGAGCAGGATGCCTTCGACATCTACCAGCCCGACGTCGCCCTCGCAGTCGGCATGCACCGCGCCCGCCAGGTCGCCGAGTCGGCGAACCTGCGGCACCGATCCTTCACCCCGCACACCTGGAGCAACGGGCTCGGACTGCTGGCCAACCTGCACGTCGCCGCGGGCGTGGATGCCGGTCCGTACATCGAGTTCCCGTTCGACCCGCCGGGCTGGACCCCGGAGCGGCGGGACTTCTTCCTCGAGCCACTGATGATCGACTCGCACGGCGACCTCGTGGTTCCGTCCGGTCCGGGGCTCGGTGTCACGATCGACCGCGCCGCCGTGGCCCGCTACACCGTCTGATCCGCCGTCCCTCTTCCCCAGCCATCACAGAAAGACATCATGACCGACTGGATCGCGGCTGCTGCCGCCCTGCGCCCGGAGACCCGGCTCTTCCTCGACGGGGAGTTCCGCCCGTCGAGCGACGGCGGCACCTTCGACACGATCACTCCCCGCGACGGAAAGGTGTTCGCGGCCGTCAGCTCGGCGAACGAGGAGGACATCGATCGGGCCGTGCGCGGTGCGGCCGCCACCTTCGAGAGCGGGGTCTGGTCGCGCGCCGACCGGCGCACCCGGCAGGCCGTGCTGCTTCGGTTGGCAGACCTGATGCTCGAGAACCGCGAGGAACTGGCGCTGCTCGAGTCGCTCGACTCCGGGCATCCGATCTCCGACTCGCTGAATGTCGACGTGCCGAACGCCGCCCGCACGGTGCGCTGGTACGCCGAGGCGCTCGACAAGGTCTACGACGAGATCGCTCCGGCCCCCGAGAGTGCGCTGGCCCTCATCAGCCGCGAACCGCTCGGCGTGATCGGGGCGGTCGTGCCGTGGAACTATCCGCTGATCATCACGGCGTGGAAGATCGCGCCCGCGCTCGCGGCCGGCAATTCGGTCGTGTTGAAGCCTGCCGAGCTCACCAGCCTGTCGGCGCTGAAGCTGGCTGGGTTGGCCGCTGAGGCAGGGCTTCCGGCAGGCGTGCTGCAGGTCGTGCCCGGGCTCGGCCGGGTGGCCGGGCAGGCGCTGGGAAGACATCCCCTGGTCGACAAGATCGCCTTCACGGGGTCGCCCGCCGTCGGCCGCGGCTTCCTCACCTATGCGGGGGAGTCGAACGGCAAGCAGGTCTCGCTCGAACTCGGCGGCAAGTCGGCGCAGCTCGTGCTCGCCGACGTCGAAGATCTCGACGCCTGCGCCTCGGCCGTGGCCTGGGGCATCTTCTACAACGCCGGCCAGACCTGCCACGGCGGCAGCCGGCTGGTGGTGGATGCCCGGGTGCACGACGAGCTGGTCGAGAAGGTCATCGCCGTGGGCTCCTCGCTCGTGCTGGGCGACCCGCTCGACGAGAGCACCCAGCTCGGTACGATCGCGAGCCGCGTGCAACTGGATCGGGTGCTCTCCTATACCGAGGTGGCCCGTTCGGAGGGCGTCACGGTGAACGGCGGCTCGCAGGTGCGGCCGGTCGGTCTCGAAAACGGCTACTACGTCGAGCCCACGGTCTACGACCACGTCGACAACTCCGGGCGCATCGGCCAGGAGGAGATCTTCGGGCCTGCGCTCTCGGTCTCGGTCGTGGAGGGCGCAGCCGAGGGCGTGCGAGTCGCCAACGAGAGCGCCTACGGCCTGGCCGCGAGCGTCTGGACGAGCGATCTGCGTACGGCGCATCGAGTCGCACGGGACCTCCGCGCCGGCACGGTCTGGGTCAACACCTTCGACGTGGCCGACGTGATCACCCCGTTCGGCGGTGTGAAGCAGTCGGGCGCGGGCCGCGACCGCTCGCTGCACGCCTTTGACAGCTACACCTCCCTCAAGACCACCTGGATCGACATCGCTCCGGGTCCGAACTACTGACCACTCTGCAGAAAGTGACTGAAATGACGAACACCCAGCCGACCACCGTCGGCTTCATCGGCCTCGGCAACATGGGCTCGGGCATGACCCGTAACCTGCAGGCGGCGGGCTTCCCGCTCGTGGTGAACGACATCCGTCGGGAGGCCGCGGCCGAGCTGATCGCAGGCGGCGCGATCTGGGCCACGACGCCCGCGGAGGTCGCCGCGGCGAGCGACGTGGTCATCACCATGCTGCCCACCCCGCGCCACGTCGATGCCGTCGTGAACGGTCCACAGGGCATCCTCGCCGGCATCGCCGACGGCGGTACCTGGATCGACATGTCGACCTCGGTGCCCGACGTCGCCAACCGCGTGCGGGCCGACAACGCCCACCGTGGCCTCCACATCCTCGACGCCCCCGTCTCCGGAATGTCGGTGGGAGCTGCGAACGGCATGCTGCAGATCTTCATCGGCGGTGAGGCGGCCGATGTCCATCGCCTCCGTCCGGTCTTCGAGGCGATGGGCGACCCCGAGCGCATCCTGCACGTCGGAGCGGCGGGCACGGGATACGCCGTCAAGCTGATGATCAACCAGCTCTGGTTCTCGCACCTCGTCGCCACCGCCGAGGTGCTGGCGATCGGTGTGAAGGCGGGTGTCGATCTCGATGTATTGCGGGCGTCTCTGGTGGCCAGCCCCGCGAACAGCAATTTCGTCGAGAACGATGTGCTCAGCATCCTCGACCACGGCGACTACGACGAGGGGTTCGCCATCGCGCTCGCGTGCAAGGACCTCGGGCTCTCGATCGACCTCGCCCGCTCGGTCGGAGTGTCGGCCGAACTCTCCGGCCTCGTCGAGCAGATCTATCGCCGGGCGAAGGCGCAGTACGGTGACCTGGCCGGCGAGATGACCCCGTTCAAGCTCTATGAAGACCTGGCCGGCACCGAGCTCCGGCGTTCCGTGGCGGTGCCCGCATGAGCATCCTGCCTCCCCAGAACGTCGCGCTCTGCGATATGACTCTCGATCTCGACCCGAAACCCTTCGCGCGCTTCGGGCGCGGCAGGGTCTCCGAGGTCGGAGCTGTCACTGCGGCGACCGGCGCCGCGAGCGCCCTCATCGTGACGGACGCCTTCCTGGCGGCCTCACCGGTGGTCGCTGCCGTGCGCGCGTCGCTCGAAACCGCGGGAATCACCGTGACCGTCTACGGCGGCGTCACCCCGAACCCCACGACGACGTGCGTCGATGAGGGCAGCGATGTCGCGCGGGACGCCGGGGTCGAGGCGCTCGTCGCTGTCGGGGGCGGTTCGTCGATGGATGCCGCCAAAGGCATATCGCTCGGAGCGGTCAATGCCAACCGAGGCATGGATCTCGACTACCGCAATGAGTTCGCCAACGACGCTCTGCCCATCATCGCTGTGCCCACCACCGCCGGAACCGGCGCCGAGGTGAATGCCTTCGGCGTGGTCACCGATGTGTCCGAGCACCGTAAGTTCTACGTCGGTTCGAACAGCGCTCTGGCCCGGGCCGCTGTGCTCGACCCCGATCTGACCGTCGGGCTGCCCCCGAAGGCCACGGCCGCCACCGGGATGGATGCCCTCACCCACGCTCTCGAGTCGTACCTGTCGCTTCGCCCGAACCCCTACAGCGACGGCATCGCGCTTCAGGTCGTCTCGACCGTCGCGGACTACCTGCCGCGTGCTGTGGACGACGGCAACGACATCGAGGCTCGCGCCCAGCTTCTCCTGGCGTCGCACATCGCGGGGGTCGGCTTCTCCCACACCGGCCTCGGCCTCGTGCACGGGATCGCGCATCCTCTCGGCGGCCGGTTCGACATCCCTCACGGGCTCGCACTCTGCCTCGTGATCGAGCGCGTGCTCCGCTACAACCTCGGCGTGCGGGGCGAACGCCTCGCCCGTGTGGCGTTCGCGCTCGGGGTCGGCGACAGCCGCGCGTCCCACGCAGACAACGCGGAAGCGGCGATCAGCGCCGTCGCCGCACTCGCTCGACGAGTCGGCATGACCGCCACCCTCTCCTCGTTCGGCGTCAGTGTCGCCGACATCCCGTCTCTCGCCGAAGACACCCTGGCCGACGCCGTGACCCTCAACAACCCGCAACAACCCGACGCCAGCGACATCGTCGCCATTCTGGAGGCCTCCCTGTGAGCCGCGCACTCGTCACATCCACCCCCACGCCCGACGACGAACGGCGGCTGATCGACTCCCTGCCCACCGGGCTGTTCATCGGCGGCGAGTGGCGCGCCGCGAGCGACGGCGGCACCTTCGACGTTCTTGACCCGTCGACCGGGCTCGTGCTCGCGTCGATCGCCAGCGCGACGCAGGCCGACGGCGCAGCGGCTCTGGATGCTGCCGCTGATGCCCAACGAGCGTGGGGCCGCACGGCGCCGCGGGAGCGCGCCGAGATCCTCCGCCGCGCCTTCGAGGCCGTGACCGAGCGCGCCGACGACTTCGCGCTGCTGATGACGCTCGAAATGGGCAAGCCGCTCGCCGAGGCTCGCGGCGAAGTGGTCTACGGAGCAGAGTTCCTTCGCTGGTTCTCTGAGGAGACCGCGCGCATCGCAGGTCGCTTCGCGATGGCCCCGGATGGCAACAGTCGCCTGCTCGTCATGAAGCGGCCGGTCGGGCCGAGCCTGTTCATCACGCCCTGGAACTTCCCGCTCGCGATGGCCACCCGCAAGATCGCCCCGGCCATCGCGGCGGGTTGCACCATGGTGCTGAAGCCGGCTGCGCTCACTCCGCTCACCGCGCTGCTGTTCACCCAGGTGCTCACCGAGGCGGGGCTTCCCGCCGGGGTGCTGAACGTCATCCAGACCACCAAGGCCGGTGCGGTGACCGGCCCCCTGATCCAGGATCCCCGGCTCCGGAAGCTCTCCTTCACCGGCTCCACCGAAGTGGGCCGACGGCTCATCGCGGATGCTGCACACCAGGTGCTCCGGGTGTCGATGGAGCTCGGCGGCAACGCTCCGCTGCTCGTGTTCGACGACGCCGACCTCGACAGGGCGGTCGACGGCGCGATGCTCGCCAAGATGCGGAACGGCGGCGAGGCGTGCACGGCGGCCAACCGCATCCTGGTGCAGCAGGGCATCGCGGCCGAGTTCTCGCGCCGGCTGACCGAGCGGATGGCCGCCCACACCGTGGCGCGGGGAACCGACCCGTCGTCGAAGACCGGCCCGCTCGTCGACGAGGGCACCCGCGACAAGGTGCACGAACTCGTGACCTCGGCGGTCGAGGCGGGCGCGACCCTGGCGCTCGGCGGACGTGCCGTGCCGGGGGCAGGCTACTTCTACGAGCCGACAGTGCTCACCGATGTGCCTGCTGGGGCACGCATCCTGAACGAGGAGATCTTCGGGCCGGTCGCCCCGATCGTGACCTTCACGACGGAGGAGCAGGGCATCCAGCTGGCGAACGCCACCGAATACGGTCTGGTCGCCTACGCTTTCACCCGCGACCTGAACCGCGGGCTGCGGCTGGCAGAAGAGCTCGAGGTCGGGATGTTCGGCCTGAACACCGGCATCGTCTCGAACCCCGCGGCCCCCTTCGGCGGTGTGAAGCAGTCGGGCACGGGGCGGGAGGGTGGCATCGAGGGCATCGAGGAGTACCTCGAGACCCGCTACGTCGGCATCGCCGACCCCTACGCTCCCTAACGGCCGGGAGTTGTCCGCCCTCGCTAGGCATGAGAGGTCGGCGGTCGGTTCATCCTGGTGTTCGCGGTCGGCCCCGGGGCCGACGCCTCGGGCGACCGTCACTACGATGTCGGCTTCAGCGCGACTCGCCGCCCTGATGCGTGCTCGCCGACCGCGACCTACAGCACCTGCAGAGAGGTCGGCACTGCGCTCGGCGCCTCGTGCGTCTGAGCGAATCATCCGGCGACTACCTCGTCGAGCTGCTCCGCGGCTCGGTGACCCGCGTCACCACCCCCTGAATGCGTCAGCTGGGGCGGCAGTCGACGATGAACTGCATCAGAGCCGTGGCGTCAGCGGTGTCGAAGAGTTCGCGGAGTTTCTCGTTGAACTCCAATCGGCGCCTCGCTGAGATGGAGATAGCGTCGAATCCGTGGAGCATGAGTTGTCCCGTCATCATGATGCGGGCAGTGCGTTTGTTGCCGTCGAAGTAGAACTGGCGCCGTGTCGCAGCGCAGAAATAGGCGATCGCCTGCTCCCGAGGATCGTCGAGTTGCCCCAGATAGGCGAGCAGCTGCACGTTCTCTTCGCGGAGTGTGCTGCCATTCGATCCAGGATCGGACGCCTGATATCGACCGAGTTCGCCGAGGCCGACCAGCCCCCCGCCCCCGACCTGTCCCTCGCCTCGGAAGTGGCCCGATTCGATTGCCTCGTGAACCGCTACGAGTCCGTGAATGTGGTCGCTGGTCGGCTTGTCGAGTTCGAACGAACCTGATTTCACCAGATCGTCGAGTTCGTTGTAGGCGTCATTGAGGGCGAGGATCTGGTCCTGGTCCTCAATCCGGTGGCCACTCACCGTGACGCCCCCCAACAGCGTCTGCACCTCGGGCAGCGTGTAGGGGTTGCCTTCGAGCGCCGCCGCATCCCAGATGTACTCGGGCAGCGCGGAGCGGAATCGGGCGCGCACCCGGCTCGTCGTCGACGGGTGGAGCAGCGAGAAGTCGATCGCCTCGCTCCTCCAGCTGATGCCGGTTTGTTCGACCTGCTCTGCTCTGTCGGCAGAAGTTCCAGTCGACGTACCGGCTGTCACCGTGCGGCCGGCGTTCTTGGCCGCGTACTGCTCGGCCCCGTTGGCCCAGCCTCGGTTCGGCTCAGACACGATTCACCAACTCCCCGCTACGTCGGCCGCGACATCCGCAGCGCTACCGCCCAGTCCGAAACCATCGATCAGGGCCTGAATGGGTGCGACGTAACGGAGGCGACCTGCGACGAGGGCGTCGATGCTCAGATCGTCCGTCCAGGGCGCAACGATGACATCTGCCCTCTCGGGTCGGCCCTGTACCAGGTGGTCGAGGGATCGGACGACCCGGTGTACGTCGTCGGCGTACAGGATGCGAGGCACTCCCGGCAGCGGTTGTTCGCTGTCCGAGATCTGCTCGAGAGCGCCACGTCCGGAGAGGATCCACGCTCTGCCGGAGTTCTCGCCGGCAGCCGCGAGTTTGAGGTCGTCGGCCTCCCCGGTCAGGAAGACGGCTCCGGTGCGCTTGAGCAGACTCGAACTCACCCCGGCAACTCTGACGATGTCGACAGGATCGTTCTCGGCCAGGCGGCCGAGCCGGTTGATCCACTGTCTGACGGACTGACCGGGCTGGAAATCGTAGCGGCCGTCCAGGAGTACGCGGGCGGCGCGACCGGCGTCAGGATCGGAGAGTGGTCGGGTTGCCACAGCCAGATCGAAGCCTGCTGCGATGGCCACCTCTCGAAGAGTCTCGATGCGAGAGTCCGTCTGGCCCTGGTCGATGCGGAAGAGAGTCGACCGGGACACACCGGACCGCGCCGCGAGAGCGACGGCGGTCAATCCCGACGCTTCGAGCAGCTCGGTGACAAAGTGATCCATGTATGCGACACTACGCCCAAGTGTTCCATACCCGGAACATGTCATCGCGGAGAATGGTGGCGGCGCGGGTCAGGGGCGGGGGCGGGCGTTCTCGCCGCGCTCGTAGACCTCGGACGCCGGACCCACGATCTTCGCATCGGGGGCACCCACGAGCTCGACGTCCTTGTTCGCGTAGTCGAAGAGGTTCAGCACGTGGCGCATCGCCTCCAGCCGGGCGCGCTTCTTGTCGTTGCTCTTCACGACGGTCCACGGGGCGTCAGCGGTGTCGGTCTGCTCGAACATCGCCTCCTTCGCCTCGGTGTAGGTGCCCCACTTGTCGAGCGACGCGATGTCCATCGGCGAGAGCTTCCACTGCCGCACGGGGTCGACCTGGCGGATCGCGAAGCGGGTGCGCTGCTCGTCGGCCGACACCGAGAACCAGAACTTCACGAGGTCGATGCTGTCGCCCACGAGCATCCGTTCGAACGCCGGGGCCTGCCGCATGAACTCCTCGTACTGCGCGTCGGTGCAGAAACCCATGACCCGTTCGACGCCGGCCCGGTTGTACCAGGATCGGTCGAACAGCACCATCTCGCCGGCGGCCGGAAGGTGCTTCACATAGCGCTGGAAGTACCACTGGGTCTGCTCGCGCTCGCTCGGCTTCTCCAGTGCCACCGTGCGGGCACCCCGGGGGTTGAGGTGCTCGGTGAACCGCTTGATCGTGCCGCCCTTGCCTGCGGCATCCCGCCCCTCGAAGACGATGACGAGCCGGCGACCCTCGGCCTTGATCCAGTTCTGCAGCTTCAACAGTTCGATCTGCAGCAGGCGTTTGCGGGCCTCGTATTCGTCGCGGTCCATCCGCTGGTCGTAGGGGTAGCCTTCGCGCCAGGTGTCGACGGAGGCGCCGTCGCGGTTCAGCAGAACCGGATCGTCGTCGTCGACGTCGAGCACGGTGAAACCGAACACGTCGTCGAGGTCGGGGGCAGGGGAGTGCGTGGTGTCGAAGCTCTCAGAGGGGGTCACGATGCGCGAGTGTACACAGGCCGGTCGACGGCGAGGTGGCCGGCGGGAGAACATCGGGTCATGACCGAGTCGATCTTCGAGCCCCGGCGGGCATCGTGCGCGGCAGGGTGGCGCCGTTCGACAGCTGAGACGTCAGGCGTGCCAGCGGTCGAGGGTGCTCTGGATGGCGTCGAGCAGGGCTACCGGCTCATCGAGCATCATCGCGTGGCCGGCATCCGGTATCTCGATCACGACAACCTCGTCGGACGCGGCGAAGGTGACGCGGGCGGCGGGTGAGAGCAGGCCGTGCTCGCCGAGGATCATGACGACGGGGCAGGCCAGGCCGTCGAGGGTGCGCGGCGGGTCTCCCGCCAGATTCAGGAATGCGGGGTCGAACTTCCAGCCCCAGCCGCCCGCAACCTCCCTGACGGAGTGCTCGGCGATGTGGCGCGCGATGTAGTCGATCGACGACTGCGCCGGCACGGGCCGAAAACGCGTGACCGCCTCCTCCTTCGTCGCGTAGACGCGGGCATGCCCGAACGAGGCCGGGTCGGATTCGGGTCGCGGGGTGCCGGCGGGCTCGATCGGCGAGTCGACGATGATCACGCCGGTGAGCGCGGGTGTGCCCCGGCGTGCGAGGACTGTCGTGGCGAGGCCGCCCATGCTGTGACCGATCACGACGGGCGGGCCGCCCAGCTCTGCTGCCGTGATCACCGCCGCCAGCTCATCGGCCCAGCCGTCGAGGGAGTATGCCGCGCGGTGGTCGCTGTCGCCGTGGCCCGAGAGGTCGACGGCGACGACACGGCGGCGGTCGGCGAGGGTTGGTGCGAGGTGGTCCCACCAGTGTGCGTTCGCGGCGCCGCCGTGCACGAGCAGGAGGTCGGGCCCGCTGGGGGAGGAGATGCCCCAGGTGCGGTAGGAGATCTCGGCGCCGACGACGGGCAGGGTGTCGACGCGGGCAACGTCGGCCAGGGCATCCGTGAACCAGTCGGGCACTCTCACACGATAGCCGAGATGCCGATGAGGGCCCGTCCGACCATGAACGGCGTCGGGGTGTTTTTAATGAGCAAACCTCGCATAATCCGTCGGATGGCGCTACCCTCAGACGAACGGCTCTCTGGAGGAATTGATGCGTCGAATCACGAAGGTCCCCGCGATGATGACGGGAGCGCTCGTCCTGCTCGTGGCCCTGTCGCTTCCGCAGACTGCGCAAGCGGGTTCGACTGAGGTCGACTTGGGTGCTCCGTCTGCTGATATACCCAGGCTGCCAGAAATTCAGCCGGCGTCTGCGCCCACTACCCGAACGCCCTCGGATGACCCGGCGTACGGAACTTGGCAGAACGACTTTCTGGCTGCGGCTGATGTGATCAGGCAGGGCCACCCCGATGAACTTGCTGAAGTGGTCGTCGGGGACGATCTCAACTCCGGAACGGTCGGCTTCGCGGCCGCAGCACCCGCCGAGGCATTGGAGCAACTGGGGAAACTCGGCCGAGTGCGTGTCACTGAGAATCTCGGCTACACAGAGAAGAGCGTGTCGGATACAGCCGCACAGGTCTACAGCCTTGCCAAAGCGACCCTTGGGCCCGAAGCGGAGCTCAACACCTACTATGACGGTGCAGACGGCAACTTCCACGTTAAGTACAGCTCTTCAGCGCCCGCGGACGACGCGTATCTGCGGAGCTCCATTTCAGCGCAGCTCGTCCTCCCGGGAAACAAACGGCTGGTGGTCGAATCCGATCCGTCCGACATGCTGGAGATGCAGAACCTGCAGGGCGGTCACGTCACCTACTGGAGTGGAATCCTGATGTGCACGTCGGCATTTCCCGTAAAGAAGCGGGACGGCGCCGACATCGGTGTACTGACGGCCGGGCACTGTCCGGGCGCGACCACGCAATGGGTGCCTGGTGGCGGTATGTACTTCTCCGTTCAGCCGAACTCGCAGTCGACATCGTCCTCGTATCCCGGCGGCGACTTCAGATGGCTTCGGAGCAGCGAGATGTTCGACGGCCTCACGTGGACCGGCACCGACTACAGGAGATTCGCTGGAGCGGGAATTGCGGCCCTGAACTCCAACATCTGCAAATACGGTGCCACAACCGGTTATGGCTGTTCTCGCGTTGCACAGCTCTTCGTGGGCTCCCAGTCGAGGGTGCTGCCCGAGGATGGGGGCGGTCTCTACGACGTCTATCCGCTCACCTGCTCGGCGACGAACATTACAGCTGGCGGGGACAGTGGTGGTCCCTGGTACTCGCAGAACGTCGCATACGGCGTCCATACCGCGGGTGGCGCAAGCAGGTCCTGCTGGAGTTCAGCTGCGCTGGCGCTCTCCAGGTTCAATCTCGTGCTGTGGACCGGGCCGTGAGGATGCGGATGTCCGGGGCGCTCCTCCTCGTCGGCGTTTCCTGCCTGACGGTCGCAACCGCTTGCACCTCGAGTGAAGTGAAGCCGAACCCCACTCCCAGCGCCGCGCTCACAACGGATGTGCCGTCATTGCTCACCGGGCTCTTCGTACCCCGCGGCCCGGCCGAGTCGCTGACCGGAACGCTGGTCCGCGCTGACGGGTGTGTCGCGTTCACGGACTCGGCGACGGAATCCACCGTTCCCGTGCTCTGGCCGCTCGGCTCACACGTCGGTCCCGGCGCTCTGAGCGTGGTGCTCGACAATGGCAGTGTCGACATGGATGCTCCCCTCGACATGTGGGGAGTGCGCATCCAGGCGAAAGAACTGTGGACTGAGACCGCGGGTGTGGCCGAGTGCGCGCCCGACCCCGAGCAGCTGGTACTGGTGGTCACCGGGCTGCGGGACATCCTCATGCAGCAGTGAAACCCCTTGCGCCAGGCGACGGTATCCGTAGAGTCGAAAGTGCCGGCGGGATGCCCGGCCGATCTCGACTAGGGGGCGAGGATGCTGCGGACGGTCACACCTCGCACGGCCGGAATCGTCGCCATCGCCATCGGGGTGGCTCTCGCCGTCTGCGGGGGCTGGATGATCGCCTGGCCTCCGGTGAGCATCCTGGGCGCGATCGTGCTCGCGCCCGCAACGCTGCTGGTGGCGATCGGCTGCGTCTGGCTCGTGCGGCGCGTCTGGGATGAATCGTGGCCGCCGGATGTACGACCCGACCTCGCCAAGCGGCTGCGGATCCGGCGCGTGCTCCTCGTCGCCAGCGGCGTGCTTCTGCCGGTCGCGCTGGCCTACGGCATCTTCTCGGCGACACGCGGGGAGTGGGGATCGCTGGTGATCGCGCTGATCCTCGCCCTGAACGCCGCCACCAACCTGTCCGTGTACCGGCGACTGGGGCAGTAGACGAACCGAACAGCAGGAATGCTATTCTGAGCATCAGGTCGCGGCCGTGTCTGCGATGAGGGGGATGCACCTATCGGGGTGCCCTGTCAGGTTCGATTTCCTGAATCCTCCACCGATCCCGTGTGCTGAGCGGGTACACAATGGGTGCATGACACCGACCGAAGACATCGAACGCGGGGACTGGCTGCGCGCGCGGCTCGGCCGGTGGGGCACCGTGGGTGGAGTTGCCGGCACCGGGTTCGAGGCGTACACGCGGGTGCTGCATCCGGTTCCCGTCGACACCGAAATCAACGTCGACGGCCCGAACGGTCCCGTACGACTGTCGCCCCCGCCTGCTCGCCGCCGCGACAACGGCGGCCGGCCGGATCACTGTCGGGAACCGTTCGAGGGCCCCATGCCCCAGCTCATCTGGCCGGCGGACCACGCCTGGTTGGTGGCCTCCGAGATCGACTGGGACTCCACGATCGTCGCCGGGCCCCGCACGCTGATCGATGCTCTCCTCTCCATGTCGGCCATCGAGGCGCTCGAAGTCGGGGAGTCGGCCATCGAGACGCTCGAAGTCGGGGAGTCGGACAGCCTCATGTCGGATTCCGACCAGCTCAATCCCGCTGCCCGCTCCGGCAGAAGATGAAAGAGCTGAGCCGGTCCATGGGCGGGTTCAGGCCACGCGGCGAATATGCGACTCCGGGTTCGATGGGCTCGTTCGGGTGACGATGTAGCGTCCAGTGGCCGGGTTCCGCACAACGGTCTTGCCAGAGCGGCGAAGGTTCTCGGCGGCCCTCTCTGCCAGCTCTTCTGCGAGTTCGTGGGCCCGCTCGCTGTATCCACTCACGTCTGCCACCATCTCCTCCTTGTGCGAAAGGCCACCTGTGAGACAAGAATAACGTTCGCGACCCCTATTGCCATCTCATTGTCTTCGTCTCTGGACCACGGAGCATCGATGAGCGCCCGGAGAACTGAGAGTCCCATCTCGGAGTCTCCTTGGTCGGTGCTCACAGACTTGTCGCACGCCCAAGTGAAGCGGCCCCACCATTGCGAACGATCATCTGCAAACTGCTTTTGATCTCGATCGCGTCTGGAGTTGTGGAATGCGATCCATGCGGCGACCCCTGCGCCCACGACTGCAAGGCTGCCGCCGAACCCGGCAGACAGAATGAATTGACCCCACCACTGTCCGTCTGGGTAGGGCGGTGGAATCGAGCGTCCGATGATTGCGCCGACAATCGTGCAGACCAACGCGCCAGGCCATGCCTGTTTCAGATTTCTGGGATGGTGGGTCAACTGTGCTGCCTGTTCGAGAAATCGCCGTGGAGTATCGAGGCCACTTTACACGAGCATCACTCACTTAATTACTTCCGCTTGATCGGATGCGGTGAGTCGCGGCGCACCCACTCAGGGGGCGCGGGGCGCGATCACCCGGCGGGCGGCCTCGACGGCGGCTGTCGGGGTGCTGCTCGCCGCTCCGATCAGCTGGTTCATGGTGCGCGTTCCGCGAGGCGGTTTCGCCGTCGACCCCGAGGCCGTGCACATCGGCTGAGAGCCCTGCTGGGCAGACCCCGGACGCCCGGATGCCCGTCAGAACAGGGGCCACGGCACCGCGGGCATCTGCCCGCGGGGGCCGGGGAACTTCCCCGTCTGGAGCAGCCGGTCACAGCGTTGGCGGAGTGCCCGCCGTTCGCGGTCGGTGATCAGCTCCACAAGTGCCTCGCCGAGCGTCCAGTCGAGGTCGTCGCGCACGCGCTGCACGCCTTCGAGCTCGGCCGGGAGCAACTCGTCGCCGACGAAGCCCCAGAGCACGGTGCGGAGCTTGTGCTCCTCGTGGAACGTGAGGCCGTGGTCGACCCCGTAACGGTGCCCGCCCGGCATCGGCAGGATGTGGTTGCCCTTGCGGTCGGCGTTGTTCGTGATCACGTCGAACACGGCCATGTGCCGCAGCTCGGCCGAGTCCTCGTGGATGAGGGACACCGGACGATCGTGCTCGTCACGCCCGTCGAACACGTGACGCCACCCCGACTCCGGCATCGTTCCCCAGGAGACGAGGTCGACGGCATCCTGAGTCTCATCGACCTCCTGCCAGAGCTGCAGCATGCCCGCGCCGAGCGGGCCGTCGCCGAGCCAGGTGCGCGGAACCACGTTCCAGCCGAGCGACTCTGAGACGAGGTACGCCGCAGCTTCCCGGTTGGCGAGAGTGCCGTCGGGGAAGTCCCAGAGCGGCTTCTCACCCGAGAGGGGCTTGTAGACGACGGTGAGGTCGCCGAGCTGGGCGAGGAAGGTCGCGTTCGAGGCCGTCGTGATCCGCCCGGTGAGCTCCAGCTCGCCGCCCGGCGGAAGGGCCCCGCTCACGGTCAGAAGCCGCCGGGCATCACGCAGGTGTGGCCGTCGGGATCGACCGGGGTGCCGCAGAGGGGGCAGAGCGGCCGGCCGGCGCCGACGATCTCGAGCGTGCGCTTCGCGAACGCCCGGGCCGTGCCGACGGGGATGCGCACAACCATCATCTCCTCGGGTTCGAACACGCCCGCCTCGGGCGCTTCGCCGAGGTCGAAGGAGTCGTCGTTGTCGCCTGCATCGATCACCGGGAACGCTTCGATTACGACCTGCAGTGTCGACGGATCCCAGCCGAGGCTCATCGTTCCGGTGCGGAACTGCGAGTCGACAGGCTGCTCGAGCGGATCGTTGTCGACTAGCTCCACCGGCGTGGTGTCGGGGATGCTCAGGGGGTTGCCGTCTGCCGACATCAACTCGTCGAGGATCTCCTCGATCTTCTCGGCGAGAACCGCCGACTGCTCCTTCTCGAGCGAGACGCTCACGATGCGGGATCCGGTGCGCGCCTGCAGGTAGAACGAGCGGGAACCGGGCTGGCCGACGGTGCCGACGACGACCCTGTCGGGCCAGTCGAAGCCATGGACGATGGTGGGCATGCAGTCATTCTAAGCGCGGCCGGGCACCCTCTCCGCCCTGCCCGTGGGCCTTGCTTCGGGCCCCGCCCGATGCTCTACTCCGTGCCCGCGCCGCCACCGACGGCAGCATCGGCGGGGGCTTCGCTCTTCGCCAGCCAGGAGAGGTCGCCCGAGTCGGTGTTCGTCGACACCACGTCGGGCCGGTTCGCGCCGTAGCGCACGATCGAGAGGGATGCCGGACCCACGTTGATGCGCTGGAAGAGGTCGAGGTGCATGCCGAGGGCATCGGCCAGCACCGACTTGATGATGTCGCCGTGGCTGACGGCGACCCACACCGCGCCCGGGCCGTGTTCGGCCTCGAATTCCGCGTCGAGACGGCGGATGGCCGACACCGAGCGCGCCTGCATCTGGGCCAGCGACTCGCCGCCCGGGAACACCGCCGCCGAGGGCTGGGACTGGACGACCGACCAGAGCGGCTCCTTCGAGAGCTCGCTCAGCTTTCGACCCTGCCACTCGCCGTAGTCGCACTCGGTGATGGCCTTCTCGATGGGTGCCAGCGGAGTTCCCGGCTGGCTCGCAAGCAGGATGCGCGTGGTCTGGCGGCACCGTTCGAGCGGGCTCGACACCACGGCCACCACGGGAACGGCGGCGATTCGCGCCGCTGTGCGTCTCGCCTGCTCGATCCCCACCGCGTCGAGCCTGACCCCGGCGGTGCGGCCCGCCAGCACTCCGGATGCGTTCGCGGTGGTGCGGCCGTGCCGCACGAGGAGGACTGTGGCCATGACCCCAGCCTAGACACCGACGCGGCGGGTGCGGTTGGATGAGCGGATGAGTCCGCGAGCGATCTTCGTCGAGATCGACATCCGGTGTTCCCTCGATCGCGTCTGGGAGCTCACCCAGCAGCCGGAGCTGCACCCGCGCTGGGATGTGCGCTTCACCTCCATCACCCCGACGGGTTCGCTCGCCGGGGAGGGCTACCGGTTCCGTTACGAACGACGGCTTCCGCTTCACACGATCGTCGGCACGGGCACCTCCCTCGGCGAACGCAGCAGGCCGGACGGCACCCGCACCTCCGCGCTGCGGTTCACCACGGCCGATCCGTTGTCCCCGCTCGGCGACGGCCGCGGCTACTGGCGCTACCTGCCCACCGAGGCCGGGGTCACCTTCCTCACCGGCTACGACTACACGCCCGGGTGGGGCCGGCTGCTGGATGCCCTCCTCGTGCGGAGCCTCGTGGGCTGGGCCACGGCCTGGAGCTTCGACCGCCTTCGCATCTGGGCGGAGACCGGCGTCGAACCCGAGCGCTGGCCGCTGTGGTCGGTGCTGCAGGTGTGGCGACCGGGTCGTCCCCGGGCATCCCGCTGCCGTCGTGTTCCCCGCAGGGGCCGGCCGATGGATGCCGCACCGGCCACCCTCGAAACGCTGGAGGCTCCGTGACCAGCGTCTTCGAGCAGGCTCTCGGCGCCGACTTCCGACGGCTCTCACCGATGATGCAGAAACGTTTCGGGGTGGGGCTGGATGCCGGCTACGCCGCTGTGGGAACCGGCGTCATGTCGAGCATCCGCCGAGGCCCGTGGTGGGTGGTTCCGTTCCTCTGGATCGGTGCGCTCCGCAACATCCTGATCCCGGATGTCGGACAGAACGTACCGTTCACGATCGAGAACTACCCCTACCGCGACCCTTTCGGGCGGGAGACCGTGACGTTCGTGCGTCACTACCGCGTGCGCCGGCGGCCGAGCCGCTTCGACGCGACGATGGTGCTGCGCGAAGGCCGGATCCTCGACTATCTGGGCACCCACCAGCATCTGGCCGTCGACCTCGACCTCCGGGTCGATGACAGAGGCGGCCTCCGTCTCAGGTCGGGCCGGCAGCGATTCTACGAGGGGAGGTTCGTCTCGTTCCGGTTCCCGATGAACTTCAGCGGCACGGCCGAACTGCACGAATGGTTCGACGACTCAGCCGGCGTCTACCGGATCAGTATGCAGGTGCACAACAGGGTGCTCGGTTTTCTCTTCGGCTACGAGGGCGAGTTCACCTGCACGTTCCCGGAGGCCCACGACGCGCCGGAGCGCCTGAAGCCGGTGAGGCACGAACACCGCGGGTGAACTTGTTACGGTAGTTGCACAGTGACAATGACACGACGGCAGCTCCGCGAGCTCGCCATGCTCCAGGCGGCGGCCGTGCGGCCCGAGATCCAGGCGCTGCGGGCCATTGCTGTGCTCTCTGTGGTCATCTACCACCTCTGGCCGGCGGGGCTTCCGGGCGGCTTCGTCGGGGTCGACGTCTTCTTCGTGATCTCGGGTTTCCTCATCATCGGCCATCTTCTGCGGGAGGTCGATCGCACCGGGGGTGTGCGCCTGCTGCCGTTCTGGGCGAGGCGGGCCCGGCGGCTGCTGCCCGCCAGTCTCCTGGTGCTCGCCGTCACCGGGGTCGCGGTTCTCGCCGTGGTTCCCCAGGTGCAGTGGCAGCAGTTCTTCTCCGAGATCGCCGCCTCTGCCCTGTACGTGCAGAACTGGCTGCTCGCCCACAACGCGGTCGACTACCTTGCCGCCACGAATGCGTCGTCTCCCGTTGAGCACTTCTGGTCGCTGTCGGCGGAGGAGCAGTTCTACATCGCCTGGCCGCTGGTCATCGTCGGCCTCATCGCCGTCACCGGCCGCCTGAAGAGCACCGCGCCTCGCAGGTGGATCGTCGGCGGGCTCATTGCCATCACCGTCGCCAGCTTCGTCTACTCCGTCTTCGCGGTCGCGACCACTCCTGCAGCGGCCTACTTCGTCACCCCGGCTCGGGCGTGGGAGTTCGGTGCCGGTGGCATCCTCGCCCTGTTCACGAGGGTGTCCCCGAGCGCCCTCCCGTTCGTGCGGGCGGCAGCGAGTTGGATCGGGCTCCTCGTCATCGCGATCACTCTCGCCGCGTACACCGGGGCCACGCCGTTCCCCGGGCTCGGAGCACTGCCGCCGGTACTCGGCACCCTTCTCGTGATCTGGGCCGGCACGCCCGCCGTCTCGTGGGCACCGACCCTGCTGCTCCGGCTCAGACCCGTGCAGTGGATGGGCGACATCTCCTATTCGCTCTACCTCTGGCACTGGCCGTTCATCGTGCTCGTTCCGATCGCCCTTGCCCGGCCGCTGGGCTGGCGAACCCGTCTCGCCATCCTGGTCGTCTCGATCGTGCTCGCCTACGCGACCAAGCGGTTCGTCGAGGATCCGCTGCGGGTGCGGAAGAAGCTCACGTCGAAGCGGGCGTGGCAGTCCCTTGCGATCACCCTCGGCGGCACGGCGGTCGTGGCCCTCGGTGCATCCATCGCCTTCGCGCAGCCGGTCATCCAGAACTCCCAGTATTCGGCGAGCGTCGACGCGGCCATCCGGAGCGACCCGGGATGCACGGGAGCGCCAGCCGCACTCAGCCAGAACCACTGTGCGACACCGTTCGCGGTGACCAGCCTCACGAACCCGGCCTCGGCGGAGACCGACATCGGCCGTGGCGTGCAGTCCGTCGATGACTGCAAGCAGACGATCATGGCGGATGCGGTCATGACCTGCGACATCGGGGATGTCAGCACACCGACATCCACCGTCGCGTTGATCGGCGACTCGCATGCGGGCCAGTACCTGACCCCGCTCGACGAGTACGGGCAGGCCAACCACATCCACTTCGTCACCTACCTGAAGTCGTGGTGCAGCGGCACAGGAGCTGAGGGGGTGGCGAATCCCGGCTACGACGTGCCCGACCGGATCCGGTCGTGCACCGACTGGGGCAGGGCTGTGCTCGACAGCGTGAACCAGAACCCGGCGATCACCGCTGTGCTCTTCACGGACTTCACCCGCAGCTACCTCGAACCCCCGCCTGTCCTCGGGGGGCGGGCGATCGCCCCGGCCGACTTCGAGCAGGCATGGCAGCCGTTGCTCGCCTCCGGAAAGCGCGTCATCGCGCTCCGCGACCTGCCCAACGCCGACCAGCAGAAGGAGGATGTTCCCCAGTGTGTCGCGCTGCACCTCACAGACGACGACCCCTGCGCGGTGCCGAAGGCCATGGCGACGCTCGATCCCGCACAGGATCCGCTGGCGATCGCGGCGGCCCAGACGCCCGGCGTCTCGCTGGTGGACCTGACGGACACGTTCTGCGACGCCACCGTGTGCCACGTTGTGATCGGCGGGCTGATCGTCTATTTCGGCAGCAACCACATGACGCTCGAGTTCTCGCGCACCCTGGAGTCGATCGTCGGCCCGCAGATCTCCGGGGCCATCGGCCCGCGCTGACAGGGGGCCGATCGTCCGCTCATGTCGCCCGTAACGATGGGCTCTGGCGGAAATCCGTGACGAGTGTTCAAATGGTGCTGTACGGCGAACTCATCGCCGTTCGATCGGGACCACAAGTTCTGAGACCGTTACGACTCGCGCCTACCGGCAGAAGAGAACACCATGAGCAACAAAGATGTTGCATCGCTCGAGCGCATCGCGCCCGAGCTCGAACCACAGTCCATTCCGACACCCGAACGTGACGTCATCCGATTCGTGCAGAGCGACGGCACCCTCACCGAGCTGGGGCAGAGCCGCGGTGTGGATGTCGGATTCGCCCAGTCCCTCTACCGGGAGATGGTGCTGGCCCGGCGACTGGATGTCGAAGCGCTCGCGCTGCAGCGGCAGGGCGAACTGAATCTCTGGCTGCAGTGCGCGGGCCAGGAGGCGGCGCAGGTCGGATCGATCAGGGCTCTGGATGCGGCCGACATGGTCTTCCCGAGCTACCGCGAGCACGCCGCAGCTCTCTCCCGCGGCGTGACGGCATCGGAGCTGCTCTCCCCGTGGCGCGGGGCGAGCCACGCCGGCTGGGACGGCTCGGCCAGGCGGTTCCACCTCTACTCGCTCGTTCTGGGCACCCAGACCCTGCACGCCACCGGGTTTGCCGCAGGGTCCCGGCTGGCCGGCACCGACGACATCGTGCTCACCTACTTCGGCGACGGCGCGGCGAGCCAGGGCGACGTGAACGAGGCCCTCAACTGGGCGGCGGCGATGAAGCTGCCGGTGGTGTTCTTCTGCCAGAACAACCAGTGGGCCATATCCACCCCGTCCTCGTCGCAGATGGGAGCGCCACTGCACCAGCGGGCGGCGGGTTTCGGGATGCCCGCCTGGCATGTCGACGGCAACGACGTTCTCGCGGTGCACGCTGTCACCGAGGCGGCCGCCCTGCACGTGCGCTCCGGCCGGGGGCCGGCGTTCATCGAAGCCCAGACATACCGGATGGCGGGCCACAGCAGCTCGGACGACCCGGGGCGCTATCGGGGCGCCGACGAGGTGACGCTCTGGGGCGGCCGCGATCCGATCTCCCGCATGGCCAAGCTGCTCGGTGAGCTCGGCACGGCGGAGCAGTTCTTCGCCGGGCTGCGTGCGGAATCGGATGACTTCGCCCGCGACATCCGCTCCGCCTGCCTCTCGATCGAGCGGCCCCGCTTCGAGGAACTGTTCGGCAACGTCTATGCCGAACCGCATCCCGTGATGGAACGCGAGCGAGCCGAATTCTGCGCGCTCACCTCGATGCTGGACGCGGGGGTGTGACATGGAGACCATGACTCTGGGCGGAGCCCTCAACGCCGGTCTCCGCCGCGCCCTGGAGGCAGATGAGCGTGTCGTCCTGATGGGTGAGGACATCGGGCGCCTCGGCGGGGTCTTCCGCGTCACCGACGGGCTGCAGAAGCAGTTCGGGGCGAACAGGGTCATCGACACGCCTCTCGCCGAATCGGGGATCGTGGGCACGGCCATCGGGCTGGCCCTCCGGGGGTTCCGGCCGGTCTGCGAGATCCAGTTCGACGGCTTCGTCTACCCGGCCTTCGACCAGATCGTGAGCCAGCTGGCGAAGCTCCGCGCGCGATCCGGGGGACGCCTCACGCTGCCCATCGTGATCCGCATCCCGGGTGGCGGCGGCATCGGTGCGGTCGAGCACCACAGCGAGTCGAACGAGGCCTACTTCGCGCACACCGCCGGACTCCGGGTGGTGTCGTGTTCGAATCCGAACGACGCGTTCTGGATGATCCAGCAGGCCATCGCCAGCGAGGACCCGGTGATCTTCTTCGAACCGAAACGACGGTATTGGGACAAGGGCCAGGTCGAACCGCACGCAGATCTGCCCCTCCACGGTTCGCGGATGCTCGGGCGCGGCGACGACGCCCTCCTGGTGGCGCACGGGCCGAGCGTTGCGCTGGCGCTCGCGGCGGCGGCGGCAGCGCACGAGGACGGCTACTCAGTCGGCGTTCTCGATCTGCGGAGCCTGTCGCCGCTCGACCTGCCCACCCTCCTCGACGCCGCGAAGCGGAGCGGACGTGTCGTGGTCGTTCATGAAGCGAGCACGTTCGGCGGCATCGGGGCCGAGATCGCCGCCACCATCACCGAGCACTGCTTCGCCGACCTGAAGTCGCCTGTTCTGCGAGTCGGCGGGTACAACATCCCGTACCCTCCAGCCGGCGTCGAGAACGAGTTCCTGCCTGACATCGACCGCGTGCTCGTCGCGATCGACCGCTCGCTGTCGTTCCAGGTCGCCTCATGACGACCTCGGTGCTGGTCGGCAGCGGGCCGAGCGTCGCGGCGAGCCGGCGATTCCACCTCCCGATCCGGGAGTCCGCCGTGGCCGGGGTGGTGGCGGGTGCGCGGCCCTTCGCCGAGACGCGGGTTCCCATCCGTGGCATTCGGAAGGCGACCGCGGCGGCCGTCACCGCATCCGCGTTCACCGCACCGCACGTCACCGAATGGCTGACTGTCGACGTCACCTCCACGCTCGACGTCGTCGCCGAACTCCGTGCCGATCGCGGCTGGCAGGGCGTGCGGGTCACCCCGCTCCTGCTCGTGTCGCGGGCCCTGGTCGTCGCCGCGAAGAGGTTCCCCGGCATCAATGCGTCGTGGGACGAAGCGGCCCAGGAGATCGTCATCAAGCACGACATCAATCTCGGGATAGCCGCTGCCACTGAGCGCGGACTGCTCGTGCCGAACATCAAGGATGCGGGGCGCCTGGGCCTTCGCGAACTGGCCGAGAGTCTCGCCGACCTGGTGGCGACGGCCAGAGCAGGCACCACGGCTCCGGCGGCGCTCGCGCACGGAACGATCACGATCACGAACATCGGTGCGCTCGGCATCGACGCGGCAACCCCGATCCTCCCTCCCGGCGAGGCGGCCATCCTCGCCTTCGGCCGGATCAGGCCGATGCCGTGGGTCGTGGCAGACGAGGTCGTCGTGCGGCAGGTGGCGCAGTTCGCCCTCACGTTCGACCATCGCCTTGTCGACGGGGAGCTCGGGTCGAACGTGCTCGCCGAGGTGGGCAGCATCCTCACCGATCCCTGGCGCGCCGCGCTCTGACGCCCGTGCGCACGAGGAATGGCTCGGGGGGTGTCAGAGGCCGCGAGCGAACCCGATGCTCTCGCGAACCACGGAGAGGACGAACGTCAGCTCCCGCTCGTCGCGCGGGCCATAGATCATGAACTCGGTGCCGAAATCCTCGTACTGGTGGGGTTCGCCCCATCCCAGGTCGGTGAGTTCGGCGCCCCGCTCGGCGGGCAGGCAGAGGTGGATGCTCGTGTCCGTGACCCCGTGCAGATGCACAGGCTCGAGCCGCCTGCCGGGCGCCAGCGACGTCTCCGGCGCACGTTCGACCAGCTGGTCGGCCAGGAAGACGGCTCTGGATGATGGCGGCGAGACCTGGCTGTGACCCTCGACCACGCCATCCAGTTCGAAGACCGCGCCCACCAGCCGACCCCACAGCGCGGCCGGGGATCGTTCCGTCAGCTGCCTCTGGGGCCCTTCGCGGGAGACCTCCGGTCGCCCGCCCGTTCCTTTCGGTTCGTTCACCCGACAACGCTACCGCGGCGGTAGATTGGGCTCATGGACAACCGTGTCTCCCGAATCGCACTCATCGTCGTCGGCGCCATCGCACTCATCGTGGGCGCCGTGTTCGCCGGCCAGGGCGCGAACCTCATCCCCGGCAGTTCGATGACCGGTGACCGCATGTGGTTGTACATCGGTGTCGTCGTCGCGGTGGTCGGCGTCATCCTGATCGTGCTCGGACTCCGTCGAACGCGTCGAGGCCGCTAGAACACCGGCGGCCGAAGCCTCAGGGGCAGACGCGGAACCGACGCCCCCCGAAACCGACGATGTCGCCGGGCTGCAGCTGTCGCCCCCGGCGCCTGTCGATCTCTCCGTTCACGCTCACACGGCCGTCTGCGATGGCGTCCTTGACGAGGCCGCCGGAGTCGAGGAGCCCTGCGAACTTCAGGAACTGCCCCAGGCGGATCATCTCCCCGCCGATCGGGATGTCGTCGACGGGGCTCGGGTTCGTCATCCTGGAATCCTTCATCGCGCGCCCGCCGCGTCAGCGTTCCGGCCTTCTTCGGTGCTCATCGGGCGCGAGGCGCCGTCGGGGTGGTGCTGTCTTGTGGGGGGAACTCGCCCATGGTCAGTTCCGGGTCGGCCCCGGTCGGGTGGGGGAACCAGGCGAGGAACGTGACGCCTTCGTTCGTGGCATCGAATCGGGTAATGGTTGCGTTGCCGGGCTCGAAGAAGGTGTCTCCCGAGCGGAGGATCACCTCGTCCTGGTCGCCGACCCGGAAGTGGACCGATCCGGATTCGACGACGCCGAAGACGGGCCCGTCGTGCCAGTGCGCCCCGGGATGGATGCTCGGGGCAATGGTGATCCGGCGCACATCGACAGCGCTGAATCGTGCGGCGTCGCCGAGGTCGAGAGAGGCGAGCGTGACGCGTTCCACAGGGTTCTGATCCACCTGACGATCTTGCCACCGAAGCCGGGTTTTGAGCCACTCGGGTGTCAGGGGCGCGCGAGAAGCGTCACGCCGTCCGAGACGTCGACGATGCGGTAGCCGGCGGCCTGCGCTGAGGAGACGAGGCTGGTGAGAGCGTCGGCGTCGAGGGGGAACTGGTGAGGGATGGAGGTGTCGGCGACGATGAATCGGGGCTGGCTGGTTTCGATCGGGAGGATGCCGAGAAGGCTGACCTCGGTTCTGCCGGTGAGCTGCGGGGCGAGGGAGTTCGACGCCGCGACGGTGGCGCCGTCGGGAATCTTCGCCAGCACGCTGCGGGCCGCTGTCACGTGTGCCGTGGGCTGCCACAGAGTGGGGGAGAGAAGCTGTGCCAGCGGAGACACGGCAAGAAGTGCGGCCGTGGCCGCCAGGCTTGCCACGAGAACGAGCCGGTGCGCGGCGGCTGTCCATTGCGACGCTCTCGACAGCCGGACGAGCCCGTCGATGAAGGCGGCCGTCACGATGGGCACGAGTACAGCGTCATAGTGGAACGCGTTCCCCCAGTAGCCGGGGTTCTCGGAGAGGAACCGCCACGCCAGGGTCGGGATGACCAGAAGCACGATGGGCGAGCGCAACGCGATGAACGCTGTCGGCACCAGCAGTGTCAGAGCGGTGGTCACCTTGAGGTCGTTGGACATGAGGGTCACGAGCTGGGCGATGGCGCCGCCCGGCCCGAGCTGCCCGGTGTAGCTGTTCTGGCCGACAGGGTTGGAGAGAGGAATCACAACGTAGCTCTCCAGCACGGTTGCGGCCACGCCGAACAGGCCTGTCAGGACCCCGAGGCATCGCCCGGGCCGACCGGATCGGCCCGCCGTGACCGCGATCAGAGCGCCGATCCCCGCCACCGTCAATCCGAGGTCCTCCTTGACCAGAACCAGCGGTGCGGCCCAGAGCACCGCAACCGGGAATCGCCGGTTGCCGAGCGCCGTGAGGGAGAAGGAGAGAAGGGGAACCGCGAACGCGATCTCGTGGAAGTCGAAGGCGATCGCGTGCAGAAGGCCGCTCGACAGTCCGTAGCTGACCGCGACCACGAGCGCCGTTCGGAGACCCAGGCTGCGGGCAGCCCAGATCGTGAGGGGTACGACTCCGGCGGCGACCAGAACGGCCTGCGCGACGAGCAGCGTCTCGGGGCCGGGGAGGGCGAGGTACAGGGGAGCGAGGGTAGCCAGGAGCGGCGAGAAGTGGTCACCCAGCAGCGGATAGTCGATGCCCTTCAACAGCGATGACGGCAGTCTCCCTTCGGAGTAGGCACGCACCCCCTGGTCGAAGATTCCGAGGTCATACCCCGAGGTCAACAGCTGGGCGTGTCGACGGAGGGAGAGGGTTGCGAAGAGCACGGCGAACACCACCGCACTTCCCCAACCCAGACAGCGCGCACTGTCGAACAGAATCGCCCCTCGGATTCGGGCGCGGCGAACATCCTGGGCGGAAGGGGCGGCGGGTGGATGTCGGTGGGCCATGTTCCGAGGGTGGGCGCGGGTTGCTGACCTCTTACTGACGCGCCCTGACTTTCCCGTCAGGTTCGTTCGGGGCGCGGGGTGGGAGACTGGGGCAATGCGCATCCTGGTCGTCGATGACGAGCGGGCCTTCGCCGGAATTCTCTCCGTCGGGCTCACCGCCGAAGGTTTCACAGTGGATACCGTCTACGACGGGCGCTCCGGCTACCTGATGGCAGCGACCGGCGCCTATTCCGTGATCGTTCTCGACCTGATGCTGCCGCAGCTCAGCGGCTTCGCGGTCTGTGCCCGGTTGCGCGCGGAGGGCGTCATTACGCCGGTCATTGTGCTCACCGCCAAGAACGGCGAGTTCGACGAGGTCGAGGCCCTGGAGAGCGGGGCGGACGACTACCTGCGAAAGCCCTTCAGCTACCCCGTGTTGGTCGCGCGCATCCGTTCCCTTCTCCGCCGCCCCGCTGCAATCGCCGAGAACGAGATCTCCGTCGGCGACCTCGTTCTGGATGTCGCCCGACGGCGGGTTCGGCGCGCAGGAACGCCGATCGACCTCAGCGGGCGTGAACGGGACATCCTCGAGACGTTGATCCGGGCCGCGGGCACCGTGGTGTCTAAGGCGACCCTGCTCGGGGAGGTCTGGCCGGGCGAAGCGGAAGACGTGAACCTCGTCGGGGCGAGGGTCAGCGTGCTGCGCCGCAAAATCGACGCACCGTTCCGTCGGCGTTCCCTCGAGACCGTCCGCGGTGCCGGCTATCGCCTCGTCGACGATCGCCCCGCGGCCGACCGTCACGCCGAAAGCTCCGGATGACGGCCGTGCGCCTGCTCGGCCGTCTCACCATCGCGGTGCGCATCGCGCTGATCGCGGGCATCCTCGCCTCGGTCCTGCTGGTGAGCGGAGCGCTCCTGGTGCGCGCGGGCCTGCATTCGGCCCAGATGACCGCGACAGAGCAGTTGGCCGCGGTTCAAGCCTCCCAGATCATCGACGCGACCCGCCAGAACGTGCGCCTGTCGGGTGCGTTCGGGTCTCTGCCCTACGAACTCGTCCGCACCGATGGGGCGAGAATCTCTTCGTCCCCGGAGATCGTGGAGGCGGAGAGCGGAGGCCCGATCATGCCCCCTCCGACCGGCGAAGCATCGCAGCGAGGGGGAGAAGTGTTCACGGCCACGATCCCGGCGGGGCCGCTGGCGGGGCAGACCCTGACCGCGGTCAGCAGCACGCTCCGGGCGTCGAGCATCCTCGTCGGCGCAGACGGAGATCTTCCGGGTGGTCCGGTCGCCGACCTCGACCTCACGGCGTATCGGGCCTACGTCTTCGTCACCACGACGGCCGCGGACCAGGCCGTGGCCGCCATCGATCCGTTCCTCTGGGCGGGAGTGGTCCTGGCAGTCGTGCTGTTGGCGGGCACGGCGCTGATAACCGCGAGCCGATCCCTCCGTCCTGTCGATGAGATGCGGCGCGCGGCCGATGCGATCCCGGGGACCCCCGATGGTGCCCGGGTTGCCGTCCCCGACTCCGATGACGAGCTGAGGGCCCTGGCCACGACCCTCAACGCGCTGTTCACCAGGATCGATGAGTCGGCCCTCCGGCAGAAGCGTTTCACCGCGGATGCTGCCCACGAACTGCGGAGCCCCATCTCGTCGCTCCTCACGGCCCTCGACGTCGCCGAGGCTCACCCCGATGCGATCTCGGCAGAGTGGACGCTGGCCCACGTTCGCGCGGAAGCCCGACGTCTCGAGGGCCTCGCGCACGACCTCCTCGAACTCGCGGCAGCCGGTGCCGGCCAGTCGCCGGAGCCGGGGATGCGCACCGACGCCACGGCCGTTCTGCGGGACGCCCTGGCGGATGTCGCGGCCCGGTCTTCACGCACCGACGTTCGGCTGGAGCATCCGGCGCCGACCGAAGCGGCGTCGGTGTGGCTCGGGACCCGGGAGCTCCGTCAGGTGCTCGTCAATCTGCTCGACAACGCCTTCCGGCACGCTCGCACCTCCGTCCGCATCCAGCTGGAGGTCGACGGCGACACGTCAGCGGTGTGGATCGAGATCGCGAACGATGGCGCGCCGATTCCGGGCGACGACCAGGCACGGATCTTCGAACCCTTCGTTCGGCTCGATGAGTCGCGTTCGCGGGACACCGGGGGAGCGGGGCTCGGACTGGCGATCGCCTCGGAGATCGTCGAGGCGGCAGAGGGCACGCTCACCGTCAACTCGATGCCCGCCCGCACGACGTTCACCGTCATCCTTCCGCAGTGATCGCACCGAACAGGTGCCTCAGCATCCGTTGAGAGACCGGTCAGGAGGCGTACGGCACGATCCGGTTGACGATGAGGTCGATCCGGGCACTCTGGTGCTCGGGTCGGAGCCGGGCGTTGGTGTTGAGGGTGATGAGTCCGTGGAGTGCCGCCCAGAGCGCCTCGGTGAGGAGCTCGAGATCGTCATCGCCGGCTCTCGGCGCGATTGACGCCCTCAACTCGGCGAAGGCGGCCGACGGCTCCGGGTGGGCGCCCTCACCGAAGGGCAGGCGGGAGGCCCGGGTGAACATTGCTTCGTAGAGCGCCGGAGAGTCGGTGGCGAATGTCGCGTAGCGAATCGCCACGGCGTGCACGGCATCCGAAGCAGCCACAGACCCAGGCGCGCCTGCGGCCAGTCGCGCCTCCCGGAGGGCCTCGGCAAGTTCTGCGAAGCCTTCCAGCGCCACCGCGTCGGTGATGTCGTCGAGCGAACTGAAGTGCTTGTAGATGACGGGCTGGCTGTATTCGATCTCTGCCGACAGTCGCCGCGTGGTCACGGCTCCCCAGCCCTCTCGCTCGGCGATCGCTCGCGCCGTCTCCGTGATCAGACGCCGACGTGCTTCCTGGTTGCGCGCACGGCGTTCTTCGATGCCCATACGTCACTGTAGCAGCGCTAGCCTTCAAAGCGTCGCTATTGACGCGGTCGATCCCACGGACTAGCGTCATCAGAAGTTAGCACTGCTAGCACTCAGGGAACGAGAAGGAATCATGAACTCAGAAACAGTGATCGCCGCCAGTGCCGCCATCGCCGCCGTCGTCGGAGTGGGCGTCGTCTTCGGAACGGATGCGTTCTGCGCTCTGGTTCTGCGCCCGGCTCTCGCACGCGTCGATGACGCAGCGCTGGCCACGGTGATGGGCAACGTGCATCGCTACGGAGACAGGCGGATGCCCGTCCCCGGGGTGATCGGGTTGGTGGGCTCCGCGGCTTCCGCCGTTCTGGCGGCCTTCGCGGGCGCCCCCGACGCGGCCGTCGCGTCCGGCGTCGCCTTCGTTCTGCTGGTCATCTGGCTCGTGCTCTACACGCGCGTCAGTGCCCCGATCAACCGGATCCTGACGGCGGCAGCTGATCGTGGGGAGACGCTCAGCAACACTCGTGCGCTCCAGGCGGGATGGGATCGCATCATCGTGCTGAGGGCCTCTCTCCAGGGCCTGGCGCTGCTTGCGTTGGCGATCGCCCTCATCCTGCTCTGACCGACCCTCGAACATATAAAGGCTCCTCATGCTCCTCGACGAGAACGACCCCCGCTACGCTGCAGTAACCCGCCCCCACACCTCTTCCGTCAGCCAGCATCCCGTCCGCGTAGCGATCATCGGCACCGCCGCAGACCTGCCCGTCGCCCTGCGCGAAGTCGCCGCGCTGGAACGCTCTGTCGGAAGGCCGCTCCGGGTCGTCCCGCAGGCCACTGGCCACGGGGCGGGAGCGCTCGTCGACGAGAGTGTGGTGATCTTCGACACATCGGCACTGACGGAGGTGTCGATCGATCCGGATGCCCGCACCGCTCGGGTGGGAGCCGGTGCCACGTGGTCGGCGGTGAATCGAGAGGCCCAGAAGCACGGGCTCCTCGGGCTCGCCGGCTCCGCACCATCCGTCGCCGTCTCCGGGTACACCTTCGGTGGCGGGATCGGATGGCTCGCCCGCCGTGACGGGCTCGCGAGCGGTTCCCTCCGCGCCGTGCACTACGTCGACAGCGACGGCCGGCTCCGCATCGCCCGCGATGACGCCGAAGACGAAGTGGACCGTGAGGCGATCTGGTCGTTCCGCGGAGCAGGCGGTGTCGGCATCGCGCACACCCTGGAATTCGACCTCGTGCCGGCTCCCGACCTCCACGCCGGCGCGCTCCTCTGGCCGGTCGACGCGCTTCCCGAACTCGTCGCCGTGTGGTCCCGCGTGATCTCCTCCGTCGGCGCAGGCGTGTCCTCGAGCCTCTCGGTGCTCCACGTTCCGCCGCTGCCCGCGTTCCCCGAGGAGCTCCGCGGAAAGCCGGCCCTGCACCTCGCCCTTGCCGACCCGGACGGCCCCGCCTCGGCTCTTCCCCTGATCGAGGCCCTGTGCGACATCGCGGAGCCCGTGATGAACACGTGGGGCCCCACCGATGCGGCCGGGCTCGCGCGCATCCACCTCGACCCTCCGGCCGCCACACCGGCCGTCGGCGATGCCCGCTGGCTCGATGCCTCGACCCCGCAGATCGCCGCGCAGTTGTTCTCCGAGGCGCTCACGGATGACGCGGCGGTCGTGATGGTCGAACTCCGCCACCTCGCCGGCGCCCCGGCCTCGACGCGAGACGGGGCGGTCGTCGCCCCGCCCGGTCACTTCATCTACCATGCTGTCGGGTCGCTCGACCTCTTTTCGCGCGACCGTATCGATGCCACCTTCGTCCGGCTCCGATCGGTGTGGTCGAGCGCCGACGCGGGCACCGCCCCCGGCTCCTGGATCGAAGGCGCCCCCCACGTGCCTCACGCTCTTTCCGAAGACCTCCGTGCGCGAGCCGGATCCATCGCAGACGTCATCGACCCGCAGCACCGCTTCCTCCGGTCACGCCTGCTCGGCTGAGCTCACGGCGTTTCCCCTTCGCGCGCTGAGCGCGTCGACGGTCGCTGCGTTGTCATCGGTGATGATGACCAGGTCGGTGAGCCGGGGGAGGTCGACGGTCACGACAACGGCGGGCTGCCCGTAGCGGTAGCACCACCACGACCGGCCTGTTCTGCCGCGCATGTATCCGGCGCGAAGGGTCAGCGTTCCCGTTCCGCCAACCCGGATCCGAACCGGCACCACGAGGGTCGGATCCGGCACGACGCGCGCCGAGATGACAGCCGCATGCGGTATCTCGAGGCGGCGCCGCAGGCTGAAGAACTTCCACCGACCGCGCGGAGTGATCGCGAGAACGGTGTCGGTGATCACCGTGTCGACCGTTCCGCGGCGTCGGGGCGTCACGCCGACTTCGGGTCGAGGATGTACAGGCCCGCGATGGTCTGGTCATCGCGGAAGGTGATTCTCGCGATGAAGTCACCCGCCTCGAAGGCCAGAGGCGTGTTCGTGATCGTCACGTCCGCCGCCCGCGCGGATTCGGTCGCTCCCTGCGCCTCGAAGGATCCTGCCTGGCCGACGATCTGCGCCCACGCCGCGCTGAGGGCGTCGACAGGCAATCCCTCCCGCATCTTCGGATCGAACCGGGCGGCGACGTCACCCCATCTGCCCGCCGCGAGGTCGTCGATCACCGTGTTGGCCAAGCCGATGGCCTCGGGAAGGGGTGTGGTGTTCATGGGTGCTCCTGTTCGTGGATCGATCGACTTGCCGTATCGCTGGAACGCCGCCTGTCGGGTGACGCCCAGTGCGTCACCGATCTCCTGCCAGCTCGTTCCGTCTTCTCGTGCCTGCCGGACGGCGGCCACCACGATCTGTTCCGAGGTGGCCCGCATCTCGATGGCGTCCAGGATGAGCCGGGTGCGGTCGTCCGGATCGTTTCGCACTGGCGCAGCGCGAAGAGCGTCCGACTGCTGCCGAAGCAGCGCCAGAAGCTGTGTCATGTTTGCTTGCACATGTAAACAATACATTTACGGCTTCTGGCGCGCAAGGCACGTTCAGGACCGAACGAGCCGACGAGCCGACGTATCGGCGGGCGGTCTGTTACCCCGAGGCCCGTGATGCGCGTCGGCGCCTCACGTGCATCAGCAGTGCGCCGCCGGCCGTCAGCAGCAGGAGCGCCGAGGCGATCCCGACTGCGGGCAGCTCGGCTCCGGTGTTCGCCAGTGTCTCCGAGTGCGCGCCGCCACCGATGGCGATGGTCGGGTCCGACGCTCCGGTGCTCGGTGCAGGGGCTTCGGCGACACCTTCGATGTCGAAGTCGAAGGCCACCGGATCCGATTCGCGGGTTCCCAGTGCCTGCACGACCGACGCCTCATAGGCGCCGGAGGGCAAGGCCTCCGGGAGCACGATCGACCAGGTTCCGTCTTCGTCGATGACGTCGGTGCCCGCGATGCTGCCGGCCATCCGCACCTCGGCGCCGGGGTGCCCCGTTCCCGAGAACGTCGTCAACCGTGTCTGGGCAGGCAGTGATCCCTCGGGTGCGTCGGTGAGGGTGAGGGTGGTCAGGTCGGCGCGAGCGGTCAGCCACTGGGACTGGTCGATGACGTGATCGACGATCCGCGTCTCTCCGATGCAGCCGTTCCAGCCTGCTCCCGGGGTGTTGCGGTCCATGCCCGCGCCCATCAGCCACGGGGCATCCGGTACGAAGCTCTGGCCCACGGTGTCGGTTGCATTGCGAAGCACCGGAGCGCCATTGACGTACATGGTGGTGGTGCGATCGGCCGGATCGTTGATGATCGCCACGTGCATCCAGGTGTCGAGCTGGATCTCACCAGACCAGTTGACCCGGTCGCCGAGACCGGGTTCGTTCGGGATCACGCTCCACTGGAACTCTTTCAGGTTCGACACGCCCAGAACGACCGGTCCGCCGTTGCCCCACTGGTCGTAGGGAACGCCGGGCATCTCATTGCGGTTGCCGGCCCGGATGAGCGCCATCATCCACTGGTTGTCGTCTGCGGTCCACGAGGGGTCGATCTTCAGGAACGACTCGATCGTGTAGCCGTTGTCGAACGATTCGTTGTTGACCGGGGCGTCACTCGCCGTGGCGAGGTAGCTGTACCGCGAGTCGTTGCGATCGGCGTTCGCGAAGCAGACGCTCGCATCATCCGACGACAGGTAGGCGTGGTCGGAGCCGATGGTGACGTCTCCGACCTCGGCGTTCGCCGCACCCGAGTCGGCGATGCTGGCTCTGGCGAGGTCGTTGCCGCCCGCGACATCCGTCACCGTCTGGCCCTCAGCCACCACTCCGGAGTCTCCGGTGAAGCGCCAGTGAGCGAGCGTGCCTGCGACATCGACGTAGTCCTCGGTGTTGCCGGGTGCTTCGGTGGAGGTCGGGTCGGGCCCGGTGAAGCCGTCGAGCAGGATGTCGCGTGCCTTGTCCGAGAGAGAGGGCTGGGTCCCAGCGCCGATCGTGAAGGCGGGGTCGAAGCTCTCGAAGCGTGCCGCGAAGTCCATAGGCACCTCGAACTGCTGGTTGACGCCCTCGAGGAAGGGCTGGTCGTAGCTGGTGAGCGTCTCCTGCGGCTTCCAGGTGACCCAGGGTGAGGCGGTCTGCACGTTGATGCTGTTGTTGCTGAGGTCGAATTCGAACAGGCCGAGGTAGCCATCGCCACCCTCGTAGGCCATCTGGTAGTCGATCACGATCTGGGTGACGGAGTGGCCGAAGTCGTTCGTCTTCACGAGGTGGGATTCGCCGTGGAAGTGCCCGTTGATGGTGAGGAAGATCTGGTCGTTGGTCGTGATCAGCTTGTCCCAGAGCTCGAGACCGTATTCGGTCTCCTTCGGCGAGATGGCATCGGAATCGATGTCGATCACCTGGTGGGTGGTGAGGATGACCGGGACCGTCGGGTGCGCATCGATCACCGAATCGGCCCAGGCGATCGTCGCATCCGACACGCGCCAGCTGAGGGCGAGCACCATGTACTGCTGGCCCTCGGCCTCGAACAGGTGGTACTGGCTCATGCCGGTGGGATCGCTGCCCTCATACGTCGAAACCTCCTTCGCCCGGTCGGGTCCGAACCATTTCAGGAACGGCTCCTGGCTGAGGTCGTAGGAGGTGTCGTCGAGGTCGTCGTTGGAGTCCCGCACGTCGTGGTTGCCGGGTGCCGTCGAGTACGGGAGATCGGCGTCGTCGAGGGTCTTGATCGCGTTGTCGGCGGCGACCCACTCGTTCTCCTGCCACGACTGGTCGACGATGTCCCCGAGGCCGGTGACGAACGGGATGTTGAGCGCGTCACGGTTCTTCGTGAGCCACTCTGTCTGCACCTGGAACGGGTCTTTGCCGTAGCGGGGCTGGAACTGGTCGGCGGAGTATCGCGAGTAGAACTGCGTGTCGGGCAGGACCGCCAGCGTGAAGCGCGAGCCGAGATCGTCGGCAGGAGCGGCCTGGGCTGCCGGGGCGGCGTCGGCTGCGGGAACGCCCGCGAGCAGAGACAGGCCGACGGCGCCGATCACGACGGCTGCGCCGAGACGGATCCTTCCGGCTGACGAGAATGGACGGGTGACTGCGAAAGGCATGTGATTCCTTGTGGGCTGCATCGTCTGTCAGGTAACTCTCAATCAAGAGCCCCTGAACCTTCGCAGACGCACAGGAATGGGGTGTTGCAACCGCATGAACATCGGGCGCCGCGGGCAGGATCCGGGAGGTCGACCTTCCGTTCGCGTGCTGCCCCATACTGGAGGCATGGCCCGTGCTCTTCTTCTCGTTGACATCCAGCTCGACTACTTTCCCGGAGGCGCGTTCCCTCTTGTCGAGCCGGAGGCCGCGGCCGCAGCCGCGCGCACCGTCCTGAACGCGTTCCGCCTCTCGGGCGAACCCGTCGTTCACATCTTTCACGTCGCCACGGACTCCGATGCGACATTCTTCCTGCCTGGAACGCCCGGAACAGCCTTTCACCCGAGCGTCGAACCCCTCGAAGGTGAAACGGTCCTCGAGAAGCACGAGCCGAACAGTTTCCTCGGCACGGGGCTCCAGGGCATCCTCGATGGCGCGGGAGTCACCGATCTGGTGATCGTCGGAATGATGAGCAGCATGTGCATCGATTCCACCACCAGGGCCGCCCACGAACTCGGCTTCACCTGCACCGTGATCTCCGATGCCTGCGCTGCGCCCGACCTGCGCCTCGGAGAGACGACCGTTCCGGGGGCGAGCGTGCACGCCGCGTTCCTGGCGGCTCTCGACGGAAGCTTCGCGACCGTCACCCGCGCCGCCGACTTCCGCTGACAGGCCCGCGCTAGGTGGCGCCGGCGCCGAGCGCCGGGAGGAGGACGTCGTCGATCACGGCCACGAAGAAGTCCCGGTGGATGACTCCGCCGCTGGTGCTCGAACGGTGGGAACTCATCGCGGGGATGACGTCGGCCAGGATCGGCACACGGGACGCCAGCTGCGGGGGGATCTCTCCGCGGTCGATGGCGCGTTCGAGGATGCGCCGGTACACGTCGACATACGGCTCCGTGATCTCGAGGCGGATCGCGTCGGACAGCGCCGGGGAGCTTCGCGCGGCGGAGAGGAGGCCCGCGAAGATCACGATCCGCCGGGCGGGCCCGCCGAGCCAGGGTGAATCGACGACGGCGAGCAGGTCCGACCGCAACGTGCCTTCGTCGGGAAGCTCTGCGACTTCGGGGGGCTGCCCGATCGAGCGGGTCGCGGCGAGCACGAGGTCGTCTTTCGTGGCCCACCGGCGATAGATGGTGGTCTTCGCCTTCCCAGTGCGGGCCGCCACGTCATCCAGCGTGACGCGTTCGTAGCTGCGTTCGGCGAGCAGGTCGAGGGTCGCGGCCAGGATCAGCGCGTCACCGGAGCGATCGTACGGACGGCCGGCGTGCGGATCGGTCGTCTTCGTGGTGCCTGTCGGCGGGGTTTCGCTGGCCATGAGGCCACGGTACCCGAAGGAACACCTATTACGCTACTGAGGAGTAGCGTAATAGGGTGTGCAGTCGAACGGTTGCCGGGAACGAGGAGAAGAGAATGAAGATCAAGGATTCCGTGGTCATCATCACGGGTGCGTCATCCGGTATCGGAGCCGCGACCGCGCGAGCCGCCTCTGCTGCGGGAGCGCGGGTGGTTCTGGCCGCCCGGCGTGAGGATCGCGTGCGGGAGCTCGCCGATCAGCTCGACAGGGCGCTCGGGGTGCGCTGTGATGTCACCGATCCCGCTCAGGTGGCCGCCCTGGGGCAGGCCACGCTCGACGCGTTCGGGCGCGTCGACGTGCTCATCAACAACGCCGGCCAGGGTGTGCAGGCTGGAGTGGAACAGCTCTCGCTGGATGACTTCCGCGGCATCCTCGAGCTGAATCTGGTGGCACCGCTCTCGACGATGCAGGCCGTGCTGCCGGTCATGCGCCTGCAGGGTTCCGGCGCCATCGTCAACGTCAGCTCAGGGACGACTTTCGCCGATGTTCCGGGAACGGGCGGCTACGTCGCGTCGAAGATCGCGCTCGAACGTCTGTCGGCCGTCGCCCGGAATGAGCTCGAGGGCACCGGGATCGTCGTCTCCACGATGATCCCCTTCGCGACGAGCACGGAGTTCCTGAGCTCCATCAGAGCAGGCCGCGCTGATGCCGAGACGATGACGGCCGGGGCGGTCTTCGATGAGCCCGAGCGGGTGGCTGAGGCGATCCTCGAGCTGGTCGAGAGCGGCGAGCCTCAGCTCGACCTCGTCCCGTCCGCCTATGGAGGAACGCGCTGAGACCTCGCCGGCGATCAGCCCCAGAAGGCCCGCACGGCCTCGACGACGAGATCGGCCTGGCGCCGACCGGCCTCCGCGGAGGCACGCCGTGTGTGCATCAGGAGGGGGTTCTCTCCGAACGCGAGCGTGCTCTCTTCATCGGCCTCGACGACGAACACGTCGCTGATGCCCCTGAGGGTGTCGATGGTGACGGGCAGGGTCGGGCCGGTGCCGCTGACGGGGGGCTCGGGGGAGCAGGCGATCACCAGGATGCTCGCGCAGTCGGCGGCGACGTCGGCGTTCGCTGACGAGCGCATTCCGCCGTCCATGTACGGATGGCCGCCGATGGTGATCGGCTTGAAGACCCCCGGCACGGCGCAACTGGCGGCGACCGCGCTCGTGAGTTCGGCATCCGAATCGCGGTCGAAGACGGTGAAGTGACCGGTCTCGGCCTCCACGGCGGTGATACGGAGTTCGCCCTCTGGCCACTCTTCGCTGGGCAGAAGGGGAGCGATACGGGCCAGGCTCTCCCTGTCGTCGGATCGCTGGTAGTCCTCGAGGGCCAGCTCGCCGATCGTGCGCCTGGCGGCCGCCTCGCCCTCGGTGCTCGCGATGCCCGCCATGATGGCCTTCATCGTGCGGGAGAGGTCGCGATCCTCGGCTCCCGCAGGCGAGGGGTCTGCCACGGGGCGATCCTCGTCGCTGTCGGCCATCAGGGCGGCGAAGGTGTCGTCGAGGGTTCCGGCGCGGAGGTTGACCCCGACGACCGATCCGGCCGACGTTCCGACGATCACATCGGCGGCCTGCAGGTCGATGCCGTGCTTCAGCAGCCCGGTCAGCAGCCCGGTCTCCCACGCGATACCGGCAACGCCGCCTCCGCTCAGAACGATGGCGCGGCGCGGGCCGCTCTGGTCGGGCCGGGTGTCTTCGTCGCTCATGCTCCAACGCTACTCCTCGCAGCAGAGGGGTGCGGAGGTTTGCGGCTGCGGGGGCCCACCGGCATGATGAACGAGGTGGCGCCGGAGACCGGTGGCCCCCTCGACAGGCATGGGGCCCGGATGCACGACGACACTCTTCTCGCCATCATCTACCGCGGGCGCCCGACGACGGTGCGGGAGCTCGCCTCACTCTCCCACCTGACGGAGGCCGAGGCGCGGGCGGAGGTCCTCGACCTGCGCGAACGAGGACTTCTCGGCGGGGACGGTGACGAACTGGCGTATGACAACCCGGCGCTCTGGGCCGCCCAAGCGGTTTCGGAGCGGTCGGCGGCACTTCGCCGGGACGCCCATGAGGCTCTGGCTGCGCTCGAACAGATCGTCGTCGACCTACCGGAGATGCTGCGGAACTGGTCGGTGGGGGAGACCTCGTCCGATCCTGTTCCGGTGATCACCCGCCACGGCCGTCACGCCAGCGAGGACCTCTGGTACGACGTCGTGCGCCGTGACGGCGGAACGCTCGACGCTGTGCTGCCGGAGGTCGACCGCTTCCTCCACCCGTCACCCGAACGCGCCGAACAGTTCGGCCGCGCACTGGCAGCCAAAGACGCCGTACGTGTCATCATGCCGACCTGGGCGGCCGACGATGAGGCTGCCATCCTCCGCATGAAGAACTACCGCGCCGCCGGTGTCGAATACCGGCTGCTGGATGCTCCGTCGAGCTGGTTCTGGGTGGATGGTGACCACCTCGCCGTTCCGTTCGAGTGGGGAGAGAGTCGTCCCACCAGCGTGCTCGGCATTCGGAACGCTGCGCTCGCGGGAATGGCGACACAGTATTTCGAGGAGCTGTGGCAGAAGGCCGAGCCGGCCGAGCCAGCCGGCAACACCTGGACGCCGCTGCTCAGACTCATGCGCACCGGCATCACCCTCGACACCGCCTCACGCCGGGTGGGCATCAACCCCCGAACCGGCAGGCGCAGGATCGCATCCGCCATGGAGCACTACGGCGTCTCGACCCTCTTCGCACTCGGCGTGGCGTGGGCCGCCGACTCGTCGACCGCGAATGGCACCGCCGCCCTCTAGCGGACGTGTCCGCAAGAGGATCTTGTCGGAGGCCGAAGCGGCCCGGCACACTGACTTGGCTCACCACTGTGGTCGGCTTTCGCCCTTCCACTGAACCCGTTCCGCTCCAGGAGTCACCATGGGCCCGTCCGGCCGCCTCGCCCGCACGATCACTGTCGTCGCCCTCACCCTCCTGCTGGCCGGCTGCTCGACGCTGTCCTCTGGGGCCGGTGGAGGGTCGGCGTCCGGAGACCTCGCCAGCATCGGCGACACCTCCTGGGTCGCCCTGCTCATCACCGTCGCCGTCGCGATTCTCGCCGGAGCGGCAGGGTTCATCGTGCGGAGGCGACGGAAGGCGCGCCCCGAGACGAGAATCGACCGGTTCTAGAGAGCGCGGACGGTCATCGGCGCGTCCAGTTGAAGGGTGTGGTCGTTGACACCTTCACGAGCCCGGATCGCTCGAGAATCGGCCGGGAGTCTTCGGTCGAGTCGCTGTGCACGAGCTTCTTGTCCGCGTCGAGCGCCGACCGGGCTCGCGCGGCCGTCAGCGCCCGGTAGATCCCTCGACCCCGGTAGGCCGGAAGCGTCGCACCGCCCCAGATGCCGACGAAGTCCGTGCCCGGCACGGGTTCGAGCCGGCCGCCGCAGACCATCGCTCCGTCGGTCTCCGCCACCCAGAGTTCCATCCCGTCACCGCGCTCCAGTCGCGCGACCAGGGCATCCGCGATCCGAGTGTCGACGCTGTCGCCGAATGCTTCGTCGACCATGGCGCTCATCGCCCGCACCTCGCCCTCGCTGGCAACGCGACGCAGGGTCACGCCGCTCGGCACGGGGGCGTTCTCGCACAGTGCATCGAGGGGTCCGATCATGATGGACTCGGGTTCGTCCGGTTCGAATCCGTTGGCGACCAGGGCTTCCCGGAGCCCCGGTGCGCGGTCGTGCCCGCGGGTCTTCCACTCGACGCCTGAGATCTCGGGATCGGCCCGGAAGTGCTCCAGGCCGTCTGCGACGAGTTCGGCCATCCGGCCTGCATCAGCGTCTCCGAGGTCGCGGTAGGTGATGAATCCGCGGCCGCCAGCGAACGTGACGAGGCGCAGCGGACCCAGCCGCGTCACGCTGACCGCGCTCGGCGTTTCGGCGTCGGTTCGCAACTGTTCGTCGTAGGCGCGGAGGTACTTTTCGGCTGAAGTCATAGACGTCAGGCTAACGCGGGCCGCAGGCACCATCCGGGCGAGAGCCGACCCTTGAATATTGACTATCGATACAGAGCGCGCGATCTTCGATATGCTCTCCCCATGACCGGGTTTGTCGATGTGTTCCTCCGCGTGTTGCTCGTCGCGCTCTTCGGTGCGTGTGTCGCTGTGCAGGTCTGGGCGGGCTCGCTGGCCGCGCCGATCGTCGGGGGTGTGTCCGGTGTCGTTTTGGTCTGCCTCATCGTCGCCGGTGCGCTGTGTGTCGAGGCCGTGCTGATCAGCGTCTGGATGCTCGCGGGCATGGTTCGCGACACGTCGATCTTCGACGCCCGCACCCGTGCCGACCGGTGGACCAACACGGCGATCGCCGCTCTCGGCCTCGCCGCCGTGTTCGCGGCCTGCGGGTTCGTCTACTTCCTCGTCAGCCAGACGCAGCCGTCGCACGAGGCCGAGGCGGTGCTGGCCGTGGTTGCAGCGGCGGCCGTGGGCGTGGCCGTCGCGCTGGCGCTCGTCGTGGTGGTCATGCGGCGTCTGTTGCAGACCGCGATCCAGTACCAGTCCGAACTGGCCGAGGTCATCTGATGCCGATCGTCATCAACCTCGACGTGGAACTTGCCAAACGCAAGATGTCCGTCACCGAACTCGCCACAGCGATCGACCTCGCCGTGGCGAACGTGTCGATCCTGAAGAACGGGCGCGCCAAAGCGATCCGGTTCACCACCCTCGACGCGATCTGCGAGGCGCTCGGCTGCCAGCCCGGTGACATCCTCAGCTACGTGCCCGACGAATGACTCGCGACGGGAAGCCCCTCCTGGCGGGCGTCGTCGCTGCTGCGCTCTGGATGCTCGTCAACGGGCTGAACATCGCGCTGACCTTCAAGAGCACACTGCCGTCGTCGCTTGCCGACCTCGTGTTCCCCGCCGCGGTCCGCTCGGTGACCTGGGTCTCCGATCCGCCCTGGAACGTCGTCACCCCCATCGTGTCCGCCGTGGCGGTCGGCGCGCTGATCGTCATCGCTTCGCGACTGGCAGCGGGCCGGTTTCCGGGCGCGGAATCCGGATCGGATCGCGTCACCAGTCGCTTGAGCCGCACGGTGACAGCGTGGTTCACAGCCCTCCTCGCGGCCGCCCTCGTGGGCTTCGCCCTGGCCCTCGGGCAGACTCTCCACGACTGGCCGCCGAGCCGCGTCTGGAACGCGTTCGACGGCTTCCCCGACGCCATCCGGTCGGGCGTTCTCTGGGGCCTCGTGTGGGGCTGGATCCCGGCCGTGCTGCTCGCCGGGGCGGATGGAGCCGGGCTCTCGTCCCGGGCATCCGCGCGGAAACTTGGGCGTGTCTCACGGATGCTCGTCGGGGCGGTCGCTGCGGTGTCCGTTCTGGGAGTGGTCGTCTCGTCATCGCTCACGGGGTACAGCGTGCCCGCCGATCCGTCCGACCCCGCACCGATCGTTCAGCCGACGGGACCCGCCGTTCCGCTGGTCGCTGAGGGATCACCCGTCGTCGACCCGCAGTGGTGCAGCGACGACCAACTCGCCCTGGAGGCCGGCGCAGTCGATGGTGCGGCCGGCCATCGTTCCCTCCAGCTGCTGGCGACCAACCACACCGGGGTCGACTGCGTGCTGAACGGGTATCCCGACCTCGCGTTCGCCGACGCGAACGACTTCCTGCTCGCCCTGCACCTCGTGCACGGCGGATCCTTCACCTCCGATGACCCGGGCCCTGCCCCGATCATCCTGAGTGCCGGCCAGTCGGTGACCGCCCGGCTCGGCTGGGATGCCCAACCCAGGGACCCCGACCACACGGTCGCCTACCTCCACCTCGCCCCGTACCCCGGCGCGGAACGGGTGGCGCTGCCGATGACCGGCGATCTCATCCAGAATGCCGACGTCGCGGTCACAGCCTGGGCGTCCGCCTGTCGAAGCAGTCCCACCGCCTGCTGACCCCGAGCGCCCGGCTGCCCATGCAGAGCGTATGCAAGTACTTGCGAAAGCGGTAAGTAGTTGCGATGATGGGACCAGGCGAAAGGATCACGAATGGACACCACACCCACCATGACCGCCACGGAGGCCCAGCGCCTCCTCGACAAGGCAGATCGGCTGAGTCGCTCCGCGCACAACGCCACCCGCTGGCCCTACATCGCATTCATTCTCGCGCTCGGCGTGGCGACGTCGATGGGAACGTTCGCGATGGCGTTGACCGCAGGAGACGCCTTCGGGCTCGCCTACGTCGGCACGCTCGCTGTGGTGTTCGCGCTCCTGATCTTCTTCATGGCGAGTATCCAGGGCCGATCGGCGTTCTCTCGCAGCCGCCGCTGGACGGGGTACATCGTGAGCTGGTTCATCGCGTACGCTGCGGCACTCGCCGTCGCCATCTGGGCGCACGGATCTGTTCTCCTGGCCGGCATCGCATCCGGACTCGTGCTCGTGGTGGCGATGATTTGCGCGGCACGCGAGGCTCGTTCGTGACCGCCCTCGAGCAGCATCCACGGCACCGGCTCGATGATCTTCTGCAGAACCCCGTTCGCTTCTCGATCGTGGCAGCGCTCGACCGCGCTGGCACGCTCGGATTCGGGGAGGTGCGGGACGCGGTCGAGATCACCGACTCGGCGCTGAGCAAGCAGGTCTCGTCGCTGGAGTCCGCGGGGTACCTCTCCGTGGGCAAGTCGTTCGTCGGCAAGATGCCGCGCACCTCCCTCACCCTCACCCGTCTGGGGCGCTCCGCCTGGGCGGCCCATCTGGCAGCGCTCCGGGAGATCGCCGGCGAACCGAATCGGTAGGTGGGCCGCGAAGGGGACGTCAGCGGTGGCGTCTGCCCGGTCGTACGACCAGCGAGAGCAGCGCTGTGAGCGCGGAGGCGGCGAGCACGATCCACGTGATCGCCGCGGTGCCCGAGGCGCCGACCGCAATGCCGGCCGCGAGTGTGCCGGTGCCGATTCCGAGAGTCATGCCGCTGACGATCCAGCCGTTCGCCTCCGTGAGGGCGGCAGGCGCGCTGAGCTGCGAGACGCGTTCGAAGACCTGGCCGAGCGTTGGAGGGAGCATCAGTCCCGAGATGCCCGCGGCGAGGAGGTAGGCCCACGTCGGCAGTGCCGTGACGGCGAGCGGGAGGTACCCGACAGCGAGAAGAGTGCCGCAGAGGGTGAGCAGACGTGCGGGCGTCGAGCCGAGCGGCCGGATCCCGACCACCGTCGCGCCGACCAGGGCACCGACAGCGTTCACGGCGAGGATCCACCCGGCGAGCCCGGGGAGCCCTGTGCCTGATCGAGCCGCCTCGGAGGCGGTCGCGACGATGGTGAGTGCCCCGACGGGGAGGCCGATGCCGAACGTGAAAACGGTGACCCGTGCGATGGCGGGCATCAGGATGGGCGACCGCACCCTGGCGGACCGGGTGAGGTCGCTCTGCCGATCCGTCGAAGCGGCCCACGGAGCAGGATTGAGGATGAACGCGAGCGCACCGATCAGGCCCAGCCCGCCGGCGAACAGCAGGTTGCCGATCGGGCCGAAGAGGGCGATGCCGGCGACCGTCAGCAGGGGACCGACGATGAAGATGATCTCCTGGGCCCCGGCATCCAGGCTGAAGGCCGCTTTCAGTTGCGGGCCCGGGCGCACCAGGCGCGGCCACAGTGCGCGGAGGGCCGGCTCGAGCGGCGGTGTGAAGAGCCCCGCGGCTGCGGCCAGTGCCACGGCGGCTCCCGGCGCCGGGTCGAGCGTCAGTGCCATGCCGGTGAACGCCAGGAAGCTCAGGACGCCGCTGATGGCGAGAACAGCGACCTGGCCGAGCCTGTCGATGAGCCGGCCCAGAAGCGGCTGTCCCGCCGCGCCCGCTATGACGTAGACCGCCGTGATGAGCCCGGCGAAAGCGAAGTCCCCGCTCGTGGACCGCACGAGCTGCACGATCGCGAGCGCCGCCATCGCACCGGGGAGCCGCCCGAGGAGCGACGTGAACAGGAGGTACCCGGTGTGGCGGGCCCGGAGCACCGAGACGAGTGGGTAGGACGAGCTTGTCATACAGGTCAGTCTGACACATACATATGATTGGATGGCCACGTGAAAGTTCTGAGGGGCCCCATCACTCCGCGGCCGGGAGTACCGCTTCGCGTGGAGGTCTACGACCGCATCGCGGGCGCCGTGCGTTCGGGTGCCCTGCCACCGGAATCGCTGCTCCCGAGCGAGAGCGAACTCGGCGACGCGATGGAGGTCAGCCGCACCGTCGTGCGGGAAGCACTCCTGCTGCTCGAAGAGGACGGGCTCCTTCGATCCCGTCGGGGGATCGGCCGTGTCGTCGCTGCCGCCCAGCCGCCCGTCGGCTTCGAGCGGCTGCGCCCGATGGAGCAGATCCTGGCCGACCGGTTTCCTGACCTCTCGCTCAGCCGCACCGAGGTGACGCTGCAGCAGGAATCGGCGTCGTTCATCGCCGAAGGCCTCGGCACCGCGCCCACGTCGCCGAGCCTGTTCATCGAGACCCTGCTGTCGAGCAACGGAGATCCGCTCGCCCTGGTGCAGGAGCATCTGCCGGCAGGCGGGAACCTCCGCGCTTTCGGCGCACAGGTAGAGCGCACCGTCGAGAACCTCGATCGGGAGCTCACCTGCCTCGGCGCCCTGACGGCCGAGCTCGGGCCGGCCCTGGGCGCTGGCCGCTCAGAGCTGAGCGTGGGCACGCCGGGGGTGGTTCGCGCGAGGCTGCTGGGGATGCGCCCCACCTCGCCTGTTCTGATCGTGACTCAGACGGTGCATCTGAGCTCCCGGCCGCTCTACCTGGCCAAGATCATCCTGCGCCCAGAGGCAGGGCCGCTCGAGATCCGGCATACGGCGGGGCGAGGGCGTCCCTCGGCGTGAGCGATGTGGATTTAGGCTGAGCGGATGGCTCCTGCAGCAGTTCCCGATCTCGCCGTCTTCGACACGACCGGGCTGGAGCGTCTCCCGCCGGCGAAGGAGATCGAGCGGTACTGGGCGGCTGACAACCCGGCGCTCTGGCAGAAGCGTCTACGAACCAGCGTCACGTTTCTCGCCGCGGCCACGCTTGTGGTCGGTTTCGCACTCAACACGCTGGTGCTGCTGGGGCTCCGGGTCTTCCAGGCCGATTCGTTCCTGCCGACATCCAGGTCCCGCTTCGTGGTGTTGTTCCTGCTGTTCGCGGGCGTCGCGCTCGTGGTCGCTCCGATCGTGGGGCTCCTGCCGTACCGGCGGCTCGACTATCAGCTGACCGGGCTGTTCCTGCTCCGCCGGTTCGCGCGCGCCAATCGGATGCGCGTGAAGCTCGAGTGGGAAGCCTCCGTCGCGAGCGTGCGGGCGGCCGGCACCTCGGTGCCGGGTTTCCCCGGCACGATGTTCGCTCCTCCCGGAGGCCGGGCCGTCGTCGTTGCGCCGCTCCTGGTGTCAGACAGCCCGCGTGTGCGCGTTGGGCACGTGCAGTACTTTCTTTTCTCCGAACGGGCGAGAACCCAGGACTGGGTCTTCGCGGAGATCCCGCTTCCGCGGTCGATGCCGAACATCTGGCTGCATTCGCAGCGCAGCGGGGCCGCTATGCCGTTCTCCGTCGCTGGCGGTGAACGGGTGCGACTCGAGGGCGACTTCGACAGACATTTCGACACCTACGCCCGCGAAGGAGCCCAGCAGGAGGCGCTCTACGTTCTGACGCCCGATGTGATGGCCCTCCTGATCGACAACGCCTCCCGTTTCGACGTCGAGATCGTGGATGACCGGCTCTACCTCTACACGCGGGGTTACTTCGACGTGCTCATCGATCCGAGCTGGTGGCAGGCGGTGGCCGATGTGATGAACACGGTCGGCCGGAAGGTCACGCGCTCGGCTTCGCGGTACGGCGGCCCCCGTGGCACGAGCGGCGCCGGCGAGCAGGTCCAGCGCATCCAGACGCGAGCGACCGTATGGCGGCGGATCACGCAGGCCGCGGGTCTCATCGTGCTGCTCGGTGGCCCGGCGGTTCTGTTCGTGGTGGCAGCGCAGACGCACGCATAGCGGCTGTGTGGTGCTCCCGGAGGATGCCCGGGGGGAGCTCGACACGATCGGCGGTCGAAACTAGGCGGGCACCCGCACGTCGAGCGCGCTCGGTTCCACCCAGGCGTTGAAGGCCGTGGCACGACCGAAAGCGTCGCCGTCGAGCTCGATCTCCTCGGGCCGGGACAGGCGGGCCGTGAACTTCTTCACGGTGCTGTACTCGAGTTCGTGGTCGTTGCGGTGCTCGCCGACGAGAGTCCGGCCGAGCTTCGTGCGACGCACCACACCGTTGACCCAGGCGACCTTCGTCCAGATGCGGAGCCAGCCGAGCACGCCGCCCGGCCGCATGACGAGGAGGTCGAGCGAGCCGTCGTCGACGACAGCGTCGGGCATGAGCAGGATGTTCGCCGGCAGTGACCCGCAGTTGCCGATGATGAGCGTGTTCGCCTTCTCCCGCACCACCGGCCCGTCATCCTTCCGGAATCGAAGGTGCAGCTCTTCGGGGTCGCGGAGCGAGGTCACGATGGCACGGACGTACGCCGCCCAGCCGGCTTTCGCCTTGAGGTCGTCGTCGGTGTTCTGGATCATCTTCGCGTCGATGCCCATGCCGGCCATCACAACGAAGACGTGCCTGTCCCGTTTGCCGCCCTGCCTCTCGATGTCGATCACTCCGAGGTCGATCGACCGGTTCGTGCCCGTGAAGGCGGTATGCACGGAGTGCTCGAGATCGTTCAGGGTGAGATCCAGGTTGCGGGCGAGGAGGTTGCCGGTGCCCGACGGCAGGAGTGCGAGCGCGACTCCGCTGCCCCGCAGGGCTTCCGTCACCGCACGGACGGTGCCGTCGCCGCCCGCTGCGAGCACGAGGTCGACACCCGCCTCGAGAGCTTTCTTCGTGGCATCCTGGCCCACATCCTCGACGGTGGTCTCGAAGAAGAGCGACTCGCCCCAGCCTGCAGCGGAGGATTCGGCGGCCACGATCGTCTTCAGCAGGTCGACATCGACCTTGATCGGGTTGTAGACAACAGCGGCTACTCGGGTGGCGGCGGGGGTGGCGTCGGGCACGCGGGTCTCCTAGAGGTCGTCGAATTCTTCAGTGTAGGCAATCGGATCTGCGGGGCCCGCCACATTGGTGCTCCGCAGGCGGGCGGTGTGCCGGTCGAACTCGGCCACCAGGGCGTCGTCGACCAGCTCGGCGTGCTCGCTGTACTCGGACGCCGAGATGATCTGGCTCGCCGGGCCGACCAGCAGTCGCACGCTGCCGATGGTGCCATTGTCGTGCAGGCACGGGATGACGACGGTCTCCGACCCAGTGCTGGCCGCAAGGGCCCCGGCGTAGTCGAGCAGCGCCCTGGCGATCTCCGATCCTGTCAGGATCGAATCGCCCGAATAGTGGATTCTGTCCATGCACTCTTTTGTACCCCACGAACGGTATCTGCCCCGAGGCTTGCGCCATGGGTGCAGATGCCCTAGGCCCCCGCCTCCGCTCGTTCGGCCTCGGACCGCAGCACGCAGAACTCGTTGTCTTCGGGATCGGCGAGCACGACCCATCCGGTGCCCGGCCCGTACTTTCCGCGAAGATCGGCGACAACCGAAGCGCCCCGGCTCACCAGGGCGTCGACCTCCTCCTGCTGCGGGAGGTGACGAGGTCGGAGGTCGAAGTGGATCCGGTTCTTGCCGGCACGCTGTTTCGTCTCGACGGCGTCGGGTGTCTCGACGAAGAGAAGCATCTGGCCCGACTCGGGATCGCGGATCATGCACTCCTCGTCTCCCGGCCCGTTGGGGTCGTCGGCGAGGTCGGTGTAGCCGAGCGTGGCCTTCCACCAGGTCGAGAGGGCGTAGGCGTCGGTGCAGTCGACGGTGGTGTGCGAAATGAAGGAGGACATGACGAACACCCTGCCCCCGAATGCGCATGGTCGCAACGGGAACGGTCGGGTCCGCGTCGGTCGTCGCGGGGGCATCCGTTAAGGCGTTCTTCACCTGCTGTCTCCGAGCGCTCTGCGGCCCGTACGCGCCCTCCTCCTAACGTGTGGATGTCGCCCCGGTGGCCCAGCAGCCTGCACTCCCACGCGGGCACCACCAGCGATGTACCGGAGGAATCTTGTTCACTTTTCGTCGCAGCACGATGGGAATCGCCGCACTCGCGGTCGCTGCCCTCGCGCTGACCGCCTGCTCCTCGACCGCCTCGACCACCGGCGGTTCTGCCTCTGCCGTCGACGCCAAGACCGCCACCAGCGCCTCGGCGTTCGGCGACCTCGACGGGCTCGCCGCCGCGGCCAAGGCCGAGGGATCGCTCAACGTCATCGCCCTCCCCGACGACTGGGCCAACTACGGCAAGATCATCGAGGCCTTCAAGGCGAAGTACGGGATCACCGTGAATTCGGCGAGCCCCGATGCATCCAGCGCCGAGGAGATCACCGCGATCACAAGCCTCGCCGGCCAGGACACCGCACCCGATGTGGTGGATGTCGGCCCGGCGGTCGCGCTCGCCAACACCGACAAGTTCGCTCCCTACAAGGTGTCCGCCTGGGGCGACATCCCCGACGAGAACAAGGAGTCGACCGGCCTCTGGGTCAACGACTACACCGGTCTCATGTCGATCGGCTACAACTCGAACGTCATCAAGACCGCCCCGGCGAAGCTCGACGACCTGCTCGGTGCCGACTACAAGGGCAAGGTCGCGATCAACGGCGACCCGACCCAGGCCGGCGCAGCCTTCGCCGCTGTCGGACTCGCCGCTGTGCAGTCGGGTGGAACGCTCGACGACTTCCAGCCCGGGATCGACTTCTTCCAGAAGTTGAACAAGGCCGGCAACTTTCTCACGGTCGACCCGACGCCGGCCACGATCGCCTCGGGCGAGACCGCGGTCGTCTTCGACTGGAGCTACAACAACCTCGCGGCCGCAGCGGCGACCCCGGGCTGGAAGACCACGATTCTGCCCGGCACGGCCTACGGCAGCTACTACAACCAGGCGATCAGCAAGGACGCCCCGCATCCCGCGGCCGCCCGCCTCTGGCAGGAGTTCCTCTACAGCCCGGATGCTCAGAACCTGTACCTCGCAGCGGGAGCGTTCCCGGTGCTGCTCAGCTCGATGACGACGGCTGGCACGGTGGATGCCGCAGCTGAGGCCGCGGTCGGCAAGATGCCCGACACCTTCGTCTCGCCGACCTCCGACCAGAGCACCGCTGCCGCCGCTCTTCTGTCGACCAACTGGGCCGCGGCGATCCAGTAAGCAGAGGAACGCCTCCACACCATGACGAAGAAGCTCGCCGTTCTCGGCCTCACACCGTTCGCGCTGTACGTTCTGCTGTTCCTTGCGATCCCCTCGGTGCTGGCGATCACGACGGGCTTCTTCGACAAGGCGGGGGCGTTCACCCTCGACAACGTGGGTGCGCTCTTCTCCCCCCAGATCCTGCAGACCTTTCTCAGCTCGTTCTGGGTCTCAGGCGTCACCGCCGTGATCGGGGCCGTGGTCGGAGCACTCGTCTGCTACGCCCTGCTCGGCACCAGGCCTGACGGGCCGCTCCGATCAACCGTCAATTCGGCCTCCAGCGTGCTCGCGCAGTTCGGCGGGGTGATGCTCGCCTTCGCGTTCATCGCGACGATCGGCGTGCAGGGCGTCATCACGGTCTGGCTGAAGGATGCCGGATTCGACATCTACGGCGACGGCGTCTGGCTCTACCAGGTGCCTGGCCTGCTGCTTCCCTACCTCTACTTCCAGGTGCCGCTCATGGTCATCACGTTCATGCCCGCGCTCGAGGGCCTGAAGCCGCAGTGGGCCGAGGCCAACTCCAGCCTGGGCGGCAGCCGGTTCACCTACTGGGTGCGGATCGCCGGCCCGATCCTCCTGCCGTCGTTCCTCGGCAGCCTGCTGCTGCTGTTCGCCAACGCGTTCTCGTCGTATGCGACGGCCGCCGCGCTGATCAGCCAGGGTTCGCAGATCGTTCCGCTGCAGATCCGGTCGGCGCTGATCAGCGAGACGGTGCTCGGGCGCGCGAACATGGCGGGCGCTCTGGCGTTCGGGATGATCGTGGTGATGGTCGTGCTCATGTTCGGCTATTCGCTGCTGCAGTCGCGCACGGCGAGGTGGCAGCGATGAGCGGGGCGCGGGTGGATGCCCGTGGTACCGCACCACGGGCCCGCACGGGCGCACCACGGGTGGGGGCGGCGCCCTCGCGGCTGACCCGCACGATCATCCTGAGCCTCGTCGGGCTCGTGTTCGCGATCCCGATCGTGGCGATGATCCAGTTCACCTTCCGCGACGGGTTGAGCGGTTCGTACACTCTCAGCCACTGGACGGGTCTCACCGACCCGGCTGTCAACACGAAGTACGCGCCGCTCGTGACGGCGCTCGGCAACTCCGGTGTGCTGGTCGTCGTGACCGTGCTGCTGGTGCTCGTTCTGCTGTTGCCCACCATGGTGCTCGTCGAGCTGAGCTTTCCGCGGCTGCGGCGCGTGCTGGAGTTCGTCTGCATCGTGCCCATCACCGTGCCGGCGATCGTGCTGGTCGTCGGCCTGGTTCCCGTGTACAGCGTGGTCGTGAAGGTCACCGGCAGCTCGATCTGGTCGCTCGGCTTCGCCTACGGGGTGACCGTGCTGCCGTATGCGTACCGCGCCATCCAGGCGAACCTCGGAACGGTCGACGTCATCACGCTCAGTGAGGCCGCGCGGTCGCTCGGGGCGGGCTGGGCCACGGTGCTCTTCCGGGTCATCCTGCCGAACCTGCGGCGCGGGATGCTCGCGGCGGCCTTCATCTCGGTCGCTGTGGTGCTCGGGGAATTCACGATCGCGTCGCTGCTCAATCGCGTCAACCTCCAGACGGCGCTGGTGCTGATCTCGAAGAGCGACCCGTACGTCGCGGTCATCTTCTCGCTGCTCGCGCTCGGCTTCGCTTTTGTCCTCCTGCTGCTCATCGGCAGGCTCAGCACCGTCGGCGTCGGCCGAAGAAAGAATTGACACCCGTGACCTCTGTCGCTTCATCCGCTCACGCCGGCGCCGCCGCTGCCACCACCGCCGCCTCAGCTGGGCCAGTGCCGAGCGGAGGCGCATCCGTCGAGCTCATCGACGTGGTGAAGGACTACGGCACCGGCACGCTCGCCCTGGACTCGCTGAACCTGCACGTGCGTCCGGGCGAATTCGTGGCGCTGCTCGGCCCCTCGGGCTGCGGCAAGACCACGGCCCTCCGCTCGGTGGCCGGGCTCGAGAGCGTCACGAGCGGCGGCGTCGCGATCGGCGGGGTCGACGTGACCGACCAGCCGACGAACCGGCGTGACCTCGGCATGGTCTTCCAGTCGTATTCCCTGTTCCCTCATCTCGACGCCGCGCGGAATGTCGAATTCGGGCTCCGGATGCGCAAGGTTCCCGCGACTCTCCGCCGCACGCGGGCGCTCGAAGCCCTCGAGATGGTCGGCCTGGGCGGCTTCGGCGATCGCTACGCCCACCAGCTGTCCGGCGGGCAGCAGCAGAGGGTCGCGCTCGCCCGCGCGCTCGTGACGCGGCCGCGCGTGCTGCTGCTCGACGAGCCGCTCTCGGCGCTCGACGCCAAGGTGCGGGTGCAGCTGCGGGACGAGATCCGGCGCATTCAGACCGAACTCGGAATCACCACCCTGTTCGTGACGCACGACCAGGAGGAGGCGCTGGCGGTGGCCGACCGGGTCGCCGTGATGCGCGCCGGCACGATCGAGCAGATCGGCACCCCCGAGAGTCTCTACACCCAGCCCGCGACGACATTCGTGTCGGAGTTCGTGGGTCTCAGCAACCGCCTGCCCGGGGTGGCGTCGGGCGGCTACGCCCTCGTGTACGGGGTCGAGCTGCCCCTGCTCGACCCGACGGTGGCGCCGGGACCGGTGACGGTGTACGTGCGGCCCGAGGACCTCGAGATCGTGTCGCCGGGCACCTCGGCTGTGGCGGCGGATCCGCTCAGTGGCACTCCCGCCCTGACCGGCCCCGCTCCGGTGCTCGTGGGCACGGTCGTCTCGACCAGCTTCCTCGGCTCGATCCGCCGCTCCACCGTGCGTCTGCCCGACGGGGTTCTCGTCGACGTGCAGCACGGGGTGGGCGTGCGACCCGCCACGGGCGAGCAGGTGCACCTGCGCTTCGGCGGCGCCTGCGTGTCGGCCACGCCCGCGGCCTGACCCCTCCGCCTCCGCGAAAAGACCCGAACTGTCCCAACCGGGTCGCGGTGGCGCGATTCGGGTCCCATGACGGGAGCCCGCCGCGGGGTTCACCCATCGGGGGGTGCACGCCACTGCCCGCGGGTCGCTTGTCTCAGCCTGCGCGCCCGCGCAGCCCGTCGTGCTGCCGGCGGGCAGCGCAGCGGGCGGACAGCTCGCCGCCACGGGCAGCGATGCGGAGCCTTGGGCGCTCCTCGCGGCTCTGCTCGCGTTCCTCGGCGCGCTGGGCATCGTGGCCGCTCGCCGGCGAGTGCGGCACTCGCGGCGTCAGTCCCCCGACCCGGCGAGGGCCGCCCTGCTGGGATACTGGCTGTCGTGCGTCGCAACGCGTATCTCGCACACCGCACTGCCGAACGCAGCACCCCGCACCAGACAGCCGGAGGATCCACCGTGACCATCGCACCCGACCGCCGCTGGATCACCGAGGCCATTCGCGAGCTGAAAGCCGACAGCACCCGGAGCGCCGACACGCACCTGCTGCGCTTCCCCGTACCGGCCGATTGGGGCGTCGACCTGTACTTCAAAGACGAGTCGTCGCATCCGACGGGCTCCCTCAAGCACCGCCTCGCCAAGTCGCTGTTCATCTACGGCCTCGTCGGCGGGCGGATCGGTGCGGGCACGACGGTGGTCGAGGCATCCAGTGGCTCGACCGCCGTGTCTGAGGCCTACTTCGCCCGGATGCTCGGGCTCGACTTCGTGGCCGTGATGGCGGCCTCGACCAGCCGCCGCAAGATCGAGCTGATCGAGGGCTATGGCGGCCGATGCGTGCTGGTTGCGACAGCCGGCGAGGTGTACGCCGAGGCCGAGCGCATCGCGCGGGAGTCGAGCGGCTACTACCTCGACCAGTTCACGAACGCAGCCGTCGCGACCGACTGGCGCGGGAACAACAACATCGCCTGTTCGATCTTCGAGCAGATGGCGGGGGAGCGGCATCCCGAGCCCACCTGGATCGTCTCGGGCGCCGGCACCGGCGGCACCACAGCGACCATCGCCCGCTACGCCCGGTACGCCGGAGTCGCCACGCGCGTGGCGGTCGGCGACCCCGAGGGGTCGGTCTTCGAGGAGGCGTGGCGAACCGGGCGAACGGATGTCACGGGGCGAGGCTCCCGCATCGAGGGCATCGGGCGGCCGCGCGTGGAGCTCTCGTTCCTGCCGTCGGTGATCGACTGGGTGCAGACGGTGCCGGATGCGACGTCCATCGCCGCGATGACCGTGGTCTCCGACGTGCTCGGCCGGGCGCCCGGCCCCTCGACGGGCACGAACCTCGTGGTGGCGCTCGACCTGGCCCGGGACATGGTGGCGCGCGGCGAGACCGGCAGCATCGTCACGCTGCTCTGCGACGGCGGCGACCGCTACTCGGACACGTACTACGACGCGGGCTGGGTGGCGGCGCAGGGCTTCGACGTGGCACCGCCCCTCGAGGCGCTCCGCGAGCGCCTCGCCCGCTGACGCGCTCGCTGACGCGCTCGCTGACGCGCTCGCTGACGCGCTCGCTGACGCGCTCGCTGACGCGCTCGCCGAGCGGCGTCATCCGTGCCCCCGCGCGCCGCGCTGACCCCGCGTCGCCAGGGAATCGCGCCCATTTGTCGCCTTCGCGCGTGCGCGCGCAGGCGCGGAAGCGACAAACGTGCGCGGAAGCGTGCGACTGCGGTGATGCGGCGGCGCGGCCGCCCGCCCCGCCGCCGCCCGCCCCGCCCCTCCGCTTCATCGACTGGGGAGTTCCGGTCGGTAAGCCATCCCCGAACCGACCGCAACTCCCCAGTCGATGGCCGTTGGCTGCGACCGCAGCGGGCGGCGGCGGCGGCGGTGGGACGGGGAAGGAAGGAGGCGCGCGTACGCTGGGAGCAGAGCGACGAGAGGGCGATGACGTGCGGCACGAGATCCACCTGGCGGGGTACGGCATCCGGCTCGAACCGGTGACGACGGCGCACGCCGAGGCGCTGCAGGCCCTCACCGACGACGCGCTCTGGGCGGGGATGACGTCACCACGGCCCCTGGATGCCGACGCCTACGCCGCACACATCGACGCCCAGCTCCAGGCGCCCGGCACATTCGCCTTCGTGCTGCTCGGCGACGACGGAACCGTGCGCGGCACCACGAGCTTCTACGAGTACTCGGCTGCGCAGCGACGCATCGAGGTCGGCAGCACCTGGTACGGCCGGGAGTTCTGGGGCGGACGCACCAATCCCGCGGCTAAACGCCTGCTCTTCGGCCACGCGTTCGACGAGCTCGGTGTCGCGAGGGTGGCGCTTCGCTGCGATGCGCGCAACACGCGGAGCGCCGCCGCCATCCAGCGTCTCGGAGCGGTGCCGGAAGGGGTGCTCCGCTCGCACCGTTCCTCGCCCGACGGCAGCCGCGGCGACACGGCCTACTTCTCGGTGCTCGAGGCGGAGTGGCCGGACGTGCGCCGCGGCCTCGACGAGCGCCTCGGTGAGCTCCTCGACGAGCGCCCGGCGTGAGGGCCGTGACAGCCGCCCACCTGCACGGCCGACGGGTGACCCGCCTGCTCGCCGTCGCCGCCGGTGTGTCGGCCTTCGCTCTCGTCGCCCTGGTCTCGCTCGCGCCCCCTCCGCAGGCTCCGGGTTCGAGCGACGCCTACGGCTACGTGCAGACCAGCGCCCAGGGGTCGCTGCAGATCGTGACGGTTCCCGGGGATGCGGCAGGGGTGACGGTGACCCGCGACGACTATTCGGCCACGGCGGGGGTGAAGACTCTCTCCGCCGGAAGCACCAACAAGGACTGGGCCACGCTCGTGCTGTTTCTCGCCGGGTTCCCGATGACCGAGTCGAACGTGACCGTGATGATGCGCTGGATGCGGCAGGAGAACGGTCCACCCGACTGGTGGAACCGCAACAATCCGCTGAACAACGGCTGGGGCTCGGGCGGCGGCAGCGGCTTCGGCAGCTACGACACCCTGGTCACCGCGGCGGCGAACTGCGCGGAGGCCCTGCACAGCGTGGGCGGCTATTCGGCGATCGTCGCCGGGTTCGCCGCCTCGGCTCCGACGGCCCAGATCGAGAGCGCCATCTGGGCGTCACCGTGGGCGTCGAGCCACTACGCGAACGGGGCACACTGGTCGTACACACCGGTGCCGGTCATCGCTTCGCCGCCCGGCACCTGGTGAACGCCGACGGCATTCCTGCCCGGAACGGCGGGTGAGTCACGCTGTGCGGAGGTCTGCGACGGCGCTCTCCGAGGTGAGTGACGCGATCGGCCCCCGCCAGGTATGCGGGCATCGCAATCGCGCTGCCCCTCGGTGCCGCGTAACGCGGGCGGCAGACGCAGCACGATCGAGGAGAGCCTACGGAGTGGAGTCGCCGGAGGGAGCATCCGGAGCATCCGGAGCATCCGTGGTGTCGGGCGCGCCCCGCTTCTTCTTCTGGAACCGCTTTCCCGTTTCGAGGTCGACCGCGATGAGCCCGGTGGGAAGGTTCGACAGGTCGCGGGCGATCACCGTGGTCTCCTCCGAGTCGGGCAGCCGGATGCCCACCGGGTAGTGCTCGCCGGCCAGGATCAGGTCGCTCCGGCGCTCGAGCGTCTGGCCCTTGAAGAAGGCGGGGCTCCGCCAGCGCATGATCAGCATCAGGATGACGCCCAGCACGAGAGATCCCACGCCGACGACCGCAACCGCACCGATGCCGAAGATCGTCACGTTCTCGTCGTTCTCGTCGGTCAGCCAGTCGGGCAGCGCGTACTGGATGAGGCCGAAGACGAAGACGGCTGTGAGCATGAGCCCGCCGAGCAGCGGTATCACCCCGCGCATCATGAAGTCGCGGAACGTCGCCGTGAGCGTGCGGCGGTAGTACCAGACGCAGGCGAAACCCGTGAGGCCGTAGTAGAACGCGATCAGAAGCCCGACCGATCCGATCAGCGCACTCAGCAGCGTGGGTGAGATGAGGGTGAACAGCAGGTAGAACGCGGCCGAGATGATGCCCATGCCGACCGTCGACCAGGTCGGGGTGAGGAACTTCGGGTGGATCTTCGCGAAGCTCTCGGGAACCGCTTTGTAGACAGCCATCGAGAGCGCGGTTCGGGCCGTCGGCAGGATCGTGGTCTGCGTCGACGCCGACGCCGACGTCAGGATCGAGATGTAGAGCAGCGCCAGCATGATGCCGCCGAATGCCGAGTCGCCGAACAGGTCGGGGCCGATCGCGCTGAAGACGTCGCTGGCGTTCTCAGGGTTTCCGAGGCCCACCCCGTCGGTTCCCACACCGGCGAAGGCGATGGTGGCGACGGCTACCAGGGCGTAGGTCACGAGCAGCAGCAGGGTCGAGATGATGGCGGCGCGACCGGGGGTGCGGCCCGGGTCGTCGCTCTCCTCGTTGATGGAGACGGCGGTGTCCCAACCCCAGTAGATGAAGACGGCGGTGAGGATGGCCGGGGCGATCACCGTACTGAAGTCGAGGTCGAACGGCAGGAACCACGAGATATCCGGAGTCAGGGAGTAGCTCTCGGCGGTGCCGGTGTAGACCTTCACCAGCGCGAACACGGCGAAGACGACGAGGATCACGACCTCTATGCCGAGAAGAGCATATTGGAGCCGGGCGGAGACCTCGATACCGCGGTAGCAGATGTAGGTCATGATGGCGATCCAGGCGAGACCCGCCACCGTGGACCAGAACACATCACCGGAGAGGGCGCTGATCGCGTCGTCGTTGAAGAGCTTGCCGACCAGGGTGAACGAGTACGACCCCGCGATCTGCGCGAGGTTCGCCATGACGATCACGTCGGCGGCGATGATGCCCCAGCCGCCCATCCATCCTGTCTTCGGTCCGAACGCCCGCGAGGCCCAGGTGAAGGTGGTGCCGCAGTCGGGTTCGGCCTTGTTGAGTTCCTGGTAGGCGACGGCGATGAAGTACATCGGCACGAAGGCCAGCAGGATGATTCCGGGAGACTTCACTCCGGCGAGCAGTGAACCTCCGGAGGCGACGATGAAACCGAGACTCGCGGCCAGCGAATAGGCCGGGGCGGTCGAGGCGACGCCCACCACCACGCTGCCGACGAGACCGAGGGCGCCACCCTTCAGCCCCTTGCTCTCGACATCGGTGCTGCCTCGTGCGGGGGCTGTTGTCATCGGGCACCACTCTCTTTTGGCGGTTCACCGGTGTCACCGGGATAGACAGACAGTAGTGCCCGCAGGCACCTTCGCGCCAGTCTTCGGAGGTCTGCGTGTCAAAACGCTTCGGAATCGGTGGCAACCGGATCCATCACGGCCGGAAAGCGTCGTCTGGGAAAAGTGCACAGAACCGGCGCGGTGCGCCGAGGATTCCCTACGCCTGGAAGGCCGAACTCGGCAGATCCTTCTCGTCGGCGACGATCGCCTGCACGATCCGGTCTGCGACAGCGTCGGGGTCGAGGCCTGCGGGAAACGCGGGCGCGGTGCCGGCGAGCGGATGCCGCGACAGTTCGGTCTCGGTGTGCCCGGGCCTGGCATCCAGAACCCGCACGCCCGCCCGCCGGAGCTCCCGGGACGCCGCCTGCACGAAGGCGGCCAGACCGGCCTTCGAGGCGGAGTAGGCCGCCATGCCGGCCGTGGGGGACTCGGCGACGATGCCGCTGATCGTCACGACGAACGGCTTGCGGTCGGCGGCGGCGGATTCCGCCAGCCGCGGGAGTGCACTGCGGATCAGCCGGATCGGCGCTGTCGTGTTCACCGCGAAGAGCGCATCGAGGGTCTCGTCGTCGAGATCGCCGACGGGCCCGAACGCCACGGCGCCCGCTGCGATCACGATGCCATCGAGGTGCTCGGGATGGGCGGCAGCGGCGGCCAGCAGCAGGGAATCCGCCGATTCGGGCGCCCGCAGGTCGGCCAGGAAGGCATCGGGACCGGCCAGCGTCGCGGGGTTGCGCGCGGCGCGCACCACGGTCGCGCCCGCATCCGACAGGCGGCTCGCGATCCTGCCGCCGAGTCCGCCCGACGCTCCGAGCACCAGCACCACTGCACCTTCGAGGTTCGTCATGCCCCGAGCGTAGCCGCGCGCGCTGGGATGGCGGCACCCCTTGCGGAGGGCGCCGGTTGCCGCCGCTCGGGCGTGGGTTGCCGTGGAATGATGGACGGTTGCTGCCGCCGGTGCGTGTGGTTACCGCGACGCCGTGGCAGCCGCAACGGTCTGGGCAACGAGGGTCGGCACGTCGGCGTCGATCGAGAGGCTGATGCCCCGTTCATCCGGGTCCAGAGGCTCGAAGGCGGCGAGCTGGGAATCCAGGAGAGCGGCCGACATGAAGTGGTTCGTGCGGGCGCCAAGGCGTTTCTCGAGCAGGCTGCGCGAGCCGGTCAGAGTGACGAAGAAGGTGTCGGGAGCGGCCTCCCTGATGGTGTCGCGGTAACGGCGGCGAAGGGCGGAGCACGCCAGCACGAGGCCGTCGTTGCGGCCCTGCTGCAGTTCTACCCCGATGCGCACGAGCCACGGTGCGCGATCCTCGTCGGTGAGCGGTGTGCCGCCGGCCATCTTGGCGACGTTCTCGGCCGAGTGCAGGGAATCGGCGTCGGCGAACGGGATACCGAGCTGCTCTGCGACGGCGAGACCGATGGTCGACTTGCCGGCGCCCGACACGCCCGCGACAACGATGAGCGGCGTCATTCGGAGTCTCCCATGGGCTGAAACCCTACCGGCTCGAGCCGGGTGGATGCCGTTCGTTCCAGCTGCGTTCGCACCCGGCGAAGACCCCGGTCGGCGGATGCTGCGCGGCGGATGACCGCGAAATGGTGTCGGAGCACGGGGGTGTCGAGCTCCCGGATCACCACCCCCGGCGGCAGGGCGGCGACGCCGAGGCGGGGGATGAGGGCGACGGCTCCGACGGATGCGACGAGCGAGAGTTGCACGCTGAAGTCGGTGGCCCAGGCGACGGCCCGCGGTTCGAAACCGGCGATGCCGCAGGCGCGTTCCACCATTTCGCGGCAGGACCATTCGCGGTGCGGGAGAACCCAGTCGTGCCGGGCGAAGGCGGCGAGGTCGACGGGGGCTGGTGCTGTGGCGGGTGTTGGTGCTGCTGACGTTGCGGTGGCGTCCGGTTCGGTTCCCCCGAGCATCCGGTCGTCTGAGCGCAAAGCAAGCACGACGTGTTCGCTGCCGAGCGGCGTGCTGATGAGGCCCTCAGACGTGAGCGGCGGCATGTTCGAGTACGAGTGCGTCACCGCAAGCTCCACCTCCCCGGCCGCCAGCGCGGGCAGGGAGATCGACGGTTCACTCTCGGTGAGGCGGAGCTGGATGCCCGGCTCGGCCGGCTCGGCCCTCTTCGTGGGCTTGGCCGGCTCGGCCGCCTCGGCCAGCGCGCGCCATGCCTCGGCGACATAGCTGCGGGCCGCCGTCGGGAACGCGCCGATCCGGTACGTTCCGCGGGAGCCCTCCCGGAGCGCTGAGGCCTCCATCTCGGCCACGGCGAGCAGGTCGCCGATGTCGCGAGCGTGCCGGGCCAGCACCCGTCCGGCGGGGGTCACCAGGATTCGTCGTCCGTGCCGCTCGGTCAGCTGCACGCCGACGTCCCGTTCGAGCGCCGCGAGCTGCATCGAGATGCCGGGCGCGGTCAGGTGCAGGGCGTCTGCGACGGCCGCGATCGTGCCTCGCTCGTCGAGTTCTGCGAGCATCCGGAGCTTTCTGACATCGAGCATCATCAATCATTACGATTGAGTGAACGAAAAGTAAATGGTGCTGAGTGATGCGGTCGAGCAGAATCGGATCATGACAGCAGCGAAGGTGGTGGGTGCGGGGCTGGCGGTGGTCGTTCTCTGGGCGAGCGCCTTCCCCGCCATCCAGGTCGCTACCCCCGAGCTCGGAGTGGTGGGACTCTCGGCCGCGCGTCTCGTGATCGCCGCCGCCGTGTTGCTGGTCGTGGCGCCGCTGATGGCGGTCCGGCTGCCCCTTCGGCGCGACCTTCCCCTGATCGTCGCCAGCGCATTCTTCGGGATGACCGCGTACCAACTGCTGCTGAACGCCGGCGAGCACACGGTTCCCGCGGGAACCGCCAGCATCATCGTGGTGGCCGCGCCCCTCGTCTCGGCGGCGCTGGCAGCCGTGCTGTTCGGAGAACGGTTGACGGCGCTCCGGATGATCGGCAGCGCGATCGCCCTGGCCGGCGTTCTGCTGGTCTGCCTCTCGCGGGCGGGGGTCAGCCTCTCGGCATCGGTCTGGATCGTCGTGGGCGCCATGCTCGTGCAGGGCATCTACCACCCGCTCACCAAGCCGCTGCTGCGCCGCTATTCCGGGCTCGAGGTCGCGACCTACGCGATGGTCGCCGGAACCATCATGACGCTGCCCTTCGTTCCCCTCGGCTGGCAGCAACTCAGCTCGGCGGCACCGGGGGCATGGCTAGCGGCCGGGTACCTCGGTGTCTTCCCGTCGGCGCTCGGGTTCGTGCTGTGGGGCTACGCCGTGGCGCGGCTCCCCGTCGTCACGTCGACGTCGCTGCTTTACCTCGTGCCGCCGGTCGCGGTGCTGATCGCGTACCTCTGGCTCGGCGAGGTGCCGACGGTGGTCGAGATGGCCGGCGGGGTGATCGTCATAGTGGGGGTGGTGGCCGTGAGCCGGGGTGGGCGCGCCGGGCATCCGGTGCCGCGCGAGGGCAGTGCGGACGTGCATCCGGAGCCGCGAGCGGGGAATGCGGTTGGTCATCCGGTGCCGCGCGCGGGGAGTGCTGGTGGGCATCCGGAGCCGTTGCCGACGCAGAAGGCGGGCACCCCGTCACCGGGGCACCCGCCAGTCGAAGCGTGATCCGAACGGATCAGGCCGTCGCGGTCGCGCGCACGCCCTTGGTCAGGTTCTCGACCAGCTCGTGCCTGTTCTGGCGCACCACGTACGCGGGCTGGTCGCGCTCGACCCGCCAGCTCTCCGAGAGCGGGCCGACGTTCACGGTGTCGAAGCCGAGCTCGTCGTAGAGGTTCGTCACGAGCTCGGCGGCCTCCTCGAAATCGCTTGCGGTCGCGAGTGCACGGCGGTTCTCGGTGCCGGCCGGTGTGCCGTCGGTGGTGATGTCATCCGACTTGATGTGGTTGAACCCCTTGGCGACCTTGCTGTCGGACAGGTGCCGCTGCAGCATGCTGGAGACGGTGTCGAGGCCGTTGTCGAGGGCGGCGATGCGGCCGTCGCGTTCGAAGTAGTAGTTGTTCGTGTCGATCACGATCTTGCCGGCGAGCGGTGCGACGGGCACGGACTCGTAGGCCTTCAGTGGAACCGTCACGACGGCGAAGTCGCCGGCCTCGGCGGCTTCCGCGGCGGTGGAGGCGCGGGCCTTCGGGCCGAGGTCGGCCACGAGGTCGGCGAGCGTCTCCGGACCGCGCGAGTTGCTGATCACGATGTCGTAGCCTGCCGCGATCGCCGCGCGTGCGACCTGGCTGCCGATGTGTCCTGCTCCGATGATTCCGATTGTTGTCATGTGAGAAGTAACAGCACGGGGGTGTGTGGCTATTCCCGTTCGACCCTCCAGCCAGGCGCCCCCGGACTTCTCTGGGTGCCGGCCGGGGGGTCGGTGCCCGCCGGGGTGTCGGTGCACGCCGGCGGCGGTGCGGTACCGTGTCGGCATGGCAGAGTCGGGCGGGCCTTCGGGTGCAGAGTCGGGTGGGCGGGGCGGGTTCGCGGTGCGCCTCGATGCGTCCGGTTCGGAGCCGCCGTTCGAGCAGGTGCGACGCCAGGTCGCCGAGGCTGTGCAGTCGGGCATCCTGGTTCCCGGATCCAAGCTCCCCACGGTGCGCGCCCTCGCCGAGGAGCTCGGGGTGGCCGTGAACACCGTGGCGCGGAGCTACCGCGAACTCGAGGCGGACGGCATCATCGAGACCCGGGGCCGCAGCGGATCCTTCGTGGCTGCATCGGGCGACCCGCGGATGCGCGAGGGCCACGCGGCGGCCCTCGCCTTCGCCCAGAGGGCCCGGCACCTGGGCTTCGACGCCGACGAGGCGCTCGACCTCGTACGGAGCGCGTTCCGCGCGTGAGTCCCGGGGCGCTACGCGTCGGCGGCGCGCCCGCGGAACGCCACCATGTTCATCCGGTTGCCGCAGCGCACGCTGCAGAAGCGCTTCGAACCGTTCCGCGACAGGTCGAGCAGCAGCCCATCGCAATCGTCGGCAGCGCACGCCCGCAGCCGCCCGTTCTCGTTCGAGCGGATCACGTCGACGAGAGCCAGTGCGACCTCCACCCGGATTCGCTCGGCCAGGGGCGCCTCGGGGTCCGTGGCGTGCAGGTGCCAGTCGAGCGTGTCGTGCCGCACGAGCTGCGGGAGTGCGCGCGCGTCGGAGAGCATCGCGTTCACTTCTGTGACCGCGTCGGTGCGGGCGAGCATCCAGACCCGGCGGAGCCTGGCGCGTGTGGCGCGCACCTCCGCGAGCTCGAGGTCGTCGAGGTCGATGCGGCCGGTGTACTGCCAGGAGGTCAGGATGGTGCCGAGCTGGAGGGGTGTTGCGAGCTCGTCGAGGCCGCTCTTCGTCGCGCCAGCGACAGTGTTCATGACGTCGACCGCGAAGCTCAGAGTGTCTTCGGTGTCAGGGGCAAAATGCAATTTGACTCCTTACTGTGAGCAACACTAGCGTCATGAAGAGGGTGTGAGCGAGAAGAGCGGTGAGGATGAGCATGGCGAAGACGTCGATGTCGAAGGGGCTCGCTGTCGCGATCCTCGCCGCGGCCACATTCGGAGCATCCGGGGCTTTCATCAAACCGCTGCTCGAGGCGGGCTGGAGCCCGGCCGCCGCCGTGACCGTGCGTGCCCTGATCGGCGGAATCGTTCTCCTTCCCTTCGCTCTCCTCTCACTTCGCGGACGCTGGTCGGCGCTCTGGCGCGGCCGCTGGCGGGTACTCGCGATGGCACTGGTGGGCGTCGCCGGCACCCAGTTGGTCTACTTCGCGGCCATCCAGCGCATTCCGGTCGGCACGGGCATCCTGGTCGAGTACATGGCGCCCCTGCTCCTGGTCGCGAGCGTCTGGGTCATCACCCGCCGCCGGCCCAAGGTTGTCGTTCTCATCGGATCGGTGATCGCGCTGGTCGGTCTCGTACTCGTGGTCTCGCCGGGCGGCGGCGGGCCGATGGATGCCCTGGGGATCATCTTCGCCCTCATCGCCATGGTCGGCTGCGCCCTCTACTACGTGATCGCCGCCCGACCCGCTGACGGCCTGCCCGCAGTGGCGCTCGCCGGATTCGGGCTGCTCCTCGGCGGAGTCGTGCTCGGGGCGGTCGGTCTCACCGGCGCCGTGCCGTTCACGGCCACCTTCGGCCAGGTCGGCCTGCTCGGCGGTGAAGCGCCCTGGTGGATTCCGCTGCTCATCGTCGGCGTCATCAGCACCGCGATCGCCTACGCGACGAGCATTGCGGCGAGTGGGATGCTCGGCTCCCGCCTGGCGTCGTTCGTCGGGTTGCTCGAGGTGGTCGCCGCCACGTTCTACGCCTGGCTCCTGCTCGGCGAAGCCCTCTCGGTGGGGCAGCTGATCGGCGGCGCGCTCATTCTGGTCGGCATCGGATTCGTGCGCTCCGAGAAGCAGGCGGCGGAACCGCTCGCGCCCGGCGCCTCCGACCCGCAGTTCGACGCCGAGCAGTTCGCCAAGGCGTAACCGGGCTCGCGGGGTCGCGGGCCGCGAAGGAGGGTGCGGTGAGATGGTGCAGCCGGGCATCCGCGAGCCGAAGGCAGCCGCTACGGTTGCATGACGGACACCGTCGACAAGGGGAATGCCATGAAGCTCGAACGCATCGGCGAGGTGTTCGTCATCCGCCTCGACGAGACCGAGAACCGCTTCAATCCGGGCTGGGTGGGGGACTACCTCAGGCTGCTCGACGAGGCGGAGTCCGCGCCCGGCCCCGCTGCTCTCGTGACCTCGGGCACCGGCAAGTTCTTCTCCAACGGCCTCGACCTCGACTGGATCACCACCCATCGCGCCGAAGCGGCCGCTCTCCTCGGCGACGTACACGAACTCTTCGCCCGCGCCCTCGAGTCGAGCCTGCCGACCGTCGCCGCGATCCAGGGTCACTGCTACGCGGCCGGCGCCATGCTCGCGATCGCCCACGACTACCGCATCATGCGGGAGGATCGCGGCTTCCTGTGCTTTCCCGAGATCGACATCACCGTGCCATTCACGCCGGGCATGGCCGACCTCGTTGCGGGAAAGCTCACCCCGCAGGCGGCCCGTGACGCGATGCTGTTCGGAACGCGGTACACGGCTCCGGATGCCCTCCGAGCCGGCATCGTCGATGAGATCGCCCCGGCCGACGCCGTCACCGACCGCGCTATTGCGCTGGCCGCCTCGCTCGTCGGCAAGGACGCGGCCACCCTCCGCGCGATCAAGCGGGGCGTGTACGCCCGCGCCCTCGACGCGCTCCGGAACGACCCCGCGAACACCGCGCTCGGCGGCCTCTTCGCGGACTGACGCCGCCGCGCCGCGCTCCGCCCGCCGGGATAGGCAAGGGACCGCTCGTTCGGGAGGAGCTCAGCCCAACCGACGCGAATACGGCGGAGGATCGCCCCACCTCCTCCCGGGCGTGGTGGCGGCGCTAAGCGGGGTCGGCCGCGCCGAGGTGCGAAGCGCCCCGCGAACGCTCCTGCTGCACCCGGAGTGCTGCGTCGTAGCCCTCCGCCCAGCGCTCCTCGACGGGGATGCCGAGTCGCTCGGCCTCTTCGATGCTGAGTTCCCTCGGAAAACCGTTGGTGTCGGAGAGCCGGAAGATGTCTTCGCCCGTCAGAGTGCGCCCGGAGAACCCCCCGATCATCCGGAGACCTGCCTCGAGGGTGCGCCGGAACGACTTCTCCTCCCGCAGCAACACCGCCACGATCTCCTCGCGCGACGTTCGGATCTCGGGGTAGTCGTTCTCATAGAGGTCGGCGATCTGGCCGACCACACCCTCGAAGAACGTGTCGCGCAGATCGATCGAGTAGGCGGTGCGGATGGCGCGCCGAAGCAGTCGGCGCATCACGTAACCCTGCTCCTTGTTGGAGGGCCGCACGCCGTCGACCGCGAGGAAGACGGCACCCCGCAGGTGGTCGGCGATGATGCGGAACGGCTTAGGATCGGCCTCGTACGAGGCGCCCGACAGGCGCTCGAGCGTCTGGACAATCGGCCACAGCAGGCTGATGCGATACACATCGGGTGTGTCCAGGGCTGCGGCGGCGATGCGCTCCAAACCCCCACCGAAGTCGACGTTCCGCTGGTCGAGCGGGGTGAAGGAGCCGTTCTGCTCGCGGCGGTACTGCATGAAGACCTGGTTGCCGATCTCCATGAACTGGCCGCTGTCGCTCGCCGGGTGCGCCTTGCCGAAGCTCGCGTCGTGGTGGTCGGGGCCGAAGTCGTAGAAGACCTCGCTGTCGGGCCCGCAGGGGTCGCCGAGCGGGGTGCCGAGCAGGCTTCCGCCGCGGCTCCACCAGTTCTCGCCGGAATCGTAGAAGAAGATCTTCTCGCCGGGTTCGACCCCACGGGCATCCCCGTCGGCCTGGCTGCCCACGACGGCGATACCCGCCTCGATTCCGCGTTCGGCGAAGACGGCCTGCCAGATCGCGGCGGCCTCGTCGTCGCGCGGGATGCCGTACTGGTCGTCACCGATGAAGCAGCTCACTGCGAGTTTCGTCGGGTCGAGTCCGACGACATCCACCAGGAAGGTGAAGAACGCGCGGATCTGGTGCTCTTTGAAGTAGTCGCCGAGGCTCCAGTTGCCGAGCATCTCGAAGAACGTGGTGTGGCGGTTGTCGCCGACCTCCTCGATGTCCTGGGCGCGGAGGCACGGCTGGCTGTCGGTCAGCCGGATCCCGTCGGGGTGGTGCTCGCCGAGCAGATAGGGGAGCAGGGCCTGCATGCCGCTGCCCGTGAAGAGCGTGCTGCCGTCGCCCCGCGGCACGAGGTTCGCGCGCGCGATCTGCACGTGCCCCCGGTCGCGTTGGTAGGCCAGGTAGGCGTTTCGGATGTCGTGTGCGTCCATGGGGTCCCCCGTGATGTAGTCGTGATGCGCTGCAGGATGTTCGTACCGAGCGTGGGCGGCTCCGCTGGTGCTCGGTCGTTGCCGGTGTCGGCAGGTGCCTCGTTACTGCTGGGTCGTTCGGTCGATGCTCATCACGAGGACGACGCGGTCGGCCGAGTCGGGCGGCGGCGTCTGCTCGGGGTTGCCACACCGTTTGCCGAGCACGACATAGAACGCGCCGGTGGGGTCGGGGACGACCTCGGACAACCGGCCGCGCACCTCCAGGTAGCGGAACGGGTTCTGCGGGTCGATGACCGCGAGGCTCATCGAGGGGTTCTGCATGAGGTTGCGGTATTTCGCGCGCTTCGTGGTGTGGGTGAAGCGCAGCGTCTCGCCATCGAAGAGGAACCACATCGGGTTCACCTGCACGGTGTTGTCGGGGCGAACCGTACCGAGCGCGCCGTAGTTGGGGTCTTCGAGCAGGCGGACGTAGTCCGCGGGAATCTCAGCTGTCATGCGCCCAGACTGCCAGAAGCGCCCGACGCTGTCACGGGCTCGGGCCCCGCATCGGCCACCGGGCGTCAGGCGCCGGCGGGAGCCCAGCCGAGCAGCGGTGCCAGCCGCGTCGCGATGTCGGTGAGGATCTGCACGTAGTCCTCGTGCTCGAACGAGAACGGCAGGGCGAACACCACCTCGTCGACAGCCTGGAACCCGGCATGCGCGTGAAGGGCATCCGCGATCTCCGTCGAACTGCCGACGATGTCGGGGGCGAACAGCATGCGACCGGGTCCCTGGGGGGTGAGGGTGCGTTCGAAACGGCCGTCGGCGTACGCGCGGTACTTCGCGGCCTGCTCGGGGCTGGCGCTGTCGGTTGGGATGACGACGAGTCCCTGGGAGGCGCGCGCTGCGTCGCCGAGCGGATGTCTCGAGCGGAACAGGTCGATCTGTGCCCGTTGGATGCGGGCGAAGTCGTCGTCCTCCTCCGCTCGCACCACGCTGCTCGACAGCAGGTTGAGCGCGTGCTCACCTGCCCAGGCCGCCGACGAGAGCCCGGCGGCGCCGAACCAGACGCGATCGGCAAGACCCGCCGCGAACGGCTGGATGCGCGAAGAGTAGGCCTCGATGCCCTCGGTTCCGGTGAAGGTGCTCACCGTTTCGCCGCGGAGGTTCGCCAGCAGACGCTCCGCCCGCTCGTGACTGAAGTTCTCGTTCTGCCACGAATCGGGGTACAGGTGCTCTCGAATGGCCTCGAAGTGGGTCGGCGCTCCCACGCTGATACCCGGATTCAGGCGCCCACGGCTGAGCACATCCACGGTCGCCAGGTCTTCCGCGAGACGGAACGGGTTCTCGAATCCGAGCGGGATGACCGCGGTGCCCAACTCGATACGGCTCGTTCGCTGTGTCGCGGCGGCAAGCACGGCTAGGGGTGACGAGATGCCGAACTGCAGGTGGCGATCCCGCAGCCACGCGCTGTCGAAGCCCAGCTGCTCACCCAGTTCGATGATCTGGAGGGTGCTCTCGTGGCCGCCGATCGGGTCGTGCTCGTCGAAGAACCCGATGGTGAGGAAGCCGAGCTTCACGAGCGGGCGGTTGCTGCTGCTTCTGTCGGTCATCGGCTCCTCCTGGGTGCGGTTCAAGCCTAAACCGCTCCGCTGGGCCTGGTACGCGAGCGGGTGCGCGGCGGCCCGGCGTGGGATGATCGGCTCATGACTGGGCGACTGATGCTCCTCGACACCGCTTCGCTCTACTTCCGCGCCTTCCACGGCGTGCCGGACACGGTTCGGGCGCCCGACGGCTCCCCGGTCAACGCCGTGCGTGGCCTGCTCGACATGATCGCCAAGCTGGTGGCGGACTTCTCGCCCACCGCTGTCGTCGCCTGTTGGGACGACGCGTGGCGGCCCACGTGGCGGGTGCGCCTGATTCCGTCATACAAACAGCACCGCGTTCTGCAGGAGGTCGCCGGGGGAGTCGACGTCGAGGAGGTCCCCGAGCACCTGACGCAGCAGATTCCTCTGATCAGGGAGGTTCTCTCGGCCTTCGGCATCCCGATCGTCGGGGCAACCGACCACGAGGCCGACGACGTGATCGGCACTCTCGCGACTCGGGCGACAGGCCCGGTCGACGTGGTCACCGGTGATCGCGATCTCTTCCAGCTGGTGGATGATCGTGCCCAGGTCCGCGTCATCTACACGGCGCGCGGAATGAGCCGCCTCGAACTCGTCACCGATGAGGTGATCGTGTCGAAGTATGGGATCTCGCCCCGTCAGTACGTCGACTTCGCCGTGATGCGGGGTGACGCTTCCGACGGACTGCCCGGCGTCGTGGGCATCGGAGAGAAGACCGCCGCGACCCTGCTCGCGGAACACGGCGACCTCGCGGGCATCGTTGCGGCGGCGGCCGATCCCGCTGCTGCACTGTCGGCTTCGGTTCGGGCGAGGCTCGCTGCGGCGAGCGACTATCTCGCGGTGGCACCGCGAGTGGTGGAGGTCGTGCGGAACCTGGATCTCGACTCCAGCACCGCCCCAGGCTCGAGCTCCGCCTTCGCCTCCGAGCAGCTCTCGACCATTCATGCCCTCTCGACGAAGTGGGGGATCGGCGGCTCGTCTGACCGCGCACTCCGGGCGCTCAACCGCCCGGACTCGCTCAACCGCCCGGACTGAGGACCCGGCCGTCACAGGCGTCCGCGCGCCGCGACGGTGACCGATGCCCACCCGATCAGCGAACCGTCGCCCGCGTAGACGGCGAGGGGATGCACGCCGGGGCTGTAGCCCGCAGGGATCCGCACCCCCACGCGGCCACCTGCGACGATTCCGGTCGTCAGAGGGGTCTGCGGTGCGTAGCCGACGACCCTCACGGTACGACCCTCGTGCCCCGTGATCTGAACCTGCACCGTGGTTCCCGCCGCTGCCGAAACAGGCGAGATGCTCACCACGCCGAAGTTCTGAGCGTTACCGTCCGTCAGCGCGGAAGCGGCCAGCGGGGGTACTGCCCGCACTGTGATGGGCACATCGATCGACGTTCCGGTCGCAGGCACCCGCACGGTCAGCGCGGCGCTGCCTGCCTCGCCATCGCCCGGAAGAGTTGCGGTGACGGTGGCGCGACCCACCTCGTCGGTCGTGTCCACCACGGCACGGTCGATGGCTGACCGGGCGATGACCGCCCCGCGGTAGAGCACTTCGACGCTGCCGGCGGGAGCCTCACCACCGCTGAAGAGCAAGGAGGACAGGGCCATCGTGACGGTGTCGCCCGGGGCGAGACCGCCCCTGGCACTGGCGCCCAGGTGCACGCCGACAGCGCGCTGAGCGAGATCGGGGCTCACCGCCGGGTGTTTCGTGAAGGAACCGATCATCGAATCCAGGTCGATCCTGCCGGTGTCGGAACGATTCGTGCCGCCCGTGAACGCAGTGAAGTTGTCACCCCCGTCGGCGAGGTACTTGTTGGCCACAACCCGGTAGGTCGTCGTCGCACTGAGAGCGGCACCGTCGAGCGTCATCCGGAGCACACGGGATCCCCTCGGGGAGGTCGGATCGTAGAGGTACTGGAAGCCGCGCGACACTCCGAGCTTGAGGAACGGTCTTCCGCTCCCGGCGGGCTGCCACTGCTGTTCCAGCACGGCCTTCAGCTGGGCGCCTGTCAGGTCGAGGGCGATGAGGGTGCTCGCGAAGGGCTGCACGGCGTTCGCCTCGCTGTAGGTCACATTGCCGTCCGGATCCTTGGCGGAGCTCGAAGCGTAGGTGAGGTTGACCCGCAGTCCGCCAGGGTTCATCAGCGCGATCTGGGTGCCGACGTCTGCCGTCGCTTCGAGCTGCGCATCGGCCACGAAATTGCCGAGCGTGGATTCGCCGCCCCGGTTGTCGCTTCCGTCGGACTGCCTCGCCTTGTTCAGGTCGGCGGTGATGGTGCCGACCGTGACGGAGCCGGGCACCGAGGCGTAGGCCTCGGCCGCCGAGACGATCCCCGCGACTGCCGGATCGGGAGTGAATCGTGGTGTCCTGTCGGGATTGGTGAGGGGCACCAGCTCTGCAGTCATCGCCTGCGGCCGGTGGGTCGCACTGTCGACCACCACGGACAGGTGGCCGATCGTCTCTCCGTATTCCCCGGCCTGGATCACGGGACGATCGAGCCCGGCCGGCCACCCCGGTACCGGAATCGTGTGGGCGTAACTCTGGTGAGTGTGCCCCGACACGATGGCATCGACGTTCGCGTCGGCGCCTGACACGATGCGGCCGAAGGTCGACGTGTCCGTCGACGATCCCACGCCGGAGGTGGCCGCCCCCTCGTGCACGAGCAGAACGACCACGTCGGCCTCGCCGTTGGCAGCGTCGCCATCCGAGAGTCGGTCGGCCACAGCGTTCACCTCCGGAACGATGCTCCTCACCTCGAGCCCGGGCAGGGATCCTGCGCTGACCAGAGTCGGCAGCTGCTCAGTCACCGCGCCGATGAAGCCCACTCTGACGCCGTCGATCACGGAGATGGAGAACTGGTCGTAGGCCGGTCGGCCGGTGGCCGTGTCGTAGAGGTTGGCTGCGAGGTAGGGGAAGGCAGCGGCGGTGCGCACGCGCCCATCGACGTCGGCCCGACCCCGGTCGAATTCGTGGTTGCCGAGTGCAGACGCAGCGAGTCCCATCGAGTTCAGAGCGTCGAGCGTCGGTTTGTCCTGCTGGATGAACGAGGTGAACGTCGAGGCGCCGATGTTGTCTCCGGCCGAGATCAGCCGGGTGTCGGGGTTCAGAGCCGTGTAGTGGTTCACGGCTCCCGCCAGAACCGCGGCCCCGGCGATGACGCCGTCGGCGGAGAGCCTGCCGTGGAAGTCGTTGATGCTCAGAAGGTCGATGGTGACGCTCGATGCGGCGGAGGCGTTGGGAGCCGCGACGGCACCCAACCCGGCCGCGCCCGTGAGGCCGAGCGTTGCAGTGAGAGTGAGGGCGAGCGCGCGTTTCATCGTGATTCTCCAGTCGGGGGATTCGGAATGGTGGGTGGCGTGTGCTGCGGCAGAGCGAGACCGACGACGAGCGGGTCGTGATCGGATGACCGGAACGGGTCTTTCGGATTCACGAAGGTCGACACGTTCGCGTTGGCGGCCGAGTACTGGCGCACCGGCGCTTCGACCGAGTTGATGTTCCAGATGTCCGTTCCGGTGACCAGGGCCTTCGCCTCGACGGAGGCGAAGATGTGGTCGATCGATCCCGACTCCCCGGAGAAGCTGTAGGAGGCCTTGCCGGTGCCGGCGCCCAGATCGGCGAACCCGGCCGCCACGATCGCGAGCACCGGATCCTCGTGCGACAGCGCATTGAAGTCGCCGACGAGGAAGACGCGGTCGGTGCCGCTCGCTCTGCTCACCGTCTTCGCGAAGTCGAGCAGCGCCAGGGCCTGCCTGGTGCGGTCGCCGTTGAAGGCGCCCTGGCCGGTGTCGACGTTGTCGCCCGTGGCGTCTGGACCCGACTTCGACTTGAAATGGTTCGAGACCACCAGGAACGTCTCCGCGCCGGTCGCGTACACCGGCCGGAATGCCTGAGCGTCGGGTTCCCTCGCGTTGTCGAAGGGGGCCGATCCGACCAGGATCGACGTCGGTCCCACCGGTTCCGCCACCGAGGACCGATAGATGAATCCCGTTCGGATCACGTCTTCGTCTGCGAGGGCGGGAACCGCGGCGGGGGAGGGCACGAAGCGCCAGTCGGCAGGGCGGTCGGCCGCATTCAGCGCGTCGACGAGCACGCCGAGCGCGTGGTCGCGGGGCATCCCGAGCTTCGCCGAGTTCTCGATCTCCTCCAGCGACACGATGTCTGCGCCCAACGCCAGGATCGCACTCACGATCTTCGACTGCTGCTGCAGGAAGTGGGCGCGGGTCGCTGCGCCCCTCACTCCGCAGCCCGGGGCGTCGCTGTTGTTCACGGTGACGGGACTGCCCGCGCGGTCGGAGAAGTACGTGCATCCGGAGCGTTCGTCACCTGTGGTCGGAAAGAAGTTCAGCACGTTGAACGTGCCCAGGCGGATGCTGCCTCCGACGTCTGTCGGCGCCGCTGTGCGAGTGGCGCCGAACCGGGCGGGAGAGGTGGTGGCCTCGTTCGTGCCGGTCACCTCGGTCGTGGGCTGGAACCGCCAGGCGCTGTTGCGGTAGTCGAGCACGACCGGGCGGGTGAAGGTGACGGGTGCGCCGACACGAGCGGGGCCGGAGAGATAGGGGAGAGGTTTCGCTGAGCCGGACGCAGAAGTGAACGAGGTTGTCGCCCCGTCGTCGAGCCAGACGGCCCGGGCCCTGTTGTTCGAGGCGGTGGCCGCGTACTCCGCGCTGCCGACGGCACCGACACTCGTCGGCGCCGCCAGGGGAACGGTGCCAGCGGCGAGCTCGATCTGCCCGTACTGGGCGGCGGACTGGAGGCCGGTGACCGTGAAGTCGCCGGCAGGCTGGATGAGCATCCCTTCGAGGGATTCCCGATCGCTGTCCGTGCCCGGGTACTTCGTCGCTGCGGGCAGGGGTGCAGCCACGCCGGTCGGGTCGAGCGGAACGATCGAGCCGGCAGTGGGCGGTGACAGCTGGGTGAGCCCGCCGAACTCCGAGACGAGGCCCGACACCTGGAGGTAGTCGCCGATCCGTGCGGAGAGGGGGGTGCCGGCCAGATAGACGAAGAGCCCGTCGGAAGCGCGATGCGTGCGCGGGTCGATGGCGCCTCCCGTGCCGGCCGACTGCAGGAAGTACCCGTTCAGCCCACCGGTGGCATAGGCGGCGGTCACGAAACCGGTCGTGGTGACGGAGCTGCCGACGAGCGGGCTGGAGGCGGACGTTCCCTGGATTGTTGCGATCGAGACGGAGGCTGCCTCTGCCGGCGGCGCCGGGGCCACGAGAGCCACGGCGGTGAGGGCCACGAGCGCCACCGTCGTGACGGCAACCTTGCTGCACAGCACGAGGTGGAGGCCTGACGGCCGCTTCTGGTATGGATCGTGAGGCACTGCGACCCCTTTCGGGAGAATCATCGGCTGGATGGACTCGGCCCTCCGACGCAACGTCGAAGGCCCCCGACCGATTGACTCCCACAGGAAATCATTACCTGAAATTACCTCATTAAAGAGGCTCAGCGACAAGAGCCTCGCAGAACTTCTCCCTGATCTGGTCGGCTGTCGGAGGTTCGGTTTACGATCTGGCCGTGGCAGAGAACATCGAAGCGTGGTGGGCGAGGCGGCAGCGCTCGAAGGAGCGCGACGTGCCCTACGAGATCGGGGCGTACCGCACCGAATGGGAGCGCTACCCCGTGCTCGTGCGCCAGTACCACCCCGACCTGAACCGCAACATCACTCTCACTCAGATCCCGCCCGCTGCCGAGGTGTACCTCACCTGGCAGTGCGACGCCGGGCATGTGTTCGTGGCGACCCCCGACGAGCAGCGCCACAGACCGGGCGGAGTTCGCCGCAGATCGTCGTGGTGCCCCGAGTGCCTCGCGCTCGCGGCGCCGAAGCGGATCGTCAACCGTCACCTCCCGCCCGACCAGCAGGCGGTTCCGGATGCCCGGAGGGCCGTTTCGCGACCAGCTGTCGTCGCTTCAGCTCCCCGCACCACGCTGGCGAAGTGTGCCGCGGGTGAGGCGTTCCACAGCGGGCGGGCCCCCCGGCCGGCATCCGCCGCCGAGGGCGACCTGCGCAGCCGGCTCGCCGAACGGCTCGACATCGACCTCCGCGCCGCGAATGCGGTCGAGGTGCGGAGGCCGTTCTTCGCGCACCGGGAGGTGTGGCCCGACATCGTTCTGGCAGAGCTGAAGGTCGCGATCGAGTACGACACGATCGGAAAGTTCGGGCTCGAACATGTCGGCACTCGCGAGGCAACGGACCGCCGAAAGGACCGTTTGCTTCGTGAAGCCGGCTGGGAGGTCATCCGGGTGCGCTGCGGCAGGCTTCAGCCGCTCGGCGGGTTCGACCTCGTGGCCGGCGGGGTGACGGCCTCGCTGATCGAGCGCATCCTCGAGCGTCTGCGGGAGATCCGTGGCGACCTCATCGTGAACGCGTACCTGCGCTGAGCCGCGTCGCCGCCTGTTGCCGCTGCTGGCCGCCGGGTCGGGTGATGGCGAGTCGGCGAGGGGCGTACAGTCGGACGGATGACCGACTCTCCCCCTCCGTACGCGCTGCTCCTGCGCGGAACCAACACCGCCGACCACGGGGTGCAGGTCGCTCTGCCGATCGGTGCCGACGGTGAGCCCGAGCGGATCCTCCGGTTCCAGGGCGAGGCCTGGGAGCTGCTCACGCAGTCCGTCACGCGCGGTGGCTTCTTCGAGTACGGCAACCCGCGAACGCTCTGAACGGCGGGTGCACGGGGGCCATCCCGGTTGCAACCGCTTCGTGATGGCACCGATGACCCGTGCCCCCTCGCCGAACGGTGTGCCGGGCCTGGCGTTCGCGGTCGATGCCGTGCACGCCGTGGCCGGTCGGGCCCCCGGATGCGCGGCTTTCGCCGAGCGCGAAACTCCTGCGTCGGGGGTCGACCGGGCCGGAGGCGAAACCTAGGCTGGCAGACATGGCCGGAAGCAGGAAGCGAAGCGATTCGCGCCTGAACGTGTCCCGCTACCAGACGGACGGCTCACTGCCGGGAGACGGCAGACGCGAAGCCGGCGAGGCGGGGGCGGCGGAGGACGACGACACCGCCCTCTCCGGGCAGCGATCGATGGAAGCTCGCGCGCAGTACGTCGAGATCTCGATCCAGCAGGCGATGCGCCGGGGCGAGTTCGACAATCTGCCGGGCTCCGGCAAGCCGCTCAAGAACCTCCATGACGCCTATGACCCCGACTGGTGGATCAAGCAGAAGATCGAACGCGAGAACATCACGGGTCTCGGGCCTCCCGCACTCACGCTCCGGAGTGAGAGTGCGGGTCTCGACGAGAAGATGGATGCCGCACCCTCCGAGAAGCGGGTTCGCGAGTTGCTCGACGACTTCAATACCCGGGTCGTCGAGGCGCGCCGGCAGCTGAAGGGCGGCCCACCGGTCGTCACGGCCACGCGGGACGTCGAAGCCGAGATCGAGCGCTGGCGCGAGCGGCGCGACGCACGGTTCGTCGCCTCTGAGCAGCAGCGCGCGGCCGATGAGGCCGCCTACCGGGCACTGCCGTGGCGAGAGCGTCGCCGGGCACGCCGCCCCGGCGCGTAGCGCCCCCCGTCAGGCCGTGGGCGGGGCGGGGCACCCCGTCAGGCCGTGGGCGGGGCGTAGCGCCCCGTCAGACCGTGGCCGGCGCGCTCACCTTCTCGAGCCGCACCACGATCGCCTTCGAGACCGGAGTGTTGCTCTCGAGGGCGGCGCTCGCCAGAGGGATGAGCACGTTCGCCTCCGGGAAGTAGGCCGCCGCGCAACCCTTCGCCGTGGGGTACGACACCACACGGTAGCCGCGCAGTTCCCGGTCGGGTTCATCCTTCCACTCGCTGAAGATGTCGACCGTGTCGCCGTCGGCCAGCCCGAGTTCACGGATGTCGTCGGGGTTCACAAAGACGACGTTCCGGCCCTTCTTGATGCCGCGGTAGCGGTCGTTCAGGCTGTAGATAGTCGTGTTGAACTGGTCATGCGAGCGCATGGTCTGGAGGATCAGTCGCCCGGCCGGCCGCTCCAGCGGCTCGAGGTGATTCACCGTCAGCATTGCCTTGCCCGTGGCGGTGTTGAAGGTGCGCGAGTCGCGTGGGCCGTTCGGCAGAACGAAACCGCCCTTTCGGCGCACATCGGCGTTGAAGTTCTCGAACCCCGGAACCACCCGCGAGATGGACTCCCTGATGGTGTCGTAGTCGTTCTCGAACCCTTCCCAGTCGACGGGACCGTCGTCGCCGAGAACGGCGCGCGCCAATCGTGTGACGATGGACACCTCGGACAGGAGCGTGGGGGCGACCGGCGGAACGGCGCCGTGCGTGGCGTGAACGGCGCACACGGTGTCTTCGACCGAGAGGAACTGCGGCCCGGCCGACTGCAGGTCGACTTCGGTGCGACCGAGCGTCGGCAGAATGAGCGCTTCGCGGCCGATGACGGCGTGCGAGCGGTTGAGCTTCGTCGAGACCTGCACAGTCATCTCCGTGCCACGCATCGCCGCTTCTGCCGCGGCGGTGTCGGAGATAGCGGCGACAAGGTTTCCGCCGAGGCCGAACCAGAACTTGATCTCGCCGCGCTGCATCGCCTCGATGCCCTTCAGCGAGTCGACCCCGTGCGCACGCGGCGACCGGATGCCGAACTCCGTGTCGAGCGCGTCGAGGAAGGTCTCGGGCATCTGCTCCCAGATGCCCATCGTGCGGTCGCCCTGCACATTGCTGTGGCCGCGGATGGGCGACGCTCCGGCCCCCTGGCGCCCGATGTTGCCGCGCAGCAGCAGGAGGTTCACGACCTCCCGGAGGGTGTCCACCGACTTGCGATGCTGTGTCAGCCCCATCGCCCAGGTGATGATGGTTCTCTCGGAAGCGATGTACCGGTCGGCGAGCTCGTCGATCTCGGCGCTCGTCAGCCCGGTCGCTTCGAGCACGGTGTCTTCGTCGAGGTCTGCGAGATGCTCCCGCAGGGCATCCAGACCCTGGGTGTATGTCTGCAGGAACCCGTGGTCGAGAACGGTGCCCGGGCTTCGGTCCTCTGCCTCGAGGACTCGCTTCGACAGCGCCTGCAGCAGGGCCATGTCGCCGCCCAGCCGGATCTGCACGAACTGGTCGGCGATCGCCGTCCCCCGCCCGATCAGGCCACGCGCCGTCTGCGGATTCTTGTACCTCAGCAGCCCGGCTTCGGGCAGCGGGTTCACGGCAACGATCTTCGCGCCCTGCTTCTTCGCGTCTTCGAGAGCCGTGAGCATGCGCGGATGGTTCGTGCCGGGGTTCTGGCCCATGATGATGATGAGGTCGGTGTTCTCGAAGTCGTCGTAGGCGATGGTCGACTTGCCGACACCGATCGTCTCGCCGAGCGCCGTTCCGGTGGACTCGTGGCACATGTTCGAGCAGTCCGGCAGGTTGTTCGTGCCGAAGGCGCGCACGAAGAGCTGGTAGACGAAGGCCGTCTCGTTCGCAGCCCGACCCGACGTGTAGAAGGCAGCCTCGTCGGGGGAGGCCAGCCCCTTCAGCTTGTCGGCTATCAGGCTGAAGGCCTTCTGCCAACTCACCGGCTCGTAGTGGTCACTGCCCGCGGGCTTGTAGACGGGTTCGACGAGGCGCCCCTGCATGCCGAGCCAGTACTCGCTCTTGGAGAGCAGGTCGGTCACCGAGTGCTCTGCCCAGAACGAGGTCGGAACCGTGACGGGCGTGGCCTCCCACGTGATGGCCCGCGCCCCGTTCTCACAGAACTCGGCCACCTTGCGGTGGTCGGGATCGGGCCACGCACAGCTCATGCAGTCGAAGCCGTCTTTCTGGTTGACCTTCGTGAGCAGCGTGAACGCCCGCCCCGGCCCCATCTCGATGAGGGCAGGCTCGCTCGCCGAGTAGATCGCGGGAAGACCCACCGCCCACTTCTCGGGCGGGTGCACCGTCATGTCGTCGTAGTTGGGGTCTTCGACGGGAGGCTTACGGCTCATCGGGCGGTCACTTTCTGCTGCAGTCGGGGTTCGGCACGTTCATCCTGTGCCGTCGGTGCCAGCGCAGGGGAACGCCCGGCGGAATCTGTGGAGAACCCGTCGTCGACACGCTCTGTGCAGGAGTAGACGTTCATCGATGACCCGCGCAGGAATCCGATCAGCGTGATCCCCATCTCGACCGCCAGTTCAGCCGCGAGAGAGGATGGCGCCGATACGGCGGCCAGCACCGGGATCCCGGCCATCGATGCCTTCTGCACCAGCTCGAAGCTGGCTCGCCCCGAGACCATCAGCACGGTGCCCGACAGCGGGAGCCGGTCGGCGGTGACGGCCCAGCCGACCACCTTGTCCACGGCGTTGTGCCGCCCCACATCCTCACGGAGCACCAGCAGCTCGCCCGTTCGCCCGTCGAACAGCGCGGCAGCGTGCAGTCCGCCGGTCTTCTCGAAGACGTCCTGGTGGGAGCGCAGTACGTCGGGGAACGAGGCGAGCAGCTCCGACGAGACCACGAGCGGGTCGCCGGCCACCTCGTGTCTCGAAAGGGTGCGCACGGCGTCGATGCTCGCCTTTCCGCAGAGCCCGCACGAGCTCGTCGTGAAGAAGTTGCGTTCGAGGCTCGGATCCGGTGGTGCAACGCCCGCGGCAAGCACCACGTCGAGCACGTTGTACGTGTTCAATCCCTCTTCGGTGGCGCCCGCGCAGTACCTGGCCGTCGCGAACTGGTCGCCCCGCCAGATGACGCCCTCAGACACGAGAAAACCTGCGGCCAGATCGAAGTCATGGCCGGGAGTGCGCATCGTGATCGCGAGGGCACGACCGCCCACTCTGATCTCGAGCGGTTCCTCGGCAGCGAGAATGTCTTCGCGGGAGCGGCCCGGTTCGCCCACGGTCACGCGGGTCACACGGCGTCGAACGGTGATTCTGCCCATCCTCCAGAGGTATCACCGAACCTGCTTCGGCACAATGCGGCGCGCACAGGCTGGGGATGTGCATCCGCTCACCCTCGTAGGCTGAACGCCATGATCTTCGACGCGATCGTGCTGGCCGGTGGGCGGAGTTCCCGCCTGGGCGGCGTGCCCAAGGCCCTCCTCCTGCTCGATGGCGAGACCCTGGCCGGGCGGGCGCTGGATGCGGCTCTGGATGCCCGCCGGCGCGTCATCGTCGGTGATCGCGATGCTCTTGCCGGGGCGCTCGGCGCTCGCGCAGTGCTGTTCGCGCGCGAGAACCCGCCCTTCGCGGGCCCTGCAGCGGCGGTCGCGGCCGGCCTCGAAGCGCTGGAACAGGTTACGGCTGGTGGGGCCCCGCCCGCGCCGGCCGACTTCGTGCTGGTGCTCGCCTGTGACATGCCGTGGGCGACCGAGGCGGTTGTCGCGCTGCTGGCTGCTGCTGCTGCTGCTGCTTCCGCTGCAGCTGCCGCCTCAGCCTTTGCCGCCCCTGCCCCCGCAGATGCCTTCGTGGCGCGCAGTCCCGACGGGCGGATGCAACCCCTCGCCGCCCTGTACACCTCCACCGCTCTGGCCTCGGCGGTCGGCTCTCATCGCGCCGCAGGCGACCTCGAGAACCTCTCGATCCGTTCTCTGTTCGCAGGTCTCTGCACGCAACCTGTCGACGTACCACCTGGTTCCACCGACGACATCGACACTGCGGCCGATGCCGAACGGGCGGGAATCCGACTAGCGTGAACACCGAGCCGGTGCGCGGTGGATCCGGCGCGACCCGACGAACGACCTGACACCTGACCCACCTGGAGCACCCATGACCCGCACCGATGACGATGCCCAGCGCGAGACGCTCGAGGAGTGGACCGCCGATCTCCGGGATGCCCTCCGCCTGGCCGGCCTCGATGTACCCCTGGCCGTGGATGTCGCGGCCATCCTCTCATTGGCCGGTGACGCCGCTCATGCGGTGCTCCGTCCCGCCGCGCCGCTGACCACCTTCGTCGTGGGATTCGCGGCCGGCCGTGCGGCGGGAGGGGGCGCCGATCCCGCCGCGGCTGTGGCGGAAGCCCTTGCCGCGACCCGCATCCTGCTCGCCGAACGCCAGGCGTTCGAGGCGGATGCGTCGGACGGTGCGGCTGAGCCAGCAGCAGAGCCCGCAGCGCCTGCAGCCCCAGCCGCGCCTCCCGTGCCCGAGTCGTGAGCGCGAAGCCGCCCGCCCCGCACAGCCGCCCCGATTGGCAGACTGCCCGGAACATCGCCCACCGAGCGCCCGCCCGGCTTCCTGCCGCTGTCGTTCCGCTCGCCGCTGCCGCCGCTCGCATCCTCGCCACCGACATCGCCGCGCTCGCCGACGTTCCGCACTACGCCTCGTCGGCGATGGACGGCTGGGCGGTCGCAGGCGACGGCCCGTGGATGCTCGTGCCCGCCGGCCGCCGAGCGCTGACGGATTCCGCCGCCGAACCCGATCCGTCGTCCGCCCCGCTCACAGCGACCGTGCTCGCGCCCGGCACGGCCGAGCTCATCGTCACCGGCGGGCTGGTTCCTGCCGGTGCCGACCGCGTGGTGCCGAGTGAACGCGGAACGGTCGACGCCGTCCTGCTCACCGAGGAGAGCGGCGCGGTCGGCCGCGATCACATCCGCGCGGCCGGGGAGGAGGCGCGGCAGGGAGACATCGTGCTCCACAGGGGGATCCGACTGAACCCGGCCCACATCGCGGTCGCGGCGTCGTGCGGGCATGACGGGCTGCCGGTGCGCGCCCGCCCGCGGGTGGCGCTCGTTCTCACCGGTGACGAGGTGCAGCTGTCGGGCATCCCGCGGCCCGGTTTCGTTCGTGACAGCTTCGGCGTGACGCTCCCCTCGCTCATCGGATCCTTCGGCGGCGAGGTCGTCTCGCTGCTGCGATCACGCGATTCGCTCGCCGACCTGCTGGGTGCCCTTCGGGACTCCCAGAGCGGTGCGCCAGCCCCCGATCTCATCGTGACCACGGGCGGCACCGGGGCCTCCGGTGTCGACCACCTGCACGACGCTCTCCGCGAACTCGGTGCCGAACTCCTGGTCGACCGGGTCGCCATGCGCCCGGGCGGGCCGTCGCTGGTGGCACGCCTGCCGGACGGATGCCTGCTGCTCGGTCTGCCCGGCAACCCCCTCGCAGCCATGGTCGCGCTGGTCGTTCTCGGGCATCCGCTCCTCGCAGGATCTGCAGGCGAATCACTGCCGCCGGTCCGGTCGGTTGTGACCCGCGATGCTCTCGAAGGTCGCGCCGGCGCCGTTCTGCTGAGCCCGTACCGCCTCGTCGACGGTCAGGCCGTGCTGAACGCCTTCACGGGCTCGGCGATGATGCGCGGCCTCGCCGACGCTGACGGTCTGCTGGTCTGCCCTGCAGAGGGCGCCCCCGCGGGCGCGACCCTCGACGCCCTCCCGACCCCCTGGAACGCCTGATCCGCCTGGCGCGCAGCCCCGAAGTGTCGCCGCGCATCCCCGCCATCCACAGCAGAGCGTAAATGACAAGGGCTGCCGGACGGGCGGCCGAGGATGCTCGACTGGAACCATGACGGTGGCGGCGGAGATCTGGCGGGTGGAGCTCCGCCGGCGTTCGCTCGAGGGCTGGAAGCGCACCGGGTGGGGGTCGAGGGCTGTGGTCTCCGCGTTCGTCGGGCGCGCATCCGGAGCCGCCGACCTCATCTTCTTCAGCGTCGACGACACGAGAGTCGTGCATCTGGTGCCAGCCGGGGACGAGGAGTATTCCGAACGACTGCTCGCCGCGGCGCGCCGGGACCTGCTCGAACTGCCCACCGGCGAGTTCGCCCAGCAGTGGGGCTTCCCGCCGGGCACGTGACGACGCCGAAGCGGCACCCGAACCTGTGTGAGAATCAGCGGGAAGAGGGAGTGTGGGGAATGGTCAGAATACTTCGTGCGGAGACACTGAGACCCGATGTGCGCCGGTGGACAGGCATCTCTGCGATAGCGGTCGCGGCCCTGATGGCGGCCGAGTTCGTGACGCAGGTGACCACGGTCGGCACGCGCCCCGAGCTCTCCCAGGAGGGTGCCCTCGCCGAGTTCATGACGGCAGCGGCGAATCCCACTCTGTTCGTGATCCTCCTCGACACGTTCCTGATGGCGGCGCTGATCGTGTTCCTCGCGAGCTTCCGCCAGCTGATCACGCATACCCGGCACGACATGCAGTGGGTGGCCGACCTCGGCTACGGCGCGGGCCTGGTGTTCGTGGCGATCACTCTGGTGGGCGATGCGATGGATGCCGGAGCCGCGCTCGACGCCGTGAAGCAGCCGGCCAGCGGAACGGTCATCCGCGCCCTCACCGAGGGCCACATCGTGATGTTCGGATCGATCGGTTGCGTGCTGACGGCGCTGGTCGTCGCTGCCGCCGGCTACGTGACGTTCGCCTCGGATGTCCTACCCCGCTGGACAGGCTGGTTCGCGTTCGCGGTCGCGGCCTCCAACCTGGTCACGGTGCCGGCGATGTTCAACGGCACCAGCGCGACCGATCCGTTCTCCGCCGGCGGCGGGGCAGTGACCGCCCTCGCGACGTTCCCGTTCCTGGCGTGGGTCGCCGTCGTGGGGATCGTGACGATCCGGGGCCAGCGGCACCACGCGGCCAAGCGCACCGCGGCAGCCGTCGGAATCGCCTTCGTGAAGTAGCTCGCTCGCGCGCGTGACACCCGTCGACTTTCCCGTTTGCGCGGTGATCCGGGCATTCCGGAGCGCAAACGGGAAAGTCGGCAGCGGGAGTGAGGCTTAGGCCTCGCTCATCACGGCCTGCTCGCGCTGGCCGCGGGCGGCGAGGGCGGCGGCACGGGCGGCGAGACGGCGGGCCTGCTCGGCCTGGCCTGCGTCGAGCACGTCCTGCGGAACCTCGACGCTCTCGACATGGTTCACACCGTTGTACTTCTCGATGTAGGCGTCGAGCTCGGGGCCCGACTCCCACGACGTGATGAGGCAGTAGCGCGGGTCGGGGCCGGGGTGGGTGGCGGCGTGCCAGAGACGCTGGGTGTCGACGATCAGCTGCGCACCGGCGGGCAGCGCGATGCGTGTCTCACCCTGCGGGTCGGTGCGGTTCTCCCGCAACACGAAGAAGCTGGTGGCGTCATCCGTGAGGTTGAAGAAGCCGCGGACGACCCAGCCGGTGCCATCGGGGTTCAGGCGGTTGTTGTCGTCCTGGTGGAGGTTGTAGAGGGTGTCGGCGTACTCGTTCGGCTGCAGCTCGATCACGCGGCAGCGACCGACGTTCGCACCCGGCTCCTGCGCGCGACGCGTGAGGTTGGGTGCCTTCTCGATCTGGGAGTCGATCCAGACGCCGTCCTTGTCGGTGCGCGGCGGCTTGTGGTTCCAGAAGCCGTTGCACTCGATCGCCCCGAAGGCGCTGGCGAGGGGAGCGAAGCGGGTGTCGCCCGACGACTTCCAGTCGTTGTACTCGATGTCGAGCCACTCAGTGGGGTCGAGTTGCTGGTTGTAGCGGTCGAGCACTACGTAGCCAGTTTCTTCCAGAGCGGCAGATGTGATGTATCCCATGGTGAGATCTTGCCCTTTCGTCTTGGACCAGCACGTTTTAACAGGTCCAGGTTAGGTCAGCCTAACATCCGGCCCCTGTGCGGGCCATGGCCGCCGCAACGTGTCTGCACGTGTCTGTACGATCGGAACCATGTCCAGCGCCACCAACGTCGAAGCCACGGCGGTCAACACTGTCGAGTGGCTCTCCGCCCCCCAGACGTCGATCGTCGTTCCGGTCTACCAGCGCCAGTACCGGTGGGACATCGGCGGCTGCGAACAGTTGCTCGGCGACATCCGTGCGGTGGCCGATTCGGATGATCGCCACAGGCACTTCATCGGATCGATCCTCTCGACAGCCGCGGGCGAGGATGCCCCGGGCTCCGGTGCGGCCGCTTCGCCGGAGGAGCTCGTGCTGATCGACGGGCAGCAGCGCATCACGACGCTCATGCTGCTCGTGGCGGCGCTTCACCACACTGTGCTGCAGCAGGGCCCAGAGGGGTCGGGGCTGGCCCGTGAACTCGAGGCCGTGCTCGTGCGGGCATCCGATCCCGACCGCACCAAGCTCCGACCGCACCGTGCCTGGGCCGACGTGTTCGAGAGCGTCGTGCTCGACCGTCGCGCGCCGGGCGACCAGCTTCGCGATTCGCGATTCGACGACAACTACGCCTTCTTTCGCAGCCAGGTTCTCGCCGAAGAGGTTCCGCGCATCTGGCGGGGGCTCCGGAGACTCGAACACGTGGCGATCACCCTGGGTGCCGACGCGAATGCCCAGCAGATCTTCGAGAGTCTGAACTCCACGGGCGAGCCGCTCCGTGACCACGAACTCATCCACAACTATGTGCTGATGGGGCTCTCGCACGCCGAACAGAACGAGATCGAGGATTCGTTCTGGCTGCCGATCGAACAGAACACGGGCGAGTCGATCGCGAGCTTCTGGCGCCACTACCTGGTCATGATCACCGGTCGCGAGGTCGCCGTCACCGGTGGGCGCGGGGTGTACGACGCCTTCCGCCAGCAGTTCCCGCGGCTCGATGTCGCCACTCTCCGCGCGCGGGCGGCAGAGTGGCGGGACCTCTCGGCCGACTACCGCGTGCTTCTCGAGCCGTCCCGGGCTCCCGACGGTGAGGTCGCCCGCCAGCTCGCGTTCCTGAACACGTTCGGCAGGGGGATGTATCCGCTCGCCCTCCGCGCGTACCGGGACTGGTCGCGGGGAGACATCACCGCCGAGACGCTCATCGGCGGGCTCGAGCACCTGCAGTCGCTGGTGCTGCGGCGAACCGTGGTGGGAGTGGCGACGGATCGGCTCGTCGCGAGGCTCTGCCGCGCACGCGAGCTGGGCCCCGACGCCCTCAGGCTGGCGATTGCGCGCATCACCCCGTCAGACGCGCGCGTTCGCGTCGCATTGAAGTTCAGCGACCTTCCGCACCCCGGCTACGTTCTGGGGCGCATCGCCGATCGCACCGGACGGGGGACGGATGTCGCGGGGGCAGGACCGACCGGGCTCAACGGGCTCGACGGGCTCGCCGGGCTCGACGTCGAGAACATCTTCCCGCTCGCACCCTCCGACTCGTGGAGTGGTGACGGCGTGAGACAGTGGGCCGACTACACCGACGACGAGCAGAACAGCCACCGCGCTCTGGCTCAGACGCTCGGCAACCTCGCCCTCCTCGAACAGAGCCTCGCCGAGCGGGCCGTCGACCGGTCGTTCCCGGCGAAGCGCGCGCTCTACGAGTCCAGCGGCATCGCGACCACGACGGAACTCGCCGAGGTGAGCGAGTGGGGCACGGCGGCCATCGCCCGGCGCACCGCCCGGCTCACGGAGGTGTTCCTCGACGTCTGGGCGCGGCCGGCCACCGTCGGGATCGACGACGACGGCCTCACGCCCATCCTCGACGCCGAGCGGCGGCGGGGTTGGCCGCGTGGCTGGGAACGGGAGTTCGAGTACGTCGAATACCGCGGCGAGCACTGGGAGGTCTACGACGTCAAATACCTCTTCAACCGCATCTTCAAGCGGCTGTGGGCGGATGCCCGGCCGAGCGTCATCGCCTTCAGCGCCGATCGCGGTGGTCCGATCTACGAGGCCCAGGCATGGAACGGCCACTGGGATGCCCTCGACGAGTCGCACTACCTCTACATGGGCTGGGATTCGAAGTACATGCTCACCGCCCTGCAGGGTGTGCTCGACGAGGCCGGTATCGCGGCCGAGGTCTTCGTCAAGTACTCCTATATCGGGGCCCTGATGTAGCACTCCGCGTTGCGCACACGAGGGTCGCTCCGCGTACGCGGTCAGGCCTTCGGGATGGCGAGCTGCACCGCGCTGGTGCCCTTGTAGTCGGCGGGATCGCCGTCGAACACCAGGCGATCTGGCATGACCTCGCCCGGGAACACGTCCACCGAGCACTCCACATTCACGACCTTCGTTCCGCCGAACTGGCCGGTCACCGGGTCGGAGCACTTCTCGTACTCGGCCGGAACGAGCAGGGTGTTGCCGGTCTCCCCGCTGGCCGAGTCGACCGCCGTGATCGACTGCACGGGGCTGGCGTTCTCCGAACCTTCGAGGACTACCCAGGCGTAGTTGATGTAGTAAGGAGTGCCTACGGCGGTGTTGCTGGTGCCGTTCATCACCTTCAGATCCTTGAGATCGTCGGCGTCGCCCACGCGCAGCAGGCCGGCCTTCAACGCGAGGGTGGATTTCGCACCCTCACCCGAGTCATCCGCGATCTGCACGACAGCCCACGTGTCAGAGGGAACCACGCTGCCGGCCGGGGTGAGCGCCGACGGATCGGGCATGCCGGTGGCGGGAGCCGGTGACGGCCCGCCGAGGGACTCCTCCCGAGCAGACAGGCCCCCCGAGCATCCGGAGATCAGCAGGAGGGCCGCCAGCCCGAGGGTGGTGGCGGCGAGGGTGCGGGGGCGTGCGGCGGAGAACGTGATCGGGGCCTCTCGTTGGCGTGTCGGGAACCCCTCCAACCTATCGACCGGGTGCCGCCTCGCCCGAATCGGCTGCATTCTGGCTGGAATCCTAGCCTCTTGTGGCGACTTGGGTTCGTGTATATATTGCGTTGTATAAGCAAAAGGGAGGCGATCATGACCGTGACGTCCATCGATATCGACCCGGATCTGCTCTCGACGGCTCGGACCCTCATCGGTGCTGCGAGCAACAGGGACACCGTCGACCGAGCATTGAAGACCCTGATCGCCATGCAGCGCCAGCCAGAGGTCATCGAGCAGATCATTGCGTACGAGTTCTCCACAGATCAGATCGACGCTCCCACGATCGAACCGGAGGGGCCGTACGCTTCTGTCGCGTGAGCACCTATCTCGTAGACAACAGCATCTGGCAGAAGGCCGCTCGGAGTACCCGCATCACGAGGCGGCTGCGGGATGTATCCACTCAGCATCTCGTCATGACATGCCCGCCGCAAGTGCTCGAATACTGTCATTCTGCTCGAAATCGAGCTGACTATCTGCTGCTGAGATCTCATATGGAAGTCCTCTTCCCGGCCATCGATCATCCGAGTGAGAGTGACGCACTGGTCATCCAGCAAGCGCTCTGGATGATCGGCCGCGTGCGGGCCGCGGCCGCCTTCGACTGCCTCATCGCTGCGTACGCCATGAGGAATGACGCGATCGTCCTGAACTCGGATCGTGACTTCGGTCACATCGCCGACGCTGTGGGCCCCGGGTTCCGCCAGGAGTACGTTCCGGAATGACAGGCAGCGAACACCGGGGGTGACGGCGCGGCCCTGGTCTCGTAGGCTCAGGGGCGGGCAAGGTCTGGAGCACGTGTGGACGGGATCGAAGAGGTTCTCGAGCGGTTCGCCGCCGCGGCCGGAGTCACGGCAGACGATGTGCGAGAGAATGCGGCGGTGCGCGATCGGGTTGCCGGTGCGCTGGTGGGGCGCGGCGGGAGATCTGGCGGACCCGGCGGCAGCGGCGCCTCGCCCACGGTGCTGCGGCTCGTCGATGCGGGGTCGTTCCGGCACGGCACCGCGGTTCGGGGTGCAAGCAGGTTCGATGCGTTCGTCGTGCTGGGCGGCGCGCGGCCGAAGTCCCTCGGGCGAGCGCTCGCGAGCATCCGCTCGGCTGTTCAGGATGCACTGCCCGACCTGGTCGTCACCGCGACATCCGACTCGGTGCTGGTAGACGCGCCCGCGCCCGCGGAGGCTCCGGCGGAGGGCGAGTTCGAAGACGATTCCGCCGCGCCCCCGGTCCGGTTGCGACTCATCCCCGCGGTCGAGGCGCCGGGCGACGCCGGCAGCGCAGTGGTCGTCGTCCCCGACGCCGCCAGGCGGTGGGTGCTCAACCGGCCCGGCGCCCGCGAGCAGCTGATCGACCGGATCGACGACTCGCACCTCCGGTCGCTGATCCGGCTCCTGCTCGTCTGGAAGCACGTCAACCGTGTGCCCGTGTCGTCGTACTACCTCGAGACCGCGGTCGTTCTGCAGGCCCTCCGGCAGCCGTCGTTCAACCTGCTCTGGGATCTCTGCTGGGCCTTCGAGCAGCTCGCCCACGACGATCTGGTGAACCTGCCCGACCTGTCGAGTCCGTCGCAGGTGCAGAAGGTCCGTGCGGCGGAGACCCTCGGCCGGCGCATCGAGGCTCAGGGTCCCATTGATCGGGCCGCGGTGGATGCCCGTGCCGCCGTCAACGCCTACCTCGACGACGACCGTGCTGTGGTGGATGCCCGGCTCGCCGCCCTCTTCGGCCAGGCTTTCGCGACTTTCGACCGCTGACCCGCCCCCGCCGCTCCTCCGCCCGCCCGTGCCGCCCCCCGTCGCCCCCGCCCCCGTCGCCCCCGCCCCCGCCGCCCGCCCCCGCTGTCTCGCCCCCTCCGTAAAAGAGGATGGGAGCGGCGATGGCTCACAGACGCACGCGTCGATAGGGCTGATCCTCTTTTACGCTCGAGAGAGAGGGTGGGCGTCAGCGCGCAGTCGGGAGGGCGGGCGTCAGCGCGCCGGCGGGAGCGCGGCGCGCGCGGCCTCGAACGAGGCGAGCCGGCCGGCGGCGGAGGGCGCGAGCGGCTGCGCCACCACGGTCGTCACGCCCGAGGCGGCGAGAGCGGCGAGACGCTCGCGCACCCGCGACTCGGTGCCGATGAGGGACGATGCGAGCACCAGATCCTCGGGCACGGCATCCGCTGCCGCCGCCTTCTCGCCCGCGAGGTACAGTTCCTGCACTCGCGCGGCATCGTCGGCGTAGCCGTAGCGCACGGCCAGATCATTGTAGAAGTTGGCCCCGCGGGCGCCCATCCCGCCGAGGTAGAGGGCCATGCGCTGGCGGTAGGCCTCGAGCATCCGGTCGCCGTCGTCGCCGACGTAGAGGGGCAGGCCCACGATGACGTCGAGCGGGCCGAGGGCAGGGTCGCGGAGTGCCGCGCCCGCAGCCAGCGCCTCGCCCCAGGCATCGGCAGCACGTTCGGGGTGGTAGAGGAACGGGAGCCAGCCGTCGGCGATCTCCGCCGCCTGCTGCACGGCGCGCGGGGCCAGTGCTGCGATTGCGACGGGAATGGATGCCCGAACCGGCCGATTGATCAGCTTCAGGGGTTTTCCGAGCCCCGAGCCCTGCCCCTCGGCGAGCGGCACTGTGTAGTTGCGCCCCGAGTGCTCGAGGGGCTCACGGCGCCAGACGGAACGGCAGATCTCGACCGTCTCCCGAAGGTGCCCGAGCGGCCGCTCGAAGGGCACCCCGTGGAAGCCTTCGATGACCTGCGGGCCGGAGCTGCCGAGCCCGAGCTCGAAGCGCCCTCCGGAGACGGAGTCGAGGCCGGCGGCCGTCATGGCGAGAAGGGCCGGCGTGCGCGAGTAGATCGGCAGGATCGACGACATCAGCGTCGCCGTGCTCGTGACGGCGGCGAGGTAGCCGAGGCGGCTGACGGCGTCGAACGAATAGGCCTCGGAGACGGCGATCACGTCGGCACCCGCGCGCTCGAAGTCGCGCACCTCTGTGGCGGCGCCCGCGAAGTCTTCGGCGTAGTCGATGGTGATGCCGAGCCGCATGCTCACTCCTTCGTGATGGACCCGGCAGAGTGGTGGCTGCTGTCATGGCCGGTCACCACCAGCGTAGCGACGATGACCACGAGCAGCCCCGCCGTGAAGATCTCCGCAGCAGGGAGCAGCGCGCTGGCCGCAATCGCCAGCCCGGCGAGGGGGATGATCACATTTGCCACCCTGGTGGCCGAGGGCCGCACAGCGGTCAGCCACACCGCCAGGACGAAGACGGCGACCGGCACGGTGAGCGTGGCAGCCGACTGTGCCGCAGGCAGCTCGGTCTCCTGGCCGTAGAAGTCGACCAGCACTTCGATGCCTGCCGACATCGCGGCGGCGGCAGCGAAGATCACGTAGTGCGCGTAGCCCAGCGTGAGGGACTGTCGGAGCGTGCCGAACCGGCTGTGCAGGGGGGTGGCGAAGTACAGCCACCACATCGCGGCGACGATCACCAGCGAGCAGCCCGCTAGGGCGACCAGCGGAACAATGTGCTCGGTGTCCTTCAGGGAGTCGATGATGGCGTTGGCCGATCCGAGCAGCCCCTCACCGAGCACGACCAGGGTGAAGAGGCCGAACCGCTCGGCGATGTGGTGATTGTGGAACGGGGTGACCTGCCGGTGTTCCGCCCAGACGGGCACGCAGACCTCCGCGACCGCCAGCACGACGAAGCTGATCACCCCGGTCTCCACGGGCAGCAGCAGTCTCAGCAGCCAGGCCGCCTGCACGAGCGTGATGCCGGCGGCGTAGCGGAGGGCGGTCTGTCGATACTCCGGCGAGTTCGCGGCGGCCCGCAGCCACTGGCTCACCATCGCGAGCCGCATGATCACGTAGCCCCACGTCACTGCCGTGAAGTCGCTGTGCACCATGGCGGCCTCGACGCCCGCTGCCAGCACGAGCACGCCTGCCATCTGCGCGATCGTCGTGACCCGGTACAGCCAGTCGTCGTTGTCGAAGGCTGTGGCGAACCACGTGAAGTTCATCCACGCCCACCAGATGGCGAAGAACACCATCAGGTACGCGCCCACCCCGACCGCGACGTGCTGCTCGGTCTCGAGATGGTGGAGGGTCTGGGCGGCGAGTGACACGGCGACCACGAACACCAGGTCGAAGAACAGTTCCAGCGTCGAAGCGACGCGATGAGGCTCGTTCTTGTCCCGGGGCCGCACGGGCCGCAGGTCGAGTCGGCCGAGGATGCTCGTCACGGACGTCTCCCGTCAGCCGACGAGCTCGGTCTCGACCGCGGCGCGGAGCGACTCCGGGATCGGCACGGGGCGGTGTGAATCCCGCCCGACGAACACGTGCACGAACTCGCCGGTCGCAACCTGCGCACCGTCGCTCGCGCGGAACATGTCGAGCACCCAGGCGATGCTCGTCGTGCCGATCCTTCCGGCCCGCAGCGTGACATCCAGCGTGTCGGGGAACGCGGCAGGCTCGATGAACCGGCACGACGACGAGACGCAGAAGGCAAGCACATCGGACGTCCCGATGTCGAAGTGACCCTCCGACACGAGCCAGCCGGTGATCGTGGTGTCCATGGCGGTGTAGTAGACCGTGTTGTTGAGGTGACCGAAGACGTCGTTGTCGTTCCAACGGGTGGCGAAGGGGCGGCTGATGCTGTTCACGTCGAAACTCTACCCGGCAGAAGCGGCGGCGGCAGTGGCAGCAGCGATGACGTACCCGAGCGCGACGAGACCCGCGATGAGCACGGCGGCGGCGACCACGGCCGGCAGCACCGCACCGGGCAGCTGGGTCGGCGCGGAGGCGGATGCTGTGGCGACGTCAAGCGGGACGGCGTGCGGCGCAGTGCTCAGCCGAGTGGTCAGCACGCGGTGCACGTGCCGGTGCCGGATGCCCGACCTCACGAGCACGAACAGCCCGAGCAGGGCGCCGGCGACTCCGAGCCCGATGCCCCACCAGCCGGTACCGGGAGCGAGGAGGCGCGCGCCCACGAGCGAACCGGCCGTGATGGCGAGTCCGGTGCGCTGCCAGGAGAGCGCGGTGCGCTCGACCTGGAGGCCGTCGTCGAACCGTTCTCGGCTGGGGGGATCCGGGGTGGCTCCGCCGGTCATCCGTGAGCCCTCGTGTGACCGGAGCCGGTCATCCGATCGCCGCCCCTCATCTCAGCGCGTACCCGAGCAGGAGCAGCACACCGACCACGCTGACCACGACCGCGAGCGGCGCCGTCAGCACCGACCCGGGCAGGGCGCGACCAAGACGCATCGCCTGTTCGACCCGTGCCCAGCCGAACCACGCCTGCAGAGGCGCGAGGATGCCGGCGAGCACCAGCACGAGTGAGGCCGCCAGCCGCAGCCCCGGCTGCATCGGCAGACCGAGTGCTTCGAGGGCCACTCCGCCGGCGATGAGGGCCAGCGAGGTGCGGATCCACGCCAGGAACGTGCGCTCGTTCGCCAGAGTGAATCGCGGATCGGGTTCGGATCCCCGGCCGAACACGCGACGCGGAAACCGACCGCGAGCCTCGCCGCTCATGTCGCGATCACCGGCGCGTCACGCCGTCGAGCAGGCCGGCGAAGTCCTCTTCTCGGAACTCGCCACCCCGCCGTTCGCCGACGCGGTCGGCCTCGACCTCGAGCATCCGGAGATCGACCCTGCGGATCTTGCCCGAGATCGTCTTCGGCAGCTCGGCGAACTCGATCCGGCGCACCCGCATGTACGACGGCATGGCCGAGGCGCTGTGCACGAACAGCGCACGCGCGGTTTCGGCATCCGGAGCCCAGCCGTCGGCGAGCACGACATACGCCTTCGGGGTGGTGAGCCTCGTCGCGTGGGGGGCGGGCACGACTGCCGCCTCCACCACGGCCGGATGCTCGATCAGCAGGCTCTCGACCTCGAACGGCGACACCTTGTAGTCCGACGACTTGAAGACGTCGTCGGTGCGGCCGATGTAGGTGATGTGGCCGTCGGCGTCCCGCGAGGCGACGTCGCCCGTGTGGTAGTACCCGCCCAGCGTGACCTCGGCGTTTCGTTCGGGGTCGTCGAGGTACCGCGTCATCAGGGTGAACGGACTCTCGGCGAGGTCGAGGCAGAGCTCGCCCTCGTCGGAGGGCTCGCCCGAGACGGGATCCACCAGCACCACTGGAACGCCGGGGAGTGGGCGCCCCATCGAGCCGGGCTTCACCGGGCTGCCGGGGGTGTTGGCGACCGCAGCCGTCATCTCCGTCTGGCCGTAGCCGTCGCGGATGGTCAGCCCCCAGCGTGCCTCGATCCGGCTGATCACCTCGGGGTTCAGCGGCTCGCCCGCCGAGAGCACTTCGCGGAGGGCGTGCGGCCTGACGGCATCCGGAGTCTGGATGAGCATGCGCCAGACGGTCGGTGGCGCGCAGAAGGTCGTGACCCCGGCGCGGTCGAGTTCGGCGGTCAGCTTCACGGCGTCGAACTTCGCGTAGTTGTACACGAACACCGTGGCTTCGGCGATCCAGGGGGCGAAGATGAGGCTCCAGGCGTGCTTGGCCCAGCCCGGCGAACTGATCGCGAGGTGCACATCGCCCGGCCGCATACCCAGCCAGTACATGGTGGAGAGGTGACCGACCGGGTAGGAGGTCTGGGTGTGCTCGACCATCTTCGGCTTGCTGGTCGTTCCGGAGGTGAAGTAGACGAGCAGCGGGTCGCCGGAGGCGGGCTCCGCGCGCGGGAAGCCGAATGACGCACCCCCGCCATCCAGAGCGTCGCCGTAGTCCAACCACCCCTCCAGCGGAGCCCCGGCGCCCACCGCGATGCGGGTGTAGTCGCCGTCGACGCCGTCGAACTTGCCGGTGTCTGCGCGGTTCGTCAGAACGTGGACGATCCGACCGCGCGCGATCCGGTCGACGAGTTCGCTCGGGCCGAGCGCGGTTGCGCCGGGCACGATGACGGCCCCGAGCTTGCTGAGGGCGAGCACGCTCTCCCAGAGCTCGACCTGGTTTCCGAGCATCACCATCACCCGATCGCCCTGCACGATTCCCTGGGCGGCCAGCCAGCCGGCGACCCGGTCGGAGCGTTCGGAGAGCTCGGCGAAACTGAAGATCGCCTCGGTGCCGTCTTCTTCGACGATCCAGAGGGCGGGCCGGTCGTTGCCCTGGGCGATGACGTCGAACCATTCGCTCGCCCAGTTGAAGGTGGGCCCGATCTCCGGCCAGCGGAACTCGGCGACGGCACGGTCGTAGTCGTTCGCGAGTTCGATCAGCTGGTCCCGTGCGGCGCGGATGTTCCGGGTGTTCCGGGTCTCGCTCATGCGTCATCTCCTCAGAAGTACAAAAGAGCGGCGGTGCGGCGTCCCGTCTCGTCAGACGCGCCCGGCCAGCCTCAGTGTACGACTGCCGTGCGTACAGCTCTGCCTGCAGAGGGATGTTCAGAGGCCTCGTGCTTGCTAGCGTGGCGATATGGCTGTACGCACCGTGAGTTTCGGTACCTGGGAACGCCCCCGTCCGTCCGCGCAGGCGCTCCGGCGAGATGTGTTCGTGGCTGGCCTTCTCGTGCTGGCGACGGCGGCCAGCGCGTTCATCTACGCCTCCATCGTCACGACTGAACCCGCAACCTGGTGGGTGACGGTGCCGTGGGCGATCGTGATCGCCGGATCCCTGGCCGCGCGCCGGCGGTTCCCTGCTCTCGTGGCGGTCGTGGTGTCGGGTGCGTTCCTGGCCGGCCAGCTGATGGTCGTTCCAGAAGTGCTCTTCAGTAACATCTGCCTCTACCTCGCCATCTATTCCCTCGGCGCGTGGGGGGTGAACCGCAGAGTCGCGACCATCGTCCGCGTGGTGATCATCGTCGGCATGTTCCTCTGGTTGTTCTCCTTTCTGCTGCTGAAGGCGTCGACCCCGTCGTACCTCGGCCCGGTGGGCGGCCACGGGGTGCTGGATCCGTTCGTCGCGTTCGCGGCGTTCCAGGTGATGCAGAACCTCCTCTATTTCGCCGCGGCCTATCACTTCGGAAACAGCGCCTGGTCGTCGGCGCTGCATCGGCGCCAGCTCGAGATGCGCACGAGTGAACTGCAGGCGGAGCGTGAGATCAGCCAAGCGCAGGCGCTTGTGCTGGAGCGGGTGCGCATCGCTCGGGAATTGCACGATGTCGTGGCACATCACGTCTCGGTGATGGGAGTGCAGGCGGGCGCCGCCAGGCGTGTGCTCGCCACTGTGCGGGGAAATGGCGCTGCGGATCCGGCGCAACTGGCCAAGGCGGTGGCGGCTGTTTCCGTCATCGAGCAGAACGCCAGACAGGCGGTGGATGACCTCCACCACCTTCTCGGTGCCCTCCGCCAGCCGGGCGCAAGCGGGATCCCTGTCGCCGAGGACGCCACCACGCACGGAATCGAGCAGCTCCCCGCGCTCATCGACTCGTCCCGCCTCGCAGGCCTGGCCGTGGACTTCTCCATCGTGGGCACGCCCCGGCCCGTCTCTCCCGCCACCGGCCTGAACGTCTATCGCATCGCTCAAGAGGCTCTGACCAACTGCCGCAAACACGCGGGCAGTGCAGTGCGGGTGGATGCACGCCTCCGCTATCTCGACGACGCCATCGAGATCGAGGTGGGCGATGACGGTCGCGGGTCGAGCACGCCCATTGCCTCGGCCGCTTCGGGGCCTCGGGGGCTCGGGCTCGTCGGGATGCGCGAACGAGTGGATGCCGCTGGAGGCATCCTCGAAACGGGTCCCAAAGCCCGCGGGGGATATATTGTGCGCGCGCGTCTGCCCCTCGTTCCAGCGGAGGTGGCGGCGTGATGATCTCCGATCCAATTCGCGTCCTGCTCGTCGACGACCAGGAGTTGGTGCGCGTGGGGCTCCGGATGATCCTCGAGACCGAGGAGGGCATCGAGGTTGTCGGCGAGGCCGCGGACGGCACGGCTGCACTCGCGCTCGCGTCCGAGCTGGCCCCGGATGTGATCTGCATGGACCTGCAGATGCCGGGAATGGACGGGCTCGAAGCGACCAGACGGATCGTGGCGAGCGGCTCGGCCGCGGGCATCCTGGTGCTGACGACATTCAACCGTGACGACTATCTGTTCGACGCCCTGAAGGCCGGGGCGAGCGGATTCGTGCTGAAGAATGCGACGCCCGAGAGCATCGTCGAGGCCGTGCAGGTGGTTGCGCGGGGGGAGGCGCTGCTGTCGACCGAGGTGACCCGCACCGTGATCGAACATCTGGTCGGCGGTACCGCCGCCGGCCCGCGCAGCCCCGGCCGCCCTCCCGCCGAGGTGCCCCAGCTCCACGATCTCACCGAGCGCGAACGGGAGGTGCTGGGGCTGCTGGCAGCCGGGCGGTCGAATGCCGAGATCGCGCGGGAACTCTACCTCGGTGAAGCGACGGTGAAGACACACGTTTCGAAGATCCTCTCGAAGCTGGGCCTTCGCGACCGCATCCAGGCTGTGGTCTTCGGCTACGAGAACGGGATCGTCGTGCCCGGGGTTCCGCCTGCCGGGTGAGACACGCCCGTCTCGCGGCGGATGCGCTCGCGGTGCCAGGTTTCGTAGCGTGGAAGTACCACGAGAGATCGGAGACAGCATGCTCGAAGTCGCAAATGTGTCCAGGTCGTTCGGGGGCCGCCGTGCTCTCGACGACGTCAGCTTCACGGTCGGCGACGGCCGGATGACCGGGTTCGTCGGCGGCAACGGTGCCGGTAAGACGACCACCATGCGAATCATCCTCGGGGTGCTCTCGAGTGACGCAGGTTCGGTCTCGCTCGACGGCCGCGCTCTCACCCCCGCCGACCGCGCGCTGTTCGGGTACATGCCCGAGGAGCGGGGACTGTATCCGAAGATGAAGGTCGCCGAGCAGATCGTCTATCTGGGCAGACTGCACGGGATGTCACGGGCAGCAGCCACGACGAACACCGAACGCCTGCTCGACAGCCTCGAACTCGGCGAGCGCGCCGGCGACACCGTCGAGAGCCTCTCCCTCGGGAACCAGCAGCGCGCCCAGATCGCTGCGGCGCTGGTGCACGAACCGGAGGTGCTGGTGCTCGATGAACCGTTCTCAGGACTCGATCCGATCGCGGTCGAGACGGTGCAGGGTGTGCTCGTCGAGTACGCAGCCCGCGGGGTGCCTGTGCTGTTCTCCTCCCACCAGCTCGACATCGTGGAACGGATCTGCGACGACCTCGTCGTGATCGCGGGAGGCTCGGTGCGGGCCAGTGGCTCGAAGGAGGAGCTGCAGTCCCGGCATGGCGGCTCACGCTACGAGATCGAGCTGTCCGACGATGCCGGCTGGCTGCGCGACGTCGACGGAGTCACTGTCGTCGACTTCGACGGCGGCTACGCGCTGTTCGAGGTCCAGGGTGGCCAAGCGGATGCCGTTGTCCAGCGCGTTCTCGCCGAAGCCCTCCAGCACGGCGCCGTGCGACGCTTCGCCCCCGAACACCTCTCACTCACCCAGATCTTCAAGGAGGTCATCCGATGACTGCCACCCGCCCGGCCGCAGCGCCGCGCTTTCCCGCCCCGCGGTTCTCGCAGAGCGTCTGGCTCGTCGCCCAGCGCGAGATGTCCATGAAGCTCCGCAGCAAGGCGTTCCTGATCTCGACAGGGATCCTGATGCTGGCCGTGCTCGCATCCGTCGTCATCGGCGGCCTCGTCGGGGGCATGAGTTCGGCGCCGAAGGTGAGTGTCGTCGAAGGGTCGAGCGTGGCGAGCACCGTGCAGGCCATCCAGGGTCTCGATGTGCGGGTCGCGCCGTCGACGGATGCCGCGGAAGCGCTTGTTCGCGACGGCACCGTCGACGCGGCCGTGCTCGGCGCCGATACGGGGGCTGGAGCATCCGGAGCCTCGCCGTTCACTGTCGTCGCACTGGATTCCGCCCCGACGGCAGTCGTACAGGCGCTGAGCGTTGCGCCGACGGTGCAACTGCTCGAACCGAGCGACCAGAACCCGCTGATCGTCTACTTCGTGGCGCTGGCGTTCGGGCTCGTCTTCTTCATGTCGGCAATCACCTTTGGAACAACCATCGCGCAGAGCGTGGTGGAGGAGAAGCAGACCCGCGTCGTCGAGATCCTGCTGTCGACCATCTCCGCGCGGGCGCTCCTCGCCGGAAAGGTTCTCGGCAACAGCCTGCTCGCTTTCGGGCAGATCGCTGCGATCGCCATCCTGGCCGGCATCGGGCTGCTCATCAGCGGCCAGACCGCGCTCCTCGGAAGCCTCGGGCCGTCGATCATCTGGTTCGTGGTGTTCTTCGTCTTCGGGTTCGTGCTGCTCGCGTCGCTCTTCGCGGCGACCGCTGCGCTCGTGTCCCGGCAGGAAGACATCGGATCGGTGACCTCGCCGGTGATGATGCTCGTGATGATCCCGTACTTCCTGGTGATCTTCTTCAACGACAATGCGCTGGTGCTCGGCATCATGTCGTATGTGCCGTTCTCGGCGCCGGTCGGGATGCCCATGCGGCTGTTCCTCGGCACTGCTGAGTGGTGGGAGCCGCTCATCTCCCTCGTAGTGCTGGTGGTCGTGACGGCCGGGGTCATCGTGCTCGGATCCCGCATCTACGCGAACTCGCTACTGCGCACGGGCGCCCGCGTGAAACTCCGGGACGCGCTCCGCGGCTGACACCTGCCCCCGTCCAACCCCTCTGTCGACTTTCCCTTTTGTGCAGCGAAACGCACGCGCTGCCGCGCAAACGAGAAAGTCGGCGGGGTGGCTACGCGGGGGTGGGTGTGGGGGCTACGCGGGGGTGGGTGCGGGGGCGGTGATGCGCAGCATCACGCGCGGCTTCCTGCGGCGGGCGACGATGCGCTCGACGAGCATGAAGACCCGGTACTCGAAGCCGTACTTCGCCCGGAACGCGGCCGTCAGGCGCTCCACCTCCGCAGGGTCGGCGACGATCCGGGCTTCGCCCGCGACGGTCTCCGCGCCCTCGGCGACCCGTCCGCGACGGTCAGAGGCCCGGAGCTCCACACGCGCGTTGTTGCGGAGGCGCTTCACCTTTCCGCTGTCCGACGGCGTGACCACCAGCACTGCGTCGCCGTCGCGGGCGACCCACACGGGCGTCGACACCGCCACACCGGTCTTCCGGAACGTCGTCAGCGAGATGAACGACTCGTCCGACAGGGCGAGCGGGGTGCCGGGCGCGGGGGAGGGCGTGGCAGCGGGCACGCCGGAGGAGGTCATGATCCTGAGCTTACGGTCCACCGGTGCGGCCGCACCGCTCAGCACACTGCCGGCGTGACCGAGTGCGCGCCGGGCTTCCGGGGTCCACGGGGCTCCCACGAAGACGTGGAACGCCCCGCTGTAGAGCCTCAACTCGATCCTCCCTCCGGCCGCTGCGACCCTGGTGGCCAGCACCTTCGCATCCGGCGCCAGCAGATCGCGCGCACCCTGGTAGACGTAGACCGGAGGCAGGCCGCCGAGGTCCGCGAAGAGCGGGCTGAGAAGCGGGGACCGGGGGTCTGTGTCATCCGCCCACCACTGGCCGGCGGCGACCAGTCCGTCCCGGGCGAGCATCGGGTCGAGCTTCGCCGCCGCGGGGATGTCGGCATTCGAGAGCGTGATGTCGAGCCAGGGCGAGAACAGGATGACGGCCGCGGGAGGGGTGAGCCCGGCATCCCGGTACCGGATCGCCTGCCCGAGTGCCAGCGCACCGCCGGCCGAGTCGCCGGCGAGGAACACCCGGTCGCCGTGGGTCTCGACGGCTGCGGCGTAGACGGCGTCGAGCAGGGTGTACGCCTCGTCCACGTGATGATCGGGTGCGAGGCCGTAGAACGGTACCGTGACGACCGCTCCGCTCGAGGCGATGAGTGCGGCGATGATCTGCCAGTGCGGGGCGACCAACGGGTAGACGTATGCTCCGCCGTGCGTGTAGATGAGGTGAGCGCCGCCTGTGCCGGCTCGGGGTGTGAGCTGCACGACACGCCGACCTTCGACGCTCAGCTCCCGGACGGTGGCGAGGCGGTGGATGGCCCGCGGGATCGGGGCGGCGGGCTTCCGGTCGGCGAGCCGGTCGAGCACCGTGGCGGCATCTTTCGTGCCGACCGGTCTCGTTCGGAGCAGCATCCGGGTCACGGCCATCGAGATCGACATCTGCACTCCTCCTGCTGGTGTCTTCCCGATGATACGGGGCACTGCGGGAAACGGATGTCTCCCTCCCGGGCATTATTGTTGGACTCGGTCCAGTAAAGCTATACTCGCTCCATGGTGGACATTCGGGAACTGGGCGTCGGGCACGAACTCGTGCCGTACACGGAGGCGCTGGCGCTGCAGCGCAGCACGCACGCGAGCGTCGTGGCCGGCGAGACGGGCGGCACGGTGCTGCTGCTCGAGCATCCGTCGGTGTACACCGCCGGCAAGCGCACCGACGCGTCGGAGCGGCCAGACGACGGCACACCGGTGATCGACGTCGACCGCGGCGGCAAGATCACCTGGCACGGCCCCGGCCAGCTCGTCGGCTATCCGATCGTCAGATTGCCGGAGCCTGTCGATGTCGTCCAGTACGTGCGGGACCTCGAATCCGTGCTGATCGCGGTGCTCGCCGACCTCGGCGTCGACGCCCGGCGGGTCGCGGGCCGATCCGGTGCCTGGGTGGGCGAGCCCGGAGCCGAGGACAAGATCGCGGCCATCGGCATCCGGGTCGCCGACGGCGTTGCGATGCACGGTTTCGCGCTCAACTGCAGCAACAGCCTCGACGCCTACGCACGAATCGTGGCGTGCGGCATCCGTGACGCCGGCGTGACCACGATCTCACGGGTCGTGGGGCGCGAGGTGACGCCGGCCGAGGCGCTGCCGTTCGTCGAGGAACGGCTCGCCCAGCTCTTCGAGCGGTGGGTGGATGTCCGGGCCGCGGCCGAGCGTCTCGTGCGCGATCGGGCGGCAGCCGCCGTGGCCGCCCGCGCGGCCGTCGCCAGCGCGGGGGTGGCCGCGTGAGCGCCGAGGCGCCCGCGGGTCGGAAGCTCCTGCGCCTCGAGGTGCGGAACGCGACCACCCCGATCGAGAAGAAGCCCGACTGGATCAAGACGAAGGCCAGGTTCGGCCCCGAGTACCGGCAGCTGCAGGAGCTTGTGAAGAGCGAAGACCTTCACACCGTCTGCCAGGAGGCCGGCTGCCCCAATATCTTCGAGTGCTGGGAGGACCGGGAGGCGACCTTCCTCATCGGCGGGTCGCAGTGCACGCGCCGCTGCGACTTCTGCCAGATCGACACCGGCAAGCCCGCGGACTACGACACCGACGAGCCGCGCCGGGTCGCGGCATCCGTCTCCGCCATGAACCTGCGCTACGCGACGATCACGGGTGTGGCGCGCGACGACCTGCCCGACGAAGGCGCGTGGCTGCATGCCGAGACGGTTCGGCGGATCCACGGGGCGAACCCGGGGACCGGGGTCGAGATCCTCGCCACCGACTTCTCCGGGAACCCCGCGTTGCTTGCCGAGGTGTTCTCGTCGCGGCCCGAGGTGTTCGCGCACAATGTGGAGACGGTGCCGCGGATCTTCAAGCGCATCAGACCGGCGTTCCGGTACGAGCGCTCTCTCGACGTGCTCAGCCAGGCCCGAGCGGCGGCGCTCATCACGAAGTCGAACCTGATCCTCGGGATGGGAGAGGAGCGCGCGGAGATCAGCCAGGCACTGCACGATCTCCACGACGCGGGTACCGACATCATCACGCTGACCCAGTACCTCCGGCCCTCACCCCGGCACCTGCCGGTCGCGCGCTGGGTGCACCCGTCGGAGTTCGTCGAGCTGAAGCAGGAGGCTGAAGAGATCGGGTTCCTCGGGGTGCTGGCCGGTCCGCTGGTGCGCTCGTCGTACCGGGCGGGTCGCCTCTGGGCACAGTCGATGCGTGCGAAGGGGTGGGCGATGCCGCCCGCGCTGGCGCACTTCGCCGAGGAGCCGGCCTCGTTCCTGCAGGCCGTCTGATCGCTCGAACGCCGATGCTCACCGTTGCGCCAGCGGCAGGTACGGGTACTCGGGCGAGCGGCCCTGGAACTCGAGGATCGCCTCGTTCCGGATGTGCCCACCGTCGATCTCGATGGCCCGGGTGATCGTGTCCGACTCCGCCCAGGCCGCCCGCCCCGACATCACTGGCCGGAGGAACGGCATCAGGGCCTCGCTGATCTCCCAGGTGGTGGAGTTCCAGAGGAACGACGGGCTGTGGTCGACGGCGTAGTAGTTCGTCGCCCGTCCGACGGTGACCATCGGTTCGGCGAAGGTCGTCGGGCGTGCCCAGCTGAAACCCATGCCCTCATCGACCGAGACATCCACGATCAGACTGCCGGGCCGGAACGCGTCGAGGTCTTCGAGACGCAGGTAGGTGAGCGGCGCATTCGGGTCCTGCAGGGTGCAGTTCACGACGATGTCGCGCTCGGCGAGGAACGGCGCGAGCAGCACAGGGCCGTCGGCCGAGTTCACGATGCTCTCATAGGGTGCTTCGTCGTTGTGCTCGAACTGGATGATGTCGACCGACGGTATCGGCGACCCGACGGCCGCGATGCTGCGGTTGGTCAGCACCTGCACGTCATGGATTCCGTGGGCGTTCAATGCCGTCACGGCGCCCCGGGCGGTGGCGCCGAACCCGATCACGATCGCGGTGAGGCGGCGACCGTAGTCGCCGGTCGATCCGCAGAGCTGCAGCGAGTGCAACACCGAGCAGTACCCGGCGAGTTCGTTGTTCTTGTGGAACACGTGCAAGCCGTAGCTGCCGTCGCTGTTCCAGTGGTTCATGGCCTCCCACGCGATCAGGGTGAGGTTCTTGTCGATCGCCAGCTGGGTGATCCCTCTGTCCTGCACGCAGTGCGGCCAGCCCCAGAGCGTCTGCCCGTCGCGGAGGTCTTCGAGGTCGCTCACCTGCGGTTTCGGCAGCAGCAGAACATCGGCCTCCGCGATGATCTTTTCGCGCGTGCCCATCGTTCCGACGAGCGGCGACAGTTCGGCATCCGCGATTCCGAAGCGTTCTCCGTAGCCGTACTCCAGCAGGATGTTCGCGCGGACGTCTTCGTCGATGCGCTCCAGGTGCGCGGGATGAAGCGGCAGCCGCTTCTCGTCGACTTTCCGTGAACTGTGCAGAACTCCCAGCCGGAGGAGCTGTGAGGGAGATGCGGAGCCTGTGGACGAGAGGTCAGAAGCTGTCGGTGACATGGGCTGAGGCTACGCCACGTAGCTCGTTGCCGGGTTTCCGTGCGTAGGCTTGTACCCATGACAACCGTGTACCCCAGCCCGCTCACCCCTGCACTCGAAACCCTGCTCGCCACCGTGGAGGAGACGGGAGCCGTCGAGACCACCGCTGTCACCTTCGGGGAGTTCGGCGGGTTCCTGGCCAAGCCTTCGGCAGTGGATGCCCGCCCCGCGGTGCTCATCATCAGCGACTGGTCCGGGCTGAACAATCACGCCCGGGTGCGCGCGGAGATGCTCGCGCGGCTCGGCTACATCGCTCTCGCCGGCGACGTCTACGGCGACGGCCGCGAAGTCGGGCAAGACGAGGCGCCCGCGCTGGCAGGAAAGTTCTACGCCGACACCGACCTGTTCCGGGCGCATCTCGAATCCAACCTCGAGCGACTGCGCGCGGAGCCGGGTGTCGACCCCGAGCGCATCGCCGTGATGGGCTACTGCTTCGGCGGATCCGGCGCTCTCGAACTCGCCCGTTCCGGCGCGGACATCGCCGGTGCCGTGTCGTTCCACGGCCGGCTCGCGACAGAGGCCCCGGCCGGGAACGGAGCGATCACCGCCCCCCTCCTCGTGTTGACCGGCGCGGCAGACCCCGTGGTTCCCGACGACCAGGTCGTCGACTTCGAGAACGAGCTGCGGGCCGCCGACGCACCCGACTGGCAGGTCGTCAGCTACAGCGGTGCAATGCACGCGTTCACGATGCCCGACACGAACGCCCCGGACCAGGGCGCCATGTTCGATGCCACGGCTAACGCGCGGTCCTGGGTGGCCATGCGCGCCTTCTTCGACGAGATCTTCGCGTGACGAGGATCAGGATCGTCGTGTGAACAGGGACACCGACGGCCGACCGTTCAGCAGCCAGCCCTTCGGCGGCGCGAGCCTCGAGGTGCTCCGGGCCGAGGCGCGCGAGGAGCTCGACACCGTGGTGCACGAACGCCTGTTGGGCGGGGAGGATCCGTGGCAGTTCATGGAGGAGCTTCCGACAGTGGATGAGCTCGTCGTGTACCTGCTCCGAGCCGAGGCCATCGAGGCGAATGGGGGCCAACGGGCATCCGGGGCCCGGGAGTACCGGGTGCTCCGCCAGATCGCGTTGCAGCACCCCGACCTCACGAAGACGGTCTGGCGGATGCTCGGGGAGCACGGCTGGCAGCCGGAGAGAGCCCAGAACCACTGATGTGGCAGGCGGCGTGAGCGGGGGCTGCGGTCGGGTAGAATAGCACTCTGTGCTCACCGTGCCATGCCTTTTCTGCTGGCATCACAGGGATTCTCGTCGAGAGGATCTGCTGGGTGGGCCGAGACGATTTGAACAGAGGCAGTCGTAATTGAAGATTGAAGTCGGCGAGACACTCGTCTACCCCCACCACGGCGCGGTCACCATCACGGCCATCGAGTCCCGCGACGTCAAGGGCGAGCAGAAGCGGTTCATCACGCTGAACGTGCACACCAGTGAGCTCACCATCAAGATCCCGGTCGACAACATCGACCTGGTCGGTGTTCGCGACGTCATCGACGACGCCGGGGTGCAGGCTGTGTACGACGTGCTGCAGAACCCGTTCGTCGAGGAGCCGGGAAACTGGTCGCGCCGGTACAAGGCCAACCAGGAGAAGATGGCCTCCGGTGACGTGAACCGCGTCGGTGAGGTCGTGCGCGACCTCTGGCGCCGGAACGAAGACAAGGGCGTGTCGGCCGGAGAGAAGCGCATGCTCGAGAAGGCGCGGCAGATCCTGGTCTCCGAGCTGGCGCTGGCGCAGTCGCTCAGCGACGAGAAGGCGTCGCTGCTGCTCGACGACGTGCTGGCCGCCGTCAAGTAACCCCGCCCCCCGCCCCCCACCTCCCCCCCTCCCTTTCATCGAGTGGGCAGTTTGGGCCTCTAATCCGCCAGGATGGGGCCCAAACTGCCCACTCGATGCGGCATTCTGGGGGCGCTCCGCGTCTGGGAGGGCGCGCGAACGGCGTACACATCCCGCGGTGTGTGTACATTGGGGGCCGGTTGAGGTGATTTACTGCGCAAAGCTGGCCTCCTCGGCTCTCAGTGTGTACATTCGATAGGAGAGAGTGACGAACGGCGAGGGAGGCGACGGTGGCATCACGCGCGAGCGACCGGGCCTACGAGATGCTCCGCGACGAGATCCTCGAGTGGCAGCTGCACCCCGGCACCACCCTCGGCGAGGTCGAGACGGCCGCCCGCCTCGGCATCTCCCGTACCCCGCTCCGTGAAGCGCTCGGCCGTCTGCAGGCCGACGGGCTGCTCGCCGAGTCCGGCCGGGGACTGATCGTCACCGCCGTCTCGACCGACAACGTGGCCGAGCTGTTCGAACTGCGCCAGGCGCTCGAGCAGCAGGCGGCGCGTCTCGCCGCCGCCCGCCGCGATGAGACGGTCTTCGCCGATCTCCTGGCGCGGTTCCGCACGGCGCCGGCGCTCCTCGCCGCCGACGATCCCGGACGCCACGACTACTTCGAGCTCGTACGCGAATTCGACCGCGCCGTCGATGGGGCCGTGCAGAGCTCCTACCTGGTCTCGGCCCTCGCGAACCTGCGCATCCACCTCGCGCGGGTGCGCCGCCTCTCCAAGGACAACCCGGAACGCCTCCTCGAAGCAGCGGGCGAGCACCGGATGATCGTCGAGGCCATCCTGGGCGGCGACGGCGACCTGGCGGCCCACGCCACCCATGTGCACCTGCACAAGTCGCTGCAGGCAATCCTCTCCACCTCCCGTACCCCCGCCTCCCGCACCCCCGCAACATCCTGACCGAAAGGACCCACCTGTGGTCGAACACCTGAACGTGCGCACCTACAAGAGCGACGAAGACCTGCCCCGCGAGAACCAGCTCGCCCACCGCATCGCACGGGTCGCCGCCGACCCCGTCGAGGTCACACCCGAGGTGATCGACATGGTGATCAACCGCATCATCGACAACGCCAGCGTCGCAGCCGCCTCCCTCACCCGGAGGCCCGTCGTCTCCGCCCGGTCGCAGGCCGAGGCTCACCCCTACACTCCCGGATCGACCGTGTTCGGCCTCCCCGCCGACCAGACCGCGAGCCCCGAGTGGGCCGCGTGGGCGAACGGTGTGGCCGTGCGCGAGCTCGACTTCCACGACACGTTCCTCGCCGCGGAGTACTCGCACCCGGGCGACAACATCCCGCCGATCCTCGCCGTGGCGCAGCACGCCGGCAAGACCGGGGCCGACCTCGTGCGCGGCATCGCGACCGGGTACGAGATCCAGATCGACCTCGTGAAGGCGATCAGCCTGCACGAATTCAAGATCGACCATGTCGCGCACCTCGGCCCGAGTGCCGCGGCCGGAATCGGCACGCTGCTCGGCCTCGACGTGGAGACCATCTTCCAGGCCGTCGGCCAGGCCCTCCACGTGACCACCGCCACCCGCCAGTCCCGAAAGGGCGAGATCTCCAGCTGGAAGGCCCACGCCCCGGCATTCGCCGGCAAGATGGCGGTCGAGGCCATGGACCGGGCGATGCGCGGCGAGACCAGCCCGACCCCCATCTACGAAGGTGAGGACGGCGTGATCGCGTGGCTGCTCGGCGGCCCCGACCGCGTCTACGACGTCGCCCTCCCCGCCCCGGGCGAGGCCAAGCGCGCCATCCTCGACAGCTACACGAAGGAGCACTCGGCCGAGTACCAGGCGCAGGCGTGGATCGACCTCGCCCGGAAGCTCCACTCCGAGCATCCGGATCTCGTCGACCCGGCGAACGTCACGCGGATCGTGCTGCACACCTCGCACCACACGCACTACGTGATCGGATCGGGTGCCGGCGACCCGCAGAAGTACGACCCCACCGCGTCGCGCGAGACGCTCGACCACTCGATCCCGTACATCTTCACGGTCGCGCTGCAGGACGGCACGTGGAACCACGAGGCGTCGTATCTCCCGTCGCGCGCGGCCCGGGCCGACACGGTCGAGCTCTGGAACAGGGTCACCACGGTCGAGGACGCCGAGTGGACCCGCCGCTACCACTCGAACGACGTCGCCGAGAAGGCCTTCGGCGGCCGCGTCGAGATCGAGCTCGCGAACGGCGAACGCATCGTCGACGAGATCGCCGTGGCGGATGCCCACCCGCTCGGTGCCCGGCCGTTCCAGCGTGCCGACTACATCCACAAGTTCCGAACCCTCGCCGCGGGCGTGCTGGAAGAGACCGAGATCGAGCGGTTCCTCGCGCTCGCCGAGCGCACCTACGAGCTGACCGCCGACGAAGTGCGCCAGCTCACCATCGTCGCGAAGCCCGGCCTGCTGGCTTCTGTCGAGACCCCGAAGGGACTGTTCTGATGCTGTACGCCACCAAGACCTCTGCCGACAAGCGCAAAGACTTCCGCGCATCGCTCGCGACGGGGAAGCTCCACCGCCTGCCCGGCGCCTTCAACCCGCTCAGTGCCAAGATGATCCAGGCCAAGGGCTTCGAGGGCGTCTACGTCTCGGGCGCCGTGCTCAGCGCCGACCTCGGGCTCCCCGACATCGGGCTCACCACGCTCACCGAGGTCGCAGGCCGCACCCAGCAGATCGCGCGGATGACCGACCTGCCCGCGCTCGTCGACGCCGACACCGGCTTCGGCGAACCCATGAACGTGGCCCGCAGCATCCAGACCCTGGAAGACGCCGGTGTGGCGGGCCTGCACATCGAGGACCAGGTCAACCCGAAACGCTGCGGTCACCTCGACGGCAAGGCCGTGGTGGAGCTGGATGTCGCGTTGAAGCGCATTCGCGCCGCAGCCGACGCCCGCCGCGACCCCAACCTGCTCATCATGGCGCGAACCGATGTGCGGGCGATCGAGGGTCTCGCCGCCGCGCAGGACCGCGCCCGCGCCCTGGTGGATGCCGGAGCCGACGCCATCTTCCCCGAGGCCATGGCCGACCTGACCGAGTTCGAAGCGATCCGCGCGGTCGTCGACGTTCCCGTGCTGGCGAACATGACCGAATTCGGCAAGAGTGAGTTGTTCACGACCACGCAGCTCGAGAGTGTCGGCATCAACATCGTCATCTACCCGGTGTCGCTGCTGCGGCTCGCGATGGGTGCGGCCGACCGGGCGCTCGACGTGCTGAACGCCGAGGGTTCGCTGAACAGCGTGGTCGGCGAGATGCAGCACCGCGCCGACCTCTACGAACTGCTCGACTACGAATCGTACAATTCGTTCGACTCGTCGGTCTTCAACTTCCAGATCCAGCGCTGACCCGCGCACCACACACCGAAGGAACTGTCATGGGCGACACCACTGCTGTATCCACCACTGCTGAGCCGGAGATCCGCAAGGGCCTTGCCGGCGTCTACGCCGACTACACCGCTGTCTCGAAGGTCAATGCCGAGACGAACTCGCTGCTGTACCGGGGCTACCCGGTGCAGGAGCTCGCGGCGAACTGCTCATTCGAGCAGGTCGCCTACCTGCTCTGGCACGGCGAACTGCCGACAGACGCGGAGCTCGAAGAGCTTCAGCACGTCGAGCGGTCGTTCCGTTCGCTCGACCCCGAGATCAAGCAGGTCATCGACATCCTGCCGACCAGCGCCCACCCGATGGATGTGCTCCGTACCGCGGTGAGCGCCATCGGCGCGCTCGATCCGCATGCCGACGACTCGAGCGTCGAGTCGAACCTCGCGAAGTCGGTGCAGCTGTTCGCGCAGATCCCGGCAGTGGTCGCCTACGACCAGCGTCGCCGCCACGGCCTCGACATCATCGAGCCGAACGACGAGCTCAGCTACGCCGAGAACTTCCTCTACATCACGTTCGGCGAGGTGCCCGAGAAGGTTGTGGTCGACGCGTTCAACGTGTCGCTCATCCTCTATGCCGAGCACTCCTTCAACGCGTCGACGTTCACGGCGCGGGTCATCACGTCCACGCTCTCCGATTTGTATTCGGCCGTCGTCGGCGGCATCGGTGCGCTCAAGGGCCCTCTGCACGGCGGCGCGAACGAGGCGGTCATGCACATCTTCGACGAGATCGGCACGGCCGACAAGGCGGCCGGCTGGCTCGCGGATGCCCTGGCCCAGAAGCGCAAGATCATGGGCTTCGGCCACCGGGTCTACAAGAACGGCGACTCGCGGGTGCCCACCATGAAGGCGTCGCTCGACACCCTGGTCGAGTACTACGAACGCCCCGACCTCGCGGAGCTCTACGACACTCTCGAACAGGCGATGACCGGCGGCAAGAACATCAAGCCGAACCTCGACTACCCCTCGGGACCGGCGTATCACCTGATGGGATTCGACACCCCGACGTTCACCCCGCTGTTCGTCGCGGCGCGCATCACGGGCTGGACCGCCCACATCGCAGAGCAGCTCGCGGCCAACTCGCTCATCCGCCCCCTCAGCGCCTACAACGGCGTCGATGAGCGTCACCTCGAGGTGTAGCGCGCGCGTCCCCCTCCTCCGCCCCCTCCCCACCCCCACCCCACCTCCGGCCCCCACCGCCTCCGCCCCCCACCGTCGATCCGCCGAATTCTGTCGCTCTGCAAGGCTGTGAGCGACAGAATTCGGTGGATCGATTGAGTTGGGGGGGAGTGGGGCGAGGATGGGGGCATCCGGATCGCTCAGCCGATGTAGCTCGCCCAGTCGCCGTTCCGCACGCGGTCCGAGTGCATCTCGGTCTGCGCGAGGGCGGAACGGCGGTACGCGCCCTTCAGGCCGTCCCAGCCGGCCGTCCAGTGCAGCTGTTCCGCGACCTGCCACACGCTGGCTTCCGGATGCCCGGCCAGCACGGCCGCGGTCTCCCGCGTGCGGCGGTCGTGGTGTTCGGCCGACTCCCGGCGGCGTTCGCCGAGCCCGGTGAACCGGTAGCCGTGGCCGGGCAGCACCTCCCAGTCGTCGAACGGCGCGAGGCTGCCGAGCGAGTCGAGGTAGGTCGAGACCGGATTGCCGGGCATCCGGCCGCCGAGTCCGATGCCGGGGAAGATCATCGGCAGAACGTGGTCACCGGTGAACACCAGCCGGGCATCCTCGTCGACGAAGCAGACGCTGCCGGCCGTGTGGCCCGGGGTGGCGAGCACGCGGATCGTGCGGCCGGGGATGTCGAGAGTGTCGCTGGGCTCCAGCAGCAGGTCGGCACGGATGTCGACCACGGCGGCATCGGAGAGGAACGTCTCGCGGAGCCTCGCGCGCTCATCGTCGGGCGCACCCCAGCGGTCGAAGTCGTCGTCGCCGTAGGTCGTGGCCGGCACCAGCGATTGGTCGGCGATGGCCTCCTGATCGATGCGGCTGAGGCCGATCCGCGCCCCGAACGCCGTCTGGAGGCGCCCGGCAAGGCCGATGTGGTCGATGTGCATGTGGGTCATCGTCGCGCTCGCGATGCGGCCGACGCTGCTGCCGATCTCGGCGAGGCCGTGTTCGAGTACGGCGAAGTTATCGTCGGAATCCCAGGCCGGGTCGATGATGTGCACCCGGTTATCCGCGTCGACGATCAGATAGCTCAGTGTGTACGGCAGCTGCGGGTTCGGCATGGCCTGGGGCAGGGCCCAGATCCCCTCGCGGACCTGCTCGAGCGGCGGCACCGTGCCGCTCTCGGATGCGGCGTACTGGATCGGGCTCGTGGGCTGCATGCCCTTCACGCTAGCGCGCGCCGCGCCGCGCCGCCCCCGAGGTTTCATCCTCTCGGTGGCGAAGCCGACGAAGACACGCCCGGGGTTCTGCGCGCGCCGCATTCTCCGTTGGAATTGTGACTGCTGCTGTCGCAGGAAAACACAAAAGGGAACAACCGAAGCTGTTCCCTTTTGGTTTCCACACGGAAAGACAATCTGCCTCAGACGATGTGCCCGACCGAAGCCTGCGACACCGCTTGTTCCTCGGCTTACGCGATGAGCTTACTATCTTTCGACGAAGGACATCTGAGGTTTTCCGGCCGAGCACTGAGAGGCGAACTCGTGCACATGACAGACGGCGAGCAGAGCCATCTCAAAGCCGTTTACAACGCGCTCCCGCGGTCTCGTCTGCAGCCCTACCTCAATGAATGCGGCCACAACCCGTTCGCTGCACTGAGGCTCTACGCGTGGAATTCTCGCATTTCGGGGGCTTTGTTCGAAACGCTAGGTCACTTCGAAATCATGCTCCGGAACTTGCTCGACAAGACTTTGACTGAGCGCCACCGCTTCAAGAAGTGAGATGGTGACTGGCTGGATGACAAGCATGGCGAATTCACCTCCAGTGCTTCGAACGCAATTCTCAACGCTACGTCCCGGGTTCAGGCGGCGACCGCCGAGGGCGCTGTACGAGATCGGGGACGCATCATCGCGGAACTCAATCTGAGCTTCTGGCGGAGGCTTCTCGATGTGCGTTACGAGAGGATCCATGGTTCCGCAGTCATGCGCCACCTGCCCACATTGAAGCGTGACACGAATGACGATATGGCGAATCTCCGCCAGCTAGTTGTACCTCTTTTTTCGCTGCGAAACCGTATCGCCCACCATGAACCTGTATGGCCAATCGCCCATATCGCGCGACGCGACGACTGCTTCCGGCTGATCGGTCTCATGGACCCTGCCGCTGAGACGTGGGTGCGTGACCAGTGCCGCGTCGGTGAGGTTGCTGCAGAGAGGCCGTGAACGCTGGCGCGGAGTGGTCAGGCGCCGAGCGCCATGCGGAGGCCGAGCGCCAGCATCACTGCGGCGATGAGGGCGTCGAGCACGCGCCACGCTCCGGGGCGGGCGAAGACCGGGCGGAGGAGGCGAGCGCCGAAGCCGAGGCCGAAGAACCAGAGGAAGCTCGCGAGGATGGCCCCGCCCACCCACCACCAGCGCTCGGTCGCACCCTGCTGGTTGGCAACGGAGCCGAGGAAGATCACGGTGTCGAGGTAGACGTGCGGGTTCAGCCAGGTGAGGGCGAGGGCTGTGACGGCGGCGGTGGAGAGGCGTGTCGCAGGCCGGCCGTCGGCTGAGGGGTCGAGCGCTTTCGGGTGGAAGGCCCGGTAGGCCGCGAAGAGTCCGTAGACGATGAGGAACCCCGATCCGACGATACGGATGATCACGAGAACGAGGGGTGCGGCCGAGATCAGCGCTCCGATGCCGAGGGTTCCGGCGACGATGAGGACGGCGTCGGAGAGAGCGCAGATCGAGACGACGACGGCGATCATCCGGCCCCGCCCCTCGATGCCGAGCCGCAGCACGAAGGCGTTCTGGGCGCCGATGGCAATGATCAGCGACAGGCCGGTGAGGAGGCCGAGCAGCGCGGGCAGGAGGGTCTCGGAAGCGGGCACGGTCCGACACTAGGGTCCTCCACAGAATGAATCCAGCTAAAGATTTTCAGTGAACCTAAGCTGAGCTTATGAATGGATTCGCCCGAGAGCAGCTGGCGACCCTCATCGTGTTGGTCGACGAGGGGACGTTCGAGGCTGCCGCAGCTCGTCTGCACATCACCGCATCGGCGGTCTCGCAGCGGGTGAAGGCGATGGAGCAGCGGGCGGGCCAGATCCTCGTCGAGCGCAGCAATCCGGTGAGGCCGACATCGGCGGGGGATGTGGTGCTGAGGCTCGCCCGCCAGGTGCAGCTGGTCGAGGCGGAGGCGCTCGCCGAGCTCGGCCAGGCGGGAGCGGGCCCGGGCGCTAAGTGGCCGGTGATCCCGGTCGCGGTGAACGCCGACAGCCTTGCGACGTGGTTCCTGCCGGCCCTGGCCGAGGCGGCCGGGCGCCTCGATGTCGTCTTCGACGTGCGGCGCGACGACCAGGGGTACACGACGGCCATGCTCCGGTCCGGTTCCGTGATGGCTGCGGTCACGTCGAATCCCGAGCCGGTACAGGGATGCTCGGTGACGCCGCTCGGCGTGATGCGCTACCGGGCGGTGGCGAGCCCGTCGTATATCGGGCGATGGCGGGGCGTTGCCGGCGAACTCGCTTCGTGGTTGCCGACCGCGCCGCACATCGATTTCGACAGGCGCGACGAGCTGCAGAGCGGGTTCCTCCGCCAGCTGGTTCCGGATGACCGGGCCGGTGCTGCTCCCCGGCACTTCGTGCCGACCTCGGCAGACTTCGCGCGTTCCATCGTGGCCGGGCTCGGCTGGGGGATGCTCCCCGAGCAGCAGTGCGAGGCCGAACTCACCCGCGGTGACCTCGTCGAGCTGGCTCCACGACGGCCGACGGACGTGCCCCTGTTCTGGCAGCGGTGGAACCTGGAGTCGACGCTGCTGGATGCCCTGACCGTCGCTGTGCGGAGGGCGGCGGCGTCGAGCCTCCGCCCCGGGTGACGAGGATGCTCGGGGCACGGCCGGGGGGTGGTGCCTCGGCTCCTGGTGTGCCTAGGCTGAGGGTGGGCATCCGGAACGGGCGGTGAGGGTTTGAAGCGCAGCAGGAACGAACTGATGACGCTGGAGGAGGCGACCCGCATCGAGGCGCAGGTCGCGAGCGGGTCGCTCGATCTCAGCCTTCCCGGCACCCAGCAACTCGTCGATGAGGCCCATCGGGTGCATGTCAGCGCCTACATGTGGGGGACGACCCGCGGTGAATCGGGGCGGAAGCGGCTGCACACCGGCATCGCCGTCGGAATCGGGATGGTCGTGGTGACGGTCGGCGGGTTCTGCGTGCCGTTCCTCGAGGCGCACTGACAGGACGACGGTTCGGGGCTCGGATGCCCTGCCGGCTGTGGCCGAAGCCGAAGCCGTAGCCGTAGCCGCGTCAGCCGAGATCGACCCTGACAAGCGCCCGGTCGGCCCCCACCTCCATGGTGTACCGGCCGAGCCGGTCGAACAGTGGCCACACCGCCGGATCGATTCCCCGCCGTCGCGTGTCGGTGAGGGCGAACACCACGGTCACGGGAGCAACGCCGCCCCCGGCTGATCCGGAGAAGGCCAGTTCGAGCACGGGCGCGGTCGCGGTGGCTGCGCAGAGCCAGGTCAGGGCGAGCAGGTTCCCGCGACGACCGGGTTCGAGAGTCGCCGCGAGCAATCCGGGGTCGTCGATCGAGACCGATCGACTGAGGCGTTCCGATTCCGTCACCGCGATCTGGAGCCAGGTCTGCTCGTGGTCGGAGAGCAGAGCGAGCCGGAGATCGTCGCCGAGGAGCTCGGCTCTCGCGGCCGTGTCGGCATCGATGGGATGGTCGACCGGCAACCGCGACACAGAGGCCAGGAGACTCTCCGCCGCGCTGTCGAGTCGTCGGAGTTCCGAGACCGAACCCATTCCGTGGCCCACGGCGGAGGCGGTGACGAGACTCTCCGTGACCGCGCGGTCGATCTTCCGCCCGAGATACCGATCCGAGGCACCGATCATCGAGATTCCCGCCACGACGGGTGTGAGTCCGAGGAGGAGGCCGGTCACCCCGGCGGAGAGACTGGACGGGTCGAAGAGGTAGCCGACCACCAGTGCGCCGCCACCGCCGACGGCCAGGCAGACGGCGCCGAAGACGCTCCGCCGGAGCAGCTGCAGGGGGAGGCAGGCGAGCAGGCACGCCCCGAAGCCGATCATCGTCGTGGGGTAGAGGGCTGTGGTGCCGCCGTCGACGGTGAAGGCCGCGAGGTCGAGAGCGATGCACAGCACCCCGGTGCCGGTGAGGAGCCGCGAGAGGCGCCCGGGGATGATTCCCCCGTTCCGCTTCGCTGCCAGCACTGAACCGACGAAGAGCACGATGAGCAGCCCCCAGGCGAGAAGCGTCAACCAGCGGAAGGGTCCGCCCGACCATGACCACGCCAGGGAGGCGAGTCCGCGAACCATCAACAGCCCGCCGAGAACCACGAAACCGAGGCCCAGATAGCCCGCGCTCACGTTGCCGTCCTGGCGGATGCGGGCGCGCAGCCGGCTGATCGCCGCCGGCCCACCGCTGGTCGCCGCGATGAGCTGCGACAGGGTGCTGGTCGCGTCGGGCACGGAGGACGGGGACGAAGACGGGGACGGGTCCGACGTCGCAGAGGGCGCCCGGTCGAACCGCGTACTCATCGCGGAACCTCCAGGAGCACCGTCGTGCCCCGGCCAGGGGAGGAGAACACCCGCGCGACTCCGCCGGCGGCGGCGATCCTGGCCTCGACCGATTCGGCCAGCCCCAGGCGACCCGCGGGAACGAGGGCCCGCTCGAAGCCCGTGCCGGTGTCTGTCACGACCACACGCACGAGCGCCTCATCCTCGCTGACGGTGATCTCGGCGACGGTCTCGCCCGAGTGTCGGCGCACGTTCTCGAGGCACTGGATGACGGCCAGGGTCAGGGCGTCGAGCTGGCCGGATGTCGCAGCCAACCGGGCCCGGCCGTACCAGGTCACGCTGAAGTCGCGGGCGGCGCACCACGTCTCGACCGCCGCGTGGAGCGCACTCTGTGGATGCTCAGCCAGCGAGTCCAGCGAGTCCAGCGCCCCCAGCGCCTCCTGCGAGTCCAGCGACTCCGGCAGATCCTCCGACTCCGGCCTCACCGGCATGGGAACCGCGAGAGTGCCCGCCGTGCGGAGCTGCGCGAGCAGAGCGCTGTCGGCGGCAGCCTGTTCGCGAAGCGCAGCCGGACGCACCCCGACGCCGGAATGAGCGATGACCGTGAGCGTTGCGAGCACCGTGTCGTGCAGCATCCGTGCTCCATAGCGGAGTTCCGCCTCCGTCTCGGTGGAGCGGCGCTCGGCGGCGTAGCCCTCCCTCAGTCGATCGACGCCGGTGTCGGCACGACGGACGCTCCGTGCGAGCCACAACCCGGCGAAGGTCATCGCCATCCAGCCGCCCACCACGGCCACCGCGACGAAGGGCGCGCGGCCGGAGGGTGCGGTCACAACGACGGCGAGAACGAGCACGGGCACGAAGGAGGCAAGCGCGACGACCGGTAGTGAGCGACGATCGGCGACGGCCACGAGCAATGACGGAACGGCCATCGAGGAGAGGGCGGTCACCGTGGCGAGTGTCGCCGGGGAGTCGATGCTCACGCCGGGCAGGAGGAAGGCCGCCAGTGTGGCCAGACCGGCGCCGTAGACCAGTGCCACGCGCACGGCGGTCTGGCGGCTGCCGAGAACCACGAAGCCCGCGATCATGAGGGCGATCCCGAGCAGAGCGGGGGCGAACGATCCCGCCCGGTCCAGCTGCGGCACCACCAGGTTGAGCATCGCGGAGAGAGAGAAGACCACGCCGAATCCCCGCGCACAGACAGCTCCGAGTCGAAAACCCGGAGAGGGGGCCTCTTCGGGGGACGCCGGGCGACGGCTGGCCCCAGAACGTGTCGTCACCTCTGAAATCTACTCCGGGGGAACCCGGAGCGCACGGTGGCGGTCGTCGCCCGCCCGCGCCCCCCTTCCGGGTGTCGTTCCGACAGGATGGCTCCCGCCGATCTGGCAGGATGCCTGTATGGCAGCAACGGGAATCCGACTCGCGATCGTCGATGACCACCGGATGCTCCTGACCGCCCTCGGCGAGTGGATCAGGGCCGCGACCACCGACATCGAGCTCGTCGCCGCGGTGAGCAGCTGGCCCGATCTGCTGGCGCATCCGCAGTTCCCGGTGGATGTCGTACTGCTCGACCTCGACCTGCGCGACAACCTGCCGATCTCGGTCAAACTCCGGGCCCTCTGCACCGTCGGCGTCAGGACGGTGGTGATGAGCACCTACTCCAAGCCGGCTGTCGTGCGTGAAGCGCTCGCCGCCGGCGCCCTCGGCTACCTCGTGAAGAGCGAGCAGGCCGAGAACATCGTGCTGGCCGTGCATGCTGCCCACTCCGGTGCGACCTTCGTGTCTGCCCGGTTGGTCCCGCACCTCGAGGCGGGCGACGACGCGTCGCGGCTGTCGGCGCAGGAACGGCGGGTGATGGCCCTCTACAGTTCGGGAGACTCGGCGAAACGGATCGCGACGCTGCTGCACATCAGCGAGGAGACCGCGAAGTCGCACCTCAAACGGATCCGCCGGAAGTACCGGCTGGCGGGAATCGACGTCGGCACGAAAGTGGCACTCCGCGAGGAGGCGATCCGCAGTGGGCTGATCGGGCCGGATGACCGGCAGCGGCTCGAGCGCTTCGAATCCTGACTCTCCGGCGCACGCCGCCCACCGCGTTTTCCCCACGGTGAGCCGCGTTATTCGGCCGACCCGCCAGCACGGTACGAACAACGCCGCCGAAACCGCCCCCTGACCGGCCCTTCTTCTCGGAGTGCGCTGTTGGAAACACGGGGGTCGCTGCGTAATAGGCACTTAATCGGGTAGATACTGCGGGGAAACCGGGCCCCACTTCACTGGAACAACTACCCGAGCACCTCTTACTCTCTTGGAGTTCCGAATGAAATTCCCGAAACTGGCCGCGAGCCTCGTGCTCGTCGTGGGGGTGTCGGTCTCGCTTGCTGCGTGCACCTCAGCCACTGGATCCTCCTCTGCGGCGAGCACCGCGACAGCGGAGCTCACCTCAGCGCAGACGGCCTGCGTCGCCGCCGTCAAGGCCGATGTCGAGGCCTCGACCGCCGTCACCGCGCTGGTCGCACCCACCGCACCGCTCGACCTGGCAAAGCTCTCCGGCAAGACCGTGTGGTTCATCACCGTCAGCATGAACCAGTTCTCGACCGACATGGCCACGGGTGTGCAGGCTGCTGCCGACGCGGCGGGCGTGAAGATCGTCACCTACGACGGCCAGGGCGCCGCGAACCGCTTCAACGAGGGCATCCAGCAGGCGATCGCCCAGAACGCCGGCGGCATCATCCTCGTCGGTATCGATCCCGCCGTGGTGAGCTCGGCCCTGCAGGAGGCGACCGCTGCGGGCATCCCCATCCAGAACACCCTGAACAGCGACCCGAGCGACCCCGTTCCCGCGGGCATGTACGACAACTTCACCTCCGACTTCACGAAGGACGGCGAGAACGCCGCCAAGTGGGCCCTGGTGGACTCCGGATGCACGGCCGACATCGTCTCGCTCTACTCCAGCTCGGTCGGCGTGTGGCAGAAGATGTACGACGGTGCCAAGAGCGTGTTCGACGAGTACTGCCCCGAGGACTGCACGTTCACGGGCCTGAACGTCGACGTGGCGAACGTCTCCACCGACATCGGCAGCCAGCTCGGAACGGCCCTGCAGAAGGACCAGAACGTGAACTACGTCTACCCCGTGTGGGACAGCGCGACCCCGTTCGTGGCACCCGTGCTCGCCGCGGCCAACTCCAAGGCCAAAGTGCTGAGTCGTGACGGCCTCCAGGTCAACCTCGACGCGATCGTGGCCGGCGACCAGGCCATGACGACGGCAATGCCTCCCACCGCCTGGATCGGCTGGGCGGCCTTCGACGACATCGCCCGCGAGATGACCGGCTCGGCCCTGCTCGACTACGTGATCCCGACCCGGATGATCGACTCGACCAATGTCGGTGACGGTTCGGCCTCATCGACCTTCCCTGAGTACGACGGGTACGCCGACGCGTTCACCACCGCCTGGAAGAGCTAGGCAGCACCGCTGTGGCCGGGCGATGCGATCATCCCGAACAGGTCGCCCGGCCACACCACACCCCCCCCGCACCCTCCCGTCGTTCGCACCCCAACCATCACCAGGAGAGAGCCGCACGCATGAGCGCTTCAACCGCCACGCCGACAGCCACGAACCCGCCGCCGCTGAAACACGACTTCACCGCACCGCCGAAGTCGCAGTTCTCGTGGGCCGGCTTCACCGAACGCTGGGCCCTCGTGGGGGGACTCGCCGTGCTGGTGATTGCCTGCATCATCATCTTCCCGCAGTTCCGCACGGCGTCACTGTTCACCACGATGGTGAACGCGCAGTCGCTCGTGCTCCTTCTCGGGCTCACCGCCACGGTCATCCTGCGCCTCGGCGACTTCGACCTCTCGATCGCCCAGACCATGGTCGCCACGGGCGCCATCGTGGCGCAGCTGGTGAAGCTCGGCGTCCCGGCACCGCTGGCCATCCTCGCCGGGCTCGCCCTCGGCGTGATCGTCGGCCTCATCAACGCGCTGCTGGTGGTCAGGATCGGCGTGGACTCGTTCGTCGCGACGCTCGGTTCGTTCACCGCACTCAGCGGCCTGTCGTACCTCATCACGAACAGCCGGATCATCTCGGGCATCCCCGACGGCTTCGTGGACTTCGCCCGCTCGCAGCTGCTCGGCATCCCGCTGATCACCTGGTACGCCTGGATCCTCGTGATCGTGCTCTGGTACGTCTACCAGCGCACACCGCTCGGCCGTTACACGCTCTTCATCGGCGGCAATCGCAACGCGGCCCGTCTCTCGGGAGTGCCGGTCAACCGCATCCGTGCCGGCGCGTACATCGTCTCCGGACTCCTGGCGTCGTTCATCGGCATCTGCTTCATCGGCTACTTCGGCGCGGTCGACCCGAGTGTGGGCGGCCAGTACATGCTGCAGCCGTTCGCCGCAGCCTTCCTGGGGGCAACGGCCATCTCGGTCGGCCGGTTCAACGCCTTCGGCACAGTCGCAGCGCTCTACCTGCTGACCGTGGGCATCACCGCCCTGCAGCTCCTCGGAGCACAGACCTGGGTCTCGAACGTCTTCTACGGCGTGGCGCTGATGGTCGCGGTGACCGCCGCGAAGATCGCGGGCAGCCGGCGCGGCGGAGGTCAGGCGAAGTGAGCGCCCCTTTCGCCCTCGAGGTGCGGAATCTCGCGAAGTCGTACGGTGGCTCGGTCGCCCTCGAAGACGTCTCGCTCACGGTGCGGGCCGGTGAGGTGCACGCCCTGCTCGGCCAGAACGGCTGCGGCAAGAGCACGCTCGTGAAGAGCCTGACCGGAGTGGTCGTACCCGACAGCGGGAGTGTCGACGTGTTCGGTGAACCGCTCGCGATGCCGACGATCGACCCGCACACCCGCGGTATCGCGGTCATCCACCAGGACATCGGCCTGGTCGAATCGATGACCGTGCTCGAGAACCTCGGCATCAATGCCCGCTACGGCACCCGGTTGCTCGCCCCGGTGAACGTGAGACGTGAGAAGGCGATCTACGAGGAGCTGATGGAGCGGCTGGGCGTGCGCTTCGACCTCGACGCCGAGGTCTCCACCCTCAGCCCCGCCGAGCGCGCGCTGCTCGCCGTGGCCCGGGCGATGCGCCTGATGGACACCGAGAGCGACAAGCAGCTCTTCATTCTGGATGAACCGACCGCCGCGCTCTCGAAGCCCGAGGCCGACCGGCTGCTGGTGCTGATGCGCCGGGTCGCCGACCTCGGTGCCGGTGTCATCTTCGTGAGCCATCGCCTCTCCGAGGTGATGGACGTCTGCGACCGCGCCACCGTGATGCGCGCCGGCCGGGATGTCGTGCACGTGGCGATCTCCGACACCAGTCGCGCCGAGCTGGTCGCCCATATGCTCGGCCGCCGGATGGACGACTTCTTCCCCGTGCCCCCGGCCTTTGCGGGCGGCCCCACCCGGCTGAGCGTCGAGGGCCTGAGCGGCGACCGGGTATCGAATGTGAGCTTCACAGCCCACGGCGGCGAAGTGGTCGGCGTCACGGGACTCGCCGGCATGGGCCAGGAGGAACTGCCGTTCCTGCTGTGCGGTGAACAGAAGGCGACCGCCGGTGGCTATTCCATCGACGGCAGCCGAGCCGAGTTCAGCACCCCGTCGGCGGCGATCGCGGCCGGTGTGGCCCTGGTGCCCGGCAACCGGCTCCGCGACGGGGTCTGGATCGCGGGCACCGCCGAGGAGAACGTCACTCTTCCGGTGATCGGGTCGTTCTCAGCCCTCTTCGGCATCCGCGGCCCGGCACTCCGGAAGCGCGCCACCGAGCTGATGGGCAACGTGCAGGTCACCCCGAACCGCCCCGACTACGCGCTCGCGGCATTCAGCGGCGGCAACCAGCAGAAGATCGTCTTCGCGAAGTGGTTGCAGCTGAACCCCGGCGTGCTGCTGCTCGACGAGCCCACCCAGGGCGTCGATCCGGGCGCCGCGAAGGCGTTGCTGGGCGACGCGATGGATGCCGCAGCCGCCGGCAGCGCGGTGGTGGTGTTCTCGGGCGACCACGAACAGCTCGCGGCGATCTGCCACCGCGTGATCGTGCTCCACCACGGTGAGGTCATCGCCGAGCTCACCCGGGGCAGCGGCGGCCTCACCGAGCATGCGCTCCTGGAGGCCTGCGAGGCCGCCCCGTCGGAGATCTCCGCGGCCGCGTGAGCACGGGCCGCGCATCCGGCCCTTCGAACCTGACCGAAAGAACACCCGCACCACACCCTAAGGAAGTACCGCTATGTCTGCTGACCCGTTCCGTCTCGGCTGGTTCGCCAACCTCACCGCTCCCGAATGGAAGTCGCCCTACCCGGGCAACGACCCGAAGACCTGGTTCGACGGCTCGTTCCACATCGACATGGTGCGAAACCTCGAGCGCGCCGGTTTCGACTTCATCATGCTCGAGGACTCGCTGATGGTGTCGGACATCTATCAGGGCACCTCGGAGATCGAGCTGAAGCACGCCCGCTACGCGCCGAAGATGGATCCGGTGGCGACGGCCGCGATGCTCGCGAAGGCCACCCAGCACATCGGCATCATCGCTACCGCCTCGACGACGTTCTACCACCCGTACCAGCTGGCCCGGCAGTTCGCGACGATCAACAATCTCTCGGGCGGCCGCGTCGGCTGGAACGTCGTGACGTCGAGCGAAGACCTCGCCGCGAAGAACTACGGGATGGACAAGCTGCCCGAGCACGACCTCCGCTACGACATGGCCGAGGAGTTCATGCTCGCGGCCAAGGCGCTCTGGGGCTCGTGGGAGGAGGGCGCCATCCTCGCCGACGCCGAGAGCGGCTACTACACCGACTTCACGAAGGTGAACCCGGTGAACTACGAGGGCACGTACTACAAGACCCGCGGCCCGCTGAACCTTCCAGCCGGCCCCAACGGCGGCCCGGTCATCTGCCAGGCCGGTGGATCGCCCCGCGGCCGGGACTTCGCCGCGCAGTACGCCGATGTGATCCTGACCATCCCGAATGAGGCCGCCGGTGCGAAGGCGTACCGCGCCGACATCCGTCGCCGGGCCGAGTCGTTCGGCCGGAACCCCGACGACATCAAGGTCTTCTCGGTGGTCTACCCGATCGTCGGCGAGACGATGGCTGACGCGCAGGCGAAGAACGAGGCATGGTACGCCCGCAAGCAGCAGAACTTCGAGGTGCAGATGGCTCACTTCGGCGCGCTCACCGAGATCGACTTCTCGCAGTTCGACCCCGACCAGCCCATCCCCGACGACCTCTCGACGAACGGTCACCAGAGCCAGTTCGAGATCTGGCGGAAGCAGCTCGGTGGCAAGACCATCCGCGAGGGGTTCAGTGGGATGCGCGTGCAGACGACCGAGATGGTCGGCACGCCCGATGCGATCGCCAGCCAGATGGACGAGTTCATGCAGGAGGTGGGCGGCGACGGGTTTCTCATCTACGGCCAGCCGATCAGCCGCCAGTACATCTCCGAGATGACCGACGGGGTCGCTCCGGCGCTGCAGAGACGCGGTCTCATGCGGAACGACTACTCGCACAAGACCCTGCTCGAGAACCTGCACTCCTTCTGATGATGCGCCGCGGGTACGTCGACACGAGCGCCGGACAGGTGCACGTGCGTACGGCCGGCACGGGGGAGGAGGTCGTGCTGCTGCTGCACCAGACGGCCGCGTCGTCGGCGATGTTCGAGTCGTTCGTGGAGGCACTGGGTGGCTCGCCGCTCGCGACCTACCGTTTCGTCGCTCTCGACACCCCGGGCTTCGGGAGTTCGTACACGCCCGCCGCGCCCTACAGCTTCGGGGAGTGGGCTGACGTCGTGCTCGACGTGGCCTCGGCAGTGGATGCCCGGGAATTCCACCTCCTCGGGCACCACACCGGCGCGGCCATCGCCATCGCGGTGGCCGCAGCCGACCCCGGCCGGGTGCTGAGCCTCGGGATGATCGGCGGCCTCGTGCTCTCCCAGGATGAGGCCGCGCGGTGGCACGCCTCCGTGCACGGCATGACGGTCGACGATGAGGGCTCCCACCTCGGCATCGCCTGGCAGCAGGTCGCGGCCATCGACGGCGACCCGGACGCCTACCCGCCGGGCCTCGCCCTCCGCCAGCGTGAGGTGGTGGACAAGCTCGGCGCGGGGGAGCGCTGGCACGAGGCGTACCTCGCCGTCTTCGGCGCCGACCTGGGTTCGCAGCTGGCCGCAACCGGATGCCCGGCGGTGCTGTTCAGCGGCACGGCCGACGTGCTTCACCCCTACGCCGGCGCCACGCTCGCCGCCCGCCCCGGCATCCGGTACCACGAGCTGGCGGCGGGCGCCTACGTGCTCGACCAGCAGCCACAGCTGGTCGCGGGCACCTACCTCGACTTTCTCAAGCAGGTGCCGCGGTGATCGTCGCCTGGCGCCTCGAACAGGCGCCCGTGCGCGCCCAGCTCGACCTCATCGCGGCGCTCGACGCGGCCGGCGCGGATGCCGCACTGCTGCCCTGCGAGTCGCTCGCGTCGCCCGACCCCATCCTCATCGCGGGTGCGGCCAGCAGGCGCGCACCGTCGATCGGCCTCGTGCCGACTCTGATGCCGTGGCTGCAGCCGCCGTTCCACACCGCGCGGGCGCTCGGAACGCTCGACGCGCTCACCTCGGGCCGTGCGGGCTGGTTCGTCGACACCGCAGCGCCGACGTTCAGCTCGACCGACGACACCGACCGCTGGAACGCGTCGGGGGTCACCGATGATCTCGCCCTCGAACAGGCGGCCGACGACTACCTGGCCGCGGTGTTCGCGCTCTGGAACTCGTGGGAACCCGGGGCCCTCGTCGCCGACGTCGCGCGCGGCCAGTACGTCGATCCGGCGAAGGTGCACGTCACGAACCACCGCGGTGACTTCTTCTCGGTGCGCGGCCCGCTCAACATGCCGCGCTCGCCGCAGGGCCGGCCCGTCGTGTTCGCGGCCTCAGGCAGCGGCGCGGCAGCCGTGGCCGACGTGGTGATCGCCGCCACCGAGGCTGACGTCGACGGGGCACAGGAGGCGGGGTGCCGAGTGCTGCTGGAGGTGCGCGGAGAGGCTGCCCTCGCGCCGCCGCCCACGGCCGCCGACGGGTATCTCGTCACGGGAGTGGCCGACGGCGCGCTCGCCGGCCAGCTGATCCACGGTGTGCTGCCGGCGCTGGTGGAGGCGCGTGACCCCGCCACGCTGCTCCGCGACCGTCTCGGACTTCCCGAGGCGCGCTTCGCCTGGACACCGGGAGAGAACGCATGAGCCTCGACAGCACCGCCCGCAGGCGGATGATCCTCGGCTGGTTCGTCAACTACATGCCGACCGCCTGGAACCGGCCCTGGGCCGGCCCGAACGTGACCGGCTGGACCGACGGCCAGTTCTACATCGACATGGCGCGGGCGCTCGAGAGATCATCCATCGACCTGATCATGCTCGAGGATTCGAGCGTGGTGCCCGAGAACTTCGGCGGCACGATGGAGGCCGAATTCAAGGCGACAGTGAAGGCGCCGAAACACGATCCTCTGCCCCTGGCCGCCGCGATCGCCGCGGCCACCACCTCGCTCGGCATCGTCACCACGATGTCGACGAGTCTCTACCCGCCGCACCGCATCGCCCAGCTGCAGGCGACTCTCGACCAGCTCTCCGACGGGCGTGCGGGCTGGAATGTGGTGACCTCGTTCGAGGATCTCGCCGCCCGCAACATCGGCCTCGACACGCTCTGGGAACACGACGAACGCTACGCCCGGGCCGATGAGTACCTGCGGGCGGTCTCGTCTCTCTGGCGGGCGGGCGCGGTTCCGGATGCCCGGGGCCGGGCGGTCTTCGAGGGCCGCTCCTTCGCGCTGGATGCCCCGGGCACCACCCCGCTGGTTCAGCGCCGTCCCGTGCTCTGCCAGGCCGGCGGCTCGTCGTCGGGCATGGACTTCGCGGCGAAATGGGCCGACCTGATCGTGTCGGTGCCGAGCGGAATCGATGCGATGAAGGCCTACCGCGACGGCATCCGGAGGCGCGCGGAGGCGGCCGGCACCGACCCGGATGCGACGAAGGTGCTGTACATGGTGACGCCGATCCTCGGGGAGAGCGTCGCCGAGGCGGAGGACAAGGAGGCGCGCATGTACTCGGCCGAGGGCGACAACTTTTTGCGGCGCCTGGTGCAGCTGTCGAACATCGCCGAGATCGACTTCGCCGAGTACGACCTGGATGCGCCGATTCCCGAAGACGCCACGACGAACGGAGCCCAGAGCATCCTCGAGGGCATGAAGAAGATGACCCGCGGGTCATCACTGCGTGAGGCGATGTCGGGCAAGGGGGAGTCCACCTCGCTCCGGCTCGTCGGTACGCCGGAGAGCGTCGCCGATGAGATGGAGGCGGCCATCGACCAGGTCGGCGGCGACGGCTTCCTGCTCTTCCACGGGGGCGGCGGGCTGATCAGCCGGCACTACCTCGACGACGTGCTCGACGGCCTCGTACCCGAACTGCAACGCCGGGGGCTCGCCCAGAGCGGCTACGGCCCCGGTACCTTCCACGACCGACTCACGAACGACACACTCAGGAGCACGACATGATCCACCTCGGCTGGTTTCTCGGCGCAGGCTTCGGCATCCAGCCCTGGAGCGAGAAGGGCGGTGACGGTCTCTGGACCGGATCGAACGTCACCGACTGGATGAAGCCCGACATCTACGTGGATCTCGCGACCTCGATGGAGCGCGCGGGCTTCGACTACATCCTGATCGAAGACACGGCCATGGTGGAGGACAGCTACCAGGGCACCGCGGAGACCTCGCTCCGGCGCGGCTTCATGGCCCCGAAGAACGACCCGATGCCGTTGGTGCCGCTGATGACCCAGCGCACCAAGCACATCGGGATCATCCCGACGGCCTCGGTCATCCAGTACCCGCCCTACCTCGCCGCCCGGCTCTTCGCAACTCTCGACCACCTCACCGAGGGGCGGGTCGGGATGAACGTCGTGACCAGTGTCACCGACAGGGTCGCGCAGAACTACGGGTATGCCGAGCATTTCGAGCACGACGAGCGCTACCTGATGGCTCAGGAATGGGTGGATGTCGTACAGCAGTTGCAGGGTTCGTGGAAGCCCGGCGCGGTGCTCGCCGACGTTTGGAACGCGGTCTACGCCGACCACACGAAGGTGCAGCCGATCGACTTCGTCGGAAAGTACTTCTCCTCCCGCGGTCCGCTGAACACGATCCCGGGGCCGCAGGGCCGGCCGCCGATCGCGTCGGCCGGGGGATCCGAGGCCGGGCGCGACCTCGCCGCCCGCTACGACGACACGATGATGTCGCTCAGCAAGAGCGTCGAGGAGATGAAGGAGTACCGGCTCGACATGCGTCGCCGGGTCGCCGTCTATGGTCGGGACCCGGATGCGGTGAAGTTCCTCTTCCTCGTCACACCGGTGATCGCCGAGACGGATGCCGAGGCCCAGGAGAAGAAGAAGGCCATGGCGGCCGCTCGTCTCAGCGACGCCTCGATCGAGTACAACCTCTGGAACATGTCGTACACCAGCGGTGGCCGCATCGACTTCGGGGCGATCGACCCCGATACGCTCATCCGGGACATCGACTTCAGCCGGCAGAACGGCGAGAACAGCTCGGTGGCGGCGATCTTCCAGAACTCGGCCGATCTGTCGCTCAGGGAAGTCGTGGCGACGTCGTACCAGATCACCGACCTCGGCCTGGTCGGCAGCCCCGACACGGTCGCGGCCAGGATGGGCGAGATCATGGACGAGGTGGGCGGCGACGGGTTCCTGTTCTACCTGCCGACGACCAGGCGGAACATGGCGGAGGTCGCCGACGGGTTGGCGCCGGCGCTCCGGCGGCGGGGGCTGATCCGCGACGGGTATTCCGGGACGACGCTCCGCGAGAACCTGCTCGAGCACTGAGCCCGGCCCGCGACATCCGGCCCGCGACATCCGGCCCGCGACATCCACTCCGCGACATCCACCCGACAGAATCGAGCGCCACATGAAATGCGGAGTGTTCCTCCCCACCACGAACAATGGGTACATCTATTCGGTGAACTCGCCGCAGTACATGCCGACCTATGCGCTGAACCGGCAGATCACCGTCGATGCGGAGACCCACGGCTACGACTTCGTGCTGTCGATGGTGAAATATCGTGGATTCGGCGGCGAGACCGACTTCTGGAACCACGCCGTCGAGTCGACCGCGCTGATGGCCGCCCTCGTCGAGGCGACGTCGACCGTCAAGCTCTGGGCGTCGGTGGGGGTGCCCGCGGCGAACCCCGCCATGATCGCCCGCACCGTCTCCACGCTCGACGACGCGTCGAACGGTCGGTTCGGGGTCAACATCGTGGCCGGCTGGAACCGTTTCGAGTACGAGCAGATGGGGCTCTGGCCGAGCGACGAGTACTACAGCGACCGCTACGTCTACAGCGGCGAATTCGTGGAGGTGATGCGCAAGCTCTGGGACACCGGGCGGGTCACCCACCACGGCCGGTTCTTCGACCTCGACGACTGCATCGTGCAGCCGAAACCGGCGCACCCGATCACGGTCGTCGTGCCCGGCCAGTCGGCGGCGAGCCTCGACGTGGCCGCGGCCCACGCCGACGTGAACTTCATCCTCGGCCCGCAGGAGGTGCTGAAGGTCGCCCGGGATGCGCTCCTGGAGCGGCTCGACCTGAACGGTCGCACGTGCGAGAGCGCGGTGCTGCTCGGCATCATCATGGCCGAGACCGATGAGGAGGCCATCGTCCAGGCCCGGCACTACATGGCGGGCGTCGATCTGGGGGCCGCCGCGGGCATGCTCGCCGCCGCCAGCAACGACCGCTCGGGAACCGCTGCCGCCCAGCAGCACGATTCCCGCACGGAGGATGTGCCCGAGATCGTGTTCGAACACCCGGAGCGGGCGACCTATCTCTCGGGTTCCTGTTGGTACTCCCCACACATCGTCGGTTCATACGCGCGCATCGCGGCCTACCTCGACGCCCTCGACACCGAGGCCGGCGTGACGCTGGCCGCCCTCACCTTCGCGGACTACGAGGTCGACGTCGTGCGGTTCGCCGAGAAGGTCGTGCCGCTCATGACGACGACGTGAGCGGGCCCGCCGCATTGTCAGGTCGCGGTCACATGTTCGAAACGACAGATTGGTACCCTCAGACCCAGAATTCGTCACAGGCAGTCTCATCGTCGGGAGGGTACATGCCAGACGCCCGACCCCCTGTGGGCACCGCGGCCTCGAGCAACCAGACCAGGCGAGCCTACGACCAGATCAAGGCTCTGATCCGCTCGGGTGACATCGTGGCCGACGAGAAGCTGGTGGAGGACACCCTCATCCGCTCGCTCGGCATCACCCGCACCGCGGTGCGGGAGGCCCTCCAGCTTCTGGCCGCCGAGGGCCGGGTGAGCCGCCAGCGACGGGCGGGCACGAAGATCACGGCCGCGGTGATGCAGCTCCCGGTCGACGACATCCTGCCGTGGAAGTCGTCGAACCGGTTCTCGGTCATCCGCACCGACTACCGCACGGTGCACTCCACCGCGACGATCGCCGAGAACCTCCAGACCGACGAGGAGTACGTCGGCCTCGTCGAGCACTGCTTCTACAACGACGGGGATCCGTTCGGGGTTCGCATCGCCTACTTCCGACGGGAGTTCGAGCAGCCAGCCACCTGGGAACACTTCCCGAGCCTCGCGGAGGCGTTCGAATTCGTGTACGGATCGCCGCTGAAGGAGATCCGCTCGGTGATCGACGCGACCGCCTGCGAGGCGGCGACGGCGAAGATGCTGGGCATCCCGACCGGCTCGCCGGTACTGGTGCGGGAACAGGTGCTGGTCGACGGGCGAGGCCTGCCGCAGGAGTACGCGTTCTCGTACTACCGCGCCGACAGCGTGACCTTCCCGGTGGCGACGGTTCTGCTCTAGACCGTTCTGCTCCAGACCGTTCTGCTCTGGACCGTTCTGCTCTAGCGTGGGAGGGCGCCGCGCACTCCCGCGGTGCCGTCGTTCGAGCTGCTGGGAGGCAGAGACATGGTCAGTTCCGTTGCGGCAACCGAGAGCTACGAGAACCTCGCTCTTCTGATGCGCGATGAGGAGGGGGTGGCCGTGACCGGCGACGGTCTCACGGTGCACGGCACGGTCTTTGCGTTCCTCGACGGCGACGACCTCATCGTCGAGCTGCCCGCCGCGCGTGGCGCCGACCTGCGGGAGCGCGGCATCGCCCGGGCGCACGCCGCCGACGGCAGCCCGGCCCGCGACTGGGTGCGTGTCGACGACCAGCAGCTCTGGCCGGAGCTCGCCGGCGAGGCGCACACGTTCGTAGGGGAGCCGGCTGTGGGCGGGGACTCGTAGGGACTCCGCAGGGGGCGAGACGACTGAGGATCGCGCCCTCACGAACGCCCGCCCCGCGAGGCGCAACCCCCTCAGCGAAATCGTTCCACGGGTTAGCGTTGGTGCGTGCCCGCAGACACTGAGAATCCGACAGACGCCGAGAACCCGACAGACGCCGAGAACCCGACAGACGCCGAGAACCCGACAGACGCCGAGAACGCTGCCGCTGACGATGCCGACTTCGCCGCAGACGATGCCGACTTCGCCGCAGAGCGCCGCGAACAACTCCTGACAGCGCCGAAGGCCGACGAGCACGACGCGGTACCGCGCATCGACGTCACCGAGGTGGCACCGCACACGAAGCGCATCGACGTACGCGACGACGCCCCCTACCGCCCGGGCGGCTGACCTGTGATCGCAGCGGGTCGTCTGCTCAGCGTCGGTGGGCTGCAGTTCCGGGTGGTGCAGAGCAGCCTCGAGGGGCGGATGAGCCGCCCGGTGTTCGTCATCGTGCACGGTATCGGCTCCTCGCACCGGTACAGCACAAGGCTGCAGGACGAACTCGCGCTGGCGGGGGAGTCGCTCTCGCTCGACCTGCCCGGCTTCGGCGGGATGCAAACCCCCGGGCATCCGCTCAGCATCGAAGCCTACGCGAGCATGATCGGACGGGTGTTCGACGCGTTGCACCTGGCGGATGCCGTGCTGATCGGGCACTCGATGGGTGCCCAGATCGTGACCGAGTTGGCGCTGCAGCGTCCGGAGCTCGTCTCCCACCTCGTACTCATCGCACCGGTCGTCGACCCGTCTCGCGACACCCTGCTGCGACAGGCCGCCGCTCTGGCGCGCGACAGCCTCGGGGAGCCGTTGTTCGTCAAGCGCATTGCCCTCGCCGACACCGCGCGGGCGGGCCTCCGGTGGTTCCTTCGGGAGACGTCGCCGATGCTCGCCTACCCGCTGCGGGAGCGGCTCTCGGGGGTGCGGGTTCCGGTGCTGGTGGTGCGCGGAACGGATGATCCCATCGCCCGGCACGAGTGGTGCGCCGCCGTGGCGGGGTCGGTTCCGGGTACCCGGCTCGTCGAAGTGCGCGGGCAGCGCCACGTCGTGCATCTCACGGCGCCGCGCCGTGTGGCGGCGCAGATCCTGGGCCTGGTGCGGGCGACGGCGCCCGGGGCGGGGGCGTCGCGGGGCGGGGCGGGCATTCCGGCCGCGGCCGATGTGGCGACTGCGGCGGGTGCGCAGGCTGCGGACGGTTCGGCGACCGCGGCGACAGCGGAGGGTGCATCGCGTGTGGCCGCTGCCGCGACCGCGGCGGGCGCCGCGGGTGTGGAGGGTGCGCATCCTGCCGAGGAGGAATCCCGGTGATCGGCCGCATCTGGGGCTCGCGGGGCGGGCGGGTGCTTGCCGAGGCGCGCTGGTGGGCGCTCGACTACCTCTACGCGGTGATGTGGCAGGCGCGGGCTGCGATCTCGCGGGCCGACCCGCGCCAGTACCTCACCGGCAGCGCGCGACCCGTTCTCGTGATTCCGGGCATCTTCGAGACGTGGCAGTTCCTCCGGCCGACGATCGAGGCGCTGCACTCGGCCGGGCATCCGGTGCACGTGGTGACGGCGCTGCAGAACAACCGGGTACCGCTCGACGCGGCCGCACGGATCGTCGCCGACTACCTTCTCCCGCGCGACCTCCGCGGGGTGGTGATCGTGGCGCACAGCAAGGGCGGGCTGGTCGGCAAGCGCCTCATGTTGCAGCCGTCGACGGCCTCCCGCATCGACGGGATGGTCGCGGTGGCGGCGCCGTTCGGGGGATCCCGCTACGCACGGTTCCTGCCGTTGCGGTCGCTCCGCGCGTTCCGGGCGACGGATGCCGGACTCTCCGCCCTCGGCCGGGACCTCAGTGCGAACGCGCGGATCGTCTCTGTGTTCGGCGTCTTCGACCCGCACATCCCCGAGGGCAGCGCACTCGCCGGAGCCGAGAACGTGCGGCTCGACACGGGCGGCCACTTCCGCGTGCTGGCCGACCCGCGCACGGTCGCGGCGGTGCTGGCGCGCGCCGCCGCGCCCGCCGTGCGCTGACGCCCGCGCCGCCGCGCCCGCCGTTCGCTGACGCCCGCGCCGCCGACCCTGGGCCCACACGACGTTGCCAGGGCACCCGTATCCACCAAGAATCATCCGGGGTGTCGGACCCCACGTTCCTTTCCGATCATCGAGCCAGGGCATTCGCTCGGCGCTCGAGCGCGCGGCCGATGCGGTTCGTCTTCGCCCTACGGGAGGATCTGAGCCTCTGTGGTGCTCTCTGCGACCCTGCGGTGGCCCAGATCCTCCCGTAAGCGTGCCGAGGAGGGCGCGCCCCGGTGACGAGGGCGCGGGACGTGGCCGCGATGACGAGGGCGCGAGACGTGCCCGCGGTGCGGGCCCCGCGGGCGCGCTACGCGCGCGCGGGCAGCTTCAACAGGGCATCCTCGAGGGCGACCCAGGCGAGCATCGCGCACTTCACGCGGGCGATGTACCGCGACGTGCCGCCGAGCACGACGGCGTCGCCGAGCAGGTCCTCGTCGGGCTCGATCTGGCCCTTCGAACGCATTGCGGTGCGGAAGGAGTCGATCCGTTCGCGCATCCCCGGCACATCGACGCCGGGCGCGAGGTCGGAGAGCAGCGAGGCGGAGGCCTGCGAGATCGAACAGCCCTGCCCCTCCCAAGCCAGCCGCGAGACGGAGCCGTCGGCGGCCAGATGCACCTGCAGCGTGATCTCGTCACCGCACGTCGGGTTCACCTGGTGCGACTCGGCGTCGCCCTCCGGCAGCAGCCCGAAACCGTGCTTCTCACGAGAATGGTCGAGGATGACCTGCTGGTAGAGACCCTGCAGTTCGCCCGAGCTCATGCGCGGGCATCCTGATCACCGGTCGCGGGCGCCGCCTGCACAGCGGGCGGGGCGAAGAACGTGATGGCGTCGGCGACTCCGGCGAGGAACTCGTCCACCTCGGCCTGCGTGTTGTAGAGGTACGCGCTGGCGCGGGTCGACGCCGTCACGCCGAAGCGCCGGTGCAGCGGCTGCGCGCAGTGGTGGCCGACGCGCACGGCGATGCCCCGGTCATCCAGGAACTGGCCGACGTCGTGCGAGTGGATGCCCGCAACCTCGAAACTCGCAAGCCCCACCCGTTCGCGGCCGGCCGCCGGGCCCAGCACGGTGACGCCGTCGATCGCGCTGAGGCCCTCGACGAGGCGCTGGCCGAGGAGGGCTTCGTGCGCCTCGATGCGGTCGATGCCCACTGCCTCGAGGTAGCCGACGGCCGCGCCGAGCGCGATGGCCTGCGAGACGCGCTGGGTTCCGGCCTCGAAACGTTGCGGGGCGGGCAGGTATTCTGCGCCGTCCATCGTGACCGTCGTGATCATCGACCCGCCGGTCAAAAACGGAGGGAGTGCGTTGAGCAGTTCGCGGCGGCCGTAGAGCACGCCGATTCCGGTGGGAGCAAGCATCTTGTGGCCCGAGAACGCGGCGAAGTCGACATCCAGCGCATGGAGATCGAGGGCCAGGTGCGGGGCGGACTGGCAGGCATCCAGCAGCACGAGTGCACCGACACCGTGGGCGAGGGCCACGAGGTCGGCAACGGGATTGATGGTTCCGAGCACGTTCGACACGTGGGTGAAGGCGACGACTCTCGTTCGTTCGCCGATGAGGTCTGGCGCGAGGTCGAGGCGCAGCGTGCCGTCGTCGGCGAGCGGGATGAACCGCAGCGTCGCTCCCGTCCGGGCCGCGAGTTCCTGCCACGGCAGGAGGTTCGCGTGGTGCTCCATCTCGGTCACGACGATCTCGTCGCCCGGCCGCAGGGCGAACCGTTCGGCTGCCGGCCCGCCGCGGCCGACGCTGGCATTCGACATCGCGTAGGCGACGAGGTTGATCGCCTCGGTGGCGTTCGACGTCCAGACGATCTCGTCGTCGCCTGCTCCGACGAAGCGCGCGACGGCGTGCCGGGCATCTTCGAACAGCTCCGTGGCCTCGGCCGCGAGCGTGTGCGCGCCCCGGTGCACGGCGGAGTTCTGGCGGAGGTAGTAGTCGCGCTCGGCGTCGAGCACGGCGAGCGGTTTCTGCGAGGTCGCGCCCGAGTCGAGGTAGACGAGTGGATGCCCGTTCACCTGTTCGCGAAGGATCGGGAAGTCGGCGCGCAGTGCCTCGAGCTCGGCGGCGGTGAAGGGTTCGGCGGGGGTTGCGGCTCTGCCGGCTCGTGATGCGACGGCTGTTGCGGGCGTGGTGGTCATCGACCGGACCTCTGCTTTCTGATGCCCTCCCAGTCTAGACAGCGCCTCGGGCCGGGGGCCCTTCGTGACGCAGCGCCTCAGCCCCAGCCGCCGAAGTACGCCGCGAGACCGGGCTCGTCGGCGAGGGGACGGGCTGAGCACGTCGCGGACAGGTGCGGGAACAGATCGTGTCGCCCCCACCGCGCCTCCCGCGAGAGTGCCCGCTGGGAGGTGAGCAGAGCGATCCGACTGCCGTCGGTGAGTTCGAGCGAGCCGAGCTGTTCCACCGTCACCCGTTCGACCGCGGCACGCAGTTCGGGCACGTCGAAACGCACGGCGACGGGCACCTCGACGGTGAGGCGCGACGACACGGCTCGTTCGAGAGGGCCGATGCGATCATCCGACGCCAGAGCGGCTGTGAAGGCCGCCGGAACCCGAACGATTGCACCGGGAATCGCCTGCAGCACCGTGTCGACGCAGATCACAAGCGCTGCAAGGGATGGGGCAGTGTGGATGCTTACCAGCACATCGGTTGTGGGAACACGCGCTGGCGTGCCCTGCATCGCGCCGCTTCCGGGCTCAGTGCTCGTGCCCCGCATCACGTCGCCGCCCAGCCGTATCGCCGACGGTCGCGAGCCAGCGACGGGTATCCGCGCAGCGAGCGCCAGCGTCTCGATGTTCTTCTGTGCAAGACCCGCGGTGTCACCCTCGCGGCCCGCCCACTCCGGCCCGTCGTGCCACGCCACGGCAGCGGGAACGTGTGCGAAGACCGCGCCGGCGGTCCAGGCGCGGTGGGCCCACTCCCAGTCCTCACCCCCGTACTCGGTGAAGGTCTCGTCGAAACCGCCGACCTCCTCGAACAGCACCCGGCTGCAGGCGATGACCGCGCCGATGATGAATCGGTAGGAACGGTCATCCGACACCAGCAGGTTCAGCGAGTCGGCGTAGGCACGCTGCAACCACTCGGGGGAGGGCAACTCGCGGGGCGGCGCCTCGATCTCGACCGGTGCGTCGACGGACAGGCCCGTGAAGTCGCTGTGCCGCCTGAGGCCGACCGCCACCACGTCGGGAGAGAGCGCGGGCAGGCGCGTGAGAGCGTCGAGGTAGCCGGGCTCGGGCGCCGTGTCAGCATCGAGGAAGCAGAGGATGTCGCCACCGGCCGACCCCGCTCCGAGGTTGCGGGCGGCGGCCAGGCGAAAGCCCCGGTCATCCTGGCGCAGCACCCGCACTCCGGGCGGCACCCGCGGCGGTTCGATGGAGCCGTCGTCCACCACGATCACCTCGGTGCGGTCGGCGGGATGGGTCTGGCGGCTGAGGGCGGCGAGCGTGCGGTCGAGCTCCGCCTGCTGGTTGTAGTGGGCGACGATCACCGAGATCGACGGCGGTTCGGCCGGGGTACGTCCGTCGAGCGGGCTCCAGTCGTTGCCGCGAAGGGGGATGCCGCGGGGTGGGATGCCGCGGGGTGCTCCGCCGCGGGGTGGGATGCCGCGGGAGGCTCCGCCGCCGGGGGCTTCCTCAGGCTGGCTGTTCGGCGCTGCCCCGCTCATCCGAGGCCCTGCCACCACGCGAGGTACCGCTCGGCGGTGTCTGCCGGGTGTGGGCGGATGCTCGTTCCGGGCGCGATCCAGGTCGACGCCGGCTCGGCGGCCGCCACGGCGAGAGCCAGGGGGAGCAGGTCGGGGTCGTACAGCGTCACTGTGCCGGGGCGGAGCTCATCCAACTCGCGGGTGTAACGGCCAGTCGGAACGAGCGGACGCCGGCCCGCCTCGATCCAGGTGTTGATCGAGGCGGAGGCAGAGAGGTGCTGGTGGGCCGCAACCGGCACGGCGATTCGGTGGCATCGTTCGAGCAGTTCGGCGTCGGTGAGGTACCCGGTGCACTCGAAGCGCACACCGACCTCTCTCGCCGAGAGAGAGACAGCGGCGAGCTCGGCCTCGTGCCCGGGCGCGGCGGTGCCGAGGGCCGTGACGGTGACATCGAGCCCGCTCCGGGCGACGGCGTCGATGAGTTCGGCGTGCCCCTTACCCGGGTAGAAGAATCCGAGGATCGCGGCCTCCTCGCGCAGCGGCAACGGCATCGGCAGCGGCATCGGGGTCGCCACAGGCACCGACGCCATAGCGCTGCCACCAGCCCCGACGGGCAGCGGGATCACGGCGACCTCGCGCGTCAGATGAGGCGCGGAGTACTCGGCGAGCAGCAGGGCCTCGTGCCGGCTGTTGCACACCACTCCCGCTGCCGCCTCGGCCACTCGGGCATACGCGGCGGCGCGCCGGGGAAGGTTCTTCGCCCCATCCGACGGCTGCGGCAGGTCGTGGAGCGTCACGGTGACCCGTGCGCTCCTGGCGAGCTCCTCCACCAGGTCGGCAGCGAGCTCGGGTGCCTGGCCGAAGAGCCGGTCGGTGAACTGCAGGTGCAGGTTGTGGATGCCCGCCACCGCTCCGATCACCTCGCCGGCGGTCTCGACCCTCACTGCGCTGCCTGCCGCGCCCACTGCCGGTGCCACTGCTCGCGGGGAATCTGCGGCACCCATGAGCGCATCGACCGCTTCGGCCAGATCGGACGCGTACCTCGTCACGGCATGCCGCAACGACCCGAGCACGAGTTGCCGGGGAACGGCGCCTCCCGCACCTCCGGCACCTCCGCCGCCACCCGCCCTCACGCGGGCGCCCCCGCCGCCAGCAGCCCCAGCGTCTCGAGCGTGCCCCGATGGCGCGCGATCGCGGCGTCGATGATCGCCGGGTACTGTGCGTACCAGTCGAGGTGGGCCGCCACGACGTCAGAGGCTGCGACCGTTTGTCCGTCGACGATCCAGTCCGGCTGCGGGTCGGTCTCGAGCCCGAACGCCTCGATCACGACGGCCTCCCGCGGCGCGTGCACCGCGTTCAGGAGCGGCCGGCCAGGGTCGCGCGCATGCTCGGCGAGCGAGAGCCGCGACCGCACCCGGCTGGCCGCGGCCGACCAGATCGCGTTGCCCGGGTGGTTGATGGTGCGCATGAGACCGAAGTCCGGCGCGGCGAACAGGTCGGACAGCACGACCGTGTCGTGGAACACCTCCCGCTTCGACAGCTCCGCAATCGACTGCCGTGCGACGGCCCGGACCTCTGCGACGGTCGCGGCTGCGACCTCCGAGGCGGCATCAGCGCCCGCGCCGACACCAGCACCCGCACCTAAACCAGCACCCACATCGCCCTCCTCCCGCCTCCGCCACGCCCGCATCACCGTGCGGAGATCGTGGTACTCCACCACCGGCGGCACAAGCGAGAGGTCGAACGGCGGCCGAACGATCGCGTGGAACGGATACAGCCCCGCAAACCGCACCACGGGCATCCGCACCACACGTGCACCCGACGGGAGCAGTGCAGCGAGCTGGGCTGTGCCGAGCGGCAGGTCGTGGTAGTCGTCGTGCACCGGCTGGGAGACGAAGAAACGGGTTCGGGCGAGCAGGCGGGCGAGGTGCGGCAGGTCCGAGGCGACCAGTTCGAACACGGGTGGGATGCGCACCGTACGGAGGTCGGGACCGTCGAGCATGATCCGCAGCGATTCGGCCTGGCAGTTGCCAGAGACCACCGCGAGGGGAGCGTCATCCGGCAGGGGAACGAGCCCGTAGAACTCGCCGTAGTGCACCTGACGCGCTGTTGACCCCTGCTGTACACCCCGGTGTGGTTCGCTCGCACTCATAGTCACCTTCCGGTTCGCGCGGATCTGCCTCTCGTCAACCCCCCATCTGCCTTTCGGGGGAACAGGATCCACGTCATACATTGGAGAACGCCGGGCCTCACTCACCGCCCGTTGCGCCGCATTCGCACGCCTCGGCTCCACTTCCGCTAAGGAACCCTACCGCCATGTCACTCCACGATTCAGAAGCAGGGAACCCCTTGCGCATCGCGGCCGTACCCGCCGGTCATCCGTACGCCCAGCACCTGCTCGACCCCGCGGCCGGGCCAGGCGACGGCATCGTTCTGCTGCCCGATCCCACTCCGCCGGGCGCTCTGCACGGCCAGTGGTGGCCACCCGTGATGCTCGAGGCGGAGTGGATCCGCGCGAACGCGCACACCTTCGACCTGCTGCACCTCCATTTCGGCATCGAATCGTTCACCCTCCCGCAGTTGCAGGCGGTTCTGGATGCCCTGAACACCGCCGGCCGACCGCTGGTGTTCACCGTGCACGACCTCACGAACCCGCAGCTCGTCGACCAGGGGCCGCATCTCGCACAGCTCGACCTGCTGGTCCCGGCCGCCGACGAGCTCATCACGCTGACGGCGGGCGCGGCGGCCCTGGTCGGCGAGCGGTGGGGGCGCGAGGCAGTCGTGATCGGGCATCCGATGCTCGCCGCACCCGCGGCCACTTCGAACGCTCCGGGCACGGCTGCGCACCGTCCCCGCAGATCCCCGATCACCATCGGCGTGCACCTCCGCGACCTCCGGCCCAACATCGACGCGCTCGGCACGGTCGAGACGGTTCTGGATGCCGTGGGAGTGCTCCGCGAGAGCGGGCTCGACCTCGCGGTGATCGTCGACCTGAATGAGCGGGTTCGCGATGAAGACGTACGGCAGGAGCTCCGCCGGCGAACAGCAGGCGAGCCGGGGGTGGAGCTCCGCGAGCATCCCCGGCTCAGCGACAGCGAGCTGGCCGAAGCGCTCTCGCAGGTCGACGTCGAGGTGCTGCCCTACCGGCACGGAACACACTCGGGCTGGCTCGAACTCTGCTGGGACCTCGGCGTGGCCGTCGCGGCACCCGACGTCGGCTTCTTCTCCGAGCAGCACACAGGTCGGGGCGAGGTCGCGGTCTTCCAGCCGGGTTCCGTCCCGTCGATGGTGCAGGCACTGCTGCAGCTGATCACGCCCCTCGAGGCGGCGGGCGCCGAGCGCCGCACAACGCTGGTGCGCGAGCGGTCGGCGTGGCGTGCCGGGCAGCAGCGCGACATCCACCGGGCGCACCTCTCCGTGTACCGCCGGGCGCTCGCGGCGGTCGCCGTATGAAGCCCACCGCGAACCCCCTCCGCATCGCGGTCATCGCACCTCTCCGCTACCCGATCCGTGAGCCGCACGCCGGCGGGCTGGAATCGTCGATCTGGCACCAGGTCGACAGCCTCCGCCGACGGGGCCACCGGGTCGTTCTCGCCGCGGTCGAGGGCTCGGACTTCCTGCACGACGGGCCACCCGAATTCGTGCTCCCCCCGGTCGTCTGGGGCTCCGACGAGCAACCCAACGACGTCGACTATCCGGTCGGCTACGAGGCGCGCGCGCTCCCGGCGCTGGAGCGGGCCCTGGCCCACATCGCCCGGCACTCCGGCGACTTCGACGTGGTGCACAACCACAGCCTGCACGGCACTCCGCTCGCCTGGGCCGGGCGGCTCGGCGTACCGATGGTGTCGACGCTGCACACTCCGGTGCTCGTCGACCTCGTGCAGGCGCACGCCCGCTCCACAGCGCCCACGAGCCAGTTCACCGCTGTGAGCACGCACACTGCGGAGGAGTGGATGCCCGCCGGCATCTCCTCGACCGTGGTGCCCAACGCGGTCGACGCCGATCGGTGGCCGCTCGGCCCCGGCGGACCCGATCTCGTCTGGTTCGGGCGCATTGTGGAGGAGAAGGGGGCGCACCTGGCGATCCGGGCGGCGCAACTGCTCGGCCGGCGGATCGTGCTGGCCGGACGGATCGGCGAGCCCGACTACTTCGAGAACGAGGTCGAGCCCCTGCTCGGGCCCGACGCGGAATACGTGGGCGAACTCCGACCCGACGAGCTCGCACGCCTCGTGGGGCAGAGCAGCTGTGCCCTGGTGACGCCGGTCTGGCAGGAGCCGTTCGGCCTCATCATCGCCGAGACCATGATGACCGGCACCCCGGTGGCGTGCTTCGAGACCGGTGGCGTCGCGGAGGTCGTCGGGGCGGCCAGGGCCGCTGGGGCCGGCTCGTCGTCGGCGCGGCTGGTGCCGATGGGCGACGTCGCGGGCCTGGCAGCCGCGGCCGCAAAACTGATCGCCCGCGGCGAGGCGGATGCGGGCATCCGGCGCCGCACCCGGGCGGGAGCGGTCGCGCGGTTCTCTCTCGACGCCCGGGTTCTCGAGCTCGAGACGATGTACCGCCAGCTCGCGCTGGACGGGACGCTCGGGGTGGTTGGGGTACCCGGGGTACTCGGGGCTGCTGCCGACTCTGCTCGTGCGGGTGCCGCTTCTGCTCGTGCGGGGGCGGGGCCGGGCACTGCTGCGGCGCCTCCCGGCTCCGACGAGCCGGTGGGGACCCTCGCATGACCGCGCGCCGCCCGCTCGTCGGCTGGTACCTGCACCACCAGGGTGCCGGGCACCGCACCCGCTTCGAATCGGTGCGGCGTGAACTCGACGCCGATGTCATTGTGTTCTCGACGCTCCCGCCGCCGACGGTCGTGCCCGAGCACACGCTCTGGGTCATGCTCGACAGAGATGACGAGGCCGAGCGCCTGGCCGGCGGGGACCGACTCGATCCGGTCGACGCCGATCCGACCGCCGGCGGAGCGCTGCACTGGGCGCCCGTCGGCCACAGCGGGCACGCCTCGCGGCTCGGCGCGATCGCGGCCCGCCTCGCGTCTGAGCGCTTCGACTGCTTCGTCGTGGATGTCTCGGTCGAGGTCACTCTCCTGGTTCGCCTGTTCGGAGTAGCGGTCGTCACCGTGGCGCAGCCCGGGGAGAGGGCGGATGCCCCGCACCAGCTGGCCTACTCCCTCGCCGAGCGGATCATCGCGCCCTGGCCGAAGGCGCTGTACGCCCCCCGGTCGCTCGAGCCCTTCGCCGGAGCGGTGCGTCATGTCGGCGGCATCAGCCGGTTCGACGGGCGGCCACGGCCCACGACCCCCGCGTCGCCCGGGACGGTTCTGCTGCTCGTCGGGGCCGGGGGAGCGTCTGTCGGCGCCGACGACGTCGAGGCGGCAGCCGTGGCGACGATCGGCGCTTCGTCGGGCCCCCTCCAGAGCTCGTGGCTGGCGCTCGGCATGCCCGCCACCGAGCACGTCTCGTCGGCAGGATGGCAGGCCGATCCGTTCGAGCTGTTGCACTCCGCGGATGTCGTGGTCTCGTTCGCCGGACAGAACGCCATCGCCGACCTCGCTGCCATAGGTGCTCGCGCCATCGTGATCGGCCAGCCCCGCCCGTTCGGCGAGCAGGAGGCGACTGCGGAAGCGCTCGCGGCCGCAGGACTCGCGATCGTCGTCCCGTCGTGGCCGGAGGCCTCGGAGTGGCCCGAGCTCCTCGACCGGGCCCGCGCCTCGACGCCGGACTGGTCGGCCTGGGAGGTTGCGGGTGCCGCACGCCGCGCCGCCGCGGTCATCGCCGAGGTCGCCGGGCTCCGCGCCCCTGTGCCTGTCGCTGCCGCGATGAACGACGCTGGCGTAGCCGCTTCCACCGCGCAGGGTGACGCGTCGCCGGCCTCCACCCGCATCGCGGTCGTCACCCTGTTCTCGGCGGCCCGGCTCGAGCACGCGCTCACCCAGTTCGCGTGGCTGGCCGGTGCTGCGCCATCCGAACGACCAGACCGGGTCATCGGGGTCTGGCTCGACGAGGAACCCCCGCCGGCGATCGATGGGGTCACGCTCCTCCACCAGCCGCCCGGTGCCGACGGACTCCGGCTGGCCCGCGGCCGGAATGCCGGTGCGGCCGCGGCGATCGAGGGAGGTGCCGAGGTGCTGGTCTTCCTCGACGCCGACTGCGTGCCCGGCTCCGATCTGCTCGGCCTCTACGCTGAAGCTGCTGGCGGGCATCCGGAGTCCGTGCTCTGCGGGCCCGTGACCTACCTGCCTGAGGGAACCCACCCGGTCACGCAGGACCAGCTGCGTGCCGAGACGGCCCCGCACGCCGCGCGACCGAACCTGCCGACCGGCGAGACCAGGGCGGCGACGGAGGGTGAGTACGACTTGTTCTGGTCGCTCTCCTTCGCGTGCACGGCCCGGCTCTGGCAGCGAACGGGCGGTTTCGACGAAGCCTACGAGGGCTATGGGGCCGAGGACACCGACTTCGCCGCACGGCTCCGCTCGTCGGCCATCGAGCTGCGGTGGGTGGGCGGAGCGCACGCCTACCACCAGTACCACCCGACGTCGTCACCTCCGTGGCAGCATCTCGACGACATCCTGCGGAATGCGGCGCTCTACCTGGAACGCTGGGGGTCGTGGCCGATGGAGGGGTGGCTGACGGCGTTCGCCGAGGCCGGGGCGATCACGCTGGTCGACGGGATCTGGCAGAGAACGGCCGTTCGCACCGCCGATCCCGCAGGGGTTGACAATGCAAGACTACTTTTGCGAGAGTAGTCACATGTCCTCCATCCGTCTCTACATTCTCGGTTCGCTCGCGCAGCGCGGTGAGATGCACGGCCACCAGCTGCGGCTCCTGGCCGAGGAGGAGCATGTGCACCTCTGGACGGACATCAGCGTCGGCGCCCTCTACGGAGCCATCAAACGGCTGGCCGCAGAGGGTCTGATCGACGTCGTGCGCGTCGAACGGGAGGGCAACTTCCCCGAACGCCAGATCTACGAGATCAGCGACGCGGGGCGCCAGGCGCTGGCGGGCCTCCGGCTCGAGCAGTTGAGCACCCTGACGTTCCGGTCGGATCCGTTCGACCTCGCTCTCACCCGGCTCGACGGCGACCGGCTCGACGACGTTCCGCACATCGTCGAGAGCCGGATCCGCGCGCTCGAAGTGCTGCTCGAAGAGACGGAAGAAGCGAATCTCCGCGCCCAGCCGTACCTCACCATCAGCGAGACGTTCGCCATGGAGCATCGTGAGCACCGCATCCGTTCCGAACTGGACTGGTTGCGCGAGCTCCAGGCCCGCGTGCCCGACATCGTCGCCGACGAGCGGATACGAAACGCCGGGGGGCGTCCGCCGCTGCCGACGAGATCGCATTCGCACTCGCACCATACGGCGCAGGCCGGCCCGGCGCCGGATCACCTCACCGACCCGAACCACCACACCGTCACCCCGCCCGGAAAGGCCCCCACTCATGTCTGAAACCACCGCGCGGGCGCCCCAGGCCGCGCCCGCCATTCCCAAGCGTGCCTGGCAGGCGCTCGTCGTGCTGCTGCTCGGCATGTGCATCGCCCTGCTCGACACCACGATCGTGAACGTCGCGCTGCCCACCATCCGCCAGACCCTCGGCGCCAGCGAGTCGACCCTGTCGTGGATCATCTCGGGCTACGCCCTCGCCTTCGGCCTCGCCCTCATCCCGGCCGGCCGGCTCGGCGACCGGATCGGACACAAGTGGGTGTTCTTCACGGGCATCGCCCTCTTCACGATGGCGAGCTTCGCCTGTGGCTTCGCAGCCAACGACACGCAGCTCGTCATCGCGCGTGTCGTGCAGGGCCTCGCCGGCGGTATCTTCGTTCCGGCCGTCACCGCGTTCATCCAGCTGCTCTTCCCGGCGCAGGCGCGCGGCAAGGCGTTCGCCATCATGGGCGCCGTCATCGGAGTCTCGTCGGCACTCGGCCCCATCATCGGTGGGCTGATCATCCAGGCCTTCGGTGAGGAGAACGGTTGGCGCGGAGTGTTCTTCGTGAACCTGCCGATCGGTGTCATCACCCTGGTCGCCGCGGTGTTCCTCCTCCCGGCACGCCGCGAGCTCGCAGCCGGCGCTCCGGATGCCCAGCCGCGCGGCGGCATCGACTGGATCGGTCTCGTGCTGGTCTCCGGCGCGTTCGTGGCGCTCCTGGTGCCCCTGATCCAGGGCCAGGACGAGGGCTGGCCCCTCTGGACCTACGTCACCATCGCCGGTGGGGTCGTCCTGCTCGCACTGTTCGGGCTGTGGGAGGTCTCGTACACCCGGCGTGGCAAGTCCCCGCTGGTTCCGCCAACGCTGTTCAAACACCCCGCCTTCACCGGCGGAGTGATCCTCGCCCTCGTCTACTTCGCCGCGTTCACCAGCATCTTCTTCACGATCTCGCTGCTCTGGCAGTCCGGGCTCGGGCACACGGCACTCGAGTCGGGTGCGGTCTCGATCCCCTTCGCGATCGGCAGCATCCTCGGCTCGTCGCAGAGCAACCGTCTCTCGCAGAAGCTCGGGCGCACCGTTCTCACCATCGGTACCGCCCTGGTCTCGATCGGGCTCATCTGGCTCTGGCTCGCGCTGGTGCTCACTCCGGCCTCCGACCTCACGAACTGGGAGCTCATCGCACCCCTGTTCATCGCGGGCGTCGGCAACGGGTTCTTCATCGCCCCGAACGCCCAGTTCATCGTCGCCACGGTCGACAAGCGTGACGCCGGCGCGGCCAGCGGTGTCATCTCGGCGGTGCAGCGAATCGGAAGCGCCGTCGGCATCGCGATCATCGGCAGCGTGCTGTTCGGTTCGCTCGTCATCTCCGGCCCCTCGCAGGATGCCGTGGCCACCGGCTTCACGCATGCCGCCGGCTCGGCGATGATGGTCAGCGCGATCTTCGCCGTCGCCGCCTTCCTGCTGGTCTTCGCCCTTCCGAAGCGCGTCGCCACCTGGGGCGGCGGCGCGCCCGGCGCTCCGGGCGCGGGCAAGCCCGGCGCAGGCGCGTCCGGCGACTCCGCGGGAAAGCCCGGTGCGCCCGTGCACGCGGCATCCGAGAACCCCACCGGACGCGAGTAACCCGCACCGGCCGGGCGGTCGGGTTCTCCGACCGCCCGGCCGCAGTCAGGCCCGGCCGCAGTCAGGCCCGGCCGCAGTCAGGCCCGGCCGCAGTCAGGCCCGGCCGCAGTCAGGCCCGGCCGCAGTCAGGCCCGGCCGCAGTCAGGCCCGGCCGCAGTCAGGCCCGGCCGCGGCCACCCTCGCCTGCCACGCCCGCCTCCCACGCTCGCCTTCTGCCGCCCGTCTCTCGCCGCTCGCTTCTCGCCTCCCGTCTCCCGCCTCGTCCCGTCCCCCCCGCCTCGTTCCGTCCCCCCGCCTCGGCGCTGGATCGAGTGGGCAGTTCCGTCCCCGAGATCGGAGTTTCAGGGCCCGAACTGCCCACTCGGTGGGGGAATAGGGTGGGGGCATGACGACCAGGACGACGGGCACGACGGGCACGCCGGGCGGGCCGGGCGCGACGGGCGAGCGCGAGATCGTGTACTGCGCGAGCGCCGAAGACTGGCGCGTGTGGCTCCGGCAGAACGCGGGCTCGAGTGACGGAATCCGGCTCGCCATCGCGAAGAAGGGTGGCGCCCACGAGGGCGTGAGCTATGCCGAAGCCCTCGACGAGGCCCTCTGCGTCGGCTGGATCGACGGTCAGAAGAACCGCCTCGACGAGCACCACTTCCTGCAGAACTTCGGCCCCCGCCGCGCACGCAGCATCTGGTCGCAGATCAACCGTGACAAGGCGATGGTCCTCATCGCATCCGGACGCATGCAGCCCGCGGGCCTCGCCGAGGTCGACCGCGCGAAAGTCGACGGTCGCTGGGAGCGGGCTTACGCCGGTTCGAAGACGATCGAGGTTCCGGATGACCTGGCCTCCGCCCTCCTTCAGAACCCCGATGCCGCCGCCTTCTTCGAGACGCTCTCGAGTGTGAACCGCTACGCGATCCTGTTCCGCATCGGTTCGGTGAAGCGCCCCGAGACGCGAGCGCGGAAGATCGCGCAGTACGTGCAGATGCTCGAGCGCGGCGAGACCCTCCACTGACCCCCCACCCCTCCCACCCTCCCACCCCTCGACGGCGGGTTGCGCTGTCGTTTGTCGCTTCCGCACCCCGGCGCGCAGGCGCGGAAGCGACACAGTGCCGCGGGATCCGCGGGAGGCGGGAGGCGCAGGGAGGCGCGGGAGTCGCAGGGAGGCGCGGGAGCCGCGGGAGCGCAGCGCGAGACGTGGGGGAGAGAATGGGGGGATGGGAACCTTCACGCTCGGCGCGCTCCGGTCCGTTCCGGTCGGCACGCGACCCGACCTCGTCTCGCCCGGCGTCGGCGCCGCGGTCGAAGCACTCGGGATCGGCGACCGGGTCGGCGTCGTCGAGATCGATCCGGAGCTCTCCGACACCGCCGCGACCCAGGCCGCCTACGATCTCCCGTCTGATGCCCTCGCGAATTGCGTCATCGTCGCCGGCCGGCGGGAGGGTCAGCAACGCATCGCGGCATGCCTGGTGCTCGCGACCACCCGCGCCGACGTGAACAACGTAGTCAAGCGGCGGCTCGACGTGCGGAAGGCCTCCTTCCTGCCCCGCGAAGACGCCGTCTCGCTCACCGGAATGGAGTTCGGCGCCATCACCCCCATCGGACTTCCCGAGGGGTGGCCGGTCCTCGTCGACCGGGCGGTTCTGGATGCCCCACTCATCGTCGTCGGATCTGGGCTTCGCCGCACCAAACTCCTTCTCGCCGGAAGCACCCTCGCGTCGATCTCCGGCGTGGAGGTCGTCGACGGCCTCGGCCACCCGATCGCCCCCTGACTCGCGTGTGCCGCCCGAGCTTCGCCCGTTCGTGTCGGCCGGCGTCAGCCGAGGGGCAGCTCGAAGCAGAGCGAGTTCGGGATGGCCTCGATGTACGGTTCGTACGTCGGGATGGGCGTGTAACCGAGCCGCGTGTACAGCGCGACTGCGTCGGGCTGCCGATCGCCGGTCTGCAGGATGAGGCGTCTAGCGGCCGGATCCGTTTCCCGCACAAAACGTTCCAGTTCATTCATCAGGGCGCGGCCGACCCCGCGCCCGCGCTGGTCGCCGTCGACGATCACCCGCTTGACCTCCCAGTCGCCGCGCAGGAGCCGGAGCGCCGCGTGCCCGATCGGCGTGCCGCCCGCAGTGTCGCCCCCACCCGTGCCGCCCGCAGGCGCACCCGTGCCGCCCGCATCCGCACCGCCGTCCCCGTCGACCACCAGCACGGTCGCCCGCACCGTGCCCGGGTCGACCGTGAGGGCGGCCACAACGGCGGCGTCCATCGGCAGGCCGGAGTGGTATCGCTCACCCATCTCGACATCCATGCGCGCACGAAGAGCGACCGCGCGCGGGTCGTCCCACGCGACGTGCTCGAAGTGGAAGGGCCGGGGCGTGGGAAGTTCGGTGGTCACCGTTTCAGCGTAAGCCCGCAGCGAGCCTGGTGAAGTCCGCGACCTCCGGCCGTGGAACCCGTTCGTCGGCCCAGATCAGCGCGCTGGTGTGCTCACCCAGCCCCTCGACGGGTACGAGCACCACGTCGTTCCGCTGCTCGGCTTCGGCGACCGGTCGAGGGAGGATCACGATCCCGTTTCCGGCAGCGACGTGGTCGAGCTGCAGCCCGACAGTGGCCAGCAACCCGAGTTCGAGGCTCTTCCTCTGGCCGATCGTCTGCCCGCGGAGTTCACGGGCGAGTTCCCGCCATTCGGGCACCGTGTCGGGGTTCTGCAGCAGGTGGTGCTCGCCGAGCGCGGCCAGCTCGATGCGGTCGAGGCTGGCCAACGGGTCGGAGGGTGCCAGCGCCACGACCGGGTGCGACGAGCCGAGAGGAGCGGATCCGAGCCCGCGGAGGTGTTGTGGCAACCACACGGCGCTGACGTCGGCCCGGCCCCCGCGGAGGGCGCGCACGCCAGCGCGCGAGACGGTGAACTCCACCTCGATCTGGGGGTTGAGAGCCCTGAACTCTGTGACGAGGTCGTCGAGGGGGATGCCGGGGGCTGCGGTGATGCGCAACACCGGGCTCCGGGCATCCGGAACCGAGGCGCGGAGCGCCCGCGCGGCAGCGACCAGCGCATCGCCCTCAGGAGTGCCCGCGTGCCGCGAGGCGGCGAAGACGAGCTGGTCGAGTTCGGAGAGCGGGGTGTTCACTGTCATGCGGTCTCCTTCGACGTCGACGCCCACGTCGACCCCGACAGCGTACGCCTGCCAGCCGTGAGTGCGCCATGCGCCGTCGGCCGCGCACCAGGTCGCCCCGCCGATCGCCGGAACGCTAGCGCTGCACCCACGCGTCGTAGAGCGTCGGCGTCGACACTGTCGGCATCGCCCGCACGCCCTTCACCGCCGAGCGCAGCAGGTAGTGGTTCTGCTGGTCGTAGAGCGGAAGGATGTAGAACCCCTCGAGCACGATCTTCTGCGCCTGGGCGTAGAGCGTGGCGGCCTCTGCCCCATCGGTCGTCTCCGAGGCGCGGGTCAGCAGGGCATCCAGAGCCGGGTCCTTCACCTGGGCGTGGTTGGCGAAGTACCCGCTCGGCGCCGGCACCGTGCCCGAGCTGTCGAACAGGACGCGCAACACGTCGGGCCCGACCTTCGTGTAGGGCGCGCTGACGAGGTCGTAGGAGTTCGAGCCGAGCGCCGCGTACCAGCTCGACAGATCGAGCGGGGCAAGGTCGACCTTGAATCCGGCCTGCTTCGCGGTGGCCTGAAGCTGTTCGAAGAGGGACTGCTCGGCCGGGATCGACTGGTTCGTCGACACCGGGAATGCCAGCTCGAGCGTCTTGCCGTCTTTCGTCCGGTAACCGTCGGCGTCGCGGCCCGTCCAGCCCGCAGCATCCAGAAGCGAAGCGGCTGCCGACTGGTCGTAGGTGAAGAGATCGGGCTCCGAGATGCCGTCCTTCTCCACGCTAGAGAGCGCCGAGTATGAGCGGGTGGCGGTGCCGAAGAAGAGACTCTTCACGGCGCTGTCGACGTCGGCCGACCGGATGAACGCCTCCCGCACCTTCGCATCGTCGAACGGTGCCTTGCTGGAGTTCAGTTCGAGGCGATTGGAGGCTCCTGGCCGGGGAGCGTCGATCGCGACCACCGACGGGTTCGAGGCCGCCTGCGAGAGGATATCGGGCTGCACATTGTCGATCATGTCGACGGTCGAGGTCTGCAGGGCCGCGTAGCGCGAGGTCGAGTCGGGCAGGAACGTCCAGTCGATCTCGTCGAGGTACGCGGGGCCGGTGTGTCCGGCGTCGGCGGGCGGCGAGGTGTAGCTGTCGTTCCGGGTCAGGATGATCGACTGCTGCCGGTTCCACTGCTTCACCATGAACGGGCCGGTGCCGACGGGCGACACGCAGTTGTCGGCCTGGGGGCGGGCGATCGCGGTGGGCGACTCCATCGCGAGCCAGGGCTGCGAGAGCGAGTCAAGCAGGGCGCTGTCGGGCTCCGACAGGTCGAAACGGGCGGTCTGGGCATCCAGAGCCTCGACTTTTAAAACCTTCGCCAGCGCGAGATAGCCGGTCGACGAGCCGGTCGCCGGGTTCTGGATGTGCGCCACATTCGCAGCGACAGCGGCAGCGTCGAAGGGGGTTCCGTCGGTGAAGGTCACCCCGGGCTTGAGGGTGAACGTCCAGCTGAGGGCGTCGTCGGAGACCTTCCACTCGGTCGCGAGCCACGGGATGACGGTGCCGTCTGTGTCTTTCGAGACGAGGGATTCGAGGTACTGAGTCGCGACGAGGGCCTGCGGGTAGTTGCCGCCGACGTGCGGGTCGAGGCAGGTCGGTTCGGCGTCGCCGCTCGCGTAGACCAGCTTTCCGCCGGCAACGGGCGTGGAACTTGTGGCTGCCGGGGTCGACGTGCACCCGGCGAGCAGGGTGGCGACGGCGAGGCCGGCGAGGAGGGGCAGGGCGAAACGGCGCACAGGAATGACTCTCTGACTGGCTGGTGGGTATTGCTGGACTCAGTCCACAATCCTACGGTGCCTGCGACCCCGTCTGCCCCGCGGGTGGCGGATCCCTTCACGAGGCGGGATGCGGAGGGTGCTCAGGGGGAGAGCGGATCGACCCCTCGAACACGACCCACGAACTTCTGGACACCGCCGAGATCGGGGTTGTCGAAGCCATTGAGACGTCGAAGGCCCGTGACGACGGCGAACACCGACATTCCGTAGGTCGCTTGCACAGCCGCCTCGAGACCCTCGATGCTGCCAAAACCGGAGCCGACGGCCGCCTCGAGAATCGAGAGAGGGCCGACGTCGTCCGCATCCCCGCCGAGTAGCGCACCATCGACCGGAGCACCCAGCATCGAGATCGCGCGGGTCAGCCGGCGAGCGGTGATCGTCGCCGTCACCGTCTCCCCGCCGCCGGTGTCGCCGAACACCGTGTTCAGCTCCGTCTCAGTGACCTGGAGGCGCCCTGCCAGTGCCGCGGAGTCGAACGAGGCAATGCGATACGCCCGCCCGATCTCCTCCTCGGCCGCGTAGCGGAGGGCCCGCTCATCCATCCGGCCCGAACTGATCTGGGCGGCATCGGCGATGAAGAGCGCTGCGACGAGTTGCACCAGGATCGTCGCCGTCGGTTCGGTCGGAATCGAATGGTTCTGGATGATCGGCAGCAGCGTTTTCAGAAAGGGGAGGAGCGGGTCTCGCAGCAGCGCGGAATAGCTGAGCGCCCCGAAGTCGCTGGTCGGTTCGATGCCGTGCCCGGCCAGGAGTTCCCGGGGCACCGAGACGAGCAGCACGCGCGATGGCACGGAGTTCACAGCCGCCAGCGTGAAGATGCTGGTGAGGAAGGCTGCTGTTCCGGAGGCGAAACGCAGATGGTTGCCATGGTGGTCGATCGTGATGTCGCCGGAGAGGAGGAACGCGATGCTGAGGTAATCGTGGTCTGTGCTCAGAGCGCCAGAGGGCGAGGCGGAAACCGGTGAGACCGCGAGGTCGGAGACCAGCACGTCGCCGAACGTCCAGTGCACTCCGCGCAGCCAGAATTCCGCGGGATCGTCCGAATGGATCTCTCCCTCCGTGAGGGACAGGCCGACGGCTCCCGAGAGTTCGATGTGTGCACGCGTACTCGCTGTCATGGTCGCCCCGCCCGGCGACCGGGTCTGGGGTCGTCGTGCCCTGAGGCTCAACCTAGTCTGCTGGCGCACCTTCGGGACGCGTTTACAGAATATCTGTCAGGTTCCTGTACGTCTACGCCGGAATCTCGGGCTTGTGGCGGCACCCCTAGCCGTTCACCGTCGACCGCGCCATAGACCTAGATCACGTCGTCGGAGAGCGTGCTGGGTGCGCCGAACCGATGCCGCGTGATGCTCACGGCCTGCTCGTGCAGGAACGGCAGCAGTTCGAGCCGGCCCGCGGATGTTACGGGGTTGTCGTAGATCGCGAGGTCGGGTCGTCCGCCGGCGGCCGCTGCCAGGGCGCTCCTGCTGCCGCCGATCAGTCGCACGCGCTGGGCACGGAGATCGGATGCCCCGGCCAGCCATTCCGCGTCGGTCTCGACTCGCATGCGCACGGCACCGGCCTTCGCCGATCCGATCGCCCCGGCGAGTGTCGCCGCCCGCACCTGAACGGCGCTCGACACGTCGACGGGTGCGCCCGCTGTCGCGGCAGCAGAGAGCACTCGCAGCAGCAGTTCGACGGGCTGGCCTTCGCTCAGCCGCACGGTGACCGGAAGCGCCCGGTAGCGGAACACGTTCCGCTCGGCGGTCAGCGCCGAGACGTCGTGGTTGACGCCGAACTCGGTGGCCCACGCCGCCCGGTCGCTCTCCTGGGAGCGCGCGAGGAAGCCCGCATCTGGTGCTGCGGCTTCGTACGCCCCGGCAGCGGGTGCGCCATCCACCGCACCCTCAGCCGGCAGCCATGACCCCAGACCGATCAGGTAGTTCGGGCCGCCGGCCTTGGTTCCCGCGCCCACGGCCGACTTCTTCCAGCCGCCGAACGGCTGCCGGCGCACGATCGCACCGGTGGTGCCGCGGTTCACGTAGAGGTTGCCGGCCTCGACCGTGTCGAGCCAGAGGCGCAGTTCTTCGGGGTCGAGCGAGTGCAGCCCGGCGGTCAACCCGTAGTCGACCTCGTTCTGGATGGCGATGGCCTCCTCGACCGTCGCTGCCGTCATGATGCCGAGCACCGGGCCGAAGTACTCGGTCAGGTGGAACTGCGAGCCGCGTGCGACGCCCGTGCGGAGGCCGGCGCTCCAGAGCCTGCCGGTCTCGTCGAGCTTCTTCGGCCGCACGGCCCAGCTCTCACCCGGCTGGAGGGTGGTCAGGGCATCCAGCAGCTTGCCACTCGCGGGTTCGATGATGGGGCCCATCTGGGTGGTCGGGTCGGCCGGGTAGCCCACCTTGAGGGCGCGCACTGCATCCACGAGCTGGTTGTTGAAGCGCGCGGAGGTGCCGGCCGATCCGACGAGGATGACGAGCGAGGTGGCCGAGCACTTCTGGCCTGCGTGGCCGAAGGCAGAGGAGACCACATCCTTCACGGCGAGGTCGAAGTCTGCGCTCGGCGTGACGATGATCGCGTTCTTTCCACTTGTCTCGGCCAGCAGGGGCAGGTCGGGACGGAACGAACGGAACAGCTCGGCCGTCTCGAACGCGCCGGTGAGGATGACGCGGTCGACGCGCGGGTCGGCGATCAGCTGGCGGCCGAGCTGCTGTTCGTCGACGTTCACGAGCGTCAGCACCTCGCGGGGCACCCCGGCCTGCCAGAGCGCTTCGACCAGGACGGCGCCGCAGCGTGCGGCCTGCGGGGCGGGCTTGATGACGACGGACGACCCGGCGGCCAGCGCGGCGAGAACCGACCCGGCAGGAATGGCCACGGGGAAGTTCCACGGCGGCGAGACGACCGTCAGCCTGGCGGGAACGAACCGCGCCCCCTCGACCTGGTCGAGTTCGAGCGCCAGCTCGGCATAGAACCGGGCGAAGTCGATGGCTTCACTGACCTCGGGGTCGGCCTGGTCGAGTGTCTTGCCGGTCTCGCTGGCCATCACCTCGAGCAGGTCTGCCCGGCGCTCGGCCAGCCGGTCGGCGACACGGTTCAGGATGACCGCCCGCGCGGCCCCGCCGAGAGCGGCCCAGGCGGGCGCGTTCTTCCCGGCATCCGACAGCACGGTGTCGAGCTCGGCCTCGGTGGTGAGCGTCGTCTCGGCGACACCCGTGCTGCCCAGGGTCGACGCTTCGACGCGGGAGAGGATGTCGCGGCCCCAGGCCCGGTTCGCGGGCAGCGCGGGGTCGGTGTCGGGAGTGTTCTCGAACGGGGGAAGGGGGGTGGAGTCATCCGGCACCGTGTTCGACGGCGTTGCGGCACCGTCGTGCTCGGTGGCGCGGTTCTGGTTCCGCCGCGGGGCAGGGATGCTCGAATCGAGCCGTTCGAGAGAACTGACGAAACGCTCGCGCTCCCGGTTGAAGAGTGCTTCGTTCTCGGTCAGCTCGAAGACGGCCGACATGAAGTTGTCCTGGCTGGCGCCCTCCTCGAGGCGGCGGATCAGGTACGCGATCGCCACGTCGAACTCCTTCGGGTGCACCACCGGCGTGTAGAGCAGCAGCCCGCCCACGTCACGTTTCACGGCTTCGGCCTGGCCCTGCGCCATGCCGAGCAGCATCTCGAATTCGATACCCGCCTCGACTCCACGCTGCTTCGCGAGCAGCCAGGCGAACGCGAGGTCGAACAGGTTGTGACCGGCCACGCCGATGCGTACGTTGCCGATGTGCTCGGGGCGGAGCGCATACCCGATCAGGCGCTTGTAGTTCGTGTCGGAGTCGCGCTTCGTGCTCCAGGTGGCGACGGGCCAGTCGTGAAGCGAGGCCTCGACGAGTTCCATCGAGAGGTTCGCGCCCTTGACGATGCGCACCTTGATGGCCGCGCCTCCCGCGGCGCGCCTCGTCGCCGCCCACTCCTGCAGTCGCACCATCGCGGCGACCGCATCGGGCAGGTAGGCCTGCAGCACGATGCCCGCCTCGAGGGTCTGCAGGTGCGGCAGGTCCAGGATGCGCGTGAAGACCGCGATCGTCAGGTCGAGGTCTTTGTACTCCTCCATGTCGAGGTTGATGAACTTGGGGGCGGGGAAGGATGCTGCCTTCTCGAAGAGCGGGGTGAGGCTGGCGACAACGTGGTCGACCGCCTCGTCGAAGGCCCAGACGGAGTGCGGGGCGACCGTCGAGGAGACCTTGATCGAGACGTAGTCGACATCGGGCCGGTCGAGCAGGCGGTGGGTGCCCTGCAGCCGGCGCTCCGCCTCGTGCTGGCCGAGCACGGCCTCGCCGAGCAGGTTGACGTTGAGGCGCACGCCTTCGGTTCTGATCTTCGCGATGGCCGCGCCCAGCTTCTGGTCTGTCGCATCGACGATGAGGTGGCCGACCATCCGGCGCAGCACCGTGCGGCTCGCGGGAACGACGACTCCGGGGAGCACCGGAGCCATCACGCCACCGACGCGCACGGCGGCCTTGAGGTACCACGGTAGGAACGCCGGCACCTTCGGGGCGAGCTCGGCCAGGTTGCGGGCTGCGACACGCAGGTCTTCGGGGCGCACGACCCCGTCGACGAAGCCGACCGTGAAGGCGAGCCCGTGGGGGTCTTTCAGCACTCCAGCGAGCTGGGTGGCCGAGGAATCGACCGGTTCCGCCTGCGACTCGGTCAGCCAGCGCCGCACGAGTGCGACCACGTCGGGCACCAGAGCGACGGCCTCGTCGCGCAGGGTGTCGGGCTGCGAGGCCTGGGCGGCGTCGGTTGCGGGGGTGGCGAGGTCGGTCATCGGGTGCTCCTGCGGTCAGAGGTGCGTGCGTTCCGTCCAGTCTCCGGCTGCGGTCTCGTCAGGTAAAGCGATGTTTTCTTATTGGTAGTGATAAGTTCTGCTTACCGGATTTGTCCACAGCTCCTCTGATCTCTTGACAGTTCGGCTCCCTGTCCCATCGACCATCGGATGATCGTGCTCGACGTTCGCCGCCTCCGGCTCCTGCGTGAACTGAAGCTCCGCGGAACGCTCGCGGGCGTCGCGCTCGCGCTCAACCAGAGCCCCTCCTCCGTGTCGCAGCAACTCGCGCTGCTCGAGGCCGAAGTGGGCGTCGAACTGCTCCGTAAGAGCGGGCGGCGGGTGCAGCTCACCGCGCAGGCCGAGATCCTCGTGGAGCACACAGCGGCGGTGCTCGAGCGGCTCGAACTCGCCGAGGCCGACCTCGACGCGTCGCTGCACCAGGCCACCGGTGTGGTTCGCATTGCGGTCTTCCAGTCTGCGGCGCTTGCGCTGATGCCTGCAGCGCTCAGCCTGCTGGCGGCCGAACACCCGCGGCTCCGTGTCGAGATGACGCAGCGCGAACCCGAGACCGCCCTCTACGAGACGTGGGCGCGCGACTTCGACCTCGTGATCGCCGAGCAGTACCCCGGCCACGCGGCCCCGCACCACCCGGAGCTCGACCGGCTGAATCTCACGACGGATGCTCTGCGGCTGGCGGTGCCCGACGCGCCTTGGCCGCGCGATGCGGGCGGCCCCGACTTCTGGCGCATCACCTCGCTCGAGGAGGCCGCGGATGCAGCCTGGGTCATGGAGCCGCGCGGTGCAGCATCCAGGCACTGGGCCGAACAGGCCTGCCGCCAGGCCGGCTTCGAGCCCGACGTGCGCTTCGAGACCGCCGACCTCCAGGCCCAGATGCGCCTCGTCGAATCGGGCAACGCCATCGCGCTGATGCCCGACCTCGTCTGGACCGACCGCGGCACGACGGCCCGCCTCATCGACCTCCCGTCCGCCCCGCGCCGCAGCGTCTTCACGTCGGTGCGGCGGGCCAGCGCGGCTCGCCCCGGCATCATCGCGTGCCGAGAGGTGCTCGCCCGCGTCGCAGCAGCCCCCGCGGCCGCCCTGCTCCTTCCGCTCCGGTAGCCCGTCGGGGTCTCGCCGCGCGCAGGGTCAGGCGCGCTCGCGGATGGTCGTGACAATGTCCACGAGGGTGGGCGTCGCCGGTGCAGAACCGAAGCCGAACGTCACGGGCGGCTCCAGCCGCTGCACGCCGCCCAACGCGGAACCCTCCCACGTGGCATCCACCGCCGTGATTGCGCGCGCCCGGGTGACGCCGTAGAACTCTCGCCGCCCGCCGCCCGCGGAGCCACTCGTGCGGGCGCCCGGCACGAGCATCCGTGCCACCGGATCGATCGCCTGCAGCCAGACCGGATGCACGGCGAACGCCCGCGGAACACTTCGGAGCAGCCGCCCGACCGCCGTCGGCCCGCCGATCTGCAGCGTCACCTCGAGCGGCCCCGCGCTGATCCGGATGCGCCGGGCGAGGTCGCCGCCAGCGCCCTCGCCACCGGTCGCCTGCCCGAACCGAACCTCGACCACCTGCACCTCATCGAACGTGTAGGTGCTCGACACGTACTCGGCCACCGCCTCACTCGGCGCCATCAGCAGCCGGTGACCAGAATCAGACTCCACCATCACGTCGGCGAACCGCCCGAACGGCGAACGCTCCCACATACCGATCACGAGGCGGGGCCCCGCCTTGGTGCCGAACCCGGCGATCCGCCCCTCGAACCGGCTGAGCCGCCCCGCTTGAATCGAATTCACCATTCCAGCCTACCCAGCCATATTCGAGCCGGTCTGAGTTCTCTTCGACTTCAGCGTCTCACGACAGACGTCACACCGAGCGGTTCGATGATGCCCGCCTACCTCATGTCGGAGATCGATGCCGGGCTGAGGCTTGTGCTCGACCTCTGACCTCGGGAACGCTGCCGGTGTGCCCGGCGACGGCGACAGATCGGCGAGAGATCGGCGACAGACCTACGACAGCACATCCTTCGAGGCGAAACGGCCGTAGGCGAGTGCGCCGAACACAGCGACGTAGCCGAGCTGGAGCAGGGCGTTCGACCCGAACGACGACCACTCGATGGGCTGGCGCAGCAGATCGGCGAAGTCGAGCCAGTAGTGACTGAACAGCCACGGGTGTAGGGCGTCGAGCTGGGGGAGAGAGTCGAGCACCTGCGACACGATCGAGATCACGACGGTCGCGGCCATCGCGCCGACGGGAATGTCGGTGAGGGTCGAGACGAAGAGTCCGATCGCGGTCAGCCCGAGCAGCGAAACGGTCACGTAGCCCGCGATGAGCAGGGCGCGAAGGCCCGCCTGGCCGACGCCGATGGTGTCGCCGGAGAGGAGCGTCACCGGGCCGACCTGGAAGAGAGCCGCCCCGATCAGCACCCCTGCCAGCACAACGACCACCGTTGCTGCCAGACAGAAAGCCATCGCGGCCACGAACTTCACGACGAGAAGACGCACGCGGCCGACGGGGGAGACGAGCAGGTAGCGCAGGGTTCCGAGGTTCGCTTCGCCCGCGATGGTGTCGCCCGCCACGACTCCGACGGTGAGGGGCAGAAAGAGCGGGATGCAGATCGTCAACGCCACCAGCGCGACGAAGAGGCCGTTCTGGCTGATCTGGTCGATGAACGCGGGGCCCCGGCCCGAGGATCCGGCGGACGAGATGCGCACGGCGACGGCGACGAGCACCGGGATGAGGGCCAGCGCGAGCAGCATGACCCAGGTACGCCGTCGCCGGAACAGCACCGCGAGTTCTGAGCCCATCAGCGCCCAGCCCGCGGTGGGCCGACGGGTGAGCGGCTGAGTCACGCGAGCTCCGGATGCTGTGGGCGAATCCGCCTCGTCACTGTGCGACATCGAAACCCTCCCCGGTGAGCGCGACGAAGAGATCCTCGAGGGTGGCACGCTCGACGGCGAAGCCGCGCACGCGCACACCGCCCGCAACCAACGCGGCGACGATGTGCTCCGGGTCGAGGGGCCGGTCGGCCAGCGTGCCGGGACCGATCGCCCCGTCACCATCCTGCCCGGCGTCGAGCGGTGCCGTCACGGTCTCGCCGTCAAGAGGGTGGGTGTCGCTGGCATCTGCATCCGCCGCCAGCCCGAGTTGAGCGAGCACGCGCCTCGCCGCACCGGGGTCGGGCGTCAGCACCCGCACGCGCGCCTGCCCGGCCTGCCGAAGCTCGTCGAGGCTGCCCTGGGCCACCAGGTGCCCGGATCGCATGACCGCGGCGTGGGTGCACATCTGCTCGATCTCGGCGAGCAGATGGCTCGACACGAAGACCGTCGTTCCCGAGGCGGTGAGCGAGCGGACGAGGTTCCGCACCTCGCGGGTGCCCTGCGGGTCGAGTCCGTTCGTCGGCTCGTCGAGCACGATCAGCTCGCGCGGGGTCAGCAGGGCATTCGCGATGCCGAGCCGCTGTTTCATACCGAGCGAGTACGCCCGCACCTTCTTGCCCGCCGCGTGCGTCAGGCCCACTCGCTCGAGTGCCTCACCGACCCGCACGGTACGGGTCGAACTCTGCGCGAACCGATCGGCGCTGTCGAGTCGCCGCAGGTTGGCCGTGCCCGAGAGGAACGGGTAGAACCCGGGCCCCTCGATGAGCGCCCCCACCCGGGGGAGCACGGTTCCCGCGCGTTTGGGCATCTGCTGGCCGAGCACGCTGATCTCGCCGCTCGTCGCGGAGGCGAGGCCGAGGAGCATCCGGATGCTCGTGGTCTTGCCGGAGCCGTTGGGGCCGAGGAAGCCGAACACCGACCCGCGCGGAACGGAGAGGTCGATCCCGTTCACGACCGTCTGGCGCCCGAACACCTTGGTCAGGCCCCGGGTCTGGATGGCGAGCCCACCGTCAGGCATGACCGGGATCACTGGGCGGCGGCGGCCTCGAGGGCTTCCGCCGAGACGGATCCGGCGAACACTCGACCATCGTCGGCCACGAAGACGTTCAGCAGGGTGGTCGAGAGCAGATGACCTCCGCTCACCGGCGTGGTCAGCTGCGCGAGCAGCGGAGAGGAGGTGAGGGCTGACGAATCGGAGCCGGCGGGCAGCTCGACGATGGAGCTCCAGCCCGTTCCGGTCACGATCGGCTTCGCGGCATCTGAGGCTGAGTGTGCGGGTGCGGTGGCGTCACCGCTCGGCGCCGACGGCTTCTCCACAGTCTTCTCGGTCACGGTCGTGCCGGCCGGGGGTGTGAACGAGAAGAGGTCGGCCGGCGGGGTGGACAGGTCGAGCGATGTGAACGAGCTCGAGAAGGCGGGGTCGCTCGCCCCAGCCGCGGTGACCTCGACACGGAGGGGGAGCCCGGTCGCGGAGTCCACGGCGATCGACACGGCTCCGACGAGGGTGCTGCCGGATTGCGGAGTCAGCACGAGGTCGTAGGCCGAGCGCCCCGCCACGGTGACGTCGCCGCCGACCGAGACGTCGGTCGTGGAGGAGGCAGCGTCGAGGAACTTCGCCGCCAGCTGCTGGGGTGTCGCGGTCTGCTCGGGGCCGGTGGGAACGGCATCCGCAGTCGCCGACGTGGTCGCGTGCACGGCCGTCTGCTTGCCGGAGTCGTAGAGCCAGAGAGTGTCGCCCTGCTTGATGACATCACGTTCGGCGAGCTGGTCGAGAACCTGCACGCGGAGGTTGCCCGAGCCCGTCGTGCCGTCGACGTACACGCGCGCCGTATGGGTGCCCGTGAGGAGATCGAGGGCCGAGGATGCCGCGGCGGCGGTGCCGGCGCTGCCCTCGGAGCCGGACGTGCCGCCCGAAGTCGCCCCGCCAGAATGGGATGCCGACCCAGAACCCGATCCGGTGCCCGACGGCAACGTCGGCAGCCCGAGGTCGGAGGTCTGCTCGACGGTTCCCGAGAATGCGGTGACCGAACTGCCGGCGACCAGCGCGAGCACCTCCTGCGGGGACTTGCCGGGAAGACCCGCTGTCGCACCGGCCGAGAGGGGAACTGCAACGGCCGCTCCGGCCACCACCACACCGGCCACTGCCGCCGGGATCCAACGCTTCCACACCGTGCTCATCGAGTTCGCTCCTTGAGATCTGTCGGGGACATTACACCCGTTTTCTGCGAGTTCCGCTGAATCTTCTGAAGGGATGCAGATCGCGCCACACCGCCACCCCTCCGGCCCGATTCGGGCCACCGCCGCCCTCTGCCGTAGGCTCGATTCGGACCCAACGCCGGGACCCGCCGCGGGCGAACCGCGGCATGGCGGTATCGCGGCCACGCGGCACCGCGCGAGAGAGAGCTGCACATGACGTACCTGCCCGAGCACGCGAAAGCCGTCGACACCCATGCCGAAGAGGTCTCCGCAGAGATCGCCCGTTCCTGGCTGCTCGTGAACGCCACCAAGACCGACACGTTCGACGCCGCTGCGGCCTCGAGGGCCGACCAGGTCATCCTCGACATCGAAGATGCCGTCGACCCCGCCGCCAAGCCGACGGCGCGGGCGGATGTCGCCTCCTGGCTGTCGGGCGGCGGAAGCGCCTGGGTGCGCATCAACGACCGCACGACCGACTTCTGGTCGGGCGATGTGGATGCCCTGAAGGGCATCCCCGGACTCCGCGGCGTCATGCTCGCCAAGGCCGAGTCGGGTGCGCATGTCACGGAGACCTTCGACCGCCTGGGCGGCAGCACCCCGGTGATCGCGCTCATCGAGTCGGCGCTCGGCATCGAGGAGGCGCGCTCCATCGCTGAGGCGCGCGGTGCCTTCCGGCTCGCGTTCGGCAGTGGCGACTACCGCCGCGACACCGGGACCGGTGCCGATGACCTCGCCATGGCGTATCCGCGTTCCCGCCTCGTCGTGGCGAGCCGCATCGGCAGGCTGCCCGGCCCGATCGACGGTCCGACCGTCGGCAGCAGCCACCCGGTGCTGCGGGAGCAGTCGGCGCTCGCCGTCACCCTCGGCCTCACCGGCAAGCTCTGCCTCGACGTCGAGCAGCTGCCGGTCATCAACGAGGTCATCAGCCCGACGCGCTCCGACGCCACCTGGGCCCGCGACTTCCTGGCGGACTTCGAGTCCCGGGGGAGGGTCATCCGGGATGGCAGCGACCTGCCCCGCCTCGGCCGTGCGCAGAAGATCGACAAGCTGGCACAGGCGTTCGGAATCCGCCCGCTGTAGCCCTCGGCACGGGTGCAGGGAATGAACGCGAGTCCCCGGGCGCTCTACCCTGCATGAGGGTTGAGCTCTGGTCGTCGTCGTTCTGCGGGGCATGCGCCTCCACGCGCGCTGTGCTCGAGCGTGCGCACGAGCTGGTTCCGGATGCGGCACTCACCGAATCGAATGTCGCCCTGTCGCCGGCCGCCGCCGAGAGCGACGGGATCACTGCCACGCCGACCGTGATCGTCACGACCGACAACGGCAGGGAGGTGTTCCGTGCCGTGGGCGTGCCCACCCTGCCCCAGGTGCTCGGCGCCGTCGCGCTCGCGCTGCTCGACTGACCCGCCGGTACCCCCCCCGCACCGTGGCGTGCGCAGCACACCCGCACCTCGGTGGGCGCAGAAGAGGAGGGTGGCGCCGTTACGTCGCAGGGGCCGCCATCTGTCCGCCCGATCCTCTTTTGCGAACCGGCCGGCTGGCGAATCGGGCGACTGCGAACCGGCTGGCTGGCGAATCGGGTTGCGGTGAGCCCAGTGGCCGGGGAATCGGGCGGCTGCGAACCGGCTGGCCGGGGAATCGGGCGGCTGCGAACCGGCTGGCTGGCGAATCGGGTTGCCGTGAGCCGAGTGGCCGGCAGGTGAGGGCGGTGCCGGGAAGGAGTCGGTGGTCAGCGCGCGTAGGTCACGAAGCGGTACCGGATGCCCGTGCTCGACTCGAGCCACGGGGTGCTCGCCACCCGGTCCCACGACGCGTCGACAGGTGGGGCGAAGGTGTCGCCCTTGACGCCGAGGTCGAGCTCCGTGACCTCCAGCCGGGTGGCGAGCGGCGACAGCATGGCCAGTCGATAGAGTTCGCCACCGCCGATCACCCAGAGCGCCGCACCCGGTGCCTGAAAGTCGTGCAGCACAGCACCGAGGTCGTGCAACGGCTCCGCGCCCGCACTCGACCACGTGCGGTCGCGGCTGAGCACAAGGTTGCGCCGGCCGGGGAGAGGTCTGAACCGCTCGGGCAGCGAGTCCCAGGTGCGCCGCCCCATGACGACGGCGCTGCCCGTGGTCAGCTCACGGAAGTGCGCGAGATCCTCGGGCAGGTGCCACGGCATCGTGCCGTCATAGCCGATGACGCCGCCCCGCGCCTCGGCCCAGATGAGCGCGAGGCTCATGCGAGCATCCTCACACCGCCACCGGCGCTTTGATCGCCGGGTGGTGCTGGTAGCCGGCCACGTCCAGATCGTCGTAGGTGTAGTCGAAGATGCTCTCCGGCACCCGGCCCAGCGACAGGGAGGGCAGGGGGAAAGGCTGACGCGTGAGCTGTTCGGCGACCTGCTCGCGGTGGTTGTCGTAGATGTGGCAGTCGCCGCCCGTCCAGATGAAGTCGCCGACGCCCAGTCCGGTCTGCGCGGCGACGAGGTGGGTGAGCAGGGCGTAGGAGGCGATGTTGAAGGGCACCCCGAGGAAGAGGTCGGCGCTGCGTTGATAGAGCTGGCAGCTGAGCTTGCCGTCGGCCACGTAGAACTGGAAGAACGCGTGGCAGGGCGCGAGCGCCATCTGAGGGATCTCGGCGACGTTCCACGCCGACACGATCATCCGGCGTGAGTCGGGATCCGTCTTGATCGTGTCGATGACCTGGCTGATCTGGTCGATGTGCTCGCCGCTCGGAGAGGGCCACGAGCGCCACTGCACGCCGTATACCGGGCCGAGTTCGCCGTCGGCGTCGGCCCATTCGTCCCAGATGGTGACGCCGTTCTCCTGCAGCCATCTCACGTTCGACTCGCCGCGGAGGAACCAGAGCAGCTCGTACGCGATCGACTTGAAGTGCACGCGCTTCGTCGTGATGAGCGGGAACCCCTCGCTGAGGTCGAACCGCAGCTGCGCGCCGAAGACACTCGTGGTGCCTGTTCCCGTGCGGTCGGACTTCGCCACACCCGTTGCGAGTGTGTGCCGCAGCAGATCTTCATAGGGCGTGCTCAGTGACGTATTCATCGCACCCAGCCTATTTGACTCAGGGCGGGAGTAGCGTTTCGGTATGCCCACCAACATCACAGAGATCAACGACATCCCGATCGCCACCACGACCGGAACCGACACCTCGCTCGCCGAGTTCGACGGCAAGGTCAAACTCATCGTCAACGTGGCCTCGCGCTGCGGGCTCGCGCCGCAGTACGAGAAGCTCGAGCAGCTGCAGAAGACCTACGGTGAGCGCGGCTTCACGGTGCTCGGCTTTCCCAGCAACCAGTTCCTGCAGGAGCTCGGAACCGCCGAGGCGATCAGCGAGTACTGCTCCACGACCTGGGGCATCACGTTCCCGATCTTCGAGAAGATCAAGGTGAACGGGCGGAGCGAACATCCGCTCTACACCGAGCTGAAGAAGGCGGCCGACGCCGAGGGCAAGGCGGGCAAGGTGAAGTGGAACTTCGAGAAGTTCGTCGTGACGCCCGACGGTGCCGTGCACCGGTTCCGCCCGCGCACGGAGCCGGATGACCCGGCCATCGTCTCGCTCATCGAGCAGTCGCTGCCCGAGGCCTGAGCGGGCCGCAGGGGGCGGGGCGGGGTGGGGCAGCACAGAGCTCCTGCGGCCAGCCACCGCCCCCGCCGTCTCAGACCGCCGTCGACCCCCGCACCACCAGCTCGGTCGGGAGCATCGTCACTCGGGCGACGTCACGCCCCTCAATGACCCTCACCAGCACGTCGGCCATCTTCGCACCGAGTTGGTTCGACGGTTGGCGCACGGTGGTGAGCGGGGGCGTGGCGGTCGCCCCGAAGAAGTTGTCGTCGAATCCGACGACGGCGATGTCTCCGGGGATCGAGAGGCCGCGTTCGTTCAGCACAGAGTAGACACCGGCGGCCATCTGGTCGTTCGCGACGAAGAGGGCGTCGAGCGGGATGCCCCGGTCGAGCATCCGCGTCATCGCTGCCGCCCCGGAGTCCGGAGTGAAGTCGCCGGCCTCGATGAACGAGTGCTCGAGGCCGTGCGCCTCCAGGGCGTCGCGCCAGCCGGTGAGGCGGTCGAGGCCCGGCGGCATGTCCTGCGGCCCCGCGATCGTGCCGTGGTGGCGGAACCCCTGCCCGATCAGGTGTTCCGTCGCGGCGCGGGCGCCCGCGTAGTTGTCGACGTCGACGAAGTAGGTGGCAGCCGTGCCTTCGACGAGCGGCCGGCCGCCGAAGACCACGGGGAGGGTGCGGCTCACCTCACCGAGCGAGTGGTCGCCGCTGTGGTGCGAGACCACGAGCGCCCCGTCGACGTTGCCGCCGAGCAGGTAGCGCTGCGTCTTCTCGGGGGTCGCATCCGACGCAATGAGCATCGTGAGGGTGTACTCGGTGTCGGCCAGGTGCAGGGCGATGCCCTGGGTGACGCTGGCGAGGAACGGGTCGGAGAACAGCCGAGCCGTCGACTCCGGCATGACCAGGGCGATGGTGCGGGTTCGCCGGCTGGCGAGGCTGCGTGCGGCCCGGTTGGGAACGTAGTTGAGCGCGGTGATCGCGTCGTTGACCGTGTCGATGACCCGCGGGGAGACCTTCGGGGAGTTGTTGACGACCCGCGAGACCGTCGCCCGGGAGACGCCGGCGAGGGCCGCGACCATCTCGAGTGTGGGTGAGCCGCCCTGGATGCCGGTCACGTGTTCTCCCCACCTCCGTTCGACGCCGATTGTCTGCCCCCCAGTGTAGGGCGCGGCCGATCCGGTTCCGGGAGAGCGCTCCGGCCGCGCATCCTGCAACACTGGTACCCATGCAGCGCACAGATCCCGCACCAGAGGTGACCGAGGGCGACCGCGCCCCCCGTTTTCCCCGACTGCGGGAGCTGGTGAACCAGCGCCGTGGTTTCTCTGACAGCGAGAAGACGGCAGCCGCCCTGCTGCTGGTTGCGACGGTTCTCGCGCTGGTCTGGGCGAACCTACCACTCGGCAGTTCCTATGATGACTTCTGGCATTCGACGGTCTCCCTGCAGGTCGGCACGAACACGCTGGAGCTCGACCTGCGGTCGCTCGTCAACGAGGGCCTGATGACGCTGTTCTTCTTCGTCGTCGGGCTCGAAGTGAAACGCGAGTTCGCGCTGGGCGAGCTCAGCGTGTGGTCGCGGGCGGTCGTTCCCGTCAGTGCGGCGGTGGCCGGTCTCGCGATCCCGGCCGTGATCTTCGTGCTCATCAACAACCAGGGCCCGGCCACGCACGCGTGGGGCGTCGTGATCTCGAGCGACACCGCCTTCCTGCTCGGGGCACTGGCGATCGTCGGCCCGCGCCTGCCAGGTCACCTCCGCACCTTCCTTCTCGCGCTGGCCGTGGTGGATGACATCGGGGCGCTCGCGGTGATTGCGATCTTCTACACCGACGAGGTGCATTTCGTGCCCCTGATCGTGGCAGCCGTGACCCTCGTCGGCATTTGGGCGCTGCGGTGGGTGAGTGTCGCCCAGGGTCCGCTGTATGTCGTGCTGTCGATCGTGGTCTGGGTGGCGTTGCTCGCCTCGGGCGTGCAGCCGACGCTCGGCGGGGTGGCGATTGCGCTGCTGATCCCCGTCTTCACTCCGAGGCGGATGGAGGTCGAGAGGGCCGCCGAGCTCAGCCGGGCGTTCCGCCAGTCGCCGAATCCTGCGTACGCGCAGGCGGCCGTGCGCGGGCTGCTGAACTCGGTCTCGGTCAACGACCGTCTGCACACCCTCTACATTCCGTACACGAGCTTTCTCATCCTGCCGATCTTCGCGCTCGCGAATGCGGGAGTGCACCTCAGCGCGGAGACGCTCGCGGCGGCCATCCGTTCGCCCCTCACGTGGGGTGTGATTGCGGGTCTCGTGATCGGCAAACTGGTGGGCATCACCGGAATCACGGCGCTGATCAGGATCTTCAGGCTCGGCGTTCTCGCACCCGGCCTCACCCTCGGGCGGATCGCTGGCGGCGCCGCCCTCTCGGGCATCGGCTTCACGATCTCGCTGTTCATCATCGATCTCGCCATCGAGGATCCGCAGCTGCAGGATGAGGCCCGCGTGGGAGTGCTCGCCGCCTCGCTGATCGCGTTCGTGCTCGGCTGGGCGATCTTCCGCATCGTCGACAGGGTGCAGCCGCCATCCCGCCTCAGTCTCGTGCTCGCCCGCCCCGTCGATCCGGCTCGCGACCACATCCGGGGGCCGGTGGATGCCCCGCTCACGCTCGTCGAATACGGAGACTTCGAGTGCCCGTTCTGTTCGCGCGCGACGGGCTCGATCGACGAGGTGCGGGCGCACTTCGGCGACAGCCTCCGCTACGTCTGGCGGCACCTGCCGCTCACCCGCGTGCATCCACACGCCCTGCTCGCCGCGCGGGCCAGCGAGGCCGCAGCGAACCAGGGGAAGTTCTTCGAACTGGCACCGATCATGTTCGCCCACCAGGACGCGCTCGAACTCGACGACCTGTTGGGCTACGCTGCGTCGCTCGAACTCGACCTCGACCGGTTCGAGGAGGACATGAGATCGAGCGAGGTCGTCAACCGGGTGCGCGACGATGCGATCGATGCGGAGTTGATGGATGTGCACTCCACCCCGACGTTCTTCATCTGCGGCAAGCGGCACTCGGGGCCGTACGACGCGGCGACGCTGATTCGCGAGCTGTACGAGTCGGGGCAGACCCCTCAGGATGCTGGCTTAGGCTATTTCCGTACGCCACCGAGCAGCGAGGAGAGCGTGTGAACAGGATGACCGGAATGCAGATTCGGCATTCGATCGTCAACGGCTCCGCGGCCGAAGTCGCCAACATCGTGCTCCCGTCCGACTTCGTCGAACTCGACTGGGCGAACCTCGACTTCCTCGGCTGGCGGGACTCGCACTCGCCGCACCTCGGGTACATCATCCGGTGGAACGGTGACGAGCCGGAGGGCATCATCGTGCGCGAGGCCGACGGCCCGCTCTCGAGGCGGCGCATGATGATGTGCCAGCTCTGCCGGGCCACCCACACCGAGCACGGCGTCTCGCTGTTCAGCGCGAAACGCTCGGGGGAGGCGGGGCTTGCCGGCAACACGGTCGGAACGTACATCTGCGCGAACCTCGGCTGCTCGGCGAACATCCGTGTAGAGGTTCCGCACGCGTCGTACTACGCCGACCCGCAGAGCGTGCTCGACCAGAAGGTCGAGGGGCTCCAGTCGCGGGTGAACGGGTTCCTCGGCGACGTGATGCGGCCGCTGGACTGAGCGGCGCTGTGCGCAGAAGAGGGCCAGATGGTCGTTGTGGACCACGGGGCCTCCGCTCGGCCGCCATCCTCTTCCAAGCCCGCCCGAGGGTGGTTCAGGCTGGCCGGACGACCAGCGGCGGTCAGAGACCGGCCGTGCCGAAGAGCAGGCCGAGCAGGTAGGTGACACCCGCGGCGCCGTAGCCGATGGCGAGCTGGCGGAGCGCCCGGCGAAGCGGCGGACCTCCCGACAGGATGCCCACGACAGCGCCCGTGCCGAGCAGGGCGATGCCCACCAGAACGGCCGCGACGATCAGCGCCGGGAGGCCCTGCAGGCCGAACAGGTAGGGCAGCACCGGGATGATCGCACCGGACGCGAAGAAGCAGAAGCTCGAGACGGCGGCGCTCAGGCCGGTGCCGACCGCTTCGTGCTCGTCGACCTCCTCGTGGGCTGCGGCGTCGGCCGTGCCGGCTGGGGCGCCCGGGCCGGTTGTGTCGCCGGGTTCCGCTGGCCCGGCTGCGGCGCTCGCAGAACGGTCGGTCGCGACATCCGGAGCCGCCTTCGCGACCGCCGTGAGGTCGATCGCGCCGGTCATGACGGCGTGCCCGCGGAGCACCTCGGTCGCGTGAGCCTCGGCATCCTCGGCGCTCATACCCCGCGCCCGGTAGACCAGCGCGAGTTCGTTCGCGTCGACGTCGAGGTGGGGCACCGCGCGCGTGGCTTCGGGGTTCGGCGTGGAGGCCTCGAGCAGCTCCCGCTGCGACCGCACCGACACGTACTCCCCGGCCCCCATCGAGAGCGCGCCGGCCAATAGTCCGGCCAGTCCCGTCACCAGTACCACGGCGTTCGGAACCCCGCTCGCCGAGATGCCGATCACCAGGGCCAGGTTCGACACGAGTCCGTCATTCGCTCCGAACACGGCGGCGCGGAACGTTCCCGACAGACGGTTGCGTCCGCGCGCGGCGAGGCCTCGCACCACTTCGGCGTGAACTTGCTCGTCGGCGGCCATCGCGGGCGTCGCGTCGGAGTCGTTGGCGTAGGGCGAGCGTGTCTCGGCGCGCTGGGCCAGCGCCAGCACGAAGACCGAACCGAACCGCCGGGCCAGGAAGCCGAGGATGCGCGTGCGGATGTCGCCCCGGTGCGTGTTGCCGATGTTGTCGCCGAGCAGGGCGCGCCAGTGTGATTCGTGGCGCGCTTCGGCCTCGGCCAGGGCGAGCAGGATCGCCCGTTCCTCACCGGTGCGCCGCTCGGCCAGGTCGCGGTAGACGGCCGCCTCGGCGCGTTCGTCGGCCAGGTACTGCCGCCAGCGCCGGATGTCGGAGCCGCGCGGTTTCGGTGCTGCGGGCGCCAGGTCGTGACTCATGCTCCCATTATCGCCGGGCGCTCGCGCGCCAGCTGGCACGGGTGCCGGGCGGCGCGCTGGGCGGGCTCGGCTCAGCGCGGCTTCGGCGCGATCGAGTTGGGGTTCGTGCGGGCGTGACGCTCTGCGCGCTCCTTCTGGGCTGCCTTCTCGGCGCGCTCCGTCTTGATGCGTGCGTTGTCGTCCATCACGCCGGCCTGGCGGGCGCGCTCGACGACCAGCCACTCCGGCGGGGCCTCCAGCAGCGCCTTGATCTCCGGCGTCGTGAACGCCTCGTCGACACCGCCGCGCGTGAGGCCCGAGATCGAGACGCCGAGCTTGCGAGCGACCTCCTGCCGCGGGAACGGCCCGTTCAGTCGCAGCTCCACGAGCCACTCCGGCGGGGACTCGAGCAGCGCGTTGAGCTCAGCGCGCGTCACGTCGCCCTCCTGGAAGTCGGCCGGCGCCGCGGGGAGGTAGATTCCCAGTTTCTTCGCCGCTGTGGCGGGCTTCATGGTCTGGGGTGATTTCGCGGGCGTCATGAGGCCAGCGTATCCTGACCAGTGTTGCTGGCGGATGATCGGGGCGTGACCATGACGAACGAGCACTCCGGCGATGCCGCCCCCGTGCCGGCACCGGATGTCGCCACGACGCCCCCGCGCACCGAGGATGCCGCCCCGGGCATCCGGCCGTTCTCCCTCGCCTTCGTCGCCGGCGTCACCGTCACGAAGTGGACCAGGCTCTGGGCCGAACGCCGCGCCGAGACCCCGCTCGAGGTCTTCCGCTCGGAGACCGACCGGCAGGTCGCCGTGCTCCACGAGCAGTCTGCAGACGTCAGTTTCGTGCGGCTCCCTGTCGAACAGGAGGGGCTCAGTGTCATCAACCTCTACAGCGAGGTGCAGGTCGTCGTCGTTCCGAAGGATCACCCGGCCTCCGTCTTCGACGCCGTCACCGTCTCCGACCTGGCCGATGAGCACCTGCTGCAGGATCCCGACGACGTGCCGGAGTGGCGCGACATCGCCACCGAGGTCGCCGACGGTTCGCGGAGGCCGCTTCGCGACATCCGGAGCATCGACGACGCCGTCGAACAGGTCGCCGCGGGTGTCGGCATTCTGATCGTGCCCCAGGCGATCGCTCGGCTTTCCAGTCGTAAAGACGTGGTCTACCGCCCGGTTTCGGATGTCGCGGAGACCCGGATCGCGCTCGCCTGGCTGACCGAGGGCGCCACCGCCGACATCGAGGAGTTCGTCGGCATCGTGCGGGGGCGTTCGGCGTCGAGTTCGAGGGCTCCGTCGCGGGAGGCCGACGATGCGGCACCGGATGCGCGGGTCAAGAAGATCGGACCGGTGGCCAAAGCGAAGGCCAAGGCCCGTGCCGCGGCGGAGGCCGAAGCGGCATCGGGCAAGCGTTCCGGCGCGAAGAAACCCGCCGCCACCCAGGCCGCCCGCAAGAAGAAGCAGTCGGATGCTGCCAATGCTGCGCAGGCGCGGAGGCGCAAGTTCGGCGGGAAGCGCTGACGCTCCTCCGCGCCTCCTTCCTCTCGTCCACAGACCGCTGATCTGTCGGGGTTTCCACAATCGACCGCAAGAGGCAGCGCCGATCTTCGTGTGCTGGCAGTGTGGGACGTGACGAAAGGCAGGCCATGAAAGCCGTTGTTTACTCCCGTACAGGCGGGCCAGAGGTGTTGGAGCTCGTAGACCGTGAACTTCCCGCGGTCGAGGCCGGCGAGGTGCGCGTGCAGATCGCGGTGTCCGGCGTCAACCCGACCGACTGGAAGTCACGGGCAGGCTCGGGAACCTCTGCTGAGGTCGACCCGGAGCAGGTTCCCAATCAGGACGGCGCCGGTGTCGTCGATGCCATCGGGCTCGGGGTCACGCGTTTCGCCGTGGGCGACAGGGTGTGGGTGCGGGACTCCGCGTTCCAGCGACCCACCGGCACCGCGGCCGAGTACACGGTGCTGCCCGACCACCTCGTGAACCCCCTGCCCGACGGTGTCTCGTTCGACGTGGGTGCGTCGCTCGGCATCCCCGCGCTGACGGCCCACCGTGCCCTCACGGCGCGGGAGTCCGGCCCTGCGCGGCTGTCGCCGGGCTCGCTGCTCGGCACGACCGTGCTCGTCGCCGGCGGTGCGGGAGCAGTCGGCCACGCCGCCATCCAGCTCGCCACCTGGGCGGGTGCGACGGTCATCACGACCGTGAGCAGCCCCGAGAAGGCCGGCCTGGCAGCGGCGGCCGGTGCGCACCACATCGTGAACTACCGCACTGAAGACGTGGTTGCCCGCGTGAAGCAGCTCGCCCCGAGAGGTGTCGAGGTCATCGTCGAGGTCAACCCGCTCGAGAACATGGCCGACGATGTGGCCGTCATCGCCCGGGGCGGCACGGTCGCCATCTACGTCTCCGACGAGCCCGATGAGATCCCGGTGCCGGCCCGCGCGAGCATGATCAAGAACGTGCGCCTGCAGTTCGTGCTCACCTACACGACGAGCGAGGTCGAGAAGGCCAACGCGGTCGCGGCGGTCACGGCCGCAGCAGCAGCCGGCGCGCTCGAGGTCGGCGACGACCACGGGTTGCCTCTTGTCCGCTTCGTGCTCGCCGACACGGCTGCCGCCCACGCGGCGGTCGAGGGCGGCGCCGTCGGCAAGGTGCTGATCGACGTGGCCGGGCTGTGACGGAGGCGCGCTGTGACGGAGGCGACCGTGACCGGTGAGTCAGCGGACGAACGCGCGGTGGCAGAGCCGGATTGGGTCACGCACGCCATCCTCTGGCAGGTGTACCCGCTCGGTTTCACCGGTGCTCCGATCTCGGTCGGGGCCCAGGATGCCGCGGCCGCCCGTGGAGCCGACGGCACTCACTCGCTCGACCGTCTGGTCGGGTGGCTCGACTACGCCGTCGAACTGGGAGTGTCGGGCCTTCTTCTCGGGCCCGTCTTCTCTTCCGAGACTCACGGGTACGACACGGTCGACTACTTCCGGATCGACCCGCGCCTGGCCGGCACGACCACCGGGGACAGCTTCGAGGTGCTTCTGCATGAGGCGCACGCGCGCGGGCTCCGGGTTGTGCTCGACGGGGTGTTCAACCACGTCGGGCGGAGTTTCCAGCCGTTCCGCCGCGCGCTTGCCGAGGGGCAGGCAGCGCCGGAGTTCGGCTGGTTCCGGGCGATCGGTGACCCGCCGGCCGATCCGTCGCACCAGCAGTTCGAGAACTTCGAGGGCCACGATGCGCTTGTGCGCCTGAACCACGACGAGCCGGCGGTGGTCGACTTCGTCACGGAGGTGATGAACCACTGGCTCGCCCGCGGAGTCGACGGCTGGCGCCTCGATGCGGCGTATGCGGTTCCCGCGGCGTTCTGGGCCCGCGTTCTGCCACGGGTTCGGGCCGAGCATCCGCAGGCGTTCGTCTTCGGCGAGGTGATCCACGGCGACTACTCCGCGATCGCGCGCGAGTCGGCGTTCGATTCGGTGACCCAGTACGAACTCTGGAAGGCGATCTGGAGTTCGATCTCCGATGCGAACTTCTGGGAGCTGAGCGCGGCCCTTGAGAGGCACAACGGGTTCCTGGAGAGCTTTGGGCCGGTGACCTTCGTGGGCAACCACGACGTGAACCGTCTCGCGACCTCGATCGCCGACGATCGCCACCGCGCCCACGCTCTCGTCGTGCTGATGACCGTCGGGGGCACGCCCACGGTCTACTACGGCGACGAGCAGGGGCTGGCGGCGGCGAAGGAGGAGCGCGAGGGCGGTGACGATGCGATCCGGCCCGAATTCTCTCCGGCCGGCCCGAATGCCCTGCCGCCCGGCGGCTGGCCGGTGTACCACCTGCACCAGGAGCTGATCGGCCTGCGTCGACGGCACCCGTGGCTGCACTCCGCGCGCACAACGAACATCACGCTGACGAACGAGTTCTTCGCCTACGAGGTGGCGGCAACCGGAGGGTCCGAGCGGCTCGTCGTGATGCTGAACCTCGGCGACGCTGCGTCCACGCAGACGGTGGGCGGAGGCCCGAGTGTCGCGGCCGGTGAGGCTTCGCTCACGCCGGCCGATGGCGGGGCGACCTCCGCCACGGTGCCAGCACACGGCTGGGTCGTGCTCGATCCCGCCTGACCCGGTGAGTGAGCCCCTGCCCGACCCGGAGAGCGCGACCCCGCCTGACCCGGTGGGTGCGACGCCGCGAGCGGAGGTCAGGGCGCGAGGGCGAGGCCGAAGCCGCCGGCGGGGTGGGGGGCGATGGTGACGCGGTCGAGCGCGTCCACCCAGAGGTCGGCGGCCAGCGCCTCGCGGGGGGCGGTGCCGCCGACGCCGAGCACGAGACAGCCGGCGGCCCGGGCTGCCGCCACGCCGGCGGGGGCATCCTCCACGACGAGGCAGCGCGCGGGGTCGACGCCCAGCATGGCAGCCGCGCGGAGGAACGGCTCGGGGTCGGGCTTCGGGTTCACCACGTCGTCGGCGGTGATCACCACGCCCGGTGCCGGGATGCCCGCAGCCGCCATCCGGGCGGTCGCGATCGCGCGCGTGCCCGAGGTCACGATCGCCTTCGCCCCCTCCGGGAGCGCGGCGAGCAGGTCGAGTGCGCCCGCAATCGGAACGATGCCGTCGACATCCTCGACCTCGAGCTGCTGGATGCGTGCCGAAGCTTCGCTCACTCGCTCCGCAGCGACGACCGCCCGGATGAGCGCACCAGCGGTGCGCCCGTGGTTCTCCTGTACCGCCTGCGCGCTGAACCCGTACTCCAGAGCCAGAGTCTCCCAGCTCCGCAGTACCGCCCCCGTCGAGTCGAGAAGGGTTCCGTCGAGGTCGAAGAGCACCGCGTCGAACGTCTTTCCGAAGAGCGGCGACAGCGGGTCGACCGGCTCACGGATGCCGAGTTCCCGAAGCACCCGCGGCACCTGCTGCGTGGTGGCGAGGGCGGCCTCGATGCGCAGATGCGGCACCCGCGGGGCGGGGACGCCCGCCACGCCCGCCTCGGCACGAGCCCCAACGCCAGCCCCAACGCCCGCCACGGCATCCGCCGGCCTGAATGCGTCGCGCGCTTCGCCCCGCGCAGCCCTGCGTGCCGCGAGCAGCGCCGGAGACCCGTCGACGTGCACCACGACGATCTCGGCGGGTGCAGCGGCCGCGACGAGCGCGTCCCACTCCGCCCCGCCCCGCAGTTCCGCTGTGAACGGCGCGACCAGCACGGCGCCGAGGCCCACGCGAGTGAGATCTGCGGCCGCCTCACGGAGTACGGCATACCGACCGTTCCGGATGACAGGGGCGTGCGGCCCCGTCAGCCAGTGTTCGCCGGGCAGAACGTCGGACAGGGCATCCAGAAGCGGGTTGGTGAGCGTGTCGAGGTCGAGGATCGGCAGGGCGAGCCGCGCCGCGAGTGCTCGGCCCAGAGTGGTCTTGCCGCTGCCGGCAACCCCTGCAACGACGAGAACGAAGGGCTTTCGCTCCGTGTTCACCTGAGCGACTTGACTTTGTTCTGCCATAGGAGTCAATATAGCAGAGACAACGTTGTCTCCGACGAGACTGACCGCCTCAGACCGCCGTGATCACAGCGAGACAACCTTGCCTCATCGAGACGCCTGATTCCATCATCAGAGTCCTCCCCGAACAGCTACCGAAAGACCAAGAGACCCCAGCACCATGCAGGAGCGAGCAGGCATCAAAGACGTCGCCGCCGCGGCGAACGTGAGCATCAAGACGGTGTCCCGTGTCATCAACGGCGTCAGCACTGTCGAGCCCGCCATGCGGAAGCGTGTTGAAGAGGCGATCGCCCTGCTCAACTATGTTCCGAACACCGCGGCCCGCTCGTTGAAGACAGGCGCGGGCAACACGGTCGGCGTCGTCGTCGACTCGATCGATGACGTCTTCTTCTCCTCGCTGGTGAGCGCCATCGAGGATCGCGCCATCCCCATGGGCCTCGCCGTCATCGTGGGCAGCACCGGGTTCGACGCCGCCCGCGAACGCGACCAGCTGCTGCGCCTGGCCGGCCAGAACGTGCGCGGCGTCATCCTTGCGCCGGTGGGGGAGGAGCACGACTTCCTCGAGCCGTACCGCTCGATCATGCCGGTCGTCACCGTCGACCGCTCGGTGCCCGGGTTCGATTCGGTCACCGTCGACGACTACTCCGCTGCCCGCGAGGGTGTCGAGTTGCTGGTTGCGAGCGGTCACCGCCGCATCGCCATGGTCGGGTTCGATTCACGGATCCAGACCGCCAACCGCCGTCGCCGCGCCTATGAAGACGTGCTCGTCGCGCACGGCATCCCGCTCGACCCGCAGCTCGTTCCCGAGGTGTCCTTCGAGAGTGAGGCCGCTCGCGGCGCGCTGCAGAACGTGCTCGCTCTAGAAGAGCCGCCGACAGCCCTCTTTCTCGCGAACGCCCGGCACGCGGCATCCGTCGTGGCCGCAATGCACCACCTCGGCCGCACCGATCTCGCCGTGCTCTCGTTCGGCGACTTCTCGCTCGCCGACTCGGTTCAGCCGTCGATCAGCGCCATCGACCAGGACCCGTACCTGCTCGGCGCCCTCGCCTTCGAGCGGCTCGTCGAGAGACTGGCCGATCCCACCCTCGAACCTGTCGACCGCACGGCCCCGACCGAGTTCCGTTCGCGCGTCTCGCACACCATCCGGGCGCTGGCGCCCGCCGACCGCGCCCCAGCGCCCACCGAAAGGGGCTGAGCCTTGCCTCCCACCTACCTCGCGGGCCTTGACCTCGGGAGCACCGGCGTCAAGATCCTGCTCGTCGACGAACACGGCACCGAGCTCTTCGTCGAGCAGCGTCCGACGCCCTGGCGCGCCGGTTCCGGCGGAACCACCGACATGCACGGAGACAGCCTCGTCGCGAGCATCCGGAGCCTGCTCGAATCGGCCGCGCTCCGCCTGGCCCAGATCACGGAGAATCCCGACGCGACCGTCGCTGCCGTCGCGATCTCCGGCATGGGGGAGACCGGCTTCCTGCTCGACGCCGACGACCGCACGGTCGCGCCCGGCATGGCCTGGTTCGACCCCCGCGGCCAGCAGCAGGTGGATGCCCTTCCCGAGCACCTCGCCACCGGATTCGCCGGGCGTACCGGTCTGCCGCTCGGGGTGCAGGTCTCGGCTGTGAAGCTGATGTGGCTGCGCGACGGCGGGCTGCCGCTGGCCGGCCTCCGTTGGTTCAACCTGCCTGAATTCGTGGCCTTCATCCTCGGTGGGCGTGCGGTCAGCGACTACTCGCTCGCCAGCCGCACCGGCCTGCTCGACCAGACCTCTGGCCAGCCCTGGACCGAGATGCTCGACTACCTCGGCGTCGGACCTGACATCTTTCCCGAGCTGGTGGATGCCGGAACCGACCTCGGTGCGGCATCCGCAGACTGGCTGCCGCCGGCGTTCCGGGATGCCCGGCTCACGGTCGCCGGACACGACCACCTCGTGTCGAGCGTTTCGGGCGGAGCGATGGCGGATGACCGCTACTTCGCATCGATGGGCACGGCCGAGGTGCTGTTGCGGGTCATCGACGATCCGCTCACGGCGGAGGCCCGAGACAGGCTCGGTGAGCGCCTGATCAACGTCGTGCGGCACGTCGTACCCGGCAAGTTCGTGCTGGTCGCCGGCGTGAAGACCGGGCTGTTGATGCGGCGCGTTCTGCAGCTGTCGGGCATCACCGACCGCGCGGGGCGTGACCGGCTCGACGACGAGGTGCTCGCGCTTCCCGTCGGCGGAGCCCTCGAGAACGGCGCAATCGAGGTGAGCGGAGCCCGCAATGACGACGGGGTGCTCGCTCTCACCGTGCGCGGCGACGGGGTCAGCCCCGCCGAACTGTTCGCCGCGGTGCTGCGGCACGGCAACGACGAACTGCAGCTGCTGATCGACGCGATGGACAGGGAAGTGCCACCCGCCACGTCGACGGTGCTCACCGGTGGCTGGGCGGACATGGGCAGTGTGCAGCGCGCACGAGCCCTGGTGCTGCCCACGCTCACCGTCTCCCAGCGCGCTCAGGACACGTCCTATGGCGCCACGATGTTCGCCGCGCGGCTGCTGCCGACCCCGCAGGCAGGCGCGAGCATCCGCACGCCCGGTGCCGAGCCCGCAGACCCAGACCCCCTTCCGACCCCACACCCCACACACCCCACCACAGAACGAGGAGACACTCACTCATGAACGAACTGACCACACTCGAGAAGCGCGCCCTGGCCCGGATCTCCACCCCCGGCGGACGCCTCCTGATCGTCGCAGCAGACCAGCGCAACAGCATGAAGGCCGTCATGAAGGATGCCCCCGCCGGCGCCAGCTCGGTCACCTTCGACCAGCTCGTCGACGCGAAGAGCGACATCGTGACCTACCTCGCGAACCATGGCCCGGCCATCCTGCTCGACCCCGAGGTGGCACTGCCCAAGATCGTCGACGACGGCATCATCGCCAGCAACACCGGCCTCGTCGTGGGCCTCGACGCCTCAGGCTTTGAGCTCATCGACGGTCTGCAGTACACCAAGTACGTCGACGGCGTGACCCCCCGCACCGTTCGTGACATGGGCGGCGACGCGGCGAAGATGCTGTTCTACATGCGCCCCGACAAGCAGGACGAGGGATCGCTTGTCGTGCAGCAGGTTCGCGACCTGGTCACCGCCTGCAACGCCGAGGGCCTGCTGCTGATCGTCGAGATCCTTGTCTACCGTCTCGAGGGTGAGACCGAGGAAGAGTACAAGGCCATCTTCCCGCAGCTGATCATCGACTCGGCACGCCTCTGCGTCGAAGCCGGCGTGAAGGTGCTGAAGCTGCAGTACCCGGGCTCGGCTGAGGCCGCCGCCGCGGTGACCGCCGCCGCGAACGGAACCCCGTGGGCTGTGCTCAGCGCGGGTGTCGACCACGAGACCTTCATCGGCCAGGTCGCCATCGCCGTCGCTCACGGTGCCAGCGGCGCCATGGCCGGTCGCTCGCTCTGGAAGGACAGCCTCACGGTCGACCCCACCAACCGCGAAGACCTGCTCACGAATCGCGCCCTGCCGCGCCTGCTGGAGCTCGAAGCGGTGCTCGACGGAAAGCACGTGCTGGTCTAGCCACCTGCGCGCTGCTGCGCGCTACTGCGCACGGAAGGGCGGTCTCCTCGCGGGGCCGCCCTTCCGGCATTCCTCCGCTTCCGGCACCGTTTCCGGCACCGCTTCAGCCGGCGTCCACGCCGGTGGTGGCCCGTTCTGGCGCGGTGGACACCGCACGGGAGGAGCTGGGCGAAGGTACGGGCGTATACGGCACCAGTTTCGCTGAGCTCCTCCCGTACGGGCGGGCTCGGCCGAGAGGGTGCCTTCAGTTGCGATTCGCCGCGATGGCTGCGATCACGCTGGTCGCCACCGGCAGCAGCGGGATCATCATCGACTGCAGCGCGTGGTACAGGTCGGTCTTGCCGGGCAGAGTGCCGCCTGCTGAACGCTCGGCGGCCTCGACCTCGGCCTGCCCGGCGTCGGTCGCTTCGAGGCGCTGCCGCCACGACCCGTGCTCGCGGTCGATGAAGTGCGTCGCGATGTGGTCGAGCCAGCGCTCGTAGTCGGCGCCATACGCCTCCGGGTTCGTGTCGGCTGACCCGGCCGATCGGTCGGGCACGCGCGCGAGCACGGATGCCGCGGCCACCGCCTCGGCGGCGACCCACCAGAGCCGTTGCCGGCTGACCGGCTCACCCGCCCAGTCGACCGTGTAGACGAAGCCCTCGTTGCTGTCGCGGTTCCAACCGTCGGCGGCGGCCCGCGCATAGAGCGACCGAGCCCCGTCGAGCAGTTCGGCGTCACCCTCGGCGTCAGCGAGCCCGGCGATCAGCCGCGACCACTCGAAGCCGTGACCGATGGTCGAACCGAACGGCGCGAAGGCATGATCGGGGCGGGCCCGGTTGTGCTCGGGAAGTGGATGCCAGCTGCCGTCGTAGTGCTCCAGGATCCGCCCGTCGCGCCCCGATGCCTCCGCCACCACGAAGCGGCAGACACCGAGCGCACGCTCCCGCCATTCCGGGTCACCCGTGGCGTCGGAGACCGCCAGCAGCGCCTCGACGAGGTGCATGTTCGAGTTCATACCGCGGTAGTCGGTGGCTTCTCCCTGCGAGTCGACGCGGTCGATGCCGAGCCCCACCCCGTCGAGGGCTGCCGGCTCCCAGAACACGTCGTCCAGCCGGGCGAGCGCGCGCTCGAGCAGGGTGGGGGCCGACGCGTCGCCCAGCGCAACCCCGGAGGCCGCCGCCAGCAGGACGTGGTCGAGCGCATAGAGGCTCTGCCGGGCATCCTGAGCCGCCGCACCGCCCGGCCCTGTGGCATCCGGAGCCGCCGCCGGAGCCGACTCGGCGCGAGTCCCGGACCCCGGCAGGTCAGCCCACCCGGGCCCCGGCTCTGACGCCAGCCCCGCGAGCAGCGCGCTCGCGACAGGCCGCGCCCCGGGATGCCCGCGAAGCGCCGCGATCGCGTAGGAATGCGCCATCCGCGCCGTGTGGAACGTCGGCGGCACGGTGGCCGGCTGCGCCCGTCCATACGCATCGAGCAGCACACCGCGCCCGTCGGCGTCGACCAGGTCGCGGGGCCCGGCGGCGAACCCGAGCAGCCGCGACTCCTCCGCCCGGAGCCAGGCCGCGTGCGAGGGGCTCTGCAGCCAGCCGAGCGCGCCCACGGTCAGACCGCCGGGCGCAGTTCGCTCGGCAGGTTCCCAGCCGTCCCAGCCGTCCCGGCGACCCCAACCGTGGCGGCGACCCCGGCCGCCCCAGCCGTCCCGGCCTCCCACGACACGAGGCAGGATGCCCGTTCCACCAGGTTCACGGGCAGCACCGTGCGACGGCGGAACTTCTTCGCGGGGCTCGCGATCCGGTCGAGAATGCGGTTCATCGCCAGGCGTCCGAGGTTCGACGGGTTCTGATCGATCACGGTCGTCGCCGGCCGCAGCGCATTCGCCATGGGGAAGTCGCCGAAACCGACCAGCGCGAGGTCTGCGCTGTGCACCTCCTGCATGCCGGGGATGACGTTCATCGAGCACCGGGCGTCCGACGAGAAGAGGGCGGTCGGGCCGGCGGCCAGCAGGAATTCGAGTGAGGCGATCGCCCCTGCGGCACTCCGGGCACCGAACGTGACGAGCTCTGGCCGGTACGGGATCCCCGCGTCATCCAGAGCCGCCTTGTATCCCTCCAGCCGGTTGTGCGTCGTCGGGATCGAGAGAGTGTCGCCGATGAACCCGATGCGCGTGTGGCCGTGGCGGATCAGGTGCGTGGTGGCGGTGTGCGCCCCGCCGCGGTCGTCTTCGACGAAGCAGTCGCCGGCGAACCGGGTGGGCGCACGGTCGACGAAGACCATGGGAGTACTGCCCGACCAGCGCTCCAGGTAGGACTGGTCGTTCGAGGTGGGGGCGACGATCAGCCCGGTCAGTTGGAAGCGCAGCAGGGACTCGATCACCGGCTGCTCGCGGCTCGGCTCGTCACCGAGGCTCGTCACCGAGACGGCGATGTTGTTCTCGACGGCGACTTCCTCGACGCCGCGGGCGATCGCCGAGAAGAAGGGGTCGGCGATGTCGGGCACGGCGACCCCGACCACGGGAGCGCGACCCGAACGGAAGGTCTGGGCGAGCGTGTTCGGAACGTAGTTCAGCTCCTTCATCGCCCGGAGGATCCGCTCCCTGGTGGCCGGAGCCACGTGCGGGTCGTCGTTGAACACGCGGGAGACGGTCTTGGCGCTGACGGACGCGGCGGCAGCCACATCGTGCATCGTGGTCACAGCATCACATCCCTTCCGTCCGCCTGGTGTCCAGAGCGCTCCGCTGACTTACTGGGCCGTGAAGCCACCATCGATCGGCAGGGACACACCGGAGATCATAGCCGCGCCGTCGCTCAGCAGGAATGCGATGGGAGCGGCGATGTCGGCCTCCGTCGCCCAGCGGTGCAGGGGCATCGCGGCGAGGAACGGGCCTTCGATCTCGGGGCGACCCCAGTACCAGGCGCTCATCGGGGTCATCACGACGGTGGGATTCACCGCGTTCACCCGGATGCCGTACTCTCCGAGCTCGAGGGCGGAGACCCGCGTGATGTTGTCGAGTGCGGCTTTCGATGAGCCGTAGGAGATGTGGCCCTTGAGGGCCACCAGGCTCGCCTGGCTCGAGACGTTGACGATCGAGCCACCCTTGCCGAGGCGGATCATCGAGGCTGCCGCGTACTTTATGACCAGCAGGCTGCCCCGGGCGTTGATGCTGATCACCTTGTCGAAGACGTCGATGTCGGTCTCTGTCGGGCTCGCGATCTCGCCGCCCCAGCCGCCGCAGTTCACGACGCCCCAGAGGTCGAGGCCCTCGAGGGCCCCCTTCACGCTCGCTTCGCTCGTGAGATCGAAGGCGAGCGGGCGGGCGCCGGTCTCGGCCACGATCGCGGCGAGCGACTCCTCGGACTGGCCGCTCGCGATGACGTCAGCGCCCTTGGCAACGAGATGGCGAACGGTCTCCCCGCCGATTCCGCCGCTGGCGCCGGTGACGAGGATGGTGCGGCCGGTGAGGTCAGTCATGGTTCGGGTGTCTTTCTTTTCGACGGTGAAAAGCGCGGCGAAGAAGCGCGCAGGCGGTGCGTGAATGCCACTATAGCCACTTTCGTTCCGGGATTGACACCGGTGACATGAAAATTCTGCAAATCGCTTGACACCGGTGACATGGCGGGTTTACCGTCTCTCAAGCGGTTGCAGTTGCGACCGGATCGACCAATGGAGAATTCGATGCACGCCTTCACGCCCACTCGGGAGACCCAGACCGCGGATACCCCGCTGGTTCTGGATGTCGCCGGGTTGGTGGAGCGTGCACGGGCGCTCATCGTGCCGGGGGAACGGCACATCCTCGGTCTCACCGGTGCCCCGGGCGCCGGCAAGTCGACCGTTGCCGCTGCCCTCCTCGATGCCCTCGGCGCCGACGCCGTGATCGTGGGTATGGACGGCTTCCACCTCTCCAATGAGGAACTGGCCCGCCTCGGCCGCGCGGACCGCAAGGGCGCTGTCGACACATTCGACTCGCACGGGTACGCCGCACTTCTCGAACGACTCGGCACCGCCACGGAGACGGTCTACGCACCGTTCTTCAACCGCGGCATCGAGGAGTCCATCGGCAGCGCGGTCCCGGTCGACCCGGCCACGCCGCTCATCATCACCGAGGGCAACTACCTGCTCTCCGACGACGCCGGCTGGCCTCGGGCACGACGGGCCATCGACCAGGTCTGGTACCTCGAGGTGCCCCGCGCCGAGCGGCAGCGCCGCCTCGTGCTCCGACACGAATCGTTCGGGCGCACGCTGGCCGAGGCTGAGAGCTGGGTGGAGAACGTCGACCTGAAGAACGGCACGCTCATCGAAGCGGCGAAGGGCCGGGCCGACCTCGTCGTCGAACTCGCCGCGCCGGCGGATGCCGCGGCCCCCACGACCACATCCATTTCACCGAAGGAACAAGGAATGCCCTCATGACAAGCACAATCCCCATCCTCGAAGCACGGGGCCTCACACGGAGCTTCGGCGCGGTGCGGGCTCTCGACCACGTGGACTTCGACATCAACGCAGGCGAAGTCGTCGCGCTGATCGGCGACAACGGAGCCGGCAAGTCGACCCTGGTGAAAGCACTGTCGGGCAACCTCGCGCTCGACTCCGGCGAGATCCGCTACGCCGGCGGCGTCGTCGACCTCAACTCCACCACCGCAGCATCGAAGCTCGGCATCGAGACGGTCTTCCAGGACCTGGCGCTCGCGCCGCACCTGAACCCTGCGCAGAACATGTTCCTCGGACGTGAGATCCCGGCCCCCGGCGTTCTCGGCAAGCTCGGCTTCCTCGACACCAAGGCGATGCGCCTGCGTTCGAAGGCCGCGTTCGACGACCTCGGTGCGACCGTGCGCAGCATGACCGACCCGGTGGGCGGGATGTCGGGTGGCCAGCGCCAGGCGATCGCCATCGCCCGCGCGGTGGCCTGGGCCAAGGGCGTCATCTTTCTCGACGAACCGACGGCCGCGCTCGGCGTCGTGCAGACGAAGAACGTTCTGGAGACCATCCGGCGCGTGCGTGACAAGGGCGTGGGAGTGGTCTTCATCAGCCACAACATGCCCAACGTGATCGAGGTCGCCGACCGCGTGCAGGTTCTGCGCCTCGGCCGCCGCATCGCCACGTTCGAGGCCAAGAAAACGAACATGGAAGAACTCGTCGCTGCGATGACCGGCGCACTGGACGGAGCAGGAGCATGACCCAGACAGCCGCCCCCACGGGCGTACCCGTGGCACCGAACGAGCAGGGCAAGGCCCCGAACTTCCTGGCCCGGCTGACCGGCATCCAGTCCTTCCAGATCCTGCTCGTGCTGATCGTGATCTTCCTGATCTTCACTCTGCTCGCGCCGACGATCTTCCCGAACTGGACGAACATCCGCCAGATCGTGCAGAACGTCTCCATCCTCGCCGTGCTCGGCATCGGTATGACGTTCGTCATCATCACCTCCGGCATCGACCTGTCGATCGGCTCTGTGCTCGTGTTCTCCGGCGTCGTCAGCGCGAAGGTCATGCAGGCCATCGGCGGAAGCGGCTGGGGCACGGCCCTCGTCGGCCTCGTCGTTGCGATCGTCGTCGGGTTGCTCTGGGGACTGCTGAACGGATTCCTGATCGCTAAGGCCAAGGTGCCACCTCTCATCGTGACCCTCGGTACCCTGGGCGCAGCCCTCGGGCTCGCGCAGGTCATCACCAACGGTGTCGACATCCGCGAGGTCCCCACCGTGCTGACCGACACCATCGGCTACGGGAACGTCGTGGGAACGACCATCCCGCTCATCTCGCTCCTCGCGCTGGTGATCGTCGTGATCTTCGGCATCATCCTGCACAAGACCAAGTTCGGCCTCTACACCTTCGCGGTGGGCTCGAACGAGGAGGCTGCCCGCCGAGTGGGCGTCAAGGTCGACCGCCAGCTCATCTCGATCTACGCCCTGTCGGGTGCCCTCGCCGGTCTCGCCGGGTTGCTCTCCCTGTCGCAGTACGGCACGACGGCCATCGCCGGCCAGTCGCAGACCAACCTGAACGTCATCGCCGCCGTCGTCATCGGTGGAACGAGCATCTTCGGTGGTCTCGGCACGATGTTCGGCACCATGGTCGGCCTGTTCATCCCGGCGGTCCTCCAGAACGGCTTCGTCATCATCGGCGTGCAGCCGTTCTGGCAGCAGGTCGCCGTCGGCGCGGTGCTGGTCGCAGCGGTCTTCATCGACCAGCGACGGCGTGCAGCCGCGGCTCGCGGAAGCGGGTCGAAATCCAAGGTTTCGCTGTCCAGCCTCTGGACACGGAAGAAATAGCAGTCCCTTCACACCGCAACACAGTCACCACCCACACCAACACACCCGAAGAACCAAGAGGAGCTTTAACAATGAAGTCGAAGAGACACCTCGTCTCCCTGGCCGCACTCAGCGCGGTCGCCGTTCTCTCCCTCAGCGCCTGCGCTGGCGGCGGAAGCACCGGAGGCTCGACGAACGCGTCGGGCAACTACAACATCTCGTTCATCCAGGGCGTCGCCGGAGACGAGTTCTACATCTCGATGCAGTGCGGCGCTGAAGCCGAGGCCAAGAAGCTCGGCGTCACGCTGAACACCCAGGGCCCCGCCAAGTTCGACCCGACCCTGCAGAAGCCGATCGTCGACTCCGTTGTGGCCTCCAACCCGAGCGCCATCCTGGTGGCACCGACCGACGTGACGGCCATGCAGGCCCCGCTGAAGGCGGCCGCCAGCGCCGGAATCAAGGTCGTTCTCGTCGACACGACGGTCGACGACCCGTCGTTCGCCACGGCATCCATCGCCAGTGACAACACCGGCGGCGGCAAGAGCGCGTTCGACGCGATCAAGCAGCTGAACCCGAACGGCGGCAAGGTGCTCATCATGGCCACCGACCCCGGCATCTCCACCACCGACGCCCGTATCGCGGGCTTCGAGGAGAGCATCAAGGCCGACTCGAGCTTCAACTACATCGGTGTGCAGTACAGCCACAACGACCCCGCAGAAGCCGCCCGGCTCATGACGGCCGCCCTCGCCAAGGACCCCGACATCGTGGGTGTGTTCGCCACGAACACCTTCGCTGCCGAGGGAACCGCGACCGGCGTCCGCCAGGCCGGCAAGCAGGACACCGTGAAGATCGCCGGCTTCGATGCTGGCCCCGCCCAGGTGCAGGACCTCCGCGACGGCACCATCTCCGCCCTCGTCGCGCAGCAGCCGGCCCTGATCGGCGCCGACGGCGTCGACGCAGCGGTCGCCGCCCTCAAGGGTGAGACGGTCACGAAGAACACGCAGACCGGATTCCAGGTTCTGACGCTCGAGAACATCGACACCACCGGTAAGGACTACGTCTACAAGTCCAGCTGCTGACCGGGCTGTGACGCTCTGCTGACAGGGCGGCAACGCTCCACTCCCACTCACGGGCCTTCCTTCGCACTGTGCCGAAGGGGGGCCCGTGACCCTTTCACTCGCGTGTTCCATTTCCCAGGAGGCTCTCCCATGGTCCGTCTGAACAGTTCCACCCTTTCGACGATCGGTCAGACGGTCGCCGTGCCGCACTACAACCGAACAGCGATCACCACGGGGATCGTCCACTTCGGCGTCGGGGCGTTCCACCGCTCGCACGAGGCGATGTTCGTCGACCGCTCGCTCTCAGCAGGCGTCGACCTCACCTGGGGCATCTGCGGTGTGGGCGTACTGGCCTCCGACAAGAAGATGCGCGATGTGCTCGCCGACCAGGACAACCTGTACACCCTGGTCGTGAAGCACCCCGGCGGCGCCGCGGAGGCGCGGGTCGTCGGTTCGATCGCCGAGTACCTCTTCGCGCCCGACGATCCCGAGGCCGTGATCGCCAAGCTCGCGCATCCCCAGACCCGCATCGTCTCGCTGACCGTCACCGAAGGCGGCTACAACGTGAATGACGCGACCGGCGAGTTCGACGGCACCAACCCCGCGGTTCTGGATGACCTGAAAGACGGCGCCGTGCCCGCAACCGTCTTCGGGCTGATCACCGAGGGTCTCCGCCGCCGCCGGGAGGCGGGCATCCCGCCGTTCACCGTCATGTCGTGCGACAACATCCAGGGCAACGGACATGTCGCCCGTCAGGCCCTCACCTCCTACGCCCTGCTGAAGGATCCGTCCCTGGGGGAGTGGATCGCTGCCAACGTGTCATTCCCGAACTCGATGGTCGACCGCATCACCCCCGCGACCACGGACGCCTCGCGCGCTGAGGTCTCGTCGGCCTACGGAATCGACGACGAGTGGCCGGTCGTCTCGGAGGCGTTCGAACAGTGGGTGCTCGAAGATGCCTTCACGCTGGGCCGGCCCGACCTCGAATCGGTGGGCGTGCAGGTGGTCGCCGACGTGGAGCCCTACGAACTCATGAAGCTCCGGCTGCTGAACGCGTCGCACCAGGCGATGAGCTACCTGGGAATGCTCGCGGGCTACGAGTACGTGCACGAGGTGTGCCAGGCGCCGCTGTTCCGGCAATTCCTACTCGACTACATGACCCTCGAAGCCACGCCGACGCTCCAGCCGGTGCCCGGAATAGATCTCGAGGCCTACCGGCACGAGTTGATCGCGCGCTTCTCGAGCACAGCGATCGCCGACACGCTGGCCCGGCAGGTCGTCGATGCGTCGGAGCGCATCCCGAAGTTCCTGCTCCCGGTCGTTCGGGCGCAGCTCGCCTCGGGCGGGCCGATCGAGCACTGCGCGCTCGTCATCGCCGCCTGGAGCGTCTACCTCGAGGGTTCGACCGAGTCGGGTGCGCCGATCGTGGTCACCGATGTGCGGAAAGACGTGCTCACGAAGGCGGCGCACGCCGAGGCGACCAGCCCCGGGGCACTCCTCGACCTCACCGACGTGTTCGGCGACCTCGGAACGGATGCGCGCTTCCGCGCCGCCTACCGGGAGGCGCGCGCGACGCTCCTTGCGGACGGTTCGGTCGGCGCGCTCCGCGCCCTCGCCCTCGCCCGCGACTAGCTGTACCCGCCCCCCCTCGCCTCGCCTGAGCGGTGCGGGGGTGGCGCGTCGCCGAACGAACTGCCGGCCCCACGTATCGCGGAATCGGCGGCCACAGCCCGATCCGCGGCAGATAGCCCTGCGGATGCGGCCAGGGCCGTCTATTCCGCGAATCCGGGCGCGGGGTGCGTCAGCGGAGGCGCAGCGCTGCGGATGCCCGGGCCACCCCGCGCGCGACAGTTCCCTCGTCCACCCGGGTGAGGGCGCCGTCGCGCACCACCGCGCGCCCGTTCACCAGCAGCAGCGCAAGCGGCGGCTGCGCGCCGAGCGTCAGCGCCGCGACCGGGTCGAGGATGCCGGCGTGCTCGACGCCGTCCACCTTCCACACCGCGACATCCGCAAGCTTGCCGACTTCGAGCGAGCCGATCTCGGCTGCGCGCCCCAGAGTGCGGGCCCCGCCCATCGTCGCCATCCGGAGGGCTGTGCGCCCGGTCATCCGGTCGGCGCCGGAGCCGAGCCGGTTCATCAGCACGGCCATCCGGATCTCCGAACCCAGCTGCCCGGACTCGTTCGATGCGGCGCCGTCGACACCGAGCCCGACCGTCACCCCGGCGTCGAGCATCGCGGGAACAGGTGCGATGCCGGCGGCCAGCCGCGCGTTCGACGACGGGCAGTGCGCCACGCTCGTGCCCGTCGCAGCGAACCGCCCGATCGCGTGCTCGTCGAGGTGCACGCAGTGCGCCATCCAGACGTCCGGGCCCAGCCAGCCGAGGTCTTCGAGGTACTGCGTCGGGGTGCGGCCGAACGTCGCCAGGCAGAACGCATCCTCCTCCACCGTCTCGGAACCGTGCGTGTGGAGGCGCACCCCGCGCGCCCGGCCGAGTGCGGCGGATTCCGTCAGCAGCTCGGCCGTCACCGAGAACGGTGAGCACGGGGCCAGGGCGACCTGCGTCATCGCTCCGGCTCCGGCGTCGTGGTACCGGTCGATCGCGAGGTCACTGGCCGCGAGGATCGCGTCGATCGTCTCGACCGCGAAATCGGGCGGCAGCCCGCCCGCGCTCCGGCCGAGGTCCATCGATCCGCGCGTCGCGTGGAGCCGTACGCCCACCGTGCTCGCTGCGTTCACGATCCCGCCGAGGATGTCGCCGGCTCCGCCCGGGAACACATAGTGGTGATCGCCGACGGTCGAGCATCCGGAGCGTGCAGCCACAGCGATCGCACCGAGCGCTCCCGCCTCCACGAGGTCGGCGTCGATCATCGACCAGAGCGGATAGAGGGCGGTCAGCCAGTCGAACAGGATCGCGTCCTGCGCGTGACCCCTGGTCAGCCACTGGTAGAGGTGGTGGTGCGTGTTGATGAGCCCGGGGGTGACGAGGTGGCCGCGGGCGTCGACCACGGTGATCCGCGGGGAGGTGCCGTCGTGCGCGCCGGTCCCGGTCCACTGGCTCGGAACCGGGCCTGCCCCGACGGCGACGATCACCGCGTCGTCGATCACCAGGTACCCGTCACTGAACTCCTCGTCGGCAGGGTTGACGGTGACGATGTGGGCGTTCCGGATGATCGTGCGCTCGGTCATGCGTTCACGCTAGCGGCTGCCCCTCACTTGGCGACGAGTGTCGTCTCGAAGCTGTACATGTCGGGGCGGTAGCAGTGGTGACCGTACTCGATCGCCTCTCCGGCGTCGTCGAATGCGATCCGCTCCATGGTGAGGAGCGGCCCGTGCCGTTCGACGCCGAGCAGTTCGCTCTCGTCGTGCTCCGCTCGCCGCGCGCCGATCCGCTGGTTGGCGACCCGGATCGTGACGCCCCGGGCACGGAGGATCTGGTAGAGCCCGAGTTCCTGCAACAGTTCGGTGGTGATGTCGGCGAAGGCGGACGGGAGGTAGTTCTCGAGGATGGCGATCGCGATGCCGCCGGTCGTGCGGAGTCGTCTCAGGTGCACGACATCGGATCCGGCATCCACCCTCAGCCGCTCGGCCACCGTCTCGCTGGCGGCGGAGATCTCGTGCAGCAGAACCCGGGTGCCGGGCTCCTGCGACGTGTTCTTGAGGTCTTCGTAGAGGCTCGTGAGCTCGACCTGACGGGTGATCTGGCCCTGCACGACCTGGGTGCCGATTCCGCGGCGCCTGACCAGCAGGCCGACGTCGACGAGTTCCTGGATGGCGCGTCGAACAGTCGGGCGGGACAGGCCGAGCCGCTGGCCGATCGCGATCTCGTTCTCGAGTCGGGATCCGGCAGGCAGCTCGCCGGACCGGATAGCCGTCTCCAGTCGGCTCGAGACCTGGAAGTAGAGCGGAACAGGGCCCGTTCGGTCGAGATCGGTGAACAGGTGCTCGGGCCAGACGGTGTCGGAGCTGACCATGAGGGGGGGCATCCAATCTCGAGCTGAGCACGTACGACCTATTGTCGGAACAATATTACATGCGCTTGCCCAAACCACCCCATGTGCTATTGTTAGGACATTCCAAGCGGCCTGCCGCGAACCTCCACACAAGAGAGTTCAGACCTGAGAATGACGACTTCGCCTCCTCACAGTGACGTGCTGGCCTTCGGCCGACTCGGCGTCGACATCTATCCCCTGCAGGACGGCGTGGGCCTCGAAGATGTCTCCACCTTCGGCAAATACCTGGGCGGGAGTGCGGCGAACGTCGCCGTCGCGGCTGCACGCCACGGGCGGAGCGTCTCGCTCATCTCCCGGGTCGGCGACGATCCCTTCGGCCGGTACCTGCTGAGGGAACTCGACCGACTGGGGGTCGGAACCGACTTCGTCGCTGTCGACCCGGAGCTTCCGACGCCGGTGACGTTCTGCGAGATCTTCCCGCCCGACGACTTCCCGCTGTACTTCTACCGCCAACCGAAAGCGCCGGATCTGAACGTCGAGGCGAACGACATCGATCTCGACGCGGTGCGCGCCGCAACGATCTTCTGGTTCACGGCCACCGGGCTCAGCCAGGAACCGAGCCGCGGAGCGCACCTGGCTGCGCTCGAGGCCCGTCAACGGGCATCCACCACCATCTTCGACCTCGACTACCGGCCGATGTTCTGGGGCGACGCCGAGACCGCCTCGACGCATGTCGCTGAAGCTCTCGCCTTCGCCACCGTCGCGGTCGGCAACCGGGAGGAGTGCGAGATCGCGGTGGGGGAGACCGAGCCGAGGCGCGCAGCTTCCGCACTGCTCGAGCGCGGGGTCGAACTCGCGATCGTGAAGCAGGGGCCGAAGGGTGTCCTTGCCATGACGCGATCGGAGACGGTGGAGGTCCCGCCCCACCCCGTCGACGTCGTCAACGGGCTCGGCGCCGGGGATGCCTTCGGCGGGGCGCTCTGTCACGGGCTGCTCTCCGGTTGGGATCTCGAGACCATCCTCCGTTTCGCCAATGTCGCCGGAGCGATCGTGGCTTCTCGCCGGGAATGCTCCACTGCCATGCCCACCACCCGGGAGATCGACGACATCCTCCTGACAGGAGCCCGACTGTGACCGACGGAATGCTGACCGGAGCGGATTTCGACCGCCTGCGGACGATCCGGGCCACGCGGCCCCAGGCCATCCGCGAGGCGCTCATCGCACGTCGCCGTCGGGAGGTGACCCGCGGCGATGGTCGCCTGTTCATCGTGGCGGCCGATCACCCGGCACGGGGAGCGCTCGCCGTGGGCAGCGACCCGCTGGCGATGGCGAACCGCTACCTGCTGCTCGATCGGCTGGCCATCGCCCTCAGCCGGCCCGGTGTCGACGGGGTACTCGGCACGCCCGACATCATCGACGATCTCGCCGCGCTCGGGCTGCTCGACGACAAGATCATCGTGGGCTCGATGAATCGCGGGGGCCTGCGGGGTGCCCGCTTCGAGATGGATGACCGCTTCACCGGCTACGACGTGCCGACGATGGTCTCGTCGGGCATCGACTTCGCCAAGACCCTGTTGCGCGTCGACCTCGACGACCCGGGCACAGTGACGACGCTGGAGGCAACGGCCCGTGCGGTGACCCAGGCCTCGGCTGCGAGCCTGCCCATCATGCTCGAGCCCTTCCTGTCGCGGCGCTCGGACGGCCGCATCGTCAACGACCTGTCGACGGAGGCCGTCATCCTCTCGATCGCCATCGCCTCGGGCCTCGGCGGCAGCAGCGCCTACACCTGGATGAAACTGCCGGTGGTGGCCGAGATGGAACGGGTGATGGAGGCGACCACGCTGCCGACCCTGCTGCTCGGTGGCGACTCCGGGGCCGATCCCGACGAGACCTTCGCGGCCTGGGGCGACGCACTCTCCCTCCCGGGCGTGCGCGGGCTCACCGCCGGCCGTACCCTGCTCTACCCGCCTGACGGGGATGTCGCGGCGGCGGTCGACACGGCCGCGTCGCTCGTGCACTCTGCCGGCGTGCTCGCCCACTGACCCTCGCTCTCGAACCGTTCCCGCATCCCTCTTCCTCTCCTCGTTAGGAACCCGCACCATGAGCACTGACACCCAGAGCACTGCCGCCATGAGCACCGACACCCTGCCCGTCGTCACCCACTGGATCGACGGCGCACCCTTCGAAGGCGACAGCGCCCGCTTCGCCGATGTCTACGACCCCGCCCTCGGCGTCGTGACCAAGCGCGTCGCGCTCGCCGGCCGGGCCGAGATCGACGCGGCGATCGCGTCGGCCGACGCCGCCTTCCCGGCCTGGCGTGACACCTCCCTGGCCCGGCGCCAGACCATCCTCTTCAGGTTCCGCGAACTGCTGGATGCGAAGAAGGGCGAACTCGCCGAGCTGATCACGAGCGAGCACGGCAAGGTCGTCTCCGATGCTCTCGGCGAGATCTCCCGAGGCCAGGAGGTCGTCGAGTTCGCCTGCGGGCTGTCGCATCACCTGAAAGGCGAGTTCAGCGAGCAGGTCTCCACGGGTATCGACGTGTACTCGCTCCGCCAGCCGCTCGGTGTGGTGGGCATCATCTCCCCGTTCAACTTCCCGGCGATGGTGCCGGCCTGGTTCTTCCCGATCGCGATCGCGGCCGGCAACACCGTCGTGCTGAAGCCCAGCGAGAAGGATCCCTCTGCCGCCAACTGGATGGCAGCGCTCTGGAAGGAAGCCGGTCTTCCCGATGGCGTCTTCACCGTGCTGCACGGCGACAAGGAGGCTGTCGACGGGCTGCTCGAACACCCGGACGTGCGGTCGATCTCGTTCGTCGGCTCGACGCCCATCGCCCGTTACGTCTACGAGACCGGCACCCGCAACGGCAAGCGCGTGCAGGCGCTTGGAGGGGCGAAGAACCACATGCTGGTGCTCCCGGATGCCGACCTCGACCTCGTGGCCGACGCCGCCATCAATTCGGGCTTCGGTTCGGCCGGTGAGCGCTGCATGGCCATCTCGGTGGTCGTGGCCGTCGAACCGGTGGCAGACGAGCTGCTCTCCAAGATCAGCGACCGGATGGCTGGCCTCCGTATCGGCGACGGCCGCCGTGGCTGCGACATGGGGCCGCTCGTGACCGCCGCGCACCGTGACAAGGTGGCCTCCTACATCGGCATCGCCGCAGAAGACGGTGCCTCCGTGGTGGTCGACGGCCGTGATGTGAACCCGGATGGTGACGCGAACGGTTTCTGGCTCGGCCCGACCCTCCTCGACAACGTGCCCACCACCTCGCGCGCCTACACCGAGGAGATCTTCGGTCCCGTGCTCTCGGTCGTGCGGGTTCAGACCTACAAGGAGGGAGTCGACCTCATCAACTCCGGCGCCTTCGGCAACGGCACGGCGATCTTCACGAACGACGGCGGCGCCGCCCGGCGCTTCCAGAACGAGATCCAGGTCGGCATGATCGGAATCAACGTGCCCATCCCCGTGCCGGTCGCCACCTTCTCGTTCGGCGGCTGGAAGGACTCCCTGTTCGGCGACACCAAGGCGCACGGTGCGGAGGGTGTGCGATTCTTCACCCAGCAGAAGGCCATCACCAGCCGCTGGCTCGACCCGAGCCACGGCGGCATCAACCTCGGTTTCCCGCAGAACGACTGACCGCTCGTCCCTTCCCCGAAAGCAGGAGTCAATGACGACAACCGATGATCGCTGGTTCCATCAGAGGGGCGGCCTCTCACGCGAGGGCTGGGAGAGTATCGTCGACGGCGCAATCGACGGGTGGCAGCACACGGGGCTGCGGGTGGCGGCGCTCGCTGCGGGCGACGTGCTGGCGCTCGGCGAGACGGGGGTCGAACGCATCATCGTGCCGCTCTCCGGGAGTTTCACCGTGACGCACGGGGCGGCATCCGGAACCGCAGCCTCCGAACGGCCGGCCTCCGAAAGGACGGAGACGGCCCTCGCCGGTCGCCCCTCCGTCTTCTCGGGCCCGACCGACGTGCTCTACCTCTCGGCCGACGAGACCGCCGAGCTCCGGGGCGAAGGACGAGTGGCGGTAGCCGAGTCGCCCACCACCGAGCTCCATCCCACCCGCCTGATCGCCGCGAGCGAGACGCCGGTCGAACTGCGGGGGGCCGGGGCATCCAGTCGCCAGGTGCACAACTTCGGCACGCCTGCGGCTCTGGATGCGGCGCGCCTCATCGTCTGCGAAGTGATCACGCCGGCTGCGAACTGGTCGTCGTATCCCCCTCACAAGCACGACGAGCTGGTGCCGGGTCACGAGTCGCGGCTCGAGGAGATCTACTACTTCGAGACGGCGCCGGTGGCGGGCGCGCCATCCGTGGCGCAGAATGCAACGGATGCGGCCTTCGGCCTGTTCAGCACCTACTCCTCCCCGGCCGGGCAGATCGACATCAACCGGATGGTGCAGACGGGCGACATCGCCCTGGTGCCGTTCGGCTACCACGGTCCCGCCGTCGCTGCACCGGGATACGACCTGTACTACCTCAACGTGATGGCCGGCCCAGGTCCCGAGCGGGTGTGGCTGATCAGCGACGACCCCGCCCATGCGTGGGTGCGCGAGACGTGGAACGACCAGCACGTCGACCCCCGGCTGCCCTACGGCCCCGACCCCACCCAGACACCCGAAGAGAGAGGCCGGCACTGATGGCGGCAACACAGCGAATGACGGTCGCCCAGGCCCTCATCCACTTCCTGGCCAACCAGTACACCGTCGACGGCGACCACCGTGAGCGCACCATCCCGGGCGTCTTCGGCATCTTCGGGCACGGCAATGTGGCGGGTATCGGCCAGGCGCTGAAGCAGGTCAACGTGGATTCACCCGCGTCGATGCCGTACTACCAGGCTCGGAACGAGCAGGCCATGGTGCACCAGTCGGTCGGCTACGCCCGCATGCACCGCCGCCTGGCGACGTTCGCCTCCACCGCCTCCGTCGGCCCCGGGGCCACGAACATGCTCACCGGCGCCGCCCTCGCCACCACGAACCGACTGCCCGCGCTCCTTCTGCCGAGCGACACCTTCGCCACCCGGGTGGCGGATCCGGTGCTGCAGCAGCTCGAACAGCCCCACGACATCGGGCTCACGGTGAACGACGCTTTCCGGCCGCTCTCGAAGTTCTTCGATCGCGTGCAGAGGCCTGAGCAGCTCTACTCGATCGCCCTCGGCGCCATGCGCGTGCTGCTCGACCCCGCCGACACGGGAGCGGTGACCATCGCACTGCCCGAAGACGTGCAGGCCGAGACGCTCGACGTGCCGGCGGCGTTCCTCGAGGAGCGGGAATGGTACCTCCGGCGTCCCCTTCCCGAGCGTCTGGCGCTCGCCCGCGCGATCGAGGCGCTGCGGGATGCCCGGCGCCCGCTGATCGTCGCCGGGGGAGGCGTGCTGTACTCCGGCGCCGAGAAGGCCTTGCAGGCGTTTGCCGAGAAGACGGGCATCCCGGTCGCCACCACACAGGCGGGCGGCGGAGCCCTGGCCTGGAACCACCCGCAGTACCTCGGCGGCATCGGCGCGACCGGAACGACGGCGGCGAACCGGTTGGCCGCCGAGGCCGACCTCATCATCGGAATCGGCACCCGCTACAGCGACTTCACGACCGCGTCGCGCACCGTGTTCCAGGATCCGGGGGTGCGGTTCGTCAACATCAACGTGGCACCCTTCGACGCCTACAAGCACGGCACACAGCTGCCTGTCATCGCCGACGCTCGGGAGGCGCTCGACGAACTGCTGGCCCACACCGACGGGGTCGCCGTGACAGCCGACTATGCCAGCCTCATCAGGCGGGAGAAGGCGGAGTGGGATGCCTCCGTCGATGCCGCGTTCGCGCCATCCGGACTCGACCGGCCCGGCCAACCCGAGATCATCGGCGCCGTGCAGTCGGCGAGCGATCCCGCAGACGTCATCGTGCAGGCGGCCGGTTCGCTGCCGGGCGACCTCCACAAACTGTGGCGGGTGCGCGATCCCCTCGGATACCACGTCGAATATGCCTTCTCGTGCATGGGTTACGAGATCGCCGGCGGGCTGGGCGTGAAGCGCGGGGCGCTCGCCGACGGCTCCGACCGCGATGTCATCGTCATGGTGGGCGACGGGTCGTACCTGATGCTGAACAGTGAGCTCGTCACCGCTGTCGCCGAGGGCATCAAGATCATCGTCGTGCTGATCCAGAACCACGGCTACGCCTCGATCGGGCACCTCTCGGAGACGGTGGGATCGGAGCGGTTCGGCACCCTCTACCGGCACTACGACCCCGAGGCCCGCAACTTCCAGAGCGAACAGCCGCTGCCGGTCGATCTCGCGATGAATGCCCGCAGCTACGGCATCGACGTGATCGAGGTGGAGCCCGGTGCCGGCGCGATCGACGACCTCGGCAGGGCCATCCGTACGGCGAAGGCGTCGACCCGGTCGACGTTCATCCACATCAACAGCGACCCCCGAATCTACGGCCCCGACGGCGGGGGCTGGTGGGACGTGCCGGTGGCCGAGGTCTCGACGCTGCCCTCCACCCGGAACGCCCGGGTCGAATACGAAACCCTGCGTGCCGCCCAGCGGCCGCTCCTCGGAGAGGAACACACACCATGAAGGCAACAGTCGCCGGCGCGCCGGTGAGTTTCGGCGTCTTCGAGCTGACACCGGAGGGGGCGGAGACCGTCGCCGCCGACGACATGCTCGACATCCTTGCAGCGTCCGGCTACGGCGGGGTCGATCTCGGGCCCCTCGGCTACTTCGGCCGGGGGAAGGAACTCAGGGAGCGCCTCGACCGGTTCGGGCTCGAGCTGGCAGGCGGCTGGGTGCAGCTGCCCTTCTCCGACGATGAGGCGTTCGAGGCCTCGCTGCCGAGCCTCGACGAGGCGCTCCGGGTGTTCTCGGATGCGGCGGAGTCAGGGCCGGCGCGACTGCCGCTGCCGACCCTGGCCGACGACGGATCGGCGCCGCGCCGCGCCGCTCCCGGGCGAGGCGCCGTAGAGGATCCGCTCACCGACGACGGCTGGCAGCGGCTCGCCGCGAACGCTGGGCGCGCTGCGGAGCGGGTGCGGAAGGCCGGCTTCGAGCCCACCTTCCACCACCACGCGGGCACCTTCGTCGAATCGCCCGCCGAGATCGATCGCTTCCTCTCTGTCGTCGACATCGATCTCACCCTCGACACCGGCCACCTCTTCATCGCCGGCGGCGACCCGATCGATGCCGCCCGCCGCTGGGGCGACCGCATCAACCACCTGCACCTCAAAGACGTCGACCTCGCCGAACTCCGGCGCGTGCTGGCCGCGGGAGGCGGGATGCGCGAGGTCTGGTCCTCCGGATCGTTCGTCGCCTTCGGTCGCGGCGACATCGACCTCGCGGGCGTCATGGCCGCAATCGACGAACGCGGTTTCGACGGCTGGGTCGTGGTGGAACAGGACGTACTGAACGGTGCCGACCTGTCACTCACGACCTTCCAACAGCAGCGTGCCGACGACCAGCGACGGAACCGCGACGCGCTCAGCGCGTGGGCGTGACGCGCCCCAATTCACCCTCAGCCCTCACCACCCCAACGAAGGAACAGACGCACGTGACCCAGAAACCCCTCCGCTTCGGTCTCATCGGCACCGGCCGCATCGGCATGGTGCACGCCGCCAGTATCGCGGCCTCCCCGAACGCCACCCTCAGCTGGGTGTGCGACCCGTTCATCGACGGCGCGAAGAAGGCCGCGGCAACCTATGGCGGCCGGGTGACCGATTCCGCCGAGGAGGTCTTCGCCTCGGGTGAGGTCGATGCGGTGTTGATCGCCTCGCCCACCGCCACGCACGTCGACCTCATCTCGGCGGCCATCGACGCCGGCATCCCGGCGCTCTGCGAGAAGCCGATCGACCTCGACATCTCGCGGGTCGAAGCCCTCCGGCCCCGGGTCGCCTCCTCCGGGGTCCCGATCGCGCTCGGCTTCAACCGCCGGTTCGATCCCGGGTTCGCTGAAGCCCGCCGCCGGGTGGCCGCCGGGGAGATCGGCGACATCGAACAGCTCTCGATCATCAGCCGCGACCCCTCGGCTCCGCCCGCGGCCTACGTGGGCGTCTCGGGCGGCATCTTCCGCGACATGACGATCCATGACTTCGACATGGCCCGGTTCTTCGTCTCCGACATCGTGGAGGTGAGCGCCACGGGAACCCGCACGTTCGACCCGGGCGCACGGGAGCACGGGGACTTCGACACCGCCGTGACAGTGCTCCGCGCAGCATCCGGAGCCATCGTGACCATCACGAACTCCCGGCACAGCGCGGTCGGCTACGACCAGCGCATCGAGGCCTTCGGCGCGAAGGGCATGCTGCACGTCGCCAATGAGGGCACCAGTCTCGTGAGCGTGTCGACGGCAAAAGCCGTTGAAGCCCGCCCGCCGTTCCAGGACTTCTTCCTGGAGCGTTACGCCGGGGCCTACGCGGCCGAGCTCGAGGAGTTCATCCGGCTCGCTCGCGGGGAGGCCTCCAGCAGTCCGACCTTCGAAGACGGCCGCGCGGCGCTGATCCTGGCCGACGCCGCCCAGCGCTCAGCCGAGCAGCGTGTCTCGGTGACCGTGGACCTCGCATGACGTTCCGGCTGGCCGCGTCGGCCGAGATGCTGTACCTCGACCTGCCGTTCACCGAACGGGTGTCGCGCCTCCACCAGCGCGGCTTCGAGGTGGAGATCTGGGACTGGAGCACAAAAGACCTCCCCGCGATCGCCTCAACCGGGGCGGTCATCTCGTCGATGACCGGCTACCTCCGGGGGGATCTGACCAGCGAGGACGGTATCGCCGAGCTGCTCTCGACGGCCGCCGAGTCGCTCCGCCGGGCGGAGGTCATCGACTCTCCCCGGCTCAACCTGCACGGCACCGGGCTGGATACGGACGGCCTGCCGGTGCTGCCGCGCCTCGCGGTCAGCGGGGCCGACTGGATCACGGCGGCAGACACCCTCCGGCGCATCGCTGAACTCGGCGAGGAGGCGGGCCGCGTCTTCACGCTCGAGAACCTCAACACGGCGGTCGACCATCCGGGAACCCCGTTCGCCCGGGCCGCAGACACGATCGCGCTCGTCTCGGCGGTCGACAGCCCGGCCCTGAGGCTCAACCTCGACCTCTACCACGCGCAGATCGGTGAGGGGAACCTCATCGAACTCGTGCGGCAGGCTCTGCCGTGGATCGGCGAGATCCAGGTCGCCGACGTACCCGGGCGCTGCGAGCCGGGCACGGGGGAGATCCGGTACGAAGCCGTCGCCGCCGAACTGCGGTCGCTCGGCTACGAGGGCGTCGTCGGCCTCGAGGGCTGGGCGAGCGGCGACACGGATGCTGCGCTCGACGCATTCGCGGCCGCGTTCGCCTAGCGACGGCGGGGCAGCGGGGCGCCGCTCGGGCGGCGGCGGGCACTGATGCCGGGAGCCAGCTGCCGCCCGGCCTGCGACTCACGCCGTCGTCTGGCCGACGTTCACCCAGCCGCCCGACGCTGCGCTCGACTCTGCGGCTGAGACGATCTCCGCCGCCGCCCAGGCATCGGTCGCCGACGCCGAGTACTGCTGCTTCTCCAGCACCGAGCGGAGGAACAGGGCTGCCTCGACGGTCTTGAGGTCGTCGAACCCCATCGCGGTGCCGGCCCCCGGCTGGAAGCGCGCGAACTCGCCCATCCCGGGTCCCATCAGCACCGTGCGGTAGCCCGACAGGTCGTCGGCGATCTCGAGCTCGTTCATCCGCTGGAAGTCCCAGCGGAGCGACCCCTTCGTTCCGAAGACTTCGAGCACGTACTGGGCGCGCGGCCCGACGGCGACGCGGCTCGACTCCAGCACGGCGACCCCGCCGCCGGCGAAGCGCGCGAGGAGGGCTGCGTAGTCCTCGTTCTCGACGGTGCCCATCGGGGCATCCTCCGCACCCCGGCTGAAGTGACTCGCAGCGCCGCCCGTTGGAAGCGGACGCTCCCGGATGAACGTCTCCGTCATCGCCGTCACCGACGAGATCGGCCCCACCACATACTGCGCGAGGTCGGCGCCGTGCGAGAGCAGATCGCCGAGCACACCGCTGCCGGCGAGCTCACGTTTGAAGCGCCACGTCAGGGCGCCGAGCGGATCGGCCGAGTAGTCGGCCAGGAAGGCGACACGCACATTCGTGACCGTGCCGAGAGCTCCGCTCTGCACCAGGTGCCGGGCGTGTCCGATCGCGGGTGCGTGACGGTAGTTGAAGCCGACGGAGGAGACGAGGCCGGCGGCCTGTGCAGCCTCGGCGATCTCGCGGGACTCGGCGACGCCTCGTCCCATCGGCTTCTCGATCCAGAACGGCTTGCCGGCCGCGATTGCGGCGAGGGCGATCTCATGGTGGAGGAAATTGGGGGAGCAGATGGAAACGACGTCCACGCGCGGGTCGGACAGCACCTCGCGGTAATCACTGACAGCATCGAGGTAACCGAGCACATCGGTGGCGTGCTCCCTCGAGGCGGCATCCGGATCGGCGGCTACGACGAGTTCGGCCCGAACGGGGAGCTCCGGATAGTGGTGTGCTGCCGCGAGGTAGGCGCGCGAGTGCAGGCGCCCCATCCATCCCACAGAGACGAGTCCCACTCCGATGTGTGTGCGGTCGGTCATCCGGTATCCCCAGTTCTTCGTTGAAAGCGATCGAGAGTATCCAGAATACGTCTAATGACAGAATGTATGGACAAACTATTGACAGCCGGTCTGTCGGTAGCGCAGACTCATGCCGACACAGACGTCGCCCACAAAAAGGAATGCACCCAATGAAGAGACTCCTCGCAGGCATCGGCATTGCCGCCGTTGCCGGTCTTCTGCTCACAGCCTGTTCAGGCACAGGCCAGACGACGAACACCGCAGCCGCGGGTGGTGGCAAGTTCACCTACGCGGTCATCACGCACTCCGGACCGGGCGACGCCTTCTGGGACCGCGTGAAATCCGGAGCAGAACAGGCCGGAACGAACTACGGCTCGACGATCACCTACAACGCTGATCCCGACCCGGCGAAGCAGTCGCAGCTCATCGACAACGCCGTGGCCCAGAAGGTCAACGGCATCGTCGTCTCGATGGCCAACCCCGACGGGCTCGAGTCGAGCATCAAGAAGGCCGTCGCCGCGGGCATCCCCGTGGTCACCATCAACTCGGGCATCGAGCGCTCCGCCGAATTCGGAGCCATCACCCACATCGGGCAGAGCGAGACCGTCGCCGGTGAAGCGGTGGGCGCCAAGCTCAGCGATTCCGGTGTGAAGAACGTGCTCTGCGTCATCCAGGAGGCCGGAAACGTCGGTCTCGAAGAGCGCTGCAAGTCCGCAGCATCGAAGTTCTCCGGAACCATGACCAACCTCCAGGTCGACGGCACCAACGACTCCGAGGTCAAGGCGACCATCAAGTCGAAGCTGCAGGCAGACCCCAGCATCGACGGAGTTCTCACGCTCGGCGGCCAGTACGCCCTCGACGCCGTCGGTGCCGTCAGCGAGTCGAGCAGCAAGGCGCAGGTCGCGACCTTCGACCTCTCCGAGGACGTCGTGGCCGACATCCAGGCCGGCACCATCCTGTTCGCCGTCGACCAGCAGCCCTACGTGCAGGGATTCCTCGGCGTGACGGCGCTGTACCTCGACAGCATCAACGGAAACATCATCGGAGGCGGCCAGCCCGTGTACTCCGGCCCGGCCTTCATCACGAAGGACAATGCCGCCTCGGTTGCGGAGTTCGCCAAGAACGGCACGCGCTAACACGCTGGTCCAGACGGCGGGGCGGCCCGTGGGCCGCCCCGCCGCATCCCTCTCCCGAAAGGACACACCGTGACCACGACCGACATCATGACGATCGCTCTCAGACCCCGTGTCGAACGCCGTCCGATCCGGCGCGTTCTCGCCCGGCCCGAGACGGGGGCCTTCGTTGCCGCCCTCGCCGTTCTCGTCTTCTTCTCGATCTACACGAACACCTTCCTGACCCTCCCCGGGGCGGGAGTGTGGCTCGAATCCGCCTCCACCTTCGGCATCATGGCCGTTGCCGTGGCCCTGCTGATGATCGGCGGCGAGTTCGATCTCTCCGCCGGCGTCATGACCGGTTTCACCGCCCTGATCGTGGGCATCCTGACCACCCAGTTCGGGCTGAACATCTGGGTTGCGGCCGTCATCTCGCTGATCGTCGCGCTCGCCATCGGCGCCCTGAACGGCTACGTGGTGATGCGCACCGGGTTGCCGAGCTTCATCGTCACCCTCGGCACGTTCTTCGTGCTGGCCGGGGCCGACCTCGCCGTGACGAAGCTCCTCACCGGGCAGGTCTCGATCCAGGGCATGGCCAAGGTTCCGAACTACGACTCGATCCAGCCCCTGTTCGGTTCGTCGATCACGATCGGCGGCGGGGTGTTCTACGTCTCCGTCGTCTGGTGGATCGTCGTCACGGCGATCGCCACCTGGGTGCTGCTGCGCACCCGCGCCGGCAACTGGATCTTCGCCGTCGGCGGCGCCCTGAACTCCTCCCGCCAGGTGGGTGTGCCGGTGATGAAGACCAAGATCGGCCTCTTCATGACCACCGCGGGCGCTGCCTGGCTGGTCGGCATGATCTCGCTGTTCCGCACCTCGACCGTGCAGGCGAACACCGGCGTCGGCCAGGAGTTCATCTACATCATCTGCGCGGTCGTCGGCGGTTGCCTGCTCACCGGCGGATACGGATCGGCGGTCGGCGCGGCACTCGGCGCGCTGATCTACGGAATGGTCTTCCAGGGCATCACTTTCGCGCAGTGGGACACGAACTGGCTCCGCACGGTGCTCGGCGCCATGCTGCTGCTCGCCGTCTTCCTCAACCATTGGGTTCGCAGACGAGCTTCAGGAGGAGCCCAGTGACCAGCACAGAACCGAAGACCCGGATCACCATCCTCGAGGTCAACAACATCGGCAAGAGCTACGGGGCGGTCAACGCTCTCGCAGGTATCTCCACCGTCGTCAACGCGGGGCAGGTCACCTGCGTGCTCGGCGACAACGGGGCCGGCAAGTCCACGTTCATCAAGATCCTCGCCGGGGCTCACACGCCGAGCGAGGGGCAGCTGCTGCTCGACGGCGAGCCCGTCACCTTCTCGTCGCCGAGGGCGGCGCTCGACCGGGGTATCGCGACGGTCTACCAGGACCTCGCCGTGGTTCCCCTGATGCCGGTCTGGCGGAACTTCTTCCTGGGTTCCGAGCTGACCCGCGGCTCGGGTCCGTTCCGTCGTCTCGACGTCAAGGAGATGAAGCGGATCACCCTCACCGAGCTCCTCAACATGGGCATCGACCTCCGCGACGTGGATCAGCCGATCGGCACCCTCTCCGGCGGAGAGCGCCAGTGCGTGGCGATCGCCCGGGCTGTGTACTTCGGTGCACGGGTGCTCATTCTCGACGAGCCGACCGCCGCGCTCGGCGTCAAGCAGTCTGGAGTGGTGCTGCGCTACATCGCCAGGGCCCGCGATCGGGGTCTCGGGGTGGTGTTCATCACCCACAACCCGCACCACGCCTTCCCTGTCGGCGACCGGTTCCTGCTGCTGAACCGCGGCGAGAGCATCGGCGACTTCGAGAAGTCGAAGATCACGCTGGGGGAGTTGACCAGCCTGATGGCGGGCGGCGCGGAACTCGATTCGCTGACACATGAACTCGAACGGGAGCTCGGGGCGGACTCGCCCCTGGTGAAAGAGCTGGAAGCCGAGAACCAGCAGGCCGAATGACCCCGGGGCACTGCTGGCGACGATCCTTCTCCGCGCTCATTCGCGGCGGATCGTCGCCAGCTGTGCGCCGGTGACGGCCAGCAGGTCCTCGGGCCTCACCTCGATGTCGAACCCGCGGCGGCCGCCCGAGACGAAGATCGTGTCGAACAGGATGGCGAGGTCATCCAGAACCGTCGGGAGCGGCGTCTTCTGGCCGAACGGGCTGATACCGCCCCGAACGTAGCCGCTCTTCCGCTCGGCGACGGCCGGCTCGGCCATCGCGCCCCGTTTGGCGCCGATCGCGCCGGCCAGGGCCTTCACATCGAGCTTCGAGGAGACGGAGACGATGCCGACCGCCAGCCCCCGGTCGGTGTCGACCATGAGGGTCTTGAAGACGCGCTCAGGGTCGATGCCGAGTGCCGTTGCGGCTTCGGAGCCGAAGTCCGAGGTCGAAGCGTCGTGCGGGTAGGGGTGTGGGATGAACGCGACACCGGCTGCGGTGAGGGCGACCGTGGCGGCCGTCGTCGGGCCTTCGCCCGGCCCCGGTGATCGTGCCATGACGGAGTATCCCGAAGGCCCGGTCGCCGCTAGCCGCGAGCTTCGGGTGCGGGTGCGGGTGCGGGTGCCGGTGCCGGTGCCGGTGCCGGTGCTTCGGCTGCGCCGGCTGGGTCGCCCAGGCCGAGCGCTGCCTGCAGGAAGACCGTGACGTCGCCGATCTCCTCCTGCGACACCCCGTGCAGGATGCCGGGGTAGAGCTTCGCCGTGAGGGTGGAGTGGCCGGGCAGCCACGCTTCGGTGCGCGCGACGGCCTCGGCGGTGATGACCGGGTCCGCGACATCCCGCCCCCAGAACACCGGGGGCCTCACCTCGGCCAGAACCTGGTCGCCGGGTGCGTCGCCGGTGACGGTGAAGCCCGACAGATTCACTGCGGCGGCGAACCGCGCGGGAGCCGTGCGCAGCAGGTGCACGGCCATGGCCCCGCCCTGCGAGAAGCCGAGCGTTGTGATGCTCGGCGGGGTTCCACAGGCGGCTTCGACCCGGTCGAGCCACTCGAGAACAGATGCGGCAGCGTCGTCGAGCCCCGAGATGCGAGGGTTGCCGGGTCGGCCGATCGTGAACCAGGCGAAACCGTCGACGATGGGCTGCGGCGCGACCAGCGGTGCCCGCAGGGAGGCCGCGATCGTGCCCGCCGGGAGCAGCGGTGCGAGCGAGATCAGGTCGTTCTCGTGCGAGCCGTAGCCGTGCATGATGACAATGAGGGGGCTGTTCGGCAGTCGCTCGGCCAGTTCGGCGGCCGGAACCGACCAGACGACCACGGCATCGTCGATGGCACTGCGGAGGGGGAAGTCGGTCACGCCCCTGAATCTACCAGCCGGTTCGGCTGGCTACTCGCTGCGGTTACGGCTCAGTTCGAAGATGCGCACCAGCTCGTCGATGGCTGTCTCGCGCTGCTCCCCGCCCTCGTCGAACATCTCGCTCACATGCGTCTTCAGGTGGTTCTCGACCATGAGCTTGTTGAGGGAGCCCAGGGACTTCTGGATAGCGAGGGACTGCGTGATGATGTCGATGCAGTAGTCCTCGTTCTCAATCGCCTTCTCGAGCCCGCGGAGTTGGCCTTCGAGGATCTTGGTGCGGTGCAGCGCCCGCTTCTTGATGTCTTCGATCACAGGTTCACCCTATTGCGGACCGCTGGGAGCTGAGGCCGGCGGCTCAGGTCTGGCAGCGCGGGCACCAGTAGGTGTCGCGGAGCGAGAGTTCCGTCGCTCCGAGCTTGCCGGCCAGGATCGTCGTGCCGCACCGCCGGCACGGCTGGCCTGCCCGGTTGTAGACCCAGACCTGTTTTCCCGGCCGGAGGTCGCCCGTGGTCGTGCGCTCCACGCGGTCCCGGTTGGCAAGAATCAGGCGGGAGGCGAGCCCCACGACCGCCTCGAGTCTCGGCACCTCGCCGACGGGCCGGGTGGGCAGCACCCCGCGCAGGAAGCACAGCTCGTTCGCGTACACGTTTCCGAGCCCGGCGAGGTTCCGCTGGTCGAGCAGGGCGACGTCGATCTCGCGGGCCGGGTCGCTCGCCAGTCGTCGCTCGGCCTCTTCCGCGTCCCAGCCCGGCCCGAGCAGGTCGGGCCCGAGGTATCCGACGGCTTCGTCCTCGCGATCCCGTGGCAGCACCTCGACGAGCCCGAGTTCGAAGCCGACGGCCGTCCATTCCGCGTTCGACAGGATCGCGCGCGCCTTCCACGCGGGCTTCCGCCAGCGGGTTCCCTGCCGGTAGAGGTGCCAGGTGCCCTCCATCTTCAGGTGCGAATGGATGCTGAACTCTCCGATCCGCATGAGCAGGTGTTTGCCGCGGCTGACAACGTCGTCCACGGTCTCGCCGGTCAGATCGACGGTCGCGAACTTCGGAACGCGGATGTCGCAGCCGGTCAGCACCGTACCGGCGAGCACCGCGTTGAGATGCTCCGCCGTGCGGTAGACGGTATCGCCCTCAGGCACTCCGCAACCTCAGTCCTCGGGGGGTGTTGCTGAACCCGGAGATCTCGAGCATCCGGCCCACGGATGTCCCCACCGAGAATTCGCCGTTGATCTTCTCGATCGTGAGCTTGTCGACCCGCCCCGACAACACCGTCTGGGCGAGAGAATCGGCTGCCTCGATGAGCGCCTCCTCGTTCTCGCTGAACGCCAGCACGGTCTTGCCTCCGCGTTCGACATAGAGCGCAAGCTCCCCGTCGACGAGCACCACCAGTGCCCCCGCCTTCCGTCCCGGGCGGTGCCCCTCGCCCTGCGGCCAAGGCAGCGCGGCACCGTACGGATTCGCGGGATCGGTGGCGGCGAGCGTCAGTGCACGCGTGCGCTCCTCCCGCCCGCGCCCCCGCCCGCGCGGAGCGCCGCCGCCTCCCGCGCCTCCTGCCCCCGCGCCCGCCCGGGCGCTTCCCGCCCCCGCCTCCGCGCCCCCACGGGCTGTCGACTTTCCCGTTTGCGCACCCACTGGGCGCGATCCCTGCTCGAAGGGGAAAGTCGACTGCTGGACGGTTGCCGCATCGGACACCTGCGGAGCGCGCGGGTCGTGCCCGAGCATCCCGCCTCCGCCGCGTGGCTCACCAGCTCCGCCCGCGGAGCGCGGCGCATCGCCCGACTCGCCGCGCTGGTCGCGCAGGACGTCGGCCGAGAACGCTCGCAGTCGGTCGACGGTGCCGCCGGTCGCGAACTGCGAGGCGCCGAGCCCTTCGATGAAGTAGCCGCGACGGCAGCGCCCGGTCTCCTCGAACTGGCTGAGAACGCGGTAGGTCAGCGCGAATCCGCCGGGCTGGTGTTCGCTCATCACAGATCCACGGGTGACCACGCCGTACCGGTCGAGCAGGAACTCAGCGGTCGCGTGGGCGCGGAGCGTCGCATCCCGCTCCGCTCGCGGAAGCATCGACCAGCGCCCACCGGCCGTCGGCGGGCCCACCCGGGTGGCCATCGTCGGTCGTGAGTACGCGCGACCCCGGTACATGCGCGCCCGCGGTGCAGAGCGTTTGACGGTGTGCGCCGATGCGCCCCCGCCGGTGAGCGTACGCAGCGGTGCAAGGGTGTCGTTCGTGATGCGGCCGGCCCAGACGAGATCCCACAGTGCGGTCACAAGTTGCTCGTCGGTGAAGAATCCCGCACCGGGCAGGGCAGAGGGCACCGGATGCACGGGGGTGGCGCCCACGGCCGCAGCCTCGAGCTCGCTGCCCGCTGATACACCCGCGGCCGATGAACCCGCACCTGACGGTCCAGCACCCACCCCTGACCCGCCCGCCCCGACGCCCGACTTCGGCGTGCGCCGCGGACTCCTCGGCCGGAGTGACTCGGCGAGAACGCGCTGCGCATCGGCGGCGCTCTCGGCCGCCTCGACCCGGGCCTTCTCGGCCGCGCTGCCCAGCTCGTCGGCGACCGCGTCGGACAGGTTCCGGAAGAAGTACGCCCCGCCACCGGCCAGCGTCTTGAGCACAGCGGACTGCAGGTCGCTCGGCTCGAGTTCCGGCATCTCGGGGAGGGTGACGCGCACCGTGTCGGCGAGGTGCAGGGACACCCAGCCGTCGCTGCCGGCCAGGGATCCGCTGCCCGACCAGACGATCTCGCCCGCCGCCGTCAGCTCGTCGAGCATCGCCGGGCTGTAGTCGCGCACGCGCGCGGGGAGCACGAGCGTCTCCCAGGCGGAGGCGGGCACGGGCACCCCGGCGAGCTGCTCGATCACCGTGAGAACGCCGTCCACCCCGCGGAGGTTTGCTCCGACGTGCTGCCAGACCGGCAGGAAACGTGCGAACGCCGCGGCGTCGACAGGTTCGACCTCGTGCCGCAAGGCGGCGAGCGAACGACTGCGGAGCCGCCGGAGCACCTCGTTGTCGCACCACTCGCTCGACGCAGCAGCGTGGGCGAACCGCGAGAACTCCGGCGTGAGCGGGATGACCTCGCGAACGTCGCCGCGGGAGTCAGCGCCCCCGGCAGCACTGCCGCCACCGTCCGCGCCATCGACAAGTCCCGCGCCAGCAGCACCCGCGCCGCCGACACCCGCGCCCACAGCACTCGTGCCGCCCATTCCCCGTGCCCCCGGCACCCCGGTCGGCCGGAACTCGCCCTCCACCACACGCCGCGCCGCCTCGAGCCGCTTCAGCGTCTCGTGCACCACCGCCGACCCGAGGCCGAGCCGCACGCCCACCTCCGGCGCTGTGAACGGCCCGTGCGTGCGGGCGTATCGCCCGACCAGGTCGCCGAGCGGGTCGTCCACCGGCTCGATGAAGGCATCGGGCACGCCGAACGGGATCGGCACGCCGAGGGCATCCCGCAGCCGGCTCGCGTCTTCGATGGCCGCGAACCGGGCATCGCCCGCGATCGTCACCGCCAGCACCCGCCGGGCGTCGAGCAGCGCAGCCACATGCCCAGAGGCGGAGTCCCCGTCGGTCAGTCGCTCGGCGAGTTCGTCGATGCTGAGTGGGCCGAGCATCCGCACCAGGTCGGCAACTCCTTCGACTCCCGTCGCCTGCCGCCCCGAAGCGACCCGCTGCAGTTCGCGTTCGGTCTGCTCGATGACGCCGGGGTCGAGCAGCTCACGGAGTTCTGCCCGCCCCAGCAGTTCGGCCAGCAGTGTCGGGTCGAGCGACAGCGCCGCGGCCCGGCGCTCCGCCAAGGGACTGTCGCCCTCGTACACGAACGAGGCCACGTAGCCGAACAGCAGCGACCGCGCGAATGGCGACGGCTCGGGCGTCTCCGTCTCGATGATGCGGATGCGCCGGCTCTCGATCTCCCCCGCCAACGCTTTCAGCGAGGGCAGGTCGTAGACGTCTTGAAGGCACTCACGAACGGTCTCGAGGATGATCGGGAACGTCGGATACCGCCGGGCGACCTCCAACAGCGCTGCCGATCGCTGCCTCTGCTGCCAGAGCGGTGACCGTTTGCCGGGATTCTGCCGGGGCAGCAGCAGCGCCCGCGCCGCGCTCTCGCGGAACCTCGACGCGAACAGGGCCGACCCGCCCACCTCGGTGGTCACGAGCAGTTCGAGTTCGTCGGCGTCGAACACGAACAGGTCGGCGCCCGGCGGCTCGCTCTCGGTGTCGGGCAGTCGCACCACGATGCCGTCGTCGCTTGCCACGACCCCGCCGTCGACCCCGAACCGCTCGCGGATTCGCGCCCCGATGGCCAACGCCCACGGCGAGTGCACCTGCATCCCGTAGGGGGAGTGCAGGATGACGCGCCAGTCCCCGAGCTCGTCGCGGAACCTCTCGACCACCAGCGTCTGGTCGCTCGGCACGTGCCCGGTCGACTCGCGCTGTTCGGAGACGAACGTCACGAGGTTCGTCGCCGCGTTCTCGTCGAGGCCTGCCGCGCGGGCCAGCTCCAGGGCGCGGGCCTCGGTGGCCCCGCCCACAGCCCGAGTGAATGCCCCGATCGCGCGGCCGAGTTCGGCCGGTCGTCCGAGCCCGTCTCCGCGCCAGAACGGCAGCCGGCCCGGCTCGCCGAATGCCGGGGTCACGCGCACCTGGTCGTGGGTGATCTCCTGGATGCGCCAGCTCGTGGCCCCCAGCGCGAAGACGTCGCCGACACGCGACTCATAGACCATCTCCTCGTCGAGCTCGCCGACCCGCGACGCTTTCTCGCCGACCATGAACACGCCGAACAGGCCGCGGTCGGGAATCGTTCCGCCGCTGGTGACCGCGAGCCGCTGGGCGCCCGGCCGGCCGGTGATCGTTCCGGCGTCGCGATCCCACACGATGCGCGGGCGGAGCTCGGCGAACTCGTCGGAAGGGTAGCGCCCGGCCAGCAGGTCGAGCGTGGCCTCGTAGGCCGAACGGGGCAGCGCGTTGAACGGGGCGCTCCGTTTGACCTGGTCGAACCACTCCTCGACGTCGATCGACTCGAGCGCGCAGGCCGCGACCGTCTGCTGGGCGAGGATGTCGAGCGGGTTCTTCGGCACGTTGAGCGTCTCGATGAGACCCTTCGTCATGCGGTCGGCGGCCACGGCCGAGTGGATGAGGTCGGCCCTGTGCTTCGGGTAGATGACCCCGCGCGACACCTCCCCGACCTGGTGCCCGGCCCGCCCGACACGCTGCAGCCCGCTGGCGACCGAGGGCGGTGACTCGACCTGCACCACCAGGTCGACCGCTCCCATGTCGATGCCGAGTTCGAGGCTCGATGTCGCAACCACGCAGCGAAGCCGCCCGCTCTTCAGGTCGTCCTCGATGATCGCCCGCTGTTCCTTGCTCACAGAACCGTGGTGTGCGCGGGCGAGAAGCGGCAATGCTCCGCTGGTCTGGCCGCTCTGCGCCATCACCTGGGCGGGCGCGCCAGCCGAACGCTGGGCGGTGGATGCCGCATCCGTTCCCGCACCGTCGACCCGCTGCACGAATCCGTCGCCATCGACCTCGAGACCCTGGCGCTCGGCGTAGATCTCGTTCAATCGAGCTGTCAATCGCTCGGCGAGCCGACGAGAGTTCGCGAACACGATGGACGAGCGGTGCTTCAGCACCCTGTCGACGATGCTCTCCTCGACGTGCGGCCAGATCGAGCCCTGCTGAGGTGTCGCTGCTGCGGCGGAACCCTCGAGGGCAGGGGCGGCGCCGAGGTCGCTCATGTCCTCGACCGGCACCACGACCCGCAGGTCGAACTTCTTCGTCGACACGGGTGCCACGATCGTCACCGGCACCCCGCCGGCCAGGAACCTCGCCACCTCCTCAGGCGGTCGTACAGTGGCAGAGAGACCGATGCGCTGCGCTGGTCGCTCCAGCAGGGCATCCAACCGCTCGAGGCTCACGGCGAGGTGCGCACCTCTCTTCGTGGCGGCCACAGCGTGCACTTCGTCGATGATCACCGTCTGCACATCTGACAGCGTCTCCCGGGCCGCGGAGGTGAGCATCAAAAAGAGCGACTCCGGCGTCGTGATCAGGATGTCGGGCGGGTTCTTGATCATGGTGCGACGGTCACTGGCCGTCGTGTCGCCCGAACGCACGCCCACGGTCACGACGGGCGGCGTCGTGCCGAGGCGTTTCGCGGTCTGCGTGACGCCCACGAGCGGGGCGCGGAGGTTCCGCTCCACGTCGACGGCGAGGGCCTTCAGCGGCGAGATGTAGAGCACGCGTGTACCGACAGGCTTCTCGTTCGCCCCGGCTGCGGGCGTAGCATCCGGAACCCCCACCGGCTCGGCGATCAGCCGGTCGATCGCCCAGAGGAATGCCGCCAGCGTCTTGCCCGACCCGGTGGGCGCCACCACCAGGGCGTGCGCACCCTCCGACACGGCCTGCCAGGCCCCGATCTGAGCCTCCGTCGGCGCGGCGAAGGCGCCGGCGAACCACTCACGGGTCGCGGGCGAGAACCGTGCGAGCACGCTGGAGACCGCCCCGCCACGTGCCGCTCTTCCCGTCTGCTTCTTCACCCCTCCATCCTCGCCGATACCACTGACACTCGCCTCGTTCGACTCCAAGTGAGCGGCAACCCTTGCGGGATGGGTGAGAATGAAGCATGAGCGTTCGCACCCCTGACCCGAACTCCGGCTGGTTGAGTGACCAGGAGCTTGAAGAGATCAGACGGCGGTTGCCGTTGCTCTACGTCGAGGCGGTTCCCGTGCGGGTCGACGGTCTCGGGCAGGTCACCGAGGTGGGCGTGCTGCTGCGCGTCTCGTCGAGCGGCAACATGACACGCACGATCGTCTCGGGCCGCGTGATGTACGGCGAGACCCTGCGCGATGCCCTGTTCCGGCACCTCGAGAAGGACCTCGGCCCGATGGCGTTCCCGCAGCTGCCCACCAGCCCGATCCCGTTCTCGGTGGCCGAATACTTTCCGATGCCGGGTGTCAGCGCCTTCACGGATGATCGCCAGCACGCGGTCTCGCTGGCCTACGTCATCCCGGTCACCGGTACCTGCGACCCACGCCAGGACGCCCTGGAACTCACGTGGATGACGCCCGAGGAGGCATCGAGCGACGCTGTCCACGCGGAGATGGAAGGCGGCCGGGGCGCCCTGCTGCGCGCGGCGCTCGCGTCGGTGGGCCGGCTGGCCTGACGGCCGCTCGCGTCGCCTGCGTGCGCCGGCGCCCCCGCCCTCGCTAGTCGAGCAGCGCGACCGTGCGCAGGAACAGCTCGACGTAGCGTTCCGCATCCACCTCGAGCGCGACATCCGTGAGTCCGACGGCCGAGTGAAGCCCGTGCATCCGGTCCTCTCCCGGAAACTGGCGCCGGTCGACGACCGTCTGGCCGCGGCTCGCTCCGGCGAGCTCGACGAAGACAGGCAGCCGTTCGACCGTGAGGGCGTCGGGATCGACGAGAGCGCACACCGCGCCCGCGTCGCCGATCAGCCCGGTGTACACGGGTTGCCGGCCGGGCCCCATGCCGATGCGGTGCGAGAGCAGGGCCCCCGCCAGCCGCTCTGCCCGCTTCCCGCTCATCTGCAAGGCCTCGCTCGTCTCGAGCGGAACAGCCACCCGGTTGAACACGTCGAGACCGTACATGAACGTCTGGATGCCCGAGTCGAGCACGATCGCGGCCGCCTCGGGGTCGTGCCACACGTTGAACTCCGCAGTGGGCGTGGCGTTGCCGACGCTGGCGGATCCGCCCATGAACAGGATCCGCTCGATCTTCTCCGCGACCTCCGGATGCGTACGGAGCAACAGCGCGAGGTTCGTCTGAGGCGCGAGCGCGATGATCGTCACCGGCTCGGAGCTCGCGAGCAGTTGCTCCCGCAGCATCGCGACGGAACCCTGGGCCACCGACCTGCGGGTCGTCGAGGGCAGCTCGATGCCGCCGAGCCCGTCTGAGCCGTGTACGTGCGACGCATCGCGGGCCGGCGCCAGGAGGGGTCGCGTCGCGCCGGCGGCGACCGGGATGTCGCCCGCCCCCGCCGCGTCGAGCACCCTCACCGTGTTCTCGACGACCTGCGGCAGGGCGGCGTTGCCCGCCACGCAGCTCACCCCCAGCAGGTTGATCGCGGGATGCGCGACAGCGAACAGGATCGCCATGGCGTCGTCCACCCCCGTGTCGACGTCGAGCAGGACATTCGTGTGACTCATCAGCCCAAAATACCCCACCCCCGCCTGCTCCCTCGCTCACCGCGCGACAAAGGGACCCCTCTCGTCCCGACGCTGAAGCGTTCGAACGAGAGGGGTCCCTTCGATGAGACGGAGACCCGGGGATGGCCCCGGGGGAGGCTAGCCCTGGGCGCGGCGCGGGGCCGAACGCTGCGGGCGCGGAGCCGTCTGCGATCCGCCGGCACTCGACCACACCGTGGTCGAACCGCCCTGGCCGCCGCGACCGCCGCCGCCCTGGCCGCCGCCGCGACGGGCACCGCCGCCGGCACCGCCCGCTCCGCCGGCGGAACCCGAACCGGCACCGCCGCGACGCGGGCGGTCGGAACCGGTCCCTGCACCAGCACCGGCCGAAGCGCCGTCACGCAGGCCGCGCTTCCGCTGGGCGTTGGCTCCCTGCGAGCCGCCGCCATCACGCGAGCCGCCGCCCTGGCCGCCGCGTCCACCGCGACCGCCACCGTTACCGCCGTTGCCGCCGCGCGAGCCGCCACCCTGGCCGCCGGAACGGCCACCACCGGTGAGCGTCACGGGAGCATCCGACGGCTTGACGTACGCAGCCACCTCGCCGACCAGCTCGTCGACCGACGGCGATTCGAGACCGACGCGCTCGACGGCCACGGAGATCGCAGCCTTCCGCATGAGCTGGTCGAGATCCTTCCGCTGGGCGGGCAGGATGATCGTCACGACGTCACCCGCGCTGCCGGCGCGAGCCGTGCGGCCCGAGCGGTGCAGGTACGCCTTGTGCTCGGCCGGCGGGTCGACGTGGATCACGAGTTCGATGTCATCGACGTGCACACCGCGGGCCGCGACATCCGTCGCCACCAGAACGCTCACGTCGCCGGCGCTGAACGCGGCGAGGTTGCGGTCACGGGCCACCTGCGAGAGGTTTCCGTGCAGGTCGACGGCCGGGATGCCCGCGTCGATCAGCTGGCGCGCCAGCTTCTTGGCGTGGTGCTTGGTGCGCATGAAGAGGATGCGGCGGCCGGTACCCGAGGCGAGCTTTCGAACGAGAGCGGTCTTCGCCTCGGCGTCGTTCACCTCGAACACGTGGTGGGTCATGGCCGCGACGGGGGAGTTGGCTTCATCCACCGAGTGCAGAACCTCGTTGTGGAGGAACCGGTTCACGATCTTGTCCACGCCGTTGTCGAGCGTGGCCGAGAAGAGCAGGCGCTGGCCGTGCTCGGGAGTCTTCGACATGATGCGGGTCACGACGGGCAGGAAGCCGAGGTCAGCCATGTGGTCGGCCTCGTCGAGCACGGTGATCTCCACGGCGTCGAGCGACACGAAGCCCTGCTTCATGAGGTCTTCGAGGCGGCCGGGGCATGCCACGACGACATCGACGCCGGCCTTCAGCGCGGTGACCTGGCGGCCCTGCGAGACGCCACCGAAGATGGTGGTCGACTTCAGCCCGTAGGCGTCGGCGAGCGGCTGCAGTACGGCCGAGATCTGGGTGGCGAGCTCACGCGTCGGCGCGAGGATCAGCCCGACCGGGTGACCCGGGCGACGCTTGCCGCCGGCCAGCGCGCCGGCGAGGCGGGCGACCATCGGGATGGAGAACGCGAGCGTCTTGCCCGAGCCCGTCTTGCCGCGACCGAGCACGTCGCGCCCGTTCAGGGTGTCGGGAAGGGTGTCGACCTGGATCGGGAACGGGCTGGTGATGCCTTCAGCTGTCAGCTTGGCGACGATCGGGGCGGGAACGCCGAGAGTGGCGAACGAGGGGCCGGTGGCTTCGGATGCAGCGGCCAGAGTGGTGGGAGGAGCAATGGTCATGGGGGTTTCGGTGCCTTCCAGGCATCGGTTCCGCCGGAGAACTGCGCGTGCCGGGCACGTTCTGGTGCCTGGCGGAGTGCGTCTGCGCGATCTCATTCCGGCTCACGTGGCCTCAGCTCGGGGCTGGGCGCACGATCGTTGGCCGGACTTCGGTGGAAGTGTGGCGAAGGTGCCGGTGGGCACATCCGTTCGCCGTGAGAATTCATCTCCGTGACGAGGGCCTTCTGAGAGCCGTTCGGTGACGAAGAGGTGCGTTCTACGACGCAGGGAGCGCGCGATTGCGCTCGCAAGTAGTCCAAGCCTAGCGTATGACGCCCGCACCGCGCACGGTCACCCGACCGGCGCGACCGTCCGCTCAGTGGTACAGCTCACCCACCGGAATCTCGGCAGCCACCCGGTTGCCGGCCGGGGCCAGCGGGCAGGCCCACGCGGGGTCGTATGCGCACGACGGGTTGTACGCGAAGTTGAAGTCGAGCACGAGCGAGGCCGGCGCGGCCCCTTCGCCGAGGAATGCACCCTTGATGGTGTCGAGCAGGTACCGGCCGCCCCCGTACGTGCCGCCGCGCCGTCCGGCCAGGGCATCCCGTATCGGCAGGAACAGCCCGCCGCCGTAGGACTGCAGCCGCCACACGTCGAGGAGGCCCACGCCAGGAACATCCGCGCGGCCCACCAGCTCGAACGGAACGACCCCGTCGGTGCCGGTCTCGAAGTCGAAGCGGGCGGGCTCCTCGGGTTCGACGAGCTCGACCTCGAACCGCCATGCCGGGTCGTAGTCTGCGACGGGCAGGCCCGCGAACCCCTCCCGTTCGTCCGGCAACAGCGGGGTCTGCGGATGCGTGGCGAACAGTTCGTCGCGCGCTCCCCGCCAGAAGGTGTGCGCCTCCACGGCGGGATCGGTGCCGTGCGATCCGACCGCGGTGTCGGGGCCGGCCGCCAGCCTCCTCGTCTCGGCGTAGAGCGCGAACACCTGCTGGCGCCAGTCGAGCGTCTCGATCGCGGTGCGTGCGTCGGCCATCAGAGCGCCGCGCCGCCGCTGGATGCCGCCGCGCCGCCGCTGAATGGCGCCGCGCCAGCTTCTCCCGGCGCGGCGCCACGGCCCGACGCCGCGACTTCCTCCGCCACCTCGTCCACCACCGGCGCCGCATGCTTCGGCTCGAACGACCAGGTCGGCGCGAGCTGCTGCAGCCGGATCCCGCGGATCTGCCAGAACGCCCACATGCTCACCCAGATCGCCGGGGTCAGCGCGCCCGCTCCGATGATCAACCGGTCGCGGTAGAGCGTCTTCGACGGGTCATACGGGTCGGCCGACACGGCCATCCGGTGGTCCCACGTCTTCATCAGCGTGAGAGCGCCCGAGGCCCCGTACCCTTTGTCGTGGATGATGCGCACCCCCGGGTGCTGGGTGCGCGTGCGGTCGATGTCGATCACCTGCCGACCCATCGGAACCAGCCCGAGCGCTTCGATCTCCACCCGGTTCTTGCCCTCGGGCCAGGTCGTGCTGAAGCCGCCCTCCTCGAGCGACACCACCTTCAGCAGCGGCGCAGACACCTCACGGAACACCGTCGGGCTCTGCAGCGCCCGCCATGCGGCGTCGACGGAACAGTCGAGAGTCAGTTTCAGCATCACCTTCATGCTCCCAGTCTCACTCACCCCGGCCCCGTCCGCGCCCTGTTGACAGCACTACGATTGTCGGGTGAACACGAGTGAGACCGACCCGCAGCCCGTCTCCGAGACCCGCGCCACCTCCGCCCAGACCCACTACCAGGTGCGGTTCGGCAGGGGTGCCGGAGCGCTCGAGACCGTGGGGCGGCAGGCGGACGTGCTGGTCTGGGTGGATGCCCTCCCCGACGTGCCGGCTGCCGGCCAACCGCTTGCGCCCATCGCGGTGCCGACGCTCGAGGGGGTGCCGGTCATCCATGCCGATCTCCGAACGCGCACTCGCGCGGCACGGTGGATGCTCGAACAGCAGGTTCTGGCCGGCGACCGTGTCTCGGTCGCCGTCATCGCCGCGGAGGACACTGTCGAAGACACCCTCGCCGCCGGAGCCGTGATCGATGCGCTGGCAGCCCTCGGGATCGACTTCTCCTCGCCGGAGGCCGCCGCCGCGTGTGCTTCGTTCACCGGGCTCGAGCGTGCGGTCGGGCACCTGCTGTCGGCATCCGTCAACGGGCGCGCGCTCGTGTCGGCCGGCTACGCCGAGGTGGTCGCCGAAGCAAGCGGTATCGATTCACAGAGCTGAGTGGTTGCATGGTGGTGAGCGGCCGATCGGTGGTCGCGAACGATCTGGAGGTCACCCATGAAAGCTGTCATCAACGGAACCGTCATCGCTGAGGCCCCGAAAGAAGACCTGATCGCCATCGAGGGCAACTGGTACTTCCCGCCGTCGAGCGTCAACTCGGACTACCTCGTGACGAGCGCAACGCCTTACACCTGCCCGTGGAAGGGCGAGTGCCAGTACTTCAGCGTGAAATCCGGCGACGAGACCCTCAAGGATCGCGCCTGGAGCTACCCGAAGCCGTACGCGTCGGGCATCGACCGCGTCGGTAAGGACTTCAGCGACTACGTGGCGTTCTGGAAAGAAGTGAACGTCACCGAGTAGCCGCCCCCTGCCGCGGGGTCCCGGCCTGTCGCCTCGATGCGGCCGGGATCTCGCGGTGCACCCACTGGATGACGTGGGCCCTGTCGAAGCGCTTCGAACACGCCCCGCAGCCCAGCACCCGTGCCGGCTTGCGGTAGCGGTAGTGCAGGTGTCCGCTCGGGCAGGTGCCGATCCAGGGTGCCAGCTCGTCGGCGATCGCACCCTGGTGCAGGCGTTTCCCCTCGTAGCCGAGCTCCTTTGCGACGGCCCGCCACCTCGGGCCGTGACCGCTCCGGGATCCGGCGATGGCGTGTGCGATCTCGTGGAGCAGCACCTGGTGGATCTCGTCGTCCTCGTAGCGCGCCGCGAGGTAGCGCGAGACCGTGATCCGTCGCAGGGAGTAGTTGCACTGGCCGGCCCGGGTCTTCGCGTTGTCGAACCCGAACGTCCACCGGCCGCGGGTCGGATCCCCGCGGTTCGGATCACTGCGGGTCGGATCACCGCGGTTCGGATCACTGTCGAGGTGCAGCGCAATGAGGGCTTCTGCCCAGGTTCTCACGCGGTGTAGGTCTGCCACGCCTGAAGCCTAAGTCACCCGGCCGACATCGCCGCCGAACCTCGCCCTCGGTCCGTTCGGCCGCGCCATGTCAGGCGCCCACCGCGCCACACCGGGCGCCCACCGCACCACACCGGGCGGAGGCCGCGCCGCACCGGGCGGCTACTTGCCGAGGAACGCCTCGGCCACGCCGATCGCCACGAGGGAGCTCTCGAGCTGGTCCATGGAGGCCCCGGACTTCTCCCACAGCACCACCGCATTCTTGAAGTCGGCAAGGGCTTCGCGGTACTCGCGCTGGTCGAAGAGCACTCGCCCGCGATTGTGGAGGGCCGTGGCCTCGAGCGCAGTCCACTCGTGACCGTGCGCCTCCTCGGCGCAGATCGTCAGGTCGGTGAGGGCGGGCACGAGCTTGCCCTGGTACTGCTGGACCTGGGCGCGGCGGATGCGGGCGGCCAGCCCCTGCTCGCGATCGCCCGAGAATCGGGCTTGGCGAAGCGCCTCGTTGGCGATGTCCCAGGCCTCGTCGAGTCGACCGAGCAGGCGCAGCAGGGACAGTTTCTCGTTGAGTGCCGACAGGCTCCGGAGCGAGCCGAGTTCGGTGAGCCGCTGCTCCGCGGCGGCCACGTCGACGGTCTCGCGGAGGGTCTTCGGGTCGTAGCCGGTGATGATGCTCAAGGGTGGGCGCTCCTGGTTCGGTTCTGCTTCAGCTTACGGCTCAGGATGCGCCGGGGGAGAGAGCAACACGGACCAGTCGGTCGTCTCCAGCCTGTGGAGAACCTCTGCCATCGGTGTTGTTGGTGACGAGAAGAAGTCCGGTGCCATCGGCGGTCACCGCCACGTCCCTGATCCGTCCGAGCGATCCCTGGTAGTAGTTCGTCACGAGGGTGCTGTTGAGGACGGGAGTGTCACCGCTCGGGCTGATCGACCAGAGGCGCTCGCCGCCGAGTCCCGCCAGAAAGAGCGTGCCGCCGATCATGGTGAGCCCGCTCGGGCTCGCCTCATCCGTCGTCCACTGCACGATCGGGTTGGTGAAGCCATTTAGGGTGCCGCCGGGCCCGCCGTCGCCGAGCCCCTCGACACCCGGCCAGCCGTAGTTGGCGCCCGGAGTGATGACGTTCAGCTCGTCCCACGTGTTCTGGCCGAACTCGGCCGCGTACATCGTGCCATCCGAGCTCCATGCCATACCCTGCGGATTGCGGTGCCCGAGGCTGTAGACCGGCGACCCGGCGAACGGATTGTCGGCCGGAATCGCCCCCGTCGGCGTCACCCTCAGGATCTTGCCCGACAGCGACTCGACGTTCTGAGCATTCGCCGACTGGTTGGCGTCGCCGGCAGTGATGTACAGCATCCCGTCGGACCCGAACAGGATCCGTCCGCCGTTGTGATTCGAGGCCTTCGGGATGCCCGTGAGAACGTCACTCGCGGCGCCGAGGCTGAAGGCGCCGGGGCTGCCCTCGAGTGGCATCCGCACCACGCGGTTGTCGCTCGCGGTGGTGAGGTAGGCGTAGAGGTAGGTCGGCGCGGTGCCGCCAGCCGCCCCGGTGCCGCCAGCCGCCGTGCCGCCGATGACGCCAGCCGTGTCGACGTAGGCTGCGAGACCCAGCAGTCCACCCTCCCCGGCGGCAGCCACTCCTGGCACCGTGCCGATCGCGCCCGCACTCCCATCGGACCGGATCTCCTTCACCACACCGGTGTCCCGCTCGTCCACGAGCACCGTTCCGTCGGGCAGGGTCGCGATGGCCCACGGCGCATCCAGCTCGACGGCGACGGTCACGGGGTCGCCCACGGGGTGGAACCCACCCGTCGTCGACGCCCCCACACCGCCGGTCCCCGCGCCGCCCCACGCAGCTCCGGTACCCGTGGCCGCCCCGCCCGTCGCGGGCGTGGTCGCGGCCGCCGTCGGCACGCCCGTACCCGTCGGGGCGACGCTCGCCGTCCCGCCCGCGCCCGGCCCCGGCTGCGTCACCAGTGGATCGCCGTCGGTACACCCACTGACCGCCAACACGATGGCCACCCCGAGTCCTGCAACAGCCCCGATCGCGCCCCGGCGCCCGGGCCGCCCCTGCCCGTCATCCATCCGCCGCCCGCCGAGTGAGCTGTTCGCCATTCTCGTCATCGGTCGGCCTCCGGTCTCTCAGCGGGAACTGCGGTCCTACCCCACACTGCCCGGTTTCACTTGGAAGATGCTGCGTGCAGGCGGCGGCGACGGCACGGCCGTCTGATCGGTCACCACCGGCGCGCTCTGGATGAACGCCCGCAGTTCCCCTCCGTCGACCACCTTCGCGGGGGTCGGATCGCTCGCCACCAGCCGGGGCATCCGCTCGAACGGCAGGGGGGCATCCGACGCGAACATCACCACATTGCCGAACCGCCTGGACTTCAGCACCTGCGGGTCGACGACCAGGGCGACGTGCGCGAACACCGCCGAGAGCGTCGCGGCCTGGCTGCGTGCGAAGGCGAGCCCTGCGCCGTCGGCCACATTGGCGGCGAGGATGCCCGTCGGCGCCATCAGCGCGGATGCCAACGCGTAGAACTCCACACTTGTCACGTGTGCAGGCGTGCGAGCCCCGGAGAACACGTCCACCACAAGAAAGTCGATCGTGCCCTTCAGCCCAGGCGGAAGCTTGCCGAGCACCTCCCGCGCGTCGCCGTGCCGCACCCGGATCTGCGCGCCCTGCGGAAGCGGCAACTGCTCCCGCACGAAGTCGACCAGCTCGCTCTCGAGCTCGACGACCTGCTGCCGAGACCCGGGCCGCGTCGCCGCCGCGTACCGGGGGAGTGTGAACGCCCCGCCGCCGAGGTGCAGCGCCGTGATCGCCTCGCCCTCCGGCGCCACGAGGTCGATCCCGTGCCCGATGCGTCGCACGTACTCGAACGCGAGGTAGGTCGGGTCGTCGAGTGCGACATGCGACTGCGGCGTGCCGTCGACCACCAGCGTGAAGGCCCCCGGCTGATGCCGGTCGGCCTCGACCACTGCGCGCATCCCGTTCCCGAGCGTCACGCTCGGATGCTCGCCGCCGCTTCCCGTGCGGCGCCTGCCGCGGTTCTCACTCACGCCCCCACGCTACCCCGCCCCCCTTCCTACCCCCCGATTCCCCACCCCCCGATTCCCCACCCCCCGATTCCCCACCCCCCGATTCCCCACCCCCCATTCCCCACCCCCGTGCCCCCTCCCATTCCCCACCCTCGTCACCCCCGCCGACTCCCGCGAGCCGTCTCATGCGTAAAAGAGGAACAGAGGTGGCAACACGTCGCTCAGTGCCAGCGCGGGCGTCACAACCTCTTTTACGGCCCGGGTTTGTTGTCGTCGGTGAATCAAGCCCGGCCGCGCCGGAGGGCCCCGCGAGTCTCCTCCACAGGAGCCGAATCACGGCAGTTGTCCACAGATTCCCCTGTTCGGCCAGGGGGTCGTGCGCGGCGCGCGCAGGATGCTGACCATGAACGATTTTGCTCCTGAACTCCTCCCGTGGCCCGGCGTGGTCCACGGCTCCCAGCTGAGCGGCCGCGGCATCGCTTTTCGCGATCTGCAGCGGGCATGCCGAGCCGGGTTCATCAGACGCATTGCCCGCGGCTGGTATGCCCTGCCGGATGCGCACATCACGGTCGTGCGTGCGGTCAGGGCCGGCGGATCTCTGACCGGGCCATCAGCGGCGCGACTGTACGGGCTGTGGGTTCCGCCCGACCTCAGACTCCACGTGGCTGTTCCGAGCAATTCGAGCACAGTGCCGTCTGTGTCGAGTCGGAGCAGCGACCTCTGCGTGCACTGGCTGCCGGATCGAGGGAGACTTCCGATCGCCATCCAGCCGATCCCCGCTGCGCTCGACCACGCCATTTCATGCTGCACTCCGGAGAATGCCGTGGCCATCGTCGACTCGGCGCTCAACAAGCGACTCGTGACGATCTGGCGGCTGCGCGCCTCAGTGGGATCGCGCTCAGAGAAGCACCGTCGAGTCATCGACCGGTCGGATCCCGCGAGCGAGTCCGGGCTTGAGTCGCTGGTGCGTTACCGCTTGGCCTCCCTCCGAATCGGGGTGAGAACCCAGGCGCGTCGGCGTGGCGTCGGCCGGGTCGATCTCCTGGTCGGCGACCGGTTCGTGATCGAACTCGACGGGCGGGCCTTCCATGACGACGACCGTGCCTTCGCCGTCGATCATGAACGCAACCTCGAACTCTTCCGCACCGACCATCTCAACCTGCGGCTGACGTACGAGCACGTCATGTTCCGTTGGCCAGAGATCGAACGGATCATCCTCCATCGGGTGCGTCGGCGTGAGCATCGCTGGAGATCGTCTCAGACCCCGCAGGAGAAGGATCAGAAGAGGATGGAGACCGTCGTTGCGTCCGCCAGGGACGCATCGTCACCCTGAACCTCTTTCAGGAGCACCTCGGCGGACGAAGCAGCGGCGGGCGGGGAAAAGGGGGTCCGACGAGGCGGGCAGGGGGCGCCGGCGGATGGGAATGGGGGAACGCAGGGCGCGGTTATACCGCAGAGCACGAAAATGGTCAACATTCGAGTGGACAGCGGGCCGGGAACGGCATATAGTTGTTCCTTGCGCTCCCAGTACTCCTATGCCTTCATATTGCGGTCGGCTCGCGCTGCAGTTTCTTCTTCGTCAGGCGAAACCGCAGCATCACTCCAGAACCCCTGTGCACATCAAAAGTCAGGCGGGTTTTGTTCGAGGGTCTGGCGAGTTCGACCAAAAGTAAACCCAGTACTGAGACCCGACGGGGTCCACGGAGGTTATTTCCTTGGCTGCTGCGAGCAACGCAACCACCACCACACCCAAGAACGGTCGCGGAGCATCGCGACTCTCGTTCGCCAAAATTTCTGACAACCTGACTGTTCCCGATCTGCTTGCCCTGCAGACCGAGAGCTTCGACTGGCTCGTGGGCAACGACGTGTGGAAGGCACGCGTCGCTGAAGCAAAGGAGCAGGGTCGCAAAGACCTTCCTGAGCACTCCGGCCTCGATGAGATCTTCGAGGAGATCTCCCCGATCGAAGACCTCGGCGAGACCATGCAGCTCAGCTTCACGAGCCCGTTCCTCGAGCCCGAGAAGTACACCATCGACGAGTGCAAGGAGCGCGGCAAGACCTACGCCGCCCCGCTCTACGTCGAGGCCGAGTTCATGAACCACCTCACCGGCGAGATCAAGACCCAGACCGTCTTCATGGGCGACTTCCCCCTGATGACCGAAAAGGGCACGTTCATCATCAACGGCACCGAGCGTGTCGTCGTGTCCCAGCTCGTGCGGAGCCCGGGCGTCTACTTCGACCGCCAGCTCGAGAAGACCTCCGACAAGGACATCTACTCGGCCCGCGTCATCCCGAGCCGCGGTGCCTGGCTCGAGTTCGAGATCGACAAGCGCGACCAGGTGGGCGTGCGCATCGACCGCAAGCGCAAGCAGAGCGTCACCGTGTTCCTGAAGGCCCTCGGCCTCACGAGCGAGGAGATCCTCGAGCAGTTCAAGGGTTACTCCTCCATCGAGGCAACCCTCGAGAAGGACTCCATCCTGACGAAGGAAGAAGCCCTCAAGGACATCTACCGGAAGCTCCGCCCGGGCGAGCAGGTTGCTGCCGAGGCCGCACGTGCGCTGCTCGACAACTTCTACTTCAACCCGAAGCGCTACGACCTCGCGAAGGTCGGTCGTTACAAGATCAACCGCAAGCTCGGTCTCGAGAGCGAGCTGTCGAACTCCGTTCTGACGAACGCCGACATCATCGCGACGATCAAGTACCTCGTGGCCCTCCACGAGAACCAGACCACGCTCCCGGGTACCCGCGGTGGCAAGGCTGTGGAGATCCGTCTCGACATCGACGACATCGACCACTTCGGCAACCGTCGCATCCGTGCCGTCGGCGAGCTCATCCAGAACCAGGTCCGTACAGGACTCTCCCGTATGGAGCGCGTGGTGCGTGAGCGGATGACCACGCAGGACATCGAGGCGATCACCCCGCAGACCCTGATCAACGTGCGCCCCGTCGTCGCCGCGATCAAGGAGTTCTTCGGCACCTCGCAGCTGTCGCAGTTCATGGACCAGAACAACCCGCTCGCCGGCCTGACGCACAAGCGTCGACTGTCTGCGCTCGGCCCGGGTGGTCTGTCCCGTGAGCGTGCCGGCGTCGAGGTTCGCGACGTGCACCCCAGCCACTACGGCCGCATGTGCCCCATCGAGACCCCTGAGGGCCCGAACATCGGCCTGATCGGTTCGCTGGCGTCGTTCGCCCGCATCAACTCGTTCGGTTTCATCGAGACCCCGTACCGTCGTGTCATCGACGGCGTCGTCTCGGAGACCATCGACTACCTCACCGCGAGCGAAGAGGATGAGTACGTGGTGGCGCAGGCCAACGCGCCGCTCACCAAGGAGGCCCGCTTCGCCGAGCCCCGCGTGCTCGCCCGCAAGAAGGGTGGCGAGGTCGACCTCTTCCCCATCGAGGACATCGGCTACATGGATGTCTCCCCGCGCCAGATGGTCTCCGTCGCGACGTCCCTCATACCCTTCCTCGAGCACGACGATGCGAACCGCGCCCTCATGGGTGCGAACATGCAGCGCCAGGCCGTGCCGCTCCTGATGAGCGACAGCCCCCTGGTCGGAACCGGTATGGAGGGCTTCGCGGCCGTCGACGCCGGTGACGTGGTCACCACCCAGCACGCCGGTGTCGTGCAGGAGGTCAGTGCCGATGCCGTGTCGGTGCTCCTCGACGAGGGTGGGGTCGAGACCTACTACCTCCGCAAGTTCGACCGCTCGAACCAGGGCACGAGCTACAACCAGCGCGTCATCGTCAACGAGGGTGACCGCGTCGAGGTCGGAGAGGTCATCGCCGATGGCCCCGCCACCGAGAACGGTGAGCTCGCGCTCGGCAAGAACCTCCTCGTGGCGTTCATGCCGTGGGAGGGCTACAACTTCGAAGACGCGATGATCCTCAGCCAGAACCTGGTGAAGGACGACACGCTCTCCTCGATCCACATCGAAGAGTACGAAGTGGATGCCCGCGACACCAAGCTCGGCAAGGAGGAGATCACCCGTGACCTCCCGAACGTCAGCCCGGAGCTGCTCGCCGACCTCGACGAGCGCGGAATCATCCGGATCGGCGCAGAGGTCCGCCCCGGCGACATCCTCGTCGGCAAGGTCACACCCAAGGGTGAGACCGAGCTGAGTGCCGAGGAGCGCCTGCTCCGCGCGATCTTCAACGAGAAGAGCCGCGAAGTGCGCGACACCTCGCTGAAGGTGCCCCACGGCGAGCGCGGAACCATCATCGCCGTCAAGGAGTTCTCTGCCGAGAACGACGACGAACTCGGTTCCGGCGTCAACCAGCGCGTGGTCGTCTACATCGCCCAGAAGCGCAAGATCACCGAGGGCGACAAGCTCGCGGGCCGCCACGGCAACAAGGGCGTCATCGCGAAGATCCTGCCGGTGGAGGACATGCCGTTCCTTGCAGACGGCACCCCCGTCGACGTGGTCCTGAACCCGCTCGGTATCCCTGGGCGAATGAACTTCGGCCAGGTTCTCGAGATCCACTTGGGCTGGATCGCCAAGCAGGGCTGGAAGGTCGAGGGCAAGAGCAACAAGTGGGCCGGCCGTCTTCCCGAGGCCGCGCACGAGGCTGCCCCGAACACCAAGGTCGCCACCCCGGTGTTCGACGGCGCGCTCGAGGAGGAGATCGGTGGTCTGCTCGATTCGACCCTCGTGACCCGTGACGGCGACCGTCTCATCAACGGCACCGGCAAGGCGACGCTCTTCGACGGCCGCTCCGGCGAGCCGTTCCCCGAGCCCATCTCGGTCGGCTACATGTACATCCTGAAGCTCCACCACCTCGTCGACGACAAGATCCACGCTCGTTCGACCGGTCCGTACTCCATGATCACGCAGCAGCCGCTGGGTGGTAAGGCACAGTTCGGTGGGCAGCGCTTCGGTGAGATGGAAGTGTGGGCACTCGAGGCCTACGGCGCCGCGTACGCACTGCAGGAGCTTCTGACGATCAAGTCGGATGACATCCTCGGCCGCGTGAAGGTGTACGAAGCGATCGTCAAGGGTGAGAACATCCAGGAGCCGGGTATCCCCGAGTCCTTCAAGGTGCTCATCAAGGAGATGCAGTCGCTCTGCCTCAACGTCGAAGTTCTTTCGGCGGACGGCACCGCAGTCAGCCTGCGCGACACCGATGACGAGGTGTTCCGCGCTGCGGAAGAGCTCGGTATCAACATCTCCACGCGGTTCGAGAACTCGTCCATCGACGACATCTGAGTTAGCCAATGATGTGATTCGCGAGATCGCGAATCGGGTCAAAACCCTCTTTAGCTGACGTTTTTCCAGGAGAGAAGAAAAAATTGCTCGACGTTACAACATTTGACGAACTGCGGATCGGTCTCGCTACGGCTGATGACATCCGCAAGTGGTCGCACGGTGAGGTCAAGAAGCCCGAGACGATCAACTACCGCACACTGAAGCCCGAGAAGGACGGCCTCTTCGGAGAGCAGATCTTCGGGCCGAGCCGTGACTGGGAGTGCTCGTGCGGCAAGTACAAGCGAGTGCGCTTCAAGGGCATCGTCTGTGAGCGCTGCGGTGTCGAGGTGACGAAGTCGTCTGTGCGCCGTGAGCGTATGGGCCACATCGAGCTCGCCGCCCCCGTCACGCACATCTGGTACTTCAAGGGCGTTCCGTCCCGCCTCGGCTACCTGCTCGACATGGCTCCGAAAGACCTCGAGAAGGTCATCTACTTCGCGGCCTACATGATCATCTCGGTCGACGAGGACGGCCGTCACGAAGACATGCCCGGCCTCGAGAACGAGCTCCGGCTCGAGATCAAGGCCCTCAGCGACCAGCGCGACAGCCGGATCGCCGACCGTCTTCAGAAGCTCGAGAACGACCTGGCTGCCCTCGAGGCAGAAGGCGCCAAGAGCGACCAGAAGCGCCGGACGAAAGACGGCGCCGAGAAGGAGATGGGCCAGGCCCGCAAGTCCTTCGACGAGCAGATCGCCCAGCTCGAGCGCGTGTGGGAGGACTTCCGCAGCCTCAAGGTCGGCGAGCTGAAGCCCGAAGACTCCGTGTTCCACGAGCTGCAGGACCGTTACGGCCAGTACTTCGAGGCCTACATGGGTGCCGAGGCGATCAAGAAGCGCCTGGAAGCTTTTGATCTTGCAACTGAGTCGGACACGCTGCACCTGCAGATCTCCGAGGGCAAGGGCCAGAAGAAGATCCGCGCCATCAAGCGCCTCCGGGTCGTCAACTCGTTCCTGATCACCGGCAACTCGCCGGCCGCGATGGTTCTCGACGTGGTCCCCGTGATCCCGCCGGAACTCCGCCCGATGGTGCAGCTGGATGGTGGCCGCTTCGCGACAAGCGACCTCAACGACCTCTACCGTCGCGTGATCAACCGCAACAACCGTCTTCGTCGCCTCCTTGACCTCGGTGCCCCCGAGATCATCGTCAACAACGAGAAGCGGATGCTGCAGGAGGCCGTCGACGCACTGTTCGACAACGGCCGCCGTGGTCGCCCGGTCACGGGTACCGGCAACCGCGCTCTGAAGTCCCTGAGCGACATGCTCAAGGGAAAGCAGGGTCGGTTCCGCCAGAACCTGCTCGGCAAGCGCGTGGACTACTCGGGCCGTTCGGTCATCATCGGTGGTCCCCAGCTGAAGCTTCACCAGTGCGGTTTGCCCAAGCAGATGGCCCTGGAGCTGTTCAAGCCGTTCGTGATCAAGCGCCTGATCGATCTGAGCCACGCCCAGAACATCAAGGCCGCGAAGCGTATGGTCGAGCGGAGCCGCCCCCAGGTGTGGGATGTGCTCGAGGAGATCATCCGCGAGCGTCCGGTCATGCTGAACCGTGCACCCACGCTGCACCGACTGGGCATCCAGGCTTTCGAGCCCCAGCTCGTCGAGGGCAAGGCGATCCAGCTGCACCCGCTCGTCTGCACCGCGTTCAACGCGGACTTCGACGGTGACCAGATGGCCGTGCACCTTCCGCTGTCGGTGGAGGCCCAGGCCGAGGCGCGCATCCTGATGCTCGCGTCGAACAACATCCTGAAGCCGTCCGACGGCCGCCCGGTGACCCTGCCCACACAGGACATGATCATCGGCCTGCACCACCTGACGACTCTCCGCGAGGGCGTCGTCGGTGAGGGCCGTGCGTTCTCGAGCGTTGCCGAGGCCATCCTGGCGAAGGACCAGGGCACCCTCGACCTCAATGCCAAGGTGCGCATCCGCCTCGAGAACATCACCTTCGCCGAGGGTGAAGCTCCCGAGAACGCTGTGTTGGCCGAGGGCAACCACGCCCCCGGTGTCACGCTGGTCGAGACATCCCTCGGTCGCGCGCTCTTCAACGAGACGCTGCCGACCGATTACCCGTACGTCGAAGCCGTCGCAGACAAGGGCCAGATCTCGGCCATCGTCAACGACCTCGCCGAGCGGTACCCGAAGGTCGAGGTTGCTGCAGCGCTCGACCGCATCAAGGATGCCGGTTTCTACTGGGCCACCCGCTCAGGCGTCACCGTCGCTCTCTCCGACGTTCTGACCCCGCCGAACAAGCGCGAGATCGTTGCGACCTACGAGAAGCTCGCCGCCAAGGTGCAGACGCAGTACGAGAAGGGTCTGACCACCGACGCCGAGCGTCGCCAGGAACTGATTCAGATCTGGACCAAGGCGACTGAAGACGTCGCCGAGGCCATGCAGGCGAACTTCCCGGCGAACAACACCATCAACCGCATGGTGACGTCGGGTGCTCGTGGTAACTGGCTGCAGATCCGCAACATCGCGGGTATGCGAGGACTGGTGAACAACCCGAAGGGTGAGATCATCCCTCGCCCGATCATCTCGTCGTACCGTGAGGGCCTCAGTGTTGCTGAGTACTTCATCGCGACGCACGGTGCTCGCAAGGGACTCGCCGACACGGCTCTGCGTACCGCCGACTCCGGGTACCTCACCCGTCGTCTGGTGGATGTCTCGCAGGATGTCATCATTCGTGAAGACGACTGCGGCACCACCAAGGGCCTCGACCTGGCCATCGCGGCGCACGACGCCAATGGTGTGCTCATCAAGGACTCGAACGTCGAGAACTCGGTGTTCGCCCGGAGCCTGGCCGCCGACGCAGTCGACGCCAAGGGTACGGTCGTAGCCGAAGCCGGCGAGGACATCGGCGACGTGCTGATCGACAAGCTGGTCGAGGCCGGTGTCGAGAACATCAAGGTGCGCTCGGTTCTGACCTGCGAGTCGGCCGTCGGTGTGTGTGCTGCCTGCTACGGCCGCTCGCTCGCCACCGGACTGCTGGTGGACATCGGAGAGGCCGTCGGCATCATCGCCGCACAGTCGATCGGTGAGCCCGGCACCCAGCTGACCATGCGTACCTTCCACACGGGTGGTTCCGCATCGGCTGACGACATCACGCAGGGTCTGCCCCGCGTGCAGGAGCTCTTCGAAGCACGTACCCCCAAGGGTGCGTCGCCCATCGCAGAAGCTGCTGGCCGCATCACCATCGAAGACACCGACCGCAGCCGCAAGCTGATCCTCACGCCCGACAACGGCGACGAGGCCATCGCCTACCCGGTGCTGAAGCGTGCCAGCCTCCTCATCGAGGACGGCGACCACGTGGAGCTCGGAACGCAGCTGCACATCGGTGCGATCGACCCGAAGGAGGTTCTCCGGGTTCGCGGCGTCCGCGCCGTGCAGGAGCACCTCGTCGGTGGTGTGCAGGGTGTCTACCGCTCGCAGGGTGTGCCGATCCACGACAAGCACATCGAGGTCATCGTTCGCCAGATGCTCCGCAAGGTGACTGTCGTCGACCACGGTGACACCGACCTGCTCCCCGGTGAGCTCGTCGACCGCCAGCGCTACAACATCCTCAACCGTGAGGCGCTGACCGAGGGTCGCAAGACCGCTTCGGCCCGCCAGGAGGTCATGGGTATCACCAAGGCCTCCCTCGCGACCGAGTCCTGGCTCTCTGCCGCTTCCTTCCAGGAGACCACGCGTGTTCTCACGCAGGCCGCCATGGAGGGCAAGAGCGACCCGCTCGTCGGGCTCAAGGAGAACGTCATCATCGGAAAGCTCATCCCGGCTGGAACCGGACTCCAGAAGTACCGCAACGTCACCGTTGAGGCAACCGAGGAGGCCAAGGCCGAGCGCTACCCGAACCGCATCTTCACCGATGACGCGGTGTTCTCGGAGGCTGACCTGTCGTTCGTCGACTTCGACAGCTTCTCGAGCGACGACTACACGCCCGGTACCTACAACTAGGCGGTAGCTGCAGGATCGGAAGGGCCCTCTCACCTCGGTGAGGGGGCCCTTCTCCGTTCCGCACCTAGACTTGCCTGATGACTCGGAATGGATGCACGTGCTGAAGAACTTCGGTTGGTCGTTCGCCGTGCTCCTGGTGGGCCTCGCGCTCGGCTTCCTCTACGGCGGCCCCGCAGCCCTGGTGCTGGTGGTGGTGCTGAGCGTGCTCGAGATCTCGCTCTCGTTCGACAACGCGGTGGTCAACGCCACGATCCTCGAGCGCATGAACGCGGCGTGGCAGCGCATCTTCCTCACCGTCGGTGTCATCATCGCCGTCTTCGGCATGAGGCTGGTCTTTCCGTTCCTCGTCGTCGCGGTGACGGCGGGGCTCGGGCCGGTGCAGGCCGTGCAGTTGGCATTCGAGAAGGGTGACCCGGCCGTTCCGGGCACGTACGGCTTCATCCTGAACGCAGCTCATCCGGCGATCGCCGGTTTCGGCGGCATGTTCCTGTTGATGCTGTTCCTCGACTTCATGTTCGACGAACGCGAAGTTCTCTGGATCAAGCCGGTCGAGAAGGTGCTGCAGACCGTCGGACGGGTTCCGGGAGCGAGCGTGATCGTCTCGATCATCGTGCTCGTGCTGGTCTCGCAGTTCGTGGCCGAAGACCCGGGCACGGTGTTGCTGAGCGGCGTGATCGGTATCGGATCGTTCCTGCTGGTCACCGCCCTCGGACAGGTGTTCGAGCAGTCGGCCGAGGAGGGCGGCGGCGAGGACGTCGACCCCGTCAAGCCCGGCCGGCAGGTCAAGGTCGTCGTGGGGCGCGCGGCGTTCTTCCTCTTCCTCTATCTCGAGGTTCTGGATGCGAGTTTCTCGTTCGACGGCGTCATCGGCGCCTTCGCCATCACGTCAGACCCGATCGTGATCGCCATCGGGCTCGGTGTCGGGGCGATGTTCATCCGGTCGCTCACGATCTTCCTGGTGCGCCAGGGCACCCTCAGCCAGTTCGTCTATCTCGAACACGGGGCGCTCTGGGCGGTCGGGGCCCTGGCGGTGATCCTGCTGGTCTCGATCCGGGCAGACATTCCCGACGTGGTCACCGGGCTCGTGGGCATCGTGTTCATCGGCGCGGGATTCCTGTCGAGCATCGTGCGCAACCGGCGTATCGGAGTAAGCGACGCGGCCGAGCCGGCGACGGTCAGCTGAGCGCTGCCAACACCTCCAGCACCTGCAGCGCCACCAGCCGGCCCGCACGGTTCGCGCCGATCGTCGACGCCTGCGGCCCGTATCCCGCAAGGAACACCCGGGGGTCGCGCTCGGCCCTGCCCTGGGTCGCGGCCACACCGCCGCCCGGCTCCCGGAGGCCCAGAGGGTCGAGATGGCCGAGCTCCGACCGGAAGCCCGTGGCCCAGATGATGGCGTCGGCCGGCTCGAAGCTGCCGTCGGCGAAACGCACGCCGCCCGGTTCGATGCCGGTGAACAGGGGCCGCGCCACCAGAACGCCCCGCCGGGCCGCGTCCAGATTGCGGGCCGTGGCGGGCAGGCCGGTTCCGCTGATGATGCTCGGCAGCACGCGGCCCTCCCGGGCCGCATCGTTCTGCTGCGCGACCGCGGCGAGCCGGCCCTCCATGCTCGCGCTCGCCTCACCCGGCTCCTCGCCCGCGAACGAGACCGGGCGACGGGTGACCCAGGTGACGGATGCCGCGATCCCCTCCAGCTCGAGCACGAAACCCACGGCGGAGGTGCCGCCACCGACGACGACCACCCGCCGGCCCCCGAACTCGGCGGCCGAGCGGTACTCGGGGGTGCTCAGTTGACGACCGCGGAACGTCTCGATGCCGGTGATGTACGGGCGGATCGGTGCGCCCCACGTGCCGGTCGCGTTGACCAGTAGATCGGCGATGACGGTGCCCCGGGTCGCGCCGTCGCCCGCCCCGCGACGGTAGTCGACGCGAAGCGGCGCCGCCCGGGCATCCGACGCCCGCGCGGCCTCCCGTACCGACGTCACCGCCACCGGCCGGAAGACCGCGAGCCCGAAGTGCCGCTCGTACTCCGCGTAGTACTCACCCACCACATCGCGCGCCGCGCGGCCCTGGTCGGCGGTCTCGAAGCTCAGCCCGAGCTCCCGCATGCCGGGAAGATCGTTGACGCGGTGGGCGGTGCCGAGCCGCAGCGACTCCCAGCGGAACTGCCACGCGCCCCCGGCGGCGGGGGAACGGTCGAGCACGACCAGATCCTGGCCGGGCGCCAGGCCTCTGTGCGCCAGGTGGTGGGCCACCGACAGCCCGGCCTGCCCAGCACCGACCACCACCACCCGGGCGTGCGCGGGGATGGCCGGCAGAGGGAAGCCGCTGGCGGCGCCGGGGGAGTGCGGCTCAGCCACGGGCATCCGGAGCCTCCCCGGCTGCCCGCGCGCGGACGCTCGGAGCCTCCGCGGCTACCCGATCGCGGAGATACCCCGCGCCGGAACCCGACACGACGGCATCCCGCACCGGGCGCGCAGCACCGATGAAGGAGGTCAGGCGGTCGGCCCCCACCAGTCCGCTCGGGTGCGGGCCCGCTGCCTGGAGCCCGGCCTGCAGCGAGGCGAGGCCACGCCACCGGGAGGCGAACAGCACGGCGTTGCCCTCGTCGAGCTGGTCGGTGAGTCCCGCTGCGCCGGTGACCAGCACAGTCGGAAACACCTCTGCGAGCGTCGCGGCGCTCGCCCGGGCGACGGGCAGGCCCGCATCGTCGGCCACGTTGACGGCGAGGACCCCGCCGGTGCTGAGAAGCGCCGTGACCTCGCGGTAGAACTCCACACTCGTCAGGTGGGCCGGTGTGGTCGAGCCGAGGTAGACGTCGGCGACGATGAGGTCGTAGCCGTCGGCCCCGGATGCCCGGTCGAGCCCCGCGCGGGCGTCGTCGATGATCACGCGGAGCTCGGTGCCGGGCGGCAGTGGCGCCGCCTCCGTCACGAAGTCGAACAGGTCGGACTCGTATTCGATCACGGTCTGCGGCGAACCCGGCCGGGCCAGGGCGAGATGGCGGGCCAGTGTCAGGGCGCCTCCACCGAGGTGCAGCACCCGGAGCGGAACGCCCGCCGGTGCGAGCAGGCCGGCGAGGTTCGCGATGCGGCGGAGGTAGTCGAACCGCAGCTCCAGGGGGTCGCCCGTGTAGACGTGCGACTGCTGCTCATCACCGATGCAGAGGGTGAGACCCGCGCCACCGAGATCGTCGGCGCGGAGTTCTGCGGCCAGCCCGCTCAGGCGGAGGCGACGGTGCACCGGGGGATTCATCCGCACCAGCCTAAGGTGTGCAACCGGGCGCGCCCCCCACCTTCGGGTGAACCTCCCCACCTGTTTTTGCTTCCCCACTTGGCTGTCCGCTATCTTGAGCGTTGAGCACCCCGACTTCCGAAGTCATCGCCTGGTATGACCCTCGCTGGGTGCCATCTGACGGGGGCCATGATGGCTGTACTGCTGTATCGGATCGGCGCGTTCGCAGCCCGGAGACACTTCCTCGTCATGGCTGTGTGGCTGCTGATCGTGATGGCCGCCGTGGGCGGTGCGCTCGCCTTCCCCGGCAAGGGATCGGCTGCGGTCGAGATCCCGGGAACGCAGTCGCAGACGGCCATCGACCTGCTCGGCAGCCGGTTCCCCGCAGCCAACGGCGGCAGCTCCAAGGTCATCTTCGTCGCACCCTCCGGGCAGAGCATCCGGAGCTTCGAATCTCAGATCTCCGGTGTGGCGGCGAAGATGAAGACGTTGCCCGGCCAGTCGAGCGTCACCGATCCGTTCGACACGTCGGGGCCCCCCGCCGTGGCGGCCGCCGCCGCAGCGCAGATCGCCCCCGACAACTCGATGGCCTACATCTCGATCGCCTACTCGGTGCCGGCCACCGATCTCACCGACGCCGACACCGAGGCCCTCGAAGCGATGGGCGACAGCATCGCAGAGAACGGCCTGACCGTCGCCTACGCAGGGGTCAAGGCGCCAGAGCCCGCGTCGGACCCGTCGCAGGAGGCGGGCAGCCTCGTCGTCGCCCTGATCATCCTGGCCATCACCATCGGCTCGCTCCTCGCGGCCGGCATGCCCCTGATCACCGCGATCTTCGGAGTGGTCATCTCGACCTCGTCGATCACGATCGTCTCGGACTTCGTCACGATCTCCTCGTCTGCGCCGATCCTCGCCCAGATGCTCGGCTTGGCGGTCGGCATCGACTACTCCCTCTTCATCGTCTCGCGGCACCGCTCCCAACTCGCGGCCGGCGTGCCCGCCCGGGAGTCCGTCGCCATCGCGAACTCCACCGCGGGCAGCGCTGTGGTCTTCGCTGGCATCACCGTGATCATCGCCCTGATCGGCCTGTCGGTGGTGAACATCCCGTTCCTGTCGATCATGGGTCTCGGCGCGGCGTTCGGCGTGCTGCTCGCCGTCGCCGCGGCGCTCACCCTGCTGCCGGCCATCCTCGGACTCCTCAACACGAAGCTCGTTCCGAGGCCCGATTCCCGAACCGCGAAGCGCGAACGGGAGATGCAGAACCCCGCGCCGGGCACGAAGCCGACCCTCGGCAGGCGGTGGGTGCGGCTCGTCACGCGTCGACCGCTGATCACGGCGATCGTCGTTCCGTTGGCGTTGCTGGCACTGGCCTTCCCGGCGCTCCACCTCGCCCTCACCGTGCCCGATGCGGGCTACCAGGCCCCCGGCTCCCAGGCCCGTGTCGCCTATGATCTGCTCGACAGAGGCTACGGCCCCGGCTTCAACGGCCCGCTGCTGATCACCGCGGACATCGGATCGGTCGAGGCGCAGAACCTCCAGGCTGCGCTCGATGCCCTCGGCAAGCAGTTCACCGGCATCGCCGACGTCGACTCGGTGAGCCCGGTCATCCCGAACAGCGCCCTCGACATGGCGATCGTCTCGCTGACGCCGTCGAGTGGTCCCGATTCCGATGCCACGAAACAGCTCGTCCAGACCCTCCGCAACGACGCTCCTGCATTCGAGGCAGCAAACGGATTCACGTACATGGTCACCGGCCAGACCGCGGTGGCGATCGACATCTCCCAGCAGCTGGGCGACGCCCTGCCGATCTTCGCCCTCGTCGTGGTCGGGCTCTGCCTCGTGCTGCTGACGATGGTCTTCCGGTCGCTGGCAGTGCCGATCAGTGCGACCCTCGGCTTTCTGCTCTCTGTCGCCGCCTCGCTCGGCGTCGTGACGCTCGTCTTCAACGACGGGGTGCTCGCAGACCTCCTCGGTGTGCAGAAGGTCGGGCCGGTGATCAGCTTCATGCCGATCCTCGTGATGGCCGTGCTGTTCGGGCTGGCGATGGATTACCACGTGTTCCTCGTCTCCCGTATGCGCGAGGAGTTCTCGCGCACCGGCGAGGGGCGGGAATCCGTTCTCGACGGTTTCAGCGCAGCAGCCCGAGTGGTGACCGCGGCGGCCCTCATCATGTTCAGCGTCTTCGCCTCGTTCGTTCCGGGATCGGGTGCCGCAGTGCAGCCGCTTGCCTTCGCGCTGGCCGTCGGCGTGCTCATCGACGCATTCCTCGTTCGCATGACCCTCATCCCCGCGGTCATGGCCATGCTCGGAACCCGCGCCTGGTACCTGCCGGCGTGGCTCGGGCGGCACCTGCCGAACGTCGACATCGAGGGTGAGAAGGTGCACGAGCTGATCGCGGCCCGCGACTGGCGGCCGGGGGATGCCGAGTCGGCCGCGCTCGCGCACGGCGCTCCGGATGCTGCCCCTGAGGTCGAAGCGCAGAGCCCTGCCTCCGAGGTCGAGGCGCAGAGCCCTTCCACCGATGGCGAAGCCCCGGCCCCCGTCACCCGCTCAGCTGCCGCCGCCGAGAAGCGGATGCTCGCAAAAGTCGCCGCAGCCGAGGCGAAAGCTGCCCGGAAGGCCGCCCGCGCGGCGCAGCTCGCCCCACCCGTGGCGCGCCCCGCGATCACCGACGCGGTCGCGGCCGGATCCCTCACGCTCGCAGGCCAGCAGCCGTTCGACCTCGTCACCCCGTCCGGCGGGATCGCGCTGGTGCTCGAGGAGCCGGGTGCGGATTCCCATCTCGGTGCCGATGTGGCCGGGGCCGCCGTGCTGGCCGCTCTGACGGGCAGGCTCCCTCGCTTCGCCGGTCACCTCAGTGTGCTGGGTCATCCGCAGCCGTTCGAGGCTTCCGCCCTCCGCCGGCGCACCCGGCTGGTGGCCGACGTCGACGCCGACGGGTCTGCGCTGACGGTCGGCGAGTACCTTCTCGGCGAGGTGAGGCTCGATGCCCCCCGGGGCGAACGGCACAGGCAGCTCGAGCGGGTCGGCGCCCACCTCCGGGTGCTCGAAGACGTGGTGGCGGGATCGCCGGATGCCGGTGCCACACCCGTGGCCTCCGACCAGTCCACCCCGATGAGGGCTCTCGGCGTGCCGGCACGCTGGTGCATCGACGTGGCACTCGCTCTGGCGTCCTCGGCCGAGTTGATCGCCATCGACCTGCGTCCGCTCCCCGCGCCGCTCGTCGCCGAGCTCCTCGCCGCGGTCGCCGTCCAGGCGGGTCATGGCGTGACGCTGGTGTGCGCCGTCCAGGGCTCCGCTGCCGGGTTCCCCGAGCAGGTCGTCGACGCTCACCGGGGCGGGCACGCCGAGACCCCCGCCGTACCCCTCTCCCTCGCGGGCCGCCCCCTCGTCATCCTGCATCTCGCTGCCGCACCGATCCCGACCGAACAGGGAGCCCTCGTATGAGCATGCTGTCGACACTCCTGAAATCCGCCGACCGTGCCCCACGATCATCCGTCACCCGGATGATCGCCCTGGTGCTGGCCGTCGCTACACCGCTGCTCGTGGCGGGGGTCGCCGTCTCTGCCTTCTCGAACACGGCAGAGGGAGCGACGGGCGCTCCCAACCTGCCGGCCGCCATCGTGAACCTCGACGCCACGACCAAGACCCTGGTGAACGGTGTCGAGACGACGGTTCCCGCCGGGAAGCTCCTGACCGCGCAGCTCATCAGCGGCCAGGCCGGCAGCGGATTCAGCTGGAAGCTCACCAACGCCGACGACGCCACAGCGGGCCTCGACTCGGGCGCCTATTCGGCGGTCGTCACCATACCGAGCAACTTCTCCGAGCTCTACGTCTCGACGGGCACCACCAGCCCGGCTGCCGCCTCCCTCGAGGTGAAGACCAATGGTGCCCAGAGCTACGTGGCCGCCCTGCTCGCCTCGGCACTCGCGACGAACGTCAACGAGGCGCTCTCCGCGAGCGTGACCCAGAGCTACGTGAAGGGACTGCTCGGCGGGTTCACGAGCATCCACGACCAGCTGACGACCACCGCGGAGAAGAGTGGGGAGCTCGTGACCGTCGCCGGCCAGGTGTCGACGCTCGGCGCGGGAATGGCCGACGGGATCGGCAAACTCACCGGAGGCGCCGAGACTCTCAGCTCGGGCCTCGAGAAGGCGTCGACGTCGCTCGCACCCCTGCCGGGCGCCACCCGCGGACTGGCCGAACTCTCCGGAGTCGCCCGTGACGGCAGCGCGCTGCTCTCCGACGGGATCACCGACACGGCGAAGAAGCAGGACAGCATCGAGGCGCGGCAGCTGGAGCTGAACGTCGAGATCGCCGACCTGTCGACCGACCTGCCGAAGCTCACGACGGCCGAGGTGGCGTCGAGGGTCGCCGCCATCAAGAAGTTGTCCGACGACGTCGCCCTCTCGAGCCTCGACGTGGGGCTCTCCCTCGATGCCGGTGCGGTGGCCGGGGCGCTGTTGAAAGATGGCAACGCCCTGATCTCGAAGGGCACGACCGCACTCGCCGACAGCATGCCGACCCTCGTGACCGGAATCGCCGGGGCAGCCACGGGCGCGTCGGGACTGACCGGCGGGCTCCAACAGCTGAACGGGTACGCGCCGCAGCTCGTCCAGGGCACGGCCGGCGTGGCCTCGGGGGTCAGCGCACTGTCGTCCGGCCTCGGCACCGCGGCGGCGGCGGTGCCGAGCTACACGGCCGACCAGCAGGCGACATTCGCCACGGTGGTGGCCACCCCGGTGGTGACGACCGTGACCGACAGCCAGGCCCTGCCGAGCGCCCAGGTCGCCACCGCGACGGTGATGATCCCCGTCGCGCTCTGGTTGGGGGCGTTCGCGCTCTACCTGCTCCTGACACCGTTCACGGCGCAGGCCCTGTCGTCGTCGGCGGGTGGATGGCGCATCCTGAGGCAGTCGCTGCTGCCGGCGCTCGGGCTGGCCGTCGTACAGGCGCTCGCCGTGATCGTCGGGCTGCAGCTGATCGGCGTCTCCTCGGCGAACCCTCTCGGGAGCTCCCTCTTCGTGCTGGGTCTCTCCGTCGCCTTCGTCGTCGTGCACCAGGGACTCATCGCCCTGTTCGGACGGGTGGGCCGGATGCTCTCGCTCGCCTTCCTCGTGCTCCAGGTCGCCGCTGCGGGGGTACTGGTGCCCGCAGCCCTCAGCCCGGGCTGGTTCCAGACGCTCTCGTCGATCCTGCCGCTCTCCGCCGCCGTGCGCGGGATGCAGGGGCTCCTCACCGGTGCGGGATCCGACGGCGGAGCGGCCATCGGGGGAGTCGTCGTGACGCTCGTCGTCGTAACCGGGCTAGGCCTGGCGTTCACCCTGGTCGCGATTTCCCGGCGGCGCAGCGTGACCTCCCTCAGCTGAGGCGGGACTGTGAGTAAAGTGTGCGCATGAGCACAGACGACCGCACCGAAGACGACGCCCCGAACCGGGTCGAGAACGCCGGGCCGCCGCCCGCAGAGCCGGGTGCGCCGGGCCCGGCCTTCGCCGGGGAGCCCGCCGCAGACAGCGTCTACGCAGAAGCCGCGTACCCCGCCGACGGCGCATCGGGCGGCTCGGATGCTGCGGATGCCTCGATCGAAGCGGTCCCGGAGTCCGACGCTCAGCCGGCCTTCGTGCCGGCCACGACTCCCGCGCCGATCGCCGAACCCCGAACGGACGGCGCGGAGGTCGTCGACCCGCCCGCCGTGCCCGACACAGTGCCCCGCTGGGAGGCGCCGGGTGGTCAGTCGCCTGCGTCGACCGCAGCCAGCGACCAGATGCCCGCGGAGTCCGCAGCGTCGGCCGCCGACACCGGTGCCGTCGCGTACCCGGCGGCGGCGTTCATCCCGCCACCCGCCGCCTTCGCGCCCCCCGTCACGCCCGCATCCACCTCGCAGAGCGCCTCATCCGCCTCATCCCCCTCATCCCCCTCCGACAGCGCGATGTCCGGGGCGGCACCGCTGTCGCAGACCACAGGAGGGCCCGCACAGGGTGCCCCCGCCGGGACGGCTGCCGTCAGCCCGAACGGTGTCTACCCCGCAGCGGCCTTCGCGGCGCCCACGGCGATCGCCGTCCCGATCCTGACGCCCCCGAAGCGCCGCAGCAACCGCGGCTTCGGCATCCTCGTCTCTCTCCTCGCAGCCCTCGTCTTCGCTGTCGTCTACGCTGCAGCGGCAGCCGCGATCCTCTCGTTCTCGGTTCCCGGCTCGCGACTCGTCTCCGTGGTGGGCCAGTTCGCGGCGAGCCCGGCGTTCTACGTTCCGGTGATCTTCTTCGCCCTCGCCCTCATCCTCACCGTGGTGATCGTGAACCGTGCCGGCTGGTGGGCCTACGTGCTCGGAGGCTTCCTGATCGGTGTCGTCGTGTACGGCGCCACGATCCTCGGAGCACTCCTCGCCGTACAGGCGTGGACTCTCTCGGGCTCGGACATCACCAGCTTCGTGAAGTCGCTCGTGATGGATCCGCTCACTCTCGCCGGTGCGTTGGTCGCCCGCGAGGTGCCGATCTGGGCAGGGGCCTGGATCGCCTCGCACGGTCGCAAACTGAAGGCGAAGAACGCACTCGCCCAACAGGAGTACGACGCAAAGCTCTCCGAGACGCCGGTGGCGCAGTACCCGACGGGGGAGCCGCAGTACGCTCCGACAGCCTAGCCGAGTCTTCTTCATTTAATGAGCTAAGCTCAGAGAGTGAAGAAGATCCCACTCATCGTGCTCGGAGTCATCGTGGTGGTTGCCGCCGCGATCGGCATCGGTTTTGCTCTGGGCGCGCCCCAGGGTACCACGTCGCGTGCGTCGGCGCCAGCATCCACCTCACCGGTTCCGTCGCCGAGTGGGTCGCCTTCGCCCCGAACGACCGCCCCGGCAACGGCTGCCCCGACTTCGACCGCCCCAGCACCGGGCGACCCGGCACCTGACCCAGCCGCGGGTGGGTCGGGTGCCGGAGATGCGGCAGGGCCCGCCTTCACGTCGGGGTCGGCCACGTCGAGCGTCACCTGCCCGGTGCCGGGCGAGGGCCCTGCCGGCTCGACGGCTGCGTCGCCCGACGTGCAGCTGAGTTGGTCGGGCAATGGTGCCGAGACGGCCTTCGTGGGCGTCGACACGACGGATGCCCGTGCCGAGCCGTACTCCGAGGTGAGCCCGGGCGGGTCGATCTCCATCCCCTTCGCGTGCCCCGCGCGGAGCCACACCTACACAATCACCCTGGTCGGCCCGGGTGGGCAGCGCAGCAAGACGTTCACGGTGCAGAACACCGGCTATCGCGGGTAGTGCAGGGCCCTGCCGCCATTTGACCCCGGCCGTCACAGCGGGTAATATTTCCGAGGTGTGCGCTTTGTCGTGCTCTCGTGCCGTGCCCGTCTCTGGTTCCCTCCAGCGGAGGGCGGTTCCGGGCCAGACATGCATCATACAAAGCAGGGCTCGATCGAAGGTGCCGGTTCCGCCGGCCCCGTGACTCGGCCCCCACGGCATACCTACCCCCGACAGGCGCCTGAGACCCAGGTCCCGCGCGTTTGCAGGTAGGTCCAAATGAACTCGACTGACAGGGCCCAGGCCTTGACGCGTTCGAATGCTAATCATCAGTAGCAGCTGTCACCGTGCAGTAAACACAAGGAGTCATGTAGTGCCTACCATTCAGCAGTTGGTCCGTAAGGGCCGCTCGCGCAAGGTCACCAAGACCAAAGCGCCTGCTCTCAAGTCAAACCCGCAGCAGCGCGGCGTATGCACCCGTGTGTACACCACCACCCCGAAGAAGCCGAACTCGGCTCTCCGCAAGGTCGCCCGTGTCAAGCTCTCCAACGGCACCGAGGTCACCGCCTACATTCCCGGTGAAGGCCACAACCTCCAGGAGCACTCGATGGTGCTCGTTCGCGGGGGTCGTGTGAAAGACCTCCCCGGCGTCCGTTACAAGATCGTCCGCGGCGCCCTCGACACCCAGGCTGTCAAGAACCGCAAGCAGGCTCGCAGCCGTTACGGCGCGAAGATGGAGAAGAAGTAATGCCTCGAAAAGGACCCGCTCCCAAGCGCCCCGTCGTCGCAGACCCCGTCTACGGCGCACCGATCGTCAGCCAGCTCGTCAACAAGATCCTCCTCGACGGCAAGAAGGGCCTTGCCGAGCGCATCGTCTATGACGCACTCGAGGGCGTATCCACCAAGAACGGTGCCGACGCTGTCGTGACCCTCAAGAAGGCGCTCGACAACGTGCGTCCGACCATCGAGGTCAAGAGCCGTCGTGTCGGTGGCTCGACCTACCAGGTTCCCGTCGAGGTCAAGCCTCACCGTGCGAACACGCTGGCACTTCGTTGGCTCACCACCTACGCGAAGGGTCGTCGTGAGAAGACGATGACCGAGCGCCTCACCAACGAGATCCTCGATGCGTCGAACGGTCTCGGAGCGGCAGTCAAGCGCCGTGAGGACACCCACAAGATGGCCGAGTCGAACAAGGCCTTCGCGCACTACCGCTGGTAACCAGTTCCATCGGTGAGTGGTTCGCCCGGCGGCGCCTGGCGAACCACTCACCTGTAAAGCTCGATTCAGCTTTATCCCGCAGCAATCCAATCGGAGGAAATCCGTGGCACAGGACGTGCTTACCGACCTGAACAAGGTCCGCAACATCGGCATCATGGCCCACATCGATGCCGGCAAGACCACCACTACCGAGCGCATCCTGTTCTACACGGGTATCACCCACAAGATCGGCGAAGTGCACGACGGTGCAGCCACCATGGACTGGATGGCGCAGGAGCAGGAACGTGGCATCACGATCACGTCCGCTGCCACCACGTGCTTCTGGAACAACAACCAGATCAACATCATCGACACCCCCGGCCACGTGGACTTCACGGTCGAGGTGGAGCGTTCGCTCCGCGTGCTCGACGGTGCCGTCGCCGTCTTCGACGGCAAGGAGGGCGTCGAGCCCCAGTCGGAGACCGTGTGGCGCCAGGCCGACAAGTACGACGTGCCCCGCATCTGCTTCGTCAACAAGATGGACAAGCTGGGCGCCGACTTCTACTTCACCGTCGACACCATCGTCAAGCGCCTCGGCGCCCGCCCGCTCGTCATCCAGCTCCCCATCGGTGCTGAGTCGAGCTTCGAGGGTGTCGTCGACCTCGTCGAGATGCGCGCGCTGACCTGGCGTGGCGACTCCAAGGGTGACGTCGAGCTCGGTGCGAAGTACGAGATCGAGGAGATCCCGGCCGACCTGGCCGAGCAGGCAGCGGAGTACCGCGAGAAGCTCATCGAGGTCGTTGCCGAGACCAGCGACGAGCTGCTCGAGCGTTACCTCTCCGGTGACATCGACTTCTCTGTCGCCGAGATCAAGGCTGCCATCCGCAAGCTCACGGTCAACAGCGAGATCTACCCGGTCCTCTGCGGTTCCGCGTTCAAGAACCGTGGCGTCCAGCCGATGCTGGATGCCGTCGTCGACTACCTGCCGAGCCCGCTCGACGTGCCGAGTGTCGAAGGACACGACGTGCGCGACGAGGAGATCATCATCTCCCGCGGCGCGAACTCCACCGACCCGTTCGCCGCTCTGGCGTTCAAGGTCGCGGTCCACCCCTTCTTCGGTCGCCTGACCTACATCCGCGTCTACTCGGGTCACGTCGACTCGGGTGCGCAGATCATCAATGCGACCAAGGGCAAGAAGGAGCGCATCGGCAAGATCTTCCAGATGCACGCCAACAAGGAGAACCCGGTCCCCTCCGTGACGGCCGGTCACATCTACGCCGTCATCGGCCTGAAGGACACCACCACCGGTGACACCCTGGCCGACCCGGCGCACCCGGTCGTGCTGGAGTCGATGACCTTCCCCGAGCCCGTCATCGAGGTCGCGATCGAGCCGAAGACGAAGGCTGACCAGGAGAAGTTGGGCCTGGCCATCCAGAAGCTGGCCGAAGAGGATCCGACCTTCCGCACCGAGCAGAACCAGGACACCGGCCAGACCGTCATCAAGGGAATGGGCGAGCTCCACCTCGACATCCTGGTCGACCGCATGCGTCGTGAGTTCAACGTCGAGGCCAACGTGGGCAAGCCCCAGGTGGCCTATCGTGAGACGATTCGCCGCACGGTCGACAAGCACGACTACACGCACAAGAAGCAGACGGGTGGATCGGGTCAGTTCGCCAAGATCCAGATCTCGATCGAGCCTCTTGAAGTGACGGCCGACAAGGTCTACGAGTTCGAGAACAAGGTGTCGGGTGGCCGCGTGCCGCGCGAGTACATCCCCTCGGTCGACCAGGGAATGCAGGCAGCCATGGCTGTCGGCGTGCTCGCCGGTTACCCGATGGTCGGTGTCAAGGGCATTCTGCTCGACGGTGCATCGCACGATGTCGACTCCTCGGAGATGGCGTTCAAGATCGCCGGCACCATGGCGTTCAAGGAGGCGGCTCGCAAGGCGAGCCCCGTTCTCCTCGAGCCGCTGATGGCCGTCGAGGTGCGCACGCCCGAGGAGTACATGGGCGACGTCATCGGCGACCTCAACTCCCGTCGTGGCCAGATCCAGTCCATGGAGGATGCCACCGGCGTGAAGGTCATCCGTGCTAACGTCCCGCTGAGCGAAATGTTCGGTTACGTCGGTGACCTGAGGTCGAAGACCTCGGGCCGCGCCGTGTACTCGATGACGTTCGACAGCTACGCGGAGGTTCCGAAGGCAGTTGCCGACGAGATCATCCAGAAGAACAAGGGCGAGTAACACACTCGCCTGCCGGCCCCTCCCGGGCCTAGTAATATAACTAATCAACACCCCGCTGAGCAGCCGGTCGACACTCTCGATCGGCCGCTCAGCATGAAAGTCCTGAGGAGGACCCAGTGGCCAAGGCCAAGTTCGAGCGGACTAAGCCGCACGTAAACGTCGGAACAATCGGTCACGTCGACCACGGAAAGACCACGCTCACCGCGGCCATTTCCAAGGTTCTGGCTGACAAGTACCCGGCGTACAACAAGACCTTCAACTTCGACCAGATCGACTCTGCGCCCGAAGAGAAGCAGCGTGGTATCACGATCAACATCTCGCACATCGAGTACGAGACCGAGAAGCGTCACTACGCCCACGTCGACGCCCCGGGTCACGCTGACTACATCAAGAACATGATCACCGGTGCGGCTCAGATGGATGGCGCGATCCTCGTCGTGGCCGCCACTGACGGCCCCATGGCTCAGACCCGCGAGCACGTTCTGCTCGCCCGCCAGGTGGGCGTGCCCTACCTGCTGGTCGCGCTGAACAAGTCCGATGCTGTCGACGACGAAGAGATCCTTGAGCTCGTCGAGCTCGAGGTTCGTGAGCTCCTCTCGAGCCAGAACTTCGACGGCGACAACGCCCCGGTCATCCGTGTGTCCGCACTCAAGGCGCTCGAGGGCGACCCCGAGTGGACCAAGTCGATCGAAGAGCTGATGGACGCGGTCGACGCTTCCATCCCCGACCCGATCCGCGACAAGGACAAGCCGTTCCTCATGCCCATCGAGGACGTCTTCACGATCACCGGTCGTGGAACCGTCGTCACGGGCCGCGCAGAGCGCGGAACCCTCGCCATCAACTCCGAGGTCGAGATCGTCGGTATCCGCCCGACGCAGAAGACCACGGTCACGGGTATCGAGATGTTCCACAAGCAGCTCGACGAGGCCTGGGCCGGCGAGAACTGTGGTCTGCTCCTTCGTGGCACCAAGCGCGAAGACGTCGAGCGCGGCCAGGTTGTCGTCAAGCCCGGTTCGGTTACTCCGCACACCGGCTTCGAGGGCACCGCTTACATCCTCTCCAAGGATGAGGGTGGCCGTCACAACCCGTTCTACACGAACTACCGCCCGCAGTTCTACTTCCGCACCACCGACGTCACCGGCGTCATCACGCTGCCCGAGGGCACCGAGATGGTCATGCCCGGCGACACCACCGACATCAGCGTTGAGCTCATCCAGCCCATCGCGATGGAGGAGGGCCTCGGCTTCGCCATCCGTGAGGGTGGCCGCACCGTCGGCGCCGGAACGGTGACCAAGGTCACCAAGTAGTCCCAGCACCACTGGTTCGCCCTCCGGGCGACACCGCAAGAAGGGCCGCACTCCTCAGGGGGTGCGGCCCTTCTTGCGTCAAGGCTCAGCTCTCTCGTCAAGGCTCAGTTCTCTCGTCAAGGCCCAGCTCTCGTCAAGGCCCAGCGTCTGCGGGTGATCTCCGGTTGCGTCAAACCCTCCACCAACCCCTCCTCCTCGCGGGCGCCCGCCTCGCCACCCCTGGCTTTCTCGTGAGTGCGAGCCGTTCTGCTGAGCGCGATCGCCCTGCGCCTCGCTCTCAGCGTGTAAGGACGCTCTCACCGCCACGCGTCGCTGGCTCGCCGCCGCAGACAGCGTCGTGCACAGGGCGCCCGGGCGCGGCGTTGTCCACAGATCGTGGCCGGCGGGTGTTCGGGGTTCAGTGACAGCCGACGCTGGAGCGATGAACCTCGCCGAAAGCCTCAGCATCCGCGCAGCCCTCCTGTTTGGCTGCGACCGTCCGCACGTCGACGCGCATGTGCGCCCCTACTCCCGCCGACCTGACCTCCTCCGTCTTCAGCCCGGCGTCTACGCGCCGCTCGGGGAGTGGAAGCGATGGGACTCCGAATCCCGTCACCTGGCTCGTCTTCACGCCGCGCTTCTCGTGCGTCGAAACCCGATGATCGTCTCAGGGGAGTCCGCGGCGGCGGTCTGGGGATACCCCCGGATCGGTGCCTTCCCGACCGAAGTGCATCTCACCACCATGACCGGCCCAAGCGCGCACAACGGTCCCGGTGTGCGCGTGCATCGCGACCTCGTGCCACCCGAGGATCTCAGCAGCCACCGCGGACTGACGCTCACCAGCCCAGCAAGAACCTTGATCGACCTGGCGCGGACAGCTTCGGCCATGCAGTCTCTCGCGGCCGTCGACAGCGCTCTCCGCCGTCGTCCGAACGAAGCAGGCAGCACCACGAAGGCCGACTTGTGCCACCAGCTCGGACGCGTCACGACGAAGCGGGGCACCGCAAGAGCTCGCTGGGTGGTCGAATTCTCCGATGGTGGCGCGGCGAACCCCGGCGAGTCATGGAGCAGGCTCCGGATTGCCGAACTCGGCTTCGTGCCCGCTCGACTGCAGACCGAGCATCCGAATCCGCTCGGCGGGCGGTACTACACAGACTTCGAGTGGCCGGAACTGCGGCTGATCGGCGAGTTCGACGGCAAGGGCAAGTACCTCAAGCCCGAATACCTGGGGAGCCTGACGCCTGGAGAGGCGGTCTACCGCGAGAAACGCCGTGAGGATCACCTTCGAGACCGGGGTTACCGTTTTGTGCGCTGGGGCTGGCCCGAACTCGAGCATTCAGAGCGACTCGCGTCCCTCCTTTCCGGTGCCGGAGTACCACGGCTCCGACCAGCCCGGTGAGAGCGGCTGGCTCTGCTGAGCGCAACTGCCTGGCGGCGCCCCCTCGGCAGATGGAGTCGCGCTCACGGGCGCGGGGCCGGGAGGCGCCGGCGTCGAGGGCGAGAGCGAGAGGCGCGGGCGCGGGCGGTCGGCGGTAGGGTCGGGGGATGGTCAGGTTGCGGCGGAGCGATTCGAGCGGCAGGGGGCTGCGACGGCTGCGGGCCGGCACGGGCTTCACGTACCAGGATGTCGACGGCGCCACGCTCCGCGACTCGGAGCTCCGCGCCCGCATCGAGCACCTCGCTATTCCACCCGCGTGGACCGACGTCTGGATCGCCCCGCATGCGAACGGCCACATCCAGGCCACGGGTATCGACGCCGCGGGCCGCCGACAGTACATCTACCACCCGACCTGGCGTGAGCAGAATGACCGCATCAAGTTCGACAGGGCGCTCAGCCTCGCCGAGTCGCTGCCGCCCGCCCGGCGGAAGGTCACGATGGATCTCCGGCACGAGCATCCAGACCGGGAGCGTGCGTCCGCCACGGCCTTCCGGCTGCTCGATCAGGGCTCGCTGCGGGTCGGCAGTGAGCGCTACGCCGAGCAGCACGGGAGCTACGGCCTCTCCACGCTCCTCTGCGCGCACGTCGCGGTGCGGGGCGACGTCGTGCACCTCGCGTTCCCGGCCAAGAGCGGGCAGGCCTGGGAGTCCGACATCCGTGACGCCGAACTGGCGCGCATCGTCGGCGGGCTGAAGCGTCGCGGCCCGAACGCTCACCTGTTGGCGTACCGGGATGATCGGGGTCGCTGGCATCCGCTCGGCGCCCTCGACATCAACGCCTACGTGAAGGAGCAGACCGGGGGAGACTTCACTGCCAAGGACTTCCGTACCCTCCACGGCACGCTCGCCGCCGCGGTCAGTCTCGCGAAGGCCGGCCCGCAACCCACCGAGTACAGGCGGAAGCGTGCGCTCGCCCAGAGCATGCGCGATGCGGCTGCAGTGCTCAGCAACACCCCGACCATCGCGAAGAACAGTTACGTCGACCCGCGCCTCGTCGACAAGTACACCGAGGGCCTCACCATCGACCCCGCCCGGCTGGCGTCTGCCGAGTCCGAACTCCGCGCCCTGCTCTACGAATAGCGGGACGCCGGCGCACGGTGGTGGTTCACCATGTCGTGCCGGCGGCGGGGCCCGGAACGAGGGCGACCTCGTCGGGAGAGACGGCCGCACCCTTTTCGTCGACGAAGGCCAGCCCGACGTGGTCGCCGGTACCTGCCCGCTGCACCAGGGAGACACGTCCACCCGGCCAGGGGGTGTAGGAGTCCCCCCATTCCTGGAGCGCGACGAGAACCGTCTTCAGCGCGCGGCCGCGCTCGGTGAGGTGGTAGCTCGAGCGCTCGCGCGCCCCCGGCTCACGATACGCGCGTCGCTCGAGCACTTCGGCTTCCACCAGGGTCGCCAGGCGGGCGGTGAGGATGTCGCTCGGCACGCCGAGCGCGTCGCGGAACTCCGAGAACTTCGTCTGGCCACGGAAGGCGTTCCGAATGATCAGCAGCGACCATTTCTCCCCGACGATGTCGAGGCTGCGGTGGATCGAGCAGGCGTGTTCCTTCGCGGGTCGCGCCGGGGTCTTCGGGGGAGTGCTCACTCCATCAGGATAGATCCTCCCCGCCTAGATTCGCTATTCCAACTGAGCGGAGTAGGGTGAGCGGATGACCCCACGAATCTCCCGGCTCTCGAAGCGTGGCTCCTTCTGGGCGTCCGCCTCGGTGCTGGCCCTGTGCCTCTGGGCGAGTGGGGCCCCGTCGGTGCTCTACCCGACCTACGCCGCCGAATGGGAGCTGTCGTCGACGGTGATCACGACGATCTTCGCGACCTACCCCGTCGTGCTGTTGGTCGTGCTGCTCGTGTTCGGCAGCATCTCGGACACGATCGGCCGGCGTCGTGCCATGCTCGCGGGTGTCGGGCTGATCCTCGTGTCGGGACTGGTTTTCACAGCGGCTCCGGATGTCGCGTGGCTGTACATCGGCCGTGCCCTCCAGGGTGCCGGGGCGGGGCTTGCCATCGGGGCCGCCAGCGCCTCGCTCGTGGAGAACAACACCTCATCGAACCCCCGCCTGGCCAGTTCGCTCACAACGGCCTCCACCGCACTCGGTCTCACGCTCGCCCTCCTCGTGTCCGGGTCGCTGGCGCAGTATGCGCCCCTACCCGAACAGCTCAGCTATGGGGTTCTGGTGTTCCTCAGCGGCGTGGTGTTCGTCGCCGTCTTCATGATGCCCCAGCAGGCTCCGGATGCCCGGGTCACCCCCTGGCGCCCGCAGGCGCTGCACGTGCCGAGGCCTGCTCTCCGCGTCTTCGTGGTCGCGACCCTCGCCGTGTCTGTCGCCTACTCGGTGGGAGCCGTCTTCCTCTCCCTCGGAGCGTCGATCGCCCGGGAACTCACCGGCACCACGAACCTGCTGGTGATCGGTGCGCTCCTGGCGATCTCGTCGATCATGATCGGCATCACGGCAATCGTGCTGCAGCGCATCCACTCGCATCTGGCGGTGATCGTGGGGGCTGTGGTCTCCTTGGGTGGACTGGCCCTTCTCGAACTGTGCGCGTCGACGGGGTCGATCGCCCTGTTCCTGCTCTGGTGCATCGTCGGCGGCGTCGGCTACTCGCTCGTCTTCATGGGCGGGCTCGGCCTGATCAGTCGGGCGACCGAGCCCCGGCACCGGGGGGCGACGCTCTCGGCGCTCTACCTGTTCTCCTACCTCTTCCAAGCCGGGACGGCCATCGGAGCGGGTGTTCTCGCCACGGCGCTCGGCCTGGCCGTCTCCGTGGACGTCATCGCCCCGCTGGTCGGGATCCTGGCACTTCTCACCGCGATTCTGGCGGGCGTCGACTGGCGGGTGCGAGCACGGTCCCAGGTGCCGCTCGCCCAGTAACGACGCGACACGCCGACGCGACACGCCCGGGTTGCACGAGGCCATTCCATGTGGCAGACTCTCATAGTTCAGTAATACGGGTGGAAGTGTGCCCGCATCACTACCAGGCAGTGCATAGCTATGGATCCTCGATCTTGTAGGGCTAGGCCGCGGGTAGCAGGACACGGCTTGAAACACCCCCTCAGAACCCAGCTCTCCGCTGTGCGTCCGGGCGGGTCTTGACAGAACAAGAGTGATAATCGCGTCCAATGCGACGAGGGACAATCTCCCGAGCGTAAGACGCAAGACAAGAGAGATGAGTCAAACATGGCGGGACAGAAGATCCGCATTCGACTTAAGTCGTATGACCACGAGGTCATCGACAGCTCGGCGCGCAAGATCGTCGACACAGTCACTCGCGCAGGAGCAACCGTCGTCGGCCCCGTGCCGTTGCCGACGGAGAAGAACGTGATCGCAGTCATCCGTTCGCCCCACAAGTACAAGGACAGCTTCGAGCACTTCGAGAAGCGCACACACAAGCGCCTCATCGACATCATCGACCCGACGCCCAAGGCTGTCGACTCGCTGATGCGCCTCGATCTCCCGGCCGATGTCAACATCGAGATCAAGCTGTAGGACGACTGATGGCAAACACAACCAAGACTTCCAAAGGTCTGCTCGGCATCAAGCTCGGCATGACCCAGGTGTGGGACGAGAACAACCGTCTCATCCCCGTCACCGTCGTTCAGGTCACCCCGAACGTCGTCACCCAGATCCGCACCCCCGAGGTCGACGGCTACCAAGCCGTTCAGATCGCCGCGGGCCAGATCGATCCCCGCAAGGTGAACAAGCCCGAGACCGGTCACTTCGACAAGGCGGGCGTCACGCCTCGCCGTCACGTCACCGAGATCCGCACCGCTGACGCCGCCGAGTACACGATCGGACAGGAACTCACTGTCGACGGCGTGTTCGAGGCCGGCAAGAAGGTCGACGTCGTCGGCACCAGCAAGGGCAAGGGTTTCGCCGGTGTCATGAAGCGTCACAACTTCAAGGGTGTCTCCTCCTCCCACGGTTCGCACCGCAACCACCGCAAGCCCGGTTCCATCGGAGCCTCCTCGACCCCCAGCCGTGTCTTCAAGGGCATGCGCATGGCAGGGCGCATGGGTGGCGAGCGTGTCACTGTGCTGAACCTCGTGGTGCACTCGGTCGACGCCGAGAAGAACCTCATCCTCGTCAAGGGCGCCGTTCCCGGCGGCCGTGGCCGTCTCGTATTCGTCCGTACCGCAGTGAAGGGGGCGTAGTCCATGACTGACGCGAACATCACCACTGTCGACATCATCGACGCCAAGGGCAACAAGGCCGGCACCGTCGAGCTCCCCGCAGAGCTCTTCGACGTGGCCACCAATGTGCCGCTCATCCACCAGGTCGTCGTGGCTCAGCTCGCTGCTGCGCGCCAGGGCACCCACAAGGTCAAGGGCCGGGGCGAAGTCTCCGGTGCCGGCCGCAAGCCGTTCAAGCAGAAGGGAACCGGTCGCGCCCGCCAGGGCTCGATCCGCGCCCCCCAGATGACCGGTGGTGGCATCGTGCACGGCCCGACCCCGCGCAGCTACGACCAGCGCACCCCGAAGAAGATGATCGCGGCAGCACTGCTCGGTTCTCTCTCCGACCGTGCCCGTGGCAGCCGCGTGCACGTCGTCGACTCCCTCACGCTCGGCCCGGTGCCGTCCACGAAGACGGCCATCGAGCTCCTGACGAAGATCGCGACGTCCAAGCACGTCCTCGTCGTCATCGAGCGCGGCGACGACATCGCCGTGAAGAGCGTGCGGAACCTCCCCGAGGTGCACGTGCTGACCTATGACCAGCTGAACGCCTACGACGTTCTGGTGAGCGACGACATCGTCTTCACCAAGGGCGCCATCGACGGCTTCATCGCCTCGAAGACGAAGAGCAAGACTGAGGAGGTTGCAGCATGAGCGGCAACAACAAGGATCCCCGCGACATCATCATCTCGCCGGTCGTCTCTGAGAAGAGCTACGGACTGATCGATGAGGGCAAGTACACGTTCATCGTGGCGCCCACGTCGAACAAGACCGAGATCAAGCTCGCGGTCGAGAAGATCTTCAACGTCCAGGTCGCCTCGGTGAACACGATGAACAAGATCGGCAAGACCCGTCGCACCAAGTTCGGCCTGGGAAAGCGCAAAGACACCAAGCGTGCCATTGTCACCCTGAAGTCCGGAACCATCGACATCTTCACGGCTGTTGGCTGAGTCGGAATCCAGAGGATAAAAACATGGCTATTCGCAAGTACAAGCCGACCACCCCCGGTCGTCGTGGCTCGTCGGTCTCAGATTTTGCTGAGATCACCCGCACCACGCCGGAGAAGTCGCTGCTCCGCCCGCTCCCCAAGACCGGTGGTCGTAACAACGCCGGCCGCATCACGACCCGTCACATCGGTGGTGGCCACAAGCGCCAGTACCGCGTCATCGACTTCAAGCGCAATGACAAAGACGGCGTGAACGCCCGTGTCGCCGAGATCGAGTACGACCCGAACCGCACGGCTCGCATCGCGCTCCTGCACTTCGTCGACGGCACCAAGCGCTACATCATCGCCCCGAACAAGCTGAGCCAGGGCGACATCATCGAGTCGGGCGCCGGGGCTGACATCAAGCCCGGCAACAACCTGCCGCTGAAGAACATCCCCGTGGGTACCGTCATCCACGCGATCGAGCTGAAGCCGGGCGGGGGCGCCAAGATGGCGCGATCCGCCGGTGCCTCCGTTCGCCTCGTGGCGAAGGACGGCCCCTACGCGCAGCTCCGTCTGCCCTCCGGTGAGATCCGCAACGTGGATGCTCGCTGCCGCGCAACGATCGGCGAGGTCGGCAACGCCGAGCAGTCGAACATCAACTGGGGCAAGGCCGGCCGCAAGCGCTGGCTCGGCGTCCGGCCCACGGTTCGTGGTGTCGCGATGAACCCGGTCGACCACCCGCACGGTGGTGGTGAGGGCAAGACCTCCGGTGGACGTCACCCGGTCAGCCCGTGGGGCCAGAAAGAGGGCCGCACCCGCCACATCAACAAAGAGAGCGACAAGCTCATCGTTCGTCGCCGCAACGTCGGCAAGAAGCGTAAGTAGGAGTCGAGAAGATGCCACGCAGTCTCAAGAAGGGGCCCTTCGTTGACGACCACCTGCTCCGCAAGGTCGTCGTACAGAACGAAGCTGGATCCAAGAACGTCATCAAGACCTGGTCACGCCGGTCGATGATCATCCCGGCAATGCTGGGTCACACGATCGCCGTCCACGACGGTCGGAAGCACATCCCCGTGTTCATCACGGAGACCATGGTCGGTCACAAGCTCGGCGAGTTCTCGCCGACACGTACCTTCCGCGGCCACGTGAAGGACGACAAGAAGGGTCGTCGCCGCTAACGCGGTGACGGAAGGAGGAGAGAAATGGTGGAGTCGATCGCACGCGTGCGTCACATCCGCGTCACCCCCATGAAAGCTCGTCGCGTCGTCAACCTGATTCGCGGCAAGCAGGCCATGGAAGCCCTGGCCATCCTGAAGTTCGCCCCGCAGGGCGCAAGCGAGCCTGTCTACAAGCTCGTCGAGTCTGCGATCGCGAACGCGAAGGTCAAGGCCGACAAGGACAACAGCTACCTCGACGAGCAGGATCTGTTCGTCTCGGCGGCTTTCGTCGACGAGGGCACGACCCTCAAGCGTTTCCAGCCTCGTGCACAGGGACGCGCATTCCAGATCCTGAAGCGCTCGAGCCACATCACGGTCGTCCTCTCGACGCCCGATGAGGTCGCAGCATCCGCTCAGGGTTCCAAGAAGGCAGGGAAGAAGTAATGGGCCAGAAAGTAAACCCCTACGGTTTCCGTCTGGGCATCACGACCGACCACGTGTCGCGTTGGTTCTCTGACAGCACCAAGGTAGGACAGCGTTACAGCGACTTCGTCGCCGAAGACGTGAAGATCCGGAACCTGCTCACGAAGAGCCTCGACCGTGCAGGCGTCGCCCGCATCGAGATCGAGCGCACCCGTGACCGCGTCCGTGTCGACATCCACACCGCCCGTCCGGGCATCGTGATCGGTCGCCGCGGCGCCGAGGCAGAGCGGATCCGCTCCGACCTCGAGAAGCTCACCAAGAAGCAGATCCAGCTGAACATCCTCGAGGTGAAGAACCCCGAAGCCGAAGCACAGCTGGTCGCCCAGGGCATCGCCGAGCAGCTCAGCGCACGTGTGGCCTTCCGCCGCGCAATGCGCAAGGGCCTGCAGGGTGCACAGCGCCTCCCGAGCGTCAAGGGTGTGCGTATCCAGGTCTCCGGCCGTCTCGGCGGCGCCGAGATGAGCCGTTCGGAGTTCTACCGCGAAGGCCGTGTGCCGCTGCACACGCTCCGCGCCAACATCGACTACGGCTTCTACGAGGCTCGTACGACGTTCGGTCGCATCGGTGTGAAGGTCTGGATCTACAAGGGCGACATCACCAACAAGGAGCTCGCCCGCGAGCAGGCCAACCAGAAGTCATCGCGCCCCGAGCGTCGTGACGACCGCCGCGGTGGCGACGACCGTCGTCCCCCGCGCTCGGCCGCCCCTCGCGCAGATTCACCCAAGGCTGACGCTGCGCCCGTCGCAGCAGCAGGAGTTGAGGCATAACCATGTTGATTCCACGCAGAGTCAAGCACCGCAAGCAGCACCACCCCGGCCGTAGCGGCCAGGCGACCGGTGGCACCGAGGTGTCGTTCGGCGAGTGGGGCATCCAGGCCCTCACGCCCGCCTATGTGACGAACCGCCAGATCGAGTCCGCTCGTATCGCGATGACCCGTCACATCAAGCGCGGTGGGAAGGTGTGGATCAACATCTACCCCGACCGCCCGCTCACGAAGAAGCCGGCTGAGACCCGCATGGGTTCCGGTAAGGGTTCGCCCGAGTGGTGGATCGCGAACGTCAAGCCGGGTCGCGTGCTCTTCGAGCTCAGTGGTGTCAGTGACACCATCGCTCGTGAGGCACTCACCCGTGCCATCCACAAACTGCCTCTGAAGGCACGCATCATCAAGCGCGAGGAGGGAGACGCATAATGGCGATCGGTTCCAAGGAGCTCACCCCCGTCGAGCTCGACACATTCGAAGATTCACGCCTGGCCGAAGAGCTGCGTAAGGCCAAGGAAGAGCTGTTCAACCTGCGATTCCAGTCGGCCACCGGCCAGCTCGAGAGCCACGGCCGCCTCCGCGCCGTCAAGCGTGACATCGCCCGCATCTACACGATCGTGCGTGAGCGTGAGCTCGGCATCCGTGCGACGCCCGCTCCGGTCGAGGTCGCTGCGGTCGAGGCTGCACCCAAGAAGACCCGCAAAGCGAAGGCCGCTCCTGCAGAGGACGCAGCTGATGCCGACGCGAAGGTCGACACCAAGACAATCGAAACCGAGTCAACCGAGGAGGCCAAGTAATGGCTAAGACTGAGGCAGCTTCAGCTGCACCCGTCGAGACTGTTGCCGCGCCCGTCCAGGAGCGCGGCTACCGCAAGACCCGTCGTGGCTACGTCACGAGCGACAAGATGCAGAAGACCATCGTCGTCGAGGTCGAAGACCGCGTGAAGCACCCCCTGTACGGCAAGGTCATCCGCCGCACCTCCAAGGTGAAGGTGCACGATGAGGCCAACAGCGCTGGCATCGGCGACCTGGTGCTCATCTCCGAGACCCGTCCGCTGAGCGCCACCAAGCGCTGGCGCCTGGTCGAGATCCTCGAAAAGGCCAAGTAAGCGCCCCCGCGCTTACTTACGTAAGGAGTAGAAGTGATTCAGCAGGAATCCCGGCTCAAGGTCGCCGACAACACCGGCGCCAAAGAGCTGCTGACCATCCGTGTACTCGGTGGTTCAGGACGCCGTTACGCCGGCCTCGGTGACATCATCGTCGCCACCGTCAAGGACGCGATCCCGGGCGGCACCGTCAAGCGTGGAGACGTCGTCAAAGCCGTCATCGTGCGCACCAAGAAAGAGACCCGTCGCGTCGACGGTTCCTACATCAAGTTCGACGAGAACGCAGCGGTCATCCTCCGCGCCAACGACAAGGAGCCTCGCGGCTCCCGTGTCTTCGGCCCGGTCGGCCGCGAGCTTCGCGACAAGAGCTTCATGAAGATCATCTCGCTGGCACCGGAGGTCATTTAATCATGGCGAACATCAAAAAGGGCGACGTCGTCCAGCTCATCACCGGCAAGAGCCAGGCTCGCGGCGGAGACCGCGGCAAGCAGGGTCGTGTCATCGAGGTGCAGGTCGACAAGAACCGCGTCATCGTCGAAGGCATCAACTTCGTGAAGAAGCACGTTCGCGTCGGCCAGACCCAGCGCGGCACCAAGACCGGTGGCATCGAGACCGTCGAGGCCCCGATCCACGTGTCGAATGTGGCGCTCATCGATCCTGAGACCAAGAAGCCGACCCGCGTCGGCTTCCGCGTCGAGCAGGTCACCAAAGACGGCGTGACCAAGAATGTCCGCATTCGTTACGCCAAGAAATCAGGTAAGGACCTGTAATGACTGACACTGCAACTGCAGCGCCCGCTGGCAAAATCCAGCCGCGCCTGAAGCAGAAGTACCAGACCGAGATCATGTCCCAGCTCAAGAAGGACTTCGGTTTCACGAACATCCACCAGGTTCCCGGCCTCATCAAGGTCGTTGTGAACACCGGTGTCGGTGAGGCAGCCCGCGACGGCAAGATCATCGATGGGGCCGTCAAGGACCTCACCGCGATCACCGGCCAGAAGCCGCAGGTCACCAAGGCCCGCAAGTCGATCGCCCAGTTCAAGCTGCGCGAGGGCCAGCCCATCGGTGCACACGTCACGCTTCGTGGCGACCGCGCCTGGGAGTTCCTCGACCGCCTGATCTCGCTGGCGCTTCCTCGTATCCGCGACTTCCGTGGTCTCTCCGACCGCCAGTTCGACGGATCGGGCAACTACACCTTCGGTCTCACCGAGCAGTCGATGTTCCACGAGATCGACCAGGACAGGATCGATCGCGTGCGTGGGTTCGACATCACCGTCGTCACCACCGCGAAGACCGACGACGAGGGTCGCGCGCTGCTCAAGGCGCTCGGCTTCCCGTTCAAGACCGCCGAGAACGCCTAGTTCTCTGCTCCTGCACCACCGCGACACCAGCAGTACCCGGCTCAGCAACTCGGCTGAGCCGGCCAAGACCACAGGTCGGCATCCTTGCACAGGATGTCGAAACCAGGCCAGAAGGGCACCACTTCCATGACAATGACAGATCCGGTCGCAGACATGCTGACCAGACTGCGGAACGCCAACTCGGCATTCCACGACACCGTGTCGATGCCGCACTCGAAGCTCAAGTCGCACATCGCCGACATCCTCAAGAGCGAGGGTTACATCGCCTCGTGGGATGTCAAAGACGCAGAGGTCGGCCAGACGCTGACCCTCGCCCTCAAGTTCGGCCCGAACCGTGAGCGTTCGATCGCGGGCATCAAGCGCGTTTCGAAGCCCGGCCTCCGGGTCTACGCAAAGTCGACGGAGATCCCCACGGTTCTCGGTGGACTCGGCGTCGCAATCCTCTCAACGTCGTCCGGTCTGCTGACCGACCGACAGGCTTCCAAGAAGGGCGTGGGTGGGGAAGTCCTCGCCTACGTGTGGTGATCACTGATGTCACGTATCGGCAGACTCCCCATTCCGATCCCCGCGGGGGTCGACATCTCCATCGACGGCCAGCTCGTTCAGGTCAAGGGACCGAAGGGTGAGCTCACGCTCACCGTCAAGGCTCCGATCGAGGCGAAGGTCGAAGACGGCCAGATCCTGGTCACCCGTCCCGACGACGAGCGCGAGTCGCGTTCGCTGCACGGTCTGACCCGCACGCTCATCGCCAACCAGATCATCGGTGTCACCGAGGGTTACTCCAAGGGCCTCGAGGTCGTCGGAACCGGTTACCGCGTTGCCGCCAAGGGCGCGAACGTCGAGTTCGCTCTCGGTTACTCCCACTCCATCACCGTCGAGCCGCCCGCGGGCATCAGCTTCACGGTGGAGGGTGTCAACAAGCTCACTGTCAGCGGTATCGACAAGCAGGCTGTCGGCGAAGTAGCTGCCAACATTCGTAAGTTGCGGAAGCCAGAGCCCTACAAGGGCAAGGGTGTGCGCTACGCCGGCGAAGTCGTTCGTCGCAAGGCCGGAAAGAGCGGTAAGTAATCATGGCTACTGGAACTAGAGGCAAGAGCAAGGCCGCAGCACGCGGCCGTCGCCACGACCGCCTGCGCAAGAAGATCGAGGGCACCGAGGTGCGTCCGCGCCTGGTCGTCACCCGTTCGGCCCGCCACGTGTTCGTGCAGGTCGTCGACGACAGCAAGGGTTTCACCCTCGCATCGGCTTCGACACTCGAAGCGGATCTGCGCGTCTTCGACGGTGACAAGTCCGCGAAGGCCCGCAAGGTCGGCGAACTGGTCGCCGAGCGTGCCAAGGCTGCCGGCATCGAAGCGGTCGTCTTCGACCGTGGCGGCAACCGCTACGCCGGACGTGTCGCGGCTGTCGCCGACGGCGCCCGAGAGGGTGGTCTGGACCTGTGACCGACGAAAAAGCAAAGGAAGCTACCGTGGCAGACGCTACGAGCACTGAAGCCTCAGCGACTGAGGCTCCCGCAACCGAGACCACTGCTGCCGCCCAGAACGAGCCCCGCGAGGCTCGTCGTGGCGGCCGTGAGCGCAATCCGAACAAGGACCGCGGATCGCGCGATTCCGACAAGAGCCAGTTCCTCGAGCGTGTTGTCACCATCAACCGCGTCTCCAAGGTGGTGAAGGGTGGTCGTCGCTTCAGCTTCACCGCTCTCGTCGTCGTCGGTGACGGCAACGGTCTGGTCGGCGTCGGCTACGGCAAGGCCCGCGAGGTGCCCACCGCGATCTCGAAGGGTGTCGAGGAGGCGAAGAAGAACTTCTTCCGCGTCCCCCGTGTCGCCAACACGATCCCGCACCCCGTCCAGGGTGAGGCTGCTGCAGGCGTCGTCCTGCTCCGCCCCGCTGCTGCCGGTACCGGCGTCATCGCCGGTGGCCCGGTTCGCGCCGTGCTGGAGTGCGCTGGCATCCACGATGTGCTGAGCAAGTCGCTCGGTTCGTCGAACACCATCAACATCGTCCACGCGACCGTCGAGGCGCTCAAGCAGCTCGAAGAGCCCCGCGCCGTGGCAGCACGTCGTGGCCTGACGCTCGAGCAGGTCGTGCCCCCACGCCTGCTCCGTGCCCAGGCAGACGCCGACGCGGCCGCCGCTCTCGCAAAGGCAGGTGCCTGATGGCTACGAGCCTGAAGATCACGCAGATCAAATCCAAGATCAGCGAAAAGCAAGACCAGCGCGACACTCTGCGTAGCCTGGGCCTCCACCGCATCGGCCAGTTCGTTGTGCGTGAGGACAACTCGCAGAACCGCGGCTACGTTCGCCACGTCGCTCACCTGGTGAAAGTCGAGGAGATTGACTAATGGCTGAAGAAGCAACCGAGTCCGCTGCAGCAGCGGCTCCCAAGAAGGCAGCGGCCCCCAAGAAGGCCGCCGTCAAGAAGGCTCCGGCCGCGACCGACGCCGCTGCGAAGACCACCACGGTCGTCGCAGCTCCCGCCGAGGCTCGCGAGCAGGTGCTGAAGGTGCATCACCTCCGTCCCGCAGCGGGTGCCAAGAAGGCCCGCCAGCGTGTCGGTCGTGGTGAAGGCTCCAAGGGTAAGACCGCGGGCCGTGGCACCAAGGGCACGAAGGCACGCTACAAGGTGCGTCTCGGGTTCGAGGGTGGCCAGATGCCGCAGCACATGCGCACGCCGAAGCTGCGTGGGTTCAAGAACCCGTTCAAGGTGTACTACCAGGTCGTCAACCTCGACCGTCTCGCTGAGCTCTACCCCTCGGGTGGAGACGTCACGATCGCCGACCTCGTCACCAAGGGTGCGGTTCGCGACAACGAGATGGTCAAGGTTCTCGGCAACGGCGACATCGCAGTCAAGCTGAACGTCACGGTCGACAAGGTCTCGAGCTCGGCAGAGCAGAAGATCGTTGCAGCCGGCGGTTCCGTCAAGTAACACTGCACCACGCTCGTCGCGGGGGCGGCTACCTTCGGGCAGCCGCCCCTTTTGGCCTCTCGGCCCGAGGAGTATCGAGTAGAGTCTGTGTGGGAATTCTTTCCTGTTGAGGATTCTGCCCGCAGAAGTCTCGTATCCACCTAGCAGGAGGCCTTTTTTTGTTCAGAGCCGTCGGCAGGATCTTCCGTACTCCGGATCTCCGCCGGAAAATTCTCTTCACGCTGGGCATCATCGCGCTGTTCCGGCTGGGGTCCTTCATTCCTGCACCCTTCGTGGACTTCGGAAACGTGCAGGCCTGTCTTGCCGCGAACCAGAGCACGTCGGGTCTCTACGAACTGGTCAACCTGTTCAGTGGTGGGGCGCTGCTTCAGCTGTCGATCTTCGCGCTCGGCATCATGCCCTACATCACGGCATCGATCATCGTGCAGCTTCTCCGCGTGGTTATCCCGCACTTCGAGACCCTCTACAAGGAGGGCCAGTCCGGTCAGTCGAAGCTCACGCAGTACACGCGCTACCTGACGATCGCGCTCGGCGTGCTCCAGTCGACGACGCTGATCACCGTGGCGCGAAGCGGCGCCCTGTTCGGCAACAGCACGACGACACAGTGCAGCAACCTGATCACGGACAGCTCCTGGTACGCCATCATGCTGATGGTCATCACCATGACCGCCGGTACCGGCCTCATCATGTGGATGGGTGAACTCGTCACCGAGCGCGGCATCGGCAACGGCATGTCGCTCCTCATCTTCACCTCGATCGCCGCCCGCTTCCCGGGTTCGCTGCAGTCGATCTGGCAGCAGCAGGGAGTCGAGATCCTCGCCGTAGTCCTCGTCATCGGCATCGCGACCATGGCGGGAGTGGTGTTCGTCGAACAGTCGCAGCGCCGCATTCCCGTGCAGTATGCGAAACGGATGGTCGGCAGGCGCACGTACGGCGGCAACAACACCTACATCCCGATCAAGGTCAACATGGCCGGCGTCGTACCCGTCATCTTCGCGTCATCGCTGCTGTACCTGCCGGCCCTCATCGCTCAGTTCAACCAGCCGAAGGCGGGCCAGGAGCCCGCTGCGTGGGTGACCTGGGTCACGAACTACCTGACCAAGGGCGATCACCCGCTCTACATGCTGCTGTACTTCCTGCTCATCGTGGGCTTCACGTACTTCTACGTCGCGATCACCTTCAACCCCGAAGAGGTCGCCGACAACATGAAGAAGTACGGCGGGTTCATCCCCGGTATCCGCGCGGGCAGGCCCACGGCCGAATACCTCGACTATGTGCTGACCCGCATCACGCTCCCCGGTTCTGTCTACCTGGGGCTGATCGCACTCATACCCCTTGCCGCGTTCTCGTTGATCGGAGCCAACCAGAACTTCCCGTTCGGTGGCGCTTCGATCCTGATCATCGTCGGTGTCGGGCTCGAGACGGTGAAGCAGATCGACTCCCAGCTCCAGCAGCGGCACTACGAAGGACTCCTGCGATGACACGTCTCCTCCTGATCGGACCGCCCGGTGCGGGCAAGGGCACCCAGGCAGTCCGACTCTCGGAGGCGTGCGGTGTACCCGCGATCTCGACCGGTGACATCTTCCGCGCGAATGTGGCGGAGGAGACCGAGCTGGGTCTGAAGGCGAAGGAGTTCATGGATGCCGGGAAGTACGTTCCCGACAGCCTGACCAACGACCTAGTGCGCTCGAGGCTCCACGAGGCAGACGTCGCGGGCGGTTTCCTGCTCGACGGCTACCCGCGGACCACCGCGCAGGTCGACGAACTCGACGACATCCTCGCTGCCGGCGGGCACTCGCTCGACGTGGTCGTGCTGCTGGTCGCCGACTCCGACGAGATCGTCACCCGGCTTTCGAAGCGGGCGCTCGACCAGGGCCGGAGCGACGACACCGAAGAGGTCATCCGTCATCGCCTCGATGTGTACGAGGAGCAGACCGCGCCTCTGATAGACCTCTACCAGAGCCGCGACCTCGTGGTGACTGTCGACGGCCTCGGTTCTGTCGATGCTGTCACCACGCGGATCACCGACGCTCTGCTCGAGCGCGGCATCGTGCTCACGCTCAACTAGGCGAGACCGCCTGTGGCGTTCCGCAAGTCGATCTACAAGACCCCGGCCGAACTCCGGCTGATGGTCGAGCCGGGGCTTGTGACGCTCGCCTCGCTCGATGCGGTGCGCGCGATCATCCGCCCGGGGGTGACGACGATCGAACTCGATCGTGCTGCCGATGCGGCGATCCGTGCCCTCGGCGGTCGATCGAACTTCCAGATGGTGCCCGGTTACCGGCACACCGTCTGCGCTTCGGTCAACGACGATGTCGTGCACGGCATCCCGGGGGAGAGGGTGCTGCAGCCCGGCGACATCGTGTCGATCGACTCCGGTGCCGACGTGGGCGGTTGGAGCGGAGACTCCGCCGTGACCGTCGTACTCCCCGATGCGACGCGCCCGGATGTCGTCGCAGAGCGGCAGCGCCTCAGCGATGTCACGCGGGCGTCGCTCTGGCACGGCATCGCGCGGCTCGCGACAGCCCGCCACCTGAACGAGGTGGGCGAGGCCATCGAGGACTACATCGAGTCCCAGGGTCAGTTCGGCATCCTGACGGACTACATCGGGCACGGCATCGGCCGCAGCATGCACGAGGAGCCGCCCGTCTTCAACTACCGGGTGCGCGCTCGTGGCCCCGAGGTGAAGCCCGGCCTGGTCGTGGCCATCGAGCCGATGGTGACGGCCGGCGGTATCGACACGTTCACGCGGGACGACGACTGGACGGTCGCGACGGCTGACGGCAGCATGTCGTCCCACTGGGAGCATTCCGTGGCGGTGCACGCCGGTGGCATCTGGGTGCTCACGGCGGCCGACGGGGGAGCGGCCGACCTCGCGCCGCTCGGTATCACCCCGGTGCCTGTCCCTTAGCTGCGTGCCCGGCTGAGAGAGAGCGCCTGTTCAAGGCGCTCTCCGCCGACACTCACTTGTCCATCAGGTGCACGAGTTCCTCGATGAACGCGGCGAAGTCCGTCGACCCGCGAATCAGCTGCAGCACGTCGTCCCGCTCGGAGAAGACCTCGACGAACTGGTCGAAGATGCTCTGGAACGAGTTGCGCCCGCTCGAGGAGAAGGCGATGAGCGCGATCACGTTCACCCGGTTCTCGCCCCAGTCCATGGCCCGGTCGTTCACAGCGATTGCGATCGCGGTGCGGTTCGCGCTCATCAGCATCGAATGCGGAACGGCGACGGAGTCGGTGAAGGCGGTCGACGACATCCGCTCACGTTCGATCGCCCCGTCGATGTAGGGCTGGTCGATGATGCCCTGCGCGAGCATCCGGTCGCCCAACTGGGTGATCATGTCGACCTCATCGACCGCCGCGAGGTTCCGCACGAAGAGGTCTTCGCTGAAGTAGAGCAGCAGGTCGTCCTTCAACTGCCGGCGTCGTTGGTGCCGGCGCACCCGGCGTACCGCTCGGCGCACCGTGTCGATGTCGTCGTCGGTCAGGAACGTCTGCACCAGCACCGCGTTGTCGCCGAGGGCGAGCGCCGGCACCGTCGTGATGGTGAGGTCTGTGGTGATCTCCGAACGGTCCACATCGGTGCGGGTGATGATCTTCTCGACCCGTACATCTTCGCCGAGCGCTTCTTCGAGCCGCCGCAGCATCATCAGGTGGATGTCGTAATAGTTCGGGAAGATCAGGGTGCAGGTGACCATCTCTTCGCGCCGGGCCTGGCGTTCGAGGTGGGATCCGACATGCAGGGCGATGTACGCGATCTCGTCGTCGTTGATCGTGATGGACTCTTTGCGCTGGATCTCGCTGGCGATGAAGACGGCGAGTTCATAGGTCATCGGGTACGAGGTCTTGATCGAGCGCGTCATCGGGTTGCGCGAGTACGAACTCACCCGCGCCCGCGCCACGAGGTTCCGCACGTGCAGGGCGAGACGCACGGCGAACTCGTCACCGTCGAGGTCGACGAGATACTGCTCACCGGCCTTCCGGGCGATCCTCCGCACGAACTCGACGTCGTCGGTGAGGCCGAGTGTGTCCGTCTGCTCCTCCACGGGCAGGTCGTGCCCGGGCGTGATCACCCGTGTCGTCAGAAGCAGCACGAGGTGGTCGAGGTCGGCGTTCGACAGTGTCACCGTGAAGTGGGTGCGCATGAGGCGATGGATGCCCGCCCCGAGTTCGGCGGGCGGCACGGATGCCCCGGGGTCGACATCCGCGGCCCCCAGCACCAGGTCCTTCTGGGTGCGGTCGACCGCGATCGCCACATGCAGCAGCACGCTGTCGAGTCCGAATTCGTTGACGAAGTAGCCGCCGGAGTCGAGCAGTGCCAGCAGATCTGTCTTGAAGGCCGTGAGGTTGGCCGATCCGAACTCCTTCTGGATGCGCTCGACCTCGATGAAGCCGCGGGCGCTCTCGTCCCGGAACATGCGGCTCACGAGGCGCCGCCGGTTCTCCTCGCCGCCCTGGACCGAGACGATGCTGCCCTGGCGAGCCAGCGTGAGACCGGCCTCTTCGAGGAGCGGCCTGGCCTTCCGGAGATCGGCTTCGATGGTCGACTCGCTCACGAAGAGGCTGGCGGCGAGCTCGTAGACGTCGACCCCGTCCGTCGACTCGTTCAGGCGCCGCACGACGTGGTGCAGCCGGTCGCGCGGTGAGTCCGGGCGGCCCAGCCAGTTCGCGTAGGCGTCACGGTTCAGCCGGTAGCCCTCGGCCGACGACGAGATGATGTCGAGCGGTTCTGCCGCGGCCTTCGCCGCCGTGACATAGCTCCGGACGCTGCGGGTGGTCACTCCCAGACGGTCGGCGAGCTGGCTCGACGTCGTCCAGCCGTCGTTCTCGGCGAGGAAGTCGAGCAACCGTTGACGTCTGTCGCTCATGGCCTGAAACTCTACAGGCCGAATCTCACGGCGCTTTCCGCGGGGGGCGGAAAGTTTTCTGCTGGAACACACGGCTCGTTTTCAGCAGACTTGCCTGAGTACCTGTTTCGGGGCCTGTTGGATGCGGCCCGCACGATCGCGCAAGGAGGCGAGAACCGTGAAGAACATCCTTGTCGTCTGCGGTGCAGGCGCCTCCAGTACCTTCCTCGCCCACCGCATGCGCCAGGCGGCGAAGGCCCGGGGATTCGAGGCCACCGTCAAGGCCGTGAGCCAGTCCGCGATCGACTCCCGGATGCCCGGGATCGACGTGCTCCTGGTCGGGCCGCACCTAGCGGACGAGCTGTCGGTTCTCACAGAGATCGCTGCCGGTTACCACGTGCCAGCCGCACTGCTGCCCGAGGACGTCTTCGGCGCCGGTGGTGAAGAGGCCGCACTGGACCTCGCGATCGAAACCCTCCGTGCCTCTGGCTCTGTCCTCTCGGCCGCCCCCGTCCCGGCCGCCGCCTTCCTGCCTGCCCCGTCTCGACCATCCACCCCGACAACCACGGAGAACATCTCATGACCGAACGCACTGCTCAGATCGCCTCGTCGCACGGGCTGCATGCTCGCCCCGCCTCGCTCTTCACGCAGGCTGTCGCCAAGTCCGGCGTGAAGGTGAACATCGCCAAGGGCGACGGCAAGGCAGTGAATGCTGCGAGCATCCTCGGCGTCATCTCGCTCGGCATCGAGTCGGGCGACACGGTGACCATCTCCTCCGACGACGCGAACGCCGATGCGATCCTCGACGACCTCGCCGCGATGCTGGGGCGCGACCTCGATGCCGAGTAGTTCCGCCACCACCCTGCTCCACGGTGCGGGCATCGGCCGGGGACTGGCCATCGGCCCTGTCGTCCGGATGCCCGCACCCCTGCCCGAGCCGGAGGCCACCCCGTCGACGCTCACTCCGGCCGCCGAGCTGGATCGCGCATCCGCTGCCCTCCAGGCGACGGCCGCAGACATCCGGGCTCGCGGTGAGCGCGCAGGCGGCACCGCGCACGACGTTCTCGAGGCGCAGGCGTTCATGGCGGAGGACCCCACTCTGGCCGACGATGTCGAGGCACGAGTGCAGGGCGGATTGACCGCCGAGCGCGCCGTCTTCGAAGCGTTTGCGAGTTTCCGCGATCTGCTGGTGAGCATGGGCGGCTATATGGCCGAGCGCGCAACCGACCTCAATGACGTCTCGCAGCGGGTCGTCGCGAATCTCCGCGGTGTGCCCGCGCCGGGCATCCCCGACCCCGACTTCGCCTTCGTGCTCGTGGCGAGCGACCTGGCTCCCGCCGACACAGCTCTGCTCGACCTCGACAAGGTGCTCGCACTGGTCACCAGCGAAGGGGGGCCAACGTCACACACCGCCATCCTCGCCCGGGACAAGGCGATCGTGGCCGTCGTCGGCGCTGCCGGCGCGCTGGAGCTCACCGACGGCCAGACCGTCATCGTCGACGCGAGCACGGGTTCGATCACGGCCTCCCCGAGCGATGACGAAGTGACCCGCGCCGAGCAGACCCTCGCTGAGCGGAAGGCCCGTCCCGTCGCGCCGACCGGCGCCGGCAGGCTCGCCGACGGAACCACCGTGCCGCTGCTGGCGAACCTCGGCTCCGCGGATGCCGCAGCCGACGCGGTGGCAAAGGGTGCGGAGGGCGTGGGGCTCTTCCGTACCGAGTTCCTGTTCCTCGACTCGACCTCGGCTCCGAGCGTCGAGGCGCAGCAGGAGCAGTACACCAAGCTTCTGGCGGCATTCCCCGGTAAGAAGGTCGTCGTGCGGGCGCTCGACGCGGGAGCGGACAAGCCGCTCAGCTTCCTGAACGACTCCGACGAGGAGAACCCGGCCCTCGGTCTGCGGGGCCTGCGGGCCCTCCGTGCGAACGAGCAGATCCTCCGCGACCAGCTCACAGCGCTCGCCAATGCCGCGGCCGTGACAGAGGCTGACCTCTGGGTGATGGCCCCGATGGTCTCGACTGTCGAGGAGACGCGGTACTTCACGGCTCTCGGCCGCGAACTCGGGCTGAACACGCTCGGCGTCATGGTCGAGGTGCCCTCGGCAGCTCTTCTCGCCGACCGCATCCTCGCCGATGCGGACTTCGCGAGCATCGGCACCAACGACCTCACCCAGTACACGCTCGCAGCCGACCGTCTTCTGGGTTCGGTTGCGGCGTTCCAGGATCCGTGGCATCCGGCTGTGCTCCGCCTCGTCGGCGAGGTCGGCCGTGCCGGCCAGACGCTCGGCAAGCCGGTCGGCGTCTGCGGTGAGGCGGCGGCAGACCCGCTGCTCGCCGTCGTTCTGACGGGACTCGGGGTGACGTCGCTCTCGATGTCACCCGCTGCGCTTGCAGACGTGCGTGCGGAGCTCGCGCTCTACACGCTCGAGCAGGCACAGGAGTTCGCCGCTCTCGCCCTGGCGGCGAACTCGGCGTTCGAGGCCCGCGCCGCTGTGCTCGAGGCCACCACAGCACCATCAGAACGATCCGTATGACACTCGGCACCCCCAGCACCCACCCCCACAAAACCCCCGCACACAAAGGAGACAGGTCATGACGACGACGTCACAAACCCAGACCGGCGCCCCCGCCGGCGCCGCACAGAAGGGAGGAACCCGCGTCGCCGTCCAGCGATTCGGAACGTTCCTCTCCGGAATGGTGATGCCCAACATCGCCGCCTTCATCGCCTGGGGCCTCATCACGGCCCTGTTCATCAAGACCGGCTGGCTCGCCCAGTTCGGCATCCTCGTTCCGATCATCGGCGGATTCCCGAACGCTGACGGCACCGAGAACGTCGGTCTCGTCGCGCCCATGATCACGTACCTGCTGCCCCTGCTCATCGCCAACACCGGTGGCCGGATGATCTACAACACCCGAGGCGGTGTCGTCGCCGTCATCGCGACAATGGGTGTCATCGTCGGCAGCCCGGTACCGATGTTCATCGGCGCCATGGTGATGGGTCCGCTTGCGGCCTACATCATGAAGCAGGTCGACAAGATCTGGGCCAACAAGATCAGGCCCGGCTTCGAGATGCTCGTCGACAACTTCTCGGCCGGCATCCTCGGTGCGATCCTCGCGATTGCGGGATTCTTCCTCATCGCACCGCTGATCACCGCCCTGAGCGCTGCGCTCGAATCGGCCGTGAACTGGCTGGTCAGCCTCGGGCTGCTGCCGCTGGCGTCGATCCTGGTCGAGCCCGGCAAGGTGCTCTTCCTGAACAACGCGATCAACCACGGTGTGTTCACACCTCTCGGTGTGCAGCAGGTCTCGGAGTCGGGTAAGAGCATCCTCTTCCTGATCGAGGCGAACCCCGGCCCCGGCGTCGGCATCCTGATCGCCTTCGCGATCTTCGGTGTGGGTCTTGCCAAGGCCAGCGCCCCCGGCGCGATCATCATCCAGTTCTTCGGCGGCATCCACGAGATCTACTTCCCGTACGTGCTCATGAAGCCGATGACGATCATCGCCGCGATCCTCGGTGGCATGACCGGCGTGTTCGTGAACGTGCTGTTCCAGACGGGACTCCGCGCTCCGGCCTCACCCGGGTCGATCATCGCGATCCTGATCCAGACCGCGCCTGACTCCTACGTCGGCGTGATCCTGTCGGTCATCGCATCGGCTGCCGTGTCGTTCTTCGTCACCGCGATCATCCTGCGGGCCACCCGCAAGCGTGACCTCGCTGCAGAGAACGCCGGAGACCTGAGCGCCGCCATCGCGCAGACGCAGGCCAACAAGGGCAAGCAGAGCTCGGTGCTCGGCCACCTGCAGGCAGACGGACTCGCGAATGAGGCGGGTGGCCTGGCCGATCTGTCGACCCGCGACCCCGAGTCCGCCGAAGAGGTGTCCCGCGCCCAGGAGGCGCAGTCGATTCCCGCCGTGCACAACATCGTGTTCGCCTGCGACGCGGGAATGGGCTCGAGCGCAATGGGGGCGTCGGTGCTTCGCAACAAGATCAAGAAAGCCGGCATCACGGACGTTACTGTGGTCAACAAGGCGATCTCGAACCTGACCGACGACATCGACCTGGTCATCACCCACCAGGACCTGACCGCCCGGGCGAAGCAGCAGTCCCCGAGTGCCGAGCACGTCTCGGTCGACAACTTCATGTCGAGCCCGAAGTACGACGAGATCGTCGGGCTGCTCGAACGCCAGCACAACACCGAGAAGGCGTAAGCGAAAAGCCTCGCCCCACCCGCACAACGCATGACAAGGAGACGGAATTCTCATGAGCGACGTATTGACGCTGAACTCGATCAAGATCCACGGAACGGCCGAGACCAAGGAGGACGCGATCGCCGAGGCGAACGACCTCCTGCTCGCGGCCGGCGCGGTCACGAACGACTACCTGGCGTCGATGCTCGAACGTGAGACGTCCGTCTCCACCTACATGGGCAACTACCTCGCGATCCCGCACGGCACGAACGAGGGCAAGGATGCGATCCTCGACTCTGCGCTCTCGTTCGTGCGGTACTCGAAGCCCATCGACTGGAATGGTGAAGAGGTGCGCTTCGTCGTCGGCATCGCCGGCAAAGACGGAGGGCACCTCGACATCCTCTCGAAGATCGCCCTCATCTTCAGTGATGAAGACGAGGTCGAGAAGTTGCTGAAGGCCCCGAGCGACGAAGCCGTGTTCGCGCTTCTCTCCCAGGTGAACGAGGACTGATGAAGGCCGTTCACTTCGGTGCAGGCAACATCGGTCGCGGATTCGTCGGCCTGATCCTGCACAACGCCGGCTACGAGGTCGTCTTCGCCGATGTCAACGCCTCTCTCATCGACGCACTCGCGGCGGCGCCGACCTACGACGTCTTCGAGGTGGGGCTGTCGCCCCGCACATGGACGGTCGACAACTTCCGGGCACTGAACAGCTCGGCCGACGAGGCTGGTGTGGTCGCTGAGATCGCGTCGGCCGACATCGTGACGACCGCTGTCGGTCCGAACATCCTCCGTTTCGTGGCACCCCTGATCGGGCGGGCGATCCAGGCCCGCTCGGCATCGGATGCTCCGCTGCAGGTGATGGCCTGCGAGAACGCGATCAACGCGACGGATGCTCTGCGGGGGCACATCGAGACCGCACTCGGCGCCGACTTCGCTGCCGTCTCGGCGCGGGCCGTCTTCGCGAACACCGCCGTCGACCGCATCGTGCCGGGACAGGCACCGGATGCCGGCCTCGACGTGACCGTCGAGGACTTCTTCGAATGGGCCATCGCGTCGGGTCCGTTCGGGGACGCTCTGCCGAACATCCCCGAGGCGCACTTCGTGCCCGACCTCGCCCCCTACATCGAGCGGAAGCTCTTCACGGTGAACACCGGCCATGCTGCGACGGCGTACTTCGGTGCGGCAGAGGGAATTGCTCCTGTCGCTGAGGCGATCGCGGTTCCCGACATCTTCACGAAGGTGAAGGCTGTGCTCGAGGAGACGAAGTCACTCCTCGTCGCCAAGCACGAATTCGACCCGAGCGTGCAGGAGGCATATCTGGAGAAGAACCTCCAGCGCTTCGCGAACCCCTACCTGCCCGACACCGTCGACCGCGTCGGGCGCGCACCCCTCCGCAAGCTCAGCCGCAACGAGCGGTTCATCGGGCCGGCCGCCCAGTTGGCCGAGCGCGGGATCGAGCCGGCTGCCCTGCTGGCGGCCATCCGCGCTGCTCTCGAGTTCGACGTGCCCGCCGACCCCGAGTCGGTCGAGTTGCAGCAGATCCTCGCCTCGAATTCGGCAGAAGACGCAGTGACCCGGATCACAGGTATCGCAGACGGTCACCCGCTGTTCCCGGCCCTGGTGCAGACGTTCGCATCGGTCATCTCCAGCCGCTGAAAGCTGTGGTAGACTCGATCTTTGGTGTCACGACACCGAAACAATACACGCACGACCAGTAATCAATACTTATACAGACAGTGAGTTATGGCCAAAAAAGACGGTGTCATCGAGATCGAGGGCGCAGTGGTCGAGGCTCTTCCCAACGCGATGTTTCGCGTTGAGTTGACCAACGGACACAGAGTTCTTGCCCACATTTCGGGCAAGATGCGACAGCACTACATCCGTATCCTCCCTGAGGACCGCGTGATCGTGGAGCTCAGCCCCTACGACCTCACCCGTGGTCGTATCGTCTACCGCTACAAGTAGCGGTCACAGGTAACGAACGCTGGAAAGTAACGGCCCGCCGCTCTCGGCGGGTACGAAGACAGCGATAGGAACAGAACAATGAAGGTCAACCCCAGCGTCAAGCCGATCTGCGAGCACTGCCGAGTCATTCGCCGGAACGGCAACGTCATGGTCATCTGCAAGTCCAACCCGCGTCACAAGCAGCGCCAGGGCTAGGCAGCAGTACCCCGTTTTATAGCAGGGCCAGAATCCCGGCCGTCTCCGCGAGGAGCGGTCGGGAGACACCCGCGGTTGGAGGCCGCGGCACAGGCACTGCTACAGACCTCCACTCACTAACAGGAGCATGCCACCATGGCACGTATTGCAGGAGTAGACATTCCGCGCGACAAGCGCGTGGAGGTCGCACTGACTTACATCTACGGCGTCGGCCGCACGAGGGCCCTTCAGACCCTCGCCGACACCGAGATCTCGGGTGACGTTCGCGTCAAAGACCTCACCGACGAGCAGCTGGTCGCCCTGCGCGACCACATCGAAGGCGCGTACAAGGTGGAGGGTGACCTCCGCCGTGAGGTTGCAGCCGACATCCGCCGCAAGGTCGAGATCGGCAGCTACCAGGGCATCCGTCACCGTCGCGGCCTGCCCGTGCACGGCCAGCGCACCAAGACCAACGCTCGTACCCGTAAGGGCCCGAAGCGCACCGTTGCAGGCAAGAAGAAGGCCCGATAGCCAACACTTCCGGGTTCAGGCCCCGAAGCACGGCATCGCCATAAACGTTTTAGGAGAACATCATGGCAGCACCAAAATCGGCCGCTCGCAAGCCGCGGCGTAAAGAGAAGAAGAACATCCCCGTGGGCCAGGCCCACATCAAGTCGACGTTCAACAACACCATCGTGACGATCACCGACCCGTCGGGTGCCGTGCTGAGCTGGGCCTCGTCCGGCACCGTCGGCTTCAAGGGCTCCCGCAAGTCGACTCCGTTCGCAGCCCAGCTGTCGGCCGAGTCGGCCGCCCGCCAGGCGCAGGAGCAGGGTGTCAAGAAGGTCGACGTCTTCGTCAAGGGTCCGGGTTCGGGTCGTGAGACGGCGATCCGTTCGCTCCAGGCCGCAGGCCTCGAGGTCGGAACGATCAACGACGTCACGCCGCAGGCGCACAACGGTTGCCGCCCGCCCAAGCGTCGCCGCGTGTAGCGGTTCCTTTCCACAGCCCCAGCGGCGTGACTCCTCCACGGGGTCACGCCGCTCAGGCCGTTCAGCTGCGGTGCGCGAGCACCGTGAAAACTCAACAACGTCGGGCTCGCCACCCTGTACGCAAACGCAAGTGTCATATAGCGGACACTTAGCCGAAAGGAATCAACAGTGCTCATTGCACAGCGTCCAACGCTCACCGAAGAGAACATCTCGGAGTTCCGTTCACGGTTCGTCATCGAACCGCTGGAACCCGGCTTCGGTTACACCCTCGGTAACTCCCTCCGTCGCACTCTGCTCTCGTCCATTCCAGGTGCAGCTGTCACGAGCATCCGCCTCGACGGCGTGCTGCACGAGTTCAGCACGATCCCCGGTGTGAAGGAAGACGTCACCGAGATCATCCTGAACATCAAGGGACTAGTCGTCTCGAGTGAGCACGACGAGCCGATCACGGCCTACCTGCGGAAGCACGCATCGGGCCAGGTCACGGCGGCCGACATCTCGGCTCCTGCCGGTGTGGAGATCCACAACCCCGAGCTCGTCATCGCCACCCTGAACGACAAGGCGAAGTTCGAACTCGAGCTCATCATCGAGCGTGGCCGCGGCTACGTCTCGTCGACCCAGAACCGAAGCGAGTTCAGCGAAGCGGGCCAGATCCCGATCGACTCGATCTACTCGCCCGTGCTCAAGGTCACCTACCGCGTCGAGGCGACTCGTGCCGGTGAGCGCACCGACTTCGACCGCCTGGTCGTCGACGTGGAGACGAAGCCGGCCATCACGCCGCGCGACGCCATCGCGTCTGCCGGCCGCACGCTGACAGAGCTGTTCGGCCTCGCCCGCGAGCTCAACACTGCCGCTGAGGGCATCGAGATCGGCCCGGCTCCTGTCGACGCCGTGCTGAGCTCGGAGCTCGCCGTTCCGATCGAAGACCTCGATCTGTCGGTGCGTTCGTACAACTGCCTGAAGCGCGAGGGAATCAACACCGTCAGCGAGCTCGTTGCGCTGAGCGAGACCCAGCTCATGAACATTCGCAACTTCGGTCAGAAGTCAGTGGATGAAGTCAAGGACAAGCTCGTCGAGCTTGGCCTGTCGCTGAAGGACACGGTGCCCGGATTCGACGGCGCCCACTTCTACGGTGGCTACGACGACGAGAACATCTAACCCCACTTGATTCCGCTTCGGCCCCGGCCGGACGACTCACGACCTACTCACTGGAGAAAACGAAATGCCTACCCCCACTAAAGGGCCCCGCCTCGGCGGAGGGCCGGCGCACGAGCGCCTGCTGCTCGCGAACCTGGCTGCCCAGCTGTTCACGCACAAGAGCATCAAGACCACCGAGACGAAGGCCAAGCGCCTCCGCCCGGTAGCCGAGCGACTCATCACGTTCGCGAAGAAGGGCGACCTGCACGCTCGTCGTCGTGTGCTCGCGACCATCGGTGACAAGACCGTCGTGCACGAGCTCTTCACCGAGATCGCGCCTCTCGTCGCCTTGCGCGACGGCGGCTACACCCGCATCACGAAGCTCGGATTCCGCAAGGGCGACAACGCTTCGATGGTTCAGATCGAGCTCGTTCTCGAGCCCGTGACGCCGAAGGTGCGCTCGACCCGCAGCTCCACCGCCGCGGCGCCTGTTGCCGACGACACCGTCGCTGACGACACGGATTCCGACGAGGCCGCAGTGCCCGCCGAGGAGACCGAGGCTGTCGAGGCCAGCGAGCCCGTCGCTTCGGAGGAGCCCACCGAGGCCGCCGCCGAGGTTGAGGCTGACGCGGCCGAGAAGGCCGACGACGCGAAGTAGGCTGCTCGTCTGATCGCTTGGAGAACCCCGGTTGCCGAAATCTGGCAGCCGGGGTTCTTTTTGACCCCAAAAGATAAGATATACTCATATTCACTTGTCATAGGGGCCAAAAGGTGGAGTACGAATGAAGAAGCGCAGTCTGTTCACGGCGAAGATCACGGCAGGATTGGAGGGCCCCGAGGTCGGCCTCGACGGCAAAGACGTTGCCCTGCTCAGGGAGCTGGCGAGGGATTCCCGGCAGTCCCAGCGGGCGCTCAGCCGAAAGGTGGGCATGTCGCCGCCGGCCGTGGCGGAGCGGCTGTCGCGATTCGAGAGAACCGGCGTGGTCAAGCAGTACTCCGTCTCGATCGACTGGTCCCGTCTCGGGCTCGGGGTCATCGCCGTGGTGAACATCACCCTCACACCCGAAGCCGACCGCCAGTGCACCATCGAAGCGCTGGGTGAGCTGCCCGAGCTGGAGCAGCTCACCATCGTGACGGGCCGCTACGACCTCACCGCCCGTTTCCGGGTGAGCGATCAGCCGCACCTCCGCGAACTGATCCTCGAACGCGTACCGGCGCTCCCGGGCATCCTGCGCACGGAAACTCTCCTGGGTCTTGGTACTGTCGACACCGACGACTTTGCGTCGAGAATGTTCGAGACGTACCCCGAGGGTGCCGAGCTGGGGGCAGTGCCCGCAATCTGAGAGGCGGGGTGCGTGGTCGGCGTGGCTGATGCGGTTCGGGTGCGTTTCGACCTGGCCTATGAGGGAACCGACTTCGCCGGCTGGGCGAAGCAGCCCAGGCTCCGCACCGTGCAGGGTGAACTCGAGGAAGCCCTCCGGCGGCTGTATTCGGGGCTCGGGGTCCTGCCGTCGCTGGTGGTCGCCGGTCGAACGGATGCCGGGGTGCACGCCAGGGGCCAGGTCGTGCACCTCGACCTGACCCCTCAGCAGGCCGGCAACATCGAGATCAGCCGGATAGCCCTGAGCGTCAACGGCGTTCTGGGTCGACCCGTCGACATCGTGGTGCGGCAGACCTCCGTCGCCGGCGAGGGCTTCGACGCGAGGTTCTCCGCCCTGTGGCGCCGGTACGAGTACCGCATCGCCGACAGCCTTCCGGTGCGGAGCCCGCTGACCCGCCGCACCACGGCCTGGACGACGAAGGTGCTCGACGTCGATGCCATGCAGGAGGTGGCCGATGAACTTCTCGGGCTGCACGACTGGGCCTCGTTCTGCAAGCCGAGGGCGTTCGCCACGACCATCCGCACCCTCCAGGACTTTCGGTGGAGACGCGCCGACGACGGGGTGGTGACGGCCACGCTGCAGGCCGATGCCTTCTGCCACAGCATGGTGCGGGCTGTGGTGGGCGCTTCCGTGGCGGTCGGCGAGGGGCGGTTGAGCCTCGCGGAGGTGGTCTCGCTCCGAGACGCTCTCGAGCGCACCAGCGCCTTCAAGGTGATGCCGGCCAGAGGATTGACGCTGATGGCGGTCGGGTACCCGGATGCGGCGGGCCTCGCTCGACGGGCCGAGGAGACGAGGGCCCACCGTTCGCGCGAGGCGTTGGCTGAGGCGCGACTGGAAATGATCCGCCAGATAGGCTAGTGTCGACCCTTGGTGTGCAACAGTTCTCTGTGCCGCCCGAAGTTGAGCCCTCCACGGGCCCGCTCTCTCGCCCACGAAACCGTCATTCGGTGTGTGCGAACGGAATCGGCCACGGAGTGGGATTCACGGACACCTCATTTCGACCAAGAAAGCACTATCACTGTGACTCGTACCTACTCTCCCAAAGTGAGCGAGATCGTTCGCAACTGGGTCATCATCGACGCGACCGACGTCGTGCTCGGCCGTCTGGCCAGCCACGCCGCGATCATCCTGCGCGGCAAGAACAAGCCGACCTTCAGCCCGCACCTCGACGGCGGCGACTTCGTGATCATCATCAACGCCGAGAAGGTCGCCCTCACCGGCTCCAAGGCTGCCCAGAAGATCGCCTACCGCCACTCCGGTTACCCGGGAGGCCTGTCGTCGATGAACTACACCCAGCTCCTCGAGACGAACCCGACCCGCGCCGTCGAGAAGGCGATCCGCGGCATGCTGCCGAAGAACTCGCTCGGCCGCGCACAGCTGACGAAGCTGAAGGTCTACACCGGCAGCGAGCACCCGCACTCCGCCCAGCAGCCCGTTCCCTACACCTTCGACCAGGTCGCGCAGTAGCGCCCGCCGGTCATCAGACTTCAGACAAAGGATTCGTAACCAAAGTGGCGAAAATTTCAGATCAGATCGACGTGGCTCCCGAGAGCTACTCGACCGAGACCCCGACCGAAGAGACCCCGAAGGCTGCTCGCCCCGTGCTGAGCGTCGGAGGAGCGGCCGTCGGCCGTCGCAAGCAGGCCATCGCCCGCGTGCGTCTCACGCCGGGTGCCGGCACCATCGTCGTGAACGGCCGTGAGTTCGAGGACTTCTTCCCGAACAAGCTGCACCAGCAGCTCATCAACGACCCGTTCAAGCTGCTCGACCTGCTCGGCAGCTACGACGTCATCGCGAAGATCTCGGGTGGTGGCCCCTCCGGCCAGGCCGGGGCCCTCCGCCTCGGCATCGCCCGTGCCCTCAACGAGATCGACGAAGAGAACAACCGCGCGACCCTGAAGAAGGCCGGCTTCCTGAGCCGCGACGCGCGCGTCAAGGAGCGTAAGAAGGCTGGTCTCAAGAAGGCCCGTAAGGCTCCCCAGTTCTCCAAGCGCTGACGCCAGCGGCGTTCAGTACTTCGTTTTGGCTCGCCTCTTCGGCACCGACGGTGTGCGTGGGCTCGCGAACAGAGATGTCACGGCAGATCTGGCTCTTCGCGTAGCCCAGGCCGCCGCTGTAGTGCTCGGCGCATCGGCACGTACAGCCGGTCGTCGACCGATCGCGGTTCTCGCACGGGACCCGCGTACCTCCGGTGACTTCATCGCCGCAGCGGTCGCGGCCGGCTTTGCCAGTTCCGGTGTCGACGTCTTCGATGCCGGTGTGATTCCCACGCCGGCCGCCGCCTATCTCGTTGCCGACCTCGGTGCCGATTTCGGCTGCATGATCTCCGCATCGCACAATCCGGCGCCCGACAACGGCATCAAATTCTTCGCGCGGGGCGGCAAGAAGCTCGACGACGAGATCGAGGAGGCCATCGAGGCCGCCCTCGGTGAGCCGTTCCTCGTGCCGCTCGGCGGAGACGTTGGGCGCATCCGCCGTTTCGCCGACGCCGAAGACCGGTATGTCGTGCATCTGCTCGGCACCCTCCCGCACCGGCTCGACGGGCTGCATGTCGTGCTCGACTGCGCCCACGGCGCTGCAGCGGGTGTCTCGCCCGACGTCTTCACCGACGCCGGGGCGCGTGTCACCGTGATGGGCAACGACCCGAACGGTGAGAACATCAACGACGGGGTGGGATCCACCCATCTCGACGGCCTCGCCGCCGCGGTGATCGCCGAGGGGGCCGACCTCGGCATCGCCCATGACGGAGACGCCGACCGGTGCCTGGCGGTCGACGCGACAGGTGCTGTCGTCGACGGAGACCAGATCATGGCGATCCTCGCGACCGCCCTCGACTCCCGTGGTGCGCTCGTCGAACGCACGCTCGTGGCCACTGTCATGTCGAATCTCGGTCTTCGTCGCGCAATGGCCGAGCAGGGCATCCGGATGCTCGAGACCAAGGTCGGCGACCGGTACGTGCTCGAGGCGATCAACGCCCACGGCTACAACCTCGGCGGCGAGCAATCCGGCCACATCATCTTCGGCGACTACGCCACTACGGGCGACGGGATCCTGACCGGCCTGCAACTGGCCAGCCACATGGCGGGCACGGGCAAGACGCTCGCCGAACTCGCCAGCGTGATGACGGTCTACCCCCAGACGCTCATCAACGTTTCGGGCGTCGATCGCGAGCGGTCGACGACCGACGAGGTGCTGGCCGCGGCCGTTCTCGCAGCGGGCGAGGCTCTCGGCGAGACCGGGCGCGTGCTGCTCCGCCCATCCGGAACCGAGCCGCTCGTGCGCGTGATGGTGGAGGCCGCCGACCAGGCGACCGCAGACCGTGTTGCCGGCGAGCTGGCCGCCGTGGTGCGCGAGCAGCTCTCCCTCTAACCGCTCATCCCGCCGGTTCGTGCGCGGCTGCGCCGGCCGGGGTCAGAGCTTCCGGACGAGCACGCGCTTCACGGCGTGGTTCGCGCCCTTCTGCAGCACGAGGGTCGCCCGCGACTTCGTCGGCAGCACGTTCTGCACGAGGTTGGGCTGGTTGATCGACGTCCAGATCGAGTGCGCGGTTCGCCGCGCCTCCTCCTCGGTCAGGCTCGAGTAGCGGTGGAAGAACGAGCTCGGGTTCGCGAACGCACCGCGCTGGAGTTTCAGGAAACGCTCCTCGTACCAGTGCGCGATATCGGTGGTGCGGGCATCCACGTAGATCGTGAAGTCGAACAGGTCGCTGACCGCGAGCCGGTGCCCGGGGGAGGGGGGTTGCAACACGTTGAGGCCCTCGACGATGAGGATGTCGGGCTGGCGCACGACGATCTGTGCGTTCGGCACGATGTCGTAGCTCAGATGAGAGTAGAACGGGGCACGCACCTCTTCGGCTCCGCTCTTCACCGCGCTGACGAAGCGGAGGAGCGCCCGGCGGTCGTAGCTCTCGGGGAAGCCCTTGCGGTCCATGATGCCGAGCCGGTTCAGCTCGTGGTTCGGCAGCAGGAACCCGTCGGTGGTCACGAGTTCGACGCGGGGGGTGTCCTCCCAACGGGCGAGCAACTCGCGGAGCAGGCGCGCGATGGTCGACTTGCCCACGGCGACCGAGCCCGCCACGCCAATGACGAAGGGGGTCCGCCTCGCCCGCTCGCCGAGAAAGTCGGCGGTCTGCCGGTGCAGGTTCTGCCGCGCCGCAGCGTAGAGGTTCAGAAGACGGCTGAGCGGCAGGTAGACCTCGCTCACCTCGGTCATGTCGAGCGGCTCGCCGAGGCCGCGCAACTGCACGATCTCTGTTTCGAGGAGGGGGTGGGGGGTGGCGGGGGCGAGGGCCGCCCAGTCCGCCCGGTCGATCTCGACGTAGGGGGTGGTGTGGCTCACGGTGGGAATCGACGCGGAATCAACCATAGGTGTCCATTGTGCCTCAACACACAGATGGCCCCTGTAAAATCGGATCCATGTGTGGAATCGTGGGCTACGTCGGACGACCAAAGAGCCTGGAGGTTCTTCTCGGAGGGCTGCGGCGACTCGAGTATCGCGGTTATGACTCCGCCGGGGTGGCGATCATCACCGAGGAAGGCGACCTCGTCACGCGAAAGCGCGCGGGCAAGCTGGCTGTGCTGGTGGATGACCTGGCCGCCGAAGCGCTCACCGACGGCTCAACGGGCATCGGTCACACCCGCTGGGCGACCCACGGTGGGCCGACCGACGGCAATGCGCATCCGCATCTCAGCCGGGACGGCAAGCTCGCCCTCATCCACAACGGCATCATCGAGAACTTCGCCGAGCTGAAGGCCGAACTGCTCGCCGACGGTTACACCTTCGAGAGCGAGACCGACACCGAGGTCGCCGCGAAGCTGCTCGGCCGGGAGTACGAGGCCGGTGGCGGGCTCGCTGCTGCACTCGGCCGTGTCGTGGTGCGCCTCGAGGGCGCGTTCACCCTGTTGGCCCTGCACAGGGACGAGCCGCTCGTCGTGGTCGGTGCGCGCCGCAACTCCCCGCTCGTGATCGGGCTGGGCGAGGGCGAGAACTTCCTGGGCTCGGATGTCGCGGCCTTCGTCGAGCACACCCAGCGCGCGGTGGCGATCGGCCAGGACCAGATCGTGACCATCACCCCCGACACCGTGACCGTCACCGACTTCTTCGGCACCGAGGTGCAGCCGACAGAGTTCCAGGTGTCGTGGGATGCCTCCGCCGCGGAGAAGGGCGGCTGGTCGAGCTTCATGGCGAAGGAGATCAGCGAGCAGCCCGAAGCCGTGGCGAACACGCTCCGCACGCGCATCCACGACGACCACGTCGTTCTGCCCGACCTGGCCGGGCTCGAGGAGTCGCTCGTCGGCATCGACCGCATCGTGATCATCGCCTGCGGCACCGCGAGCTACGCCGGGATGCTCGGCAAGTACGCGCTCGAGAAGTGGGCGCGCATCCCGGTCGAGGTGCAGCTCTCGCACGAGTTCCGCTACAGCGAGCCGGTGCTGTCGCCGACCACGCTCGTCGTGTCGATCAGCCAGTCCGGCGAGACGATGGACACGCTGATGGCCGTGAAGTACGCGATCGAGGCCGGGGCGAAGACCCTCTCGATCTGCAACACGCAGGGTGCGACGATCGCCCGCGAGTCGGATGCCGTGATCTACACGCACGCCGGCCCCGAGGTCGCCGTGGCGTCGACGAAGGCGTTCGTCGCCCAGATCGCGGCGCTCTACCTGTTCGGCCTGCACCTCGCCGAGGTGCGCGGCACACTCTCGCCCGAGGCGACGAAGGAGGCGCTCGACGAGCTGTCGAGCATCCCCGAGAAGCTCGAACAGGTGCTGCTCACGAAGGAGCGCATCCAGGAGCTGGCGAAGTGGATGTCGGACTCCCGCGCCGTGCTGTTCCTCGGTCGGCACGTGGGCTACCCGGTGGCTCTCGAGGGTGCCCTGAAGCTCAAGGAGCTGGCGTACATCCACGCCGAGGGGTTCGCCGCCGGTGAGCTGAAGCATGGGCCGATCGCGCTGATCGAGCCGGGACAGCCGGTGTTCGTTGTCGTTCCGAGCCCGCGGGATCCGAATTCGCTGCACGCCAAGGTGGTCTCGAACATCCAGGAGATCCGGGCGCGCGGTGCGCGGATCCTCGCCATCGCCGAGCAGGGCGACGCTTCGGTGCTGCCGTTCGCCGACGAGGTCATTCCGATCCCGCTGGCGGGTGCACTGTTCGAGCCGCTGCTGGCCGTCGTTCCCTTGCAGATCTTCGCGATGGAGTTGGCGACCGCCAAGGGACTCGACGTCGACCAGCCCCGCAACCTCGCCAAATCGGTCACGGTCGAGTAGCCGGGAGCCTGGACTCGTGATCATCGGTGTCGGCGTCGACATCGTCGATGTGCCGCGATTCAAGCGCCAGCTGACGCGCACTCCGGCGCTAGTGGAACGCCTGTTCGCTGAGAGCGAACGCTCCCTCTCCCTGCGTTCCCTGGCCGCGAGATTTGCGGCGAAGGAGGCGTTGGTGAAGGCGGTCGGCGACCCCACCGGGTTCCGCTGGCACGACGTGGAGGTGGTCTCCGACGAACTCGGGCGGCCGTCGTTCAGGCTTGCGGGCTACGCTGCCGAGTCGGTGGCGGCGCACGGGATCGACACGCTGCATCTCTCGTTGAGCCACGACGGAGACTCAGCCTGTGCATTCGTGGTGGGCGAGGGTGGTGTGCGATGAGTGACGACGAAACGGTGTCGGGTCCGTCAGGGGTGGTGGCAGACAGGCGTGCCCCGTCGCAGCACGAGGCCGAGCAGCAACCGTTCCGGCTCGCCGCCGTCGACCTCGGTGCGATCCGGCACAATGTGCGCACCGTCGCCACGCTCGTCGGGCCGGGCACCGCCGTCATGGCGGTCGTCAAGGCGAACGGGTACGGTCACGGCGCCGTCGAGGTCGCGCGGGCGGCTGTGGAGGCGGGTGCGACCTGGCTCGGGGTGGCCGATGTCGACGAGGCGGTGGCGCTCCGGGATGCCGGACTCGACGTTCCCGTTCTGGCCTGGCTGCACGGCTCGAACGCCCGGTTCGATGAGGCGGTCCTCCGCGGGATCGACGTCGGGGTGAGCTCGGTGGCTCAGCTGGAGGCGGTGGCGCGGGCCGTCGAGGCGGTGCGAGGGGTAGTCGCGGATGGCGCGGGCGAGCCGGTGCCCGGCGCGGATGGCACGGGCCAGACCGCGGCACGGGTGCAGCTGAAGCTCGACACCGGTCTCGGCCGGAACGGTGCCGAGCGGAGCGAGTGGGCCGCGCTGTTCGGTCGTGCCGCCGAGTTGCAGCAGGCCGGGGTGCTCACGGTCACGGGCATCTTCAGCCACCTGTCGAACGCGAACGATGACGAGGATCGTGCGCAGCTCCGGCTGCTGGCGGCCGCCGTCGAGGAGGCTCGCGCGGCCGGGATCGAGCCCACGGTCATCCACCTCGCCTCGACGGCAGCGACGCTGAGACTGCCCGAGACCCGTTTGACGATGGTGCGACTCGGCATCGGGATGTACGGACTCTCGCCGTTCGACGACGCCACCTCGGCCGATCTCGGGCTGCGGCCTGCCATGCGGGTCGAGGGGCGAGTGATCTCGGTGAAGCGGGTTCCGGCAGACAGCGCCGTGTCGTATGGGTACACGTACCGCACCGCGGGGGAGTCCACGCTGGCGCTGGTGGGGCTGGGCTACGCCGACGGGATCCCGCGGCTCGGCTCGAACCGCGCACCGGTGTGGATCCGGGGCGGCCTCCACCGCGTCTCGGGGCGCATCGCGATGGACCAGTTCGTGGCCGACGTGCACGACGAACCCGTCGAGGTGGGCGACCGAGTGGTGCTGTTCGGGGATCCGGCAGACGGGCATCCGTCGGCCGACGACTGGGCGAGGGCCGCCGAGACCATCAACTACGAGATCGTGACCCGTATCGGCCCGCGATTCGAGCGGAGGTACACGTCATGAGTGCAGCAGCACCCGAGCGCGTTGCGCGGATCAACCTCGACGCGTTCCGACACAACGTGCGAACGCTGGCAGCGCTCGCGTACCCGGCCGAGACGATGCTCGCGGTCAAGGCCGACGCCTACGGGCACGGGATGATCGAACTCGCGGGTGCGGCGCTCGAGGCCGGGGCGACCGCCCTTGCGGTGCTCGACATCCCGGCAGCCCTCGAGCTCCGGGACGCCGGGTTCACGGTGCCGATCTTCGCCTGGATGCACGCTCCCGATGCCGACTTCGACGGGGCGGTCGCAGGGGGGATCGACCTCGGCGTGTCGGCCCTCTGGCAGCTGGAGCGGATCGCGGAGGCGCGGGCGCGGCTCGTTCGGATGGCGTCCGGATCGACTGGCGGCACGGGTGGCGGTGCGGGTGCGGGTGGCAGCGCGCACGCGGGTGGCGGAGCGGGTGCGGGTGCGGGCGGCGACGCGGGCGCAGAGGGCAGCGCGCTGCCGGCACCGGCGCGGGTGCACCTCAAGATCGACACGGGGCTCCACCGCAACGGCGCGACCGTCGAGGACTGGCCGGGGCTCGTGCTCCGCGCGCGGGAGCTGCACGAGCAGGGCCTGCTCGAGCTGTTCGCGGCCTGGTCGCATCTGGCAGATGCCTCACCGGCCGACGACAGGGACGCGCTCGAGCAGTTCCGCGCGGCGGTCGACGTCGCGCGCGGGCTCGACGCTCCGCCGTTGAAGCTGCACCTCGCGGCGAGTTCTGCGGGAATCCGGATGCCCGAGGCACGCTTCGACATGGTGCGCTTCGGTATCGCCGCCTACGGGGTCTCCCCGTTCGACGACGAGACGGCCGTGGAGCTCGGGCTCCGGCCGGTGATGACGTTGGTGGCACCGGTGGTCTCGGTGAAGCGCGTGGCGGCCGGGCACGGAGTGTCGTACGGATTCGACTATCGCACCGATCGCGAGACAACGCTGGCGCTGGTTCCGCTCGGCTATGCGGATGGGATTCCCCGGGCCTCCAGCGGCCACGGCGAGGTGTGGATCGATGGCCTCCGGCACCGTGTTGCGGGGCGGGTGGCAATGGACCAGATCGTGGTGGATGTCGGCGACGCACCCGTCTCGGTGGGCGACGAGGTCGTCGTGTTCGGCGAGGAGCCGCACGGTTTCGGGACGGATGGTGAGCGCGCGAGTGTGCCGACGGCCGAGGAATGGGCGGGCTGGGCGCAGACGATCGGCGACGAGATCGTGGCCCGGGTCGGTCCGCGTGTGGTGCGCGAGTACGTCACCGACGAGTCGTGGGAGATCGCCGACCCCGAGCGGATGCACGCGTTCGGTGTGGAGTTCGCAGGCCGGCTCCGCGCCGGGGATGTGCTCGTGCTCACCGGTGAGCTCGGGGCGGGCAAGACGACGTTCACGCGCGGCCTCGGCGAGGGGCTGGGAGTGCGGGGCTCCGTCACCAGCCCGACGTTCGTTCTCGCCCGCACACACCCGAATCGCGCGACCGGGGTTCCGCTGGTGCACGTCGACGCCTACCGGCTCGGCAGCGCGGCGGAGCTCGACGACCTCGACATCGACTTCGCGCACTCGATCGTGGTCGTGGAGTGGGGTTCGGGCATGGTTGAACGCCTGGTCGACGGGTACCTCGAGCTCGTGATCGAACGGCCGCACGGGGCCGCGGTGTCGCCCGGTGAGAGCGACTCGGGCGAGGCCGACGTCGACGAGCCCATCGAGCCGCGCCAGCTCACCCTGTACCGGCGCGGCACGCTCCGCAGCACGGAAGTACGCAGATGACCGGCCGACCCGAGCTGCTGCTGGCGATCGACACGTCGGCCGGCACGAGCGTGGCCGTCGTGCGGGGTGGGGCAGGCATCCAGAACCCGAGGGTGCTCAGCCAGGCCGACGGATTCGACACGATGAAGCATGCCGAGGTGATCGGGCGGCTGATCGAACGGGCGCTCGCAGAGGCCAGAGTTGAGGTGCGGGAGCTCACCGGTGTCGTCGCGGGAATGGGCCCCGGGCCATTCACCGGGCTCCGGGTCGGCATCGCCGCCGCGCGCGTGTTCGCCCTGGGGGCGGGCGTGCCGGTGCTGCCGGTGATCAGTCATGACGCGATCGCGCTCGCCGAGGCATCCGATGGCCGTACCGGCGAGCTTCTGGTCGTGACGGATGCCCGCCGGCACGAGGTCTACTGGTCGCTCTACGACCTCGCCGCGGCGCCGGTGAGGCTCGGCGGGCCGGGCCTGTCGAAGCCGGATGACCTCCCGCACCTCGACGCCCGCAGAACCGATGGCGCCCACGTCTCGGCCGGGCAGCTCGGTGTCGTCGCTCTCGGCCTGCTCGATTCGAACGGACCCTTCGCCCCCGACGAAGCGCTCTACCTCCGCTCGCCCGACGTGACGGTGCCGACCGGAGTGAAGCGGGTGACCCAGTGAGCGCGGAAACGGTGAGCGAGCAGCCGGTGAGCGAGCAGTTCGTGCTGCGCGTCGCCACACCCGACGACGTCGACGCCATCATGCAACTCGAGACCGCGACGTTCGAGAACGACGCGTGGTCCCGGGCGATGATGCTCGGCGACCTGTCGCAGGCCTACTGTCGCTACCTGGTCGCCACACGACCGGGCGACGGCCCCACGACCGCCCTCAGCGGGTACGCCGGGCTGATGAGCGCACGGGGAGCAGCGGATGCCGACATCCAGACCATCGCCGTTGCTCCGGATGCGCGGCGGCGCGGCCTCGCACGGCTGATGATGACCACCCTGATCGCCGAGGCGGTCTCGCGGGGTGCCAGGCGACTGTTCCTCGAGGTGCGTGCCGACAATCCGGGTGCCCAGACGCTCTACGAGAACCTCGGGTTCCTGCCCATCGGAGTGCGCCGCGGGTACTACCAGCCCGATGACGTCGACGCGGTCGTCATGCGACTCGACCTTCCGGCCGGAGGTGCCGCGTGACAGACTCCATCCGCCAGCCCGTCGTGCTCGGCATCGAGACTTCGTGTGACGAGACCGGGATCGGGATCGTGCGCGGCACGACCCTGCTCGCCAACGCGATCGCGTCGTCGATGGACGAACACGCCCGCTACGGGGGAGTGGTTCCCGAGATCGCCGCACGGGCCCATCTCGAGGCGCTCACTCCGACCATCCGTGCCGCCCTTGCCGAAGCGCAGCTGACGTTCGACGACATCGACGCGATCGCGGTCACCTGCGGGCCGGGGCTCTCGGGCGCACTGATGGTGGGCGTGGCCGCAGCGAAGGCGTTGGCGCTCTCGACCGGCAAGCCGCTCTACGCGGTGAACCACCTGGTCGGGCATGTGGGAGTGGATCTCGTCACGCCCGACTCCGAACCGCTGGAATACCCGACCGTCGCCCTGCTGGTGTCGGGCGGACACACCTCGCTGCTGCTCGTGCGCGACCTGGTCGCCGACGTGGAGCTTCTCGGCGAGACCATCGACGACGCGGCAGGTGAGGCGTTCGACAAGGTGGCGCGGGTGCTTGGCCTGCCCTACCCCGGCGGTCCGCACATCGACAGGGTGGCGATCGGCGGCAACCCGAAGGCTATCCGGTTCCCGCGCGGTCTCAGCCTGCCGAAGGACCGTGAGAAGCACCGCTACGACTTCTCGTTCTCCGGGCTGAAGACGGCCGTGGCCCGCTGGGTCGAAGCGCGCGGCGACCGGGGCGAGGAGGTGCCGGTGGCGGATGTCGCGGCGAGTTTCCGTGAGGCTGTCGCCGATGTGCTGGTGACGAAGGCCCTGGCGGCATGCGCCGACCTCGGCGTGCCGCGGCTGCTGCTGGGAGGCGGGGTCGTGGCGAACGCCCGGGTGCGTGAGCTGGCGACGGAACGGAGTGCGGCGGCCGGCGTGGCGCTCCGCATCCCGCCGCTCTCGCTCTGCACCGACAACGGGGCGATGATCGCGGCGCTCGGCGCGCAGCTGATCCTCCGCGGGCACGCGCCGTCGGGGCTCGACTTCGGGGCGGACTCCACCCTTCCCGTGACCGACATCCAGGTCGTCTGAGCGGCTCGTCGTTGACAGCCGCTCAGCGTTCCTGCCACGATGAAGCACCAACGAAGGAGATCAACCATGACCACACCCGCCTCGTATTCCGCCCCCGGAGCTCCCGCCCGTAAGACGAATGTCATCTCGATCGTGGCGCTCGTCGTCTCGATCATCGGCTTCACAGTCATCGGGATCGTGCTCGGCTTCATCGGGCTCAACCAGGTCAAGAAGACCGGTGAAGCCGGCCGGGGTCTCGCCCTTGCGGCGATCATCATCGGCTTCGTCGAGCTGGTACTGCTGGTCATCTACATCATCTTCGTCGTGGCGGTTGTCGGAGCTGCCTCGGTGTCGAGCAACTACTAGCAGCTGGCAGAACGCTTCGCCACCGGCGGATGGTGCCGCCGGTGAGGCGCTTCTCGCTAGGCTCGGAGTAGTTCTCACAACTGACGAACGAACAACCGGAAGGAACCGTCACCATGACCGATCCCCAGAACCCCACCGGCGAGGGCACCTCCCACCCGGCTGTGCCGCCCATCCAGGGCTCAGACACGCCCCCACAACCCCCCACCCCGAGCGAGGCGCCGACTGCGCCGCCGGCCCCGCCGACTGCTCCTCCCGCGCCCCCCGTGGCGCCGGCGTACTCGGCTCCGGCCGCGCCTGCTGGCGTGCCGCTTGCGAAGGATGTTCCGCCGGCACCCCCCGCCTTCGCGCCTGCCGCTCCCGCGCCGCCCGCCGCCCCCGCGTACAGCGCTCCGAGCGCCCCCGGATACGGCGCACCGGGTGCACCCGCCTACGGCGCTCCCGCCCCCGCGAAGACGGCTGTGCTCAGCCTGATCGGCTTCATCGCCGCGATCGTCGGCATCCTGATCTCCGCCGTCAGCATCGGCATCGGCGGATTCATCTTCTCCGTCGCCGGTGTTGTGCTCGGCTTCATCGGTCGGCGCAAGGAGCCTGCCGCCAAGGGCTTCTGGCTGACAGCGATCATCGTCGGGTTCGTCGGCGTGCTGCTGTCGATCGTGCTCATCGTGGGATTCATCATCGCCATCGCGGTGAGCGTGAACAACAGCAACAACTACAACTACACGTACTGAGACCCTCTTTGCGAAAGGGCGTCCGGCTTCGGCCGGGCGCCCTTTCGCGTGTGACGGCGCCAGCACCGCATCTCAGCCCAGTCGGTCGGCCAGGATCGCCGTGTGCCGCCCCGCCACCCGTGTGACGAACAGCGTCGCCTCCTCCGAGCCCTGCAGGGCGAGTCTGGGGCGGAGCGTCTGAGGATCGATGTCGACTCCCCGTTTCTTGATCTCGAGGCGGCCGATCCCCTGGGCCTTCAGCTCCTTCTTCAGCGCAGGAATGGCGAACGGGAACACCGCCCGCACCCGGAATGCTGACGCGAACGGCGTCTCGATCAGGCTGTCGGCGGTCAGGTAGGCGATCTGTTCCGCCACCATCCGGGCGCCGAGGCTCCGGGCGAGGTCGCCGATCAGGCGAGCCCGGATGACGCTCCCGTCGGGCTCGTACAGATACTCCCCGAGCGCACCGGCGTCGACGTCTTCGGAGTCTTCCGCGGCGTGCAGTTCGTCGCTCCGCCCCTTCGCGATGACGAGCGCCGACCTCCGGATGCCGTCCCGCGCCAGGGGGCCGAACCAGAGTCCCGTCTCCACCACGTGCCCGTCGACGGAGACCCACTGGGCTTCCGCATCCGCCGGCAGCAGGTCGCGGTCGAGCCCGGGGCCGAGTTTGACTCCCACGGGCATCCGTTCGGCGAGGCCGAAGACATGATCGAGCGACGGGCTGTAGTCGGCGGGGTCGGTGAGGCGCGAGGTGTTGGTGTGGCCGGCAGTGCGCCGGGCCGGGTCGAAGTAGAGGCCGTCGACCCGGGAGGTGTCGAACGACTCCGCGTCGCCGTGTTCCACCGTGGCGGTGTCGAAGGGGGCCAGATTGTAGGAGGCGATGGCAGCGGTGACCTCGTCCCGTTCCACCGCGACGACGTCGAGGCCGAGGCCGGCGAAGGCCAGCGCATCCGCCCCGATGCCGCAGCCGAGGTCGGCGACGCGGGCAATGCCAGCCCTGCGGAACCGCCCCGCGTGCAGCGACGCGACACTGAGGCGTGTGGCCTGTTCGAGCCCGGCCTCTGTGAAGAGCATCCGGTCGGCGAAGTCGCCGAATTTGCCGGTCGCACGGGCTCTCAGGCGGGCTTGGGTCATGACGGCGCCGACCAGGGCCGCGGAGTAGCCGCGCTTCCGGAGATCGGCCACCGAGCGCACGATGTTCGCCCCGTTCGTGTAGGGCGGAAGCGAGTCGAGCAGGTTCAGCCCCTCGGCCGTCATCAGCTGTTCGAGCTCAGTTCTCTGCATGGGCCAAGTTTAGAGGCGGGGGTGCGAGGCGCTGGCACTCAGGTTGACCGAGTGCCAGCAGCACCCCTAAAGTGGAGTTAGCACTCTCAGTGTGAGTGTGCCAAAAACATGACTTTTGAATCGAAGAAAGAAGAGGTCAACTGTGTCGGTCTCCATCAAGCCGCTCGAGGATCGCATCGTTATCAAGCAGGTCGAAGCCGAGACGACCACTGCGTCGGGTCTCGTCATTCCTGACACGGCCAAAGAGAAGCCGCAGGAGGGCGTCGTCGAAGCTGTCGGCCCCGGCCGCATCGACGACAACGGAAACCGCGTTCCCCTCGATGTGAGCGTCGGCGACAAGGTCCTGTACTCCAAGTACGGCGGAACCGAGGTCAAGTACAACGGCGAAGAGTACCTCGTGCTCTCAGCTCGCGACGTTCTGGCTGTTATCGTTCGATAGTGAGTTCTTCAGAGAAGCCCGGGCCGACACGGTCCGGGCTTTTCTATGCCCTCGGCGCGTACCTCCTGTGGGGCCTTCTTCCCATCTACTTCGTTCTGCTGGCACCCACGGGGCCCTTCGAGATCGTGGCGTGGCGGGTGCTCTTCTCGCTGGTCTTCTGCCTGCTGGTCATCGTCGCCCTCCGCCGCTGGCGCCAGTTCTTCGCCGTCTTCCGGCAGCCCCGGCTCGTGCTCGTGATGGGTCTGGCCGGAGTGCTGATCTACATCAACTGGCAGACCTTCGTGATCGCCGCGACGGGCGGCCAGATCGTCGAGTCGTCGCTCGGCTACTTCATCAATCCGATCGTCACGATCCTGCTCGGCGTCTTCTTCCTCCGCGAGCGGCTCCGGCCGCTTCAGTGGGTGTCGCTCGGCATCAGCGCCATCGCGGTGCTGGTGATCTCCATCGGGTACGGCGCTGTGCCGTGGATCTCGCTCATCATCGCGTTCTCGTTCGGGCTGTACGGCCTGGTCAAGAAGCAGGTCGGGCCCCGCATCGACGCGGTGAACGGTCTGACGCTCGAGTCGTTGTGGCTCGCGCCTCTGATGGTCATCCAACTCGCCGTCGTGGGGACGACGACCGGGATCACCTTCGGGCAGGGGAGCGGCTGGCACACGGTCGGGCTCGTCGCAGCCGGCGCGGTGACCGCGATCCCGCTGCTGCTGTTCGCCTCGGCTGCAAAGAGGCTGTCGCTCGTGCACATGGGGTTCGTGCAGTACCTGACCCCCATCATGCAGCTGTTGACCGGGGTGTTCATCCTCGGGGAACCGATGCCGCCCGAGCGACTGGCGGGGTTCGGGATCGTGTGGCTCGCACTGCTGGTGCTGACCGTCGACCTCATCCGCGCGAGCCGCGCTTCCCGGTTACGAATTGCTAACGATATCCCCACGGCACGTTCAGAAAACATCCTCGAAACATAACGACCTTAGGTTGTACCTAATGAACGCGAGGGGCCGTCGCTGTGGGGGCTCCAGACTCGCGAGCACTATGAAAGGGTTCAACAGGATGATCAAATCCAAGTATGCCCTCCGGACGTCCATTCTGGCTGGAGCTGGCATCATCGCCGTCATGCTCTCCGGCTGTGCCTCCGGTGGCAGCACTACTACTTCGACCTCCTCCGCTTCCTCGACAGCTTCGGCGACGTCGGCGGACTGCGCGAGCGACGCCACGACCGCGAACAACCTCGTGGTCGGTACGATCCTCCCCGTCACGGGCAGCCTCGCGTACCTCAACCCGCCGGAGCAGGCGGGTGTCGGCCTGGCCGTCTCCGACATCAACGCTGCTGGCGGAGTCGACGGCAAGCAGGCCTGCGTGCTCGCTGCGGACTCGGGTGACTCGACCGACCTCAGCGTCTCGACCGCCAGCGCCCAGAAGCTGATCGCTGCGAAGGTCTCGGTCGCCATCGGCGCCGCTTCCTCGAGCGTCTCGCTGAACGTCGTCGACTCGTTCGCCTCGGCGAACATCACCGAGATCTCCCCGGCCAACACGTCGGCGAAGCTCAGTGGCTACGGTCCGTTCTACTACCGCACCGCACCGCCGGACTCGGTACAGGGCTCCGCGCTCGGTTCGCTCATCACGGGTGACGGCAACTCGAAGGTCGCGTTCCTCGTCTTCAACGACTCCTACGGAACCGGTCTCCGCGACTTCACCCAGGCCTCGATCGAGTCCTCGGGCGGCACCGTCGTCTACGGTGCCAAGGGTGCCGGCCAGGAGTTCCCTCCCGGCCAGACCACGTTCTCGGCTGAGGTGACCGCGGCGCTCGCCGCCAAGCCCGACGCGATCGTCATCCTCGCCTTCGACGAGACCAAGTCGATCATCCCCGAGCTCGTCGCCCAGGGCTGGACGATGCCGAAGACCTACCTGTCTGACGGCAACACTGCCGACTACAGCAAGGACTTCCAGGCCGGAACGCTGGAGAACGCCCAGGGCACGATCCCGGGCGCAAACGCGAACGCCGACTTCAAGGCGTCGCTGGTCAGCTGGTACAAGGGCGCGGAGAACGCAGACCTCAAGGACTTCTCCTACGCTCCTGAGGCCTACGACGCGACCACCCTCACCGCTCTCGCAGCGCTGAAGGCCAAGTCGAACGTCTCCGCCGACCTGAACAAGGAACTGGCAGCCGTCTCCGGTGCGAAGGGTGGCACCAAGTGCGCCTCGTACAAGGAGTGCGCGCCGCTGGTCTCCGCCGGTACCGACATCCAGTACACCGGACAGTCGGGTATCGGCCCGTTCAACGAGAAGAACGAGCCCTCCAGCGCGTACATCGGCATCTACAAGTACAACGCCGACAACACGTACACGTTCCAGACGGCGATCGAGGGACAGACCTCCTACTAAGGATCTCTGACCGCTCCCCAGAAGCCCCCCGCCCGGTTCGCCGGTCGGGGGGCTTCTTCGTGCCCGCCCGGCCCCCTGCCCTCGCCCCCCGCCCCCTTGCACCTCCCCTTCGATCGAGTGGGCAGAAGGGTCCCCAATATCCCTGTCTCAGGGACCTTTCTGCCCACTCGATTGCGCAGGATCGCTGGGGGACGCAGAAGGCCCCGCCACCGGATGACCGGGGCGGGGCCTTTCGTGCAGGCGGGGCGAGCGGGGTTACTCGTTCTCCACGTCTTTGGCCAGTGTGCCGAGGTAGAGCTCGATGACCTTGGGGTCGTCGGCCAGCTCCCGGCCGGTGCCGGTGTAGGCGTTCCGGCCCTGGTCGAGCACGTAGCCGCGGTCGCAGATCTGCAGGCAGCGGCGGGCGTTCTGCTCCACCATGATGATCGAGACGCCGGTCTTGTTGATGCGGCGGGTGCGGATGAACGTCTCGTCCTGGCGCACAGGGGAGAGCCCGGCGGAGGGCTCGTCGAGCAGCAGCACGGACGGGTCCATCATCAGCGCGCGGGCCATGGCCACCGACTGGCGCTCACCACCGGAGAGCGAACCTGCACGCTGCTGGCGGCGATCCGCGAGCACGGGGAAGAGGTCGAAGATCGCCTCGAGGCGTTCCTTCAGCATCTTCGGCCGGAGGAACAGTCCCATCTGCAGGTTCTCCTCGATGGTGAGCGAGGGGAACACGTTGTTCGTCTGGGGCACGAAGCCCACGCCGGCCTGCACGAGCTTGTTGGCTTTGAGGCCGGTGATGTCCTCGCCCTTCAGCGTCACAGAACCGGAACGCACGTTCACGAGCCCGAAGAGGGCCTTCAGCAGTGTCGACTTGCCGGCGCCGTTCGGGCCGATGATGCCGATCAGCTCGCCGGGGTAGACGTCGAGGTTGCAGCCGTTCAGGATGTTGATCCCGGGCAGGTAGCCGGCGACGAGGTTTGACGCCTGCATCACGGGTACTCGGGTTTCGGTCGTTTCGGCCATGATCAGGCTTTGCCCTCCGCGGTCTCTTCGGCAGTGACTTCGGCCGCCAGTTCTTCGGCCACCTCGTCGGTCAGGAGCGAGTCGTCGCCGAGGTCGGTGTTGTGGTGTGCGCCGAGGTACGCGTCGATGACGGCGGGGTCATCCATCACGGTGCCCGCGGGCCCCTCGGCGACGACGCGACCCTCGGCCATGACGACGACCCAGTCGGAGATGTGACGCACCATGTGCATGTCGTGCTCGACGAAGAGCACGGTCATCCCGTCGTCCCTGAGGGCCTGGATGTGGCCGAGCAGGGACTGCGTGAGCGCGGGGTTGACCCCGGCCATCGGCTCGTCGAGCATGATCATGACGGGGTCGCTCATGAGCGCGCGGGCCATCTCGAGCAGCTTCTTCTGGCCGCCCGACAGGCTGCCGGCCATGTCGTCCTTCTTCTCGAGCAGCTTGAAGCGCGCGAGGAGATCCTCGGCCTTCAGCGTGATCTCCGCCTCCCGCTTGGCCCAGAGCGGCTTGACCATCGCGACGAACAGGTTCTCGCCGGGCTGGTCCTTCGCCCCGAGGCGCATGTTCTCGAGCACGGTGAGCTTCGAGAGCGCCTTGGTGAGCTGGAAGGTTCGCACCATGCCCTGCTTGGCCACCTTGGTGGCACCGATGTTGCCGACCTCGTTGCCGTTGAACGACGACTTCGCCGCCTCGCCGGCCTTGGGGCCACCGATGAGTTTCGGCGCCGAGCTCGGCTTGTCGAATCCGGTGATCAGGTTGAAGAAGGTGGTCTTGCCGGCACCGTTCGGGCCGATCAGGGCGGTGATGATGCCGCGCTGCACCTCGAGGTGCTGCACGTCGACCGCGGTCATGCCGCCGAAGCGGCGCGTGACGTGATCGACGGTGAGGATCGCGTCGGGCTTCGCCACTCCGGGCTCGTGGGGCACACCGGCGACACTCGCCTTCGCTGCCGCGCCCGCCGCCGTGATGGTGGATGTGGTGGTGGGGACGTCACTTGACATCGAAGCTCAGCTCCTTCTTGTTGCCGAGAATACCTTGCGGTCTGAAGATCACGACGAGCATCAGCGTGATGCCGATGACGATCCAGGCGAACTGTTCCGTCTGCTGTCCGTTCATGATGGTGCCGGGCACGAACTGGCCCGCCAGCCCCTGCACCAGCAGGCGCAGTGCGAAGAACACGATCGCACCGAGCACCGGGCCGAAGACCGTCGCTGCGCCGCCGAGCAACAGGGCGGTGAAGATGAAGTAGGTCATCGACCGGCCCATGCTGTCTGCCTGGAGCGACGCCGGCAGGATGTACACGACGCCGGCGATGGCGCCGATGACGCCGCCCAGGATGAGGGCCTGCATCTTGTAGCTGTAGACGTTCTTGCCGAGCGCACGCACGGCATCCTCGTCTTCGCGGATGCCTCGGAGCACGCGGCCCCAGGGGCTCCGCATGATCGCCCAGACGAAGAGGCAGAGGAGGGCCACCACGAACCAGGCCGTGGCGATGAACCACCAGCCGTTCGATCCGGTCGCGTCGTAGTTCCACGGGCCGAAGTCGATCCGGCCGTCGCCGAAGAACGAGAGATCGGTGAAGGGACCACGGTACTCGTTGCCGGTGATGCCGTTCGAGCCGCCGGTGATGTTCGTGAGCAGGGAGGACCGCCCGACCATCCGCACGATCTCCGCCGCGGAGAGCGTGACGATCGCCAGGTAGTCGCCGCGGAGCTTCAGGGTGGGGATACCCAGGATCAGCGCGAAGAGCACCGCAGCGACGAGGGCGATGAGGAAGGCGAGGATGATCGGCAGGCCGCCGATGATCGAGATCGCGAAGGCGTAGGCCCCGATCAGCATGAAGCCGGCCTGACCGAAGTTCAGCAGGCCTGTGTAGCCGAAGTGGATGTTCAGGCCGATGGCTGCGATCGCGAGTGCCGCGGTCTGGGGCGAGATCGCCGAGTTGAGGATGGCGACCAGAGTGGTGAGGAATTGATCCATGAGTCGAGCCCTTCTAACCGATGCGCTCTCGGCGCCCGAAGATTCCCTGTGGTCTGACCAGCAGCACGAGGATCAGGATGACGAGTGCCGTGGCGTACTTGAAGTCGCCCGGCAGAACGAGGTTCGTGAGCTCCACGACGAGACCGATGATCATGGCACCGGCGAGAGCGCCGAATGCGGTGCCGAGGCCACCGAGGGTGATCGCAGCGAACATGAGCAGCAGCAGTTGCAGACCGGTCTGCCAGTTGACGCCATTCAGCACCAGTCCGAGCAGCACACCGGAGAGGCCGGCGAGTGCCGTGGCGCTCGTCCAGACCAGACGGATGATGCGGTCGACGTCGATGCCCGAGGCCGCCGCGAGCGACGGGTTGTCGGAGACGGCGCGCGTCGCCCGGCCGATGCGGGTCTTGACCAGCACGAAGCCGACCAGCGCGATCACGACGATGGCGATGGCCATCGAGACGAGCGACTGCTGGGAGAGGGCGACCGGGCCGAGCTGGACCGTCACGGGGTTGGCCATGTCGATTCGAACCGTGGATGCTCCCAGGAAGTACTGGAACGCATACTGCAGCGCGATCGAGAGCCCGATGGTCACGATCATCAGCTGGGTCGTGCCGAGCCCGCGCCTCCGCAGGGGCTTCCAGATCGCCGTGTCCTGGAAGTACCCGGTCGCCGCACAGATCGCGACCGAGATCACCGCAGCGAGGATCAGGTTCAGCCCCAGCACGTTTGCGAAGAGGTAGGCCAGCAGGCCGCCGAGCGTGACCTGCTCGCCGTGCGCGAAGTTGGAGAGCCCCGTCGTGCCGAAGATCAGCGAGAGCCCGACCGCCGCGAGAGCGAGCAGCAGGCCGAGCCGGATGCCCGAGACGAGCTGCTGCAGGAATCGATCGAACGAGACCCCTGTGGACGCATCCGTCGTCGGAGTCTGCGTCGTCGTGCCGTCTTCGGCAGTGGTGCCGCCGACGATCTTGAACACGAAGCCGACGTTCTTGTTCAGCGCACCGTTCACGGTCGCCGGGTTCTTGGCGGCCGAGTCGAGCACGGCGCCATCCGGGATCGACGACGTGTCGAGGTTGATCGTGTAGGGCCCGGCGACGGTGATCGCCTGGCTCCACTTGCCGTCGGAGCCGGTCGTCGCGACGGTGTCGAGGTCGCCGCCCTTGATCTCCAGCTTGATGCCGACGGCGGGGTCGCCGCTCGGCAGCTTGATGGTGCCCTGGAGACAGCCGGTCGTCGCGCTGGTCGCACAGGCGGCAGCCGCTGTGGGTGGTGGGGTGGTGGTGGCGAAGGCGGGAGTGGTGCCGAGGCCCACCAGCAGCAGCACCGCGGTGATCGCCATCATGATCATCGCAGCGAGTCGCCAGACCCTCACGCGGCCCTCGGGCCTTTTCGGCACGGTCAGTGTCGTCAAGTTTCAATTCCTCCAGGACGAGCGCGCATCTTTGGACGCTGCGAGCGAGTTGCAAGTGAGCTTACGTTATACACGGTTTGTGTCATGCGTGTTTCGGGTGCGTGCGGAATAGGGACGCAGTCTGCCTCGTTAGAATCAGCATCAGAGAAGAGATGTACAAAATCGTGGGAGAAGAGCAGTAATGGAACACAACGACCCGTTCGGATTCATCGGCCTGACCTACGACGACGTGATGCTGCTGCCGGGCCACACCGACGTGATCCCGAGCGAGGCCGACACTACTTCGCGCCTCACGAAGCGCATCTCGCTTGCAGCGCCCCTCCTCTCCTCGGCGATGGACACTGTCACGGAGTCCCGTATGGCGATCGCCATGGCTCGGCAGGGCGGTTTCGGAGTGATCCACCGCAACCTCTCGATCGAGGACCAGGCGTCGAACGTCGACCAGGTGAAGCGCAGCGAGTCAGGCATGATCACGAACCCCGTGACGACCACGCCCGACGCGACCGTCGCCGAGGCCGACCTGATCTGCGGGCAGTTCCGGGTCTCCGGGCTCCCGGTGGTGGATGCCGGGGGAATTCTCGTCGGCATCATCACCAACCGCGACATGCGTTTCGTCGCCGCGTGGGAGAAGAGCACCACACTGGTGCGCGACGTCATGACGAAGGCGCCGCTCATCACCGCTCCGGTGGGCATCGACCCCGACGGCGCGATCGCCATCTTCGCCCAGCACAAGATCGAGAAGTTGCCGCTCGTCGATGCCGCGGGCCACCTCCGGGGCCTCATCACGGTGAAGGACTTCGACAAGAGCGAGAAGTACCCGAACGCCACGAAGGACGAATCCGGCCGGCTGCGTGTCGGCGCGGCGATCGGTTTCTTCGGCGACGCCTGGGAGCGCGCGATGACCCTGGTGGATGCCGGGGTCGACGTTCTGGTGGTCGACACCGCCAACGGCGACAGCGCCGGTGTGCTCGAGATCGTCAAGCGACTGAAGGCGGACCCCGCCGCATCCGGAGTCGACATCATCGGCGGCAACGTCGCCACCCGCTCGGGCGCGCAGGCGCTCATCGATGCCGGTGTCGACGCGATCAAGGTGGGCGTGGGTCCCGGATCCATCTGCACCACCCGCGTCGTCGCGGGCGTCGGTGTTCCCCAGGTGACGGCGGTGTACGAGGCGTCGCTGGCGGCGCGCGAGACCGGTGTGCCGGTGATCGCGGATGGCGGACTGCAGTACTCGGGCGACATCGCCAAGGCCCTCGTGGCCGGGGCCGACACCGTCATGCTCGGCTCGCTGCTGGCCGGTTGCGACGAGAGCCCGGGCGACCTGGTGTTCGTGAACGGCAAGCAGTTCAAGAGCTACCGCGGCATGGGATCGCTCGGGGCGCTGCAGACCCGGGGCGAGAAGACCTCGTACTCGAAGGACCGCTACTTCCAGGCCGACGTTCCGAGTGACGACAAGCTGATTCCCGAGGGCATCGAGGGTCAGGTGCCCTATCGCGGTGCGCTCTCGAACGTGGCGTACCAGCTGCTCGGCGGGCTCCGCCAATCGATGTTCTACGTGGGTGCCCGCTCGGTCGAGGAGCTGAAGGCGCGGGGCAAGTTCGTGCGCATCACGGCTGCCGGCCTGAAGGAGTCGCACCCGCACGACATCCAGATGGTGGTCGAGGCGCCCAACTACCGCCGGTGACCGATTGGCCGGTCGAGCTGACCGGTAGGCTTGGCGGGTGAGTATGGAAAGAGAAATCGGCCGGTCCAAACGAGGCCGCAGGGTGTACGCGTTCGACGACATCGCTGTCGTACCGTCGAGGCGCACCCGCGACCCGCAGGATGTCTCCACGACGTGGAGCATCGACGCATACCAGTTCGACATCCCCGTTCTCGCCGCACCGATGGACTCGGTCGTGTCGCCCGCCACCGCCATTGCGATGGGTCGGCTCGGCGGTCTCGGCGTGCTCGATCTCGAGGGCCTGTGGACGCGGTACGAGAACCCCGAGCCATTGCTCGCCGAGATCCGGGAGCTGCCCGAGGGGGCGGCCACCGTGCGCATGCAGCAGATCTACGCTGAGCCGGTCAAGCCCGAGCTGGTGACGGCCCGTCTGGCCGAGATCCGGGCGTCCGGAGTCACCGTCGCAGGCTCGCTCTCGCCGCAGCGCACCCAGGAGCTCTACGAGACCGTCGTCGCAGCCGGTGTAGACCTGTTCTTCATCCGTGGCACGACCGTGTCGGCTGAGCACGTCTCGAAGACCGTCGAGCCGCTGAACCTCAAGAAGTTCATCTACGACCTCGACGTTCCCGTCGTCGTGGGCGGCGCCGCCACCTACACCGCCGCGCTTCACCTCATGCGCACGGGTGCGGCCGGCGTGCTCGTCGGGTTCGGTGGGGGAGCGGCCTCCACGACGCGGGCAACCCTGGGCATCCACGCCCCGATGGCGACAGCCGTGGCGGATGTCGCGGGGGCGCGCCGCGACTACCTCGACGAATCCGGCGGGCGCTATGTGCACGTCATCGCCGACGGCGGCCTCGGAACCTCGGGCGACATCGTCAAGGCGATCTCGGTGGGCGCCGACGCCGTCATGCTCGGCACAGCTCTCGCCCGGGCCACGGATGCACCGGGCGGCGGCTACCACTGGGGCCCTGAGGCGCACCACAGCCAGCTTCCGCGCGGCAACCGCGTGCATGTCGGGGCCGTCGCGCCGCTCGAGCAGATCCTGTTCGGGCCGTCTCCGGTCGCCGATGGAACAGCGAACCTGATGGGCGCGCTCCGCCGTTCGATGGCGACCACCGGCTACTCCGACCTCAAGGAGTTCCAGCGCATCGAGGTCGTCGTGGCCCCGTACGCAGCGCGCTGAGCGCACCGCGGCCGGGTGGGTTCGCCCCACCCGGCCGCGGGTAGACTCGAAGCTCGACAGACCAGCACACCAGGGAGATCAGTCATGGTTGATGTACGACGGGTCAAGCTTCCCGGAGTCGGTGTTCTGCACACGTTCATCACCGACGACGGCGGCAAGGTCGGCGTCATCGCCCACCGCTCCGGTCACAGCGACCTGATCACGTTCGCCGACGAGGAAGACGGCGCGGAGTCCACGAAGGTCTCGCTGAGGCTCAGCGAGGACGAGGCGCACACCCTCGCGGAGCTGCTCGGCGGCACGCAGATCACCGAGTCGCTCACCCAGCTCGACCAGATCCCCGGGCTCTCGATCGACTGGTTCACCGTCGACTACGAAGACCACATCGCCGGCCAGGAGCTCGGTGACCCCGCCGACCGCGGCGTCGTCGGCGTCACCGTCGTCGCCGTCGTGCGGAACGGTTCGGCGAACCCTGCCCCGGCCAGCGACTTCCGCGTGTTCCCGGGCGACACCCTCGTGGTGGCGGGCACACCGGAGAAGGTCGCGAAGGTCTTCAACTTCTTCCGCAGTGGCCAGTACAAGGCCAAGACCGCCGTCGACGCGCCGCCCGGAGGCTAGGCGATGCAGCTCGTTCTCGCAGCCACCGGGGGCGACACCACACATCTCGGTGGTGACCTGCTGGTTCTCGGCATCCTGTTCGTCATCGCCTACATCCTCGGGCGTCTCGGCAAGGCCGTCGGGCTGCCGGCCATCCCCATCTACATGGTGGTCGGTCTTCTCGCGAGCCCGAACTTCCATCTGTTCCCGCTGAACTTCATCAACTCGGACTACATCGCGCTCATAGCCGTGTTCGGGCTGGTGCTGCTGTTGTTCAACCTGGGGCTCGAGTTCGACCAGGACGAATTCTTCGGCAACGCGGGCAAGCTGATCGTGTCCGGCGGCTCGTACATCGCCATCAACATGGTCGCCGGCTTCGCGTTCGGGTTCCTTGTCGGCTGGGGCACGCGCGAGGCGCTGGTGATCGCGGGGATCACCGCGACATCCTCGAGCGCGATCGTCACGAAGCTGCTGATCGAACTGAACCGCCTCGCGAACCCCGAGACCCCGATGATCCTGGGGGTGACCGTGGTGGAGGACATCTTCATCGCGATCTACCTGGCGATCGTCTCGGTCGTGCTCAGCGGGGAGACGGCTGTCTGGCCGGTGATCGCGAAGCTGGGCATCTCGTTCCTGTTCCTGGTGGTCATGTTCACGGTCGCCCGGTTCGGCGGCAAGTGGGTGTCGAGACTCTTCCGCACGAAAGACGACGAACTGTTCACGGTTCTCTTCTTCGGCCTGGCGATCGGTTTCGGTGGGATCGGCGAGCTGCTCGGCGTGACCGACGCGATCGGGGCCTTCCTGATCGGGTTGGTGCTGGGCGCGACGCGGTACCGCAACAAGATCGAGCACATCGCGATCCCGCTCCGCGACGTGTTCGGCGCGTTCTTCTTCCTGAACTTCGGGCTGGGGCTGAACCCGGCCCAGTTCCCCGAAGTCATCTGGCCGGTGCTCGGCGCGGTGGTCATGACCATGGTGCTGAACATCGTCGCCGGGCAGCTGGTGGCACGATTGAACGGTCTGGGGGTGCAGGCGGGCATCAACACCACGGTCATCCTGCAGAATCGGGGCGAGTTCGCGCTCATTCTGGCCACGCTTGCGCTCGCTGCGGGTCTGGATGACCGGCTGCAGGCCTTCGCAGGGCTCTACGTACTCGTGATGGCGGTGGCGGGGCCGATCCTCGCGGCGAACTCTGAGAAGATCGGCGCCCGGCTGCTGCGCTCTTCGCGGGCCCGGAAGGCAGCGGAGTCGGCGGCCGCGAAACGCGTCAAGCGGGAGCGCGATCCGATGCTCCTCGAGGGCATCGCGCTGGTCGAGGCCGCGACCGCACCCGGTGGCGCCTCAGCGGCCCTCTCGACGACGCCCGCCGCGACCGAGCCTGGTCTGACGCAGGCGGGCCGGTCAGCCGGTGCGACACCCGGCGAGAACCCAGCGACGGCAGAGTATGTTGATCGCATTGCCGAACAGGCGTCGCTGCAGACCGATGCCACGGCTGACAGGCAGAACGGCACCGAACGCCAGGAAGACAGCGAGTATTGACGCGCACCAGCGAAACCCCCGTCACTGACTCACCCGTCACGGTCTTCGGCGTCATGCGTCGGCCGAAATGGATCTGGGCTCTCGTGCTCGCGCTCGTTATCGCGGCCATCTTCGCGGCGCTCGGCCAGTGGCAGCTGAGCCGTGCCGTCACGTCGAACGGGCCGAACCCGAACGCCACCACCGAGATCGCGAAACCCCTCGACCAGACGGCCACCGCGGGCGCAGCCGTGCAGGAGGCGCAGGACGGCCAGATGGTCACCGCCGAAGGCGCGCTCGTGGCGCCCGACTTCACGATCGTCGCCAACCGTCTCAACGGGGGTGTGCTCGGCTACTGGGTGGTCGGCCGGTTCGACCTCTCCGTCGCCCAGTCGGGTGGATCGCAGACATCCGTCGCCGTCGCCCTGGGCTGGTCGGATGACCGGTCGAAGGCCGAGACCGCCGCACGAACGCTCAACCAGACGTCGGGCTTCCCCGCCGAGGAGATGCTCGGCCGCTATGTCGGTTCCGACGGCCCCGAGATCAAGGACTCCGAAGGCAGAGTGGCCGGCGACCGGGTCATGTCGACCATGTCGATCGCCTCCCTCATCAACGTCTGGACCGATTTTCCCGACACCGCCACGGTGTACGGGGGGTACATCGTGGCATCCACACCCGTAGACGGGCTCGCGGCCATCGATTCGCCGATCCCCCAGCGCACCACGGAGCTGAACTGGCTCAACATCTTCTACGCCGTCGAGTGGGTCATCTTCGCGGGGTTCGCGATCTTCTTCTGGTACCGGTTGGTGCGAGACGCCTGGGAACGCGAACGCGAAGAGGCGGAAGTAGAATCGACCCATGCCACTTGAGCCCAAACGCGCCGACTTCGGGCGTATCCGATCGGCCCTGACGTTCTACCGGGTCTGCTCGATCATCACGGGAACGTTCCTCCTCCTGCTCTGCGCGGAGATGCTCCTGAAGTACACGCCCATCGGCGTGGAGATCGAGCTGGGCGGCCCGCACGGGTTCCTCGCCCTCGTTCCCGATGGCTCCGTGACCGCGGTGAACCTCTCCACGATCATCCTCATCGTGCACGGCTGGTTCTACGTCGTCTACCTCTTCTCGTGCTTCCAGCTCTGGAGCCGTATGCGCTGGGGCTTCACCCGGTTCATCGTGCTCGCGCTCGGCGGCGTCATCCCGCTGCTGTCGTACTTTCTCGAAGGCCGCATCGCGCGGGAGGTCACGGCATACCTGGCCGGGCGTGAGGCTCAGCCCGTGAACCCCCCAGCATCGACCCAACCACCCGTGGAGGCATCCCATCAGTAACACTGTCGCAGACGGAGTCGAGGCCGCCGAGGCCAGCCGCTCCCGCCCGGTGCTCGTCGTCGACTTCGGGGCCCAGTACGCCCAACTGATCGCCCGGCGCGTGCGCGAGGCGAGCGTCTACTCCGAGATCGTGCCGCACAACATCACCGCTGCAGAGGTGGCAGCCAAGTCGCCTGTGGGCATCGTGTTGAGCGGTGGCCCGTCAAGCGTCTACGAAGAGGGAGCGCCGGGCCTCGACCCGGCCATCTTCGACCTCGGAGTGCCGGTGCTCGGCATCTGCTACGGGTTCCAGGTCATGGCGCAGGCGCTCGGCGGCGAGGTCGCGCACAGCGGGCTCCGCGAGTACGGCGCCACCGACATGCAGGTCACGGGCGACGGCGGCGTGCTGCTCGACGGCCAGCCCGTCGACCAGACGGTGTGGATGAGCCACGGCGACCAGGTCTCCAAGGCACCCGAGGGTTTCACGGTCGTCGCGAGCAGTGCATCCACGCCCGTCGCAGCGTTCGCGAACGACACGTCGCGCCTCTACGGTGTGCAGTGGCACCCCGAGGTCAAGCACTCGGCGTTCGGGCAGGATGTGCTCGAGAACTTCCTGCACACGGCAGCGGGCATCCCGGCCGACTGGAACAGCGGCAACGTCATCGCCGACCAGGTCGCGCTGATCCGCGAGCAGGTCGGAACCGGCAAGGTCATCTGCGGGCTGAGCGGCGGGGTCGACTCGGCGGTCGCCGCAGCTCTCGTGCACGAAGCGGTTGGCGACCAGCTCACCTGCGTGTTCGTCGACCACGGCCTGCTCCGCGCCGACGAGCGCCGGCAGGTCGAGGTGGACTACGTCGCCTCGACGGGCGTGCGCCTCGTGACGGTGGATGCCCAGCAGCAGTTCCTCGACGCTCTCGCCGGGGTCACCGACCCCGAGCAGAAGCGCAAGATCATCGGTCGGGAGTTCATCCGGAGCTTCGAGGGCGCCGCAGAGGCGCTCGTGCTCGAAGCGGCGGCCGACTCGTCGGGCGAGCCGATCAAGTTCCTCGTTCAGGGCACGCTCTACCCGGATGTGGTGGAGTCCGGCGGCGGCACCGGAACGGCGAACATCAAGAGCCACCACAACGTGGGCGGGCTGCCCGAAGACCTGCAGTTCGCGCTCGTCGAGCCGCTTCGGGCGCTGTTCAAAGACGAGGTGCGGGCCGTCGGTCGACAGCTGGGCCTGCCCGAGGTCATCGTGGGTCGCCAGCCGTTCCCCGGCCCCGGGCTCGGTATCCGGATCGTGGGTGAGGTCACGTTCGAGCGCCTCGAGTTGCTGCGCGCGGCCGATTCCATTGTTCGCGCCGAACTGACGGCCGCCGGCCTCGACGACGAGATCTGGCAGTGCCCTGTGGTGCTTCTCGCCGATGTGCGCTCCGTCGGGGTGCAGGGCGACGGGCGAACCTACGGACATCCGATCGTGCTGCGTCCGGTCTCGTCGGAAGACGCGATGACAGCAGACTGGACTCGCTTGCCGTACGATCTGCTGGCTCGCATCTCGAACCGCATCACGAACGAGGTGGCCGGAGTCAACCGGGTCGTGCTCGACGTCACGTCGAAGCCACCGGGAACCATCGAGTGGGAGTGAGCTAAGCTCACCCCGACGTCGGGGGCCGGGTTTAGAGTGATCGCATGAAACTCATCCGGCTCATCGGTGCCTTCGTGAGACCGCACTGGCGGTTGATCGTGGGTGTCGTGGTGTTCCAGCTCGCGCAGGCGATAGCATCGCTCTACCTGCCCACGCTGAATGCCGACATCATCGACTTCGGGGTCGCCACGGGCGACACGGGGTACATCCTCGCCATCGGTGGTGTCATGCTCGCGATCACGCTGGTCCAGGTGGTCTGCTCCATTGTGGCCGTCTACTTCGGTGCGAAGCTCGCGATGCGACTCGGCCGCGACCTCCGGCAGGCGGTGTTCACCCACGTCGGCGACTTCTCCGAGCGCGAAGTCTCGCAGTTCGGTGCGCCGTCGCTCATCACCCGCACCACGAACGACGTGCAGCAGGTGCAGATGCTCGTGCTGCTGACCTGCACCCTGCTCGTGTCGGCGCCCATCCTCGCGATCGGCGGGGTGATCATGGCGCTGTCGCTCGATGTGCCACTGTCGGGCATCATCGGGGTCGCCGTGCCCGTGCTCCTGGTCGCCCTGTCGCTCATCATCGTCCGGATGGTGCCGCTCTTCCGGCTCATGCAGCAGCGCATCGACCGGGTGAACGGGGTCTTGCGAGAGCAGTTGACGGGCATCCGTGTCGTGCGGGCGTTCGTTCGTGAGGGCATCGAGACCGAACGCTTCGCGGTGGCGAACCGGGATGTCACCGACACCGCACTCCGGGCCGGTCGGCTGTTCGCGCTGATGTTCCCGCTCGTTCTCCTCGTGATGAACGTGTCGAGCGTCGCGGTGCTGTGGTTCGGGGCGTTCCGGATCGACGAGGGGTCCATGCAGATCGGCACGCTCACGGCCTTCCTCACCTACCTCATCCAGATCCTGATGGCCGTGATGATGGCGACGTTCATGGCTATCCTGATCCCTCGGGCATCCGTCTGCGCCGACCGCATCACCGAAGTACTGCAGACACCGTCGTCGGTGGTACTGCCGGCGTCGCCCGTTCTCTCCGTCGCCGAACACGGCCTGGTCGAACTCGACGGCGTGAGCTTCGCCTATCCGAAGGCCGAGGAGCCGGTGCTCAGCAACCTGACGTTCGTGGCGGCCCCGGGGCAGACCACCGCGATCATCGGAAGCACGGGGTCGGGCAAGACCACCCTGGTGAACCTGCTGCCACGGCTGTTCGATGCGTCGTCAGGTTCGGTGCGCGTCGATGGAGTCGACGTGCGGGACCTCGACCCCGACCTGCTCTGGGGGCGGATCGGCCTGGTGCCGCAGAAGCCCTACCTGTTCTCGGGCACCGTCGCGTCGAATCTGCGCTACGGCCGGCCCGACGCCAGCGACGAGCAGCTCTGGGCGGCACTGGAGACGGCGCAGGCGCGGGGGTTCGTCGCCGAGATGGAGCTCGGTCTCGAATCGGCCATCGCGCAGGGCGGCACCAATGTGTCCGGCGGGCAGCGCCAGCGGCTCGCCATCGCGCGGGCCCTGGTGAAGAGGCCCGAGATCTACGTGTTCGACGACTCGTTCTCTGCGCTCGACCTGGCGACGGATGCCCGGTTGCGGGCGGCCCTCCGACGTGACGTTGCGGGGGCCACGATGATCATCGTCGCCCAGCGGGTGTCGACCATCATCGACGCCGACCAGATCCTTGTGCTCGAAGACGGCAGGATCGTCGACCGGGGCACGCACGTGGAGCTGCTCGAGATGTCTGAGACCTACCGGGAGATCGTGCAGTCGCAGCTGACAGCGGAGGAGGCAGCATGAGCGACGCGAAGAAGGGTCCGGGAGTCGGCACAGCTGCCCCTGACGACGACACTGCTGCGACGCCCCGCCCACCCGTTCGTCGCGGCCCGGGCGGTGGCGGTCCGTTCGGCGGTGCGGGGATGCCCGCCGAGAAATCGAAGTCGTTCGGCCCCTCCGCGAAGCGCCTGGTCGGCAGGCTCCGCCCCGAACGGATGCTCATCGCCGTCGTTGCGCTGCTGGCTGTGGTCAGTGTGACACTCTCCGTGCTCGGCCCCAAGTTGCTCGGCACGGCGACGAACCTGATCTTCGCGGGCATCCTGTCGAAGCAGGTTCCGGCGGGCCAGACGCAGGCCGAGGTCATCGCGGGGCTGCGGGCGGCCGGCAACAACGCGCAGGCCGACCTGCTCGGCGGCGTGACGTTGACGCCCGGGTCGGGCATCGACTTCCCCCAGCTCGGCATGGTGCTGATGATGGTGTTGGCGATCTACGTGTTCTCTTCGGTGTTCAGCTGGGCACAGTCGTACCTGCTGAACGGGGTCGTACAGCGCACCGTGTTCCGGCTGCGCGCCGAGACAGAGGACAAGATCAACCGTCTCCCGCTCGGCTACTTCGACAGGATGCCCCGGGGCGAACTGCTCAGTCGGGTGACGAACGACATCGACAACGTCTCACAGAGCCTGCAGCAGTCGCTCTCCCAGATCATGACGTCGCTTCTCACCGTGATCGGCGTCATCACCATGATGTTCGTGATCTCGCCGCTGCTCGCGCTCATAGCGCTGGTCACGATCCCGCTCACCCTGCTGATCACCGCCGTCGTGGCGAAGCGCTCGCAGAAGCTATTCGTGGCCCAGTGGAAGCACACGGGCACGCTGAATGCACGGATCGAGGAGAGCTACAGCGGCCACGCTCTGGTGAAGGTGTTCGGCCGTCACCGAGAGATCAACGAGGTGTTCCGCCAGAAGAACGAGGAGCTCTACCGCGCGAGCTTCGGGGCGCAGTTCATCTCGGGCATCATCATGCCGGCCATGATGTTCGTGGGGAACCTCGTCTACGTCGCGATCGCGGTGGTCGGCGGGCTGATGGTGGCGAGCGGGTCTCTGAGCCTCGGGGATGTGCAGGCGTTCATCCAGTACGCCCGGCAGTTCACCCAGCCGCTCACCCAGCTCGGCTCGATGGCCAACGTGCTGCAGTCGGGCGTCGCGTCGGCCGAGCGGGTTTTCGAACTGCTCGATGCCGAGGATCAGACACCGGATCCGGTTCCCGCCGCGACCCCGGGCGCGACGGCTGGCCGGCTCGTGTTCGACGATGTCTCGTTCCGCTACCTGCCCGACGTCCCCCTGATCGAGAACCTGTCGCTGGTCGCACTGCCGGGGCAGACGGTGGCGATCGTCGGGCCGACCGGCGCCGGCAAGACCACTCTGGTGAACCTCATCATGAGGTTCTACGAGCTCGACTCCGGCCGGATCACCCTCGACGGCACCGACATCGCCTCGATGACCCGGGATGACCTCCGCGGCCGCACCGGGATGGTGCTGCAGGACACGTGGCTGTTCGGTGGCACGATCCGCGACAACATCGCCTACGGTCGGCCGGAGGCCACAGAGGAGGAGATCCTCGCGGCGGCGCAGGCCACCTACGTGGACCGGTTCGTGCACTCGCTGCCCGACGGGTACGACACTGTGCTCAACGACGAGGCCGACAACGTGAGCGCCGGTGAGAAACAGCTGATCACGATCGCGCGGGCGTTCCTCGCTGCTCCGTCGGTGTTGATCCTCGACGAGGCGACCTCATCGGTCGACACGCGCACAGAGGTGTTGGTGCAGCGCGCGATGTCGGCGTTGCGGGCGGAGCGCACGAGTTTTGTGATCGCTCACCGGCTGTCGACCATCCGAGACGCCGACCTGATCCTGGTCATGGAGTCGGGGCGCATCGTGGAACAGGGCACCCACGACACCCTGCTGGCCGCGGGCGGCGCCTACGCGAACCTCTACAACGCGCAGTTCGCCGGTGCGACCACTTCGGAGTAGCGAGGTCTGGGAACAACGAAGGGCGGGCCCGTCTGTGACGGACCCGCCCTTCGAAGAACCGGGGTGCGCTGCCAGCACGAAGCGGCAGCGTTGGCGGCGTCAGTTGCGGGCGATCGCGAACGTGCGGAGCAACGTGAGGTAGAGCCACACGACGGTGACGACCAGGCCGAACGCAGCCGACCAGCCGTAGATGCGAGGGGCGCCCGCGACCACACCGCGCTTGATGTCGTCGAAATCGAGCACGAGGGAGTACGCCGCAAGGAGCGTCACGACCACTCCGATGATGAGGCCGAGCGGGATTCCGAGGATGTGCACGGTGCTGTTGAGACCGAATCCAGTGCTCTGGAGGCCCGTGGCCATCAGAATCAGGTTCACGGCCGAGAACACCACGTAGCCGACGATCGCGATGAGGAAGATCTTGGTGGCACGCTTCGAGGCACGGATCTTTCCGCTCGCGAACAGGGCGAGCGTCACAGCGAAGACGCAGACAGTGGCGATGACAGCCTGCACGACGACACCCGGGTAGAGGGTCTCGAACACCCCGGAGATCGCGCCGATGAAGAGGCCCTGGGCGGCGGCGTACGCGAGCACCAGGGGAGGAGAGGGCTTCTTCTTGAAGATGTTCACGAGCGCCAGGGCGAAGCCGACCAGCCCAGCGGGGAATGCGAGCGCCGGGAACTGCCATCCGACGACGGCGAAGGCGAGCAGCACGACGAAGCTCGCGCCCGTCTTGACGATGACGTCGTCGTAGCTCATCCGGTTGGTGTCGGATGCCGTCGCCGTCGGGCCGTCGAACATCTGCTGCAGTCCGTCGGCACTGGGAGTCGCCACCTTCGAGGTGGGATCTTTCTCCAGGCCCTTGCCGTTGAAGACCGGGAGACGGGAGAACGCGGGATTACTCGAAGCCGATGCCATGATTTCCTCGTGTCGTGTGGATGCTGTGCACCAATCTATCGGTGTGGGCCGCGGATTTGCTGGATGTTCGCTTCGGACGAGCTTGCAGCGAGCAGCCGGAACGCCTCAGGTGCGGTGTCGGTGGCGTCGCCTAAACTTGGACTGTCATGACACCCACTTCCTCCCCGACCGACGCCTCGTCCGTGCCGCTGATCGTCGACGACGCACGATCCCGCGCGATCGGCGGGGCAGGCCCGGCATCGGGCGGCTCAGGATCGGGCGGCCCGGCATCGGGTACCTCCTTCAATGACGCTCTCCTCGACGGGTTGAACCCGCCGCAGAAGGAGGCCGTCGAATACCGTGGCCCGTCCCTTCTCATCGTTGCCGGTGCCGGTTCGGGCAAGACGAGCGTGCTGACGCGCCGCATCGCGAGCCTGATCGACAGCCGGGAGGCGTGGCCGAGCCAGATCCTGGCCATCACGTTCACAAACAAGGCTGCGGCCGAGATGCGCGAACGCGTCGGAGCCCTGCTCGGCCAGGCGGCCGACGGCATGTGGATCTCGACGTTCCACTCGGCCTGCGTGCGCATCCTCCGCCGCGAGGCCGAGAACTTCGGATTCACGAAGGCCTTCACGATCTACGACTCGCACGACTCGCGTACGCTCATCAAGCGCATCATCAAGGAACTGCAGGCCGACACCTTCGGCTTCACCGTGTCGGGCGTCGCCGGAAAGATCTCGAAGCTGAAGAACGAGCTGGCCGACGCCGACAGTTACGCACGCGGCGCGAACTTCGACGACCCGCAGGAGCGGCTCTTCGTCGAGATCTTCCGGCACTACACCCGGAGCCTCAGTGCAGCGAACGCCTTCGACTTCGACGACCTGATCGGGCAGACGGTCTATCTCTTCCGTGCGTTCCCGCACGTTGCGGCCACGTACCGGCGGCGGTTCCGGCACATCCTGGTCGACGAATACCAGGACACGAACCACGCCCAGTACGCGCTCATCCGCGAGCTGACCCTGCCGGTTGAGGAGGAGCCCGGCTTCGACCAGCGCACGGCATCCCTCCCGGGCGCCTCGTTGACGGTGGTCGGCGACTCCGACCAGTCGATCTACGCCTTCCGGGGTGCCGACATCCGTAACATCGTGGAGTTCGAGCGCGACTTCGCCGGCGCCAAGGTCATCCTGCTGGAGCAGAACTACCGCTCGACCCAGAACATCCTCACCGCGGCGAACGCGGTCATCTCGAACAACTTCGACCGCAAGGACAAGAAGCTCTGGACCGACGTGGGCGACGGCGAGAAGATCGTCGGTTTCACGGGCTACAGCGGGCACGACGAGGCTCAGTTCGTTGCCGACGAGGTGACGAAGCTGCACGAGCAGGGCACTCCCTACAAGGATGTGGCCGTCTTCTATCGCACCAACGCCCAGACCCGTGCGCTGGAGGAGATCCTCATCCGGTCTGCTGTGCCCTACCGGGTGCTCGGCGGCACGCGATTCTACGAGCGGGCCGAGATCAAGGATGTTCTGGCCTACCTCATCGCGGTGGCGAATCCGTTCGACGCGATGGCTCTCCGACGTATCCTGAACACCCCCAAGCGCGGAATCGGACCGGCAACGGAGACGGCCCTCGCCGTGTTCGCCGAGACCAACGAGGTCACCTATCGCGAGGCGATGCGCCGTGCACGCGAGCTGGGCCTCGGCCCGAAGGTCACCGCCGCGATCGTCGACCTCGCGACGATGCTCGACGAGGCGACAGGAATACTCGATCCCGAGCAGCCCGACGACGACGGTTCTGTCGGCACCGTCGTCTCGGTCGCCGAGGTGCTCACCATGCTGCTCGATCGGAGCGGTTACGTGACGGCTCTTCGCGCAGGGCGCGATCCGCAGGACGAGGCGCGGGCCGAGAACGTCGAGGAGCTCGTTGCGGTGACGAAGGAGTTCCAGAAGAACAATCCCGGCGGCAGTCTCGTCGACTTCCTCACCGAGGTGTCGCTCGTGGCGGCGGCCGACGAGCTCGACGACTCGAGCGGAACGGTCTCGCTAATGACCCTGCACACGGCGAAGGGGCTGGAGTATGAGGCGGTCTTCCTGACCGGTGTCGAAGAGGATCTGCTGCCGCACCGCATGGCGGCGACAGAACCCGGGGGCCCGGCGGAGGAGCGGAGGCTGTTCTACGTCGGCATCACACGTGCCCGCAAGCGCCTGTACCTGTCGCTGGCGATGACGCGGGCCCAGTTCGGTGAGACCGCTGTCGCGATGCCGAGCCGGTACCTGCAGGAGATTCCGGCTGAACTCATCGACTGGCGGCAGTCGCCAGGCATGGCGACCTCGCGCGGTGGAACGCAGCCGCGCGCTCTCAACGCCTCGCGCCCGGGCGGCGGCTTCAACGGTCGGAGCGCGGTGCGGGCGAGCGACTCGCTGTCGTTCCGGGACGCCGATGCAGCCGCATCGCGCCCCAAGGCCGAGTGGCCGAACCGCGTGACGGCGCAGGTTCGCGACAACGGCGACCTCGAACTGCAGGAGGGCGACCGCATCCGCCACGTCGACTTCGGCGAAGGGCGGGTCACTGCTGTCACCGGCAGTGGCACGAAGCGAGTGGCGCATGTACAGTTCGACTCCGCCGGGGCCAAGAAGCTCCTGATCAAGATCGCGCCGATCGAGAAGCTCTAACCGGTCGGCAGTGATGCCGCGGGTGTCCGCGCAGCGTGGGTGTTGCGGGCGTTCCGCTGGCGCGCTCGGCACGCTGGCAGTGCTTGAGCGCTCGGTGTGCCGTCGTCAGAGGGAGGCGCGGAGTGCGCGCAGGTAGCGATCGCGCGGCAGGTGCCGGATCCATCGCGGCAGGCGCGGGTAGACGACCGCTCCGACGGTGAAGAGCTGATCGAACAGGCGTTGGGAGCGGGCACTCCACGGCAGCACGAAGGCGCGTCGAAGGTCGTCACCGAGCAAGCCGCACGTCACGAGTCTGACGACGGGCATCAGTCCCTTCAGCCACATTGGCGCCGTGTGCGGGTGCAGGAGGTCGTGTGCCACGCGGCGCGCGGGGTCGGTGACCTCGAGTCCGTCCACCGCCGCCGCCCAATAGGATCTGAAGGCCGCCAGGTCGGCGGGCCACAGCTGCGCCGGCATCTGGAGAGCGGATCCGAGCACTCCGTACCGCTGGTACACGTACTCGGCATCTGATTCCGCGAGCCGGCCGAAGACCTTCTCGTAGACGGTGAGCGCGGTCTGGTAGAGCGTGGCGGCCACCCACAGCTGCGCCCGATGGTCGAAGGCGTTGTAGGCGCCGCCGGGCCGCTCGCCGCCGCCAGCGTCAGCACCCACGCCTTCGACGACCTCGAAAGCCTCTACGCCCCCGACGGCCTCGCTGGCGTCGCGAACATGCGTCGCCAGCAGCTTGCCGAGCTCGTCCCTCTCGGCGGGGCGGCTGACCACCGGTGCGTGAGCGTGGTTCACGCGGGACACCACCGCGGCCAGCTCGTCGGGTCTGGCGAACACGGTGGCGTACGCATATGTCACCGTGTTCGCCAGCCGCTCGAGGGGCCGATTCGCAAAGTCGCTGTGCGCGGCGACACCGTAGCCGACCGCGGGGTTCGCGATCTGCAGGAGGATCGCCCGCCCGCCGCCGGCGAGCAGCAGAGCCTCCGCGGCGATGTCGGTGAACAGACGCTCGGTGTCGGCCTTCATGGTTGAAGCCTAGGGGCGACGCCTGCGAGCGCTCTGGAGCGCGAGCATTCCGACAGCCGCCACGCCGAGGACCACGATGGCAAGCCCGCCGACGAGCCACGGGGCCACCGCCTCAGCCTGCCGTCCGGTGGATGCGAGCGTCGCGTCCGCGTCCCGGCCACTGCCGGGGGCTGCAGGTGTTGTCTCCGGGTGGGACGGCCCGGGGGTCCCGGTCGGCGGCGTCGTGCCAGACGGGGTCGGGGCGACCGGCGGCAGGGGAGGTGCCGGAGGGGGAGTCTCCGTGATGACCGGCGGCGGAGGCGGCGTGACGGCGAGAGTCACCTCCGTGGCAGCTCCGAAGGGTGACGACCAGGGCCGGATGCGGCCGCCGCCCTTCGATACGGGAGTGTCCGCTGGGTCGATCGTCTCTGTCCAGACGTAGAAACCCTCAGCAGGCAGAACGCAGTCCGGCGTGCGGTAGCTGCCCGGGCCGTTGTCGGCAAGCACGGCGACCGTGCAGACGGCTTTCGCGCCCGGGGGTGCGGCAGCCTGCAACGCCGGCTGCGCACGGAACGGCCCCCACAGTGTGCTTCGCACGGTGACGGGCACCGGTTGGAGTGCGCCCTCCTCATCGCGGTAGACACCCCACTCAGAGAGAGTGGTCGGCAGGAGGGATTCGTCGGTCGGCGGCGTTGCATCGGTGGGCAGTGCCGTGTCGGCGGCGAGCTTGGGCAGCTTCGCAAGCCCGAGCTCCAGTGAGTCGAACAGGTGCGCTCCGACCACGGTCTCGGTCGAACTGGTCTCTGTCTGCACCGCCGGGGCGAACGGCAGCGGTGAGATCTCGCCCCCATGGGCGTGCGCCCGGGCCGAGAGGCCGCCGGGCGGCGGCACCAGGAGGCTCTGCACACCCGCAGGTGCCTTCGCGACGTAGAACGCATCACCGTAGTCGAGGTCTGTGTAGACGACGTCGGCGGTCACATCGTTCAGCGCGGTTCCCGCCGACGGGGTGAGGGGGAGGGTCTGGCCGTTCCGCACCTGCTTCACCGTGGACCCATCAGCGAAGGTCGCCCCGGCGAGCGTCAGCGTGCCGTTGCGGGTGCCCGAGGGAAGGCGCGTCGGTCCGCCGTTCAGGTAGTCGACCACCACGTCGCTCCGCACTGAGCCCGCGGAAGTATCAGGGAGCGCGAGGGTCAGCCTCGCGGTCACGCCGCGGGACGCTCCGAACGGAGCATCCATCGTCTCCCGCATGTGGACGGCACGGGCCAGCACCACCCCCGCGTCTTCATTCGCCCGCTGGGCGTACCACCCCGCGTCGTGGGCGCCGAGCCCGGTGATGGCCCAGGTGGCGAGTTGCGCCGCGGCTGCGACGTCACCGTAGGGTTCGGTCGACCACCGGCGGGCGATGTAGGCGAGGCGGGCTGCGTCGTCGGCGGAGACCCAGCCCTGGCTGTTGCCCAGCTGGTACTGCACGTCGGTACCCTCGGGCGGCGCGTTCTGCACCTGCAGGCAGAGACCGAGATTGCCGTCGGCGAGCCGGTGCGAACCGAGCCAGGAGCGGCCGTCGACCCGCCACGTGTGGCCGAAGCCGTGCCCGACGACGGGCAGTGCATTCGCCGGAGGGGCGAGGATGAGGACCCCGGTGAGGGTGAGCGAGGCCGCCACGAGCGCGGTGAGGGAGAGGGCGATGAGTCGTTTCAGTCGGTTCATGCCGCAAAGACTGCCGCGCCCGGCACCGTCCGCGCGGCGCGGAGACAGGATCTGTGGACAGTTCGCCAAACCGCGCCCTTGTGGAGGGGTAGGCTTTGAGACGGTCCAGATGTCTCGATCTCAAGACACATGAGCAGGGCATCCGGCTATCATTTTCGACAGAAACCAGGCAACGCGTGCGTGGCGGGAGCTTCGCATGCTGATGGGATGAGCAAGCGTGGATCTATTTGAATATCAGGCCAGAGACCTCTTCGAGAGCTACGGCGTACCGGTCCTTCCGGGAATCATCGCCGACACCCCTGAAGAGGTTCGTGCTGCGGCCGAGAAGCTCGGTGGCGTCACCGTCGTCAAAGCCCAGGTGAAGGTCGGTGGCCGCGGAAAGGCCGGCGGCGTCAAGGTGGCCAAGAACCCCGACGAGGCAGAAGAGGCCGCGAAGGCGATCCTCGGTCTCGACATCAAGGGCCACACCGTCAAGCGCGTGATGGTTGCCGGCGGCGCCCGCATCAAGACCGAGTACTACTTCTCGGTGCTGCTCGACCGCGCGAACCGCTCCTACCTCAGCCTGTCGAGCTTCGAGGGCGGAATGGAGATCGAGGAACTCGCTGTGGAGCGCCCCGAGGCTCTCGCCCGCATCGAGGTCGACCCGCTGCAGGGCGTCGACCTGGCCAAGGCCACCGAGATCGCGATCGCTGCGAAGTTCCCGGCCGACCTCGTCGACAAGGTCGCTCCGGTCTTCGTGAAGCTCTACGAGGTCTACAAGGGCGAGGATGCGACGCTCGTCGAGGTCAACCCGCTCGTGCTCACCGAGGAAGGTGACATCGTGGCCCTCGACGGCAAGGTCTCGCTCGACGAGAACGCCGACTTCCGCCACCCGAACCACGAAGCGCTGGTCGACCAGGATGCCGAAGACCCCCTCGAGGCGAAGGCCAAGAAGCTCGGTCTGAACTACGTCAAGCTTGACGGCGAAGTCGGTGTCATCGGAAACGGTGCCGGACTCGTCATGTCGACGCTCGACGTCGTCAGCTACGCGGGCGAGAACTTCAAGGGCGTGAAGCCGGCCAACTTCCTGGACATCGGTGGTGGAGCATCCGCTGAGGTGATGGCCAACGGACTCGACGTGATCCTCGGCGACCCGCAGGTGAAGAGCGTGTTCGTCAACGTCTTCGGCGGAATCACCGCGTGCGACGCCGTGGCCAACGGCATTGTGAAGGCGCTCGAGATCCTGGGCGGTGCCGCCACGAAGCCTCTCGTCGTGCGTCTGGACGGCAACAAGGTCGAGGAAGGCCGCCAGATCCTCCGCGACGCAGCCAACCCGCTCGTCTCGCTCGCAGACACCATGGACGAAGGCGCCGCCAAGGCCGCCGAACTGGCTTCGAAGTAAAGGGAACAGAACAAGAATGTCGATCTTCCTCAACAAAGACTCCAAGGTCATCGTGCAGGGCATCACCGGCGGTGAGGGCACCAAGCACACCGCCCTCATGCTGAAGGCAGGCACGAAGATCGTCGGCGGCGTGAACGCGCGCAAGGCCGGCACCACGGTCGAGCACGACGGCGGCGTCTCGCTGCCCGTGTTCGGCACCGTCGCCGAGGCCATCGCCGAGACCGGCGCTGATGTCTCGATCGTCTTCGTCCCGCCGGCGTTCGCCAAAGACGCCGTGCTCGAAGCCGTCGAGGCCGAGATCCCGCTCGTCGTCGTGATCACCGAGGGCATCCCGATTCAGGACTCTGCCGAGTTCTGGGCAACCGCGAAGGCCAAGGGTGGCAAGACCCGCATCATCGGCCCGAACTGCCCCGGCATCATCACTCCGGGTGAGTCGCTGGTCGGCATCACGCCCGCCACGATCACCGGGAAGGGTCCGATCGGCCTGGTCTCGAAGTCGGGCACCCTGACCTACCAGATGATGTATGAGCTGCGGGATCTCGGTTTCTCGACCGCGATCGGCATCGGCGGCGACCCCATCATCGGTACGACGCACATCGACGCGCTCGCGGCGTTCGAAGCCGACCCCGAGACGAAGGCGATCGTGATGATCGGCGAGATCGGTGGCGACGCCGAGGAGCGTGCGGCGGACTACATCAAGGCCCACGTGACGAAGCCGGTCGTCGGATATGTCGCCGGTTTCACCGCACCCGAGGGCAAGACGATGGGCCACGCCGGCGCGATCGTCTCCTCCGGCGCGGGCACTGCAGACGGCAAGAAGCTGGCCCTCGAGGCCGCAGGTGTCAAGGTCGGCAAGACGCCGAGCGAGACCGCTGCGCTCCTGCGCGAGGTCTACGCGGCACTCTAGCCACGCGAGCATCCGGGGCCCGTCACCGTTCGTGGTGGCGGGCCCTCTCTCTGTCCGAGTTCATGAGCCAGGATCGGACAGCGCGCGCGAGGCGCGACGGGCGGGCGGGCATCCGTTGCGTTACGTTTAAGCAGCCGAACGGGAGGGAGCCTGACGCGTGACGACTGAGCCGGAGACTGCGGGAGCCGATGCGAGCCGCACCGCCGACGACCGCGCCGTCGCCGACCGCGCCGCCGGCGACGACCTCACCGCTGAGGAGAGACGCCCGCCGAAACGGTGGGAGAGCATCCGGCACCGCATCGTCACCCCGCCGGCCATCTACGGCACCCTGCTGGTGAGCGCGATCATCGGCACAGCCGAAGACGGTGAGACCGACCTCGAGATCCTGCGAACAACTGTTCCGACGCTTCTTGTCTTCTGGACGGCCCACGTCTTCGCCGAGGCCATCGCTCACTACGGCAAGCACGGCCGCGACCGCATCACCATGCGCGAGGCTGTGAAGTTCAGCATCGGGTTCTCGTCCGGGCTGCTCTACGCCGGCATCATCCCGTGCGGACTGCTCCTCGTCGGCGCCATCGGGCTGCTCGAGGAGGAGGTCGCCTATTCGTTCTCCCTCCTGGTCCCCGTGATACTGCTCGGGGCCCTCGGCTGGTCCGCCATCGGCGACCGCGGTGGTGCCTGGCCCGCGAAGCTCCTGGCGGGCTTCCTGACGGGCCTGCTCGGTCTCGTCGTCATCCTTCTGAAGATCGTGTTCCACTGATATGAACCGCCCCACCACCGCGCTTCTCGCGGCACTCGATGCGCTGATCGCCGTCGCAATCGGCATCGGCATTCCGCTCGTCATGCTCACCATCCTCTGGGCGACCCAGTTCGACCTCAGCATCGACTGGACGGTGTTCTGGCGAGCATCCGCAGACCTCTGGATGCTCGGCAACGGTGTCGACCTGCAGCTCGCCCTCGACCCGGCGCTCGCGGCCCGCCTCGCCCTCGATGGGGCGGCAACACCGTTCGTGGTAGGCATCGCCCCACTCGGCTTCGCCGTGCTGACGGCCTTCCTCGGCCGTCGTTCCGGGCTCCGTCTCGGCTTCTCTCCGCACCCTGTGCTCGGGCTGGTCGTCGGTGTCGCCGCGGTCTCCGCGTTGAGTGCGCTGGTCTGGCTGAGTGCAGAGACCCCGGGGGCCGTGCCGTCGTTCTGGCAGGCCGTGCTCCTCGTGCCGGCGGTCTACGGGCTCGGTGTGGTCATCGGCGCTGCGGCGAGCCTCAGCCAGCAGCAGCGTCCTCTCGCGGGGTGGTTCCTGCGGCAGTGGGAGCGGATGGCGGCGGCAGCCCGGCCCTTCGTGGCCGTTGCCCTCCGGGGCGGACTGATCGTGGTCGCGGCGATGGTCGCCGTCGGTGCACTCGCTGTGACCGGGGGGCTGCTGGTTCACTACTCGAGTGTCATCTCGCTCTACGAGTCCATCGGATCGGGTATCGGTGGGGGAGCCGCGCTCACTCTCGGCCAGCTCGCCCTGCTGCCGAACGCCGTGGTGTGGGCGGCCAGCTGGTTCGTCGGTCCCGGTTTTGCGTTGGGTGCCGGGTCATCCATCTCTCCGCTCGGCACTGACGTGGGCCTCTTGCCGTCGCTCCCGCTGTTCGGAGCGCTGCCGCAGTCGTCACCGCTCGGCTACGCCGTTCTCGTGCTGCCGGTCGCGATCGGGTTCATGGTCGCGGTGGCGCTTCGCCCGCGGCTCGCTTCCCCTGCGGTGAGCGCTGGCGGGCGGCCTCACACTGCGGGTGCGGGTGCCGGCGCCGCTGCCGGTACCACGGCGGCACGGATGATCGGCACCGGTTTCGGAATCGGTATCGTTGCGGCGAGCATCCTCGCCGTGCTCGCCCTCTGGTCGGGTGGCGCAGCGGGCCCGGGGCGCCTCGCCGTGGTCGGTCCTGATGCCGGCGCGGTCTGGCTCTGGTCGTTCCTCGTGTTCGGCGTCTCGGCCGTGGTGGGGCTGCTGTCGAGCGGTGTGCAGCTTCCGGGTCGAAAGGCGAACGGCAGCGCCCGCGGCAGTGACACCCGCGGCGCCGGCACCGCCACCACAACCGCCCGCACCGGCACCACCGCCGGCGCCCGCACCGGCACCGCCACCGGCGCCCGCACCGGCACCACCACCGCCGGCAGCTCCGCGCCGCCCGCATCGCCGTCGGGCAACGCGCCGCTGCGTTAGTCTGTCTGAGTGCTGTCGATTGTCGTTCTGATCTCCGGCGGGGGTTCGAACCTCCGTGCGCTGCTCGAAGCGACCTCCGACGCCGACTTCCCGGCCCGTATCGTGGCCGTTGGCTCCGACACCGAGGCGCCGGGTCTCGAGCACGCTGAGCACTTCGGCGTGCCGAGCTTCACCGTGCTGCCGTCGGCCTTCGCGAACCGGGCCGAGTGGGGTGACGAGCTGCTGGCCGAGATCCGGCAGTGGTCGCCCGATCTGGTGGTCTGCGCGGGGTTCATGCGCATCCTGCCCCCGCGGGTGGTCGCGGCGTTGTCGCCGAACCTGATCAATACGCACCCCGCACTGTTGCCGCTGTTCCCGGGTGCCCATGCGGTTCGGGATGCCCTGGCCGCCGGTGCGCGTGAGACGGGTATCACCGTGCACATCGTCGACGAAGGCGTCGACACCGGGCCGACTCTCGTGCAGCGCGCCGTTCCCGTGCTGCCCGGTGACACCGAGCACGTGCTCCAGGAGCGCATCAAGACCATCGAACGCGATCTGCTCGTGCAGACCGTGCTCGACATCGCCACCGACCGGATCCGTCTGGCCGACATCCATCACACCAACAGGAGTGCCACGACACCATGAGCGGCCCACGCCACGACCCCGCCGATTTCCACCACCGCGACCAGATCGAGATCAGGCGCGCGCTCGTCTCGGTGAGCGACAAGTCGGGCCTCGTCGAATTCGCCGGGGCGCTCAGCGCGGCAGGCGTCGAGATCGTCTCGACCGGGTCGACGGCGAAGACCATCGCTGCGGCGGGGTTCGCGGTCACCGAGGTCTCCTCGATCACCGGTTTTCCCGAGTCGCTCGACGGCCGGGTCAAGACGCTGCACCCGTCGGTGCATGCCGGGATCCTCGCCGACCTTCGCCTCGAGTCGCACATCGCGCAACTGCAGGAGCTCGAGATCCAGGCGTTCCAGCTGGTGGTCGTGAACCTCTATCCCTTCAGCGAGACGGTCGCGAGCGGCGCAGCTCCCGACGATGTCATCGAACAGATCGACATCGGCGGCCCTGCCCTGGTGCGGGCATCGGCCAAGAACCATGCCAATGTGGCCATCGCCGTGTCGCCCAACACCTACCCGCAGATCGTCGAAGCTCTCACCTCGGGTGGTACCTCGCTCGAGACGCGCCGACGCCTCGCGGCGACAGCCTTCGCCCACACCGCGGCCTACGACACCGGAGTGGCGACCTGGTTCGCTGAGCAGCTCGGTGCCAGCGCTCTGCCGTCGGATGGCGTGTTCGACCCGGCCGCCCCGCTGCCCGAGAGCGGCTTTCCGAAGCTCGTCGAGCGGAGCGTCTCGCTCGCCCACACCCTCCGCTACGGCGAGAACTCGCACCAGCGGGCGGCGCTCTACCTCGAGCCGCACGGCCACGGAATCGCCCAGGCCGAGCAGTTGAACGGCAAAGAGATGTCGTACAACAACTTCGTCGACGCTGACGCCGCGGTTCGGGCGGCCTGGGATTTCGCCGAGCCGGCTGTGGCCATCATCAAGCATGCGAACCCCTGCGGAATAGCAGTCTCCTCGTCCACAGCGCTCGATCCGATCGCTTCTGCACACCTCCGCGCGCACGAGTGCGACCCGGTCTCGGCGTTCGGCGGGGTCATCGCGGCCAACCGAACGGTGACGCTCGGCATGGCCGAGACCGTGCAGGAGATCTTCACTGAGGTGCTCGTCGCACCGGATTTCGAACCGGATGCCCTGAAGCTCCTCCAGACGAAGAAGAACCTCCGCATCCTCCGCCTGCCGGCCGAATACGCGCGGCCCGCCGTGGAGCTGAAGCAGATCAGCGGGGGTGTGCTGATGCAGACCTCCGACGGCTTCGTCGACTACACCACCGACGCCTGGCAGCTCGTCTCCGGCGAGCCGGCCGATGCCGACACCCTGAGCGACCTCGTCTTCGCCTGGAAGGCCTGCCGGTCGGTCAAGTCCAACGCGATCCTGTTGGCGCAGAACGGCGCCTCTGTCGGCGTCGGCATGGGACAGGTCAACCGGGTCGACTCCTGCCATCTCGCCGTGAGCCGCGCGGGCACGCGCGCGGCCGGCTCCGTTGCGGCCAGTGATGCGTTCTTCCCCTTCGCCGACGGCCTTCAGGTGCTGCTCGACGCCGGGGTGCGCGCCGTGGTGCAGCCCGGCGGCTCCGTTCGCGACTCCGAGGTGATCGAGGCCGCGCAGAATGCGGGTGTCACGATGTACTTCACCGGGGAGCGGCACTTCTTCCACTGAGCCCTCGTAGGTCGAGGCGGGCCCGCCGCGACGGGCCCGCCTCGACGGCCGCTCCTGCCTGGATTGCGGCTGATGCCCGGCCGCGGCGGGAGCCGCTAGGGTCGGAGGCATGCCTCTGGACCCCACCCCGCCGCTGTTCGGCGCCCGCCCCCTTCTCGCCTCGGCCCTCACGGCGGTGGTCGTTGCGGCGGTCGCCCATCTCGTCGTCCTGCTCGCGTTCTTCATGGTTCAGGGCTTCAAACCCGAGTACTTCGGCGCCGCGAACGCCTTCTTCCTGCCCCAGACGCTCTTCACGCTCGTGTTCCTCGCCATCCTCGCGGGTGTCGGCGGCTTCGGCAGCTGGTATCTCGCGTTGGTCAGCGGGCTGGTCGCCGCCCTGTTCGGTGCCCTTGTCGGCACGGCCCTTCCCCTTCTCGTCGCGGGCCAGGGCCTCGACGGCGATGTTCTGTCGTATCTGGTCGGAACGCTCATCGGCATCAATCTGGTGTTCGTGCTGGCCGTCATCCTCGCCTCCGTGACAGTGGGCCGGCGGGTCTATGAGGGTGTCGTGATCGGTGCTCCGGATGCCCGGGGTGCTGTCTCCGAGCGACGGGTGGCGATCATCCGGAGGCCTGCGGCCACTCTGGCCGACGGTCATGTGACCCACATCGAGAAGAGCGCCGTCGACCTCGAGCTGGCCGACGAACAGTGGGAGTCCTACGTCAACGTGCTCGAGAAGGCCGGCTGGACGACGATCGAGGTCGACCAGGCCGACGATCTCGCCGACTCGGTCTTCGTCGAAGACGCCGTGATCATCTTCGGCGACGTCGCGGTGATCACCAGCCCCGGCAGCGAGCACCGCATCGCCGAGACGGAAGCCGTCGAGGTGACCGTGCGGGAGCTCGGCCTGAAGGTCGCGCACATCGCCCAGCCCGGAACGCTCGACGGCGGCGATGTGCTGAAAGTCGGAACGACCGTCTACGTCGGGCGGAGCGGTCGAACGAATGCCGAGGGCATCCACCAACTGCGTCACATCGTTTCCGCGCTCGGGTACACGGTCGTGGCCGTGCCGCTCACGAAGGTGCTGCACCTGAAGAGTGCCGTCACGGCGTTGCCCGACGGGACGGTGATCGGTTACCTGCCGCTGGTGGATGATCCCCAGATCTTCGACCGGTTCCTGAGCATGCCCGAGGAGGGCGGCGCCCACGTGGTGAAGCTCAGCGACGACACGGTGCTGATGGCAGCATCGGCTCCCGAGTCGGCCCAGCTGATCGAGAACCTCGGCTACCGTGTCGTCTCGGTCGACATCAGCGAGTACGAGAAGCTCGAGGGCTGCGTGACCTGCCTGTCGGTGCGGGTGAGGTAGCGGTGCGGGTGAGGTAGCGGTGCGGGTGCGGTGACCCGTGGGGTAGGCTGTGAGGCTGCCTGAAAACACCTCACAAGGGAAACCCACACACATGCCTGCCCCAGAAGAGCAGTCGACGTTGCAGACGCTCGCCCGACTGTACGTCTATGCAAAACCCGCGATGCCGCGCATCTACACGGCCGTCGGAGTCTCCTTGCTGGCGAGCCTCGTGTCGCTCGCGATCCCGCAGGTGCTGCAGGTGCTGATCGACGGCCCGCTCGCCGACGGTGACTCGTCCGAGATCTGGCCCGTCGTGCTGGTCATCCTGGCGCTCGGCGTCTTCGAGGCCCTGCTGATCGCCCTCCGCCGCGTGCTGGTGCTCACCCCGGGAACCCACATCGAGGCGCGCATGCGCAACAGCCTCTACGACCACCTGCAGGAGCTGCCGGTGGAGTTCCACGACCGCTGGCCGAGCGGGCAGCTGCTCTCGCGTGCGGTCAGCGACCTCAACCTGATCCGCCGCTGGCTCTCGTTCGGCGTGGTGATCATCGTGGTCAATGTCGTGACGATCGTCATCGGTTTCGCCATCCTGCTCAGCCTGAACTGGGTGCTGGGCCTGATCTTCGCGGTCGCCTCCATTCCCGTTCTGGCCTACAGCTACGTCTTCGAGGGCAAGTACTCCGACGCCGCCCGCCGGAGCCAGGACCAGGTCGGCGACCTCGCGACGAGCGTCGAGGAGTCGGTGCACGGCATCCGCGTGCTCAAAGCCTTCGGGCGCGGCCCGTTCGCACTGAAGAAGTTCGAACGCCAGGCCGAGAGGCTCCGGGGCACCGAGATCGAGAAGGCCAAGGCCGTCGCCAACATCTGGTTGTGGCTGTTGCTGGTTCCGGATGTCGCGTTCGCCGTGTGCCTCGTCGTCGGGGTCTGGCTCGCCTCGGAGGGGCAGGCCACCGTCGGTGACCTCGTGGCCTTCTTCGCCACCGCGACGGTACTGCTGTTCCCGGTCGAGTCGATGGGCTACTTCCTCGCGATGACGTTCGATGCCCGAACCGCCACGACGCGGTTCTTCGACGTGCTCGACTCGGAGAACACCATCGTCGACCCGGACGCCCCGCTGAGCATCCGGTCACCCCGTGGGCAGCTGAGTTTCGATGACGTGCACTTCCGCTACCAGGATGCGCCCCTCACCCACCCCGACCTGCTCGACGGAATCGATCTCGTGATCGAGCCGGGGGAGACCATGGCGCTGGTCGGGCTGACCGGATCGGGCAAGAGCACTCTCACGTCGCTCACCACCCGGCTCTACGACGTGACCGGCGGGCGAGTGCTGCTCGACGGCGTCGACATCCGCGACCTGCCGCGGGACACCGTGCGCACAGAGATCGCCATGGCCTTCGAAGACGCGACCCTGTTCAGCGCCTCCGTGCGGGAGAACGTGGTGCTCGGCCGGCCCGGAGCCACAGACGAGGAGGTTGCCGAGGCCCTCTCGATCGCCCAGGCGGGGTTCGTCCACGACCTGCCCGACGGCCTCGCGACCCGCGTCGGCGAGGAGGGGCTCAGCCTCTCGGGCGGCCAGCGCCAGCGCCTCGCGCTCGCCCGGGCGGTCGCGGCCAAGCCCCGGGTACTGGTTCTGGATGACCCGCTCTCCGCCCTCGATGTGGACACCGAGGCACTGGTCGAGGCCGCGCTCCGCACGGTGCTCGCCTCGACGACGGCGCTGATCGTGGCGCACAGGCCATCGACGGTGGCTCTCGCCGACCGGGTGGCGCTGCTGCAGAACGGGCGTGTGACCGCGGTCGGCACGCACGCCGAGCTGCTGGCCGGCAATGACCACTACAGATACGTGATCTCGAGTTTCGACGATGAGGAGGTGACCGCATGAGCGAGACGACCGTGACCGGTGTCGAAGGCGAGGAGCGGAACGACTTCACCCGCGCAGAGAGCCAGCAGATCCGCAGGCGATCCACCGCCCTGCTCGCTTCGCTGCTCCGCCCCGAGAAGTCGAAGCTCGTGCTGGGCCTGATCGTGGTGATCATCAGCACCGCCGCCCAGGTGGCCGGCCCGGCGCTCATTGCGTACGGGATCGACGCCGGACTGCCCGCGCTGCTGAATCACGACTGGATCCCGATCGCCTCGGCGGGCCTGATCTACCTGGTCACCGGGGTCGCCGGTGCGGTTCTCATCTCCTGGTTCACCGTGCTCACCGCACGGATCTCGCAGGCGATCCTGCTCGATCTCCGCAAGCGCGTCTTCCTGCAGACCCAGCGGCTGAGCCTCGAGTTCCACGAGACCTACACCTCGGGGCGCATCATCTCACGGCAGACAAGCGACCTCGACTCCATCCGGGAACTGCTCGACTCGGGCATCAACCAGCTCGTGCAGGGGCTGCTCTACATGTTCTTCATCGGCATCGCGCTGTTCTCGCTCGATGTGGCGAGCGGATTCATCCTGGTGGTCTCGCTGGTGCCGCTGGTCGTTCTGACCCGCTGGTTCCAGCTGCGCTCGCAGAAGCTGTTCCGCACCACGCGCACGGCTTCGGCAAAGCTGATCGTGAAGTTCGTCGAGACGATGACGGGCGTCCGGGCCGTCAAGGCGTTCCGCACCGAGAAGAGCAACTCGACCGAGTTCAGTGGGCTGGTCGAGCAGCACCGGGAGTCGAATTCCAAGGTGATCCGCCTGTTCGGCATCTTCGATCCGGGCCTGGTGCTGATCGGCAACGTCACGGTCGCGGTGGTGCTGCTCGTCGGTGCCTTCCGGGTGATCGACGGCCAGGTCGCCATCGGTGTGCTGCTCGCTGCGGTGCTCTACACCAGGCGCTTCTTCGACCCGATGGAGGAGATGGCGATGTTCTACAACTCCTACCAGTCGGCAGCGGCAGCGCTCGAGAAGATCTCCGGGGTGCTCGAAGAAGAACTGAGCGTGCCCGACCCGCTGAAACCGATCGACCTCTGGACGGCGAAGGGCGGCATCTCGTTCGACGACGTGGAGTTCTCCTACCAGAACGGGCGGGTCGTGCTCCCCGGGTTCAGCCTCGCCGTGCCGGCCGGGCAGACCATCGCCCTCGTCGGTTCCACCGGCGCGGGCAAGTCGACGCTCGCGAAACTCATCTCACGGTTCTACGACCCGACGACGGGTCAGGTCACGCTCGACGGCATCGACCTCCGACGGCTCCACCCGAAAGACCTGCGGCGCGCGATCGTGATGGTGACTCAGGAGGCCTATCTCTTCTCGGGCACCGTCGCCGACAACATCGCGATCGGAAAGCCGGGCGCGACTCGCGAGGAGATCGTCGCGGCGGCGAAGGCTGTGGGCGCCCACGGCTTCATCGACAGTCTTCCCGACGGTTACGACACCGACGTGAACAAGCGGGGCGGACGGGTCTCCGCCGGCCAGCGCCAACTGGTGTCGTTCGCCAGGGCCTTCCTCGCCGACCCCGCGGTGCTCATCCTCGACGAGGCGACGGCGTCTCTCGACATCCCGAGCGAACGGCAGGTGCAGGATGCCCTGCAGACCCTGCTCGCCGACCGCACGGCGATCATCATCGCCCACCGTCTGTCGACCGTGGCGATCGCCGACCGGGTTCTCGTGATGGAGCACGGGGTGATCATCGAAGACGGTACCCCAGCCGACCTGATCGGCGGAACGGGGCGGTTCGCCCAGCTGCACGCCTCCTGGCGGCAGTCGCTGGTCTAGGCAGGTCAGGCACTGCCTCGGGCAGGGGAAGCGCGCGCTACGGCGTCCAGGCGTAGTAGTGGCCGTCCTGGGCGAAGAGATGCCAGGGTCCGGCGCAGACGATGCCGACGCCCGTGTTGAGCGCCTGCGGCCACCAGGTCTCGGAGAGCTGGTTGGTCAGGGCGCCGGTGCTCTGGGCCTGGTCGACCTCGGGGTCGGATGCCGCATCGCAGCCGGTGAACACCGGCGGAGTCGCGGTGGGCGAGAACATCAGGATGCTCGCGCCCCGGGTCTGGTCGGTCTTCACCCGGATGAACGTGGCGTCGGCGGGCACCCAGGCCGGAATCGCCACAGAGGAGTCTGCGCCGGCCCCGTCTGCTGTGGTCGCGTAGATCGCGGAGGCGAAAGGGGGAGAGATCACGTTGGCAACGCCGCAGCCCGAGAGCAGCGAAACGCTCACGGCAACCACCGGCAGAGCAACCAGCAAGCGACGCTTCACAGCTTCTCCCGTTGATTGTCGAGGGGTGAACAGGTACAGGGGTGGGTCAGGAACTCGCATTCCACCTTGCCACAGCGTACTGGACTCGGTAGCCGCACTCCGTCGCTGCGCTGGCCAGCGGCGTATTCTCAGCCTCGTAGTGGGGGCGGGCGTCGGATTCGTGGCCGCGCGGTGGATGACCGCCGGAACGCACCACCCGCCACCACGGATGACGGCCACCCGACCGCGCCATCACCGTGCCGACAGCTCGCGCAGCACGCGAACCGAGGAGGGCAGCGACATCCCCGTAGGTCAGCACCTGCCCGGGCGGGATCGCGTCGACGACGTCCAGCACGGCCGCCCCGAAGTCGTCGCCAGACGGAGCGGTCACGTCACAGGGTCAGGGCGGCGATCGTCTCGCCGAACTGGGTCTCGCCGATCGGCTCGAATCCCACCGCGGTGAAGAACGCCTCCGGCCCGAGCTCACCGGGCTCGAACATGACGGTCAGCCGGTCGAAGCCCCGCGACCGGGCCTCGTCGGCCAGCGCAGTGACGGCGAACCGGCCCACACCCTTGCCCTGGGCATCCGCAGCGACGTTCATCCGCCAGATGCACCCGCGGAACTCATCGTGCGGGCTGTCGGGGTCGAAGTTTCCCATGATGAAACCCACGACGACGTCGTCGTCATCGATCACCACGCGTGGCCACGCGGTCGCCGGGTTCACGTAGGCCTCGGCGATCGAGTGCGAGACCGGTGCGACGTACTGCTCCTGGCCCGGCTTCAACGTCAGGGTGTTGGCAGCGACGATGTTGGTCGCCGACAATTCTTCGAGTCTCATGTCGCCCATGGTCTCAGGGTAGTGGGTGACCCCCCGAACACGCCACAGCACAAAGTGTCTCTACGTCAAGACAGTTCCGAATGCGAGTAGGCTGGTCCCTGGCCCTCTGGGCCGAAGAATTGCACGTGACGGAACAGGAGTTTGAATGTCGAAGATCCACGTAGAGGGAACGGTCGTCGAGCTCGACGGCGACGAGATGACCCGCATCATCTGGCAGGCCATCAAGGACACACTCATCCACCCCTACCTCGATGTGAACCTCGAGTACTATGACCTCGGCATCGAGCACCGAGACGCGACCGACGACCAGGTCACGATCGACGCAGCGCACGCCATCCAGAAGCACGGCGTGGGCGTCAAATGCGCCACCATCACTCCCGATGAGGCCCGCGTCGAGGAGTTCGGCCTGAAGAAGATGTGGAAGAGCCCGAACGGCACGATCCGCAACATCCTCGGCGGAACGATCTTCCGTGAGCCGATCATCATCTCGAACATCCCGCGCCTCGTGCCGGGCTGGAACAAGCCGATCATCGTCGGCCGCCACGCGTTCGGCGACCAGTACAAGGCCACCGACTTCCGCTTCGAGGGCAAGGGAACGCTGACCATCTCGTTCCAGCCCGAAGAGGGCAGCGACGCCGAGGCCCAGTCGTTCGAGGTCTTCCAGTCGCCGGGATCGGGTGTCGCGATGGCGATGTACAACCTCGATGACTCCATCCGCGACTTCGCCCGGGCTTCGCTCAGCTACGGCCTCAGCCGCAAGTACCCGGTGTATCTCTCGACGAAGAACACGATCCTGAAGGCCTACGACGGCCGGTTCAAAGACCTGTTCCAAGAGGTCTTCGACGACGAGTTCGCCGCTTCCTTCGCCGAGGCCGGCATCACGTACGAGCACCGCCTGATCGACGACATGGTCGCTGCGGCACTGAAGTGGGAGGGTGGCTACGTGTGGGCCGCCAAGAACTACGACGGTGATGTGCAGAGCGACACGGTCGCCCAGGGCTTCGGATCGCTCGGGCTGATGACGAGCGTGCTGTTCACCCCCGACGGCAAGACCGTCGAGGCCGAGGCCGCTCACGGCACCGTGACGCGCCACTACCGCCAGCACCAGGCGGGCAAGCCCACGTCGACGAACCCGATCGCCTCGATCTACGCCTGGACCCGCGGGCTCGCGCACCGTGCGAAGCTCGACGACAACGCCGAGCTGGCCACGTTCGCCGACACCCTCGAAGACGTCGTCATCAAGACGGTCGAGTCGGGCGCCATGACGAAGGATCTCGCCCTGCTCGTCGGGCCCGACCAGGCCTACCAGAGCACCGAGGAGTTCCTCGCGACGCTGGCCGAGAACCTGAAGACGCGCCTGGCGTAACGGGTTCGATCGCCAGTCTGTGTGGCGTCAGTCTGTGTGGGTCGTCGGTTTTCCGGCGGCCCACACTCTGTCCACGGTCCAGTCTGTGCTGAGCAGCACCACGTCGGCGGCGAATCCGGGCGCGAGGTAGCCGAGGGTGTCGTCGAGTCCGAGGGCACGCGCAGGCGATGCCGTCATCGCGCGCACCGCCAGCACGGGGTCGGTCTCCGAGTCGAAGATCGCCGAGCGGAGCGCGACGTCCTGGGTCAGCGTGGAGCCTGCGATGGTCGTCGTTCCCGACAGCATGGCCCGGCCATCCGAGACCGACACGTTCAGGTCGCCCAACTTGTAGTGCCCGTCAACAGATCCCGCGGCGGCCATGGCGTCTGTGATCAGCAGGATGCGCATGGGAGCCGCGAAGAAGGCGACCCGGGCGACTTCCGGATGCACGTGGAACCCGTCGAGGATGAGTTCGAGTGCCACGCGCGGATCCCCGAGGGCCGCCGTCACGGGGCCGGGTTCGCGGTGCTTGATACCGGGCATCGCATTGAAGGCGTGCGTGAGGAGCGTCGCGCCGTGGTCGAAGGCTTCTTTGGTGAGCTCGAAGTCCGCATCGGTGTGACCGACGCCCACGGTGACCCCTGCGGCGACGAACCGGTCGATCGCGTCGAGCGCTCCCGTCAGCTCGGGAGCGAGGGTGACCTGGCGGATGGTGCCGCGGCCCGCCGCGAGGAACGCGTCGACGAGCTCAGCGGTGGGGGTGCAGAGGTAGGCGGGATTGTGCGCACCGCGGTGGTTCCGGGCGAGGAAGGGCCCCTCGAGGTGCGAGCCCAGTACCAGCGGATCGGTCTCGGCGAGGTCGGCGATGAGGGCGAGGCTCTCGCAGAGCTGTTCGACAGGATTGGCGACGAGGCTGATCACCGAACGGGTGGTGCCGTGGGCGCGGTGCATGGCGAGTGCACTCTGGATGGCGGCAGTTCCATTGTCGAACGAGAACCCGCCTCCGCCGTGGCTGTGTACATCGATGAAGCCCGGCGTGAGCCAGCGCGCACCGGCATTCACGACGACGGCGTTGTCGGCGGTGGCCCAGCCGTGCCAGCCGGTGCCGGTGCCGGTTGCGGCGAGAGTGGCGCCCGAGAAGGCGAGCCAGAAGTCTTCGACGACCCCGTCGGCGTCGACCTTCGTAGCGGAATGGATGACGACGGTCATGCGAACTCCTTGCGGCCGGAGACAACGCCGCTGACGACGGCGAGGATGCCGAACAGCACGGCCACGATCCACTGGCCGATGACGAGCCAGGCCAGAGCGGCCGAGCCCATGATCACGATCTCGACGAGTGCCTTGCCGAACGCGTCGAGGTGGAAGACGGCCCGCGGTGAGCGGAACAGCCCCCAGAGCACGATGGCGAACAGCGGGGCGCCGATCCCGAACGCCCAGTTCCAGAGCGGAGGCCAGGCCAGGAAGCCCCAGAGCCCGATCGAGAAGAAGGCGAACAGCTCGAGCAGGAAGCGGAGCACGTCGTTCGGGCCGAATCGCGGTAGAGCGCCCTGGTCGGTATTCACGCCTGCAATCGTACTGTGCGGATCCGCCGCCCCTTCCCGCCACCCAGCCGGTACCATGGTCAGTGGCGGGCGGATGTCGCACTGCCCCGAGCGCGGACATGGTCGGTTGCGTACTCGCCGAATGTCGCACCCTCGAAATGTGGTCTGTTCCCTCGTGACGAATTCCGTCAAGACTCCTACTGCCGTGGAGTCCGCTCCCTTCCCGTACGTGGCACTGTTCGTGCTCGCCACGGCGGTCTTCATGTCGGTCACCGCCGAGATGATGCCGACCGGTCTGCTGCCGGAGATGAGCGCCGAGCTCGGTGTCACGGAGTCGCAGATCGGGCTGCTGGTCACCCTCTTCGCGGTGGCCGTCGTGATCACGGCCGTGCCGCTCTCGGCGCTCACCCGCCGTTTCTCCCGGCACACCGTGATCGTCGGAGTGCTGCTGGCTGTGGCCGCGACGAGCACCTTCTCGGCGCTGGCGCCGACCTACGGATTGCTGGCCGTGGCCCGAGTGCTCGGTGGAACGGCGCACGGACTGTTCTGGGCCGTCGTGGGCGTCTATGCCGCACACCTCGTTCCGCGTCACCAGATCGCCCGGGCAGTCGCGATCACCACCGGCGGCGGCACGCTGGCCTTCGTGCTCGGGGTTCCGGCTGCGACGATCGTCGGGCACGCGTTCGGCTGGCGCGTTCCTTTCCTGGCCATCGCCGTGCTGTCGCTCTGCGCATCCCTGTTGATCGCCAAGCGGCTTCCGCGGATGGCCGCTCCCGTGAGAACGCCGCGCATTCCGCGCTCCCGGGCCGCGGTTGACGCGGGTCAGCGGCCGAGCCGACCCAAGCGCATGAATCCGACCGTACCCGGGGTCGCCGTGCTCTGCGTCGTGGTGGGAGTGCTGATGGTGGGTCACTACTCTCTGTACACCTACGTGACTCCGTTCCTGATCGGGCAGATGGGTGTTCCGATCGGAAACGTCGGGGCGATGCTCTTCGTCTACGGCATCGCCGGTGCGCTCGGACTGCTCGTGGCCGGGTTCCTGTTCGGGCAGCGGCCGACCTTCGGTGTGGGCATCGCCCTCGTCGTCACGGGCGCCTCCGTGCTCGTGCTGTCGATCGGGGCGTCGAACCCCTGGCTCTCCATCCCGGCGTTTGCGCTCTGGGGCGTCGCGCTGGGCATCATTCCGACGCTCATGCAGGCGAGGGTGCTCCATGTCGCGTCGCCGGCCATCACCGACACGGCCGCGGCGTTCTACTCGACGGCGTTCAACATCGGAATCGGTGGCGGTGCGCTCGTCGGCGGGCTGCTGCTCAGCGGGTTCGGGCTGGAATCCCTGCCGGTCGTCTGTCTGCTGCTGCTCCTGGTGTCCGGTGCTCTGCTCTGGATCTCGGTCATCGTGTCGCACCGTCGCCACGCGGCGACCCTCAGCTGAGCCGAGACCGGCGGTTCAACCGCCGAGGATGACCTCCGCCCGGGCCTCGGGACCGTGGCGACCCGTGTCGGGGTCGGAATAGCGGATCGAGATCGTGGCCTGGCTTCCGGGCGTCCTCCCTCCGTAGATCGGGAATTCCTGCCGGAAGTTCCCGTCGGGGTTCATCGCGAAGGTGCGCGGATCGCTCCTGCCGTCGAGGAGCTGCTCGAAGAAGGCCTCCGGAATGCCCTGGGCCTCGACCGTGTAGACCGGGTTGCCCAGGGTGCCCCCGGGCTGCGGAGTGATGAGGGTGATCGGGGCCAGTGTGACAGGGGCGCCCGCACTCAGTGGCGAGCGGAGGCCCGCTGCCGTGACCTGCCGGAGTGCCAGGCGGTGCGAGCCGAACCCCAGACCGGGGTAGTCGGAGAGCGTGAAGGTTCCATTCTGCGGATCGGCGGCAACCTGGGCTATGAGCGCACCCGCCGACGCGGACTCGTTCACTGCGCCTCCGGAACCGACCGGGAAGTCGTCCATCGCGCCGAGAAGTGCTCTCATCGGAGTGGTGTCGCCCAGATCGAACACTTCGACTGTCGCGCCGGGTTCCGCCCGGCCCGACACGAGCGGGAAGAGCAGGCCGTCGGGGTCTGCCGTGAGATCGAAGGTGGGGGCTGCGGGTCCGGTCGGGGCCGGCGGCGGCGGAGGGGTCGGTGTCGGCGTCGGCGTGGGAGCAGGAGTGGACGGCGGATCCGATGTCGGCTGTGGAGTGGGGGCCGGGTGCGTGGGAGGAACAGCGGGGGAGCCAGTGGCAGGGATCTCTGCCGGGGCCTGCGCCTGTGCCGGCGCTGTGTCGGCGGAGCCGACGGCGGGCGCGGTCGGCTCCGCCGGACGGGTGAGCACCGGTGACACCGCCCGCGTTCCGAAGCTGGCGGCTGCGGAGGAGCCGGAGCCGGCCCGCGGATTCCCGGCTGCAGTGAGGTTCGACGCTCCGGCCGAGGGAGAGGCGCCGCCCGTGCCGGACCCTGCTGTACCCGACGCCGCTGTGCCCGATCCCGCTGTGCCCGACCCCGCAGTGCCCGAGCCTGCGGGTGCGCCGGCGGATTCGCCCCCGCGGGACAGCGGAGCGAGGCCGCGTTCCGCGCCGCCGGCTGCTGATGTGGTTGTGCCGGGGGCCGCCTCGACCGAGTGCGGCGAGCTGCCGAGCAGCGGGGAGAGGAGGAAGGCCGCGCCGACGGCGGCCGCGGTCGCCAAGGCGAACCAGGCGGCGTTGCTCGCTTTGGGAAACGCCGTGACCAGAACGCGCCGCGCTCCGTTCACGGCCGATTCGACAGCGTGCCCCGTCACGGCCGCCGGTCGCGGCAGCTGGGTCACCCGGGCTGACGCGGCAACGATGTGGGTCGGCGCGGTGGTCGACACGCTCGACGCCAGCGACACGGCAGGGGTCACAGGGGTCACAGGGGTCGCAGCCGGTGCGCCGATACCGGCACCCGTCGCGGCAGCGTGCCCCAGTGCCGCCGAGGCGCTCGCGACAGCTGCTGCTCCGCCACCCTGCATCGACACCGTGTACGCGGTCGCCCCCGCGATGCCCGCAACCAGGGGCAGGAGCACCAGCGCGAGCCGGGATCCGACATCGCGTGCCTCTTCGCCCACGATGCTGCACGACGTGCAGGCAGCGAGGTGCTGCTGCACCTTCCGCGCTTCGCGGGCTCCCAGGCTGCCGCGGGTGTAGGAGCCGAGTTTCTCGATCACCGCGGCGCACTCGGTGTCGGCGGCGCGCACCAGGTGGGCCTGGATCCAGGCCTGCCGGAGGCCCTCCCGCGCACGGAAGGTCAGCGCCGACACGGCGTTCGAGGTCATACCGAGCAGGGGTGCTATCTCGTGTGAGGCGAGCTGCTCGACTTCGCTGTACCAGAGCGCCTCCTGCCAGCGGGTGGGCAGGCTGCGGAACGCCTGCGCGGTGAGGCTCTTGTCGAGAGCGAGCAGGGTCTCAGCCTCCTCGCTGGTCGGATCTGCGAGGGTGTCGAGTTCGTCGCTCGTGTCGATCGGGGCGCCGCGTTTCAGCTGCATCGCCACGTTGCGGATGGTGCTGAAGAGGTAGGGCCGGAAGGCGCTCGTCGGCCCACCGCCGTTCCGGATCGCCTGCAGGACCTTCGCGAAGCTCTCGGAGACGATGTCGTCAGCGTCTGGGGTGAAGCTCCGCGCCACGGTGCGCCCCGCGCGGGAGTGCCGGTTCCAGAGCTCGGCGAATGCACGCGAGTCACCGGCCCGGGTGCGCTCGACGAGGTCGAGATCGCTCGGACCCGTCTCGTTGTCGGGCACGGCGTGCGCACCGCTCGGCTCACTCATTGCCGTCACTCTTTCTGAGCATAGTTCATCAAACTGCAGTCTCTGAAGAATACTCATCGAAATTCAGAAAAGCAACGCTGCTATGCTGGGCACGTCGCAACTGGCGTTCAGATGGTCACCATCGGGAAGCGACTGACACGGATTCGGCCGCTCGCCTGGGTCGTTACGGAACCGCACGACCACCATTCCGCCCTGTCGACACAAGGAGAGCCCCGATGCCCAGCCAACTGCCCTCGACCTTCAACAACGCCCTCGCGAGCGTCGATCCCGAGATCGCCGAAGTGCTCCGGAACGAGCTCGGCCGCCAGCGCGGCACGCTCGAGATGATCGCGAGCGAGAACTTCGTCTCCCGTGCTGTGCTCGAGGCGCAGGGATCCGTTCTCACCAACAAGTACGCCGAGGGCTACCCGGGCCGTCGCTACTACGGCGGCTGCGAATACGTCGACGTGGCCGAGAATCTCGCCCGCGACCGCGCGAAGGCACTCTTCGGCGCCGAGCACGCGAACGTGCAGCCGCACGCCGGTGCCCAGGCCAATGCCGCCGCCCTGATGGCTCTCGCCTCGATCGGCGACACCATCCTCGGCATGGAACTCAGCCACGGTGGTCACCTCACCCACGGCATGAAGCTGAACTTCTCGGGCAAGAGCTATCGTCCCACCAGCTACGGCGTCGATCCGCAGACCTACCTCGTCGACATGGACATGGTGCGCGAGAAGGCGCTGGCCGAGCGTCCGGCCGTTCTGATCGCCGGCTGGTCGGCCTACCCGCGCCAGCTCGACTTCGCGGCCTTCCGTGCGATCGCCGATGAGGTCGGCGCGAAGCTCTGGGTCGACATGGCGCACTTCGCCGGCCTCGTGGCGGCGGGCCTGCACCCGTCGCCGGTTCCCTACGCCGACGTCGTGACGTCGACGGTGCACAAGACCCTCGCAGGCCCCCGCAGTGGTGTGCTGCTGAGCAAGGCGGAGTACGCCAAGAAGGTCGACTCTGCCGTCTTCCCCGGCCAGCAGGGCGGCCCGCTCATGCACGTCATCGCCGCGAAGGCGACAGCGTTCAAGCTCGCGGCCGAGCCCGAGTTCCGGGACCGCCAGGAGCGCACCATCTCGGGCGCCAAGATCGTCGCCGACCGCCTGATGGGCGCCGACACCGTGGCCGAGGGCATCAGCGTCCTCACCGGCGGCACAGACGTGCACCTCGTTCTCGTCGACCTCCGGAACGCGGCGATCGACGGCAAGCAGGCCGAAGACCTCCTGCACGAGGTCGGTATCACCGTGAACCGCAACTCGATCCCGTTCGACCCGCGTCCCCCGATGGTCACCTCGGGCCTTCGCATCGGAACCCCTGCGCTCGCGACCCGCGGCTTCGGCGACGAGGAGTTCACCGAGGTGGCAGACATCATCGCCGGTGCGTTGAAGCCGGCGCCGGATGTCGCGGCCCTCCGCGCACGGGTGCTGAAGCTCACCGACGGCTTCCCGCTCTACGACGGCCTCGAGAACTGGTAGCGCGCCGCACATGAAGGCCCTGACGGGAGAACAGTTCGCGATCAGTTTCGAGCGGCCGGCACTCGATGGTGCAGGCACGATCCGATCGTCGGCCATCGTCACCGAACTCGCTGCGGCTCTTCGCGAGCTGTTCCTCGACGGGGTGGAGAGTGTCGAACCGCACTCCGAGAACGAGTTGCCACCGATGGGTGCCGGGCTGATCCTCGTACCGTGGCCCAATCGCATCGCGGATGGCCGGTGGCAGCTCGACGGCAAGCCGCAGCAACTCGACCGCACAGAGCCCGCCACGGGTAACGCCACGCACGGGCTGCTGCGGAACACCGCGTACCGGCTGAGGGAGCGCACGACGGATTCCGTGACGCTCGAGGCGACGGTCTTCCCGCAGCACGGCTACCCGTTCCGTCTCGACACGAGCGTGCAGTACGTGCTCGACGAGAACGGGCTCACGGTCATCCATGAGCTCACGAATGAGTCCTCAGACGCAGCGCCCGTGGCCGTCGGCGCCCACCCGTACTTCCGCGTCGGTACGGTACCCGTCGAACAGCTGGTGGCGAGGGTCGACGCGTCGACACGCTTCGAGGTGGATGCCGTGGCCATCCCGACCCGTGAGGTCGAGGTCGACGGCACAGGCTTCGACCTCCGCGCGGGCAGAACGGTCGGCGAGCTCGACATCGACAGCGGATTCGGCGGTGTGGGCATCCACGACGGCCGTGCCGTGCACTCGGTGACCGCGCCCGACGGCTCGGCCACCGAGGTGTGGGGCGATGAGAACTTTCGCTACGTGCAGTTCTACACTCCCCGGAACTTCCCGCGTGCCGGAGGGCCGGGGCAGGCCGTGGCCATCGAGCCGATGACCGCCCCGGCCAACGCGTTCAACACGGGCGAGGGCCTCCGCTGGCTTCAGCCCGGCGAGACGTGGCGACTGCAATGGGGCATCCGGCACCGCGCCTCCTGACAGAAGGGCGCGAGCCGGGATGCCCCACAGGGCTGGCTCTAGTTCTCGACGTTGGGCGGGGTCTGGTCGACCTCGCTGAGGAACGTGTACGGAATCGGCTCGAGCGTGTCGGGCCCGACCTCGCCGAGTGCCCAGGTGCGTACCGATGTCGCTCCCGCGGCCTCGAAGGTCAGCTCGACGAGGTCTTGGTAGGCGCCCTCGACATACGAGAGTTCGACGACCTCGTTGTTGCCGATGACCCCCGGCCCGATGAGTTCTGCCTGGTATGTGCTCTTGTCGGTCATAGCTTCCCTGCTCTTTTCCGTGTCGCGGAGCCCCGAGCGGCGTCGCTGAGGTCGGTACCCAGCGTAGGGCGAGTGAACCATCCCGGAGAAGGGCTCGCGACTGCACGTTCTCCCACATCCGTCACGCTGCGGCGGATGAAGGCGAAGTGGCGAGGCGGCGACGCTCAGCCCGAGGTGGTCTCGCGGACGTTGCGGGCGTGCAGGATGCGCCCGAGCAGCAGGGCGACGGGCACCGACAGTGCCACCCACGCCGCGGCGACGACGGCTGCGCTCTGGATGGTGTCGCTGATCAGGTCGGGCACGGCGTCTCCTCGGTTGTGCACTCGAGCATCAGGGTGAGACTCGGACGAGCTCTCACAGCGACTGTGCGCTCCCTGTCTGCACGAATACCCTGCGCAAGCTGCCTGCACGCTGTGGGCGGGCAGTGAACAGCTGGGAACGCGGCGGCAGAACGGCGGAACCGGCCGGAGGCCTCAGCCGCAGGTGTCCGACAGCCAGACCTTGATGCGATCGAGCTGAGCGGTGAAGGCGGTGGCGACGAACTCGGGGCGTTCGGGAACCCCCGCGGCGGTCTGAGAAGGCGTGGGAGCCGAGGTGGGGCCGGATGACCCGGGCGTCGCGGTGGCGCTCGCCGAACTGCTGGAAGCCTCCGTCTTGACTGCCGCGTCCCACTCCGCGAGGGCCTGGCCGAAGGTGCGGACGATCGCCGACAGCTGTGTGTAGTTCGGTGCGATGGCCGGGGGAGCGGCCTCCGCCGCGGTCCGGATCGTGTCGTCGATGTCGTCGACCCCGCTGCCCGGATCCGCCAGGGCCAGGTTCTTCGGTGCGAGGGCGAGGGTCAGGACATCCCCGGCGACCGCGCTGCACGCGTCATCCTTGGTGCCGTACGCACCCCACTCCGACATCGCGCCCGCACTCGGCCCCGGGCTGGCGCTCGGGCTGGTGGTGGGGCTCTGGATGCCCGTGGGCGATGGCTTGGCGCTCGTGCAGCCCGCGAACCCGAACGCCAGCGCGACGACACAGGCGACGAGCGCCGCACGGGAAAGGCGAACCATCAGTCGTTCCCCCACCTCTCCTTTGCCGCACGATCCGGCGGCCGCGCCTGGCCCCCAGCGTACGGTCACTCTGTCACGATGTGAACCTCGACGCCCGGATGCACGTAACCTTGAAGCTCAGCCCGCTCGATCGTGCCGGGGGTTTCGTGAAGGTCCTGTTCCTCGTTCTGCGCGTCGCGGCGCTTGCCACCACCGCACTCGCGCTGGTGTCGAGGGCCGACTGTGTCTTCGCGAGCGGCGGCTGCCGGGCATCCAATCTGCTCAGCTACTTCACCATCGAGAGCAACATCGCCTTCGTGGTGCTGCTGGTGCTGATGCTCGCCCGAGGGCTCCGCCGCCCGGAGCGGGAGTGGCTGACCGCACTCCGCGCGCTCATCACCGCCTACCTGGTGGTCTCAGGGGTGACCTTCGTGGCTCTGATCGTCAACGCCGGGCTCGCCGACTACGTCTTTCTCGTGCCGACCTCGGAGAAGGTCCTGCACTTCGTGGTGCCCTCCTATGCGATCCTCGATTTCGTCTTCGCGCCGGGGCGTCGCCGCCTGCACTGGAACACCGTCTGGGTCTCGCTCGCGTTCCCGCTGGTCTACGGGGCCTACACCCTGGTGCGGGGGCCGGCCGTGGGCTGGTACCCCTACATCTTCCTCGACCCCGCCTGGGCGGGCAGTTACTCGGCGGTCGGCGTGTACGCGGCCATCCTCGCGGGCGTGATCCTGGCCGTCTCGGCGGCGCTCATCGCGGCGAGCCGGCTGCCGCTCCTGCAGCCGGATCGGGCCGAGCCGCGCCCTGTTTAGTCGCTTTACAGTGGGGGTGTTTAGTGGCTAACCTTGACAGGTGAGGGCACGCGACATCAACCGCAAAATCGAGCGGCTCGGTGGCGAAGTCATTAGGCAGCGAGGTTCGCATCGGCTCTATCGAGTGACCGTCGGCGACATCCGCGTTCAGACGGTCGTTCCGCAACACGCGGGTGACGTACCCAAGGGAACATTGCATTCAATTCAGAAGAACCTCGAACCACTACTTGGAAGGGATTGGCTGTCATGAAGTACATTGTGGAAATCAGCCTCGAGGGAGTCACCTGGGTGGCCTCCGTCACCAATCTTGAAGGCGCGCATACCTTTGCACGTTCTCTCGTCTCGCTCGACCGCCATGTTCGCGACGCGATTGCAGTGGTTGCCGACCTCGACGACGAGGCGGCTGCAGCCGCGGAAATCGAGTACCGCTACGACCGGGTGCCGACGGTCGTCAAAATCGCCGCAGAGCTTGGGGCGGAGAGAGCAGCGAATGAGGTCAGGATGAAACGGCTCCAGGCTGAGGCCACGGAGCATGCCCGCGAACTCACCGCAGCTGGGTACTCCGTGCGCGATGTCGCAGGACTGCTGCAGATGTCGCCGGGTCGCGTCTCCCAGATCATGAACCACGCGCTCTCCGCGTGATCACGGCGAGCGGTGCTCGGGCTCAGCCGCTGTGGGCAGCGAGTTCGGCGATCACTTTCGCACTTGGTGTCGCTGAAGATCTCGCGGCGTGCCCCTGGTAGAAGGTGAGCGTCACATCGACCACGCCGGTGTCTGGGTGTCGCTCAGCGAGGATGCCCATCAGCTGCCCATCGCCCGATGACGAGTCGTCCTGTCCCGACACCATGAGTAGCGGCGGGACGTGGTCCGGTGCGCCAGAGTGGCCGGCGTGCTCGCGTCCGACAGGCTCGCTCGAGACTCGCACGTCAAAGTACGAAGAACTATCCATCGATCAGGTGGATAAGGGTTATTAGCTATTTCGGCTTCCGCGCGTCTGCGGGTTCGGTCAACCTTGGCGAAAGGATTGCTCCCGCACCGGAGCCCACTCAATGAAGAGAAGAAGGAATCCGCCATGACGAAAGTCACCGCCACCCCGGCGTTCAAGAACGACGCCGAGGGGGCCGATGCCCGGCCGATGACGAACGGCAAGCTCGCCGGCCGACCCCAGGGCGTGATCCTGCTCGCCGGCAGTTGCATGCCTGTGCTCGCTGCGACGCTCATCACTCCCGTGCTCCCGTCCATGAGCGAGTACTTTGCAGACACTCCGGGCGCCGCGACCCTCGTTCCCCTGCTCATCGGGATCCCGGCGCTCGTGGTCGCGATCCTGGCACCGTTCGCCGGAAGCATCGTCGACCGGTTCAACCGCCGCACCATCCTGCTTGTGGGACTCGTTCTCTACGCCCTCGTCGGTACGATGCCGCTCTACCTCGATTCCCTCTACGCGATCGCTGCGAGCCGCCTCGCCGTCGGCGTGGCCGAGGCCGCGATCATCACCTGCTGCACCACACTCCTCGGCGACTACTTCTCCGGCCAGCGGCGAAACCGCTACTTCGGATTGCAGGCCGTCGTCACGGCGCTCGCGGCAACGGTCTTCTTCGCCCTCGGCGGCGCGCTGGGGGCCACCGGCTGGCGCACGCCGTTCTGGGTGTACGCCGGTTCGCTGATCATCTTCGCCTTCATGATCCCCCTGATCTCGCAGCCGATCGGCAACGCTCACTCCACGAGCCAGCGGGCCGGCCTGCCTCCGATCCCGTGGGCCCGCATCGCCGGTCCCTGCATCGTGGCGGTCTTCGGTGGTGTTGTGTTCTACGCGGTCATCGTGCAGCTCTCCTACGTGCTGACCGGCATCGGAGTCTCGGCGACAGCCATCATCGGCCTTGCAAGCGCAGTTGCCTCCCTCGCCACCGCAGCGGGCGCCATCTCGTTCAGGAGGCTGGCCCGGCTCCAGGCGAAACGGCTCCTCCCGCTCGGCTTCACCCTCGCCGCCATCGGCCTCGTGGTGATCTGGATCGCGGGCAGTTCGTTCGCCCTGGTTCTCGTCGGGGCAATCGTCGCGAGTGCCGGAACGGGCATCCTGCTGCCGACGATGCTCACCGGGGCCGTGGCGGGTCTGAGCTTCGAGGAGCGCGGCCGTGGCACCGGGCTCTGGCAGTCGGCGTTCTTCCTCGGGCAGTTCCTCTCGCCGCTCGCCGTGCTTGCCCTCACCGGCATCACGGGTGCGCTCCAGCCGGCACTCGGAGTCCTCGGCATCGTGAGCCTGGTCATTGCGGCTGTCATCTTCGCCGCACTGCGGAACCGTTCGACGAGCGACTTCCTGAAGTAGGCGTCGTGTTTCGGCTTGAGAGCTGGACGTCACCAGAGATCGCATCATCGGGCCGGTTCACGCCGCCTCCAGCGATCAAGACATCGGTGTCGAGGATGGATTCGCTGACCTCCACGGATCATCCGTGTTCTCCCCGGTTCGGAGGTCTCCGAGTTCATCGGCCCAGCCGTTGTCAACGGGCGTGCTGTACAGAGAAAGTGCCTGCTCTCGATCGGCACCCCGAGGTTGCTTGGGCGGAACCCGCCTGGCGATATCTTGATCGTGGTAGGACATGTGGTGTCTGTAGTCGTTTCTCCTGGCCGACCGAAGCTCGCGGCGGCTGGTCAACACAGATCCGGGCAGGAGTGGATACTGCCAGAGACAGCAAACAAAGCACATCCTCGTACAGCGGTATGCATTCTTGCACGTCTGTGCAGCGCAATCCGCAACGGATGAGGGTGGGCCCCGTCGGGCTCGAACCGACGACCCACGGATTAAAAGTCCGATGCTCTACCAACTGAGCTAGAGGCCCTTGTGCACCAATCTACCGGTTCCCCCGCCCGAGTGCTAAATCACGAAACGCCGGGGCAGGGCATCCAGAACCGTGCCGTAGCGTGGAGGCGTGACTGACAAACCGCACAAGCCGACTCTGTTCGCCGGTTCGACCTTCGAGGCGTTCCAGGGCGGCGAGGATCCGGCGCACATCAGCCGTTTAGCGCATGACACGGCAGCGGCGCTGCTCAGCCGGGTGCGAGCCGATCCCGACCCCGGGGTCATCGACCGGCTCATCGCGTACACAGACGTGAACGGCATCGACGCGATCGCAGAACTCTGGTCACGCGCATCAGCCCGCAGCCTGCCGGGCGCGCTCTGGCGCATCTACCTGCTGCGCGCGCTGACCCGGCAGGATCCTGAACAGTCGAGCTTCGTCTTCCAGCGCGGCGCGGAGCTGTCGTCGACCATCGACCCTGTGGTGGCGGGTGCGTCGACGCCCACGGGGCCAGAGGAGATCACAGCGCTCGCCGACCAGATCCTCCGCGGGCTGTTCGAAGGCGACTTCGCGGTGGCACTCGATCGGGCTGCGGCGTTCTGCCGGTTGATGTCGAGTGGATGCGCGAGCCTCGCCGACGACGCGGAGGCACTCGATCCGGCCCGGGCGAGTGAGCTGACGACGCGCGCACTGCGGTTCCAATCGATCGCCGCGGAGCTCACTGCGTGCGCGACGCTCTGGCGCCGCGACAGCCTCGACTGAGCCGAGCGCGAAACCCAGACGGTGCCGAATGCGGAACCCCGACGGTGAGGCCGGCCCCGCAAGCTGGTAAACTGTTGCAGCCGGGCCGCAGTAACCCCGGGCTCCAAATTTAGCCGCTCCGAGCGGCCTCGCGCCGAGAGGCGTTTCTGCGGCCCAGCACCTCAGCTCGTATCCAACCGTGTCCGGCCCGGTCCCGGTCGGGCGCTTTCGCCCGTCTGCCGGCGCCGATGAGGGTGCTGGCAATCCATTTGGCTCGTCGTTCCGAACTACCGGTGTCAAGAGAAACCCCGCGTTCGACCGATTGAGGCACAGACCTGAGATGCTTAAACTTGTGACCCAACACATCGAACGTGACGACACCGACCAGGAGGAGAGTCTCGACTCTCTTCTTCACAAGGTTGCTGTCGCCGACCAACGCGCATTTTCTGAGCTGTACGACAGGGTCGCCCCTCGAGTGCTGGGTCTGATCAGGCGCCTTCTCGTTGACTTTGCACAGTCCGAAGAAGTGGCGCAGGAGGTCTTCCTCGAAATCTGGAAGACCGCCGACCGCTTCGACACGGGCAGGGGTGCGGCCATGTCGTGGATACTCACGATGGCTCACCGCCGTGCAGTCGACCGTGTTCGCGCCTCCCAGGCCGGCCATGATCGCGACACCAAGATCGGCATCAGGGATCTGGAACGTGAATACGACCAGACCGCTGAGACTGTCGAGATCCGCATCGAGCACGAGAGGGTGAAGAAGGCCATGGGCCAACTGACTGAGCTTCAACGCCAGGCCATCTCGCTGGCCTACTACGGCGGCTACAGCCACTCCGAGGTGGCAGAACTTCTGCACGTGCCGATCGGCACCGTGAAGACACGACTACGCGATGGAATGATTCGCCTGAGAGATGAGATGGGGGTGACGAAATGACGAAAGAAGAGCAGTACCTCCAGTCGGGTGCCTACGCTCTCGACGCTCTGACTCCTGCTGAGCAGGTGGACTTCGAGCGCGCTCTGGTCGATTCGCCCGAACTTGCCACCGAGGTCGACGAGCTGCGCGCCACAGCGCTGCTGCTGGCCCTCGCCGCCACACCGGTTGAACCGTCGGCCGACCTGAAGAGTCGGCTGATGGCGCAGATCGCCCAGACCCCGCAGGGCCTCGACACGCCTGATCTGCACAAGACGCCGGTTCAGGATGCTCCGCAGCACACCCTCGCTGCGGCTCCCGATGGCGCTCCCGTCACCGAGGCCGCACCAGAGGTCGTCGAGGTCTCTGGTTTCGTACCTCGCACAGCCGCCGAGGACAAAGCTCGCTCCCGGTGGTTCTCCCGCCCGGTCGGTGCCCTGGTGGCTGCTGCCGCGGCTGTGGCCATCTTCGTGGGCGGCGGCGCTGTCGCCACCCAGTTCGCGCAGAACAACTCCTCGTCGAGTTCGCAGCAGGCTTCTGCGAGTTCGCTGGCGGCCATCTACGCCGCCTCCGATGTGCAGACGGCCCACAGCACGATCACCGGTGGGGGAGAGGCGACAGTTCTCTGGTCGGCGAAGGTCGGCAAGGCCGCTGTCGTGGCTCAGGGTATGCCGTCGCTTCCCGCAGGCAAGACCTACGAAGCTTGGTACATCAACGGCACGACAGTCACTCCGGCCGGTACGTTCACACCGGGTGGAGACGCAACGACGTGGCACGTGCTCACCGGTAGCATGGCGACGGGCGACGTCGTCGGAGTGACGGTGGAGCCGGCGGGTGGCTCACAGGCACCCACGACGACACCGATCCTGACGGTGGCCTCTTAGCCCATCAGAACGAGAGAAGCCCCGCCGGTCATCCAACCGGCGGGGCTTCGTTCGTTGTGAGACGCCAGCTGGCGACGGTTCTGTCTATCCGAATCGACCACTCACGTAGTCCTCGGTCTCCTTCTTGGTGGGGCTGCCGAAGATCGCCGTCGTGTCGTTGTACTCGATCAGCTTGCCGGGCTTGCCGGTGCCCGCGATGTTGAAGAAGGCCGTCTTGTCGGAGACGCGACTAGCCTGCTGCATGTTGTGGGTCACGATCACGATCGTGTAGTCCTCTTTGAGCTCGGTGATCAGATCTTCGATCGCGAGCGTGGAGATCGGGTCGAGGGCGGAGCAGGGCTCGTCCATCAGCAGCACGTCGGGCTCGACGGTGATGGCGCGGGCAATGCAGAGGCGCTGCTGCTGGCCGCCCGAGAGGCCGCCGCCGGGCAGGCCCAGGCGATCCTTGACCTCGTTCCAGAGGTTGGCTCCGCGGAGGCCCTTCTCGACGAGGTCGTCACCGTCGGCCTTCGAGAGGCGGCGGTTGTTGAGCTTCAGGCCCGCCAGCACGTTGTCGCGGATCGACATCGTGGGGAACGGGTTCGCGCGCTGGAACACCATGCCGACCTGGCGGCGCACCATGACAGGGTCCACGCCCGCGGCGTAGAGGTTGTTGCCGTCGATCAGCACCTCGCCTTCGACGTGGGCGCCGGGGATGACTTCGTGCATGCGGTTGAGCGTTCGCAGGAAGGTCGACTTGCCGCAGCCCGACGGGCCGATGAACGCGGTGACCGTGCGGGGTTCGATGGTGATCGTGACACCTTCCACGGCGAGGAAATCGCTGTAGAACACGTTGAGGTCGTTGACTTCGATTCGCTTTGACACTGGTTTCCTTTGCGAGGAGCGGTTCGGGAAGAAGAGGAGAGAAGGGTGCGCGTCTAGCGCGCGCCCTTGGGGGCGAAGATCTTCGCGATGACGCGCGCGATGAGGTTGAGGATGACCACGAGGATGACCAGCAGCAGCGCTGCGCCCCAGGCAGAGGCGTTCGATGCGGCGATGTCGGAGCCCGGGAAGGCGTACCCGGTGTACGCGAGCACCGGCAGAGTCTGCATCGGCCCGTCGAACGGGTTCGAGTTGAAGTTGTCGGTGAAGCTCGCGGCAAGGAAGATGGGCGCGGTCTCACCGATGACGCGGGCCACGGCCAGCATGATGCCGGTGATCAGGCCGGCGATCGCGGTGGGCAGCACGATCTTGACGATCGTCGCGAACTTCGACACACCGAGCGCATACGACGCCTCGCGGAGATCGCCGGGCACGAGGCGCAGCATCTCCTCGCAGGCACGAACGACGGTGGGAATCATCAGCACCGAGAGCGCGACGGAGGCGGAGAACCCGCTGAAGGCCTTGGGGCCGACGAGGATCGAGAAGAGCGAGAACGCGAACAGGCCGGCGACGATCGACGGGATGCCCGTCATGACGTCGACAAGGAACGTCACCGTTCGGGCGAGCCACTGCTTCGGCAGTGCGTACTCGACGAGGTAGATCGAGGTGAAGAGGCCGATCGGGATCGAGATCAGTGCGGCGATTCCGGTGATGATCAGCGTTCCGACGATGGCCTGCAACGCGCCGGGCGTCTGCTTGACCTCGAGGGTGTCGGGGTCGAAAGTCGAGGCGCCGGTCTGGGTGATGAAGCTCCAGCTGAGTTCTCCGGCACCCTGGATGACCACGGTCGACAGTGTCGAGACGAGCGGAATGAGCGCCAGAAGGAAGGCGACGGTCACCAGCCCCCGCACGAGGCGGTCGGTGGCCTTCCGGCGGTTCTCGACGACGAGGGAGAGGATGCTGAGGGCGATCAGGTAGACGATCGCGGTGAGCACGAGCCACCCGACGACGTTGAAGCCTGCGAGCAGCAGCAGGAGGCCGCTGACGACCGCACTGCCCGCGAGCACATAGAGCTCGGCGAAGCGGGGCAGCTGGCCTGTGGTCAGCGAGTTGCCGACCGGTCCGGTGGGCTTCGTGCGCTGGCTGAGGGCGGTCAATATCTCGCTCCTTCGATGTCTTCTTCGGGGGTGGGGCCTTCGTCACCGGGCTTGCCGGCGCGGGACGATCCGGAGACCACATCGAGCGCGGTCGCCGATGCGAAGTCGCCGGCGGGAACGCGGCTGAGCGGGCCCGGTGTGCGAGGACCGGCAGGCGTGGACTTCTTCTTCCGACCGAGCGGCTTGCCGTTGACGATGATGCGGGCGATCGAGTTGACCACCAGTGAGATCACGAACAGCATGAGGCCCGTGCCGATCAGGGCGTCCCGCTGCAGAGTGGTCGCGATGGGGAAGTTCAGGGCGATGTTCGCCGCGATCGTCTGCGAGTTCTGGCCCTCGGTGATCAGCTTCACCGAGACCAGGATGGCGGGCGAGATGATCAGCGCGATGGCCATCGTCTCGCCGAGTGCGCGGCCGAGGCCGAGGAGGGTGGCGCTGACGATTCCCGACTTGGCGTAGGGGAAGACGGACATCCGGATCATCTCCCAGCGCGTCGCGCCGAGGGCGAGGGCAGCCTCTTCGTGCAGGCGCGGGGTCTGCAGGAAGATCTCCCGGGAGATCGAGGTGATGATCGGCAGGATCATGACGGCCAGCACCAGGGCGCCGGCGAGGATGGTCGAGCCGGTGGTGGTGACGGGGCCGCCGAAGATGGGGATCCAGCCGAGGTTCGCGCCCAGCCAGTCGGAGAGCGGGATCAGGAAGGGGCGGATGACGATGATGCCCCAGAGCCCGAAGACGATAGACGGCACGGCAGCCAGCAGATCCACCAGGTAGCCGAGAACCGACGCGAGGCGGCGGGGGGCGTAGTGCGAGATGAAGAGGGCGATGCCGATGCCGATGGGGGCGCCGAACAGCAGCGCGATCGCAGCCGACCAGAGCGTTCCCCAGATCAGCGGGCCGACATAGGCCCAGAAGTTCGGGAAGGCGGCCGTCGGGCCGGTGTTGAGCTGGTCGTTCGATCCCCAGTCGGCGGTGATGGCCGGAATGGCGGAGATGATCAGGAAGAGAGCGACGCCCGCCAGGATGATCATGATGAGCACGGCAGAGCCGGTGCTCAGGAAGCGGAAGATGAAGTCACCCGGGCGAACCCGGGTACCGCCCCGGGAGGCAGCCGCGTTCTGCGGGCTGCCTCCCGGGGTCTTGGTGCTGGTCGAACCGGAACCGCCGGCTGAGCTCGGGGGAGCAGATTGAACTGAGATCTTGTCGCTCACAGCGTTCTTTCTCGAGAGATCTGACGGCGGTTGGGTGACTTATTTGACGGTGGCCAGCGAGGCGAGAACCTCGGTCAGCGTGGCGTCGGGGATGGGTGCGGAACCGGCGTTCTTCGCCGCGACCTTCTGGCCGACGCTCGAGGCGACGAAGCCGATGAACGACTTGGCCAGCTCGGCCTGCTTGGCGTCCTTGAACGTGGTGCAGACGATCTGGTACGAGACCAGCGGGATCGGGTACACGTCGGCACCGGTCAGCTTGGAGTAGTCGATCTTCTGCGACAGGTCGCCGGTTCCGGTGGGAACGGTGGTGGCTGCTGCTGCGAAGGCTGCGGTGGCGGCATCCTGGCTGAACTCGACCTTGTTGATCGTCGCGGCGGTGGCATCACCGATCGCGCTGTGGTCGGCGTAACCGATGGTTCCGCTGCCGGCGCCGACGGCCTGGACGACGCCCGAGCCGCCCTTCTGCGACGATACGTTGCCGGTGACGGGCCACGCGTTGCTGGCCGGGAAGGTCCAGGTCGACGGTGCGGCCTGGCTCAGGAAGTTGGTGAAGGTCTGCGTGGTGCCGGAGCCGTCAGAGCGGGCGACGGTGGTGATGGGCGTCGCGGGGAGGGTCACACCGGGGTTGTCGGCGACGATGGCCGGGTCGTTCCAGGTGGTGATCGCGAGCGAGAAGATCTTCGCGATGGTCTCGGTCGACAGGTTCAGCTTGGTGACACCGTCGAGCTTGTAGATGATCGCCACGCCGTCGAGGTAGACGGGGAGGTTGAGGGCTCCACCGGCGCCGCACTGGGCCGCGGCTGCGGTGACCTGGTCGGGCTTCAGGGGGGAGTCGCTGCCGGCGAAGTCGTAGCTTCCGGCGAGCCAGTTGGTGACGCCGCCGCCGGAGCCCTGCGACTTGTCGTAGTTGACGGTGACGCCCTTGACCTGGGCGTTGTAGGCGGTGATCCAGGCGGTCTCGGCGTTGGCCTGGGCGCTGGAGCCACCGGCGGTGATCGTGCCGGTCAGGCTGGCGTCGAGGGGAGCCGAGGTGGCTGCAGCGCTGGCTGCGCCTGTCGCTGCGGAGGTGCTCGCGGTGCCGGTGCTGCTCGACGAGCAGGCGGAGAGCGCGAGTGCGGCTGCCATGAAGACAGCTCCTGTCGCGGCCACATTCTTGAACTTCACTGTGTTCCCTTCAATTGGGGTAGTCCTCCAGCGCCGCGGAAGTGATTCGGGTGCAGACGCTGATGGGGCCGGTGCAGGCCCTTGTCGAAGGTACGGGGCCGCCGTAACCACGACGCCCCCGCAGGGTGAACGGGAGGTGAACAAAAGGTGGACAGCAGCGTCAGGCTGGCGGATGTCCGGTCAGCCCAGTTGCGGAACGTGTGTCTCGATGGCGATGATGCCCGATCCCGGCGAATCGAGCGAGAGATGGAGCACCGAGAACCCGGCGACGGGAAGGTCACCCGCGCGGGCGAGCGACGCCTGGCGGGTGCCACCGGCCGCGAGGCCCACCTCCCGCACGATCTCGGGCAGTACCGGTCCATGGGCGCAGAGGATGGCGCTTCGGAGTTTGCGCACCCGCTTGGCGACCACCCGCCGCACGTCGCTGGTGCCGTCCTCGAAGGCGTCCTGGCTGATCAGGTGGGTGCTCCGCACGCGCACCTCGGCGGCCTCGGAGAACGGGGTCACCGTCTCGAGGCAGCGTCTGGCGTCGCTCGAGATCACCACATCCGGACCGAAGGCGCTGAGCGCGGGAACGATCACGTTCGCCTCGGTGCGGCCCCGGTGGGTGAGCGGCCTGTCGGTGTCGGGCCCGTCGAACTCGGAACCCGGAATCGTCTTCGCATGCCGGAGGGCGATCAGCGCGAACGTGCGGGACACACCCTGGTCGACGAGCAACTGGAAGCGTTCGAGCACTTCGACGTCGCGTTCGTAGGTCAGCATCTTCTTCGCCTTGCGGAGCGAGAGCCACTCGAGCGCGGCCACCTCCTCGTTCGGCTGGAACTCCGCCGTGGCGTAGAGCCCGGCGGGAACCTCCGCTGCCCAGTAGTACACGACCTTGTCGCGGTTGTTCGGCATCGTGTAACTGGTGACGCCGAGCGGCACCCCGAGATCGATGGCGAGCCCGGTCTCCTCGAGGACTTCGCGAACCGCCGTCTCGGGAAGGGTCTCGCCGGGTTCGACCTTGCCCTTGGGCAGGGAGATGTCGTTCCGCAGCGTGCGATGGATCACCAGCACCCGCACCCTGTCACCGTCGAGGCGCCAACAGACGGCGCCGGCAGCGTAGACGGTCACCGGAGGATGCTCGGGCGTTTGCGACGGGAGGTGAGGTACATCAGGCGGTCCTGCAGGTCGATCAGCTTCTCGCCGTCGTCCTTCAGTGTGTGCCGCGTCCAGCCGCCGTCGCCGTCGAGCCACCAGGAGGTGACCGTGTCCGACATCGCCAGCTCGAACATCGCGGCGATCTCCTTGAGGTGATCCGGTGCAACGAGGCGCACCAGCGCTTCGACGCGGCGATCGAGGTTCCGGTGCATCATGTCGCTCGATCCGATGTAGACCTGGCGGTCGCCGCCGTTCTCGAAACAGAAGATGCGCGAGTGCTCCAGGTATCGCCCGAGGGTCGAGCGCACCCGGATGTTCTCGCTGAGCCCCGGCACGCCGGGTTTGATCGCGCAGATGCCGCGAACCCAGATGTCGATCGGCACGCCGGCCTGGCTGGCCCGGTAGAGCCCGTCGATGATGGCTTCGTCGACGATCGAGTTCAGTTTGATTTTGATGCCGGAGGGCAGGCCGTTCTGCGCGTTCGTCGCCTCCTGGGCGATGCGCTTGAGCAGCCCCTTCCGGAGGTGGAGCGGTGCCACGAGAAGGCGCTTGAACTTCTTCTCGATGGCGTAACCGCTCAGCTCGTTGAAGAGCCGGGTCAGATCCTTGCCCACCTGGTCGTCGGCGGTGAACAGGCCGAAGTCCTCGTAGATGCGCGAGGTCTTCGGGTTGTAGTTACCGGTTCCGATGTGGCTGTAGTGCTTCAGCTTGCCCTTCTCGCGGCGCACCACGAGTGCGAGCTTGCAGTGCGTCTTCAGACCCACGAGGCCGTAGACGACGTGAACGCCGGCCTTCTCGAGCTTGCGGGCCCAGGAGATGTTGTTCTGCTCGTCGAAGCGCGCCTTGATCTCCACGAGCGCGAGCACCTGCTTGCCGGCCTCGGCCGCGTCGATGAGGGCCTCGACGATCGGGCTGTCGCCCGAGGTGCGGTAGAGCGTCTGCTTGATCGCCAGCACGTCGGGATCGGCTGCGGCCTGCTCCAGGAAGGCCTGCACGCTGGTCGCGAACGACTCGTACGGGTGGTGCACCAGGATGTCCTGCCGGGCGATCGCCTTGAAGATGTCGGGCCGGGCGTTCGGTTCGGGTGGCAGCAGGTAGACGTTCGTCGTCGGCACGTGCTTGGGGTACTTCAGGTCGGGGCGGTCGATCTTGCTCAACTCGAAGAGCCCGCCGAGATCGAGCGGCCCTGCGAGGCGATACACCTCCTGCTCGGTCACGTCGAGCTCCCGCACGATGAGACCGAGGGTCACGTCATCCATCTCCTCAGTGATCTCGAGCCGGATCGGCGGACCGAAGCGCCGCTTCAGCAGCTCCTTCTCGAGGGCCTGGATGAGGTTCTCGGTCTCGTCCTCCTCGATCTCGACGTCTTCGTTGCGGGTGACGCGGAACACGTGGTGTTCGAGCACCTCCATGCCCGGGAAGAGGTGGCCGAGGTGATTCGCCATCAGGTCTTCGAGGCTGATGAAACGCACGTCCCTCGTGCGTTCCTTCGGGTCGACGCGCACGAACCGCGGCAGCACCTGCGGCACCTTCAGGCGGGCGAACTCCTGGCGGTCGCTCTTCGGGTTGCGCACTCGCACAGAGAGGTTCAGAGAGAGTCCGGAGATGTAGGGGAACGGATGCGCGGGGTCGACGGCGAGCGGCATCAGGACGGGGAAGATCTCGTCGCTGAACACCTCGGTGAGACGGTCGCGATCGGACTGGCCGAGCGACTCCCACTGCACGATGTGGATGCCCGCGTCATCCAGTGCCGGCTTCACGAGCTCCTGGTAGGCCGCAGCGTGCCGCGACTGGAGTTCGTGCACGGCGACGGAGATGTCGTTCAGCACGTCTTGCGGGCCGCGCCCGATGTTCGTCGGAACCGCGAGGCCGGTGACGATGCGGCGCTTCAGCCCGGCAACCCGCACCATGAAGAACTCGTCGAGGTTCGACGCGAAGATCGCGAGGAAGTTCGCCCGTTCGATCACCGGCAGAGTCGGGTCTTCGGCGAGCTCCAGCACCCGGCGGTTGAACGCGAGCCAGCTCAGCTCGCGGTCGAGGTAGCGGCCCTCGGGAAGGGCGGGATCGTTGGGGTCCTCGATGAGCTCGAAGTCGTCGTCGAGGTAGTCTGCACCCACGCCGGCGTCGAGGGTGAAGTTGTCGTCATCCATTCACTCATCATGTCACTCGCGCGGCTCGGACGAGGGTAAACGAGAGGTGAACGGGGTCGTGGCAGCAGTCAGTGCTTCGCGTACTGCACATCGACCGTGTGATCGGCGAAACCGAGACTGCGGTAGAGCGGGACGGCAGGGCCGTTGTCCTCCTCCACGTAGAGGGCTGCCACCGTGCATCCGCGTTCCGCGAGACGGCGTAGACCCTTTCGCATCAGGGCCCGACCGAGCCCGTGGCCCGCGTGGGCGCTGTCGACACCGATCACGTAGATCTCGCCGAGGCGCTCGCCGCTCGGGTCTGCGGGCTCGACCTTCAGCCAGTTGTAGCCGACCATGACACCGTCGTCGTCCCGTGCGAGGAGGAAGTCCTCGGCGTCGAACCACGGCTCGGCGCGGCGGGCGGCGAGGTCGGCCTCGGTCAGTCTTCCCTGCTCCGGATGACCGGCGAACACCCGCGCGTTCAGGGCGACCCACGGGGTGCTGTCGCGCGCCGCGTCGAAGCTGTCGAAGGTGATCCCGGGCGCCGATTCGGGGGTGGGGGCATCCGGGGCAGCGGCCAGCGGCATCCGCAGCTGCAGCAGCCTCCGAACCGGTTCGAAGCCGTGCTGCTCGGCGAGGCGGCGCGCGGCCGGGTGGTCGCCGTGCGCCCAGGCGAGGGTCGGGGCCGGGAACGCCCCCACGAACGGCTCCAGTACACGCAGCAGCAGCGAGCCCGTGCGCGACGTCAGCACGTGCTCGACCAGCGCGCCGCCGACACCGTGGCCCCGGGCATCCGGGTCGACGACCAGTTCGAGGGTGTCGTCGGCCACCGCTCCGGCCCCGACCAGGCGGCCTTCGTCGCGGGCGAGAACCACGTGGGTGGTGCCCGACTTCAGCTCCAGGCGGGTCTGGTCGTTGAAGGCCGGCTGGCCATCCACCTCGCCGGCGCGCTCGAGCAGGTCCTCCACCGCGGCGATCGACGCCGCGTCGGAGGGGTCAAGCGTTTCGAGCCTGGGCGAGGCGCTCATTCTCGTCTTCGAAGAAGTTGAACCGGTAGCCGACGTTCCGCACGGTGCCGATCAGGGATTCGAGGTCGCCGAGCTTGGCGCGGAGGCGCCTGACGTGCACGTCGACGGTGCGGGTGCCACCGAAGTAGTCGTAGCCCCAGACCTCGCTGAGCAGCTGCTCGCGGGTGAAGACCCTCGACGGGTTGAGGGCGAAGAAGCGCAGCAGCTCGAACTCCTTGAAGGTGAGATCGAGCGGTCGGCCATGCACGCGGGCCGAGTAGCTGGCCTCGTCGATCACGACGCCGGAGGCCTGGATCTTCGACGACGACTGCTCCTGTACCTGGCGGCCGATGGCGAGCCGGATGCGCGTGTCGACCTCGGCCGGGCCGGCCGACTCGAGCAGCACATCGGCGGCGCCCCACTCGGCGCTCACCGCTGTCAGCCCACCTTCGGTGAGGATCAGCACGATGGGCACGCCGATGCCCGTGGTCTTCAGGATCTTGCAGAGCGACCGCGCGCTGGCGAGGTCGCGCCGGGCATCGATGAAGATCAAATCGCAGTTGGGGGTGTTCACCAACTGTGCGGCCTCAGCCGGGATCTGCCGGGTGCGATGGCTCAGGAGGGAGAGCGCGGGCAGCACCTCCTTGTCGACCGCAGAGGTCAGGATCAACAACTGCGCCACAGAGATCCTCCAGATATTGCTTAGGGCAATACTAGCGGCTCGACCTCGGAGCCTGTGGCATCGGGCAGAATGGCCTGATGAGCCTCCTCGTGAAAAGTGCCGCCCCCGTCTGGCTGCTCGCACTCGTCGGGGCGGTCCTCACCGGCGTGCTGGCTGATCCGGCCTCCCACCTCGTCTTTCTCGCGGTGATCCTCGGCGGGGTGGTCATCCTGACGTTCGTCGTCCAGCTCGGTCTGTCCCGGCCCGAGGGATTTGTCGACCGGTGCTCCGCGAGCATCGCCGGTTCGGTGGTCATTCTCGCTGTGGCGACGCTCGTGCTGGGCTTTTAGCCAATAGAATCGGGGGTATGAACTATGTGCCCCTCGAAATCTTCTACCTCGGGTTGCTCGGTCTTGCCGGTGTCGGCATCGCCTTCACCTCGATCGTGGTCATCCTGAGGCTGTTCCGCGGCCAGCGCTGACCGCTCGGCGCCCCGTGATCGAGATCCCCACCGGCCTGCCCGCCGAGATCGTCCCCCTGTCCTGGCTGATCGGGGTCTGGGAGGGCACCGGGGTCATCGACTACACCATCGGTGACGAGAAAGTGTCGCACGAGTTCGGCCAGCGCGTCAGTTTCAGCAATGACGGCCTGCCCTACCTCAACTACAGTTCGTATGCCTGGCTGCTCGACGACAAGCTCACTCCGCTCGTCACCGAGATGGGCTACTGGCGCCTGTCGCGCCCGTCGGTCGAGGGCGATCCGGGCCCCGGGATGCTGCCGGGCGCCGATCCCCGTCCGTACGCCACGACCGAATCGGTCGAGACCCTGCGGAACGCCGACGACGGCTTCGACATCGAAGTCTCGCTCCTGCATCCCGGAGGTGTCGACGAGCTCTACATCGGCCAGGTCAAGGCGGCCCGCATCGACCTGGCCACCGACGCCGTGATGCGCTCGCACTCGGCCAAGGAGTACACGGCGGCCACACGCATCTACGGCCTGGTCGGCGGACACCTGCTCTGGGCCTGGGACATCGCCGCCCTCGGGCAGGATCTCCGCACGCACGCCTCGGCCCGCCTCGCCAAGACGGACTGAGCTCCACCGCCTCCAGGCTCCACTGCCCCTCGCCTCCTCCCGGCTCCCGTCAGCCGCCCCACCTGACCAACACCCGCTCCGATGCCGGCCACCCCCCGACAGATCGGCACCTCATGACCCCGTCACCGTTCCTCAGCCTCCCGGGCGCCGTCGAGGCATCCGGTGAAGACGCCGGCGTCGCGTCGCACTACGGCAACCCGCTCCGCGAGCAGCGGATGCTCGTCGGCGGCGCAATCGTCGACCTCTCCTCGCGCGGGGTCATCTCGGTCACCGGCCCCGACCGCCTCAGCTGGCTCGACTCGGTGACCAGCCAGGCGCTGAAACGCCTCACGCCCGGAGATTCGGCCGAGACCCTGCTGCTCGACCCGTCCGGCCGCGTCGAGCACGCCATCCGCGTGTTCGACGACGGCGTCACGGCGTGGCTGCTCGTGGACGGGCCCGAGGCCGCTCCGCTCGCGGCGTGGCTCGACCGCATGCGTTTCATGCTGCGGGTGGAGGTCGCCGACCGCAGCGACGAGTTCGCGACGGTCGGCTGGATGCCCGGGGCCGATGCTGCTCTCACGCAGAGTGGCACCGGCGACGGGGTCACCTCCGTCGCCGCGATCGAGGCGTTCGTCGCCACCCCGAACGACGTCGCGCTCACCTGGATCGATCCGTGGACGGAGGTGGTGGCCGGCGGCCACCAGTACGCCGACATCGACGAGCATCCGGGTGCCGACTTTCCGTGGCGCGAGTCGCTGGTGGCGCGCTCCTCACTGGTCGCCGTCGTCGATGCCGCCCGCCGCGGCGAGCTCGAGGTCGCCGGACTGCTGGCGTTCGAGGCCCTCCGCATCGCGGCTTGGCGCCCCCGCTTCAGCACCGAGGCCGATGAAAGGCTGATCCCGCACGAGGTCGACTGGATCCGCTCCGCTGTGCACCTCAGCAAGGGCTGCTACCGCGGCCAGGAGACCGTCGCCAAGGTGCACAACCTCGGGCATCCACCCCGCCGCCTGGTGATGCTGCACCTCGACGGCTCCGACGCGGTGCTGCCGTCTCCGGGCGACGAGGTCCTGGTGCAGGACGCAGAAGCCCCTCAGGGTGGAGTCGACCCGGCCACCGGCGCGGCCACCGCCGCCGTCGGCCAGGTCACAGCCAGCGCCCTGCACTTCGAGCTCGGCCCGATCGCCCTGGCGATCGTGCGCCGCAGCACCCCCGTCGACGCCGCCCTCGCCGTGCGGAGCGAAGGCATCCTCGTAGCCGCCACCCAGGAGGTCATCGTGCCCCCCGAGGCCGGCGCGGCTGTGGGCCGCATCCCGCGCCTGCCGCGCCTCGGCGCCGTGCGGCGCTGACCCCACCCCGCATGAGTCGATCTCGACGGCGCTGGGCTGACCGGGCCCGGGTGCTCGCGCGGGCCGGCGCGAACCGCTCAGCCGGGTCGGCGCTCCCGATCGTGCAGCTCGTCATCGCTGTCGTGGTGTCGTACGCCATCGCCTACTATCTGTTCGGGCACCTCACGCCGGTGACGGCCGCCACCGTCACGCTCTCGAGCCTGGGCTTCGTGCGGGATGCCCGGCCTCTGCGCGTGCTCGAGACCGCGATCGGGGTGACGCTCGGCATCACGCTCAGCGAGGTCATCCTGCTGACGGCCGGGCAGGGTGTGTGGCAGCTCGCGCTGAGCGTCGTGATCACCCTCTTCGCGGCGCGGTTCTTCTCGCCCGCGCCGGGGTTCGCGATCATCGCGGCGTCGCAGTCGGCGTTGGTCGCGATCCTCCCGGTGGCGGCGAGCGGCCCGTTCACGCGCTCGGTCGACGGCATCATCGGGGGAGTGGTCGCGCTGCTGCTCACGGCGCTGGTTCCCCGGGATGCCCGCCGGGTCGCCCACGCCGACGCGAAGAGGCTCCTCGGCACCTTCTCGCGCATCGTCGAGCGCCTGGTCGAGGAGCTCCGGCGGGGCGACGCGAGCGACATCGGTTCGGTGCTCGACCTCGCGCGCTCGACGCAGCCGCTGATGGACCAGTGGCGGGTCTCCCTCGACTCGGCCATCGGAATTGCGAAGATCTCGCCGTTCCTCCGGCGACGCCTGCCCGAACTCCAGCGCCAGAACGTGATGCTGGGCGGGGTCGATCTCGCGCTTCGGGACCTCCGGGTGGTGACCAGGCGTCTCGGGGTTGTCATGCGGGACGGCCGCCCGCGGAACGAGCTGGCAGACCTCCTGAACGGTCTCACCAGCGCGGTGAACCTGCTTGTGCAGAGCCTCGACGACCCATTCGTTCTGCCGCTCGTGCGCCAGAACCTGATCCTCGTCGCCGTGCGCCTCGACCCCGGGCTGCTCGTCCCCGGCTCGAGCGTGGCAGAGGGTTCGGTCGTGATGGAGCTCCGCCCCCTCGTGATGGATCTCCTCACGGCCACGGGCCTGAGCCCCGACGAGGCCCGCGCGGCCCTTCCCGCTCTCTGACCCCCCCCGACATCCCCGTCCGTACCGCCCGTCTCAGGCCCAGGCGAAGCCGCGGGGCGCGACGGATGCCCAGGGCAGCGTCAGCTCGCCGAGGCGCCAGCGCGCGGCCGGCCCCAGCACGGGCCACCCCTCCGCGGCGAGGGCGCCGACAGCCGCCACCCAGCGCTGACGCGGCCCGTACACCGAGAGCGGCGCATTGTGCTGCCAGGCGCGGTCGAGCGCGAGTAGCAGCGAGTGGATGCTCTCACCCTCCACATTCCGGTGGATCAGCACCTTCGGCAGACGCTCCGCCACGATCGACGGCCGTTCGAGTCCCGTGAGACGGAGCGAGAGCGTGAACGAAACCGGGCCTCGCGCATCCAGCGCCACCCAGCTCGACACCCGGCCGATCTCGTCGCAGGTTCCCTCCACGAGCACACCCCCGGGAGAGAGCCGCCCGGTCATCCGGTGCCAGGCCGCGGCCACCTCCGCCTCGTCATACTGACGCAGCACATTGAACGCCCGGATGACCGTGGCCCCGCGCCCGCCCGGCAGAGGCACCTCGAAACCACCGAGCGCAAACGTGACCCGCGCGTCGGGAGCGAAACCCGAGCCAGCTGTACCGGCCCGCACCGCGGCCAGCTGCGCCATCGCCGTCGAGACACGTGAGGGCGAGATCTCGAGCCCCACCACCTCCACCTCGGGCCGCACCCGCGCAAGGCGCCGCTGCAGCTCGAAGGCCGTCACGCCGCTGGCACCGTAGCCGAGGTCGACGACCAGGGGCGACGTCGCGGCGCGGAGGGCAGGAAGCGCCCCGATCCACCGGTCGACGCGGCGCAGGCGGTTCGTGTTGGTGGTTCCACGCGTGATCTCGCCGATGGGCATGGTTCTAGACTAATTCCATGACTGAGCCCTACACCTTGATCCTGCTGCGCCACGGTAACAGCGACTGGAACCAGAAGAACCTCTTCACCGGCTGGGTCGACGTGGGGTTGAGCGAGCAGGGTGTCGGCGAGGCGAAGCGTGCGGGCGAACTGCTGGCCGAGTCCGGCCTCGCGCCCGACGTGCTCTACACCTCGCGGCTCGTGCGCGCGATCGACACCGCCAACCTCGCCCTCGGCGTGGCCGGTCGCCTCTGGATCGACGTGAAGAGATCCTGGCGCCTCAACGAGCGTCACTACGGCGCCCTGCAGGGCAAGGACAAGGCGCAGACCCTTGCCGAGTACGGCCCCGAGCAGTTCCAGACCTGGCGCCGCTCGTACGACGTGCCGCCGCCCCCCATCGCCGATGACGACGAGTTCTCGCAGGTGGGCGACCCGCGCTACGCCGACCTCGGCGACGCCGTGCCCCGCACCGAATGCCTGAAGGACGTCGTCGACCGGATGCTGCCCTACTGGTTCAGCGACATCACGGTGGATCTCGCAGCGGGCAGGACCGTGCTGGTCACGGCGCACGGCAACTCGCTGCGGGCCCTGGTGAAGCACCTCGACACCATCTCGGACGACGACATCGCCGAGCTCAACATCCCCACCGGCATCCCGCTCGTGTACAAGCTCGATGAGAACTTCGTGCCTGTCGAGCCGGCCGTCTACCTCGACCCGGAGGCCGCCGCCGCCGGTGCCGCAGCCGTCGCCGCACAGGGTGCCAAGAAATAAGTCAAGACTCACCGAGAACAGAAGAAGCCCCGGTGCCGAAAGGCCCGGGGCTTCTTCTTGTGCAGGGGAGGCTCAGCGCACGCCCGAACCGGTCCACTCACCGGTCGCGAGGTACTTGACCTTCTTCGCGATGCTGACCGCGTGGTCGGCGAAGCGCTCGTGGTAGCGCGACGCCAGCGTGACGTCGACCGTGTTCACCGAGGTGCCCGCCCAGGTCTCGCTGAGGACGGCCTCGAAGACGCTGAGGTGCAGTTCGTCGATCCGGTCGTCCTTGTCGCGGATGTCGTCGGCCAGCGCCAGGTCCTCGGTCTCGATCAGGCGGCTGAGCATCTCGGCCACCTCCACGTCGAGGGCGCCCATCTCGCTGAACACGCCGAGCAGGCTGTCCTTGGCGACCTTGTCGGGGTAGCGGTAACGAGCGAGCTGGGCGATGTGCTCGGCGATGTCGCCCATCCGCTCGAGCGAGGCGCTCATGCGCAGAGCGCTCACGACGATTCGGAGGTCGCGGGCGACCGGCTGCTGCAGCGCCATGATGCTGATCGCGAGTTCATCGAGATCCGACGCGAGAGCGTCGATCTTGGAGTCCTGGGCGATGACCTGCTCTGCCAGGGCAACGTCCGACTCGTTGAACGCGGTGGTGGCGTTGGTGATCGCGACGACCACGAGCCTGCTGATCTCGACCAGTCGCTCCTGGACTTCACGGAGTTCCTGCTGGAAAACCTCGCGCATGTGTTCGAACCTTTCTGCGGTGCTTCGCTGTGATCTGGCGCGGTCGCACCGAACAGTGACGGCTGACCACCAAGAGTGGCCAGAACCGACGACGCCATTCTGCCGACCCGAGGTTAACGGATGGTGCCCATCCGTTGAACTTCGTGCGACCTGCTGCCCTTGGCGAGACTTCGGAACGAACGCCTGCCACCGGAGTCATTAGTGTAGTCGTTATGGATTCAGGCTTGTTGGTGCTGCTCTCTGTGGCACTCGGCCTCACCGTCGGCTCGGGTTTCGTCTTCGTTCTCTTCGCTGCTGCGAGGCGAGGCGACCATGCCGCCACCATCGTCGATCCGTCCGTTCCGGATGGGGTCGACCAGGTCATCGACGCGATCGAGTCGGCCGGCGTGGTGCTCGATGCCTCGAACAACGTGGTGAAGGTGTCGCCGGCCGCGCTGGCGTTCGGCCTCGTGTGGAACCAGACCCTCGTGCATCCGGAGCTCATCAGTATGGTCGACTCCGTCAGGCGCACCGGTGTTCCGGCGTCCCGTGACCTGAGCCTTGCCCGGGGCCCGTTCGGCGACGCGACCATCCACCTCCTCGTGCGGGTCGCGCGCCTCGGCAGCCGCTATCTCTTGCTGCTGGCGGATGACCGCACCGAGGCCCATCGCCTCGAAGAGGTGCGGCGAGACTTCATCGCCAATATCAGCCACGAACTGAAGACGCCGATCGGCGCGATCTCGCTGCTCGCGGAGGCGCTCGAACCCGCGGCGGACGACCCGGAGCAGGTGCGCCGGTTCGCGAAGCGGATGGAGACGGAGGCGCACCGCCTCGGCCGCATCACCCGCGAGATCATCGAACTCTCGCGCCTGCAGGCGGCTGACGTGCTCACCGATGCGACCCTGCTCGACGTCGACTCGATCGTCGCGAGTGCCATCGACCAGAACCACGTGCAACTCGACACGCACAACGTTACGATCGTGAGCGGCGGCGAGCACGGCACCCAGGTCTACGGGGACGAGGGGCTGCTCGTGCTCGCCCTCCACAACCTGATCGCGAACGCCGTGCAGTACTCCCAGTCGGGTACGCGGGTCGGCGTGGGGGTGCGCCTGAACGAGGGCGTCGTCGAGATCGCGGTCACCGACCAGGGGATCGGCATCCCCGAAGAGGATCTCGGCCGCGTGTTCGAACGGTTCTTCCGCGTCGACCAGGCCCGCTCCCGCAACACCGGCGGCACCGGCCTCGGCCTCAGCATCGTCAAACACGTCATCGAGAACCACGGCGGCGACACCCGCGTCTGGTCCCAGCCCGGTCTCGGGTCGACATTCACCATCCGGCTGCCTGCGGCGTCACATTCCGCGACAGCCTCGTTAGGAGAACCACAGTGATCCAGATCCTCTTGGTCGAAGACGAGATCGCGCTCAGCGAACCTCTCGCCTACCTGCTGCAGCGCGAGGGCTATGCCGTCACGGTTGCGGCCGACGGCCCGAACGCCATCGCCGAGTTCAACAGGGGCGGTGTCGAGCTGGTGCTGCTCGACCTGATGATCCCCGGCATCCCGGGCACCGAGGTGTGCCGCGAGATCCGCACGAAGTCGCAGGTGCCGATCATCATGCTCACCGCCAAAGACAGCGAGATCGACATCGTGGTGGGGCTCGAGCTCGGGGCCGACGACTACGTCACGAAGCCGTACTCGTCGAGGGAGCTTCTGGCGCGCATCCGTGCCGTCATGCGTCGCCGCAGCGAGTCGGACGAGCTGGGTGAGCCGGTGCTGGAGGCCGGACCGGTGCGGATGGATGTCGAACGGCACACTGTCGCTGTGAACGGCCGTGACACGCCCATGCCGCTCAAGGAGTTCGAGCTCCTCGAGATGCTGCTGCGGAACGCCGGCCGCGTGCTGACCCGCGGCCAGTTGATCGACCGCGTCTGGGGATCGGACTACTTCGGGGACACCAAGACGCTCGACGTGCACATCAAGCGCATCCGCTCGAAGATCGAGACGGCCCCGTCGGAGCCTGTGCTGCTGGTGACCGTTCGGGGGCTCGGCTACCGCTTCGAGGCGTAGCTGGCGGCGCCCTACGGCGCGGGCGTCGGGGTGACGGTCGCCTCAGGCGCGGGCGTGGAGGTCGACGTGGGCGCCGGCAGCGGAACCGCGGTGGCGGTCGGCGTGGGTGTCGGCGTTGCGGTCGGCTCGAGCCCGTCGAACTGCTCCCAGTCGCTCGAGAGCACGGGAACGAGCAGCTTCGTGCCGGTCTGGCTGCCGTACTGGAAGAAGATGGGGAAGAGCTGGCCGACCGTGAGGTCGACGTTCTCGAACACGAGCCTCTGGTCGGTGCTTCCGCCGACGGTGAGCGTGCTGCGGGCACCGACCAGCGCGACAGCGTCGACGCTCCTGCCCGTGCTGTCCTCGTACTGCACGACGACTTGGTGGTCTTCGTCGCCGGTGTTCACCAGTGACACGATCAGGCTGGCCGAGGTCTTGTCGTCGCTGATCAGCGTGGCGTTCCGGATCTTGAGATCGGGCGACACGCTGCCGTCGACACCGTCGGTGACCTGGCCGATCGACGTCGTCGCCTGGGGGGTGATGAAGGCGCAGCCCGTCGCGCTGACGCCGACGAGTGCGGCGACGAGAATGGATGCCGCGTAGCGTGTTCTCACAAAAACCCTCCAGAAGTACCCGTTCGCCGTCATCACACAAGCGAAATCGGGCGGTGAACCCTGCTGAGTTTAGCGTACCGGCGAGCCCGGCCCGTGTCGCTTGGGGGGTTCGTCGACCCGGGGCGTCACGCACCCCCTGTGGTAAATTGTCCGTCTGGAAAGGACGGATTCCCATGCTCTTCGAGGTCGGCGAGACAGTTGTCTATCCCCATCACGGCGCGGCGACGATCACGGAGGTGACGAAGCGCACCATCAAGGGCGAGGAGCGGGTCTACCTCACCCTGAAGGTCAACCAGGGCGACCTGGTCATCAAGGTGCCGGCCCAGAACGTCGAGCTTGTGGGCGTTCGCGACGTGATCGGACACGACGGTGTCGACCGTGTGTTCGAGGTGCTCCGCACCCCGTTCACCGAAGAACCCACCAACTGGTCGCGCCGGTTCAAGGCGAACGGCGAGAAGCTCGCCTCGGGCGACGTCATCAGGGTCAGCGAGGTGGTTCGCGACCTGTGGCGCCGCGACAACGACAAGGGGCTGTCGGCGGGGGAGAAGAGCATGCTCGCCAAAGCCCGCCAGATCCTCGTCTCCGAGCTGGCGCTCGCCGAGAAGACCGACGAGGAGCGGGCCTCCCTGATGCTCGACGAGGTGCTGGCTTCCTGAGCCCGGCCCCCGGCCCGCCCGCTCCTGACCCTAGGCTGGGGAAGGTGAACAGCTCCGCACAGCCCCTTGTCGCCGTCATCGTCGTCGCGGCAGGCAGCGGCACCCGTCTCGGCCACGGTCAGGCGAAGGCTTTCGTCTCGCTGGCCGGACGAACGATCCTCTCCCGCTCCCTCGACCCGATCTTCGCGCTGGGCGCCGAGACCCAGGTCGTGATCGTCGCCCCCGCCGACCGGGTGGGCGAAGCGCAACAGATCGGAACGCATGTCGCCGGCGCGGCATCCGCGTACCTCACTGTGGTGGCGGGCGGGCAGACCCGCCAGGAGTCCGTTGCGCGCGGTCTCGCCGTGCTGGCTGGATCGGTGCAGACCGTGCTCGTGCACGACGCCGCTCGCGCGCTCACCCCGGTGGCCCAGTTCGAGGCCGTCATCGACGCTGTCGGGGCATCCGGCCGGGCAGCGGTGCCCGGCCTGCCGGTGAGCGACACAATCAAGCGCACAGATCCGTTCGGCCTCGCACTCGAGACGGTCGACCGAGCAGAACTGAGTGCGGTGCAGACTCCGCAGGGCTTCCCGCGTGACCAGCTCGAACGTGCCTACGCCCAGGCCGGGCACGATGCGACCGACGACGCAGCACTCGTCGCTGAGGCGGGTTACCCGGTGACGATCATCCACGGCGACCCGCTCGCGTTCAAGATCACCACCGCCTGGGATCTGCGGCGCGCCGAACAGGAGCTGCAGCCGGCCCCCGGGCTGGTGCTTCCGCGCACCGGGGTGGGCGTCGATTCGCACGCCTTCGCACCGGCAGCCGATGAGCAGCCTCTCTGGCTCGCCGGCCTGCTCTGGCCGGCAGAGCAGGGACTCTCGGGCCACAGCGACGGAGATGCGGTGGCGCACGCGATCTGCGACGCCCTGCTCTCAGCCGGCGGGCTCGGCGACATCGGGAGCACCTTCGGAACCGACGATCCCCGCTTCTCCGGTGCCCGCGGCGAGGTGTTCCTCACCGAGACGCTCCGGATGCTCACGGTCGCCGGGCTCCGGGTGGGGAACGTCGCCGTGCAGCTCATCGCCAACCGCCCGCGTTTCGCCGCCCGGCGCCTCGAGGCCGAGGGCGTGCTGGCGGGCATCCTCGGTGCTCCGGTGAGCATCTCGGCGACCACCACCGACGGCCTCGGCTTCACCGGGCGGAGCGAGGGAGTGGTCGCGATCGCCACCGCGCTGGTGTACCCCGCGTAACGTAGCGGCAGACCCTCGTAAACTAGCGCAGTGACTCTTCGCCTCTACGACTCCCAAGCACGCACCCTCAGGGACTTCGAGCCCCTGGTGCCGGGGCGCGCCGGCGTCTATGTCTGCGGGCCGACGGTGCAGTCCTCGCCGCACATCGGTCACCTGCGTTCGGCTCTCGCTTACGACCAGTTGCGTCGCTGGCTCAACCACTCCGGGCTCGACGTCACCCTTGTCAGGAACGTCACGGACATCGACGACAAGGTGCTGGTCAACGCCGCAGAGTCGGGTGAACCGTGGTGGGCCCTCGCCTACCGCACCGAGCTGGAGTTCACGGCGGCCTACAACACGATCGGCATCCTGCCACCCACCTACGAACCCCGCGCGACCGCCAGCATCCCCGAGATGCAGGAGATCATCCGGAGGCTCGTGGATGCCGGGCACGCCTATGCCGCAGAAGACGGCTCGGGCGACGTCTACTTCGACACGGTGTCGTGGCCGTCGTACGGCGAGCTGACGCACCAGAAGCTCGCCGACATGGCCTCGGCCGAGGACTCGGATCCGCGGGGCAAGCACGACGTACGCGACTTCGCCCTCTGGAAGGGTCACAAAGAAGGCGAGCCCGCCACGGCGACGTGGCAGAGCCCCTGGGGTGCCGGCCGGCCCGGCTGGCACATCGAGTGCTCGGCGATGAGCACGCGCTACCTCGGCACGCAGTTCGACATCCACGGCGGCGGTCTCGACCTGCGCTTCCCGCACCACGAGAACGAGCTCGCCCAGTCGCGGGCCGCGGGTGACGCGTTCGCGAACTACTGGCTGCACAACGGGCTGGTCTCGGTGAACGGCCAGAAGATGTCGAAGTCGCTCGGCAACTCGGTGTACGCCGCCGACCTGCTCGCCGCGGCGCGCCCGCTGGTCGTGCGCTACTACCTGGGCTCGGCGCACTACCGCTCGAACCTCGAATACCAGGACGGCTCGCTCGCCGAGGCGGAGGCCGCTCTCGGCCGCATCGAGGGCTTTCTCGACCGTGCCGTGCGGCGACTCGAGGGCACCCGCTTCGCGTCGTCGACCGTCGAGGTCGTTCCGCCTGAGTTCCGCTCGGCGATGGATGACGACCTCGGCGTGCCCCAGGCGCTCGGCGTGCTGCACGAGGCTGTGCGCGACGGCAACACCGCTCTCGACGCCGAAGACTTCAGTGAGGCGGCGAGGCTGCTCGGGCTCGTGCTCGCCATGACGAGCATCCTCGGTATCAACCCGCACGACCCCGCTTGGGCGAGCGCCGAGACGAGTTCCACCGGCACCGCACTCAAAGCTCTCGTCGAGCGGCTGCTCGACGACCGACAGACCGCACGCAAGGCCCGCGACTTCGCCACCGCCGATCGCATCCGCGACGAGCTGGGGCAGGCCGGTATCACGATAGAAGACACCTCAACGGGTGCACATTGGAGTTTTGATGGCTAGTTCAGGCAAGAAGCCCGGCCGCCCCGGCGCCGTCCGGCGCACCAGCAGAGGGCCGGCCGTCGGATCGGGCGGCCAGGGCCGCCAGGCCCTCGAGGGGAAGAAGCCCACGCCCAAGGCAGAGGATCGCCCGTACCATCCCGCGGGAAAGGCGAAGGCCGCCAAGGAGCGCTATGCCGCTGCCGGCGGCAAGGCCAAGCCCGCGCCCGAGAGGCGCACGAACGAGCCGAAGATCGCGGGTCGGGGTGGCCCTGCCGCCCGCAACGGGTCTGCCCGGGGCGCCGTCTCCGGCGCGAGCCGTGGCGGCCCGCAGGAGCCGGCGCGTCCCCAGCGTCGCCCGCTCAGCCGCGGTGAGGAGAGCGAGGTGGTGACCGGCCGCAACTCCGTGGTCGAGGCTCTCCGCGCGAAGATCCCCGCCACCGCGCTCTACATCGCCACGCGCATCGAGTACGACGAGCGCGTGAAGGAGCTGCTGCAGCTCGCGACCTCCCGCCAGATCCCGATCCTCGAAGTGATGCGGCCGGAGCTCGACCGCCTCGCCGGGTTCGACTCGGTGCACCAGGGCGTCGCGCTCAAGGTGCCGCCGTACGAATATGCCCACCCCGACGACCTGTACGACCAGATCGTCGCCCGCAAGGAGGTACCGCTGCTGGTGGCGCTCGACGGCATCACGGATCCGCGCAACCTCGGGGCGATCATCCGCTCGACCGCTGCCTTCGGCGGCCAGGGTGTCATCGTTCCAGCCCGTCGCTCGGTGAGCCTCACCGCGTCGGCGTGGAAGACGTCGGCCGGCGCTGCCGCCCGCACACCCGTCGCCATGGCCCCGAACCTGACGCAGTCGCTGAAGTCGTTGAAGGCGAAGGGCGCGTTCGTGATCGGGCTCGACGGCGGGGGAGACATGGCGCTCCCCGACCTCGAACTCGCGCACGGCCCCATCGTGATCGTGGTGGGCAGTGAGGGCAAGGGTCTCTCGCGGCTCGTCACCGAGACGTGCGATGCCATCGTGTCGATCCCGATCAGTGCGGCGACCGAGTCGCTGAACGCCGGTATCGCCGCCTCCGTGACGCTCTACGAGATCTCCCGCACCAGAGCGCAGAAGTAGTCGGCCGAAGGGACGCAGACTGCCTCAAAGCCTCGGCTTTCCGGCAGTCTGCGTCCCTTCGGCGTTCGACGGCGCGGGTCAGACCGTGAGGCGCCAGTCGGCCTCGGGCTCGGGCTCGGAGGCGGCATCCTCTGGAACACCGACGCCTGCGGCCTCGACGTCGGGCACCGCGCCGCCCTGCACCGAGATCGGGAGCGTGATCATGCCGGTCGGCGGGCCGACCACGGTCGCCTCGTCGCGGCGGTGGCGCAGGATGTCGTTGATGTACGAGTTCAGCGCCTCGGCGAGCGGCACGTCACGGCTCTCCTGCTGGCTCATGAACCAGCGGTGCTCGAGCAGCTGGTGGAACACCTCGGCCGGCTCCAGCTTGCCCTTCAGATCCCGGGGGATCGCCCGCACCACCGGCTCGAACACCTTCGCGAGCCACTCGTGGGCAAGCATCTCCTCGTCGTAGTCGCGGCGGCCGAACTTGAGGGTGTATGAGTCGAGGTCGTTCAGCAGGCGCCGGGCCTGGTTCTCGCCGGCGTCGAGCCCGGTGAGGCGGAGGAGACGGCGCTGATGGTGTCCGGCATCCACCACCTTCGGCTGGATGCGCACAGTGTCACCGTCGTCGTTGGTCTTGATCGCGAGTTCCTCGATGTCGAAACCGAGGTCGTTCAGGCGGTCGACCCGCTCGTTGATGCGCCAGCGTTCGGAGGAGGAGAACGATTCGCTGCCGGTCAGCTCCTTCCAAAGGGAACGGTAGGCCGCGACGATCCCGTCACTGATACGGATGGGGTCGAGCTCGTCGGCGACCCGGCCGCCGGCCTCGAGATCCATCAGTTCGCCGGCGATGTTGACCCGGGCGATCTCGAGGTCGTTCTCGCGCTGTCCGTTCGACAGGCCCGTGGAGTAGAGCTGCCCGGTCTCCGCGTCCACCAGGTAGGCGGCGAAGGATCCGGCGTCCCGGCGGAAGAGGGTGTTCGAGAGCGAGACGTCGCCCCAGAAGAACCCGATGATGTGCAGGCGCACCAGAAGTACCGCCAGGGCATCCACCAGCCGCGTCGCGGTGTCGGGCCGGAGCGTCTGCGAGAAGAGCGCTCGGTAGGGGAGCGAGAACTTCAGGTGCCGGGTGACCAGCACGGAGTTCAGCTCGAGGCCGTTCACATCGGTGCGGTTGGTGATCACCGCGAGGGGATCGACGCAGGGGATCTCGAGGTTCTGCAGGGTACGGAGCATGGCGTACTCCCGCTTGGCCATCTCGTCGGTGGTCTCCTTGATGGCGATCACGTGGCCGCTGAGGTGCGCGAACCGCACCAGGTGCCGGGAGATGCCCTTCGGCAACAGCGCGATGTTCGCGGCCGGCCACTCGTCGAGCGGCAGCTGCCAGGGCAGGTCGAGCAGGGCGGGATCGGCCGTCGCCGAGGTGATGTTCAGTGAGCCGCTCATGGATGCTCCTTGTCGAAGTGCGCCGGTTAAACGACTCGGGCCTGCCGGTGTGACGCAGCAGGCCCGAGTACGGTGTGTCTCGTTGGGTGGTGCAGTGTTACGCGTTGACGACCGGCTTGTTGCCGATGCGCTGGCCACTCTCGTTGTTGAACAGGTGCAGGTGACCGGGCTTGGCGGTCAGGTAGACCTTCTCGCCGGCGTTCGGGTGCACGCGGCCGTCGACACGGGTGACGAGGTCGGTGCGCTTGCCGTTGATCTCAGCGTGACCGTAGAGGTAGCCGTCTGCGCCGAGCTCCTCGATGAGGTCGATGTCCACGGGGAGTCCCTCGCCGAAGTTCGAGGCGACCACGATGTCTTCGGGGCGCACACCGATGGTGACCGTCTTGGCGTTGATCGAGCTGAGCAGCTCGCGCTCGACCGGGATGACCGAGGTGCCGAACTGCACACCACCGTCGACCACGTCGGCCACGAACAGGTTCATGGCCGGGCTGCCGATGAAGCCGGCGACGAACACGTTCTCGGGCTTCTCGTAGAGATCGCGCGGGGTGCCGACCTGCTGAAGCAGGCCGTCCTTCAGAACGGCGATGCGGTCGCCCATGGTGAGGGCCTCCGTCTGGTCGTGGGTGACGTAGACGGTGGTGACGCCGAGGCGGCGCACGAGCGAGGCGATCTGGGTGCGGGTCTGCACGCGGAGCTTCGCGTCGAGGTTCGACAGTGGCTCATCCATCAGGAAGACCTGGGGCTGGCGCACGATGGCCCGGCCCATGGCGACGCGCTGGCGCTGGCCACCCGAGAGAGCTTTGGGCTTGCGTCCCAGGTAGGGCTCGAGGTCGAGGAGCTTCGCAGCCTCGAGAACGCGGGTGGCGCGCTCGTCTTTGCTGACGCCGGCGATCTTCAGGGCGAAGCCCATGTTCTCGGCGACCGTCATGTGCGGGTAGAGCGCGTAGTTCTGGAAGACCATCGCGATGTCGCGGTCTTTCGGGGGAACGTCGGTGACGTTCCGCTCGCCGATGAAGATGTTGCCCGAGTTGACCTCTTCGAGGCCGGCGAGCATTCGGAGCGAGGTCGACTTGCCGCAACCCGAGGGGCCGACGAGTACGAGGAACTCGCCGTCGGCGGTCTCGAGGTTCAGCTGGTCGACAGCCGGCCTGGTCGAACCCGGGTACAGGCGGGTTGCGTGGTCGAATGTTACAGACGCCATGATTTCTTCTCTTCCTTCACCGGCAGGTACGTGCCGGACGATCCGTTGTGATGGATGCGGGACAACTTCATCGGTGACCCGTCTCCCAGTATGACACGCCCGCCGTTTACCGCATTCACAGGCTCGTTCACTAATATCTATGGATGCCTGCCGGTGACCCCCCGGCCTGTGGCACCTCACTTCGAAGAACCACGACCCGAACACGGGAGCACCACGTATGACCATCGGCCGACCCGACGACAACAGCCGCCAGAACAAGAACCAGCGACGCGAGGCGGCCAGGGAGAAGGCGAAGCAGCTGCGCGAGCAGCAGCGTCGCAAAGACATCCGCAACCGCGCGATCCTCTTCAGCGGCCTCGGCGTCGTCCTCATCGCCATCGTCGTCTGTGTCGTGCTGATCGTCGCGAGCTCCGCCAAGCCCGCCGGCCCCGGCCCGCTCAACATGGCCAGCGACGGCATCAAGATCAGCCAGGGCAATGTCGCCGAGACGACACCCGCTCTGGGCGACGGGCAGCAGCCCACGCCGAGCGCCACAAATGCCGCGGGTGTCATCGACATCCGCGTCTACATCGACTACCTGTGCCCGTACTGCGGCCAGTTCGAGTCGACGAACCTGGCGCAGATCGGCAAGTGGATCGACAGCGGCGCGGCAACGTACGAAGTGCATCCGCTGGCCCTGCTCGATCGCTCGTCGCAGGGCACACGGTACTCCAGCCGCTCGGCAAACGCAGCCGCCTGCGTGGCGAACTACTCGCCCAACAACTTCTACGACTTCAGCGCGCTGCTGTTCTCGAACCAGCCGCAGGAGAGCACGCCTGGCCTCGACGACCCGACGCTCCAAGACCTGGCGAAGCAGGCGGGTGTCGGCTCGGCCGACCAGATCAACACCTGCATCAAGGATGAAGAGTTCAAGGGCTGGGTCAGCGACTCCACCACCCGGGCCACGACCGAACCCCTGCCGGGTTCGACTCTCGCCAAGGTGACGGGCACCCCGACCGTGTTGGTCGACGGCCAGCAGTACCAGGGCTCGCTGACCGACGCCAACGCGTTCGCGAACTTCGTGCTCCAGGTGTCGGGCCAGACCGCCGCCACCGCCACACCCACCCCGACGCCTGCTCCGTAGGCCTCACCGGAGCACCCCTCCACTGCTGTGCAGACGCGTCGTCGGCATGGCTAGAATGGGGTGTTCCGTCTGCCGGCGTGGCGCAATTGGTAGCGCACCGCTCTTGTAAAGCGGGGGTTGCGGGTTCAAGTCCCGCCGCCGGCCCCCCTCCAGCCTACTTCTCGACGATCCCGCTCGAACCGAGCGCTCGCTCGACAGCGATCTCGATCACCACGCGCCGCGGGTTCACCCCGGGCTGCCGGTATCGCCCGGCATAGAGTTCGACAGCGTGCTGTACCGCAGCCTCATCCCGCACCACGGTCGACGGCCCCTGGAGGCTCAGCCAGCGCCCTCCGTCGACCTGCGCCACAGAGGCCTGGCCTCCCCGCTCGGCGTTCCGCACCTTCTGCGTGCCATCCGAGGTGATGATGCGGGCGATCCCGTCTTCGAGCGTGAAGCCCACCGGAACGCTGTGCAGCCGACCGGTCGGGCCGAGCGTCGTGAGGATGGCCAGGTGCCGGTCGACGACGAACGTCGACCCCTCGGCGGTCAGCCGGATGCCCGCGCTCACGCTCTGTCGCTCTCGTCGGGGGCGGACACGGCTCGTTCGACCAGCACGACCGCGTCGTCGAGGGTCGCGTGGTCGCCGTGCGGATCCTTCACGGCGCGGGTTCGGGCCTCGCAGCTCAGAGTCCGCCATTCTGCGGGATCGAGAGCGAGCGACGCGAGCACCTCCTCGGGCGTCACGAAGTGCACATCGGGCTGATCGTGGTCGACCCACGACGGGAGGCCCGAGTGTCCGACGATCAGCAACCGGCCGCCCGGCGCGACGGCTGCCGCTGCGGCACTCAGGATCTCGACCCGCGGCAGCTCCACAGGCGAGTGCAGGAACTGCGCAGACACTAGCTCGAATTCCCCGGTGGGAAAGCTCGATCCGAGGTCGTGCTGCTGCCAGTCGATCGAACCTGCGACCCCGGCCGTCTGGGCTGCAGCACGTGCCCGGTCGAGGGCGAGCCCCGAGACATCCACCGCCGTCACCTGCCACCCGCGACCGGCGAGCCAGATCGCGTCTGCCCCTTCGCCGCAGCCGACGTCGAGCGCCCGGCCGGCCGCCAGCCCCGACGCCTCATCGACCAGCACGGCGTTCGGCTGCCCGCTCCAGATCTGTTCGCGCTGCCCGTAGTGTTCGTTCCAGAACGTCTCGGTCGAGGGATGGCCTGACGGGTTCGGGGCGTGTTCGTGGGTCATCCGCCCATCCTCTGCGCCAGGCCGATCCCATGCAAGTCCGTTTGCCGAAACGGCACTCTGACGGTTAGCGTTCTGTGGATGCGATGGTCTGCAGACGAGGTGGACGGTTCACGACGTGATCCGCCCTCTCCGGGGCCACCCCGGGGTACGCAGACCGACTCAGGCACTTCGCCGCAGGCGTCTCACCGCACTTCGAGCGGCCGCACGCCCGCACAGACGCACAGGTCGTCTGCAGGCCATCGCAGCACCATCCGGGCTCCGCGGCCGACCGCCGCGGCGGCCGTGCTGGCACGCCGGCCGACGGCCTCAGCGGGCCAGGTCGCGACAGCTCTCGCCCTCGCGCTCCTCGCCGCCGCCGACTGGACGCCCGAGGGGATGCTCGCCGTTCTGCAGAGCGTCTTCGGCCGTCGGCACCGTTTCCTCCCCGTTCTCGTGCGGGAGGTTCGCGCGGTCTACCGTACGGCGCCGCAGGATGCTCCGCGGGAGCTCGCGGCGGTCATCCGGCAGTCGGCAGCGCTGACGGATGCACTCGATCGGGCACGCGCAGCGGGCCGCCCCCTCGCGATCGTGCACCACCCGGTCTCACCCGGCAGCGAGGATCACCGGGAGTCGGCGCTGCCCCACGCACCCGCAGCCCTTTCCGCCCCCGCCCCCTCCACGGCAGCACCTCCGCCCCGCACCCTCACCGAGCTCGCCGCACTCCTCGACGTCACGCCGGGAGAGCTCGACTGGCTCGCCGACACCGGCGGCTGGAACCGGCGGGCGCCGGCCGGCCCGCTTCACCACTACCGCTACGAGTGGCGCTCGCGGCCCGGGCGGGTGCCACGTCTGCTCGAGGTTCCGACCGAGCGGATGCGCGCCGCCCAGCGCATCCTGCTGCACGAGGTGTTCGCACTGCTTCCGTTGCACGGTGCTGCGCATGGATTCGTACCGGGGCGGAGCGCCCTCACAGCCGCCCGCCTGCACACCGGCAGGGACGTCGTGATCGCGCTCGATCTCGTCACCTTCTTCACCCGGGTGACCGCGGGCCGCGTCTACGGAGCGCTCCGGCAGGAGGGCACGCCCGAGCGGATCGCGCTGGCACTCACCGGCCTCGCCACCAACCGGGTGCCCGCACGGGTCATCGGAGCCATGCCGCCGGGGGGTGACCCCGACGAGCGGTTCGCGCTCCGGCAGGCCCTCGCAGCCGCGCACCTGCCGCAAGGGGCGCCCACATCGCCTGCGCTCGCGAACCTGGCCATCCGGCGCGTCGATTCGCGGCTCGCCGGGTACGCAGAGGCCGCGGATGCGGTCTACACGAGATATGCCGACGATCTCACCTTCAGCGGCCCTGTGGCGCTCGGTCGGCGCGCGGATGCGTTCATCCGTGGCGTGACCCGCATCGTGGAGGACGAGGGTCACCTCGTGAACCGGCAGAAGACGCGGGTTCGCCCGGCGGCGACCAGCCAGCGCGTTACGGGCATCGTCGTGAACGAGCACACCGCGCTGCCCCGCGTCGAGTTCGACAGGCTGAAGGCGATCCTCCACAACTGCGCCGAGCGCGGGCCCGAATCCCAGAACCACGACGGGCACAGCGACTTCCGCGCACATCTCCTCGGCCGCCTCTCCTGGGCGCGCGACCTCAACCCGTCGAAGACCGAGCGTCTCGAACGGGAGTTCGCTCGCATCCGCTGGTGACCTGCACGACCCTCTGTCCAGAGTGAGAATCTGCTGAGCATCCGACCTTCCAGAGCGCACCGGTACCCGTGGCGGGGGGCATTGACGTAACGTCAGCAGAGGTTGCCCCGAACCACGGTCGCCATTCACCTCTGAGCGGTCGGTTCGTGTGCAGGAGACCACTCCCTCGTCAACCTCGAAATGAGGCTCACCGTGAGCGCAACTGTTCCGTCAGCCCTGCCCGCCCCCACGCCGAACGTGCTGTTCACACGCACCAAGCCGGGCGGCAACCGGGTCAACCCGACAACCGAGTACTCGGCGCTTCTCCGCACGGTTCGGGATGCCGGGCTGCTCCGTCGCCGACGAGGCTTCTACGCTCTGATGTTCGGCATCCTCGTCGCCGCGCTCGGCGGTGTCGTGACCGGCTTCGTGCTGCTCGGCGACTCGTGGTTCCAGCTGCTGATGGCTGCGGCGCTCGGCCTCATCCTGACCCAGTTCGCCTTCCTTGCGCACGAGGCCTCCCACCGCCAGGTCTTCGAGTCGGGAAGAGCCAACGACCTCGCCGGCCGCACGCTCGCGAACCTGTTCGTGGGCATCAGCTACAGCTGGTGGATGACGAAGCACTCCCGGCACCACGCCAACCCGAACATCGTCGGCAAAGACCCCGACATCGACAAGGACTTCGTCTCGTTCACCGAGGAGGATGCCGCTGCCACCACGGGTATCTCACGCTGGCTGACCAAGCGCCAGGGCTACATCTTTTTCCCGATCCTCATCTTCGAGGGACTGAACCTCCACCTGCACGGTTTCCGCACGGTCTTCGGCCGTGGCAAGGTCGACAAGCGCACCGTCGAAATCGTGATGCTCCTCGCGCGGATCGGCGCCTACCTCACCATCGTCTTCCTGGCCCTGCCGCTCGGCATGGCTTTCGCCTTCGTCGGTGTCCAGCTCGCCGTCTTCGGTGTCTACATGGGCTCGTCGTTCGCCCCGAACCACATCGGCATGCCCGTGCTGCCGCGGGATTCGAAGGTCGACTTCCTGCGCCGCCAGGTGCTCACCTCCCGCAACATCTCGGGCGGCTGGTTCATGAACTTCTTCATGGGCGGGCTCAACTACCAGGTCGAGCACCACCTCTTCCCGAACATGCCGAGGCCAGCCCTCAAGCACGCCCAGCAGATCGCCCGGGAGTACTGCGAGACCCACACCATCCTCTACACGGAGACGACTCTGTTCGAGGCGTACGGAGCGGTGGTCAACCACATGAACCGGGTGGGGCTCGCGGCCGCGAAGAATGAATTCATGTGCCCGGTGGCCTCGGGCTACGGTCGCTGATTTCGAAGAGATGAAGATTGGGCGACACCGGGGTTCTCTGCAGGCATTTGCCAGTTGCAGCGCATAACCTGAACCTGTGACCGCCTCCATCGGCCCGGCGAGCCCCGGCCCGACCATCGACGAAACGCAGCCGCACGCCGTCTACTCGCCCACCCCGTGGAGCGATGAGGTGTGGTTCATGGCGCACGACGGTCGCTGCCTCGGTTGGATCCTGCGCTACGAAGAGGGCGAGAAACAGCTTTTCGGTGTCTACACCTACGGCTGCGACGAGCGCGGGCTCCGCGTCTGGGTGGCATCGGAGACGACGCTCGCCCGGGCGTCCGCCTACATGGGCTTCCACGTGCGGGAGCTGCTCGAGCAGTCCCGTCGGCTGGCACCGGATCCGGTCAACCCGCTCGGGCTGCATGAACGACGCCGGGCCTGAGCCCCGTCGCCCCATCACTCCCAAGGTGCCTTACAGCACCGTGAGGTGATGGACGGGGTTCACGAGCTTCCGTGGCTTCTCGTCACGCCTGGGGGGAGCATCCCCGACGTACAGCCAGCCCAGCAACTGCTCATTGGCGGCGAGCTGGTGCAGGCGCCGCACCGCGTCGTGGCGTGTCTGGTGCCCGGTGCGCCAGAAGACACCCCAGCCGGCCTCGTCGAGCAACAGGGAGAGCGCGTGCGCGACGCCGGATGCCACGGCCTCCTGCTCCCAGCTCGGCACCTTCTCGCTCGGCCGGTAGGTTGCGACGATCGCGATGAGCAGCGGGGCCCGCCTGGCCTTGGCAACCATCTTGGCGACGTCTCCGCCCTGTGCCTCAGCGAGGGCCTCGCCGAGCCGGTCGCGCACGTCGCCCCGGAGCTCGATGAGCCGCCAGGGCCGCATCGCGCTGTGATCGGCGACCGTCCCGGCGGCCTCGACCAGCCTCAGCAGTTCGGCGTGGTCGGGCGCGTGCTGCCCGACCTTCGACTGCGAACGGCGGCGGAGCATGCTCTCGAGTGCAGACATCGCTCCCGGTCAGTTCTCGGTGTCGAACGAGAGTGAGACCGAGTTCATGCAGAAGCGGTCGCCCGTCGGGGTGGTCGGTGCATCGTCGAACAGGTGGCCGAGATGGGATCCGCAGTTCGAGCAGCGCACCTCGGTGCGGACCATTCCGAGGCTCTTGTCCTCGATCAGCTCGACGGCATCGGAATCCTTCGGCGCGTAGAAGCTCGGCCATCCGCAGTGCGAGTCGAACTTGGTGTCGCTGCGGAACAGCTCCTGCCCGCACGCCTTGCACTTGTACACGCCCTCGCGCTTCTCGTCGAGGAGCTCACCCGTCCACGGGCGCTCTGTGGCGGCCTGGCGGAGCACGGCATACTCCTCTTTGTCGAGCTTCCTCCGCCACTCTTCGTCGGTCTTCGATACGTCATAGCTCATGGTGATTCTTCCCTCGTCGTTCAGGGCCGCCGACTGCAGCGGGCCGCCAACCATCTTCACAGTAAACTCGGGGCCGTGCCTGACAATTCCATCATCCAGAAGCGGTTCGGCGAGCTCACGACAACCGAGCTCTACGCGATCCTGAAGCTGCGCACCGATGTGTTCTACATCGAGCAGAAGGTCGATGAGAGCGAACTGGATGACCGTGACCTCGAACCGGCGACCGAGCATCTCTGGCTCGCCGACGGCCACCGTGTCACCGCCTACCTCCGCGTGCTCGAAGACGCCGTGCCCGAGCATCTCGATGCCGCACGGGTGATCGGGCGGGTCGTCGTGGCGGCGGACCAGCGCGGTCGCGGTCTCGCACAGGTTCTCCTCGCATGGGTCGTCGAGTGGTTCGGTGGCGAGGCGATGCTGCTGCATTCCCAGAGCTACACGGCTGGGCTCTATGCCAAGTTCGGCTTCGAGCCGTTCGGGCCCGAGTTCAGCGAGGCAGGCATCCTGCACACGACGATGTACCGCCCGGGCATCTGCTGAGAAGGTGAACAAACCGGTGTCGCCCCCGAGCCGCGCCGTACATCTGCCACCAAGGCGCCTCGCCCTAGAATGGGCCGAATCAGCCGCAAGAGTCTGCCAGGGAGAGGATGAGGATGGCTGAACCAGCCAGCGGTCCCGCATCTGTCTCACCCCGCACCGGAGGTGCCGGCCTGACCGAGCGCGAACAGCGCATCCTCGAGTTTGAGCGCGTCTGGTACACCCACGCCGGCGCCAAAGAGCAGGCCATCAGGGAGCACTTCGGGCTGTCTGCTCCGCGCTACTACCAACTCGTGAACGCGTTGCTCGACTCACCGGCGGCGCTCCTGTTCGACCCGATGCTCATCAGACGGCTCCAGCGCGTGAGAGATTCCCGAACGGCAGCTCGCTCTGCCCGTCTCCTCCCACCCGGCGAATAAGAACGGTCCTTTCGAACACATGGCTTCAGAACCCACCGACTCCTTCGACAACGTGCCGGCAGATGTCGTGCGCCGTGGTGTGCACCGAGGTGCGCGGCCCCGGGGGCGGGGCTGGGTCGCCTTCGCCTGGGCAGCCCTCGCAACAGGCGTTCTGGTCGGGGCCGGAGCTCTCGGGCTGCTCGTCATCAACAACGGTCTTGCCGGGTCTGGCTCGGGCTCGGCATCGGCGGGCGGCGCTTCGTCGAGCGACCCGGCGTCGGTCACCCCGACCCCGACAGTCGTTCCCACGGTGGATCCCTCCGTCTCGGTGACGATCCTGAATGGCACGGGTGTCTCCGGGTTGGCGACCCGGGCCGGCGGCCAGGCGACGGATGCCGGGTGGGCTGTCAGTACCGAGGCGAATGCCAGCGCGTCCGACGTGACCACGTCGACCGTCTACTACTCGGACGCAGCCCAGGAGGGCGCCGCGAAGGGTCTCGCCCAGACGCTCGGGGGAGTGGCGGTCGCGGTCTCCGACCAGTACGAGGCCGGCACCCTCACGGCAGTGCTGGGAACGGACTACAAGGATCCCGCCGGATAGTGCCCGCGACTGTGCCGGGCCCGTCATATTTCGGGATTGTTTAATCCATGTTGAGTTGTGATCACACAGTGAGCGATTGCTCAGTTGCACCGATTTACTGGGGAAACGGATCATTTCACCCGAAATGATGGTGAGTAACACAGCAACTGGGAGTAACAATGGCGAACGGAACCGTCAAGTGGTTCAACGCTGAAAAGGGCTACGGCTTCATCACTGTCGACGGGGGCGGGCAGGACGTGTTCGTGCACTACTCCGCCATCGACATGGGCGGCTACAAGGTGCTCGAAGAGGGCCAGCAGGTCATCTTCGAGGTCGGCACCGGATCCAAGGGTCCACAAGCCGAAGCGGTGCGACTGGCCTGACCTCCGGCCGGGCATCCGATCTGCCCTCCGTCCCCTGGGCGTCACTTGCACTCTCACCTGTCGAGTGCCAGTATTGGTTTAGCACTCGTGCATGCTGAGTGCTAAACCTTTATGAATCTTTCATGACGCCCGGGAGGGACGAGAAACACACATGGCAAAGATTATTGCTTTCGACGAAGAGGCCAGACGCGGCCTCGAGCGTGGACTCAACATTTTGGCTGACGCCGTCAAGGTGACGCTCGGCCCGCGCGGCCGCAACGTCGTCCTCGAGAAGAAGTGGGGAGCCCCCACGATCACGAACGACGGTGTCTCCATCGCCAAGGAGATCGAGCTCGACGACCCGTACGAGAAGATCGGTGCGGAGCTCGTCAAAGAGGTCGCCAAGAAGACCGATGACGTCGCCGGAGACGGAACGACCACCGCGACCGTTCTCGCCCAGGCCCTGGTTCGTGAAGGACTGCGGAACGTCGCAGCCGGCGCCGACCCGATCAGCCTGAAGAAGGGCATCGAGAAGGCTGTTGCAGCCGTTATCGCCGAACTCGTCGCCAACGCGAAGGAGATCGAGACCAAGGAGGAGATCGCGGCTACGGCCTCCATCTCCGCCGGTGACCCCGAGATCGGCGCGCTCATCGCCGAGGCCATCGACAAGGTCGGAAAAGAAGGTGTCGTCACTGTCGAGGAGTCGAACACGTTCGGCACCGTCCTCGAGCTGACCGAGGGCATGAGATTCGACAAGGGTTACCTGTCGCAGTACTTCGTGACCGACCCCGACCGCCAGGAAGCCGTCTTCGAAGACCCCTACATCCTGATCGTCAACTCGAAGGTCTCGCAGATCAAAGACCTGCTGCCGATCGTCGACAAGGTCATCCAGGCCAACAAGCAGCTGCTCATCATCGCTGAAGACGTCGACGGCGAAGCACTCGCCACCCTCGTCGTCAACAAGATCCGCGGCATCTTCAAGTCGGTCGCCGTCAAGGCTCCCGGCTTCGGCGACCGCCGCAAGGCGCAGCTTCAGGACATCGCCATCCTCACCGGTGGCCAGGTCATCTCCGAAGAGGTCGGTCTCAAGCTCGAGAACGTGACGCTCGACCTCCTGGGCCGTGCCCGCAAGGTCGTCATCACGAAGGACGAGACCACGATCGTCGAGGGTGCTGGCGACAGCGAGATGATCGCCGGGCGCGTTCAGCAGATCCGCAACGAGATCGAGAACACCGACAGCGACTACGACCGTGAGAAGCTCCAGGAGCGTCTCGCGAAGCTCGCTGGCGGCGTCGCCGTCATCAAGGCCGGAGCCGCGACCGAGGTCGAGCTCAAGGAGCGCAAGCACCGCATCGAAGATGCAGTGCGAAACGCCAAGGCCGCTGTCGAAGAGGGCATCGTCGCCGGTGGTGGCGTCGCGCTCATCCAGGCTGGCAAGACCGCATTCGAGAAGCTCGAGCTGGTCGGCGACGAGGCAACCGGGGCGAACATCGTCAAGGTCGCCATCGACGCTCCCCTCAAGCAGATCGCTGTCAACGCGGGCCTCGAGCCCGGTGTCGTGGCCGAGAAGGTCCGCAACCTGCCCACCGGTCACGGCCTCAACGCCGCAACCGGTGAGTACGTCGACATGCTCCTCGCGGGCATCAACGACCCGGTGAAGGTGACGCGCTCTGCCCTGCAGAACGCCGCATCCATCGCCGGTCTGTTCCTCACCACAGAGGTCGTCGTGGCCGACAAGCCCGAGCGCAACGCCGCTCCGGCTGGCGACCCGACCGGTGGCATGGACTTCTGAGTTAGCTGCAAAAAAGCGGGTCGGATCCTTCGGGATCCGACCCGCTTTTTCTATTCCCGTTCGGGAATATATCCCTCAGCAGTTGCGGATCGCTCAGTAACGTGGCTAGCGTGGGCAACCGTAGCAGTCAGCTGCCAGAGAGATTTTGAGAGACCGAGGAGGTGAGCCAGATGAAGAACCCAGCAGACGATGCTCGTGCGTTGCGCTTCAGCCGCACCGAAGCATCCACCGTCAGCCCTGCACCCGTTGCAGGTGCCATTCGCATCTCGGCTCTACTCCCGGCCACCGTCTGACTCCGGTCACCTCCGACCACGGCGGTCCCACGGCCACTTCGGGAGAGAGCCTCACCAGCTCATCACCTCTTCTCGAAGGACGTTCTCCCGTGTTCCGTGTATCCCAACGCAGCGACGACCAGTTGCTGTTGCAGTTCTCAACTCGAGACCCGATCCAATGGGTCGACTCCGAGCAATTCGGCCTCGGCATCGCGTCGGGCAGTCTCCGCCGCGAATGGACCTGGCTGGCCTTCGTCGACGACGACCCGCGCGCGACCCCGGTCGCCCGGGGCGTCTGGTGGGGCCCGGCCGGCTCCGTGCATCCGGTCGAACTCCGCTGCCTGATCGTCGATCCGGGCGTATCGCATCCTGAACTCTGGGGTGCCGCGCTCATCCGTTCGGCGCACCGCGCCTTCCGGGCTTCCGGCGCGCTCTTCGACCCGGTCGTCGTGATCGGGGTGGACCCGCGCTGGCAGCAGGATTCCGCCGCCCGTGCGGCGGTCGCGTGGCGCCGTGAGGCTGCCGCCGCCGGCGGCACCACCGCGGCCCTCCGCACCCTCGCTGACGTGCCGGCGGCCCCGCCCGCCTCCGCCGTGCCCGCCCCACCCGCGCCAACCCCCGCCGCACCCACCCCCGCCGCACCCACCCCCGCCGCCCTCGTCGCCCAGTGACACCGCCACCACTCGTCGACTTTCCCGTTTGCGCGTCCGTTCGGCGATTCACCGGCGCGAACGGGAAAGTCGACGGGGCGGCGCGGCGGGTGCGGAGGAGGAGGGTGCGCTACGCGGCGGCGGGCGAGGTGGGAGTCGCAGGCTCCGGGGCAGCCAAGGGCAGACTGACCCGGAACGTCGCGCCACCACCCGCGGTCTCGACCGCCTCGACGGTGCCGTTGTGGGCCGCGATGATCGACGCGACGATGGCGAGCCCGAGGCCGCTGCCGCCGGTTTCGCGAGTGCGCGAAGAATCCGCCCGCCAGAACCGCTGGAAGATCTTCTCGCGGATCTGGGGCGGGATGCCGTCGCCGTGGTCGATCACGTCGAGCACGGCGAGGCGCTTCGCCTCGTCGACCTGCACCGACACTTCGATCGGGCTGTCGTTGTTGGTGAACCGGAGGGCGTTGCCGATGAGGTTGGCGACGACCTGTCGGATCTTGTTCTCGTCTCCCAGGATGACCGGCGCGACGCCGTCGTGCTCCTGGGTGTCGAAGCTCGACAGCGCGACGTCGGTCGGGGTGATCTGCACGGTGCCGTCGGACCGGCGACGACCTCGGAGTCGTGCCAGCGTCGCACCCGCAAAGCTGATCGGGCCGGTCAGGGTGCTGGCCGCGGCAGCCTTCTCCGAGTCAGGGGCGTCGCGTTCCGCTGCGATGTCCTCCATCGTCATGCCGTAGGGATTCGTCGCGGCCTCCGCCGCCGGGGCGAGCGACACCGGCTGGGAGGAGCGGGGAAGGATGATCGACACCACCCGCTCGGGGCTGGAGGCCCGGGCATCCAGAGCCGCATCGACCGCGATCGGTACGAGATTGAGGTGAGCCAGGTTCATCGGCCGGGTCTCGTCGAGCCGGGCGAGCTCGAGGAGGTCTTCGACGAGGGCGCCCATCCGGATCGCCTCCTTCTCGATGCGGTCCATGGCCTTGGCGACCTCTTCGGGCGTCTGCAGCGCGCCCATCCGGTAGAGCTCGGCGTACCCCCGCACCGACACCAGCGGTGTGCGGAGCTCGTGGCTGGCGTCTCCCACGAACCGGCGCATCTGGTCGATGGTCTTCGCCCTGTCGCTGAACGCCGTGTCGATGCGGCTCAGCATGGTGTTGAGGGAACGGTTGAGGCGGCCCACCTCGGTGTTCGGAGTCGCGTTCGACATGCGCTGGCTGAAGTCCCCGTTCGCGATCTCTGCGGCCGTGCGTTCGACGGCGCGAAGGGGAGCGAACGTGCTGGTCACCAGGAGGCGCGTCAGCAACGCACCCAGCACCACCACGCCGACGCTGAAGGCGAGGAAGATCGAGAGGTAGGTCGTTGTGATGCTCTCGGTCTTGTCCAGAGATGCCGCGATCACCATCGTGCCGGTGGTCTGGTCCTGGTAGCCGATGGAGAGCACGATGGCGTGCCACTGTTCCTTGCCGTCGGTCGAGGAGATCTCGTAGATGGGCTTCTCGGCCTGTGCTTCTGCGCTCGGAGTCAGCGTCAGGCTCTGGAGGTCAGGCTGTTTGGAGGAGGCCTGGGAGCCCCAGTTGCTGGTCGTGAGCGTTCCGGAGGGACCGAGCAGGGCGACGTAGTAGGCGGTGGATGCCGACGAGACCGTGTCGAGCGTGAAGGAATCCTTGGTCGCACCCTTGCTGAGGAACGTCGACACGTCGTCATAGCCCACGGAGAGCCCCTTGTCGACCTGCTGCAGGAGGTAGGACCGCAGAACGGTCATGGTGCCGATGCCCGCGACGATCAGTCCGACCGTCAGCAGGAGCACGGTGACGCCCGTGATCTTGGTGCGGAGGGAGATCGATCCCCAGAAGGTCGCAGGTGTGACAGCCATTTCAGAGCAAGACTACAAGGCCTGCCTTACGCCTTGCTGACCTTCAGCATGTAGCCGAATCCGCGCTTGGTCTGGATCAGCGAATCGTCGGAGTATTGGTCGAGCTTTCGGCGGAGATAGGAGATGTACGACTCCACGATGCCCGCGTCGCCGTTGAAGTCGTACTCCCAGACGTGGTCGAGGATCTGCGCCTTCGACAGCACACGGTTCGGGTTCAGCATGAGGTAGCGCAGCAGTTTGAACTCGGTCGGGCTCAGTTCGATGGCGGTGTCGGCGACGAAGACCTCATGGGTGTCCTGGTCCATCGTCAGCTCGCCGGCGCGGATGATCGCATCCTCGTCGGCCTGCATCGTGCGGCGGAGGATCGCCTTGATGCGCGCGACGATCTCGTCGAGGCTGAACGGCTTTGTGACGTAGTCGTCGCCGCCCACTGTGAGGCCGGTGATCTTGTCCTCGGTGTCGTCCTTCGCCGTCAGGAAGAGGATCGGCGCGGTGTAGCCCGCAGCGCGGAGGCGCTTGGTGACACCGAACCCGTTCATGTCGGGCAGCATCACGTCGAGGATGATGAGGTCGGGCTCCTCCTCGAGAACGGCCGATATGGTCTGGGCGCCATTGCTCACGGCGCGCACGGCGAAGCCGGCGAATCGGAGGCTGGTGGTCAGCAGGTCACGGATGTTGGGTTCGTCGTCGACGATGAGGATTCGGGGTCCGGTCATGAATCCATTATCTGCGGGTGCGCTGTACGCTTCCTGTGAGCTTGGTCACAGCGACGCGGCGTCGAGGATCGTGTAGCTGTAGCCCTGCTCGGCGAGGAACCGCTGTCGGTTCTGAGCGAAGTCCTGGTCCACGGTGTCGCGCGCGACAAGCGTGTAGAAGTTCGCCGAGCGCCCGGACTCCTTCGGTCGGAGCAGCCGGCCGAGGCGCTGGGCCTCCTCCTGGCGCGAGCCGAACGATCCCGAGACCTGGATCGCCACGGTGGCCTCCGGCAGGTCGACCGAGAAGTTCGCGACCTTGCTCACCACGAGGATGGGCTCGTCCCCGTCGCGGAAGGCCTGGTAGAGCCGCTCCCGTTCCGGAATCGGGGTAGACCCGGTGAGCTGCGGCACGCCGAGTTCGGCCGAGAGCTCCTCGAGCTGGTCGAGGTACTGGCCGATCACCAGTATGCGTTCTCCGGCATGTTTCGAGACCAGAGCTTTCACGACGTCGAGTTTGGCAGGGGCCGTCGCTGCGAGCCGGTACCGTTCGTCATCCGAAGCCGCCGCGTAGACGAGCCTGTCCTGTTGGGGCAGGTCGATCCGCACCTCGAAGCAGTCGGCGGGGGAGATGTAGCCCTGGGCCTCGATCTCCTTCCACGGGGCGTCGAAGCGCTTGGGCCCGATGAGGCTGAAGACGTCGCCCTCCCGCCCGTCCTCCCGCACCAGCGTGGCGGTGAGCCCGAGCCGTCGGCGTGCCTGGAGGTCGGCGGTCAGCTTGAAGACCGGCGCCGGAAGCAGGTGCACCTCGTCGTAGACGACAAGCCCCCAGTCGAGCGCGTCGAGGAGCTCCAGGTGCGCGTAGGCACCCTTTCGCTTCGCGGTGAGGATCTGGTACGTGGCGATCGTCACCGGTTTGACCTCTTTGACCTGGCCGGAGTATTCACCGATCTCGTCCTCGGTGAGAGAGGTGCGGCGCAGCAGCTCCGAACGCCACTGGCGTGCCGAGACGGTGTTCGTGACGAGGATGAGCGTGTTGGTCTTGGCGGTCGCCATGGCACCGGCGCCGACCAGCGTCTTGCCGGCGCCGCAGGGCAGCACGACAACACCCGATCCGCGCTCGAAGAAGTTGTCGATCGCCTCCTGCTGGTAGCCGCGGAGCTGCCAGTCGGTCGTGTCGAGGGTGATCTCGTGCGGGGTGCCGGGGGTGTAGCCCGCGAAGTCCTCCGCCGGCCAGCCGAGCTTCACGAGCTCCTGTTTCAGTTGACCCCGCGCCCACGGCTCGATGACGAACGTGTCATCCGACAGCCGCGACGGTAGAAGGGGAGCGATGCGGCGCCCCTTCACGATCTCCGTCAGCACAGCAGTGTCGGTCGCCCGCAGCGTCAGCACACCGTCGGGCTGGCGCTCGATGACCAGGCGCCCATAGCGGCCCACGGTCTCGGCGATGTCGATGGAGACGGACTGCGGAACCTGGAACTTCGAGTAGCGTTCGAGCGTTCCGAGGATCTCCTCGGCTGTGTGGCCGGCCGCCCGGGCGTTCCAGAGCCCGAGGCGCGTGATGCGATAGGTGTGGATGTGCTCGGGCGCCCGTTCGAGCTCAGCGAACACTGCGAGCTCGTGGCGCGCACTGTCGGCCTGTGGATGCGCGACCTCGAGCAGTACGGTGCGGTCGCTCTGAACGATCAGTGGTCCGTCTGGCATAACTGTCAAGCTTACGTGGCTCGAGGGACAGACCCGCCCCTCCGCTGGCCGGGCGGGGGATGCAGGCGGCTACGAGGCGGCGGGGGCCAGCTGCACCTGGGTGATGCTGGCGAGGGGGAGGGTGCGTTCGACGCCGGCCTTCTGGTCGGTTCCGCGCATCCGTCCGCTGCCGATACTGGTCGGCACCACAGGGAAACTGACCTCGGAGCCGTTCGGCAGCCTGACGGTCACGATGACGGGCGTCTTGCCTTTGACCGCCACGTCGAGCTGGCGCACGAGCCAGGCCTCCGCCGTGTCGGCGCCGGGTCGCACACCGCTGCCGCGGAGCCGGTTGACCAGCTGTTCGGCGACCTCGTTGGTGATGTGGCGGCGGGGTTCGGCGACGTGCAGCCGGTTGAGGGCCACGGGGTTGCCGTCGGCCCCCTCGGCGATGACCGGGTAACGGGCATCCACGAGCATCCAGTAGACCGTGTCGAGGTCGTAACGACTGGTCAGGCGGTTAGCACCCTCGAAGAGGAGGTCGAGGCTGGTGAGGTTGGCGTCGACGGCGATCGTGTGCAGCAGGGAGATGTCGTCGGAGCGCACGAAGCTCCTGGGCTGGTCGGCGCCCAGCTGCTCGAGGGCTCCGGCACGGAGGAGGCCGTAGCGCGCACTCGATTCGGCGATGAGGTATTCCAGCGGCTGCGGGATGCCCCCCGGCGCGATGCTCGCCAAGAAGCTCCGGATGCTGTCTGCCGTGAATCCCGCACTGAGCGCCCGAGCGATGGAGCCTTGGGAGATGCGGTACGACGAGGCGATCGAGTGGGACTCGACCTGGGCCAGCTGGCGGAGGGTGGCGTCGATCTCGGGCTTCAGGGGGCCTGGCGCGACGATCGTGAGATCGTGCTGGAGGTAGACGGTGTCGACCTCGGGCGGCAGCAGAAGCTCCACCTGGTGGATGGCGGCCGCCTCGTTCTCGCAGAGCAGAGCGGTACCGGCGGAGCTGGCGAAGCCCGCCGTGACGATGCCGAGGCGCTCGGCATCCACCGTGAACTCGGCGATCTGGCGTGAGAGACCCTCGCCACCCGCCGGGTAGAGCCACTCCAGGTATTCGGTGAGGTTCTCACCCCAGGTGCTGTCGATCCGGCGGCAGAGAACGTCACGCACGTTCTCGTGGAGCGCACTGAGCCAGGCGGAGGCCAGGCGGCCCCAGCGTTCGGCGAGGGGGAGCAGCATCCATTCGCGGGAGTAGGGCGTGGCGAACCAGGACGAGTTCTCGCGGGCTGCCAGGCCCGCGATCCGCGCCACCCGCAGGATGACGTTCATCGTCTCGGGCGGTTGGCCCGTTGCGGCGGCCAGGCGCTTGGCATCGGGCACGGCGAGGCCGCCCTTGGCCAGTTCACGGGCAGGCAGGGTGGCGAGGGCATTCGTCAGTTCCGTCACGGCGACGGTGGTCTCGAAAGCGCTCTCGGCGGCGATGCGGTCGGTGCCGTCCCGCTCGACGGAGGATGGCGCCGGGGGAGCCGTCGGTGCCTCGACACCCGCGAGGTCGGAGATGGAGGGAAGACCGGCTGCGGGCCATCCCTCGAGCACGGCGCGGACGCTGTCATAGGGCTGAAGAACACCGTCGACGTCTGCGAGCAGCATCGCGGCGGCGGCATCCAACAGGGGAGGGCTGGCGTCAGCGACCCGGACGCCACCTTCGGCCACCAGGGCGAGGGTGGGCCGGTCGAGGTGGGAGAGGGCATCCATGACCGACTCCGGCCGGAGCAGCGCGTCGGCCAGGTCGAAGAAGTCCCGGAGGTCCCGCCCGGACAGGTTGCGGGATTCCAGCAGTGAGATCAGGGCGTCGTCGCTCTCGGTCTGCAGTCGGCTGGCCAGAGCGAGCGTGTCGCTCATCTGGAGCTACGAGCCTCGCGGGATCGTCTGACGAGGTTCACCGCCAGGAGCGCAATGAACAGCGCAATGGCGAGAGGCAGACCGAACAGCGGAAGCACGAGGATCGTGGGCCAGACCCCCTGGCTGAAACTGTCGCCCTTCATACCGGCGGCGGTGCCGATGATGACAGCGAGGAACGCGAGGATGGAGAGGCCGATCGCGCTGGCAACCATGTACGCGAGGATGCGTTGGACCCGTGAAATGGGTTGAGCGTCTGTCTTGGTCACGCTCCTGATACTACGCACCCAGCGATGAGCGAATAGGCTTAGGGGTGGCCGGAGTGCAATAAACCGGCAAAAGACTTAGAGGAGATCCACACATGCCAACCGGCAAGGTCAAGTTCTACGACGAAGAGAAGGGCTTCGGCTTCATCAGTTCCGACGATGGCCAGGAAGTCTTCCTGCATGCGTCAGCTCTGCCCGCAGGCTCGACTGTCAAAGCGGGTACGAAGCTCGAATTCGGCATCGCCGACGGGAAGCGTGGAGTGCAGGCGCTCTCCGTACGTGTGCTCGAAGCTCCGCCGAGCATGGTGAAGCTGAGCCGCAAGCCGGCCGACGACATGGCCGTCATCGTCGAAGACCTCGTGAAGGTTCTGGATGGCATCGGCACCAACCTCAAGCGCGGTCGGTACCCCGAAGCCAGCCACAGCCGCAAGATCGCTGCGCTACTGCGCAAGGTCGCCGATGAGCTGGACGCCTGAGGTTGACCGGGAACGGGTACTCAGACGAACAGGCCGACCTGACGGCCGGGATCGCCCCTGAGGCGGATCCGGTGCTGCTCGGCGCGCGGGAGCAGGCGCGGGCGGCGCTGGCCGAGATCACACCCGCCGACACCATCGGCGAGTTCATCGGACACGAGGTCGAGGGCGAGCACGTGTTGAGCCTCTTCTTCGCGTCGAAGCTGGCGGGCTACCCGGACTGGCACTGGACCGCCACCCTCGCGCGGAGCAGCGATTCTGCCGAACCGTCGGTGTTGGAGGTCGAACTCCTTCCGGGTGAGGGCTCTGTGCTCTCTCCGGCCTGGGTGCCGTGGGCCGATCGGCTCACATCGGATTCTCTGATCGACGACTCGGAGAGCGAGTTCGACGACGACGATGACGATGCGGCTGGGTCGGAGGATGATCCGACCGACGACTATGCCGACGACGAGTCCGACGACGACGACGATGATGATGACGACGACGATGACGACCCGGATGACGACGACGTCGATGGCCCCGAGGACGATCTCGACGACGACCCGTCGGCGATCGGTCGCGACCGGGATCGCGACGGAATCGACATCGACACCATTGCAGAGGAGGGGCTCGACGCCCCGGGCTTCGGTGGCGGAACCGCCGACGCGCACGCCGCTGCGGCGCCGGTACCCGATCCTCGGCCGCTGATCGCGTCGGAGGCCACGGGCGTCGACGCCGACGCCGGAGCCGCCTTCGACGCCACCGACGACTTCGCAGACGCCGGCGACATCGAAGACCTGGAAGGCCAGGAGCGCTCGGAGTAGTCCCCGGAGCGCGCCCGGAGGATCCGGAGCGCGCCCGGAAGGACTAGAGGGCGTCGACCACGTATTCGATGCAGCCGATGAGGGAACGCACGTCATCCGGTTCCACCGAGACGAATGTGGCGACGCGGAGCTGGTTGCGGCCGAGTTTCCGATAGGGCTCGGTGTCGACGATCCCGTTCTGGCGGAGCACCTTCGCGATGGCGGCCGCATCGATCTTCTCGTCGAAGTCGATGGTCGCGACCACCTGCGAGCGGTGTTCGGGATCCAGCACGAACGGCGTGGCGTAGCTGGAGGCGTTGGCCCAGTCGTAGACGGCAGAGGTCGACTCCTTCGTGCGGTCTGAAGCCCAGCTGAGACCGCCGTTGCCGTTGATCCACGAGACCTGGTTGTCGAGCAGCAGCAGTGTCGCCAGCGCGGGCGTGTTCAGTGTCTGGTTCAGGCGCGAGTTGTCGATCGCGTTCTTCAGGCTGAGGAACTCGGGGATGTAGCGCCCCGAGGCGGCGATCTGCTCGACCCGCTCGATCGCGGCGGGTGAGAAGAGGCCGAACCAGATTCCGCCGTCCGAGGCGAAGTTCTTCTGCGGGGCGAAGTAGTAGACGTCGGCTTCGGCGGCCTCGAAGTCGATCCCGCCGGCGGCGCTCGTCGCATCGATCACGGTCAGGGCGCCCGCATCGCCGTGCACGCGGGTGATCGGGGCCATCACGCCCGTGCTGGTCTCGTTGTGGGGCCAGGCATAGACGTCGACACCCTCGACGATCTCGACCTCCCCACGCGAACCCGCCGGAGCCGACACGAGGTGGGGCTTCTGCAGCCATGGTGCACCGGCCGCTGCCGCGAACTTCGAGCTGAACTCGCCGAACGTCAGGTTCTCGCTGCGGTTCAGGATGAGCCCGAACGCCGCGGCGTCCCAGAAGGCCGTCGAACCGCCGTTGCCGAGCACCACTTCGTAGCCCTCGGGAATACGGAAGAGATCGGCCAGCCCGGAGCGCACAGAGCCCACGAGATCCTTCACCGGAGACTGGCGGTGGGAGGTGCCGAGAATGGATGCTCCGCGAGCCGAGAGGTCGGCGAGCTGCTCCGTTCTGATCTTCGACGGGCCGCTCCCGAAGCGACCGTCGGCGGGCAGGAGGGAACGGGGAATCTCTATGGTTGGCATGAACCGAAGTCTACTGAAGCGGGGTGCACCGCCCACATCGGTGCCCAGTAGTCTTGTAGCCTGCGTGCGCGAGAAGCAAGGAGCGGCCGTTGGCGGATTTGATCGACACCACTGAGATGTACCTCAGAACCATTCTCGAGCTTGAAGAAGAGAACATCACCCCCCTGCGGGCGCGCATTTCGGAGCGCCTCGGACACTCCGGCCCGACCGTCTCGCAGACTGTCGGGCGCATGGAGCGCGACGGTCTCGTCGTGGTCTCCACCGACCGTCACCTCGAACTCACCGTTCCGGGCCGGCGGAAGGCCATCCATGTCATGCGCAAGCACAGGCTCGCCGAGCGACTGCTCAGCGATGTCATCGGGCTCGACTGGGAGTTCGTGCACGAGGAGGCATGCCGCTGGGAGCATGTGATGAGCGAGCAGGTGGAGCGCCGCATCCTCGAGATGCTCGATCACCCCACCGAGTCGCCCTACGGGAACCCGATCCCCGGTCTGGAAGAGCTCGGCGACACCGAGGCCATCCCCTTCACCCGCGGAGTCGTCAACATCGTCACCCTCGTCCACGGTGCCGTGGGCGCGCAGACCAAGATCATCCGGCGTCTCGGCGAGCCCGCCCAGGTCGATCCTGAACTGCTGCTGCAGCTCAAGCAGGCCGGCGTCGTTCCCGGGAACACGGCGGCCTTCTCGGCCGCGGGTTCGTACGTGCTCGTCGAGGTCGAAGGCTTCAGCCAGGGGCTCGAACTGCCCAATGAAGTCGCGAGCCACATCTTCGTGGGTATCTGAGACTGGTTCGCAGGGGTCAATCTTCGTTACCAATTTGTTGCAATTGCGTGTTTCAAGGTGACAAAGCCCAGCCTCTCCCGTACCATCGGACAAGTCCAAGGGGCCGAGAACCAGCCTCTGGTACGACGAAGACAACCAATCAAAGACACAGACAAACCCGGAGTTCCGCCGCTCTCCCACCCTGGGGAGCACGCCTGGAAACCGGGGCTGCGACCCTGACCGCAGCGTGCCGGAGGAAATAATCTTGCCCCTTTCGAGCGAATTGCACGACTCACCCGAGTCGAAGCAGAACCCGAAGAGCCTGACCCGAACCAGGGTCTCCCACGCAGAACCCCGCAAGGCGCTCAAGATCACGAAGCGCGGCATCGCCAGCACCGTGGTCATGACGGCCGCGGCCGGGCTGATCGCAACGATGGCGCTTCCCGCCTACGCGTTCAGCACCGATGGCGCGTTCGACCCGAGCACCTCGGCGACGTCTATCCAGACCGGCCAGCAGACTCTTGCCGTCGATGCGGCCGCTGTCGACTCGACCGTGACCCGTGACACCTATGTGGCGCCCAGCACGGACGACCTCGCGGCAGCCAAGGCGAAGGTCGAGGCCGAAGCGGCCGCCGCCGCCGCGAAGGCTGCAGCGCTCAAGGTCGCTTCCGTGGCGAGCACCTCGGTGACGTCGAAGGCCAGCGCGTCCTCGTCGAGCGGTGTCGTCGTGAACCCGCCGTCGGGCCCCTACAGCGGTGAAGCTGTCGTCGCCTTCGCGCAGCAGTTCGTCGGAGTCGTTCCCTACGGTGCTGGAGCGAGCCCCGACACGAGCTTCGGATGCGATGGCCTCACCCAGTACGTGTTCGGGCAGTTCGGCATCAAGCTGCCCCGCACGGTCAGCGCCCAGGCAGCGATGGGCACGCGCATCTCCGCTGCCGATGCTCAGGCCGGCGACCTGATGATCTACTCGATCGGCCACGTCGGCATCTACGCCGGCGACGGAACGATGATCGACTCGCCCGACTGGGGCCGCTACGTCGAACACCGACCCGTCTGGGGCAGCTACTACTTCGTGCGACTGGGTATCTAGACCCGTCCATGTCAGAAGTTCCAACGACAAGGCGTGCACGCCGTGAGCACGAGCGCCTGCTGAGCGAGCGCTCAGATGGGGGGCGGGCGACCGAGATCCCGGCGGGGATCGTCGCTCATCTCACCGGTGCGCGTCCGGCCGTACCCGTCATCCCGGCCGAGGTGCTCCAGCACCTTGCACCTCCGCGGGTTGCCGACGTGCCGGTGAACCCGGTTCCGGCAGCAGCTGAACTTGTCGCTCTGCCGGTGGGCCCGGCGCCAGCAGTAGCAGCCGCGGCCGTCGGCCGCCCCCTTCCGGCGGTCCGCACCGTTCCGCCGGCCCGACCGCTGCTTTCCAAGCCCGGCCGGTCACGCCCGTCGAAGAAGCGTCGTGTGGCGAACATTGCCGTCATGACGGCAGCGTTCGGCCTGATCGCCACAATGGCGCTGCCCGCGTACGCGTTCTCCACGTCGGGAGCGTTCAGCCCTGTCTCGGACTCCGCTCCGTTCGGTGCCGGCCAGCAGAGCATCCAGAGCAGCGCCGACCAGGCCGCACTCGCTGTCACCCGCGACGACTACCAGGCTCCGACGCAGGAGGAGCTGAAGGCGCAGCAGTTGGCAGCCGCCGCTGCGGCCCAGGCCGCCTCGCAGGCCGCGGCGCTCAAGCTCTCCTCCAGCAGCGCGATCACGGCGGCGGCGTACCCGTCGACAGTCGCTCCGGCGGTGCAGGCGCTCGCCCAGCAGCTGATGGATGCCGTCGCGTCGGGACAGCTCGTGGGCTCCCGGCCCGACCACATCAAGGAGATCGGGTACCTCGCGGCCGGCCAGGTCGTCGATGGCTGCGGCGTCGACATCCGCGTGCTCCAGACCATCAAGGTCGCAGTCGACAACTTCTCGAAGGTCGGGGTCAGCGACATCAACCGGCTCTGCACCGGCCAGATCGAGGGTGCCGGCACCAACTCGCCTCACTACCGCTCAGGGGGCGGCCACGCCGTCGACTTCTACATTCTGAACGGTCACAGTCTGACGGGGGGCGACTCGGACTCGATGAAGCTCCTCCGGTTGCTCGACCCGTTGGTGCCGCCGAACACCAACGTCGGCCAGAGCGGTTGCCGGTCATCCGGTTCCGGCTTCGTGAATCTCTCCGAATTCAGCGACTCCTGCAGCCACCTGCACGTCGACTTCATCAGTGCCAGGGGCTCGACGCTCAGCTGATGACGGGCCTCGCCCGTGTGAACACTCCGTTACGACTTGCTGATGCTCGTGGCCAGAGCGTAGGGATTCGGGCCAGAGTTTGTTAGCCTTCTCGCACTGATATTCCTCGATCCATCGGGAGAGTTCGTGCACCAGGCAGGCAGCATCCCCACCACGGGTGACGTCCTCCGCGGCGTGCGAATACTCACCAGCTTCCACATAACACGCGTTCTGCTGCGTGGTAAGGCGTTGTCGTCATGACAACGCCTTTTTTTGTGCCCGCTCGCCTGGCGTCTGAGCGGAATATCAGCACCGTGGAATCCCTGGTAGCCGACCAGGGGTCTCGAAAGGGAGAAAATGCGAACGCTGGTACTGAACGCGGGCTATGAACCGCTGGGTGTTGTGTCATTCCGACGGGCGCTGGTGCTCGTCATGAACGACAAGGCCAAGATCGTCGAGAGTGATGAGGGCGCGCCTGTCTGGGCGTCGTCCGGTGCGTATGAACGGCCGTCGGTCATCCTGCTGACCCGCTATGTGAAGGTCCCGAGTTCTCGCCAGGTGCCCGTCAGTCGCCGCGGCGTTCTGCGCCGCGACAACCAGCGTTGCGCCTACTGCGGCAAATCGGCTACCACGATCGATCACATCCAGCCGAGGTCGCGGGGAGGCAAGGACACCTGGGAGAATCTGGTGGCGTGCTGCCTCCGCTGCAACAACCTCAAGAGCGACCGCACCCCGGCCGAGATGGGCTGGTCGCTCCGAGGGGGCCAGCCGCGAATGCCGCACCACGCCGGATGGTTCGTGCGGGGCGTCGAGCGGGCCGAGCCCGAATGGGAGGGCTACCTGCAGCCCGCTGCGTAGTTGCGCGGGGCTCCGGATGATCGTGTGTCGGTCATCCGGAGCCCGACGTCTGCCTGCCCCCGCCTAGACGATGCGGATGAAGATGTAGCTGCCCCAGAGACCGGGGTTGTGTGTCACGTAGCGACCCCAGTCGGGGGAGTGAATGACGCCGCCGTGGCCGTCGTAGATGCCGACGTGCGCGTTCGGCCAGACGACCAGGTCACCCGCCCTGACCTGGGAGGAGGAGACCCGCACGCCCATGGCGGTCTGGGCGCTCACGAGGCGGGGTAGCTTGACGCCGAAGTGGCCGTACACCCACTGGGTGAGGCCGTCGCAGCCGAAGCTGTCGTTGGGGTTCGCGCCCCAGCCGTAGGGAACCACGCCGACGTACTGCTGGGCGTAGGCGACGACGGCATTGCCGTCGAAGGGCTGGCTGGGGGAGTCGACGATCGGCGCGGGTTTGGGGGCCGGCGCGGGCGAGCTGCCGCCTGTGCTCCCGCCACCATTGGAACCGCCTGAGGAACCACCGTCCGAGTTGCCCGATCCCGGATTCGCAGCTGCTGCTGCTGCCGCTGCGTCCGAAGCGGCTTGTGCGTCGGACGCAGCCTGGGCCGCGGCTCGCGCCTGTTCCTCAGCGAGCTTCCGCTGCTGTTCGGCCACCACTCCGGCGTTGTACTGGTCCTCGGTGGTGATCGCGTTGCTGGTGAGGGCGGCCAGCTGAACCGTCATCTCGTCCTGGTGGGCCTCCTGCTCGAGCAGGGCGGCCTTCAACCCCTGTTGCGCGTTCACGGCGTCTGCGAGCGAGGTCGCAGACGCATCGGCGAGCGCGGTCAGCGCCTTCTCGGCATCGTCGGCCTGTGCGCTCAGCGAGGAGGCGTTGTTCGCATCCTGCGTGGCAGCCTCGAACACCTTCTTCGAGGTGTCTCCGAGCTTCGACATGGCACCGAGCTGGTAGAGCAGGTTGTCGCTCTTCTCGCCGGAGACCAGCAGTTTCATCGAGAGATCTGTTCCGGCCGAGCGGGCGAACTGCGCGGTCAGGGCCGCCGCCTGCTTGCGGGATGTCTCCGCCCTGGCGGTCGCGTCGGCGGCCTGGCTGCGGAGCTGTTGGGCCTTCAACTGGCCGTCGGCGAGCGCGCTCTGGGCGGCCTCGTTCGCGGTCCAGGCGGCGTCGGCCACGGCCTGGGCTGCGGCAACCTGGCCCTGGAGGCCCGAGATGAGGCCCTGCAGGCGACCGATCTCGGCCTGCTTCGACGATTCGCTGGCCCGGGCTGCGACAACGTCGTTCCAGCTCGGGTAGTTGTCGGCGTAGACCGGTGAGCCGCCGGTGATGGTCGCCGTCACAGCCAGGGCGGCGACGGCGAGCGACACGACGAGGGTTCTCCACGGAGCGCGGCGGGGTGCGGCGCGGCGGGGGGATGACGACATGGATCCTCGAGACTGTTCACGTTTGTCACGGAAGTCACACGAGTAACACGAGTCACAGCCATAACACCAACAACAGCGTCCACAGTAGCAACACACCGGCGTGTTGCCTACAGTTTGCTGGATTGCTCTCTGGATTCCGGGCGCGTCGCTCGTCCAGATCGGCGCGTCCGGGTGTAAAAGAGGTGTCTAGAAGTCGTCGACGTGCAGATGGGTGCAGGTGTCGTAGAAGTCCGAGAAGTTCTTCAAGCTCGGTTCGCTGCCCGCCGACGTACGGCAGTTTCGCTGCCCGAGACCCGATCCGTAGGGCATGATCGGGTCGAGCGTCTTGATCAGGTTGATGGAGGCGTTGTTCGAGCCGTTCAGCCCCACGCCGCCGACCGCGATGAAGTCGACCGCGTGCCCGCCGCCATTGCGGTAGTGGGCGGATGCCGTGCCTGCGCCCTCGATCTGGCCCGTGCAGCGGCGGCTGATGTCGCTCACTGCGGCGCTCCCGAAAGCGCGCACCGCCGTCACCATGGCCTGCAGGATGACGGTGTCGATGCCGCAGTTCGGCACCGACTGGCCCGCAGCGATGTACGAGATCTCGAAGATGTGGTCGGGGTAGGAGCCGCGGAACTGGCCGCTGGCGACGTAGTCCATCAATTCCTGGGCGAGGGCCTGCTGGTCGTCCGACACAGGCCCGACGCTGACGCCCTGGTTCGCTGCCCGCGCTGCGGCGGCTGCGGCGGCTTGAGCCCGGGCGGCGGCGGCCCGTGCCTCCACACCCGCCTGGTACTGGGCCTCGGTGGTTGCGACGTTGCTCTGCAGGGAGGCGAGCTGGGCGTTCAGTTCCTCCTGGTGCGCGCTCTGTTCGTTGAGCGCGGCGATCAGGTCGCGCTGTGCGGCCGCGGCCTGCTCGAGCGCGGCCTGCGCTGCCGCGGCGAGGCCGGCCAGGGCATCCTTGGCGACCTGCGCCTGCGCGCTCACCGAGGCCGCTGTGTTCGCGTCCTGCTTGGCCTGGTCGTAGATGCCCGAGATCGTCTGGCTCAGCTTGCCCATCGAGCTCAGCTGGGAGAGCAGGTCGCTGGCCTCGCTCGAGTTGCTGCCGAGCAGGAGGCTCGTGATGTTCTGGCTGCCCGCCGACCGGGCGAACGTTGCCGCGATCAGCGCTGCCTGCCTGCTCGACGTGTCGGCTTTCGTCTGCCAGGTCGCGGCGCTGGCAGCCAAGGAGTCTGCCTTGCTCTGGCCCGCAGCCAGAGCCGCCTGCGCGGCCTCGTCTTCGGCGCTCCGCTGTTCGACCAGTGCCTGGGCGGCGGCGGCCTTCTGCTGCAGGTCGCTGATGATCGCATTGATGCGATCGACCTCGGCCGCCTTGGCGCTCTCGCTGCTGCGGGCCGCCTGAACGTCGTCCCACGAGGGATAGTCGTCGGCGAACGCTGCGGTGGTCGGCCCGAGGATGGTGCTGCCGATCGCGAGGGCTCCGACGAGGATGCCCGTGGCGATCATCCGGAGCCTGCTCGGGCGCGTGCCGCGGAGGCGCGCGCGATCGGGCGTTGCGGTGCCGCGGAGGGCGGGGTGTAACGGAGTGTTCATGGATCCTCGGGCGCTCGGGCACCCCTGCGGGGCACGTCCACGCTCTCTGTCTAACATCGCCGGTGCGCAGTTGGATGCTGCGCCTCCGGTGATTCATCAACCCGAACGATTGCTGTGCGCCTGCTTTGGTGCCCCTGCCGCTGCATCCGTGTGGTGCTGGAGGCTGTAAACTCGTGCGGTCAGCCTCTGTAGCTCAATGGAAGAGCAAGTCCGTCCTAAGGATTAGGTTGGGGGTTCGAGTCCCTCCAGGGGCACGCTAAAAGGCCTGGTCAGGGCTCACATTCCGCCTAGAGCCGGTCTTGAGATTTGGCCGCGTGGGGAATAGTGGGGCTGCCACTAACTTTCATTCCCTGCGATTCACTGCTGAGGCCCAGACCCACGCGACCCGCTTGGTGCCCGAGAACACCAGTAAGTCGGTTGTCTATCGGGACGCGCTGACCGCACTGGACGGTTTGCGATTTCATATCGCCACTTCGAAGCGAAACCTTACACCGGCCACTGCTACGCGAGAAGGGGCTAGCCGCGCGAGCTGTTGTGACACTGGCGCCACCGAAGTTGCGATTGCCTGAAAGGGTCGTACTCGAGGCTTAGGATTTTCGCCGCCGCTGCCGCCTTGCTGCGGCGACTATTAGCCCCGCCACGAGAAGCACGGCACCTAGGCAAACAAAGTTGATTGGCTGCTGAGGGTTGGGTGGCGACGTGAAGAGCAATATGGCACCGAAAATAATGAGGAATACGGCACCTGCAACCATAAGGAAATAGCCAAGATTCGAGAATATTTTCAACATCTTTTCAACCCAGCCGGTCCAACGAACCTTCGATGCCATGACCAGTTCGTGCTTCAGTGGTTGAAGCCTCGGGCCCGAGCCCCCGTGCCGCGACGTCCTCTGCAAATGATTCATCTAGCGTCATCGCTACGCACCTCTCGTCGTCGGATTCCACAGTAGCTTGATGCCGACCTTGTAATTGCGTCATCTGCGCCATGCCTCGGGACGGCTAGGCAACGATACAAATCTCACTTTTCAGGCACCGCAAGCTTGACCTAAGGGGTCTGCCCAGGGTTTGGTTGTCACCTGACCTGTGAGATTTCATTCTCGCTGGAAGGATGTCAGTCATGGCAAAGGCATATCCGAAAGAGTTCCGCGATGATGTCGTGGCGGTGGTCCGGAAGGGCCACGGCAACGCGTCTCAGATCGCGAAGGACTTCGGGATCTCCGAGGGCACGTTATCGAACTGGTTGAAACGTGCCGATATAGAGGACGGTAACCGTCCGGGCGCGAACGACGCGGATCGTAGGGAGCTGCGCGAGGCGAACAAACGGATCCGGTTGCTCGAGCAGGAGAACGAGGTTCTCCGCCGGGCGGCAGCGTATTTGTCGCAGGCGAACCTGCCGGGAAAATAGTCTTCCCGCTCGTCCGTGAAATGGCTGCGACCGGTGCCCCTGTCAGGGTTCCGGTCGCGGTGGCGTGCAGGGTGTTGAACCTTTCAACTCAGGGGTACTACAAGTGGTTGCGGGACCCGGTGTCAAAGCGGGACTGGGACGACGCGCACGTCATCGACATGATGCGAGAGATCCACG
>NZ_NBXA01000025.1 GCF_003399625.1 Subtercola boreus | reverse complement strand
AACCGCCGCCGACGCCAACGAGCGCTCGGAAAACTCACCCCCGTCGAGTTTGAGACAATTTACACAACCGCAAACGCGGCCTGAAAACCATCAACCCCCAGTGACAACCAAACTCTGGGCAGACCCGAAGGCCAAGAGAAAGAACCGGCTTCGAACTCTGAAGCCCGGCCCGCACCTGCGGATGAATCGAGCCCGACAGCTTCTGTTGACGAGCCATTCCACCGACAGGTCGGGTTCTCTTCATGCCAACGCAGTTTTCACCGTCTTCGGATCTCGCCCCATCTTTCGCCCGATCGCATTCAGCGAAAGCCCCTGACCGTGAAACTCTCGAGCCTGAGTCACCTCACTGCAATTGAGCGGTTGTTTCCCAACCTGCAAGCCTCGCCTCTTCAGGTGGAAGGCGATCGTAGAGCGATGAACTCCATGACGTTCTTGTAGCTCATAGACCGTCGCGCCATCTCGGTATTCATTGACGAGTTGATCGAGCAACTCGGGAGAGACACGTGTTTGAGACACGAAACCGGTCCGTTGCTCTAGAGGTTGCTTTACAAGCAAAGCGCTGAATTCTGCCGAATCCACGAGCCTCAGCAGTGAAATAACAGGGGTCACCGGGTTCTGAAGCGCCTCGCTTAGGGGCACCTTCACGACAACGTGGATCTGTCTTACCGATGGTTGTGGTTGTAACCATCGGTAAGATACGAGAATGATGACGGTAGATGGACCCGGGTGGCCTGCGGTCGGCTTCGAATCCGTCGAGTGGCACGCTTCGGTTGAACCGGGTGTGTCCCGGCGTGCCGCGCTGAAAGCCCGAGGGCCGTACGACGCGGCGATCCCCCCTCTGATCGCGGGCCTGCCCATTCCGCCGCTCGACTCCGAAACGGTGACTGCCGCCGAAGACGCTGTGCTCGAACTGGCCCGGTTCGACAGTGAGGTCGGGGCGATTGCGGCTCCGTTCTCCGTTATTCTCCTCAGGAGCGAGAGCGCTGCGAGTTCGGAGATCGAGAATCTGACAGCGTCTGCGAAGAACATCGCCCTGGCCGAGCTCGGCCGGAAGACCGGGGGCAACTCGCGCCTCATCGTCGGCAACGTGCGCGCCATGGAGGCAGCGATCGAGATGGCCGAAGAGCTCGATGTCGCGACCATCATCAGCATGCAGTCGGCGCTTCTGCGAAACGACCAGCCTGAACACACGGGCGCGTGGCGCGATCAGGCCGTCTGGATCGGCGGGGGGTACGCGAACAGTCCGCATTCCGCGTCGTTCGTTCCGCCCCGGCACGAACGCCTGGCTGAACTCATGGACGACCTGGTTGCGTTCGCTCGGAGAACAGACCTGCCTGCGATGGCCCAGATCGCGATCACGCACGCACAGTTCGAGACCATTCATCCCTTCCCGGATGGCAACGGGAGAACAGGGCGAGCGCTGATCCAGGCCATGTTGAACAGGCTGGGCGTGACGCGGCAGGTCACCGTGCCCGTCTCAGCGGGACTACTGCGCGACACATCCGCGTATTTCGCAGCGCTCACCGACTATCGCGCAGGACAGGTCGTGCCGATCATGCGTGCTGTCACCGATGCCTCGCTGGAGGCTGTGGTGAACGGGCGGAGACTCGTCGCCGATCTCACCGCGATTCGTGCGCGCTGGGAGCGGGATGCCACCCCTCGAGCGGGGAGTGCGGGCCGCCGGCTGCTCGATTTTCTGCAGCAACAGCCCGTCGTCGACGCACATGCGGTCGGAACTGCCCTCGGGGTCAGCGAGCGGAATGCACAGAACGGTATCGACCGGCTGGTCGGTGATGGCGTCCTGCACCAGATCGGATCCGCCTCGCGGATGCGCGCGTACGAGTCGCGCGAGGTGCTCTTCGCCCTTGACGCGTTCGCGGCGCGGGCGAAGCGACGAGGCCGACCCTGACGGGTGGCGAACGTCTGTGGGGTCATCGGGTGTGCGTACGGCGACATCTGATAATGTGTGCGTACGGCGATAAATCGAATTGACGCCGTACGGCGACAGGAGTTCGGATGAGAACCGTTCGGGAGGCCGCAGCCGTGGTGCGCGAGCTGCGCGAACAGCAGCGCCTGACGCAACAGCAGCTTGCCGGTCGGGCCGGAGTGTCCCGGTCGTTCATCGCGGACCTTGAAGGCGGCAAGCCCACTGTCGAGGCGGGCAAGTTGATGGATGTGTTCCAGGCGCTCGGATTTGAGATGTCGCTCCGGGTCGAGTCATCCGGCGAGGTGCGCTGGTGACGGTGCTGGACCTCTACCTCGATGGAGCGCTGTGCGGTTCGATCGAACAGGCAGGGGGAGGCAACCTCCTCTTCCACTATGACGCCGGCTACCGGGTTAGGCCCCACCCGACGCCGCTCTCGTTGTCGATGCCCCTTGCGGCGGGAGTTCACAAAAAGCGCACCGTACTTCCCTTCCTTCAAGGACTCCTGCCGGACAACGACGAGGCGCTTGGGGCGATGGCCAGACGGTTCGGTGTCTCAGCCCGAAGCCCGTTTGCCCTGCTCGAGCATGTCGGCTCTGACGTTGCGGGCGCGGTCGAGATCGTCGGTGCGGGAATCGATGCAAGTGACGCCGATCAAGGGGGTAGCCGGGTGCGACCTGTTGACCGTGCAGAGATCGGCCTGATGCTCTCCCATGTGGTGTCTGAATACACCGACGGCGTACCGTACGACGATCCGGCCGGCCGATTCAGCCTCGCGGGAGCCCAGCCCAAGATCGCCTTGCATCGCTTCGGCGACGGCAGTTGGGGTGTTCCCGAGGATTCGACGCCGACCACGCACATCCTGAAACCTGCGGTCGGGCAGATCCGAAGACTCGACGTCGTCGAACAGCTGACCATGCACGCTGCAGCGTACCTGGGACTGGATGTCGCGGAGACTGAGCTCGAAACCATTGCTGGGTGGGACGTTTTCGTGACGCGCCGTTACGACCGCGCGTATCGGGATGGTGTCTGGCGGCGCCTTCACCAGGAGGATCTCTGCCAGGCGTTGGCAGTCACGCCGGCGAAGAAGTACCAGCACCGTGACGGGGGACCCGGTCTCTCCGAGATCGCCAAGCTGCTTCGCTCGTTGCCCTTCGAAGCGGATCGGCGAGCTGCGGGTCAGGCTTTCTACCGCGCATTCGTCTTCAACGTCGTGGCCGGCTGTACGGATGCTCATGCCAAGAACTACTCGCTGATGCTCGAGGGAGCATTCGTTCGCCTCGCGCCGCTGTATGACCTAGCGACGTACGCGCCCTACTGGAATGGTGTGTCGCCCCTGAACAGTGCGATGAGTGTCGGCGGGGAGTATCGATTCGATCGGATAGGCGGGCAGAATCTGGCGGCGGCAGGTAGACAGTTCGGGGTATCGCCGGAGGATGCCCGGGACATTGTGGAGGCAACCCGCGAGGGTGTAGTTGAGGGTTTCGAGTACGCGATCGCGCACCTCGCGGCAGTCGGACCCGAAGTCATGCTCGCTGTCGATGACCTGATGCGGGGGCTGCGCCGGCTGCCGCTGGTGCCCGCAGCGGGAGGCCTCAGGGCTCGGTGAAGACGACGTCGGCGAGGGAGCGCGGGTTCTCGCGGGCGAGGAAGGCGCGCTCCTGGGTTGCCCAGCGCTCCCAGTGCGGTGCGTAGGTGTCGCCGTCGCGGGCGAGGGCACGCTCCTTGCGGGTCGCGTCGTCGAGCTCGACCCAGATGCGAAGCGTGGCGAGTGAGGCGTTCGCTCGGCTCAGACTGCCTGCTCCCTCGACGATGAGCGGCACGGTGGGATCCACCGGCGTCCATTCCGTGCTGAGTCCCGAGATCCAGTCATGGCGCTGCCAGCGAGGCTCGGCTGCGGCGAGGATGTGATCGTGAACGTGAGTGGTGGCGGCGTCGAGCCCGTCCCATCCGGGATAGATATCGTCGAGACGCACGAGGGTGACGGGGCCGGGCCATCGGGCGGCGAGGGCCGTCGCCAGCTCCGACTTACCCGATCCGGAGCGGCCGTCGATCAACACGACGGGGACCCGGAACACGGTGGACGCAGAGGCCGTGAAGAGTCCCGGACGCGAAAGCAGTGCATCCGCCCTCTCTTCCGCCACCTTTACAGTCATATGAGCAAAGATTACCCGACTAGCCGATCTTCATGAATAATGGCTGGGTGCCATCGACGACTCGTAGAACGACCCGCAGATCCCGCTCCTCGGGGCGCCAGAGCCGCCCCGACTTCTCCCGCCCCGAACTCACCACACCGTGGCAGAAGTTCACCCGCAACACCGCTGTGCGAGTCATCGCCGCGCTGGCGCTGGTCGGCGGCACCGGCACGCTGACCTGGATCGCGGTCAGCACCACTCTGTAGAGAGAGCGCATGCCCGGACGATAGTGATTCACCGGGCTCTTCGCAAGGCTGAACGGGCGACCCGTGGGCTCTCGACCGGCGGGCCGGGCTCAGCCGGCCAGGAGAAGGAAGACCAGGCCGAGTAGCGCTGGCGTGCCCTGAAGCAGAGCGGAGCGGAGCCGGTCCCGGCCCGTCGAGAGCAGAACCACGGCCGCGAGCAGGATCGAGGCCATCGTGAAGACGGCAAGCGTGAATCCCGCCTCGTGCGCGGGCGTGTAGAGCAGCACCACTCCGAGCGCGGCACCGATCGCGAGGAAAAGGTTGTAGAAGCCCTGGTTGTACGCGAGCGGCGCGGTTGTGTCGGCGTCTGTTTGGGATGCGAGACCGAAACGTTTCCAGACGCGCGGCTGGCGCCACTGGATGCTTTCCATCACGAAGATGTAGACGTGAAGGAGCGCCGTGATGCCGACGAAGACAGACGCAAGGATACTCATCTCGCCAGTCTAGGCAAGCACTTCTCGGTGTCGGATGATCGGCGTAGGCTGAAGCCGCTTCCGGCAAAGACCGCCGGGCGGTACCGAGAGGATGACCTATGGCTATCGACGACGACGACATCACCACCGAACAGGGAGCGGGCGGAGAGGGTCCCGCGGATGGCGGCGCAAACCCGAACGGGCACGATGGCGGAGCCGATGGTTCTGCCGACGCAGGAGAAGGTCCAGCTGACGGGGGCGCGAACCCCGGTGGCCACGACGGCGGAGCCGATGGCTCAGCCGATGAAGGGGAGGGTACCGCCGATGGCGGAGCCAACCCCGGTGGCCACGACGGCGGAGCCGACGGCTCGGCATAGTGCCTGACTTCGAGCGCGGGCCGGGGAACTGGTCCGCGCTCTCTCACGTCTGAACGAGCGATCCGTTCCCGGGCGGGCAGGTGCAGCCAGCCCCGTGTCACACAGGAGAGACCGATGGATGAACGCCCCGCCCTGGCCCGGATGGTCGGCGATGAGGCTCCGCAGTTCGCCGGGGAGTACTGGGCGAGAAAGCCCCTCCTGAACGAGGCCGGTTCGGGAGAAAAGCATCGTTTCGACGACCTGTTCACCGCCGCCGCGGTCGACGAGCTCGTGTCGGAGCGCGGACTCCGCACGCCCTTCATGCGCATGGCGACCGAAGGCTCGGTGCTTGCGCCGAAGTCCTTCACGGCCCCCGGTGGTTTCGGCGCCGAGGTCGGTGACCAGGTGTCGAGCGAGAAGGTGTTGGCTGAGTTCGCCGCCGGCGCGACGATCGTGTTGCAGGGGCTGCACCGCACGTGGCCGGCCCTGGTCGACTTCACGCGCGCGCTCACCGACGACCTCGGGCATCCGGCGCAGGTCAACGCCTACATCACCCCGGCCTCGAACCGGGGATTCGATCCCCACTACGACGTACATGACGTGTTCGTGCTGCAGATCAGCGGGGAGAAACACTGGCGCATCCACGAGCCGGTGCATGTCGCGCCCCTTCGTGACCAGCCGTGGAGCGATCACCGCGAGGCCATCGCATTGCGGGCCTCCGGAGCCGCGTACATCGACCATGTGCTCCGGCCCGGTGACGCGCTCTACCTCCCGCGTGGCTGGATCCATTCGGCCGAGGCCCTCGGCGGAACGACGGTGCACCTGACGATCGGCGTGGCGGCGTACACGCGCGCCGACGTCGCAACCGCGCTGCTCTCGGTCATCGGCGAGACGGAAGCGCTCCGCGCGTCGCTGCCCCTCGGGCTCGACTTCGGTGATGCCGCCGAGCTCGGCCCGATCGTCGAACAGGTACTGGGATCGCTTCAGGCTGCGCTGGCGGTTCCGGATGATCGCGCGGCGGCAGAACGACAGGTCGACGCCGTGGCGGCGGCGCTCTCGAGGCGTCTCGCTGCGGACACCCGGCCCGAGTCGGTGTCGCCGCTCAGAACGGTCGAGGCGCTGGCGACTCTCGGCCCCGACACCGTTGTGCGCCTGAGGCGCTCGCTGCGAGCCCGCATCGAGGTCGCCGGTGAGAACGTGCGGATCGTCGCCGGGCCGAAGACGCTCTCGCTCCCCATTGAGGCGAAGCCGGCGCTGGAGCGCCTGCTCACGGGGGAACCGGTTGTCGTCTCGGATCTCCCCGGGCTCGATGCCGGATCGGCGGTCGTGGTTGTGCGCCGGCTGCTCCGTGAGGGAGTCGCGGTGCCGGCGTGAGCCGTCGCGGAGTGCGGGACGTTCGGGAGGAGCTGCAGGTTCGGCACCCTCGGCGAGTGCGGCGAGTGCGGCGGATGCGGTGTCGAACCCGTGACGGACGAGGGCTGTGACGCCGGGTCTGGAGGTCCCGCTCTCGTCGACTCGTGAACTCGGGGCCGGACTTCCCGAGTGGCGACCGTGCAGCGACCGGTCGCGTGAGCGGCAGGATCCGCTCTGGGCGACAGGCTCCCGTGGGCTGCAGTGGTTCCTCGTCGAGATCGAGGGCGCGTGGGGCGCGAACGCCTTCACCTCCTCTGCCCTCGGGCGCATCCTCGGCCAGCAGCTCGTGTCGCGCATCGAGGCGGCAGGTCTTCGGCCGCTCGCGATCCGGCAAACGGGGCGACGGGATCCCGGAGCGCCGACCCGCTGGCGCTGGGCGTTCGTCGATTCCCGGCCCGGCTTCGAGGAGGTGCGGTGGGGGGAGGTGGATGCTCCGCAGGAGCTGCTCGATGTTCCGCTCGACGGGTCGTCGGGCATCCACTCGGCGGAGCCGATCTACGCGGTGTGCACGCACGCGAAACACGACCGGTGCTGCGCCGTGCGCGGGAGGCCGGTCGTGGGGGCCCTCGCGGCGACGTTCCCCGACGAGACCTGGGAGTGCTCGCACCTCGGCGGGGACCGGTTCGCCGGCACGATGGCGATCTTCCCCGAGGGTCTCTACTACGGGCGGGTCGACGATGCGTATGCGGTGCGGGTGGTGGAGCTCGCGAGGGAGGGCCGGGTCGAGGAGCGATTCTTCCGCGGCCGCAGTTCTCTGACGCACCCGGTGCAGGCCGCGCAGCACTTTGCGCGGGTGCAGTCCGGGATCGACCGGCTCGGGGCGTTTGCGCCCCTCGCCGAGCGCCCGGGTGCGGTGGATGGCGTCACGGTCGTGACGCTCGCGATGGTGGCGCCCGGCGCCGATGAGGTGGACGCCCCGGATGCCCGGATCGAGGTGACCGTCGCAGAGAAGCTCTCGCAGCCGCTGCTGAGCACGTGCGGTACGACACGCTTCGGGCGGGTGCGTGAATACACGCTCGTGTCGCTGACGGGCACGTGACCCGCGGCACGACTCAGGTTTCGTCGAGCAGGGCGAGCAGCCAGCCGGGGCCGAGCACGCTCGCGCCGAGCGCGGTCACGCGCGCGCCGAGTTCGCGATCGGCCGTCACGACGAGGATGCGCGCAGCGGCTCTGACGGCGGCCGCGGCTGAGACGGCATCGACGATTGCCTGGTCGCCGTCGTGCTCAGCGGGCAGGAGTCGGATGCTCGCCGCGATGTCGGCCGCCACCGTGCCGTCGGGAGATCGCGGGGCTCCGGGCCCCGGGGCCCCGCGATCGTCGAGTCGTGCGGCGCGGGCCTGGCCCTCGGTGACGAGAACCGTGTCGGGCCACCAGTGGGTGCCAGCGAGGCCGTCGTCTTCGACACCAGCGCCGCCGCCGAGCCCCAGCGCCGCGGCGCTGAGCCCCCGCCGCGCAAGCAGCGACAGGCGGCCGGCCAGGCGCTCCGTGGCGCCCACCCGGTCTTTCCACCAGCCGTCGGGGCGGGATCCCACCACATTGGCCGAGTCCACGATGAGAACGGTGCGGCGCTCGAGCTCGGCCTGCAACACTGGCCAGCTCGCCTCGAAACCGGGGTGGAGCGGCAGGGAGGCGACTTCGGCAACGGGAACCCAGCGCACCTCGATGCTCTCGGCGTCGGTGACGGCAGCCTCGAACGGGGTCGTGACGTCGACGACGACGGTGGTGTAGCTCCAGAATCCGAGGTCGAGGGTCGACGTCATCCGGATGCGGAGGGCACCCGCGTCGATGCCGGCCTCCTCGGTGGCTTCGCGCACCGCGCCCTGAACGGCCGTCTCGCCCTCGTGGCGGGCGCCGCCCGGCAGGCCCCACGTTCCGCCGAAGTGGCTCCAGTTGGCACGGTGCTGCAGCAGGATGCCGCGGCCCGGGTCATGCGCGAGCAGGCCCGCGGCGCCGAACCGGCCCCAGAACCTCCGGCCCGTGCCGTCTTCGACCCATCCGTCGCCACTGCTCGGAGCAGGGGGGAGCCGGGGCGGTACGAACGAGTGTGGCGAGGGCGGCCCCTGCTCTGTCATGACCCAATTTTGTCACGCCCACGGCGGCGCCCCGCACAAGACGACACGCAGACCTCGCGAAACTCTGGCCCGCCTCCCGGGAATACGGGCGTGTCGCGCATAAGGTGCTTGTGTGTGGCGTGCCGATAAGAAACGAGAATCAGACCCTCAAGAGTCTGGCACCGACGAAGCGACGTCGGCGTGGAGTCGCCGCGCCGACTCCGGAGCCCCCGGCAGAGGTGAGACGGCGATGAAGACTGGTTCGATCATCTCGACCGACGACCTGGTCGAACCGACCCGCGAGGCGTGGCGTGAGCAGCTCGCCGCGGTCGGTGGCGCCAGCCCGCTCATCCACTTCGACGACTCACCGCGTTCGCGGGTCGACCTCACGTCGACGCACCCGAGTGGCCTCGCCCAGTTCATCACCGGCAATGCGACGCTGCTGTCGAGCCTGATTCGCGACGAGCTTGCCCTCCGCAGCGCCCGCATCGCCGCCGGTGCCATCACCGACAAGGGAGTGGAGCTCCGGGCCGTGCGCGGCATCGACTCCGTGCACCTCGCCATCGGTCTCGCCCAGTGGAAGCTCGACGAAGAGGAGTTCACCGCCCCGCTCCTGCTCCGCCCGCTGTCGGTGCGCCGCTACGGCCGCGACTTCGAGTTCACTCTCCGAGGTGCCCCCTTCGTGAACCCCGAACTCGCCCGGGCCCTTCGCGACCAGTTCCAGATCACGCTCGACGCCGACACGGTCGTGGCTCTCGCTGCGACCAACGGAGTGTTCAAGCCGCAACCGGTCATCGACCACCTGCGGGGCATCACTTCGCACCTGCCCTGGTTCAGTGTGCAGCCCCGGCTCGTGGTGTCGTCGTTCGCCGATGTCGCCACCTCGATGGTCTCGGATGCCCGGCAGCTCGATCATCCGGTGCTCGACGCCGTGGCGGGGAGCCTCACGGCCCGTCGCGCGGTGCAGGCGTCGTACCACCCTGTGGAACCGAGCCCGCAGGATTCGCGCACACCCTCGACCGACACCCTCCTCCTCGACGCGGATGCCGAGCAGGAGAACGTGGTCGCGCAGATCTCGGAGGGCAACTCCCTCGTCGTCAAGACGCTTCCGGGCACCGGTGGAACGCAGACCATCGTCAACGCGGTCGGGGCGCTCGTCGCCCAGAACAAGCGTGTGCTCATCGTGAGTCCTCGCCGCCTCAGCCTCCGTGGCATCGCCCGGCGCCTCAACGATGTCGGCCTGCCCGGGGCCGCCGTGTCTCCGCGCACGCTCCGGCGCGACCTGATCCAGTCGATCAGCCGCAACGAGAAGGCCATGCAGCCGCATGTCTCCGACGTCGACGAGGCTCTCGTGCGGCTCCGCCATGTGCTGCTCGACTACCGCCAGTCGCTCTCCCGCGTCGACCCCCTGCTGAAGGTCTCGGTTCTGGATGCCCTGCGGGAGCTCGCACGCCTGTCTCTGCTGCCCCAGCCGCCGGCCACCACCGCACGCCTCGACCGCCCGTCGCTCGAGGCGCTCGCCTCGGGGCGCGGCAGGGCGGCGAAGACGCTGATCAAGGCGGCGGCGCTCGGTGAGTTTCGTTACGGCCCCGGCGACTCGCCCTGGTACGGGGCGACCTTCGACACCGCCGAGGACGCAGCAGAGGTGCACGCGACCGCGAAGCGCGTCCACCGCGTCGACCTGCCGAACCTGCTCACGCGTGCCTACGATCTCGTCGGGCAGACGCACATGCGCCAGTTCCAGACGATCTCGGAGCTCGGGTCGTACCTCCGGTTGCTGCTCGACCTGCGGGAGACCCTCGACAAGTTCCTTCCCGTGGTGTTCGACCGCTCGCTCACCGACATCATCGCGGCCACGGGTCCGCGCCGTGATTCGGCGCAGATGACCGGCACCTCGCGTCGGCGCCTCCGGAGCCTGGCGAAGGAGTACGTGCGCCCCGGGGTGCACATCAGCGACATCAACGCCTCGCTCCGCCGCATCCAGCAGCAGCGCACCCTCTGGCACCGTTTCGCCGCCGCGGGAATCCCGCCGGAGGTGCCGACCGGGCTCGACGACGTGCAGGTCGCCTTCCAGCGCGTGAACGAGGATCTGGCGAGGCTGGATGTGCCGCTCGGCCTCTCGGGAACCGCCCGCCAGCTGACGGAACGGCCGGTCAGTGAACTCATCCCGCTGCTCGACGGGCTCGCTGCCGACTCCGAGGTTCTCGCGAACCTGCAGGAGCGCACGGCCCTCCTCGACACGCTGCGGGAGCTCGCCCTCGACCCTCTGCTGACCGACCTCTCCCAGCGCCACATCCCCGAGGATGCCGTGGCCGACGAACTCGAGCTGGCCTGGTGGCAGAGCGTGCTCGAACTGATGCTCGCGAACGACCGGGCCCTGCTCGGCGCCAACACGGGCATCCTCGACCGGCTCGAATCGGACTTCGTGCTCGTCGACGAGGCGCATGCGTCAGTGAGTGGGCAGATCCTCTCCTGGCAGCTGTCGGAGACGTGGAGCGTCGGATTGGTCGACCACGCCGACGAGGCCACCGCGCTCAAGGCGCTGCTGCGCGGCGACCGCGTGACGTCTGCCACACTGCAGCGGGCCGCCCCCTACCTCAGCCGCGTGCTCGCTCCGGTGTGGCTCGCGTCGCCCTACGAGGTGAGTGAGATCACCGACGAGATCGTGTTCGACGCCGTCATCCTGGTGGACGCCGGCGCAACGACGCTCGCCGAGAACGCGGGCGCGATCCGCCGCGCCAAGCAGGTCGTCGCGTTCGGAGACCCTGTCACGCAGACGCCGTCGCACTTCGAGATCGCCGTGGCCGCCGTGGTGCAGCCTGCTCCGCGGGGCGCCGTGGTCGACACGGAGACGGTCGAGCAGCTGGCCGGCGAGTCGGCGATGGCCCGCCTCGCCGAGATCGTGCCGACACTGTCGCTCACCCGCAGCTACCGCGCGGGCGGCGAAGATCTCGCCGAGCTCGTGAACCACCGCTTCTACAACGGCAAGATCGACTCGCTCCCCTGGGCGGGAACGTTCCTCGGACACGGCAGCCTGACGCTGCACTACCTCGAGGGTGCGGGCGGGATGCCCGACAGCGAGACCGGTGCCGTCGAGAGTGTCGACGCCGAAGTCGAACGCGTCGTCTGGCTTGTCATGGACCACGCCCAGAAGTACCCGCGCGAGTCGCTCATGGTCATCACGGCCAGCGCCAAGCACGCGGTGCGGCTGCAGCAGGCTGTGCTCGGGGCCTTTGCGAAGCGCAGCGACCTGAGTGACTTCATCCTGAAGGACCGCGCTGAGCCGTTCATGGTGGCGACGCTCGAGCAGTCGGTGGCGCAGAGCCGCGACCGGGTCATCTTCTCGGTCGGCTACGGGCGCACCCCGCACGGCCGTGTGCTGTCGAACTTCGGGCCGCTGGGCAAGCCGGGTGGCGAGCGGTTGCTCGCCGTCGGCATGACGCGGGCCCGCCGCTCGATGGACATCGTGAGCTGCTTCAAGCCGACCGACATCGACGAGGAGCGGATGACGTACGGAGTCGTGTCGCTTCGGCAGATCCTCACCGAGGCAGAGAACGGGCCCTCGCCCGACACCTTCTCGAGCCCCGGGGATGCCCTGCTCATCGACCTCGCCCGGCGCCTCGGCTCCCGGGGCCTCGAGGTCGCGTTCGAGCACCGTGGCAAGCTCACCCTGGTGGCCTCGTACGAGGGTCGTGCGATCGTCGTCGAGACAGACGCGGTGGTGCACTCGATGAGTCTTCGCGAATCGCTCCGCCTCCGCCCCGACATGCTGAAGCGTCTCGGCTGGCACTACCTGCGGGTGCACAGCTTCGAACTGTTCACCGACCCTGAGGCCGTGGCGACGCGCATCGCGTCGGTCATCGGCGTGCGGCAGCTGACCGCGGTCTGACTCCGCTCGAGCGTCGTGCGGACTCCGCCCGTGGAAGAGGATGAGGACGCCCTGGAGGTCGTAGGCGCGCTACCGGGGCCCGCATCCTCCCTTACGTAGGGGCGGAGATGACAGAGCGGCGGGGCGCGTCAGTAGTGCGGCGGCACGTCGGCGCGGAGGCGCGATTCGTTGTCGTCGGGGGCGTCGCCCCAGGCGGCGGGCGTGTCCTCGTCGGCGACGGGTGCGCGGAGGCCGGGCTGCCGGGCAGCAGAGGCCTGCGGCTCTGCGTCCGAACCGGGAGCAGGCGCGGTGCTGACACGGCGCCGCCCCACCCGTTTCACGGGCAGGGCGGCGGCGCGGTCATCCGGTGGGCTGTGGGTCACTCGTTGGGGAACGGCGGGCCCGCGGGGGTCTGGCTGGCCGACGTGGCGCCGAGGTAGCGCTGGGCGGCGAGCAGGTCGCGGATCTCGGCGAGCAGTTCGGCCTCGGTGGGGGGAGTGGCGGCGGCCGCTTCGGTGGGCGGGCTCTGCTGTCCCTTGAAGAACGCGACCTTCTTGAGGTGGTTGATCGGCAGCACGAAGACGAAGTACACCACGAGAGCGATGATCAGGAACTGGATGATCGCACCGATCACCAGTCCGAACTTCACGTCGGAGCCGTTCACCGTCACGATCAGAGCGTCGTCCATAGAGCCGGACGTGAAGATCGCGGCGATCAGCGGGTTGAAGATTCCTGTGACGATCGCTGTCACGACGGCGGTGAACGCCGCCCCGATGACGACGGCGACTGCGAGGTCGATGACGTTTCCGCGGAGGATGAACTCCCTGAAACCCTTGAACATGTGTGCTCCTGTCTTGATCTGGTTGTCAGGCGGCCGCGCCGGGAGCGCTGGCCGGCTTGGACGGGGCCGATGCCGGCTTGCTGTCCGACGAGAACGAGGACGACGACGACGACGACGAGTCCGAGGACGAGGATGACGAACCGCCGCCCTCGCCCGACGACTTCTTCGGGCCGTCGGTCGACGTCTTCGTCGCCCTCGAGTCATTGCGGTAGAAACCCGATCCGTTGAACGTGACGCCCACAGCGCCGAAGACCTTGCGGAGCTTGCCGCCGCACACGGGGCAGACCGTCAGGGAATCGTCGGTGAACGCCTGCTGGATGTCGAACGCGTTGTCGCATTCGGTGCAGCGGTAGGAATAGGTAGGCAAGAAGTGCTCCAGGTGCTCTGTGGTTCGTGCGGGGTGTTGCCAGGAAGTCAGGAAGTCAGAAGTCAGAAGGTCAGGATGCGGGTCGGGGTGACGACGCCGTCGACGGGCTGGTCGTGCACCTCACGCGGAACCGAGTCCATCAGTTCGTCATCGTAGATCACAGCGTAGACGGGCGGGCATTTCTGCATGGAACCGAGAGTCTTGTCGAAGTACCCGCGCCCCCAGCCGAGGCGCATGCCCGTGCTGTCGACAGCGGCAGCCGGGATGATGATGAGGTCGACATCGTTGATCGCGATCGGCCCGAGCAGTTCCCCGACGGGCTCCGGCATGCCGAACAGGCCCACAGCCTCGGTCTGGCCGTCGCCCTGCGCCCAGTCGAGCAACCCGTCTTCACGGGTGATCGGGAAGAGCGTGCGCACCCCGTTCGCGAACGCCCAGTTGAGGTAGGGGCGGGTGTTCGGCTCAGTGGGAGCCGAGAGGTAGCAGGCGACCAGTTTTGCGCCGTGCTCTGTCGTCAGGGCCATGAGGTTCTGGGTGAACGCGTCGGTCGCAGCGCCCCGTTCCGTGGAGGTGCGGTTGCGCCGTCGTTCACGGAGCTCCGCGCGCAGGGCGCGTTTGACATTGCTCGTTTGCGACAGCATGTAATGATTTTAGGTGGTGTCACATGACGCCGGTGTTTCAGAACTCCACCGATGGGCCTCCGATTTTTGGATACCCTCATAGCCATGACCTCATCCATCACCAAAGTTGTGATTCCTGCAGCCGGTCTCGGAACACGATTCCTGCCCGCGACGAAGGCAATGCCGAAAGAGATGCTGCCCGTCGTCGACAAGCCGGCCATCCAGTATGTCGTCGAGGAGGCGGTTGCCGCCGGCCTCGTCGACGTGCTCGTCATCATCGGGCGCAACAAGAACGCGCTCGCCAACCACTTCGACCGCAACACCGAACTCGAGCACACGCTCGAGCAGAAGGGCGACGACAAGAAGCTCGCCCTCGTGGCGGAGGCGAGCCAGCTCGCCGACGTGCACTTCGTGCGGCAGGGTGACCCGAAGGGTCTCGGTCACGCCGTGCTGCGCGCCAAGGCGCACGTGGGAAACCAGCCCTTCGCGGTCATGCTGGGCGATGACCTGATCGATGCCCGCGACGTGCTCCTGACCAAGATGCTCGACGTGCAGGACACCCGCCAGGCCAGCGTCATCGCTCTGATGGAGGTCGAGCCGTCGCAGGCACACCTCTACGGGATCGCGTCGGTCGAGCCGACCGACGAGGAGGACGTGGTGCGGATCACGGGCCTCGTCGAGAAGCCCGAACCCGGAACTCAGCCGTCGAACCTTGCCATCATCGGCCGGTATGTGCTTCGTCCCGAGGTCTTCGACGTGCTCGAGACGACGCAGCCGGGCAAGGGCGGCGAGATCCAGCTGACCGATGCTCTCGAGACCCTGGTCGAGAAGCCGGAGCTCGCGGGCGGTGTCTACGGTGTGGTCTTCCGCGGTCGGCGGTACGACACCGGCGACCGGCTGGACTACATCAAGGCGATCATCCGGCTCGCGAGCGAGCGCGAAGACCTCGGTCCCGACCTCCGGCCCTGGATCAAGGAGTTCGCCGCAGGGCTCTGAGACGTCCGGGTGCCCCCGGTGCGGTGATTATCATTGGCTATGTTCGTTCCGACCCTGCTCGACGGCGCCATCAGCATCCGTCCCATCCGCGTACGCGACTCCAAGGCACTGGAGGGCGAACTCATCTCCAATCGGGGATGGCTTCGCAAGTGGGAGGCCACGAGCCCGAATGCTCCTCTGTCGTTCGACACCCGGGCGAGCATCCGTTCGCTGCAGCAGAATGCTCGTGCCGGGTTCGGCCTTCCGTTCGTGATCGAATACAACGGGCAGCTGGCCGGGCAGCTGAACGTGTCGTCGATCAGCTATGGATCGGTCTCCTCGGCGAGCATCGGCTACTGGGTGGCGGAACGGTTCGCGGGGCTGAACATCACGCCCACGGTGGTGGCCCTCGCTGCCGACTACTGCTTCACCGCGGTGGGGCTTCACCGCATCGAGATCTGCATCCGGCCCGAGAACGCACCGAGCCTGCGGGTCGTCGAGAAGCTGGGTTTCCGCTACGAGGGACTGCGGCGACGATTCATCCACATCAACGGCGACTGGCGGGACCACTTCTGTTTCGCCCTGGTGGGCGAGGAACTGCCGGCGGGGGTGCTGCGGCGCTGGCACGAGGGACTGGTGCCGGCAGGTCAGGGGAGCGTGCCCGAGGCGGACAGGCTCGATGCGCTGACACCGATCGCGACGCGCAACCGCTGAGCGTCTGCTGAGCGGCTGCTGCTGCTGCTGAGCGGCTGCGGCTGCTGCCGCGGGGGCTCCGGATGGGCGCGCGGGTGGTACGCATCCGGAGCCCGCGGCGACACGCGCCCCCCGGTTCAGCCGAATACGGCGCCGGGCCTCATACCGTAGACCCATGACAACGGACTGGCTCGGCGGAGGCCTCATCGTCGCCCTGGCCGCTGTGCTCTGGCTGATCTACCTTCTGCCGACCTGGTTCAGGCGGAACGAATACCTCTCGACCGAACGCAACACCGTGCGGTTGCAGCAGACGCTCCGCATTCTGGCGGAGACCAGCGAGGTGCCCGACGAGGTGCGCGTCGAAGCGAATGCGCGAAGCGTTGCCGAACAGCAGCGCGTGCTGAAGAAGGCAAACGCCCAGAACCTGCTCGCCGAGCGCGCGGGCCTCCAGACGCTGATCGAGCAGGGTCTTGCGCTTCAGGCGGCGACGCGCGCCAGCGAGGAGCGCACCGGGTCCGAAGACTACGAGACCATCGTGCTGTCGCCCCGAACCCCAGCCCCGACTCTTCGACAGGCCTCGCTGAAGTTGCGGCGCGCGCGAGCGGCCGCCTCGGGCATCCTGCTGCTGGCGCTCGTCGTCACCGTGCTCGGCGCCGTTCAGGTCGCGATCAATGGTGCCTGGGTGGTGCTGGTGGTCGGGCTTGTGGCTGCGACGCTCTGCGTGACGCGCCTGGGCAGGCTGGCGCGTGACGCGCGGTCGTTGCGTGCGCGAACGCTGCGCGAGAATCCCCACGTCGCGGGGGGTGATGCGCGGCAGGCCGCCGGCGCTGGGCGGAACATCCGTCTGCGGGCCGCAACGCCTGCCGGCACGTCGTCTGCAGAGCCAGACGACCACGACTACGACATCGACCTCGCCTACGCAGAGTCGGACGACGCAGCGCGCCTACCCTCCGACGGTGCCGCCCAGACGGGTTCGGCCGCGCCTGCGGGAGATGCGTCGGTGGCCGACGCCGCGGGTGCCTCCGGATGGACGCCCGTTCCCCTGCCGAAGCCCCTGTATGTCGGCAATCGCCGAATCGACGGGGCCATGCCTGTGGCGGCATATGCCCGCCAGGCCGCGGAGCGGGCCGAGGAGGCCCTCCGTGCGGCTGCCAGGAGCTCGGAAGAGGCTCTGCGCGCCAGCCAGCTGGCCGACGCGGCTCCGGATGTCACGGCAGCAGCCCGGCGTGCTGCGACTCCCGGAACGACCCCTGCGCCCGCTGCCCTCTCCACGCCCGCTCCGGCGCCGAGCCGCTTCGCCTCGATGGGTGTCGTCGACACGGCCGAGACGGGCGCTTTCGATGTGGATCTGATCCTCGCGAAGCGCCGCGCAGGCTAGCTTCGGTCCGGTTGCGCCGACCCGTTGGTTCGACGTCACCGTCGGCACGTGATAATCTGGCGAAGCAGTTTTCGGGGCTATGGCGCAGTTGGTAGCGCGCCTCGTTCGCATCGAGGAGGTCAGGAGTTCGAATCTCCTTAGCTCCACACCCGCACTGCACAGAGAATCCCCCCGGCCGGTCCGGGGGGATTCTCTCGTTCTGCAGCACTCAGCCGAGCGCGGGCTTCGACGGGGAGTAGAGCCAGGCGTCGAAGAAGCGTGCCAGATCCTGCCCGGAGACCTTCTCGGCGTAGGCGATGAACTGGGCCGTCGTGACCGAGTGTCCGGCGTTCTCGGCCGCCCAGCCCTTCAGGATCCGGAAGAACGCCTCGTCGCCGACGGTGGTGCGGAGGGCCTGCAGGGTCATGCCTCCACGGGTGTAGACGGCACTGTCGAAGATCCCTGCGGCGCCCGGATCGGCGACCACCGTGCTCCAGAATGCCGCGTCATCCGCCGGGTTGTCACTAACCGTGGGGTTCGCGTAGGCGGCGTCGAACGACTGCTGGGTCGTCGGCCCGCCGGTGTGTTCGGCCCAGAGCCACTCGGCGTAGGTGGCGAATCCCTCGTTCAGCCAGATGTCCGACCAACGCTCCATCGAGACGCTGTCGCCGTACCACTGGTGCGCGAGCTCGTGCACGACGACCGAGGCGTCGGCGTCGGCGGGGAACGCCCAGCTCGGGTAGATCGGCCGGGTCTGGTTCTCGAGCGCGTACGGGAGGTAGTCATCCGGTGTCGGACCGAAGTCGGCGATCGCGATGCCGCCCGCCTCGCTGAACGGGTACGGCCCGAACGACTTCGAGAGGAAGGAGATGACCTCGGGCTCGTCGTCGAAGATCGACGTCGCGACGTCGCCGACGAAGACCCCACCACCGGCATCCTGGCTGAACAGCGCCGGCGCCACCGCGTTGTAGTAGGCGATACCACCCTCATCGTGCTCGGTGATCGTGTAGTCCCCGACGGTGGCCGTGGCGAGGTAGGTGGCCATGGGCTTCTCCATCTCCCAGTCCCAGGTGCTCGAAGCGCCGGTCGTGGTGTGCGAGGCGAGCCGCCCGTTGCCGATCACCTGGAGGCCGGCGGGAACGGTCATCCGGGTGCTGAAGGTCGCCTTGTCGGCCGGATGATCGTTGGAGGGGAACCACGTCGCGGCGACCCTGGGCTGGCCGACGACGACGGCGCCGTCTCCCGTCTGGAACACGCCGGCCGGGCCGAACGCGTCGCTGATGGTGATCGGGATTCCCGCGTAGGTGACAGCTGTCGTGATCGTCGCGCCGATCGGGATGCCCGCCGGCGGTGTCACGGTGAGTTCCGTCCGCGGGGGAGTGGCGTCGCCGTCGGTGCTGCCGGGAGACTGCGGCTGGCCGGTGCTGTCGCTGATCTGGGTCGTGGCGAGGCTCCAGGCGGCGGCCGATCCGTCGACCGTGAGGGCGCTGATGGTGATCGCGTCGGAGCCGTCGACGGCGCGGGTGTCGAAGTCGAGGTTGAAGGCTGAGAGATTCTGCGTGGCGGTGGCGGTGATCGTCGCCGTGCCCGAGAGTTCGTGGCTGGCCGGGTCATAGGCCAGGTCGAGGTCGTAGTGGGTGACGTCGTACCCGCCGTTGCCGTCGAGAGGGAAGTAGGCGTCGCCGATCCCGGCCGTACCCGGCTGGAAGTCGACGGGGGTGGTCGTGCCGGTCGGCGTCGGGGTCGAGGTCGGCACCGGAGTCGCGGTGCCGGTGGGTGCCGGCGCAGGCGCCGGCGCGACACCCGGCGGCGGTGCCATCGCGCCCGTCGGGCAGGGAGCCGTGAGTGATGCGGCGGAACTTGCCGGCGGCGTCGCAGCGCCCGACGCGAGCAGCGCCAGCACCAGAAGAGGCGCGGCGGCGAACATCGCCCCGCGACGGCGCCCGGTGCGGAGCATCAGCGCGGCGACGCCGATCCCCACGGCGACGAGCGCCACCGCAATGAACATTGGCCAGGCATCGAAGCCGGTGGCGGCCAGTTCGCAACTCTGCATGGTTCCCCCGTATCAGAACGTCCGCCCACTGTAGCGCCCGGGTGTTTCCGCGTGGTTTCGGATTCAGCCCGATCACCGGCGATCGGCGTGGCTCACCTTGGCCAGCACGGCCGCCGCGAACCCCGGCAGGGTGTCGGCAGCCGTCGCCGTAGGAACCCCCAGCTCCACCCAGCCGCCGTCGATGAGGACCAGCAGCTGATCGTCGCTCGCGAGTCCTGCGCAGGTCGATGCTCCGGTGAGGGTCGTGCCCTGCGGCTGCCAGAGGGGTACCGGGGCGGGGAAAGCTTCGACCGCTGCGACGAGTGCGGTGAATGACTGGCGGACCGAATCCTTCTGCCCGGTGGTGAGATCGTTGGTTCGAGGAAGATTCTCGCCTGTCCGAACACGCGGTCGCGGTGTGCGTCGAACAGCGTCCCGAAGGCCGATGCGTCACCGGAGGCGGCGCGGATCCACGTCGCCGCTTCGTCTGTCGTTCCTGTCCCCATACCCCCTAATGTCCGGCACGGCGGGAATGGTTCCCTCATCGACCGCGCCCGGGACGGGGCCTGCTCAGGCGGTCTGGCTCGTCACGCTGTTGACGAACGTGGTCACACGCTGCCAGACGTTCTGCGATTCGGGGAAACGGTAGTTCTGCTGCCAGGTGTGGCGCGTGTTGGCGTTCTCGCTGCCGTAGATGATCGTCTCGACCGGAACGAGGGCCGCGCGCAGGCGCTCGACGAAACGGAGGTTAGATTCGTAGAAGTAGTCGCGGGCGGAGGTCGTCACGAAGACGGCCGGATGCCCGGGCCCGATCCACTCGATGGGTGAGAGGTAGGCCGCCGCCTTCCGCAGGCTCACGCGACGGTCCGGTGCGGAAGCGGAGCTCCTCGGGTGCAGGAGTCGCACAAAACCCCGGCCGAGGATGGGAGCCCTGGCGAAGAACATCGAGAAGTCGACGGCGCTGCAGTGCAGAACGAGACCCCGCACTCGGGGCGCTGCGTGCCCTCGGGCCATTCCGAAGTGTGCGCGGAGTTCCGGGCTGTCGGATGTCGCGGTGAAGAGTGCGGCGATGTGACCGCCGGCGGAGTCGCCGCCGAGCACCAGCCTGTCGGGGTCTCCGCCGTGGACGGAGATGTTGCCCCGAACCCAGCCGACGGCGGCACTGGCATCCTGGAGCTGGTGATCCATCTGGAAGCGCCCGGCCCGGCGGTAGTTGACGTTCACCACGACCATCCCGGTGGCCGCCTGGTGTGCGCAGTACTTGGTGACCGTGGACTTGTCGCCGGAGGTCCAGCCTCCGCCGTGGAAGTAGACGTAGACGGGCAGGAGGGGGCGGTCATCCGCGGCGCCCACCCCGCCGGGAGCGACGGCGGCCGGTGCCATCACATCGAGCCGGTGCTCCGGATGCCCGTCGCCGGCGTAGTCGATGTCATCGGTGTGCAGCACCCCTTCGACAGGCTCCTCGTTCATGCGCCTCACTTCGGAACGCTGGATGAGGAACATGCCTGCGCGAAACGCCCACACCGGGGTTCCCCGGAACAGCGACCGGGCCGCCAGATGCAGTCGTGGCACGCTTGCGGCTGCCTCGTGTTCCTGCATGAGTACACCGTACGTCTCGCGGCGGCCGCGGCGCTGTGCGCGAACCCTGTGGGCGCTGGGAATCGTGCACGAGAGTGTCCAGGCGGGGCGGTGTACCGGGGTGGCCGGTCGTCCGGGCGAGAATGGAATGTGTCCCCGCGCTCCCGGCCCCTCCACCCGCCGTACCTCCACCCGCGGGGCTCGCGCCGGTTGGCCGACTTCGCGCTGGAGTGCGTTCCGGAGTACTTCGGCGAGTACTACGAGCCGTTCCTCGGTGGGGGAGCGGTGGCGATCGCGTTGATGGAGCGGAAGCCCGGCACGACCTTCCGTCTGTCGAGCGATCACTCCGAACTGGTCATCACCTGGCAGATTTTGCAGTCGGATGTCGGTCGACTGGTGCAGCTGGTCGCGCAGCACCGCGACCGGCACGACCATGTTCACCGGGCGGCAGTCGTGGCCCAGGCAGATCCGGAATCCGCCGGCGGGAGCGCCGGGAGCGCCGGGAGCCCGGGGAGCCCCGGGAGCGCCGGGAGCGCCGGGAGCCTTGCGAACCTCGGTGCTCTTGCGTCTCTCTCGCCGGTCGAGCGGGCCGCCCGGTTCGTGTACCTCCGCGGCAGCGCGGGCCGCGACACGGTCGCGTTCGACGAGGCAAACCTCCGCGGGGTCTCGCGGCTGCTCATGAACCGTGACGTCACGATTCGGGAGAGGCACTTCTACGACATCGTCGCCGAGGTCAGGGAGGAGGACCTGGTCTTCTTCGACCCGCCTTTCGCCGGCGCTGGTTCCGGCACCGGCTCCGAATTCGTGCGCGAGACGCGCAGCCTCGCCGACACCCTGACGGCCCGTGGAGCCTATCTGCTGGCGCCCGAGCCGGCCGCCCCGGAGGAAGGCGCACCCGCGGTCTATGCCGGCTGGAAGACGATGGCGGTCGCGGCTGACCGCGGCGACGGCGACCGGCTCTGGGCGAATGGAACCCTCGACCGCGTGCTCCGCCGCGCCGCGCGCCGCCGGGACGGCTGAGGGGGGCCCTGCGACCACTCGGCGCATCGCGTGCCGCGGGCGGTTCCCGGGCACGCCTTGTAGAGTTCGAAGATGGATGCCTGCGCCGAACTCGCCGCGCTCGCGGGCCGTGTCGGAGCAGAGGCCAGCAGCCCGCGCGACTTCCTCCTCACGCTCGGAACGGAGGCTGCGGGCATCCGCCGCGGACCGCTCTGGATGCTCGACGCCGCGCTCGCGGGCCGGAATCGCCTCCCCGGGCGCGGGTTCGCCCCACCGTTCGACGACGGTTCGAACGGGCAGGCCAGGCACTTCGCCGGAACCGCCGTCTCGGCAGCGCGCCTGGGCGCATCCGTGACTCGTTGGGTGTCGGTGCGCCTGCGGCGGGATCCGCTCGACTCGGCCGACGGGCGGCTCGGCGAAAAGGCCATCACGTTCGCAGGGCTGGTGCTGACGGGCGAGCTGCCTGTGTCGGACACGCCCGGCTGGATCGCCGAGAACCTCTGCGGCGAGCATCCACCCGCCTGAGAGGAGCCGCTCCCGGCCCGGTTGGGGCCTCAGGCGCTGAACTGCTGCGTGCCGAGCACCGAGAGCAACTGCAGCTTCTCGGAGCCCTCCGTGCCGGGTGACGCGGTCAGCACCAGGAGGGTCTGCGCCTGGTTCTCGGTGAACAACGCCTGGCAGTCGACCTCGATCTCGCCGAGCTCGGGGTGGATGAGCGTCTTGTGGTCGTCGAACCGGGTGCGCACCTCGTGCCGTTCCCACACCTCGCGGAACTCTGGGCTCGACGCTTCCAGCTTCGCCACGATCTCGGTTGCGCGCGATTCGCCCCCGCCGACCGAGATCGCCGCCCGGAGCCCCGCGGCCTGGATCGAGCTCTGGCGTGCGTGGTCCCGTTCGGGGTAGCGCGCTCGTTCGGCCGGGTCGGTGAACCAGCGGTAGAAGGCGCTGCGGTCGAGCCCGGTGAACGCGCTGTGGTCGCCGAGCAGGGCGACGGCGAGCCGATTCTCGGCGAGGGTGTCCCCGAGGTCGGAGAGCACCATCGCCGGGCTGTCGTCGAGCCGGTCGAGCACGCGGAGGAGCGCGGGGCTGACATGCTCGGTGCGGCGCTGGCGGTGGGGCGCAGTGTGGCCGGCGAGACGGAAGAGGTGGTCCCGTTCATCCAGAGTCAACCGGAGGCCCCGCGCGATGGCGGCGAGCATCTGCTCAGAGGGCTGCGGCCCGCGCTGCTGCTCCAGGCGCGCGTAGTAGTCGCTCGACATGCCGGAGAGGCTCGCGACCTCCTCGCGGCGGAGCCCGCTCGTGCGGCGTCGGGCACCCGGCGGCAGCCCGACATCGCTTGTTTGCAGCGCCTCGCGGCGTCGGCGCAGAAAGTCTGCGAGCCCGGGTCTGTCCATGGCTCCATCATGCCGCGTGCACGGAGGGTTCAGGCAGGGACTGTCGATCCGTGGCTGAACGCTCCTCTTTTACTGCTGTTCGACAGGCCGCACGCTGGAGACATGAACATTTCAGGGAACACCATCTTTCTTCCGGGCGGCACGTCGGGCATCGGCCTGGGGCTCGCCCAGCGGTTCGCCGCGGCCGGCAACACGGTCATCGTCGGCGGGCGCCGGCGTGAGCTGCTCGACCAGATCGGCCGCGACAACCCCGGCATCGAGGGCGTGTACATCGACACGGCCGACGCGCAGTCGATCGTGGATGTCTCGGCCGAGGTGCAGCGCCGCTGGCCGGCCACGAACGTGCTGATCGCGATGGCCGGAATCATGCGCCCCGAGGATCTGCAGAGCGGGGAGTTCCTCGCCGCGGCTGAGGCGACGGTGACGACCAACCTGCTCGGGCCGCTCCGGCTCATCGCGGCGTTCTCGTCGTTCCTGGCCGGGCAGCCGGAGGCAGCGATCATGACGGTCTCGTCGGGCCTCGCGTTCACGCCGCTCGCCCACACTCCGACCTACAACGCCACCAAGGCGGCCATCCACTCGTTCACGGAGATCCTCCGCCTGCAGCTCGCGGACACGTCGGTGCAGGTCATCGAGCTGGTGCCGCCGGCCGTGCAGACCGAGCTGCAGGGGGCGGCCTCGGCGACGAACCCGCACGCGATGCCGCTCGACGCGTTCCTCACCGAGGTGATGGGGCTGCTCGCGTCGCAGCCCGACGCGCCGGAGATCCTCGTCGAGAGCGTGAAGCCGCTGCGCTTCGCCGCGGTGAACGGCACCTACGACCAGGTGGTCGGGATGCTCGCGGCCTCGCACTAGCGCCGTGTCTGCCGCCTGTGGCCGGCTGACTGCACCCGCTCCCGCGGTCCGCGGTCGCCCCCCGCCCGCGACCGCCCGCCGCCCCCACCTCGGCGCCGTGCAATCGGCGGCCGTGGCGCGATCCGTCGTGCGCGGCGTTGGAGTCGGCGGTCGCGAGCTCGACCAGCAGGGCGAAGAACTGAGGCAACGGGCATCCGGAACCGCCGTATTCGACCGGAACGCGGAAGGCTGTGAACCCGGATCGCTTCAGCGCCTCACGGCGTCGTGGGCGAGCTCACGTTCGAGGTCCCTCCGCACGGCTCCGTCGGCGATGTCCGCGAACACGTCGGCGAAGCGCCCGGCCTGCGCGGCGGAGGATGCGTCCGCATCGTTTCCCCATGCCGGACCCGTTCGCGACACCCCGCTCGGGAGGAGCTGGGGCGATCCGACCCGCTATGGGGCGAGGATCGGCCCAGCTCCTCCCGGGCGGGACCCCCGGCGCGGCATCTTCACTCATGCTCACTGCCCTCAGTGATTGCCCGAGAACGCCCCGCGGAACTGGCGCCCGTAGTGCGTCGGCAGAAGCTGGTCGTGGCCGAACAGCTTCTGCCGCAGGGTGCCCGCCACGGGCTCCTCCTTGGCGAGCCCGCGGCGGCGGAGCGTCGGCATGACCTCGTCGATGAACAGCTGGTAGGAGTTCGGGAGGGTCCAGTTCATCACGTTGATGCCGTCGACGCCGGCCCGCTGGAACTCCTCGAGCCGGTCGGCGATCTGCTCGGGCGTGCCCACGAAGCGGCCGCGCACCTTCGCGGTGATCTTCGCGAGGTCCCGCACCGTCGGTTCGCGGTCGGGGGATGCCTCGCGGAGCCATTTGGTGTGCGAGAAGCCGCCCTCGTGCTTGATGTCCTTCAGGGGCATGTCGGGGTCGAGGGGAACCCCGGTGGCCTGGTCGAGGCCGAGGTTGATGTGTGCGAGGAATCCGTCGGTCGAGATGTACTCGTCGATCTCGGCCTCGTTGCGCTTCGCCTCCTCCTCGGTGCTGCCGATCACGAAGGTGAGGCCCTGGAAGAACTGGATGTCCGAGGCCTGGCGGCCGTACTCCACCGCCAGTGCCCGGGTCGCAGAGATGTCTCCCGCAGCGATCTCGGGTGTGGGCGACAGGATGAACTGCGCCTCGGCATTGCGCGCGGCGAACGCCCGGCCCGCGGGGGAGGATCCGGCCTGGAAGATCACCGGCGTGCGCTGCGCCGAGGGAGAGGGCAGGTGCGGCCCCTCCACCTGGTAGCGCTCGCCGGAGTGATTGATCTTGTGGATCCTGGTGTAGTCGGCGTAGACCCCGCTCGCCTTGTCCTTCAGCAGCGCGCCATCATCCCACGAGCCCTCCCAGAGCTTGTAGACGACATCCATGTACTCCTGGGCCCAGCGGTAGCGCTCGTCGTGCTCGATGAGGCGGTCCATCCCGAAGTTGCGAGCGGCGTTCTCGAGCGAACTGGTCACGACGTTCCACCCGATCCGGCCGTTCGAGATGTGATCGAGCGTCGAGACCTTACGGGCGAAGTCGAAGGGGTGCGACTGCACGATGGAACTCGTGAACGCCAGCCCGAGGTGCTCTGTGCTCACCGCGAGCGCTGAGAGCAGCACAGAGGGGTCGTTCGACGGGATCTGTAGTCCCTCCCGCGCGTTCACCTCGTACGAGCCGTTGACGGGGCCGTAGAGGCCCACCACGTCGGCGAAGAACATGGTGTCGAAGCCGCCGGCCTCGAGCGTCTTCGCGAGCCCGATCCAGAGGTTCACGTCGTTGAAGTCGGCCTGCTGGGCGGTGGGGTGGCGCCAGAGACCGTGTTGGATGTGCGAGTTCGTGTTCATCACGAACGCAGAGAAGTGGAGGGGTCGGGGCATGCCCCGATTCTTCCGGGTCGGGCCGCCGCGCGCTGCCGGTCAGCGTCACATTGCGTAGCATGCCGGGCCTGCTTTAGGCCCGTTCCAGCGGGTCTCCTAGGGTTGAGGCCGCACCCCCCGCCTTCCCCTCTGGAGAGAACCCCATGCGTTCCAAGAAGTTCCTGATAGCCGCAGCGATCCTGTCGACAGTCGTCGTCGGCGCCACCGGATGCTCGTCGTCCTCGGGTTCGTCCGATGCCGCTGTCGGCGCCACTGCGGGGGGCGTGACCACCATCCGGGTCGGCTCGACCTTCCCGGGCGACGACATCCTGAACTACGTCGAGCAGTCGCAGGCCGCGGCCGCCGGGCTCGACATCCAGGTCACCTCGTTCACCGACTACACCACACCGAACACCGCGCTCGAAGACGGCTCGCTCGATGCGAACCTCTACCAGCACCTGCCGTTCCTGAAGAACTTCAACACGAACAACGGCACGCACATCGCCCCGGTCGGCAAGGTCTACTTCCCGGCCCTCGCGCTGTACTCGAAGCAGGTGAAGAGCGTCGACGACATCAAGGACGGCGACACCGTCAGCATCCCGAACGACCCGACCAACGAGCTCCGTTCGCTGAACCTGCTCGCCAAGGCGGGGCTCATCACGCTGAACGAGGGCGCGACCGGCGTCGTCGGCGACATCGCGACCAACCCGAAGAACCTCGTGTTCCAGGAGCTGGATGCGGCGACCCTGCCCCGGGCCCTCGATGAGAACGTCGCGGGCATTGCGAATCTCAGCTTCGCCCTGCCCGCCGGCCTCACCGGTGACGAGCAGATCCTCAAGGAGGATGTCGACGGCACGCTCTACACGAACCTCCTCGCCGCCAAGGAAGGGCACGAGAACGATCCGGCTGTGCAGAAGCTCTACGAGCTGCTGACCTCGAAGCAGACCCAGGATTGGATCACCGCCCAGTACAAGGGCCTGGTCATCCCGGCGAGCGGACCTGCGTCCTAATACTGTGATCACGATTACCGACCTCCACAAGTCCTACTCGCCGCGGAACGCCAGAGGCACGACCGTCGAGGCCCTGAAAGGCATCGATCTGACGGTCGCCGACGGCGAGATCTTCGGCGTCGTCGGGCAGAGCGGAGCAGGCAAGTCGACGCTTCTGCGCTGCGTCAACCTGCTCGAACGGCCCACCAGCGGCTCGATCACCGTTGCGGGGCAGGATCTGACCACGCTCGGCGAGGCCGACCTGCGGGTCGCCCGGCACGGCATCGGGATGGTGTTCCAGCACTTCAACCTGCTGTCGTCCCGCACCGTCGCCGAGAACGTGGAGTTCGGGCTCGAGATCACGGGTGTCGACCGGGCCGCGCGCCGGGCCCGGTCGGCCGAAGTACTCGACCTCGTCGGGCTCGGGGACCGGGCATCCGCCTACCCCTCGCAGCTCTCCGGCGGGCAGAAGCAGCGCGTCGGCATCGCCCGGGCGCTCGCCGGCAATCCGAAGGTGCTCCTGAGCGATGAGGCCACCTCGTCGCTCGACCCCGAGACGACAGACTCGATCCTGCAGCTGCTGAAGGAGCTGAACCGCACGCTCGGCGTGACGATCATGCTGATCACCCACGAGATGGAGGTCGTCAAGCGCATCTGCACGTCGGCCGCACTGATCGAAGGCGGACGCATCGTCGAGTCGGGCAACGTCATCGACCTGCTCAACACGCCGAAATCGAAGATCGCCCACGCGCTCTTCCCGCTGGGCGAGAGCCGCGGTGAACCGGGCAACACGGTGATCGAGATCATGTACGCCGGGCATCTGGCCGATGAACCGATCGTCGGTCGGATGTCGCGGGAGTTCGGCATCGACGTGAACATCCTGGGCGCTGCCGTCGAGGTCGTGAGCGACCATCGCGTCGGCCGGATGCGGCTCGAACTGCCCGGAAGCGTGGAGTCGAACGCTGTACCGATCGCCCGGCTGAAGGACAGCGGGCTGTACGTCGAGGTTCTGGAGGGGGCGCTGTGAACATCAACTGGGGCGTCATGATCCCGATCCTGGCGAAGGCCATCGGCGAGACGTTCCAGATGATCGGGATCGCTCTCGTCTTCACGATCGTCTTCGGGCTGCTGGTGGGTGTGCTGCTGGTGTCGACCGATGAGGGAGGCGTCTACGAGGCGCCCTTCGGATCGCGGCGGCTCGGAGCGATCATCCACGCGGTGCTCGGTTTCATCGTGAACATCGGGCGTTCGCTGCCGTTCATCATCCTGATGGTGGTGCTGATCCCGTTCACTCGGCTGATCATCGGCACGTTCATCGGGCCGACGGCGGCAGCCGTGCCGTTGACCATCGCCGCCATTCCGTTCTTCGCCCGGCTGGTGGAGATCGCGCTCCGGGAGGTCGACACCGGCCTCGTTGAGGCGGCCCGCTCGATGGGTGCGACGCGGGGCACCATCATCTGGAAGGTGCTGCTCGCCGAGGCGCGACCGAGCATCGTGCTCGCACTCTCGACGTCGGTCATCTCCCTGCTGAACTACTCGGCGATCGCGGGCACGATCGGTGCGGGTGGCATCGGTGACATCGCCATCCGGTACGGGTACCAGAGGTACGACAACTCCTACCTGTTCACGACGATCATCATTCTGATCGTCATCGTGCAGATGGTGCAGCTGGTGGCGAGCGCGGTGGCGCGGAGGCTGTCGCACCGCTGAGGCCGGCGCGGCAGCTGTTCTACTTCGGCAGCCGTTCTACTTCAGCAGCCGGGAGAGCACCCGGTCGGCGAGGATCTTGCCGCCGGTCTGGCAGGTCGGGCAGTACTGCAGGGTCGAGTCGGCGAAGATCACCTGGCGCACCGTGTCACCGCAGACCGGGCACGCCTCGCCGGTGCGACCGTGCACCTGCATTCCGAGCTTCTTCTCCTTCTTCAGCTCGGAGGCGGCGAGCCCGTCGGCGCGTTGAAGTGCGCCCCTCAGCGTCAGCTGCAGGGCAGCGTAGAGCTCTGCCACCTCGTCGGCCTCCATCGAAGCGGGCTTGAACGGCGACATCCGTGCCGTGTGCAGAATCTCGTCGGAGTAGGCATTGCCGATGCCGGCGATGTTCGACTGGTTGCGGAGCACCCCCTTGATCTGGGCTCGACCCGCCGCTTCGAGGATGCGCGCGAAGACGTCCTCAGTGAACGCCGGGTCGAGCGGATCCGGCCCCAGCCGGGCAATCCCGGGCACCTCGGCCACCTCGTTCACCAGGTAGATCGCGAGGCTCTTCTTGGTGCCCGCCTCCGTGATGTCGAGGCCCGAGTCGTCGGGCTGCATCACCAGGCGCGCGGCCAGGGCACTCTTGCCCGGCCTCCCGCTCGCCGGCGGCGGCGGCCCCTCGCGCCAGCGGATCCAGCCCGCGCGGGCCAGGTGCATCACGAGATGCAGATCGCCTATCTGGAGGTCGAGGAACTTGCCGTGCCGAGCGACTCCGAGCACCTGCTGGCCTTCGAGGGCGGAGGCCGGCGGGGAGAACGTCTTGAGCGCAGCGAACGAGAGCACATCGAAGCGAGCCACCGTCCGCCCCGTGAGCTTCGCGCCCAGATCGGTGACGAGAGCGTGGACTTCGGGCAACTCGGGCATGGCACCATTGTGCGCCCCGCCGCAGACAGCGTCCAGAGCCTGCCGCCCAGAAGCTCCTTTCAGGCCCGCCCGTATTTGCGGTGCGCGGCCTGCCGCGAAGTTCCGAGAACCAGTCCTATTGCTTCCCACGAATCACCGGCGGCTCGTGCCCGGCTGACAGCCCGACGGAGATCCGCTTCCGCATTGTCCAGTGCGGAGAGGGCATTGCCGATGTTCCTGAGGTGCCGACCATCTTTCATCGGTGTGTTCGCCGGATCGCGTGGGCAATGTCGGCGTCTTCGATGCCGTGCTTGCGTGCGCTGTTCCCTATTTCCATTTTGTCATCATAGTGATGACAAAGGCAATAACCGTGAGGTCAGTGAATATTGATCACTTTTCCGCAGCGGGTCAGACCGAGGCGAGCTGCATCGCACCGGCCGTCAGCTCGACCGAGTGCAGCCGGGCGGCGATGTCCTGCGACTGGTGCGCCACGATGAGCTCGTCGGCGTGGGCCGATGCGGCGAATTCCTCGAGGAAGTTCCGCACCTCATCCGGAGTCCCCGAGACCGAGTAGCGCATCATGTTGGCGATACCGCGCCCGCTAGCAGTGGTGAGGAACGCGTCCACCTGCTCGTCGGAGTACTCGGTGCCGGCCGGGCCGCGCGAGAGCATGCCGCGAACCCTCGCCCGGCGGGTGACGGCGAACTGGTGCCGGGCATCCGCCTCGTCGTCCGCGGCGATCACGTTCACGCCGGCGAGCACATACGGTTCGTCGAGCTGGGCGGAAGACTTGAAGTCGCGGCGGTAGATCGCGACGGCCTCGTGCAGGGCGTCGGGGGAGAAGTGGGAGGCGAAGGCGTACGGCAGTCCGAGCATTGCGGCGAGCTGAGCGCCGAAGAGCGAGGATCCGAGGATGTAGAGCGGCACGTTCGTTCCGGCGCCGGGAACGGCCTGCACGCCGGGGATGCGGGACTCGCCGGCGAGGAAGGCCTGCAGCTCCAGCACGTCTTCGGGGAACCGGTCTGACGACATCGCGTCACGCCGCATGGCGCGCATGGTCTCCTGGTCGCTGCCGGGTGCACGCCCGAGCCCCAGGTCGATGCGGCCGGGGTAGAGGCTCGCCAGGGTGCCGAACTGCTCGGCGATCGTCAGCGGGGCGTGGTTCGGGAGCATGATGCCGCCGGAACCCAGCCGGATGGTCGAGGTCTGTGCCGCGACATGCCCGATCAGGATGCTCGTGGCGCTCGATGCGATGGTGGGCATGTTGTGGTGCTCGGCGTACCAGACACGGCGGTAGCCCGCCTTCTCAGCGGCCTGCGCCAGGGCGACGCTGTTCGCGATGCTGTCGCGCACGGTCTCGCCGGGTGCGATGGGGGCGAGGTCAAGGATGGAGAGCGGAGTCGACATGACAGGTACAACGCGGGCGCGGTCGGAATCGTTCCCGTCCTCTCGCTCACAGGGCAGAAATGTGCAGCACGTCTCCACATTCTGCTGAGTCGGGCGTCGGAGCTGATGGCGGATCGATAGCTTCGTCCAATGATCGCGATAGCCGGAGTTCCTACTCTCACTGTGAGGCGCAGCCCGCGCACGATCAAGGTGGCTACGGAGAAAATGAAGCTTACGAACTACGTCTCGCGGATGCGCAGGCGCACCCTCGTCATATCGGGGGCTCTGATCCTGCTGATTGCGGCCGGATCGGTCTACTGGTTCGGCTTCGCCATGCCGGCCTCCTCCTCCCAGGCCGCCCAGGCGCCGGTCACCCGCACCGTGCAGGCGAGCCTCCAGACCATGGAGAAGAGTGTGTCGACAACGGGAACACTCACCCCGACGGTGCAGCAGACAGCCGGTTTCACCGTTTCGGGCACCGTCACCGCGGTGAACGTGGTCGCCGGCCAGACCGTCACGGCGGGGCAGGCGCTCGCCACCGTCGACACGATGACTGTCGACGCGGCGCTGCTGCAGGCGAAGGCCACCCTCGCAACGGCTGAGGCCAAGCTGGCCGATGCGACCTCTGCCAGCGACGGGAGCGACGCGGCTGTGGCCCAGATCGCCGCGGACCAGTCGTCGGTCGACCTGGCCTCTGCCGCCGTGACGGATGCCGAGACAGACGTGACCGATGCAACGCTCACCGCGCCGGTCGCCGGTCTCGTGACGACCGTCGGCGTCGCTGTGGGTGACAGGGTGTCGGCGGGATCGTCCTCCGGTTCCTCGACGTCATCGTCTTCGGGTGCGGGCACGACGGGCGCCGGATCGACCGCGGGAACATCGGCGGCGACATCCGGAACCACCACGACGGCCAGCACCTCGGGATTCACCATCGTGAGCACCGATTCGTGGCAGGTGAGTGTGGCCGTCTCGGAGTCCGACATCGCCAACGTCGCCAAAGACGACCAGGTCGAACTGTCGCTCACCGGCGGCACGGCCTTCTTCGGCACGGTCGCGTCTGTCGGCCTCCTGCCGTCCGCGACCTCAGGAGCCGTCACCTACCCCGTGGTCGTCTCGGTCACCGGTTCCCCCGCAGGGCTCTACGACGGAGTCTCCGTCACGACAGCCATCGTCTACGAGCGTCGCACGAACGTGCTGACCGTGCCGAGCGAGGCAGTGACGACGGCTGCCGGCACGAGCACGGTGACCACTCTCGATGCGGAGGGTGCAGAGGTGAAGACGCCGGTCGTCGTCGGCGAGACGGTGGGTACCCTCACCGAGATCACGAGCGGGTTGGCGGAGGGGGACAGCGTCGTGGTGACGGTCTTCACGCCCGGTGGCACCGGAACGGGCGGGCAGACCGGCGGTACGGGAACCGGTCGCCAGACCGGCGAGTTCCCGGGTGGCGGAACGGGAACCTTCCCCGGAGGCGGCACGGGCACGATCCCCGGCGGTGCCGGTGGCGGAACCGGCGGTACCACCACCGGCACCACGCGCAGCACGACGCGGAATGGCGGGGCCAATGGTTGAGCCGGTCATCCAGAGCCGTGTCGAGCCGACATCCGGGAGTACCGAGCCGGTCATCGCCCTGGCGGCGGCCCGCAAGGTCTACCGTTCGGGTTCTCTCGAGTTCGAGGCCCTCCGCGGCATCGACCTCGAGATCGTCGAAGGCGAATACGTGGCGATCATGGGCCCATCCGGCTCTGGAAAGTCGACGATCATGAACATCCTGGGCTGCCTCGACACCCTCTCCAGCGGCACCTACCGGCTGGGCGGCGACGACGTGAACGACCTCGACGAGATCGATCTCGCCCAGATCCGCAACCAGCGCATCGGGTTCGTCTTCCAGCAGTTCAACCTGCTTCCGTCTCTTTCAGCGTGGAGGAACGTCGAACTGCCGATGATCTACGGCAAGGTGCACCGCGACGAGCGGAAGCTCCGTGCCCAGCGCGCCCTCGAGCGGGTGGGACTCGGCGACCGGCTCGCGAACCGGCCGGGGGAGCTGTCGGGTGGCCAGCAGCAGCGTGTCGCCGTGGCGCGGGCCCTGGTCGGTGAGCCGACGATGATCCTCGCCGACGAACCGACGGGGAACCTCGACTCCGTGTCGACGCGGGATGTGCTCGGTCTCTTCGACGAACTGCATGAGCTCGGCCGCACGATCGTGCTGATCACGCATGAGATCGAGGTTGCCGAACGCGCTCGCCGCATCGTCCGGGTGCGCGACGGCGAGATCGTCACAGACGAGGTGAACGCCGCATGAGCTGGATGGAGACGTTCCGAACGAGTTGGTCGGCGGTGCACTCGCATGCACTTCGTTCGCTGCTCACGGTTCTCGGCATCCTGATCGGCATCGCCGCGGTCATCCTCACCGTGGGGCTGGGGCTCGGCACCCAGAAGGATGTCAGTTCGCAGATCAGTTCGCTCGGCAGCAACCTGCTCATCGTCACACCGGGCAGCACAACAGACACCTCCGGTGTGCGCGGTGGCTTCGGCACCAGCTCGACGCTGACGATCTCGGATGCCGCGGCCCTCGCCTCAACGGTCAACTCGCCCGACATCGCCGGGGTGGCCGCCGAGAAGTCGACCTCGCTCTCGCTGGTGAACGGTGACACGAACTGGACGACGACGGTCACGGGCACCACACCGTCGTGGCTGGATGTGCGTTCCCGCACCATCGCCTACGGCTCCTTCATCACCGATGCCGAGAACGCCGCGTCTGCCTCGGACATCGTTCTCGGGTCGGAGACGGCCGACGAGCTGTTCGGCACGCAGAACGTGGTCAACCGCACGGTGACGATCTCGGATCGCACGTTCACGGTGGTCGGTGTGCTTTCCTCGGCGGGGTCGAGCTCGTCGGACAACCTCGATGACATAGCGATCGTTCCGTTCTCGACGGCGGCCACACGCCTCATCGGCGGTACGTCGAGCAACAGTGTGTCGACGATCTACGTGCAGGCGGCCTCAGCAGGCCAGCTCTCGGGGGCATACCAGGAGACCCAGACGCTGCTGGCGAACCTCCACTCCCTCTCGGATGTCGCGGATGCGGACTTCACCATCGCCAGCCAGGACGCCCTCGTCGGCACGGCGACAGCGATCTACCAGACCCTGACCGTGCTGCTCACCGGTGTCGCAGCACTCTCCCTCCTTGTGGGTGGTATCGGCGTGATGAACATCATGCTCGTCTCCGTGTCGGAGCGCACCAGGGAGATCGGCCTGAGAAAGGCGCTGGGGGCGCCTCCGTGGGCGATCCGACGGCAGTTCCTCATCGAGGCGGCGATCCTCGGGCTCTCGGGTGGTCTGCTCGGCGCAGTGCTCGGCATCATCGCGGCCCTCACCCTGCCGGCCGCCCTCGGCAGCTCGATCGTGGTCTCGGTGCCGGCAGTCGTGCTGTCGATCGGAGTCGCGGTCGCCATCGGCATCGTCTTCGGCGTGTATCCGGCCACCCGAGCGGCCCGGCTCGCTCCCATCGATGCGCTGCGCAGTGAATAGCCGCGCACTCTCGCTCTCAGCTCCCCTCCAACGCTCAACAGAAAGTCAGTCATGAACAGCACACTTCGCAGGTACCGGATGCCCGTGGGCGCCCTTCTCGCCCTCGGCGCCCTTCTCGCGCTGAGCGCGTGCTCCTCGAGCGCCGCATCGTCCGACACGTCGGCCGCCTCCTCCGCTGACGGTTCGGGCCGGGTCGGCGCCGGCACCGGTGGCACCGGTTCGTTCGGCGGCGGTGGAATCTCCGGCCTCATCGCCGCGGCCAGCGGAACGATCCTCCAGGTGCAGGACACCTCCACCCAGACCGCTGTCAGCTACACGGCGAGCACGGCGATCTCATCGACCGTCTCTGCTGCCCTCGGCGACATCGCGGTCGGCAGCTGCGTGAGTGTGACGAGCGCCACGGCAGCAGCCGACTCATCCACGGGCACCTCGACCACCACGTCGACCGATGCCTCGGCGCCCATCACAGCGACGACGATCGCCATCAGCGACGCCGTCGAGGGAACCTGCGCGAGCGGTTTCGGCGGGGGCGCCGGTTTCGGCGGGGGTGCCGGCGGCACGGCGCCCGACGGCGTGGCTCCCACCGGTCTACCGAATGGTGCGACAGGCGGCGGGGGAGCATCCGGAACCACGCCCACCGGCACGCCGAGCGACGGAGCGGGCACGGGTACCGGCGCCGCCGGTGGGTTCGGGGCCCGCGGCGGGTTCACCATCGGACAGGTGACGGCCGTCTCCGGTTCCACGCTCACCGTGACGGCAAGCGTTCCCGCCATGCCCGCGGGCAGGACGGCAACCTCGAGCGCGACCGATTCTGCTGCAACGGCACCGACTGCACCGGCACCGACCGCCTCGGCACCGACCGCGTCGGCCACGCCGGTGAGCGTGATCGTCGACGCGGCCACCACCTACACGAAGACCATCGCCGCAGACAGTACGGCGCTCGCCGTGGGGAGCTGTGTCGCCGCACAGGGAACCTCGAACACCTCCGGCGGGTTCGACGCCACGTCGCTGACCGTCTCGACCGCCGTGGACGGCGCCTGCACGAGCCGGGTCGGCCGCCGCGGTGGCGCTGGCGCTGGCGCGGCTGCGAACGGCTCGACCACGACGAGCGGTTCATGAACGAGGCGCCGCCCTTCGACTTCGGCGAAGCGGAGGGGGATGACGGTTCCGGTCGTGCTGGGGGTGCGACGGTCTCATCCGATGCTGCTGCAGGCAGCCCGGTAGCCCCGACCCCGTTCACTCCCCGTCAACGGGCCGCGCGGCGTCGTCGCAACCGGATCATCGCGGGGGCCGCCGTCACGGCTGTGCTCTGCGCGTCAGGTGGGGGTGTCGTCTATGCGCTGGCGCAGCCCGCCGGAACGAACTACCGCACAGCGGTGGCGTCGATGGCATCGGTGAGCGAGTCCCTGGCCGTCTCCGGAACCATCGCCTCCGCAACGCGTCGCGACGAGGCATTCTCAGTGGCGGGAACGGTGAACGCCGTCTCTGTGGCAGTCGGCGACACCGTGACCGCCGGGCAGCAACTCGCCACCCTCGACACCACCGATCTGCAGTCGGCGATCGAGAACGCCCAGACCTCGGTGACGAAGGCCCAGCAGACCATCGACGACGATCTCGCCTCGCAGACCGCCAGTGCAACGACGACCGGCAGCTCCACGACGAGCAACACAGCGACTGACGGCGCCTCGACGGCCGCTGCGGGTTCGACGGGTTCGACCGCTGCGTCCGGATCCGGCAGCACTTCTACAGGTGCTGCAACTCCAACTCCTGCTGCTGGTTCTGCTGCTGGCACGAAGGCGGGCACAACCTCGGCGACGAACCCTGCGGTCGTCGCCGCTGCGGCAGCGGTGACGGATGCCCAACAGAAGCTCCTCGCCCAGTACAGTAGTGCGGCGCAGATGGCTCTGACCGCCACGCAGACGAGCATCGATGCCTCCACCACGACGTGCAAGCCGTTCCTCGAGGCCACCCTGGATGGCTCGACCCCCACCCCCACCTCGACCCCCACCCCCACCCCCACACCGACCGCGATGCCCACACCGACCGCGACGCCCGCGCCGACCGAGACGCCCACACCGACCGCGACCCCCACACCGACCGAGACACCCGCGCCGACGGCTACCGCTACTCCCACGCCGAGCGCGACCCTGGAAAGTGACGACTCGGACACCGGCAGCACCTCAGACGCATTGCAAAACGCCCAGGACCTGCTCGCGGACTGCCAGAGCGCCATCAGCACGGTCCAGGCCCAGCAGGAGACGAGCCAGACGGCTCAGTCCGATGTGCTTGCTCTCGTCGGCACGCTGAACTCGGCCGTCAAGGCTCTGCAGTCCGCCATCGTCGACACGGACGCAACATCTCCGTCCGCATCCACGCCGGCCACGCCGACGCCGACCACACCGACGCCGACCATCACAACCCCGGCCACTCCCGCCGCTGGCTCCGGCGGTTCGACCACCTCCACCTCCACTTCGACGCCCACCTCCACGGCTGCCACTCAAGGCTCGGCGACCACCACCGGCCCCTCCGGCTCCGCGGCCGGCGGCACCGGAACGGGATCCACGACCACCGTTGCGTCCGCCGAGGACATCGTCGCCGACCGGGCTGCACTCGACGTGCAGAACGCCGCTCTCACTGCTGCCGAGCAGAACCTGTCTCTGGCGACACTCACCGCCTCGACCGCCGGAACCGTGGCCGCAGTCTCCCTGACCACGGGTACGGCTGTGAGCGCTGATTCCACAACCGCCGCCATCACCGTGATCGGTACCGACGGCTATGTCGTCGATTCGACCGTCTCCTTGGCGAACATCGCAAAGGTCGCAGTCGGCCAGGTCGCTGTCGCCACCCTGCCCAGCACGGGCGCGACCCTCGCCGGTACAGTCAGCCGCATCGGCGTGCTCGATGTGTCGAGCTCCTCGACGCCCTCCTACACTGTGACGCTCTCGTTCGACGGTTCGGTTCCCGTGCTGAACGGTGCGTCGGCGCAGATCGCCGTGCAGGTCTCGAACGGAGATTCCGTGCTCACGATTCCGACCTCCGCAGTGCACCGCTCCGAAAGCACCTACACGGCCGATCTGCTGAAGGACGGGACATCCGACAGCACCGTGATCACGGTGGGCACGATGGGAACGGAACGCACCCAGGTGCTGACGGGCCTGGCGGAAGGCGACGAGGTGATCCTGGCGAACCTCGATACCGATGTGACAAGTACAGACACGTCGACCTCGACGACGGGGCTCACCGGTCTGGGCGGATCCACGACCCAGACGACGGGCGTCGGCAGGCAAGGATTTGGGGGAGGTGCCCCACCTGCGGGCTTCACTGCGCCGTAGGGAGGAGTATCGCAGAGCCGGGCTGGGCAGGGCAGAGCGGGGCGGAGCAACAGAGTCAGGCGGAGCAGGGCGGAGCCGGAATGCTCAGTGCGGTGGTGCCGGCGACTGCCCCGAACCTGCGTCGCCGTCGGCCTGCTGCTGCACCCGGTCGACCAGATCGCGCCAGCCGCCGGTGAGGGCGCTCTCCGGCAGGGTCTTCTCGTGCCGCACCTCAGAGTGCACGGCGATCACGATCCGGTAGACGAAACGGTCGACGCTCCGCGGATCCTCTCTCGGCGTCGCACCCCACGGAAGCGAGTCGGCAAAACCCAGCCACACGCCAACCGTCGACGGGTCGTCTGCAGTCGCCTCCCACGTTCGCTTCAACCCCGCAAAGCCGCCGGTGCGCACGACTGTGACAGCGACCTGCGGACTCGCATCTCGCAGACCGGAGGTGTCAGCCGGCTGCTCCATCCTCCAAGACTCCCACTTTCAGCCAACCTGCGCGAACGGCTTTCGTCTCAGCAGAGCCGGAACCGAAACGTGCTGTGGCCGCGGCCACCTTGGCGCGGGCGAAGGTGGCGAAGTCGACGTCGGATGCGAGGGGGCCGGTGATCGTGTCGTACCAGACCTGCCCCGCCGTCTCCCAGGCGAAACCACCGATCTCGATCGCGGCGAGTGCGAATGCGCGGTTCGGGATGCCCGAGTTCAGGTGCACTCCACCGTTGTCGTCTGTCGTGTCCACGTAGTGGGCCATGTCTGCCGGCTGGGGGTCTTTGCCGAGCATGTCGTCGTCGTAGGCCGTTCCGGGGCTGATCATCGAGCGCAGCGCCTTGCCCTGTACCGCAGCGGTGAACAGCCCTTCGCCAATGAGCCAGCTCGCTTCGCCGGCCGACTGCTTCTTCTGGAACTGCTCGACCAGCGCCCCCATGACATCGGAGTAGGACTCGTTCAATGCGCCCGACTGGCCCTGGTACTCCAGCCCGGCCGTGAACTGGGTCACCCCGTGGGAGAGTTCGTGCCCGATCACAGACACCGAGGCGGTGAAGCGCCCGAAGATCTCGCCGTCACCATCGCCGAAGACCATGCGCTGGCCGTCCCAGTATGCGTTGTCGTAGTCCTTGCCGTAGTGGACTGTCGCGAGCAGCGGGAGCCCCTTCCCATCGATGGAGTTGCGTCCGAAAGCTCTCTCATACAGCTCGAACGTCGCCCCCAGCCCGTCGTAGGCCTCGGTGACGGTGACATCGGAGGTGGCATCCGATCCCTCCGTGCGCACCCGTGTCCCCGGCAGCTGTTCCGTGTTGTGCGCGTCGAAGATCGTGCGTGAGGGCGTCGGGGTTGCCGCGACCGCTCCGGCGGCCGACTCCGCCAAAGTCCCTCCATCACGCCTCTTCACTGTCGCTGCAACCGACGGTGAGCCCCCGTGCGGAACCTCGGAATCGGGCCCCGTGCGATTGGCTTCCGCGCCTGCGGTGGCCCGGGCATCCAGAACCGAGTCTCGCGCCAGCAGCGCGCGGCGAGCCGATCGAGCAGCCCGCACCATGCGACCGTCATCGGTCTGTGCGATCTTCTCGAGAAGATAGGGAGGAACGATCGAATGAATCATGGGCACACTCTACGCGCGGCCCCCGACACCGGATCTTCTTATAACGGCTCCGCCCGACGTGTGCAACAGCCTTGTGCTGGGGCAGCCTGACGCGGAGTCTAGAAGCATGAAGAAGATCTCTTACGCCGGGGACTCCTTCGTCACATCTGATGGCGTCGCTGACGCGCTTCTTCGTTTCGTCGCGGCTCTCGGGGCGAATCACACCTCGGCGTCGGTGGAGATCCCGAGCTACTCTGCCACAGAGGAAGTCGAACTCGTGCAGCTCGTCGTTGGTCCTTCGAGCGCGATTCTCAGCCGCCCGGACTCTTCCACGGCGTTACAGGACTCGGATGCCTCGGCGGAGGATTCTGCGCGGAGCGCCGTGGCCCGTCTCGATGCCGACACAGAGGCGCTGACCGTTGCCCGAAACGTCGTCTACGCTCAGCCGCAGGGCTTCGTGGGGTACGACTTCGAAGGCATCGAGACGTTCTAACGGGTCGGCTCAGAAATCGTTTCTGAGAGTTTTGGATTTCATCCTGCGGGGACCCTGATTTACTGAGGGAATGTCAGTGGTTGGTGTTTGACTGTTGGTATGAACCAGCCAGCCTCCTCCTTTGACATTGCTTCGGTGATGGGGTGGGTTTCGGATGCCCGGGAACGGTTCGACGCCTTGTTGGCGGGTGTCGGTGGGGCTGCCGCGCCCTGCGGGCTTGCCGACGAGGACGTGATGGTGGCGACTGCGGAGGTCGAGTCGTTGGGCCGGATCATTGATGGCCTGCGTGTGCGGATGGCGGGGGAGGTGGCGGCTCTGTCTGCTGTCGAGTACGGCGATGAGGGGTTGTCGAAGTCTCACGGGTTCCGGTCTGTTCAGTTGTTTCTTGAAACGGTGACGCAGGCGTCGAAGCGGTCGGTTCAGGATCGCCTTCGGCTCGCTACCCGAACGCACACGACGATGTCTCTGGTCGGTCTGCCGAACCCGCCATTGTTCCCCCGCGTCGCGGAGGCTCTTGCGAGGGGCGACATCGGGGTAGATGTCGCGGAGCGGATCACCACCCGCCTCACCGACGTGGCTTCTCGGGTCGGGTTCACCGAACAGGTGGAGGAGGCTGAGGGTGGTCTGGTGTCGTACGCGCAGGATCGGGTCGGGGGGTTTGGGTATTCGGTTCGGGAGGTCGATGATCTCGCGATCAGGTACCGGGAGCACCTCGATCCTGACGGTGCCGAGCCCCGAGACGCAGACCTGTTCGAACGCAGGTATTTGACGTTGACGCCGCACTGTTCAGGGATGACGCGCATTACGGGGATGCTGACAGGCTCGATGGCCGGGATCATCGGCGCCGCCCTCGAACCGTTCACCAGCCCCCGGATTGTCTCCTTCGAACCCGACCCGGCAAGCGTCGGTGGCGACGACGGCGACGACGGCGATGACGGTAGCGACGAAGGCGGTGACGGTGTGCTGGGTGATGCTGTGACGGCGGATACGCGGAGTGCAGGTCAGAAGCGCGCCGATGGTCTGGTGCAGCTGATTGAGCTGGGGGCGAAGGACCCAGCGGTGCCGCGGTTGAATGGTGCGGCGCCGGCCGTGAACCTGCACGCCACCCTCGAGGATGTGACCTCGGGGCGGGGTGTGGGGTGGATCGATGGGCTCACCGAACCCGTCCCGTACACGACCGTTGAAACGCTCCTGTGTCACGGGGATGTCATCACGACCTTGTTCGGTGAGCACGGGCAGGTGATCCAGCACGGCAAGACCCGGCGCCTGTTCACCACCGCCCAGAACCGCGCCCTCGCCGCACGCGACGGCGGGTGCGTCTGGCCAGGCTGCAACGCACCCCCCTCCTGGTGCGAATCGCACCACGTCGACGGGTGGCTATCCCCGACCCACCCGGGTGGGCTGACGGACCTCGACAATGGGGCTCTGCTCTGTCACTTCCACCACTCAAACGTGCACAAAGCCCGCTGGATACTGACCATCCGAAACGGCACCCCCCACGTCATCCCACCCGCATCACTCGACTGGAACCAAACACCCAGACCCTGCCAACAGAACCGGGCCAGGCAGTTACCGCCCGGCCACCACCCACCAGACCATGAAGTAGACGATCAACTCCGAGACGACCAGTCCAGCGACACCGGGTAAAACGACGCCCACCACCCGGGCCCACCACTCGGGCCCACTATCGACGCCCTCACCCGCGCCCTCACCCGCGCCCTCACACGACGACGTCACAGTGCGCCCTGCACCCGGCCATCACAGCCGACCACCCATATTTCGTATCGTCGCCGACCATCGCGCACCACCGATTCAGCCATGCGCATCCAGAACCCATCAATCCGAAGGCAAGCCCGAAGGGCGCGGCAGCAGCAGAGTGCACGAGTCGAGCACGCGCTGGCGGGTGCGCTTGAATGGGGTGATGGGCTCCACTCTCACCGCCGACCTCCGCCGCGATCTGATCACCTCGTCTTTCAGCGTCGAGACGGTCGGCAGGCTGTGGGGTGAAGACGCAGCGGCTGCCCTCTTCCGCGGGCAACGGCTGCCGGCCCTCCGCGCACTGGCACGGCGGCGCGCGGAGGGTCTTCCGTTCACCCGGGCAGAGGCTCTCGCCGCGCTGTTCGTCCTGAACGAGCCGCTCGACCGAGCTGAGGTCGACCGAGCCCTTCCGCAACTCGGCAGTGCGGGTGCTGAAGCCCTCGGCCTGGTCGGCGACGCACCCGACGGCCCCGCCGCCGGACGACTCCGCGCGCTCCTCGACCTGCGACCGTACAGCTTCGTCGACACGCTCGGTGCCGGCAGCTGGTGGATTCTCTCCGATCTCGGCGAACTCGCTCTCGGACATCCGCTCAGCGAAGATCACGTGCTCGGCATCGGGGGAGCATCCACCACCCTGAGTGGGCTCATGATCAGCTCGCCCATCGACTCAGCCCTCGACCTCGGCACCGGCTGCGGCATCCAGGCGCTCCACGCATCGCGTCACGCGCGCCGGGTGGTCGCCACCGACATCTGCGAACGGGCCCTCTGGCTGGCAGGCCTGAACGCCGAGCTGAACGCGGTCGACAACATCGAGTTCCGGTTGGGGAGTCTGTTCGAGCCGATTCAGGATGAACGTTTCGACCAGATCGTCTCGAACCCGCCGTTCGTCATCACTCCGCGGCGGGAAGGCGTGCCGCTGTATGAGTACCGCGATGGCGGGCTGGTCGGTGACGCGCTGGTGCAGACAATCATCCGTGAGGCCGGCGAGCACCTGACTCCCGGCGGCACTGCGCAGCTTCTCGGCAACTGGGAGTACCACGCAGCTTCCGCCGACTCGGGCCTCGATCGGGTGCGGAGCTGGATCGAGCCGACGGGTCTCGACGCATGGGTCATCGAACGCGAGCTGCAGGATGCCGCTCTGTACGCCGAGACGTGGATCCGTGACGGCGGCACCCGCCCCGGAACCGCGCAGTTCGATGAGCTGTACGAAGCGTGGCTCGACGACTTCGATTCGCGGCACGTCACTCGGGTCGGTTTCGGCTACGTGCTGCTGCGTGCGCCCCTCACCGGCACTGGCGGGAGACTCGCGCGCTATGAGACGCTCCATGGCGGGCGGGGTGACAACCCTGCCGGGTTGGGGGAGTACTTCCAGGCGGCGCTGGAGGGCCGCGACTGGCAGGCGGCGCTGAGTGACGCCGGTCTGCTGGCCTCGGTTGTGACCTATGCCTCCGATGTGACAGAGGAACGCCACTATTGGCCGGGGCAGGAGAATCCGACGGTCATGACGCTCAGGCAGGGCAGCGGGTTCGCCCGAACTGTCTCTCTCGATACGGCGCTGGCCGCGCTGGTGGGTGCCTGCGATGGGGATCTCACGCTCGGCCAGCTCTGCGGGGCGATCGCCCATCTGCTGGAGGTGGAGGAGGACGCGCTGATCGATGATGTGCTCCCGCGCATCCGGAAGCTCATCGACGACGGGTTCCTGCTTCCGCTGAAGTGACGGGACGGGACGGGGGTCACGACCGTGGTGGGGGGAGGACGTTCAGCGCCCTTCTCGCTCGCCGCGCGCGGTCGAAGTCGCGGGTGAGACCTGTTCCGACGAGGATGCCGAGCGCGATCGAGAAGAGCGACAGTGCAGTGTTCACGATGGTGGAGGCGCTCCCGGCGCTCTCTGTTGCAGTTTCGCTGATGCCGATGAAGCCGAGGGCTCCGGGAACCAGCAGCCAGAACGAGGCAAGGGTCATGACGGTGGCCGGTGGTGCCGTTCGGAAGCGCGCGAAGAGCCGACTGATCGGCACGATCACCAGGGCCCCGACGAATCCACCGAGCTGCGGACCGATGGCGATTGCTCCGAGCGACTGGGCCCCGTAGGCCACGAACAGCGCGAGCAGGATCCAGAGGAACGATCTCTTCGGCGCCGACAGGAACAGCACGTAGCCGGCGGCGACCAGAGCGACCCCGAGCACCGAGGTCCACCAGCCCAGTTGCACGCCGACGCTCAGCATCGAGACACTCGCTGTGACCGTGAAGCCGGCGATGACCCCGAAGGTGAGCAGCAAAAGCTGGGCGACTCCGTAGACGATCCGGCTCGCGCCCGCGATGATCTGGTTGCTGGTCAGTTCGATCGAGGCGACCGTCAGGGTGAGTCCCGGCAGGAAGCTCACCAGCGCCGGGGTGATCAGCCGCAGCGGGTCGCCGCTTGCCGGCCCGGTGAGGAACAACACGGTGACGATGGTCACGATGAACGCCGCGAAGACGGGCATCGCGCTGGCGAGGGTGGGGAGTTTCCGGCCGAGGAGCAGCATCAGCCCCACGATCGCACCGAGCAGCACATAGGCGGGCACCGCCGAGAGCGTCGGGTTCAGGGTGAGCCCGAAACCCAGGCACAGCACGGTGTGCCCGATCACGATCATCCACGCCGGGAAACGCGGACGGGACGACCGGATGATCGCAAACCTCGTCGCCGCATCGTCGGGGTTCAGCCTCCCGAGCCGTGCTTCGTTCACCAGCTCGTCGATGGCGGCGGCCTGGTCGAGCCGCACGGAAAGCGAGGAAACGGTATCGAGATCGGTGCGACCGGCGCGCACGGGGTCTCCGATGCCGCTGTGTGCACTGCCGCGACCGCTCGCGGAGCGCACCTCGTCGGCAAGTCCCGCCGCGATGCGGGTTGTGCTGATGATGCCCGTGTCCACCGCCACGGAGGGGATGCTGTCCAGCTGCAACACCACGAGAGTCGGCAGCACCGCGATGCGGATTCCGGTCAGATGGTAGGTCTCGGCGATCTCATAGAGCGTCGATTCCACATCGTTCGTCGCCTGGCTCGAGGCGAGCATCGCGATCCCGAGGGTGCGGAGCATGGTCAGGATCGATGTGTCGACGGCCACGTCGTCTGGCGGCTGTTCGCTCACAGACGGAGGTTTCAGCGACCAGCCGAATGCTCGCCGTACCAGGTCGAAGGCGCTCATCCGGTCATCTTCCCCTCGGGTCGTCAGCGGGTCGGTCTGTCAGCGGGTCGGTCTGTCAGCGGGTCGTTACGTCAGCGGGTCGGCGCGAGGTTCTCGGCCAGGAAGGCGAGGCTCTTCTTCCAGGCATCCTGCGCTGCGTCCTTGCGGTAGGCGTGTGCGTTCGACTCGTTGAAGAAGGCATGACCGGTCTTCCGGTAGGCGATCGCGGTGAAATCGACGTGGGCACCTTTCATCTGCTCGGTCAGGACCGGCAGCGCCTGGAAGAGCGCCGGGTCGTCTTCGCCGACGAAGTACAGGATCGGACAGGCGATCTCGCCTAGCAGCTCCCTGGGCAGGTTCACATAGGCGTAGAAGGGGATGGATGCTCGCACCCGCGAATCGGCGACGGCGAGGCTGAAGGCATAGCTGCCGCCGAAGCTGAACCCCGTGACGGCGATCCGGCCGGCAACAGCCTCCTGCCGGTGGAGGTGGTCGACGGCGGCGATCAGCCGGTGGATGGCCCGGGTCGCGAAGGCCGGCTCCGTGATGGGGGCCATCAGCTCGCGAAGGCGTTCCTGGCCCCGAGCGAGCTCAGTCGGGTCTGCGCTGACCAGCTGCCGCTGCAGTTTCTCGGCCTCGTCGGACGACGCACCGAGGTCATCCATCAGATCGGGGGCAATGGCCAGGTACCCCTCGGCCGCGTATCGGTCTGCGACACTCCGGATGTGGTCGACGACTCCCCAGACCTCGTGGATGACGATGACGGCACCCTTGTACTGTTCCGCCGGGATCTGCGGCGTCGCAACATACGCCGTGAACTCGGCACCGGCGGCGCTGAGCATCACGGTCTGGCTGGAAGCAGGCTTCTGGTTCACGGCAGACAGTTTACGAGGTACCGGCTGCGCGGGCCTCATCGGCGCGAAGCGCCCGCAGTGCCTCACGCCGTGACGCCTGCTCGATCGGATCGGGCACGGGCAGCGACGCGAGCAGGCGCTGGGTGTAAGGGTGCTTCGGCGAGCCGAGCACCTCAGAACCGGTTCCCTCCTCGACGAGCTTGCCCTTGTAGAGCACCGCGATGCGGTCGGCCAGCAGATCGACCACGGCGAGGTCGTGGCTGATGAAGAGCGCGGCGAACCCGAACTCGCGCTGCAGCTCCGCGAAGAGTTCGAGAACCCTCGCCTGCACCGAGACGTCGAGCGCGGAGGTGGGCTCGTCGGCGATCAGCAGTGCCGGTTCCAGCGCGATCGCCCGGGCGAGGCTGGCTCGCTGGCGCTGGCCGCCCGAGAGTTCGTGGGGGTAGCGGTCGCCGTAGCTCTTCGGGAGCTGCACCGCCTCCAGGAGTTCGTCGACGCGGGCCCTGGCCTCACGTGGATTGCCGGCACGGCCGTGCACGACCAGCGGTTCAGCCACGCAGTCGGCGATGGTGAGCAGGGGATTGAAACTCGAGGCGGGATCCTGGAACACGAAGCCGATGTCGCTCCGCACCTTCTTGAAGACGCGCTCGCGGATGCCGTTCATCTCGTGGTCGAGCACCTTCAGGGATCCGCCGGTCACGCGGGTGAGTCCGCCGATCGCACGGCCGATGGTGGTCTTGCCCGATCCGCTCTCGCCCACCAGGCCGAGCACCTCGCCCGCCCGGATCTCGAAGTCGACCCCGTCGACGGCGACGAATCCACCGCGACCGAGCCGGCCCGGATACTCGATGCGAAGGCCCGAGGCGACGACGACCGGAGCGGCGTTCTGCCAGTCGGCTGCGCGAGCGGATGCCCGTTCCACCGTCTGGAGCGCCCCCTGGCCGATGTGCGGCACGGAGGCCAGGAGCTTCTTCGTGTAGTCGTTCTGGGGATCGGAGAACAGGGTGACGGCGTCGGCCTGCTCGACCACCTCTCCCTGGTACATGACCGCGACCCGGTCAGCAAGGTCGGCGACCACTCCCATATTGTGCGTGATCAGAACGATGGCGGTGCCGAATTCGTCGCGGCAGCGGCGCAGTAGGTCCAGGATCTCGGCCTGCACGGTCACATCGAGGGCGGTCGTCGGCTCGTCGGCCACGATCAGTCCCGGATCGAGCACGAGCGCCTGCGCAATGACGACGCGCTGTTTCTGGCCACCCGAGAACTGGTGCGGGTAGTAGTTCACCCGCGTCTCGGGGTCGGGGATGCCGACGCGGCCGAGGATGTCGATCGCCTTGGCCTTCGCCTCTGCACGCGTGTACTTTCCGTGTGCGCGAAGCCCCTCGGCGATCTGCCAGCCGACGGTGTAGACCGGGTTGAGCGCTGTCGACGGCTCCTGGAAGACCATCGACACGTCGGAACCCCGGATGCCGCGGAGCTGCTTCTTCGACAGGCTCAGCACATCGTTGCTGTGTGAATTGCCGGCCCCGGATGCTCCGCCGCCTTCGCGGTTCGAGAGGATGATCGTCCCCCGGGCGGTCGCGGTCTCCGGCAGGAGCCCGAGGATCGACTTCGCTGTGACGGTCTTCCCCGACCCGCTCTCGCCGACGATGGCGAGCACCTCGCCCGCGGCCACCGAGAGGCTGACCCGGTTGACGGCCTTGATCGCTCCGGCGTCGGTGGAGAAGGAGACTTCGAGATCCTCGATCGAGACGATGGTCTTGGCCTGGCCGCTCATGACTGGCGCCCTTCCGGATGGGAGGTGTTGGTGTCGGTGTCGGTCTGGGAGGTGGCGGCGACGTCGCCTGCGGTCGCTGCCACCGCGCGTCGACCCCGGAGGCGTGGGTCGGCGAGGTCGTTCAGGCTCTCGCCGACGAGCGTGACGCCGAGCACAGAGAGCACGATGGCGAGACCCGGGAAGACGGCTGTCCACCAGATGCCGCTCGTCACGTCCGAGAGCGACTTGTTCAGGTCGTAGCCCCATTCGGCCGCAGCTGTCGGCTCGATTCCGAAGCCGAGGAAGCCGAGCCCCGCGAGGGTGAGAACGGCCTCCGAGGCGTTCAGGGTGAAGATCAGGGGGAGGGTGCGGGTGGAGTTCCGGAGGACGTGCCGCACCATGATGCGGGCGTTCGAGGCCCCGATGACCTTCGCCGACTCCACGAAGGCCTCGCTCTTGATGCGCACCGTCTCCGCGCGGATGACACGGAAGTACTGCGGGATGTACACCACCGTGATGGAGATCGCCGCCGCGAGGATGCCTCCGTAGAGGTTCGACTGGCCGCCCGAGATGACGATCGACATCACGATGGCCAGCAGCAGCGACGGGAACGCGTAGATCGCATCCGCCAGCACGACGAGGATGCGGTCGAGCCAGCCGCCGAAGTACCCGGACACGAGGCCGAGGAAGACGCCGAGGAAGATCGAGAGCACAATGGCCACGACCATCACCTCGAGAGCGGTCTGCGCTCCCCAGATCACCCGGGAGAAAACGTCGTAGCCGCCGACGGTGGTGCCCCAGAGGTGCTCGGGGCTCGGTGGCAGCTGGGCGCCGAACTGGCCGTCGGGGCCGCGGAGCTGCGCGAAACCGTAGGGGGCGATGAACTGCGCGAAGACCGCGCAGATGACGAAGACGCCGGTGATGATGAGGCCGGCGACGAGCATCCCGCGTTGGAGGCCGACACTCTGGCGGAGCTGGTGCACGACAGGGAGGCGGGAGAGCAGCGAGCGTCTCGCGGGCCGGGAGACCCTCGCGGAGGCGGGCGTGGACTTCGTACGGGTCGGGGAGTTCGTCATGCTCAGTACCTCACTCGCGGGTCGATGAGGGCGGCGATGATGTCGACGATGAAGTTGGTCACGGCGACGATGACAGCGAGCAGGGCGACGATGCCCTGCACGGCGACGAAGTCGCGGGCGGCGAGGTACTGGGCGAGCTGGAAGCCGAGGCCCTTCCACTCGAAGGTCGACTCCGTGAGCACGGCCCCGCCGAGCAGCAGGGCGATCTGCAGGCCGATCACCGTGATGATCGGGATGAGGGCCGGCTTGTAGGCGTGCTTTCGCACGAGACGGAACTCGCTGACGCCACGCGAACGTGCCGCATCCACATAGTCGGTCGAGAGGGTGCCGATGACATTCGTCCTGACCAGGCGGAGGAACACGCCGGCTGTGAGCAGGCCCAGCGCGATCGCCGGAAGGATGGCGTGCAGGAGCACATCGCTGATCACCGCCGGGTCGCCGGTCTGGAAGGCGTCGATGAGGTAGATGCCCGTCTTGTTCGGCAGGAACTGCATCTCGAGCTCTGACGAGGTGGATGCCCGCCCCGCCACCGGCAGAACGTTCAGCCAGACGGCGAAGACGAGCTTCAACAGGATGCCGGCGAAGAAGACCGGCGTCGCGTAGCAGAGGATGGCGAAGACGCGGAGCACGGCGTCCTGGCCCTTGTCGCGGAAGTATGCGGCGAGCATTCCGAGCGGGATACCGACGATGAAGGCGACGATGAGAGCGTAGAACGCCAGCTCCAGCGTTGCGACCCCGTAGGTCGCGAGGATGGTCGTGATGGGGCGGTTGTCGCTGATGCTCGTGCCGAAGTTGCCGGTCACGATCTGGCCGAGGTACTCGAAGTACTGCACGAGGATGGGCCGGTCGTACCCGGCCGCGTGGATGCGCTCCTGCAGCTGCGCTCCGCTCAGGCGGCCACCGAGTGCCGCTGTGATGGGGTCGCCCGTGGCGCGCATCAGGAAGAAGACGAGCGTGACGAGGATGAAGATGGTGGGGATGATCAGCAGGAACCGCACCACGATGTAGCGGCCGAGCCCCCCACCGGGTATGCGCCGCCTGGAAGTGGGCCTGGATGTCGGGCTGGGGGCGGGTATGCCAACAGCTGGAACAGTCGCTGTCATGGGTGCCAATCGTCAGTGGTGGGCAGGCTGGTACAGAGGATACAGAGAAATGTGGGGGCGATCCGCTGGATCCGGATCGCCCCCACGAGTGGTGCGGAGTGCCTAGCTCTTCGAGAGGGCTCCGTAGCGGAACTTGAACGACGCGTCGAGCGTGTCTGCTGCACCGTTCACGTTCGAGCCGACGACGGCGACCTGCGAGCCCTGGAGGTAGGGGATCGTCGAGAGGTCGGCCGCGACCTTGGCCTGGATGTCCTCGATCTCCTTCTGGCGTGCAGCGGGGTCGGTCTCGCTGAGCTGCTTGGTGATCTCGTCCTGCACGGCGGTGTTCTCGTAGTGGTTCGCGAGGAAGTTGTCGGCGGAGAAGAACGGCGTCAGGTAGTTGTCAGCGTCCGAGTAGTCGGGGAACCAGCCGAGCTGGTACTCCGGGTAGACGTCGGCCGTGCGGTCCTTCGAGTACTGCACGTAGTCGGTGGTCTGCAGGTTGACGGTGAACAGGCCGCTCGACTCCAGCTGGTCTTTGATCAGGGCGTACTCGTCGCCTGATGAGGGACCGTAGTGCTCGGAGACGTACTGCAGGTTCAGCGTGACCGGCCCGGTGACACCAGCGGCAGCGAGGGTCGACTTCGCCTTGTCGGCGCTCGGCTTGCCCGTTCCGTCTCCGTAGAGGTCCTTCAGAACGGTGGTCGCACCGGTCAGGCCTGCGGGAACGTAGGAGTACAGCGGTGTGTACGTGTTCTTGTAGACCTGCGAGGCGATGGCGTCGCGGTCGATCAGGTCGGCCACGGCCTGGCGTACGGCGAGCGACTTGGCCGGGTCGGCTTCGGAGGTGGTGGAACCGTAGGGCATCGTGTTGAAGTTGAAGACGATGTAGCGGATCTCGCCGCCGGGACCGTCGACGACCTTCACTTTGCTGTTCGTCGACAGGTCGGCGATGTCGGTGGCCGAGAGGCTGCGATAGGCGACGTCGATGTTGTTCTGCTGGATGTCGAGCTTGAGGTTCGGAGCCTCGGCGTAGTACTTGACGTTGACGGTCTCGGTCTTCGGGGCTCCGAGCAGTCCCTGGTAGTTCGGGTTCGCCTTGTACTGGATGGTGTTGTTGAAGTCGTAGCTCGAAATGTCGTACTGCCCGGCGAACGGGTGACCCTTGACGATGTCGTTGTCGGGGGTCAGCGCGGTGGGCGAGAAGACCTGCTCGTCGACGATCGGGCCGGCCGGGCTCGAGAGCACCTGGGCGAAGGTCTGGTCGTTCGCGTTCTTCAGGGTGAAGACCACGGTGGTGGGGTCGGGTGCTGCAACGCTCGCGAGGTTGCCGAGCAGTGACGACGGGCCGTTCTCATCGGCGATCGCGACGATGCGGTCGAAGCTGAACTTGACGTCGGAGGAGGTGAGGTCGTTGCCGTTCACGAACTTCAGCCCGGGCTTGAGCTTGACCGTGAACTCGGTGGGCGAGGTGAAGTCGGCCGAGACGGCGATGTCGGGCTTCACATCCGGGCTGCCGAGCGGGGAGTTGACGAGGAAGGGGTAGATCTGGTTCTCGACGGCGAACGAACCATTGTCGTAGGAGCCGGCCGGATCGATGGTGGTGATCTTGTCGGTCGTGCCGATGGTGATCGAGCCGGAGGACGAGCCGCCCGAGGCGGACCCGCCGGAGTTGGCGCCGGAGCAGCCGGCCAGGGCGAGGGCCGAGACGGCGAGTGCGGCGGAGACCGCGAGCACGCGCTTTCGATGGAATGCGGAGGACATGGGTGTCTACCTCGGGTCTGCCCAGAGTTCGGTTGTCATCTGATCTGTGAGATTTGATTCTCGCTGGAAGGATGTCAGTTATGGCAAAGGCATATCCGAAAGAGTTCCGTGATGACGTCGTGGCGGTGGCCCGGAAGGGC
>NZ_NBXA01000024.1 GCF_003399625.1 Subtercola boreus | reverse complement strand
GGCCCGTGTCGATCACCAGCCGCGCCGCCTCACGGCGATACTCCGGCGTATAAGTCTTCCTCTTGCTTGTGCCCATCACGGACATCCTCCCCGACAGGCCCGCAAACACGCGAAACCCGCCTGGTCAGTGTCCGGAATTCGGGGTCAACCTCACTCTTTCGGTTTGCTGTTTGCTGTGTAACCAGTCTTAACACACCCGGAGAACGCGGCCGGTCAATTCGGCCGAATGTTTACAGCAACGCAACGAACCGCTCCTGTGGACGAGAAGAGCACCGAATACCGTTCCGAAGCAACAACTGCCCATCAACAGAGAAAGGCCCCGGCGCGATGCGCCAGGGCCTTTCGAATGCTGTGTGATGCGGGGAGAAGCAGTTATTACTTGGTGTTGACGGTGATCTTGGCGACGCCCACGAGGAGGCCTTCCTTGACGGCGGTGGTGCCGTAGGTCTTGTTCAGCAGTGCGGCGGCGTCAGCGGACACGTGGACCGTGGTGCCCTCGAGGATCGCGGTGTCGCCCGAGGTCTGCAGGGGCTTCA